>NZ_JAAFZB010000096.1 GCF_010692725.1 Flavihumibacter soli | reverse complement strand
GGCGGAGGTGGTCAAGTATTTGTTAGTTTAGAATTTCGCACCAAGGCCAGGTTCACCACCTCCGTCTCCCGATAGAGGGATCCACCTCCGCCAGCGGAGGAGAGTGATTCGGATCGGTTTATTGAATATTAAAGTTTGTTGAAGGGCTGATCTTAAAGCAATGCTCTTTTGATTGTTCTTACAAAAGCGGCTTTCTCAATTGGAACCGCTTATCCTCCCGAGGGAGGTGCCCGCAGGCCGGAGGTGGTCAAGTATTTTGTTAGGGTTAGAGTTCCCAATAAGATAGGTCAACCATCTCCGTCCAGCTGGTAGAATAGGTATCAGCTGTCAGCTTTCAAGTATCAGCTGAGGTTGCCCCTCAATTTGATAATTTGCTAATTCGTCAATTTGCTAATGGTTAGGGTGTGTCGAATTGCCAGGGATTCCCTAAACGCTAAACCTATAAACTCCTAAACCTATAACCCTCCTTATGATAAGAATCTCTACCTTCCTAGTCCTTTGCCTTCTTACCTCTTTCAACCTTTCCGCACAGGAAAAAGCCCGCTTCGGTTTGAAGACCGGTTTCAACGTGGCCTGGCAATCAAGGGAGCAGAAGCGCTTTATCGCACGTCCGGCTATTTCGATGCATTTCACCGGATTCACGGAAGTGCAGCTGTCGGACAAGATTTTCATGCAGCCGGGACTATCCCTGCAGGGAAAGGGCTACAACCACGATGGTAACCGCAGCACGAGGGGGGCCAAGCATATGCTTTATATGGAGATCCCGGTTAATTTCCTCTATAAATTCAAACTTCCTTTTGGCGATATGATCGCAGGCGGCGGGCCCTACGCCGGCATTGGCCTCTGGGATAAAGAAAAAGTGGGATCGGAAAGCCCCTTCTCCGATATCTGGGGGAGTACGGGCTACAAGAATAAGGATTACGGCCTGAATCTGTCCCTGGGGACCCAGCTGAATTCCAGGTTTATCCTTACGCTGCAGCAGGGTATCGGACTGGCGAATGTCGCACCGGAGACCTACATCGTGCCTGGTCCCGCCGACGGTCCGGAGGTGGTTGACGGCAAGATGCGGAATATGGTTTCGTCTGTGTCGTTGGGTTACCGATTCTAATGTGCTAATAAGGTAATTTGCTAATTTGCTAATGGGGTGGCTGTGGGACGTTGTCACTCTGAGTGGAGTCGAAGAGCGACCGCTGTTTAATCTTTTTATAATCATCAATGCAGCATCAGGTAGATGCCCAATAGGCACCCGGAGCTGCCCGTCCTTCCCGTTAAATTGGGACAGGCTGCTCAGAGGACAGATAATATTTCTACCTTCCAACCTTCAGCCTTTCACCTTCAACTCTTCTAACATGAAAAGAACCTTTACCCTCCTCATCCTTTGCCTTCTTTTATCACTCAACCTTTCCGCGCAGGAAAAGTCGCGTTTCGGTTTGAAGACCGGTATCAACGTGGCCTGGCAGTCATACCAGCCGGAGAATGACCTGCGTATTCCGGTGGTATCCATGCATTTCACCGGTTTTACGGAAGTGCAGGTTACAGAGAAACTTTTCGTGCAGCCGGGACTTTCACTGCAGGGAAAAGGCTTGAGCACCGATGTAAACGGGGGTTTGGATGGTTCTGAAGGAAAAGTGCACATGCTCTACCTGGAGATCCCGATCAATCTCCTTTATAAATTGAAGGTTCCCGATTTCGGAATGCTTGTTCTGGGCGGCGGTCCTTACGCCGGTTTAGGTCTTATGGGCAGCAAGTTTGACGGCTCTGATAACGTATTCCGTCATTTCGAAGGTACCATGGGTTATGGCAATACGGATTATGGCCTGAACTTATCGGCAGGCGCCGAGCTAAACTCCCGCCTTACCCTGACGCTGCAACAGAGCATCGGACTGAAGAATGTTGCGCCCGAAGACTACCTGGTACCCGCCCCTGCAGATGGCCCGGCAACCAGAGCGATCATTAAGAACAGGGTTGCGTCGCTGTCGTTGGGGTACAGGTTTTAATTTGCTAATGAGATAATTTGGTAATTTGTCAATTTGCTAATGGGATAATTTGGTAGTTTCTTCTGCCTTCTAGCTTTCCTTTTCACCACAGATTGCACAGATTAACACAGAGGCAATAAAGCTATAATGCACCTGCTTGCAATGTGTACGGCTTATATGATTTACTGTCCATGCCCCGTAGGGGCTAAATGTCGGTAGCAAAGTAATTGGCGATGTCGCATTGCCCTGTAGGGGCAAAACATTTTTGATGACCTATAGAAACGGTCATGCCGCCTACGGGGCATTGGGGAATTATGTTTCTATTATTTCTACCAACCTATCGCCCCTACGGGGCAAATCGGGTGATGATTATTGCCCTTATGAACTACAAGGATTTATACAGATCTTCTAAGCTTTCAACCTTCCAACTTTAGCCGCGGTTCCTCAGACCCACGATCCTCTAAACTCTTTTCCCGGGAGATCATCCTTCGACTCGGATATTGTCACTCTGAGCGGAGTCGAAGAGCGACCCCTGGGAACACATTTTAATAAATCCCGGCGCTTGGCCTTCGACTCTCCCGATAATTCCCTTGTGTTAAAGATATTTCATATTTTAACTTCAAATTATGAAAGCTTATCAACTCTTTCTCGGCTCTTGCCTCATCCTGATCATGGCATCAGGATGTCAGAATAACCCCGGTAAAAATGCAAAGGGTGACTCCGGTAAACCAAATAGGGAAAGCAGGCTGCAAACTGAGCTTAAGGCTGCAAACTTCAAGAGGGATCTGGATGGCAAACAGGTGCAGCTGTTTTACTTAAAAAACAGTAATGGTTTAGAGATGGCTGTTACCAACTATGGAGCGAAAGTCGTTTCCCTGCTGGTGCCTGACAAAAATGGCAAGTTCGAAGATATCGTGCTTGGCTTTGACAATTTGGATGGTTATTTGAACGCCAACGAACCCTATTTCGGGGCAGCTATCGGCCGGTATGGAAACCGGATCGCTAAAGGCAGGTTCACTTTGAATGGTAAGCAGTATGACCTGGCCACCAATAACGACCCCAATCATTTGCACGGCGGAGATAAAGGGTTTAATGCGCAGGTTTGGGATGCTAAGCAGCTGGATGCACAGACCATTGAATTTACACGGCTGTCGCCTGACGGGGAAGAAGGTTATCCGGGCAATCTTAAAGTGACGATGATATACAGGCTCACGGATAATAACGAGTTTAATGTTACTTATGCCGCGGAAACAGATCAGCCGACGGTGATCAACCTGACGCACCATTCATTTTTCAACTTGCATGGAGCCGGAAAGGGAAGTATCAACGACCATGTGCTGATGATCAATGCTGAGAAATATACTCCTGTTGATAAGACCTTAATTCCGACAGGAAAGATCGACCCGGTTGAGGGTACGCCGATGGACTTTCTTCAGCCAACCGAAATTGGAAAGCGCGTGGATGAAGACTTTGAACAGCTCAAGTTTGGAAAAGGCTATGATCACAACTGGGTGCTTACCGGGAACCGGAATGCTTCAGATCCTGTAGCTTCAGTTTGGGAGCCGAAAAGCGGCCGTTATATGGAGGTTTTCACCACGGAGCCTGGTCTGCAGTTTTACGGAGGTAACTTCCTTGACGGGAAGGACAAAGGGAAAGGTAACATGCCCTACAATTTCAGGACTGCCTTTTGCCTGGAAACACAGCATTTCCCGGATTCACCAAATCAGCCGGCCTTTCCTTCCACGATATTGAAGCCAGGCGACAAGTATACCCATAGCTGTACTTACAAATTCTCTGTTAAATAAGAACTATCCCTGGAACTGAACACTAAGAAACGAGTATTCCCTGGCGGACTGCTGATCGCACGATTGACAAATTAGCAAATTGACAAATCAGCAAATTAATTTGCCTTCAGCCTTCCCGCCTTCCATCCATCTATAGAAATTTAGGGAATCCCTATAAATCCTCAACACCCATTAGCAAATTACCCTATTAGCACATTACCCTATTAGCACATTAACATATTACCCCATTAGCACATTATCTCTCCGCCTTCACCCCTCCCGCCTTCAATCCTTCCATCCTTATCGCGCTGTAATATGTCCACGCAATAAATAGCACCTGCAGGGGCACGCGGAACCATAGGTAATTGACACCGCTGCCTTCGTAAGTTCCTTCCTGGAAATCTACTTCATTGATAGCGGCGTTGATATTTGCAGGGAGGATCATGATGAAGAACAGGATCAGCAGCCAGGCGGTGAGCTTCTGCAAGGAGGGTATTTGCAGGCCGATGGCAGCGGCCATCTCGACAGCACCCGTGAAGTAGACGATCTCGATCTTCCAGGGAATAAAGCCGGGAAGCATCATGGCCATCCCTTCGGTGAAGGCAAAGTGGCCAATGGCCGTGAACAGCAGCATGACTGACATGCCGATCCTGGCCGCCTGGGGCAGGTCATGCTCCTTCCGGAAATACCTGATCGCGATCAATGCTATCAGAAAGGCGGCAAGCAGTACGAGCAGTGGTGCCATGGCTGTTTTTGTCGTCCCGGGTAATCCCGCGAAAAGGTTAAAGAGACTTCTGAATAGGTAGATTCTCAGAATTTATTCTTCAATTTACATAAATGCTGTGAAAATAGCGGCTTAAAAACTGAAATATGAATTATGCTCCGAAATCTATCCGGCCCTTTATCGGGGCTAAGGATTATCAGAAGTCAAGAGACTTTTACAGGGCGCTGGGATTCGAAGAACGTATCATCGGCGATAACATGAGCCTGTTTAGGGTGAATGATAAGCTGGGATTCTACCTGCAGGATGCCTACGTGGCCGACTGGGTTGATAATTCGATGATCGTACTGGAAGTGGAGGATCTGGATGTATGTGCTAAAGACCTGCTGGGTAAAGGACTGCCGGATCAGTTCGAAGGCGTCAGGTTCACTGGCCCCAGGGCGTTCGACTGGGGCAGGGAGCTCTATATGCATGACCCGGCAGGCGTGCTATGGCACTTTTGTGAATTCAAAAAATAAAACCCGAATAATCAGGCTAGCGACACTTCTTCTTGTTTCGAAGCTGCGACGACAAGCGTTTTTACAAAATCATCCAGTTTAATGGGTTTGGGTAAATAAGCATCTACTCCGGCAGCAAAGCAAGCATCCTGGTCTTCGGAAAACGCGTTCGCAGTGATTGCCACAATATACGGTTGGTGCTCCTCACCTTTTCTTATCTGGCGGGTAGCTTCAAGTCCATCCATCTCCGGCATCTGAACGTCCATCAGGATCACGGAATACTCCTTTCTACCGATCATTCTGAGGACTTCCACTCCATTGTTTGCGATATCGGCCTGGTAGCCTAATTTTTGCAGGATCCGGATTGCCAGTTTCTGATTGATCAGGTTATCCTCAGCAAGGAGGATGCTCAGCGGGTATGATTTCGCAAAATTTTCATCCAGTATGTTTTTCGCTGACTCCGGCTCTTGCTGCGAAACATTATCCCTGTTGAGTTCCTGCTGAAGCAATTTGTATAACTGGCAGGTTTTAACCGGCTTGGATATAACGGCGTTAAATAGAATCTGATCCCGCTTGTTATCGATACCTGCGGAGCTTAAGAGAATCAAGGAAGCTTTAAAATCTAATCTTTTTAACTCGCGGGCAACATCAATTCCATTCATTTCAGGCATCAGCAGATCGGTAAGCACGAGGTCAAACGGATACCCTTTTTCAATCAATTCAATTGCTTCTATTCCGGATGAAACCACCGTAGGGATCAACTTCCAGTATTCAAGCTGGGATTTCAGAATAGACAGGTTGGTCTGATTATCATCAATAACCAATATCTGTTTCCCTTCGATTTGACCTAAGGCTGGCTTCGGATAAAAGATCTGTTTCCTAGCAAGCTTCATTTTGACAGTGAAGGTAAAGGTAGTTCCTTTGCCCACTTCACTTTGTACACCAATGGTTCCGCCCATCAACTGGACCAGTTTTTCGCTGATCGCCAGGCCTAATCCCGTGCCGCCGTACTGGCGGGTGGTAGAAGAATCAACCTGGGAAAAAGCTTTGAATAACCGGTGAAGCATATTTTCAGGTATCCCGATACCCGAGTCCCTGACACTTACGGACAATTCAATTTCGTCGTCGTCAATACTGATCATATCAACTTTTACAAACACTTCCCCCTGCCTGGTAAATTTCAGGGCGTTGTTCACCAGGTTGATGATCACCTGGCGCAGGCGAAGACTGTCGCCGTTAAGGCTTAAAGGCATTCTCTGATCTATCTGGTAGAGCAGATCCAGTTTTTTGTCACAAGCTGTAATAGCTAGAAGGTCGATCACTTCCTCAATACACTCCCGCAAGTTGAAATCAATGTTATCCAGTTCCAGGTGATTCGATTCAATTTTTGAAAAATCCAGTATATCATTGATTACCTCCAGCAAAGCATCACTGCTTTTCCGGATCACACTAACATATTCTTTCTGTTCGGAATTAAGCTTCGTTTCTTCGAGTAAAGCTGCCATCCCAACAACTCCGTTCATGGGTGTTCTGATCTCGTGGCTCATAACGGCCAGGAAAATACTTTTCGCCTGATTTGCTTCCGCTGCCCTTTGCCCGGCAAGTTCCGCTTCTTCACGTGCCTTCTGCTCCTGCTGCGTCTGAACCATTAATGCTTCGTTCAGGCTTTGCATAGCTTCTGACTGCGCCTGCAGTTTTTCGGACTGTGCCTGCAATTCCTCATTCAGCACGAGTAAATCTTCTGCCTGCGTTTGAATGGTCTGCAGGAAAGCTCTTTCCTTGGTAATGTTTTTGGCAACGGTATATACGCCGATAACCTGATCAGCAACAATCACCGGAATTTTCGTTATCTCCGCCAGTAGGTCGGGTTGATTAACACGCCTGAGGACCTGCTCAAATTTCACGGGCTTGCCGCTCAAAACTTCCTTAAAGGCGATCTCGGATGCCTGATAATGTTCCGAATCTATAAAAGCGGAATAATGGCAATTGATCAATTCTGAGACCGGCTTGTTGATCAGGTCGGCCGCCGCCTGGTTCACATCCCGGAGATAGCCGTTTCTGTCCTGGTAATACACCTGGTCAGGGTTATTTTCGAAGAGCGATCTGAACTTTAACTCAGATTGTGCAAGCTTATTCCTCTTCTTAACCAGGTTCTTATTTATTTGTCTTCTGGCATAATCAATACTATTTAGTTTTTTGGAATAGTAAAATAGTTGCAGCGAAAGCAGGATTATGGCGCTACCAACCATCAGAGTAACACCGACTTCCGCGTCATAAAGGCCCAGCAGTTCACCCTTCAGCCGTAAGTAACCCACCAAAAGAGGAACGACAATCATATATGGAAGGGCCTTTCTTGCTAACTGCCCTCCCAGCGCATTGGAAAACATTGACTTAAGAATGCCCTCATGCCGGTAAATAAACAGCAGGTTGACCGCAATAACAATAAAGAAGATGTTTCCGATCACTCCCGGCAGACTTTGGCTGATGGAAGTAATCAGTTCCATATGCAGAATGAAACCTGTAACACAAATAAGGCTGATATAGATCGCAGCAAGAACAATTCCCTGAAATATGTTTATCGCCTTCAGGTAGGTCCTGATAATTATGGCAGTGAATACAAGTGCGAAATTGAAAAGCACAACAGGGTTTGCAAGAGGTCGGTCACTGCGAAATAGTTCATTAACTGTAGTTAATCGGGAAGGATAAGCCTGCAGGTAATGATATGTAATAAACAGGATCCCGAATGGGATTGCATGCCTTAGAATAGTAAAGACCAGGTTATTTTTTAAGCGCTTTGTGAGAATCCAGATGGCGGTTAAGAAAAAACAAACAGCCTGCGAAGCCGGGATAACATCAGAAACCGGGTTGCCGGGAATAACTATCTGGCGAACCAGGTTTGCAAGAACCAGCAAGGAAAAAAAGAAGATTGAAATGTTAAAACTGGAAAAAAATCCATCATTAAATATTTTTCCTTTACTTAAGAAACTCATTATGTGTAGTAGATATTTGTATACTATGGAACAGGCTTTCAGCCGGGACCAGGGGAACTGCGGTTGGAGAAATTCTCCCCCGGACTGCTTTCCTTTTTGAATAATTAGTCATAGACAACGTGACTTCTGATAGGAATAATCCTGGTCTTACCCGGATACTATGCCATTGGTTGTAATAGGATTTGGGTAACCCGATATTAAACAGCCATCGTGCGATGATCCTGATTGGGATGATGATAACACTCAGGATACAGACCGTATCTGGCTTATTTAATTTGTTATCATTTTTGAAATTCATTTCTCCGCTGACTACCCGTTCCAATTTGTTGAACTATGAAGATTTGTACGCTCATTATATGAAAAGGTTGTTAAAATAGTGGGAATCAAACTCTTGGAAAAACGCATTTCTTGATGAACCGGTTCCGGTTAATCAATCCGAAGCTTTCATTTGAAGGTCATTTTTTAAAAGCAATCACAATCTTTACTGTCCTTTACGGCGCTAAATAATTTCGCTCGGTTAAAGCAGTAATTAAGACAGACTTGTATACCCATGTCGAACATGAACTAAATAAAAGCACTCTGTGTTTTAATGAGATACCACAGCCAGCCTGATCATCATCACTACAACAACCTACTAGAACCGACAAGTAAGTACTGACAGTAAGAAACGGTAGTTGAAATTTGAGAAGTTAAACGGTTCTTTAATGCTTGTCCATTGGGATCGGTCGACTTTATTCAGCGAACTTCCTACTAAAACAGCTTTAGCTGTGCGCTGATCTTTTCGACCTTCTGCCTTGTCACTACTTCCCCGAAGTTTGACATAGAAATGCCTAATAGCCGGATCTTACTTTCTCCCGGAGAAGTGGCTGACAGCAGCTGTTTGGCAGTTGTTGTGATCGTCTCGAGGTCTGCAACCGGCGCAGCAAAGGATCTATTGCGGGTGATCTGCTTAAAATCGCTGTATTTAATTTTCAGGGTGATGGTGCGCCCTTTTAAATTATGTTTCTCCAGGCGGTTATAGACAAGGACAGCTATCCTGTCGAGCTGGGCTTCCATTTCCTCTATTGTCGTCAGGTCGGCAGCGAAAGTGTCTTCGGCAGCCAGTGATTTGGTTTCGCGGTGCGGCTGTACCTCCCGCTCATCGATTCCCCTGACTATCCTGTAATAGAAGTGACCCGTTTTTCCGAAGCTACGGACAAGTTCATCCTCCGAAAGTTGTTTCAGGTCCGCACCGGTGTGCAGGCCCATCTTCTTCATTTTTTCAGCAGTCACCTTGCCGACACCATGGAACTTGCCGACGGGGAGGTTTTCCATAAAGGCTTCAATAGCAGAAGGGCCGATAAATTTTAGTCCGTCAGGTTTATTAATATCGGAAGCTATCTTGGCGACAAACTTATTGATCGAAACGCCTGCGGATGCGGTCAGCTGTAATTCATTCCGGATAGCGTCTTTGATCTGCTGGGCAATCTCCAGTGCCGAGCCGATATTCAGTTTATCATGGGTAACATCGAGATAGGCTTCGTCAAGCGATAAGGGTTCGATGAGATCGGTATAGCGGCTGAAGATCTCACGGATCTGCCTGGATACCTCCTTGTAGGCGTCAAAGCGGGGCCTGACAAACAAAGCGTCAGGACAAAGCTGCAAAGCCTGCTTTGATGGCATCGCCGAGCGGATCCCAAACTTCCGGGCCTCATAGCTTGCGGTAGCAACGACACCACCGCGCCCTTCCGGCAGACCGCCTACTACCAGGGGCTTGCCACGATATTCCGGGTGATCCCGCTGCTCCACCGAAGCATAGAATGCATCCATATCGATATGGATGATCTTTCGGAAAGTGGTTGACATGGCGGCTTGCATCATTCTGCGAATATTCAAATATCCGGACAATCATAACGCGGAGCATAAGTTTGTAGGAATATTTGCGGAGGCCAGACAATATGACCATGCCGAAGGTATCGAAAGTTTGAAGGAAGTGGATTTATTTGATTGCCAACACCGAAGGAGGTCGCCCATAACACACAAATCAGAACATTTAAGATGGGCCAGAGCAATCATGCGCCGGAATACGAAGGGATTTTTGGCTTTATCTTACAGATAGTGCGGAATCTGAGCTTCCTCAAACAGGTCGGCTTTCGACAGGTCCGAAAACATCAGATTGAAATAAACATAGGTAGTTGCTGCAATGGCCAGGATGCCTAATAACGTGAAGCCGGAGATTTTATTCATAGTTTTTTACTTCTTACAACGCTGTTGATGGCAATATGTTATTGTCTGGAATCTTAATTCGGACGATTGAATGATTGGCTGTGATTTAAATCAAAACAGTCTTTGACTCAAATCTTGAATTTGTAAATTATATCTACGACTTCATGTTCGATAGTTGCGCCGAAGAGTACCTCGGATACAGTGTGATAAAATTTAGTACCTGTCAAATGACTTTTCGAGGACTGACCGTGTATAAAATCGAATACGTAATTCCCTTCCAGAAGTGATGTCACCATGAAATCCGGCCGGGCGTCCTTAACAAATCCATCGATCCTGACTTTTCCGATGTACTCTGTCAGGATGTTTTTCGCTTCCGGATGTTTGGCCAGTTCAGCAGCGAAATCTTCTGTGAGGGTTTCCAGTTCATCAGCGATCTCATCAAATGTTTTCCCTTGTTTCTTTAACACTGCTTCTTTTTTTAACAGGTCGTCATATAAAGCATTAAGCTTCTTACTTTTCAGCAGCTTGAGTTTATCTGAAAGATCATCAAAATAGCCCTTTTTAAAATCCTGAGGCCGGTATGTTTCCAGGAATTCACGCTTGGTCATATCCAGAATTTCTCCGATATCTTTCGTCACCTTTTTGCCCTGCACGATACGCGTGATAGACTTTTTTCTGTTTAGTACTCCCGAAGCGAGGGATCCAAAAGTCTCATCGATCAGTATGATGAATTTTCCCCTCTGGGGTTTAAGCAGTGCACGCAATTCGTTGCTCAGGTGATAGTTGAACTTTACGGAAAGATTCGATAGTAAATTTCCCCTTTCTTTCGCGTTCGCTTTATAGGCAGGGTACTTCTTAAATATGATTTTAGCATCGGGGGTTTTCAGAAATTTATCGGCCGACCGCTGCGCGTAACTGGTGACCTCTGCAATATTTGAAGCCTTGACTGAACCGCCGGCCAGGCTCTTAATGATATCCTGAAGAGCCGGCTTCTTGCCGCTTAAAATCAGACTGTTCCATACGAACCTGAATCTATCATCATAAATATCAAATGAAACAACCAGTTCATCCTCATCAGGTTTTTTCTTCACCAGTATGCCCGCCACCATTCCGGCAGCAGCGGTAAACAGACCTAAAAGGATCATGTTGGTACCAGCATTGTCGGTCATCTTTTGAATAGCTGCTATGGTGCCCCTGGGAGCTAGTACGACCGCCTCATTCAGATTGATGAGCGCGAACCCGGGGAACTGCTCAGCAATCGATAATGAACTTATATTTCGAACTCTGTTTAATTCCTTTCCAATCGTTAGCGCAGCTGAAGGGCCTGCGGCCGAAAGCATTGGAATCGCAGCTATTGCCCGGGCATCCATTGCCGAGAAGGAAATAAAAGCACTAAGAAGGATGGCTCTTGCCTTCGGTGCCAAACTCGTCAAGTAAAGTTTTCCCAGTTTTCCCAGTTTCCAAAGGCTTAGGATCAGGCCTGCGGCAATCTGGGCTATGTTGCAGATCTCGTTTCCTATAAGCAAGCCCGCTTTAAAAAACTCGAACTTAAAAAGAAGTTCATCCTGCCTTTTTAAAATTTCCGGGAAGTAGCCTGTAATATACTTTTTTAGTTTACCCCATATGATCAGGGCATCTGAATTGGCATCACCCGCCGGTGTGTCTTCATCAGCCTTGGTTAATTTATAATAGAATTCATCAATAAGGGTCATGAGTTTTTCCCTGGAGTTCTTGATCTGTATCAGCGGCGCCGCACACAGTTCAAGGAGGATGTCCTTTAACGAGTTAAGAAAGGAGCTCACTGCCGGCAAGATGCCGTATGACGAGCCATAGCGGGTCGGGTCGAAGCTATTTAAGATATCCTGGTTCAGCTTGTTCAACAAACTCTCAGTTTTTGAAGGAGCCCCGGTTTTCGCGAATTCCTGATATAATTCCACAGCAAAGTCCACCGATGTCTTCCTGACCAGACTTTCCAGCTTTAGCCCAACCTCCCCAAGATCATAGATCCCTTTTACCAGGTCGTAGGAGAAAGATTTGCCTATGCCCAGTAGAAATCCGAAACCGTAGTTCGCAATATCAGTAGGGGCAATATAGACCTTGTTTTGTACCTCAAACCAACTAACCTGGTTGGTTTCGAGCCATTCCCTGAAAAGTACGCCTCCGGATGCGCAGCTTGGATGACCCAGCCTGAAAAACCAGTCATTTAAAGTTAATGCCGCAACTTCACCGCCAAATATGGCACTACCACTTTTGTAGAACGCTTTCTGGAATGCAGAAAGAGGAAGTGGCTCCTTGTGCAGCTGGGCATTTAGTTCACTGAAATTCAGCTGATCTGTAAGGATATAGTCGCCGCTCCTGTCTTCCAGGATGCTCACTGCACTGGCTGCGACGGCCGAAGTTGTGTCATATCGAACGTTAACGGCCAGCTGTTTCAGGTTTTTTAAGACATTGCTCGTCAGCTTGTCCATGGATATCAATGCGGGGCGAAACTTAACTGGTGAAAGTTGGGAGTGGTGATGAACTATCCTGTAAATAAACAAGGGAAGTAGGTACCACGAAATCCCAGGGTTTACCTTCAGGTGTGGCTCCTTCCAGATCATCCTGCTGCTTATGGATCTCTTCAAACAGTGGGAGAAATAGAGGATCGCCGATAACCGGTACCTGCCCGCCTTCCCATGGTTCACGAGTAGCCAGGAAATGTAGTACAGCCTCATTGTAGGATGGTTGCACGGCCAGTAGGACACGTACCGAACCCGCTTTCAGGAAAGCCGACATATTATAATCGGTGAAATCCTCCCTGTTCATCATCTCGATCCATTTAGTCTCCATTGCCCAGAAATAGGGATAGAAAATATAGGCTATCTGCTGCCACTCGAAAGCCTGTTCCAGGAACTGGATATATCGGGCCTTTCTCCTGGCACTGTTAATATTTATTTTCGGATAGTTTACTACTTTGTCCTTTTCAACAAAACCGCAGTCAACAATTTCTTTACCTGTGGTTGCGTCAATTAGTTCAGTCACATCAAACTTTTGATATTTAAGCCATATGGCCTGATCCTCAATAGCCGCATAATTGCTTAACAACTCGGTATCGCTATTGGAATCAAATTCTTTAGCCAATAAAGTGATACAATGTTTCTTCAACTCCGTTCTGATAATTTCCCGATTGTATGCTTCCGATTTACCCTGTATCAGTTCATTGATCGTCTGCGATTTTAATTGTGCCAGTTTGTTGCGGTACTCGGCCATTTCCGAATTGAAGGTTATGAGATTCTGCTCATACTCTTCCTGAGCCTGCTCCAGCTTGATGCTTCGGATCTTCTCATAAACCTTATACTGCCAGGCAGACAAGCTTGCCGCATTGAGTGATAGCTCAGCTACCAGGAAAATGTTATACCATTTGCCGTCCTGGACCTCCACGGTGACGGACACGGTTTCAGAATCGATATTAATTCTTGGATTCTGGTGTGTTCTTTGGTTATCAAAAAAGTAGCGGGTCGCGGGTCTCATGAATCCTTCCAGGTTGGGATTTGGCGTGATAGGGGTAACGACAAATCCGGGCGGTACGGGAGCAAATCGAGTCGGTACTTCCGCATAGGAATAAGCAAGCTTTCCGTTGATGAAAACGTCGAAATAATTCTTGGAGACAGGATAAGCCGGGTGCGTAAGATCATCTTTGTAATCTTCCCTGTGAAATGCGACTTCGCCGTTCAGGTAGATGCCGGATATCGTATAGTTTACATCCTCCTCCTCTACTTTGCAGCGATGCGTCTTAATAAACAGCCTCTCCGGGTCGGCGATTGCACCTGCTTTATTTCCCCAAAAGTTAGTTTCGCCGGTTATTTCTTCCGTGAGAACAATGAGCTTTTGGGCTACCGGCATCGGTATATCCGAAAGATCATATTCCTTTCGCAGTTGATTGTATTTTGCAGGGTCTATCTGCTCCGGTTCAAATCCGACATCAACTATTTTGAGGGGTGTCAGTACCGGCTTTTCCGGACTTTCCAGCTGAAACATTTCGTAAGCTTTCAATTTTGACTGAACATAGAATGCTGCCGGTTCAGGTATGACGAATTCAAACATCATTCGTTTTCCATAATTGTAAACCTGGGACTTATATTTTTTATCGACCCACCTGTAAATACCTGATACATGTTTTGCATCGGCCAGGGTATTGGTGATGCTGTGCTTATTTATCTCTTCAATTTCAAATGTTTTGGTGATGCTTCGTTGTTCTGCAGCCTTTGACTGGACTTTAGAAACAGCTTTTTCAATGACATCCCGGGCAAAGTTAGACGCGACCTTTTCGGAATTTTCGGAAGATGTCTGGTAACTCATGCCAGCCGTGATGCCGGCTACTATTGTTCCCCCGTTATATGTAACGTTTGCTCCTGCATTTACCTGGAGATCCGATTTAATTACACTATTTGCTTCACGTTTCAACTCGAATCGGTCGGTCGTTTGCGTGTCCTTCTGAGCTTCTGAAGATTGCTCGGATGAAAAAGAAAAGACCTCGTCTGTCTTCGATAGATTACGATGTGAACGCTCCTTAACTTCACCTTTCATAACATTGTGAATGTGCGATATATCTCCCGGAAGGTACTCCAATAGCTTTTGCTTAACCACCTTCAGGTCTCCGATACCTATCGGCTTAATGTCATTGAAAGGCTCTTTATACCAGGCAAGCCTGGCAAAGATTGGATGGATCACAGGCAAGGCTTCGAAATACATTCTAAGATCCGCTGCGGAGGAAATAAACTGCGGAACATGGGGTAGGCCTTTGGAAACCATCTGCATAACATCATGAAGCGGCTGATCTGTTACCAGCAGAGGATCTCTCTTAAAAACATCGATGGCGAACCATTCCAGCACGTTTAAGACTTGCAAACCTGCGATAATATATTCCAGGTTGACCGGCACCCGGCGTCTGAGAATGTACAAGGCATATAATGCATCAAAAAGATCAGCCCTGGCATGTGCATATTCATTAGAATAACCTGAACCGGAAAAGACATAGGAGATTACGTCCTTTTGAAGGATTATTTCAATGCTTTTTATCAGTTCATCCTTATTAAAAACTTCCAGATGATCTTCAAGCAATAACCTGATCTTATTGATGAGAGGGGCATTGCCGATGACTGCTTCCAGATTTTGCGGGAGGAGGCGATACTGCCCCTCCATCTGAAGGTAAGGACTGGTTTCCAGGTCCTGAATTGTGATCAGTGTTTCGGCCAGTTCGCAATTGATAGTGCTTCCCGTTGTTGCCAGGTTCAGCACCGCCTGAATGATCTCATCGTTTGTTTCCTCCGGCCGGTTGTCGCTGGGTTCACAGAAAACCTTCTGAAACAGAAGTCGGCCAATTGCTGATGGTGGAATCTGGTCTCCGTAAGGTGAGTTGCCATCCCGGGCATCAAGATAGCGATCGACAATTTTAACCTCGGTTTCATACCTCAGTTTATAATTGTCCCTGATATAATTCGAGAGTACTTTTTTCCGGTCATTGCTTTTGGGTGAGCGAATGACCATGAATTGGAAAACATCTGTTGACATGAGATATCAATTACAGTGTAGATAATGCAGATCAATTGATCCTGAGAAGTAAATAACGTAGAGGATTATTAGCTCTGATGGCAGATCACAAAAACGAGTGCTTTTCTAAGTAGATGGGAATTCTTAATACAATTTACGCAATTGTTGGATTAATCAGGTTCCTGAATTCCTTTTTTCAGCGTGTAACTGCGATACTGATGGGGTAAATGCTGATGGCGGACTAATCCGTCAATTCAGACGGGCACATTCCCGACGTACTCATCCAGCTTCGTACTCACCAGGAAATCGTTTGAGAAAAGTGCGGCTTGCTGTCGGCTCAGCAATGAACTTCTTTGCTGTTTCCAGGCAGCTGCGTTCGGGCCGTACATATGCTCAACCAGTCCGGGGAATGACCAGTCAGCATTTTTACCCCAGTGCAGGGTGAAAGGAATGTTATTCGCTTTCAATACTTCGATCATCCGCGTTGAAAAGCGTTGCAGGCTGATCATTTTATTGTTATGAGGGGTCCAGGTGATCCCGTCAATCTCCAGCATACAGGTTACCGGGAACTTGGTAAATGCCAGTGTAGCCTTCGACTGTTTGACAAAGCGCATGGCATATATCCCGGGTATCGGGCCTTCCTCCTTAGCCAGTTTTACCAGTACATCTAAGGCCCTGCCTGAATCCCGGTGATCGATGCCCACCGAGCATGCATATGCAGGGCCCTGGTAACCGGCATCCCAGAAGATCTCACCAAGGGTTCCGGTGATCTCCAGGTCCGGCGGCGGCAAGATCGACTTTTCCAGTAACTTGATCAGTTTTGGGATATTATTCTGACAGCTTTCGGCAATCTTCGTGAACAGCAGGATCAGATCCCGGTAAATGGATTTTTTTATGGCTGGTATCGGGTCCGGATACCCCTGCTGAAAAGGCTTTTTATACATGGCCTCTATCACGTAGTCCGTGTCGGTCACATAGGGGTTAATGAATACTTTATAATGATAGGGAAGGAGGCCATGCCCAGCGGCATCGGTCTCTCCCGGTATTTTAAATAGACTATCGTGGAAGTTCAGGGTAGTAGCCAGTTCCAGGGCAAGATCTTTATTTATTTTCCGCACATAGCGCTTCAATAAGAAACGGTCTTCGGTTTCGATCACCACGCCATGGATAAAGCCGAAAGAGCCCAGGCCCACAAGCGCCGCATTGAAGAGCTCGTCGCTGCGGATCAGTCTGGCATGAATGCTTTGCACGAACCGCTCGTTCATAACCGGCTGTGATTCCCTTTCAAGATAAACATTGTCCTGCGGATCGGGGCCAATAATGAGGTTCAGGCCCACCACACAATCCTGTACCGAACCGGTATTAAGTGCCGAGCCATGCACTCCTGTCGAGATGCAACCCGCGATGGTCTGCCCGTTGCTTGCTCCCGTGGTATGCATTGCTTTTCCTTTGGAGGCAAGAAAATTATGCATCTCCTTGATTATGTTGCCGCACTGGAAGAAGAACAAGTAATCCGGTTGAAACGACGAGCCAGGTTCTATTTCGTCTGCAGCGATCGTTTTCTTAAGGTTCATTTTGGCATTCACATGCAGGTTGTCCCTTTGGTGGGCAATATCATTCAGCGACCACCTCGACCCTATCGCCCGAAACCCTTGTCCCAGGCTCAGTGCCTCCCTGAGCAGTCTTTGTATTTCCTCAGCTGCATCGTTATAACGATCTGTCACCGACGGAATATTGCCTTCAGACTCAAGGCTGGTGATAAATAGGTTTTTGGTGGGGAACGGCCCGTTTTCGTGAAGAGTATCCCAGGTGCCGATGCTTTGTTTAATGGTAGTAGCCATATTCAACTCCCTTCTTTAAGACACACATATTTCACTTTCACCTTTCGCACTTTTCCGAAGGTGATTGCGCTGAGTAGCACACCACCTAGAGTGCTGCGGTATTCGAGTGAATAAAACCCGCCGGAACCGCAGTTCTGAATCATTGTAAAATCTCCTTCCGGGCCTTTCAGCCGAATGGTTGTATCCAGTACATGAACCTGCTTGTTCTTATAGAAATCCTGGGAGTTGTTGGTATAATCAGGCTCGGGGATACCATCCCTGCTGATCAACCGAACCGAATAACATGATGGAAGCAAGGCTATAGCAGCCAGAAGAAAAATATGGTAAAGCGGGATCCAGTAATTTTGTTTCTTCATGTTAACCGGAAAATGATCACAGCACTATCAGAAATAAAAGAATAGATATAGGAAGGCAAAAGGTTGTATATAAATATAACGATTAGAGTGAATACTTCCAGGAAAAAGAGTCTCTGGACGAAATAAAGGCTTTCCGTTTAACGAACCGATAAGTATATTTCTACCTCCGCATTGCTCCAGTCCCGGCTTTTGTCGCCGTAGACCTCGAAGTCGTAACTGTATCGCCGTTCGATTCGCGATTTCCAGATCTCCTCCCATGCATCTGCTACGCAATCAGGCATTGGGCCGTTCGTGGTAAGCCGGGTATAATTACCTCGCGGGATGTTCAAACTGCTCATGCCTTCAGGAACTTCTGTTGAATCTTCAACCTGGCAACCAATGAAATAGGAGAACGGTCTGGTATGGTCGCCTTCATAATCGAAGTAGACGGCGAAGATCTCATCGGTTAACTTACCGGGAACTCTTTTAAAATAATCCTCCGATTCGAATTTCTGCCATAAAGATCCGCAGTCATGACTTGATTGACCTGCTTCGTTGGATGTTTTTTTATCCAGTTGAAGCCCGATCAATTTGAATCCGCCGTTTAGGTTTTCCATATTAAATTGGGTAAGTCTGTTTCCTTTAAGTTCTTTGTGCTTTTGACTGGTATCCTGATATAGATTATCTTTTTTCGACCTTATCCAGCCAGTTTCGGATAACGGCCTTTAGATCATCTTTCCTGTTTCGGAAATCTTCCAGCGTTTTAAACTTTACGATCCTGCGTCCGTCGGCGTAATTTCCCTCCAGTAAGCCGTTTTCGTCTTCGATCACAATACCTGTCGGGAATACGAGTAAAGCTTCGTTCTTCCGGACATTGACCACCACGATGTCGCGTTTATATTCCTTCGGATCGAAAGCCACCATATCACCGGTGTAAAAGAAACTCGGGGAGTTCCATTTTATCTGCTCGCTAATTTCAGCGTCAGACTCCAGTATTGCTTGCCGGATCTCCTCAATAAGTGTCGCAAATCCGGGTTCAAGTTTCCGGATAAAGCCGGTGACCTTATCGTCTTTAACAGTTCCGTTCAATTTTGACATCTGAGTATGAGACTAGCCATGTGTAATATTCGGCACAACCGCCAGCATCTGGAAATATTCATACCTGTTGATTCTGCCGGCCGGGTCATTTGCAATAAATTCCTTTAGTTCATCTTCACTATCCGCAGCAATGATACCCAGTCCATAGACCCCTTTGGGATCCATTACGGGTCCGAAAGCATAGACCTTACCCTGGTTCATTTTTTCTGTCCAATAGCTGATGTGTTCGCCCATAATACCCTTCTCCTCATCGGTCATGCTTGTCGCAAAGTCAGGTCTTAATGGGAGTAGATGAACGGCATAGATATGTTTACTCATCCTGTATTTTTTTGTGGGATGACTGATCCCGTAAACACTAATATAAGGATTTCGGGACACCGACCATATCGCTTCCTTTGTTATGTTTTGTCAAACAGTACTAATTCCATGTCTTCGGTATCAGCTGGTTCCACCAGCTCTACTACAATTTCAATGGTGTCTTCCCTTTTATTTCTAGGAGGGACTGGGGTGCCGCCGATAATGCCTATGCCAAAACATGCCAGAGCTATCAGGAGCACAAGCCCGGATAGTCTCAATAATTTTTTGAAACTTTTCATAAATAAAATAAATGATGCTTCGCCTGGAAGGCGTCCGCGAATACTAAACTCTTTAAAGAAGCCAGGTCTGGCTTCATGCAGGTACTAGACTGCCATTAAAAAAGAGTCGTCTTCGTCTGACTTATGGGGAGTTCTTTGTGCCGCGCAGAAGCTAAAAGTAGTGTTAATAAAACGGAACTGTTCTGACAGATTATCAAATTCCATTTTTATACGCCTGTTGTAATTCAGAGCTGCGCTTACCTGGTCAAAGTTTGTTGGAGAAGCCTTCGACCTGGTAGAAACCAGGGTTCTTGGTAACGATACTGCACGTTTGGTTTGCCCGGGATTGCCGGTAAATACAAGTTCAGTCTGAAATGGCCGGGAGGTAAAGATTTGCGAATTACCCGAATAACCGGAGAAAGAAAATATCCCCGTCAGGAGTATTACTGACAATAACCAATTAAATGCGGGTCTCCAATATGTGGACGGGGTAGTCATATTGATCTTAAAGATAGTAAACTTTCCGGGGATCCTTAATTTGTCCATACTCCTGATCGTGTAAGACTTAAAGGGCTTTCACTATTGATAGAATTAACCTGGCTGTCCAGCGCATAGCTAATCTCTGTTTCACCGGCTCTGGTGAAAGTATTGACTGAGTATCGATTTTGTCGATCCTGCCACTGAAGTAGGAAATTTCAAATTCGCCTATACGACTTACCCGTCGCCAAAATATGAGACCGACAGGTCGCCAATTAAGAAATTCAAATAGTAAAAGACCTGTTAAGCTGCTACTTCGCAGTCACCCGCACATCAATCCTCCTATTCTGTGCGCGGCCTTCCGGTGTATCATTCGGTGCGACCGGGTGCTCAGTACCATAACCTTCAGCTTCCATCCGGTCGGCAGGCACGCCAAGGGTGTTCAGCTCCTTCATTGCGTTAACAGCCCTGTCGGTGGAAAGACGCTTATTAGCCGCGGGATCACCTGTGCTGTCAGTATAGCCGCCCAGCTTGATCTTTACCTGCGGGTAGGCTTTCATAATAGCGACGATATTCTCCAACTGCTGTTTAGATTCCGGCTTTAATGAACTTTTTCCTGTTTCGAAATACAGGCGGTCGAAAGAAAACCACGTAGTCTTGTCCACCTGGCGGCTGTCGTCTTCAATAAAACTGATCAGGCGGTTCTCCACCGAGTTCTCCCCGATATTGATCACTGTACCGTCCGGAAGTTTCTTGTCGATCGTAGGTCCCAGATCATAGATCCAGTCGCCTGCAGCGTTCAGTGATCCAGCTGCTGTATCATCCATTAGAGATGTATCGCTGGTATTTACAGAGTCACCTATGCCCACCTTATCCAAAGATTCCCTGCTTTCCTGGCGGCCCAAAAGCCACCAGGCCACCAGGGCCAGCAGTATGAGCAGAAAGAGCCACTTCAGAAATCCCGAACCGGAACCCGCAGGCTCAGGGCGGTCCAGCTCCTTCGCCGGAGTAACGTGGTTTCTTACAGGAGGAATTTCTGGATGTGCATGACTTCCGGGTGGAGGAAGATGCGTATGTGTTACGTGCGGCGTTTCCGGAGGATGCAAAAAGGCCAGTCCAAATGTCGAACTCAGATTGCCCGGCAAAGCCGAGGCTATAGCCGATTTATTTTCAAAGAGTTTCCGTATCAGGTCAGAAAAACTCCAGCCGCTGCTGCTCATCATGCGGGTTATGGTCCCCATGATCACCGGAACGGCCATAGCCAGCAGGGTTTCTGACTTCTGATGGCTGATGCCGCTCGAGTCGGACACCGCATTCGCTACAGAATCTAAATCCTCGCCGAATAAGGTTCCCATCATCGACCCGCCGTGTTCAAGCAGTGAGTCGCTGTCGGGATAATTGCCGGCGGTTATATCGGCGTCCCCGGTCAGCCTGCCCGGTATGAGGCTGCTTAACAGGCCGGAGTCCCCGGCTGCACCGCTTTTCATGATGCCTGCTAATACTGCAGGTATGGCAGCAAAAATTCCGGCCCTTGTCTTTTCTTCACTTTCCCCTGTCTGTTGACTGATCAAATTGACGGAATTGTCGCTCACCTCATCCTCTAATTTTTTAACTAAGTCCATCTCGTGAGTGTTAAGTGACTGATAATTAACAAGTAGTAATCAAATTAACATAACACGAAACAGCCCCGACAGTTTTACCTGCCGGGGCTGCTTTAACAAGATTTAGTTCTCACTATTTACCCTGCTGTATGTCGACAATTACTTTCCTGACGATTTCGCTCTGCGCCGTCAGCTCGGTTTTCATGCCCGGTACTTCCTTCGCTTTTGCCAGCTTCTGATCTTTCAGCATAGTTAGCAGCGGAAGCATCTGCTTGCCTATTCCATACGATTTATATTCATCGATCAGGCTGGTGACCTTCGCAAAATTTGTCTTGAATGCAGGGGTGTCGTTCATGTTTCCCAACAACACAATAAAGCTTTCCATCATCTGAAACTTGCCTGAAACCGATGCGTTGTCAAACTGTTCGACCACGAATTGAGTCTCATCTGGAGTACCAAATGCACTGTAAACCTCTACAACGGTATTTCTTAACGCTCCTTTACTATCCTTTTCCAGTGATTTAGCCAGTTGTAGTCCTTCCGAAGGATTTATAAAAGCTACCGCTCTTAAAGCTGCGCTTTGTACGGCGTAAGATGGGCTTTTCAGAGCTGCCTGGTAAACAGGAAGGTTTGCCTTTTGCTTAAGTTGTGCCAGGCCGTTGATAGCTGCTGCCTGTACCAGTGTATATTTGTCAGACTTCGCCAGATCCGAAAGAACGGGTACTGCTTCCTTCAATACTTCAGGATTGCTCATGTCCAATTCACTGATTGCCTTTACCCGCAGACGGAAATATTTATCTCTCAAAGCCGCGATCAGTACCTTTCGGGCACCGGCATCGCTCTGGGACTTTGCCGCAGCTGAAATGGCTTCCGTGCGATCTACGTACAATGGCGCATTGAAGTACTGAAAGACATATTCATTTAAGGTTTTAGCATCAGTTTTTTGTGCCAGCAGGATCTTATCCCCATCGACATTCACCAGGTCAGGTTTAAGCGCAAACGCATAAGTAAAACTATCGGTCTTGCTGTTCATCCATACATTATGACGTTCCATTTTGCCACCGGCATAATAATCTATCGCAATCGGTAATCTGAATGCCTCCCCCGGCTGGGTTTGCTGCACGTAAACTGTTTGTTTCTTCTGCTGCGCATCCCATTTATAGTCGATCTTAAGTTGCGGGTGACCGCTGTTGAAATACCATTGGTTGAAGAACCAGGTCAGGTCCTTGCCGCTTGCCTCTTCCATTGCCAGGCGCACCTGATGAGCCTCTCCGGATTTAAAAGCATTCTGCTTCAGGTAAATGTTCAGGCCCTTGTAGAATATTTCATCCGTTAGGTAATTGCGCAGCATGTTCAGAATGCGTCCGCCTTTTTGGTAACTAACAAGATCGAACATTTCTTCTTTGTCGCCGTAATTGAAACGAACAAGTTGTTTCTGCGCCTCCCCCGGAACCTGCAGATAACTTTGAAGGTCCTTATAATTAGCGTAATCGCCGGCGTCCTTACCATACTTATATTCGTTCCACAACACCTGGCTTATATTGGCAAAGGACTCGTTTACCGTCAGGTTACTCCAGCTCTCCGCAGTTACATAATCACCGAACCATTGATGAAAAAGTTCATGCGCAATCACATCTTCACCCGCACTTTCATCGATCAGTTCATTGGGTGTCTGCTGCACAAAATCGCCATGAACAGTGGCGGTCGTATTTTCCATCGCCCCGCTTACATAATCGCGCACCACGATCTGTGAATATTTATTCCATGGATAATCGACACCCAGCTTCTTCGAGAAGAAGTCGATCATCTCCGGTGTCTTACCGAAGATCTGCCTGGCGTAGGGAGCATAGGCCGGTTCCAGGTAGTAGCTTACTTCTTTGTCTTTCCACTTGTCGCGGGTGATCCTGAAATCGCCCACGGCCATCATGAAAAGGTAAGGCGCATGCGGAAGTTCCATTTTCCAGGTATCTGTACGTGTGGCGTTACCATTGGCTTTCTGCGAGATGAGACGGCCATTTGAAAGTGTCACATATTTGGACGGAACCGTCATGCTGATCTCCGAAGTGGTCTTTTGATTAGGCTTATCGATGGTCGGGAACCATGCAGAGGAAGACTCAGTTTCGCCTTGCGTCCAGATCTGTACGGGCTTGCCCGCAACGGCACTATCCGGATTAATAAAATACAAGCCTTTGGCTGAATTAATAGCCTCGCTGCCTTTCGCTTTTAAAAGGTTAGGCTTGGACGTGTAGTCAATAAATACCACGTACTTTTCAGCAGGTTTATAAGTCTTGTCAAGCATGATACGCAGCTGCAAACTGTCGTATGTAAATTTCAACGGCTTCAACGTGCCTCCCGCAACAACGGATACATTCTTAATATCCATGCCTTTGGCATCCAGTCTCAGGGAGTCGCTGGCATAGGCATGAGGCTGCAGAGTGATCCATGCTTTGCCATACATGAACTGTTTGGCATAATCAAAGCGGACATCCAGCTTTGTGTGAACGAGTGCGTTTATCTTAGGGGCTGTCTCCTTGTATATTTTTTCGGCCGAACTGGCACCTGTACTTACCTGGGCATGTGTCTTCACCGCCAGGACTGTTAAGAAAAAGAAGAAAAAGGATAATGTGACTAAGGTACGTTTCATTTTGTCATTAATAGTTTTTGTCTGTTTGGTTGGATCAATAAACCTCAGGTTTAATCTTATAAAAATCAAAACAAATCTTTGAAGCGAGTTCTTTTATTTAAGTGTACAAGCGGCTAATTGTTTCATCAGGTCGGTCAGAAAGGCAATTTTAATGAGATCAGATGGTGTGTACGCCCGCCAATACCGCCTTGAATTCTTAAACAAATTCGGCTAGCCCGGATGCTGTCGAAAGAGAAGCAAGCAACAGGAATGTACACTGAAACGGATCCGGGAGATACCGGATTTTGAATCAATTATTACCAATTAATCAAAGGATCATGGCACAAACAGTAATTGGAATTTTTAGAAATTCGGCAGATGCTCAAAATGCCAGGCAGCACCTGCTGAATAATGGCTTCAGTCACGAACATATAGATATCGCCATCCAATCGGAAAGTTACTACGGTGACGAGAGCCTGTCAGAAAAACATATGGGCCTTGGTGAGCGCATCCAACGGTTTTTCCGGACCCTGTTCAGTGATGAGCATGAAGTTGCACGTTACAGCAAAGCAGCGTCCAGGGGAACGGTCGTAACGGTACATGCGCTGACTGAAGAGGAAGCCGATGCTGCCGCCCTCATATTGGACGATCACGGCGCCGTCGATATCGATGAATATGCCGCTGCTGACCATAGCAACCCGGCGGGCTCGTTAAATACTGGCCCGGTTGAAAATGAAGTTAACCGAATGAGCGGTGCGAGCGGCACAGAAATGAATACCGGCGAAGAGAGATCCCGAAGCCGTATCGTCAAGCGGCAGGTTGAAGAGCATAACCGTCTCCGTGAGCAGGTCCGCATTGAAGATGCCAACGGGTTCAAAGAAGTCGACGAAAAGCAGAAAGCCGTTCGGGAATCCTTAAGGACTACAGAAGTCAACAGGGAGGATCTGACATCATCTGGTGACCGGAAGGACCGCGACGATGAAAAAGAACGTCATATACATGGTGATGATTTTCACAGTCAGCGCCCCGGCATCATCTGATAGGTGGTTGTTGTAGAGACAAGGTATGCCTTGTCTCTACAACAACAATTTAAGATGCCTGCACTCCGGGTTCATAAATCGCTGAGGGATCATCCTGGAATAAGCCGTGAATATTGCCGTCCGGATCCTTGAAATAGGCTAGCCAGCCAATTGAGGGTACGGCCATTTTCTCTACCACGATTGTTCCGCCTGCCGCTGCCACTTGCCCCATCGCCCGGTCGATATCTCTGACCTCGATGGAATTAGCTACTGGTTGCTGCGGATCACGCTTTTTCATAAGTCCGCCGTTTATGCCCGGCTTACTTTCGTCACCGGTCGTTACGGACCAATAGGGCTCATTCCCGAATTGCTCGAAAGTCCAGCCAAACACTTTGCTAAAGAACTTCATGTTCTTTTCCGGATCATCGCAGGGAATCTCAAAATGAACTACTCTGTTGCTCATAACATTGGAATTTAGGTATTTAAGTTACTAGATAATTTGCTAATTCGGCAATTTGCTAATGTGGTAATTTGTCAGTTTGCTGATTTGGCAATTTGCTAATGATGTAAGACTCAAACAGGTGAAACCTTCACAGCCACGTAGGCTTAGGGTTGGTAGAAATGGCCCAAGATTTCCGATGCGCCGTAGGTGCATGACATCCGCCTATAGGGAAAAAGCTTCACAACATAAAAAGTCCGGGCTGAGAGCGACCCGGACTTTTTATTATTATGGACTGCTTCGGTTTAGAACCGGAAGCCAATACTAAAGCTGGAGCGAACACCAGCCCATGGGCCTTTGAAATCTACCTTAGCCCCGTTGTTGTCGACAGTGGATGACGTATTCAATATGGGAAGGTCATCAAGATCCTCCAGTTCCTCGCGTAAAGCTGTTTGTTCGTCCGCGGAGAGGCTCCTTGTACCTTTAATGTTTCCGCTTGATTTTCCGTACTGCGGGCCCAGCATACTCCAGTCGAGATAAACCAGTTTGCTTAATTTCCACTGCGCGCCTAGAAGGAGACCGCCTGTGATCGTGGTCATGTCACCTCGCAGGGGAAGCGTTTGTGTTACCGTATTCCCCGCGTCGTCCCCGACGTCGAAGCTTACGGGAAGTTCGGCTGAATATTTAGAGTAGCGGGCGAAAGGAGCAACATAAAAGCCGCGGAAAACACTTTTTCCCATATAGAACCGGACTTCCGGTGTGAAAGCGATATTTCCCGTCTTGAATTGCTGCAGGTTATTCCATGCTTCCGGATCATCGACCAAACCTTCAACAGTTCCTGAAAGTGGGATCCCGGATTTAGCCATATAGCGGATACCCAGTCCGACGGCTGTCTTCCCGCCGATCGCCCGTTCAAACTGGAATGAGAAATTGTTCAGCGGCAGTCCAAGCAGATTGACCTTCACCAAATAATTGCGTGAGCCACCTGTTTTAACAGAATCTGCTATTAGCTGGGCGTATGAAGCTGTAGTTCCTCCCAAAAGGAATAGCAGCGAAGAACACAGGAGGGTTCGTGTAAAGAATTTTTGCATATGATCATTTTGAATGAACTTATACCAGAAGCGCGATAATAAGTTTCATCAAATGAAAATTTGAATGCGTTTGAAATAAATGTCTATTATACAAACATTTACTACCCCGTCGAATAATTGGTTGAAAGTCTTAAGTATGATGATGTGCCTGTTTAGGTGCAAACCGCCTCGTCAAACGAATCGGACAAATCTTTTATCCGGTAGTAAAAAAGGTTAAGTTTGTTATGCTCCAATTTCCCGCTATGAAGAAATTTATCGCTTGCTTCCTATTTATTTTTATCGGCCTGAGCTGCACAAAAGAGACAGCCCCCATTCTTTGCGGATGCAGCCCTGCACCACCTTTGCTAAGTCTCGTTATTCGATCTGCGAACGGCGCTGACCTACTTGATGCGGCTGTTGCTGGTGCCTATCAGCGTAACGACATCAGGTTATTTTACCGGGAGGGAAATGGAACGGAAAAGCAAGTAGAATTTTTTATCCGTCCACCATTTGGTTATGGCAATGACGGCGCTAAGTTTAACTTTCACCAGATCAGTATTGCTAACCTCGCAAGTATAAACAGGTCTCCGGACGATCTTTACTATCTCAAACTTTCGGGCTCGGAAACACCTGAAACGCTCCGGATCAAGATGAATACCACGACAAATCAAGTGGGAAAAGTCACAATTAACGGAATTGACAACCCGGTTGAAACAAGTCTGCCGCAAGCCTATGGAATCATTTATTCCCTGGTGAAATAGAAATATCAGGCGCCGAACTGCCTCAGGTGATGATCCAGGTGCTTGTAGAACATATTATTCCATTCCGCTGTCGTTAATCTCCCGAATCCAGGGGATTCCTTTTTATCGAAATGTGTTTCGCCCAGTTCCCGGGTTTTGAGAATATGGCTGATCAAACGGGCTTTTTCAGCTTCGAAATCTTTCGCATCCTTAATAATAAAAGCAGGGCCGGTCGGCATGCTCGGCTTGTATGGAACGTCATTCGTCGCCTTGCTTTTTACCAGCGTTTTGAGGATAAACTTCATAAAGAAATTCGGCTTCGGGTGCCTGTTCTCATAGACCAATTCATATGCTACATTACAGTGGGCCAGCATCTGGGATACGTTCATCTTACCCCAAAGGCGTGGCGTATCGGGTGTGAGTGCATTGATCCTGTCGATTATTTGTTCGGAAACCTCTTTTGAGAAAATATTAGGAAGGGCCATTGATTTAAAGAATTTAGATCGGCAAGATACTACGCTTATCTGATACGAGTCTTAAAGAAATCTCAGATGATCTCTGCAGTGTGTAGAATAAAAAAGCCCCGCCGTTTCCGGCAGGGCTTATCTAATATCTCTTATCTAATATCTCAAATCTCCTTAAGAGCATCCACCCTGCGTACCGCAGTTCAGACATTTGTAACAAGTACCGGAACGTACCATGATATGTCCGCAGTTACCGCAGGCAGGAGCGTCACTCTGACCGCCGCCTGAAATATCCAATACTGGTTTCAGCTTCTTATCAGCGGCTGTCTTAGGCTCTTTAGAAGCAGGCGCAAAGTTGTTCTCGTCGGTGTTCACATCTTCATCAGCCATCTGTGGGTTACCCAATACGGCTTTCTGTTCCGTGATCACGTGTACCAGATCTTCGCGACCTAAATACTCATAACCCAGCATACGGAAGATATAATCGATGATGGAAGTAGCACTCTTGATGTTATTATGACCACTAACCATTCCGCTTGGCTCGAAACGGGTGAATGTAAACTTGTCTACAAACTCTTCCAATGGAACACCGTACTGCAAGCCTACTGATATTGCAATAGAGAAGCAGTTCATCAACGAGCGGAACGTTGCGCCTTCTTTGTGCATATCCACGAAGATCTCGCCCAATGTTCCGTCTTCATATTCTCCGGTGCGTACGAAGATCGTCTGTCCGCCCACAGATGCTTTCTGCGTAAAGCCGGCTCTGCGATGAGGCAGGCTTTTCTTCTCAACAACAGATGAAAGCTGGCGTTTGAAGTGAGTATCTGTTGAACGGGCCAGGATCGCTCTCGCAGCCTCTAATACCTGCTCAGGGGTCAGGTCGCTAAGCTTCACATTAGCCGCTTCGCCTAAAACTTCCTCAACCGTATCCAGTTTGTCCTCTTTAGAATCTGAAGACTTGGTTGACAGTGGCTGAGACAGTTTACAACCGTCACGGTAAAGTGCATTGGCTTTTAACGCCAGTTTCCATGATAATTCATAGCATTCCTTGATCTCTTCAACTGTTGCTTCGTTAGGAAGGTTGATCGTTTTAGAGATAGCTCCTGAAAGGAAAGGCTGAGCAGCAGCCATCATGCGGATGTGACCGGTAGCATGGATATAGCGTTGGCCTTTGTTACCACATTTGTTGGCACAGTCGAATATCGGGTAGTGCTCTTCTTTTAAGTAAGGTGCACCTTCGATGGTCATTGTACCACAGATATATTCGTTTGCTTCCGCGATCTGCTGACGGGTAAAGCCGATAGCACGCAGGAAGTTGAAATCCTGGGAATTGTATTGCTCCGGCTTGAAGCCTAAGCGTTTCAGGCAATCTTCGCCAAGTGTCCACTGGTTGAATACGAAACCGATCTCGAAGGCAGCCAATAATGACTTGTCGATCTTTTCAAGTTCATCCTGTGTGAATCCTTTCGCAGCAAGGCTGTCGAAATTGATATGAGGCGCCTTGTTTAAGGTTGCGGCACCCTTCGCGTAGTTTACAATAGCTTCTATTTCGTGCTCTTTGTAACCCTGGTTACGCAATGCGGAAGGAACTCCCTGGTTGATGATCTTGAAGTAGCCACCACCTGAAAGTTTCTTGAATTTTACTAAAGCGAAGTCTGGCTCGATACCGGTTGTATCGCAATCCATTACCAGGCCGATAGTTCCTGTTGGAGCAATAACGGTAGTCTGAGCATTACGGTAACCATATTTCTCACCTAACTCCACTGCTTTATCCCATGAATTGCAGGCCGCAGAAAGTAAATAGTCAGGACATCTGTTCTGGTCGATTCCCTGAGGGTTGATCTCCAGTCCTTCGTATGAATCAGTATTGTAGGCTGCATAACGGTGGTTCCGCATTACACGCAGCATATGTTCCTTATTTTTCTCGTACTCGCTGAATGTGCCGAGTTCCTTAGCCATTTCCGCAGAAGTAGCATAAGCAGTACCGGTCATGATGGCGGTGATAGAACCCCCGATAGCGCGGGCTTTCTCACTGTCGTAAGGGATACCGGCAACCATCAGCATAGAGCCTAAGTTAGCATAACCTAAACCTAAGGTGCGGTAGTCATATGATAACTGGGCCACTTCTTTTGAAGGGAACTGGGCCATCAATACAGAGATCTCAAGTACGACAGTCCAGATACGGCAGGCATGCTCGAATCCTTTTACGTCAAACACAAGCGTCTGAGGATCGAAGAAATGCGCCAGGTTTATAGAGGCAAGGTTACATGCGGTATTGTCCAGGAACATATATTCTGAACATGGGTTGGATGCGTTGATACGTCCGCCTTCAGGGCATGTATGCCACTCGTTGATGGTTGTATCGTACTGAACGCCCGGATCGGCACAAGCCCATGCAGCAAAGGCGATATCCTGCCAAAGTTTTTCTGAAGAGATCGACTTAACCACTTTACCGCTGATACGGCCTATCAGGTCCCAGTTCTTACCCTGCTCGAGCGCATGGAAGAAAGAGTTAGGAATACGCACGGAGTTATTGGAGTTCTGACCAGATACGGTACGGTAAGCCTCGCCTTCGTAATCGGAAGAATAACCGGCAGCAATTAACGCAGCCACTTTCTTTTCTTCTTCTACTTTCCAGTTCACGAAGTTGTCGATCTCCGGGTGGTCCATATCCAGGCATACCATCTTGGCAGCACGACGGGTGGTACCACCGGATTTAATTGCACCGGCAGCCCGGTCACCGATCTTAAGGAAAGACATCAGGCCGGAAGAGTAACCGCCGCCAGAAAGTTTTTCGTTCTCGCCGCGGATAGCAGAGTAATTTGTTCCAACACCGGAACCATATTTGAAGATCCTTGCTTCGCGAACCCATAGGTCCATGATACCGCCGTCATTTACCAGGTCATCAGACACGGATAAGATAAAGCAGGCATGCGGTTGCGGACGCTCGTAAGCGGAAGTTGATTTCTCGAGTTTTTCAGTATCAGGGTTTACAAAGTAGTGTCCCTGTGGTTTACCGGTGATGCCGTAAGCAGAGTGAAGACCTGTATTGAACCACTGCGGCGAGTTTGGCGCTGCCAGCTGTCCAACAATGGTGTAAACAAGCTCATCGTAAAATACCTGCGCATCTTCCGGCGTAGTGAAATAATTGTAACGCTCTCCCCATTTTCTCCAGCAGTCAGCCATACGGTGCGCCACCTGTTTGATGCTGGTTTCGGAACCTGTTGTACCGTCGGGTTTCGGAACGCCGGCTTTACGGAAATATTTTTGTGCTAAAATATCGGTAGCCACCTGGCTCCATGTTGCGGGTACTTCTACATCGTTCATTTCGAACACCGCGTCGCCCGCAGGGTTACGAATTATTGAACTTCTCTTTTCATATTTAAAGAGGTCGTACACATTCACATTGGGTTTTGTGAAGTAGCGCTCAAAGCCCAGACCTTTTCCGGAAGCTTTTGACGCGGGGTTTGCAGAAGATTTAGCCATTAGTTCGATATTATGTTATTCAGTATAAGTTCTTTATGATCCCTGAAAAAATTAGGGGGTTTTTAACCAAATTTAGTTCATCAGGTATCGCCACTCAATTTATGTTTTCCACACTATTTTCTCCAAAGTCGCCTTACAGTGTTTCTGTTTAGCGAAACGTTTCAATACAAGTGTTTTACACTGTGGATAACTTAAAAATGATGCCATTTCGGTCTGACATATCACTCTTTACAAAGATACTTTAGAACCTGCCGAGGAGGCCGTTTTTAACGTAAAAAATTCATTCAGATGACACTGGCATGAGGCATTCCTGATACTGGCTATATGTTAGCAGGGTCATAGCTATATTCTGAACGGGTGATGACATAGTTAGCATATAGTTAGTATATAGTTAGCATATAGTTATCTCGATTCGAAGGCTGCAAAATTGTGACTGTCCTGTACTGAAATTAGTTTACAGTAGGAATGAAGATTAAGCTATTGGATTAAGTGAATTTGGATGTTACTAACGGGTGTTTTCAATATTATGTTCTTGATCGGTTGCTAGAAACCGCGGCCAATCACAAGACGTTCCTATGGAACGAGATAGCTGGCGAAGGAATCAGTTCTACCTACGAGACGTTCCTATGGAACGTTATCCCAGGCTTGACTTAATGCTTTAGAAATCGAGGCAGGACAAGCAAGAATTAAAATATTAAAAAATGTTCCGTAGAAACATTTTGTCAGTAGAATAATTGCAAAGCGATACAGCGTTCCATAGGAACGCTTTGTGTGTTGGATTACCTATAATTAAAAAACGTCTGCCATCTGATAAATCATAGAACCGCTTCCGGCTGGTCTTATTTAAAATAAAAAAACCCTTATCTATTCATCAGGATCTCTTCGATCCCTGGAATAAATAAGGGTTGCAACCTGGGCGATTATTTGTTACTCGACCAAGGTTACTTTGATCATATTGGTTTTACCTTTTTTCTCGATCGGGATAGCAGCGGTGTTAATCACCACATCGCCGGGCTGAATAAGACGTTCCGCTTTCAGGATCTTGTTAACCTCGCTGATCGATTTATCTGTACTCTCGAATTTATCATAGAAGAATCCGCGTACTCCCCAAATAAGACTCAGCGTATTTAACAGGTTACGGTTACTGGTAAAGATAAAGGTGCTTGCCTTCGGACGGTGACTGGAGATCTCAAACGCTGTGTAACCCGATGATGTCATTGAGATAACACCGACTGCATTGGTCTTTTCGGCAAGGTAAACCGCCGAGCCACAAACGGCATCGCCCATATAGGTCGGGGAAGCCGGATTCAGCTGTTTCGGTATGTTGAATGGATACTCGTTCTCTTCTACGTTGCGAACGATCTTCTGCATTGTCTCGATCACGATAGTAGGATACTCGCCAACAGAGGTCTCCCCGCTTAGCATCACCGCGTCGGCACCGTCCAGTACGGAGTTGGCTACGTCATTTACCTCAGCCCTTGTAGGACGTGCGGATGTGATCATGCTTTCAAGCATCTGGGTTGCAACAATCACCGGCTTTGAAGCTGCGGTACATTTTTTAATGATCATCTTCTGCAGCATAGGAACCTGCTCCATTGGCATTTCCACCCCAAGATCACCACGGGCAACCATTACCGCATCACTTACATTAATAATAGCATCGATATTGTCGATCGCTTCAGGTTTTTCAATCTTGGCAATCACACGGGCAGATTTTTCGCTGCGACCGATGATACGCTTCAGCTCTATAATATCTTCAGCTGAACGAACGAATGATAGTCCGATCCATTCAACATCATTATGAAGGGCAAACTCCAGGTTGGTCAGATCTTCTTCGGTAAGGCTGGGGATAGAAACTTTTGTGTTCGGAAGGTTTACCCCTTTGCGGGAAGTAAGAATACCTCCGTATATCACTTCGCAAAGTACGGTATCGTTGTTATTGGTTTCCAGCACCCGCATCTGGATCTTACCATCATCGAGGAGAATGATCTCGCCAGCCCTGACATCTTTAGGAAAACTTTGGTAAGTAATATAGATCTGCTTTTCGTCGCCGATAAGCTCATGCGTCGTTATCTCTATTCTATGACCGCTAACAAGATTGATCCCGCCGTCCTTAACCAGGCCTATACGGATTTTCGGACCCTGCAAATCTGCCAGGATGCCCACATTAGTCTTATACTTTTTATTGATCTCGCGAATTACGTCTATGACCTGCTGATGATCGGCCTGGCTGCCGTGTGAGAAATTTAACCTGCAAACATCTACACCAGCCTTGATCATGGCAAGGAGAACTTCTTTCTTGGAGGATGCCGGACCGAGAGTAGCTACGATCTTAGTTCTGTTGTGAACCATATTGTTTTTATCTTTTAATGAAATTGTTTAACGAACATAATCGGTGTATAAGTTACACCAAGTGGCTAAATTATAAGATTTTCTTTAGATTTCAGCTTGCGGGGGTCAACTTCTGCGGCCACCAATACTTCCGGTATCCGGTTTAAGCCTGCAATAAGCGCCTTCAGCTCGTCGCTGTCGATATAATTGCGGATAAGTAAAAAGAAATCCACCTTTTTCATTTCCGGGATCAGGAAGCCCTCTGTGCCCTTATTGGCCAGAAGGTTAAACTCGATCTCATTATGGGGGTCGGTAAACCAATACCTGCTAAAATACCCGGGTTGAGATCCGGCATGTAAGATTAACTCTAAATCGTCCAGACGGTTTAGATCAATCTGCAATTCTTTGTTGATCTTGAAACACAGGCGATAGTCCTTGAGTGGTGATGTAATGGCAATCAGCACAAAATCAAGGTCTAATTCGTATTTTAGAGTCGTCCGATTCAAAATAAATTAAAAGTAAAATTACAAAAGTAAAACGCTTTCCGATGTAAATTGTATGATATCTACGGCATCAAACAAAAAGGTTTGAATATTGCCAGAATTTATTTTTCTTTGCAACGAATTATTTAAACATTAAAAACATAAAACCATGTCTGATATCGCTTCAAGAGTTAAAGCAATTATCGTTGAAAAATTAGGTGTAGACGAGAGCGAAGTTACACCGGAGGCATCTTTCACAAATGATCTTGGTGCTGATTCATTAGACACCGTGGAGTTAATCATGGAGTTTGAAAAGGAATTTAACGTAGCCATTCCTGATGACCAGGCCGAAACCATCGGTACAGTTGGTCAAGCTATTGCTTATTTAGAAAAAAACGTAAAATAATTTACGTCACCTCAAATAAATGGAGCTAAAAAGAGTTGTTGTAACGGGACTAGGTGCGCTTACTCCGATTGGAAATACTGTCCCTGAATTCTGGGATAGCTTAATCAACGGGGTAAGCGGCGCTGCTCCTATCACAAAGTATGACACGACAAACTTCAAGACGAAGTTTGCTTGCGAGGTAAAGAACTTCGATCCTGAAGAATTCATGGATAAGAAGGAGGCCCGCAAGTTAGATCCGTTTGTACATTATGCACTGGCATCAACCGATGAGGCAGTAAAGGATGCCGGCCTTGATTTCGAAAAATTTGACACCAACAGGATTGGTGTTATCTGGGGTTCGGGTATCGGAGGTTTAAAAACTTTCCTTGACGAGGTAACCAATTACGCTAAAGGCGATGGCACACCACGTTTTAACCCGTTCTTCATACCTAAAATGATCCTGGACATCGCTCCGGGTCATATCTCAATCAAATACGGTTTAAGGGGTCCCAACTTTTCAACCGTTTCAGCCTGCGCTTCTTCAACCAACGCCCTGATCGATTCGTTCAACTATATCCGTTTGGGTATGGCGGACATTATCGTGTCGGGAGGTTCCGAAGCGATCATTAATGAAGCCGGAATGGGCGGATTTAATGCGATGCATGCCCTGTCAACCCGTAATGATGATCCGAAAACTGCTTCACGCCCGTTCGACAATGACCGCGATGGTTTTGTTGCAGGAGAAGGAGCCGGTACCATTATCCTGGAAGAACTTGAACATGCAAAGGCCCGCGGCGCAAAGATTTATGCTGAACTTATCGGCGGTGGGATGAGCGCGGATGCCAATCACATTACAGCACCACATCCGGAAGGACTGGGCGCCCGCCTGGTTATGACCAATGCATTGAGAGATGCGAACATGACCACTGCTGACATTGACTACATCAACGTGCACGGAACTTCGACTCCGCTCGGAGATATCAGTGAGTCGAAAGCGATCGTAGAGCTTTATGGCGAAGATGCTTACCGCCTGAATATCAGCTCTACCAAATCAATGACTGGCCACCTGCTGGGTGCTGCCGGCGCGATTGAAGCTATCGCATCGATACTTGCGGTTCAGAATGATATTATCCCTCCGACCATCAACCACTTCACGGACGATCCTAAGGTAGATCCTAGGCTGAATCTGACTTTTAACAAGGCTCAGAAACGCGTGGTAAGAGCGGCGCAGAGTAATACATTTGGTTTCGGCGGGCACAATGCCTCTGTTATTTTCAAGAAATACGAAGAATAATCCCCGGAATGCCCTCTTGTTTTTGGATTGATGAAAAGCTATCTTAGTTAAAACTGTCCTCCAAAAACCCATATGCCCGTCTCGAGACTGTATAAGCTGTATTTATCGCCGCACCGGGCCTATATAAAATCATTAAAAAATCTGTTAGGCTTCGTTCCGGGGAATCTGAGTTTGTATCGCATGGCTTTCAGACATCGGTCGATAGCCACACAAACAAAAAACGGTTCGAAGAACAGTAATGAGCGCCTCGAATTCCTGGGTGATGCCATTTTAGGATCGGTAGTGGCTGAGGTGCTTTTTAAGCGCTATCCTTATCGCGAGGAAGGCTTTTTAACTGAGATGCGATCGAAAATAGTGAGCCGGTCGAATCTCAACCAGCTCTCAAAGCGCCTGGGCCTGGATGAGCTGATCGAGTTTGACAATAGGATGATTCACTTCCCGAATAAACAGGGGTCTCTTTTAGGTGATGCCTTCGAAGCACTAATCGGCGCTGTGTTCCTGGACCGGGGTTACAACTTTACCCGCGAATTCCTTATCAACCACATTATAAGACCGCACGTTGATATCCATCAACTGGAGCTGACGGAAACCAATTTCAAGAGCAAGCTTATTGAATGGTGCCAGCGACACGGTAAGGATGTATCGTTTGAAGTGATAGCGAACTCAGAAGGAGAGAATGCCAAGCTCTTTACTATCCAGGTGAATGTAGATGGTGACATCTGTGGCGTTGGCCGCGATTACAATAAAAAGAACGCCGAAAAGCTTGCTGCCGAAAAGGCCTGCGAAGCTTTAAGCATCTGACCGGCCTTATTCCTGCAGCCTGGATGAGATCAATCAAACGAATTGCCGCTGTTCTGCATTTGATCTGGTGTTTATTTGTTTTCGTGGCGGTGATGATCTTCATCCTGCCCTTTATATTGATCATTAGCTATATTTCAAAAAGTAAGGCTGGCCATTCTTCCGCATTCGCTTTTCTCAGGCTATGGGGTTGGGCGGTGTCATTACTGGGACTTCTGCCCGTTCGCAGCAGGAATCGCAATATTTACGATAAAAAGAAAGCCTATATTTTCGTCAGTAATCATAATTCCTACCTCGATTCGGTTGCCGTGGTCGTATCGGTACCGTTGCCTTTTAAACCGCTCGGAAAGATAGAGATGAACCGCGTACCGATCTTTGGAATGATCTACCGGCGGCTGGTGATCATGATCGACCGCAAATCACCGGAGAGTCGTCAGCAGGGCGAAGCTGAGCTTAGCAATCAACTGAAGCAGGGGCAGTCTATTCTCATCTTTCCTGAAGGATCAATGAACCGCAGTGAACAGCCTCTGACCGAGTTTTACGATGGCGCGTTCAGGCTGGCGATAGATACACAAACGCCCATAGCTCCGATGGTCATTTTGAATGCCCGTAAGCTTTTTCCGCGCGACAAGCCATTGGATCTGCGGCCGGGTATAATATCCTGTATATTTTCTCAACCGGTACAAGTGAAAGGCTTAACAATGGATGACCTCCCGGTATTGAAGCAGGATGTTTACAAGATTATGGAAAAGCTGATCCTGCAGAACGAAGGATCAGTCCTTAATGACGATCTTCTCACGCAGGTCGGGGGCCCTGGGAAGAGGAGGTAAAGCTCTTGCAGCCGGCCGGCCGGCTGATTCAAAAGTTAGAACAGACCTTTTAATATAATTTACAAGATCGTAATCTGCCCAGGTTATTACCTGCTCAAAGTTCGGGCGGTAAGTTTGCACAAAGTTCTGCAGGTCTGCTCCTTCGTAACCCGTCAGGATCTTAACAGTGTATGGGTTGAAGCGGCGGTCAATTTCTGACTCCTGTATTTCTCTTGAATAATACCTGTTAAAGCGTCTCGCCTGTCCGGGAGTTTTGCCGACCAGCTCGTATAAAGCAGTCAGGGGGGTAAAGATGTAGGAAAGGAGAGGCGGTTTGCCAGCATAATAGGATCCTTTCCGACGGTATTGCCTTTTAACCTCATCCAGTTCCTGTTTTTTGGACTGTCCCGTCACCCTGACTTCCGACAATTGGACAGGTCTGGCTAAGTGAATGATCAGATCTGTAAATGAGGAAATAACAACGGTTTGTTCCATGAAACCCGCCTTTGTGATCTTCAGCGTGTCACCTGTGGAAGCATTGATACTGAATGCGCCCAGGCCGTCGGTCTGGGAAAAAACCTTTTTCTTTAAATTCGTTATTGTTGCATTGGCCACACGTAGTGATGAACCTTTTTCAAAGAGAACCCCCCTGATCATGTCTTGGGCTTTTACCTGGAAAGTGATGGATATAAACAGTAAGGCTGTCAGAACAGGTTTCATTCAATAAAAATAATTTGTCGCGCGGGAGAGACCAAACTTAAGGAAAGCGATTTGTACCAAATGCTAAAATATGTTAAATCAGACCGTCAGACATATCCGGACGTTTTGCCAATAAATCTTATCTTTGCCCGATGATAAAATCAATGACCGGCTATGGCCTGGCTGCAAACGATTTTGCACAGGCAAAATATACAGTTGAGATCAAATCATTAAACAGCAAGTTTCTGGAACTTGCCTTAAAGCTTCCCAAAGCTTTCTCTGATAAAGAGTTTCTACTTCGCAATGACTGCAGCAAGCAGATTGAACGTGGTAAAGTCAACATTAGTATCTATGTGGAGCATTCGGAAGTGATGGCGAAAACCGCTACCATAAACCAGGATCTTCTGAAAGCGTATTACCAGCAATTAAAGTCCGCTGCTTCGGAATTGGGCGATAACGCGAGTAATCTGCTGCAGATGGCCTTAAATTTCCCCGAGGTCATACAATACGAGTCGGACGCAGTGAGTGAAGATGAGTGGAAGATACTCTATAAAACGTTTGAGGAAGCGCTTCAGAACTTTCAGAACTTTCGTATCGATGAGGGTAATGTTCTAAAGCAGGACCTGATATTCAGGATTAATAACATCCTGGAAGGCATGAAACTGGTGGAAGAACAGGAGCCTAACCGCATACCCCAGATCCGGGAACGTCTCAATCATTTCCTGGAAGAAGCTGTGGGTAAAGACAATGTTGATTACAATCGCTTTGAGCAGGAACTCATCTTTTATATTGATAAACTCGATATAACTGAGGAGAAGATCCGTCTGAAGAGTCATTGTGATTATTTTATTGAAGCGTTGAAGGGTACCGATGCCAATGGAAAGAAGCTTGGTTTCATTTCCCAGGAAATAGGCCGGGAGATAAATACGATGGGTTCCAAGGCCAACGACGCCAAAATACAACAGATCGTTGTCGGCATGAAGGAAGAACTCGAGAAGATCAAAGAACAGTTATTAAACGTATTATAGGTATTTACCAGGTATAGTTGCAGGTAAGCGAAGGCTATTGCCATGAACAACTTACATTGAGAAACAAACATGGCAGACGGCAAACTCATTATCTTTTCAGCTCCTTCGGGTGCCGGGAAAACCACCATCGTACATCACCTGCTTCGCAAGTTCCCCGAGCTGTCATTTTCCATTTCGGCAACAACAAGGCAAAAACGTGGTGACGAGGTGCATGGACAGGACTACTATTTCATTACGAAAGAAGAATTCCTACACAAGATTGCACAGAAAGATTTTGTAGAATTTGAAGAAGTGTATAGCGGTACCTTTTACGGTACGCTTCGTTCAGAAATTGAACGCATCTGGTCCCAGGGCAAACATGTAATATTTGATATTGATGTAATCGGTGGCCTGCACCTCAAGAAAAAATTTGGCGACCAGGCTTTGGCAATCTTTGTTCAGCCGCCCTCCCTGGAGGTACTGATCGAACGCCTTACCGGTCGCGGAACGGATAGTGCGGAAAAACTGGCCGAACGTTTTAAGAAAGCTGACAAGGAGCTTAAGTACGCAGACCAGTTTGACATCATCCTGAAGAATTACGACTTATCGGTAGCTTGTGCCGAAGCGGAAGAAATGATCGAGAACTTTGTTAAAAATTAAATTTTTACCCGATTTCGGAATTAATGAAAATTGGTTTATTCTTCGGCTCTTTTAACCCCGTTCATATCGGTCACCTGATCATAGCCAATTACATGGCTAATCATACAGATCTGGACCAGGTGTGGCTGGTAGTTTCCCCTCAGAATCCGCTTAAAGAGAAGGGCGACCTGATCAACATGTACGACCGGCTGGAGATGGCTAAGCTGGCTATTGAAGATGCTCAGAACCTCCGGGTGAGTGATGTGGAATTGAAACTGCCGCAGCCTTCCTATACAATAGACACCCTGGCTTTCCTTCACGAACGGTACCCAGAGCACCAGTTCAGCCTGATCATGGGTTCAGACAATCTCGTTTCATTAAAGAAATGGAAAAATTACGAACTGATTCTACGGGATTACCACGTACATATCTACCCGCGCCCTGGATATGATAGTCCGGAGTTCAAAGATCATCCATCCATATCGTTCACGCAAACACCTTTGATGGAATTGTCTGCCACCTTTATTCGCAAGTCTGTAAAAGAAGGAAAGAATATCAAGTTCTTTGTTCAGGATGAAGTGTTGAAGTTTATAGAAAGTAAAAACTTGTACAAAGCCTGAGCTGAGGTAGTAGCTTCCACTCCCGGGGATTTTACTTACCAGGACGGCCAGGTTCTTTTCATCTTTTGGTGTGACTTCACAGTCAGCACACGCAATCCAAATTCATTGCCGGAGTGAAAAGACAATAGGTCAGGGACCGCAAGTATTCCCTGATATCGAGGCCTTTAGACTTACCCTCTGTACTTTGAATCTAATTTCTTTAGGGCATTTACCAATAGTGTACAAAATACACTATCTTTGTTCGTGAGTTTTAGTAATTCACATAAATCATCTCCCTCTTAACCTACGGGAATGCTTTTTTCTAAAAGAAAGGACAGCGGTGAAAAAGAACATTCTTCCTCTTACACTAGGAGGACTTGGTATAGGAACCACAGAATTTGTGATGATGGGCATGCTTCCGGATGTGGCCCGGGACTTCAATATCAGTATTCCGGAAGCCGGATACCTAATCTCAGCTTATGCACTCGGGGTTGTTATCGGAGCGCCTTTGCTGGTAGCCTTCAGCAGTAACTTTGCACCTAAGAAAATATTATGGACGTTGATGGTCATGTTCACCGTCTTTAATGCATTTTCCGCATTCGCACCTGACAATATCACGCTTCTTATTTCACGCTTTCTATCCGGACTGCCGCATGGAGCATTCTTCGGTGTAGGTTCCGTTGTGGCAAGCAGACTGGCTGAGAAAGGAAAAGTGGCGCAGACCATCTCCCTAATGTTCGCCGGACTTACTGTTGCAAACCTAGTTTCTGTACCTATCGGTACTTATATCGGTCATGAATTTTCGTGGCGGTTTACATTCGGACTTATTGCATTGATAGGCGTGGTGACCTTGTTATTTATCCATTTTTGGCTTCCAGCACTGCCGGTGAAGCGGTCGGGGAATATCCGTTCCGAACTGGGTTTCTTTAAACGCAGGGAGGCGTGGCTTATCCTGTCTATCACCGCGATCGGCACAGGGGGATTATTTGCCTGGATCAGTTATATAGCACCGTTAATGACCGAGGTGTCAGGCTTCTCCGCTAACCGGGTTCCTTATATCATGATCCTTGCGGGTCTGGGTATGGTTGCCGGAAACTTCGCTGGCGGGCGGCTTGCTGACAGGGTACAGCCGGTGAAAGCTTGTATGATACTTTTACTTTGCATGACAGGAGCCCTGATCACCATCTATTTCATCTCCGGGAACCAGATACTTTCCCTTGTAATGACATTTGTTGCGGGTAGCCTTTCAATGGCTATCGGCTCACCTATACAGGTACTGATGATTAAAACGGCCGAAGGTTCAGAGATGCTGGGTGCTGCAGCGACACAGGCAGCTTTTAATATCGGCAATGCGCTGGGGGCCTTCCTTGGCGGTCTGCCGATTATCATGGGCTTTGGCTACGCTTCTCCGCAGCTGGTTGGCGCTTTAATGGCGGTGACGGGAGCCGCGCTGGCCCTAATATTAATCAGATATCAAAGGGCTCCGAAGGAACTCGTCGTAGCTTCGGAGGAAGAACTAGTCACCTGCTAATTGATACGTTAATCTCCTGATCGGTGTTAGGAAAAGTATTACCACATTTATGACCGAGGTGTGTCCATTTGATGGTTCGCCTGCCGAAATTGTAAACATAGGCTGAGTGTACCTGTTATAAAAGACCAAGCTCCGGATTATGTCTGCACTCTTCTCGCCCCTCATTATAAAAAGCCTCCATTTAAAGAACCGCATCGTTGTTTCGCCGATGTGTCAATATTCCAGCGAAGAGGGCTTTGCGAACGACTGGCACATGGTACACCTCGGAAGCCGGGCAATAGGCGGGGCTGCCCTGATCATCGCGGAGGCCACTGCCGTGTCGCCGGAGGGGCGGATCTCCGCTTCTGACCTCGGATTATGGACAGACGAGCATATCCCAGGCTTAAAACGGATAACGGAATTTATTCATCAGAACGGCTCCGTGGCTGGAATACAACTGGCTCACGCAGGCCGGAAGGCAAGCACCCTGCCACCATGGTCAGGCGGTAAGTTTGTAAAGAAAAGCGACGGTGGCTGGCAAACCCTGGCTCCCAGTGCTATCCCGTTTCGCGAAGACGATGAAGCTCCCATCGCATTAACAGATACACAGATTCGCCAGATGGCAATTGACTTTGCAGCAGCTACCGAAAGAGCATTGGAGGCAGGTTTTAAAGTTCTTGAAATTCACGCAGCCCATGGATATCTCATTCATCAGTTCCTGTCGCCTCTAAGCAACAAGCGGGAGGATCATTACGGAGGTTCGTTTGAGAACAGGATCCGTTTCTTAATGGAAGTGTTGGAAGCAGTTCAGAATGTTTGGCCGCAGGACCTGCCGCTTTTTGTGCGGATCTCTGCAACTGACTGGGCAGAAGGAGGCTGGGATATTAAACAATCTATTGAACTTTGCAGGCTATTAAAGCATACGGGTGTTGACCTGATTGACTGCTCCTCCGGAGGCCTGGTTTCTTATGCGAAGATCAGCACCGGTCCTGGTTACCAGGTAGAGTTCTCCGAGCGTATTAAGCACGATGCAGGAATACTAACCGGCGCGGTTGGACTGATCACAAATGCAATGCATGCGGAGTCCATCCTGCAGTCACAGAAAGCCGATGTCATTATCCTTGCACGGCAACTATTGCGTGATCCTTATTTTCCGCTGCATGCGGCAAGCCAGTTAGGAGATGATATTCAATGGCCTGTTCAGTACGAGCGCGCGAAAAAAGCTAATTAATTAGCGGCAGATGAGTTAGTTGATTCTTCTTTGCGACTAATCGCTGCTTATCTCCGAAACCGGGGCTAAACTCTGCTGCCCGGAATACTTCTCAAACCACTCATTTTCCAGTATGCTCATTTCCATGATGCTCCAAAATGAATCGCCATGCCGGCTGATATCTCTTAGTATCCCATCCACATTAAACCCGCACTTTTTATAGCAACGAATAGCAGGCTCGTTGAAATCATAAACACCGAGACTCATACGATGCAGCTTAAGTTCCTTAAAACCGGTATGCATGATTGCCTTGATCATCTGCTCGCCAATTTTCTTTCCCCGCTCGGCCGGATTACCTACGATCACCCTTGTGATACGGGCTGATCGGTTCGACCGGTTTACAGCCGTCAAAGAGATATGCCCTACCGTCAGGCCGGTACTTGTATCCACTGCCTTATAGATCAACGTGTCGGACTCATCGAAGTTATTTGCCCCTTTTATGTACCAGTTTAACTTATCATCAGTCAGGGGGAAACGAAAAGCGGAGCCCGCCCAGTTCAGCAATAATTCTTCATCACTTATCCATTCTATCAGTTTTGGGAAATCATCCGCAGTGAAATATTCTAATTTGATCATATAGGGAGTATGCTGTTCGGTTCGAGGATTAAAAACAACGCAAATTATTAATTGAATCTAGTATAATTCCGGGAGCAAGCAATGGAAATATATCGCAGCTCCCTTAGGTTTTGCCTGTTTTACTGCTTAATTCAACATCAGGTTTCGTTTATTGTCCTGTTGGGACCCTAAGGTACTTGTTCATGCAGTTTTTATTGAATAATTTGACTGTACTTAAACAATAGCGAATGGTAGCCCTGAACAAACAGAATGCAGTAGCATTCTATGATCTAATGTTTAATCAATGTAAGCCCACTGAAGCCATCGACCTGTATACAGGGATCAACTACACGCAGCATAATCCCCATGTCGGCGATGGAAAGCAGGCCTTTATAGACTACTTTAACAGGATGGCTGAAGAATACCCTGGCAAAAAAGTGGAGTTTAAAAAAGTAATAGGGGAAAGGGATTTAGTTGTATTACATTGTTTTCAGCACTGGCCGGGAGATAAGGATTATGCAGGAATTGATATATTCCGGTTCGATGAGAATGGGAAGATCATTGAGCACTGGGATGTGCTGCAGGTGATTCCGAAACACTCGATGAATGATAATACAATGTTTTAACTGTCAACCAGCTAAAATTATCACATGTTACGATCCCTGCAAAAATATTGTCTTGTTTTGTTTTGCCGATTCCCTCGCGGCTTCAAGAATTTCGACGACAAGCACATTTACTGGTAGTCCATATTGATCGTTCTGCTCAGGCCGAACTCTGCCGCTTATAACCGCGGCGAGGTATGAGAAGGGATCGTTATAGGGTTCAGATCTCGGATCAAGCTTAACGAGCTGTTCAGGGGATCTTTCTTCCAGACGCTGACGCACCGTCGTTCCGTCTGCTGCTATTGCGTAACCCTTCGTTCCATACACTTCCATGTCCTTGCGCGAAAAGGTCCAGTTCCAAGACGCCTGGATTATACACTGTGCTTTGGAATATTGAAGGATGATGGTCGTCTCATCATCGACCCGCTTATAAATAGCGGGCTTATTTTGATGGGTCACTGCGGTGACAGAAAGGGGTCTTTCACCATTCATAAGCCAGGTCATGAGGTTAGCTCCATAACATCCGAAATCCGTTAAGGCTCCGCCCCCATTTTTTACGGGATCAGTAAGGATCTCCAGGAATTCACTGCTCACACCGATCTCCTTCGGCCCCTGATGTCCATCGTTAACCAGCACTTTTCGAATTTCACCAAGCCTGCCCGTTTTAGACAAGTCATTCAAATGCTGATTACTCGCATACCAGGACGTTTCAAAATTTGTTAATACCTGCGTTCCGTGTTTTGCTGCAAGTGATTGGATCTCCCGGGCATCAGCAAAAGTCGTCGCCAATGGCTTTTCGACCATGACATGAATCTTAAGCGGGGCGCAGGCCCTTACAATATTAATATGTTCGTTTGTAGGTCCGAAGGCAGAAACCGCCTGCGGCTTGACCTCTTCCAGCATCCTGCCCAGGTCTGTAAAGAAAAGGGCTTTATCCACTTTGTATCTTGCAGCGTATTTCTCAGCCAGTGCCTTGTTGGGTTCATAGATTCCGGCCAGAATAACATCTTTTTTATCCCTGCGATTGAATATCCAGTCAACATGGCCATGGCTCAGGCCGGCAATGGCTATCCGGACGGGTTGCTGCGCAAATGCCTGGGTAAAAGTCAATAGAACTAAAAGTGTGCTAAAGATGATTTTCATACACGGAGCTTGAATATATTTATTGGAACAGCCATAAATATAAGAAAACACCCGAATGATAATCCGGTCTGCTGCCTGGCCGGACAGACAGTGCAATACTGTTATTTCGAATTAACGTGATGAAGCACCTTACGGTACAGCTCGTCCGGTAAAAATGGTTTTACAACGATATCATCTATCCCGGTTTCCCTGACTTCAGCTTCTATTTCCCTGGGCAGATCAGCGGTGAGCGCCACAATGGGTATAGTGACGTTATTTGCACGCATCTGGCGGGTGGCCTCATAACCATCCATTACCGGCATGTGCAGATCCATCAACACTAACCTATGCCGGGATGTGTCAATTTTGTCCAGCGCTTCCTGCCCGTTTACGGCAACGTCAATAGTGGCGCCCCATCGCTGCAGGAATGACTGGGCCACCATCACATTCATGGCATTATCTTCAACCAGAAGAACCGAAATGCCCGTGAGTGGTTTATTTTCTTCTTTTGGCAGGCTGTCCTCATGTTCTTTCTGCTCGATCGTTTTAATGCTTTTCTCAAACGTTTGAATGAAATAGAAGGTGGAGCCGGTTCCTTCTTCACTATCAAGACATAAGGCTGAATTCTGCAGTTCCAGTATCTTTTTGCTTATCGCAAGGCCTAAGCCTGTACCCCCAAACCCGCGGGAAGTAGACGAATCTGCCTGTGTAAAGCGTTCGAAAATGATCTTTTGCTTATCTGCCGAAATCCCTATACCGGTATCTTTTACTTCGATCCGCGCTGTGATATGCTGATCGGTTTGTCCCGTTACTTCAATACCTACCTGTACGTAACCTGCCTGGGTGAATTTGATTGCGTTGTGTACCAGGTTCGTGATAACCTGGGAAACGCGGGTCGGATCACCCAAAACCTTGTTCTTCAAGGCAGTATCCACCTGCAATTTCAGATCGATGCCTTTATCTTCCGCAGATATCTGTAAGGCTTTAACGATATTTCTCGTGATGGAAGCAAGATCCATCTCAATCTTTTCAAACGTGATTTTTCCCGCCTCAATCTTGTTGTAATCCAATACGTCGTTAACGATTGAAAGCAGGTTATTTGCCGAAAACAGCATCACTTCCAGCTTCTCTATCTGGTCGGGACGGGGATTGTTTTTTAGTAGCAGATGGCTCATGCCGATCACCGAGTTCAGTGGTGTCCGGATCTCATGACTCATGGTGCTTAAAAAGTCGCTCTTGGCAATCAGACCCTGTTCGGCTTCTTCTCTGGCTCTGTTCAATACAAATGAGACTCTGTGTGACAATACCAGTGACTGCAGGAAGAAGAACCCGACATATGCTATAAATGTAGAGATCCGGTAAGGAGCAAGAATCCCCCAGTAATAAAATAAGGAAACAGCAAAAACGGCAATTAACGCGAAGGAACTGAGTAAAGAATAGAAAGATCCCGGACTCTTTCTACGATAAGCAAGAATATAAACGTAGGGCGTGTAAACCAGGCAAAAAATAGCAACAAATAAAAAGGGATTGACCAGGCGGGTGAAAAATATCGGCGGCAGTAGCAGGGTTACTACTGCAAAAGTTATACAAACGATGCTGATGATGTCTATAATCCGTTTGCTAACTACCTGCGGGTACAAAGACAAGGAATACCTGGCAAAAAAACAGATTCCCATAAACAGGCTGATATACTCCATGTGGACGGTGATGGACCAGGGGATATCAGGCATGATGGAGTGTAATACATAATTATCTATTCCCGCGACGCGGTAACTGTAGATCATTGAAAACAAGGCAAAGTAAAGGATGGCGTTATCCCGGTTACCAAGGAGGTAGAGACCCAAAAAGAAGAAGCCGCCCATAAACAAGCAGCCCGTAAGTATCAAGTCAATTGCCTCATCACGCTTCCGGCTCAACTCCATCATTTTCTGACTGCCTATCTCGACCGACTTTTTTATGCCCCCTTTACTGTGAGTGAAATTGGAGATCTGGAGAATAACGTCCAAAGTATCTTTTCCTTCCGGCAACGCAACCATTTTATATTCCCAGTGTGGAACAAAATCCTTTTCATTTGTTGCCACCCTGCCATTTGTTGCCACCAGTTTACCATTTATGAACAGGCTGCTTGCAGAATAAACATCAGGAAGGGCAAGAAGTAAAGATTCGCTTTTCGAAGGTAAAAATATCCTGAGCTTGTAAGTTGCATAACCGAATGAGGGAAGCTTTTCGCCATTAATAACCTGGCCATCCCATCTGAACGGAAATCTGACAATTTCCCGACCCGCAAGAGCTTTATCCCCGGGGTTTAAAAGCTGTTTCCAGTAAAATTCCCATTCGCCATCGAGAGCGACCTTATTTTCGAAGGATCGATTTCTGAGATCCAGGATCCCTTCTTTAGCAAGAGGCAAATCCTTTACGGATGCAAAGCTGAAACTTAGATTACAGCAGAGTATTAGCAGAAGAATATAAAATCGTTTTTCGAACCTCATGTAAATGTTAAAACCCAAAAACAGATGAGTTTACTGATAGAGCCATACGTATTTTCGGGGGGCAAAGATACGCCATAGTGAAATAAAACACCACTATTAGTTTAGTTTACAATAACCTTACGAAACCGCAGGGCAATATGCTGATGGAACATCTCCTTGATTATTAGTAATTTCACGAGGAATAATGAGCGAATTGGAAACGAAGATCAGAGTCATAATAACCGGTGCCACAGGAATGGTAGGAGAAGGTGTCATGCATGAATGCCTTCTGCATCCTGATGTTGAGTCAGTGCTGGTGATCAATCGGAAACCAGGAGGTGTAAATCATCCAAAGCTCACAGAGATCATTCACAGTAATTTTTTTGATCTTTCATTGATTGAAGATAGGATCGAAGGTTATAATGCCTGCTTTTTTTGCTTGGGAGTATCCTCGATAGGCGTTAAACCAGAGACCTATTACGAACTGACCTATACCCTGACGATGCATGTAGCCCAAACATTGAGCAGGCTGAATCCCGCTATGACATTCTGCTATGTTTCCGGTGCCGGAACTGACAGCACGGAGAGGGAACGGCAGACATGGGCAAGAGTGAAGGGTAAAACTGAAAACGATCTGATGGAACTACCTTTCAGACAGGTGTATAATTTTCGTCCGGGCTTTATGAGGCCAACCGAAGGCCTGAAGAATGCGAAATCCTTTTATCGCTATATCACCTGGCTTTATCCCATAGGGCGGGCTCTTTATCCCAATGGCTTCTGCACCTTGAAAGAATTGGGTCTGGCCATGATTACCGTTACAAAAAAGGGGTTCCGGAAAAGCACTGTTGAAGGCCGGGATATTATTGAACTGGCAGGTTAATTCGGTAATGTGCTAATATGCTAATTCGGCAATTTGCTAATTGGTGGATGTAAATGTCAGTGCCTGGCATTATGCCCTCGCATGATCATTTGAGTTAAGGAACATGATTTGACTATTCCTTCCAGCATTCTCCTTCATACCATCTTCGACTCAAGTCCATGTTTTAATGGACTTGACCTTAACCAATCCCTTACCAGACCTAAGGAAGGGCCTTCCTATTACTTACCACTTATTACTTACCACTTATTACTTAATACTCATAACTCCCAACTCCCAACTCCCAGCTAATAACACCAACTCATAACTTATCCTTCTCCACCCCTTCAAAAGTGATCTTTACAGGAAGAATGGAATCACCTTTGAACTTCATTTCATCAATACAGGTTACCCGGTGATTTCTGTCTGTTTGCCCGAGCGGTCTGCGGTGATACACCATATACCAGCGGTCTTTTGCGGAATGATGAATTACCGAATGATGGCCTGCGCCGGTCGCTACCGTGCTATTTTGCTGAAGGATCTTACCTGCCCTCTTAAAGGGGCCGAGCGGTGAGTCTGCTATGGCATAGGCAACCGAATAGTCCGGTCCTGTCCAGCCCCCTTCAGACCACATAAAATAATATTTTCCATTTCTGATGAACATAAAGGGACCCTCCACATACTTGTCGGGGGTGATCTCCTTGAAGACAGTACCATCGGAGAAGGGTAGAAATCCAGTGAAATCGCTATTGAGACGGGCAATATTACAGTGCCGCCAACCGCCATAAATAAGATAGTATTGCCCGTCCTTGTCCTTAAACACAAACTGGTCTATAGGCTGGGCGCCATTATGGAATTTATCAATAAGCGGCTTACCAAGGTGGTCTTTAAAAGGTCCTTCCGGATTATCGGATACGGCAACACCGATTCCTCCATGCTCCTGATCGTTCTGGATATCATTCGCACCGAAGAACAGGTAATACCGCCCGTCCTTTTCAGTAATTGATGGTGCCCATACCGCTTTTTTTGCCCAGCGTATCGAGGCAGTATCGACAATACGGCTGTGTTTTTCCCAGTTAACCAAATCCTTCGAGGAAAAAGCGTCGAGGAAAACCTGTTTCTCATAAGGTGCCGAATAGGTGGGATATATATAGTACTTCTCCCTGAATACGACAGCTTCGGGGTCAGCGTACCAGCCTTCAAACACCGGGTTTCCCGATCTGACCACGTTGCTGGCGCGCTGGCTAAAACAGCCGCTTAGAGTTGAACTGAACAGGAGCACAATTGCCAGGTTTCTGAGATTCATAATGACGGTAATCTTTATTTAATTTTGCTAATTTACCATAAATCTGGAAAGTAATTTACCTATAACCTAAATGCTTTTAATTGCGTATAAAGGCTCAGGCTCTGTTAGCTACTAGGAATGATCACATATTACATTCAAACACCGGGTGGCAAAGAAGGCCCTTTTTCAATTGAGGAATTAAGAAAAAAAGGCGTCAATCCGGAAACATTACTTCGCACGGAAGGAGGAAGATGGATACCTGCCTGTAAGATTGAGGAGCTCAAATCTTTACTGAATGAAACGGGTGTACCTTTGCACTTTAAAAAGCATGTCGGTCCAAAGTATGTTTTCTCCGCCGATGCCATCTCCGAGCCAAAGACGCGTAAGCGGATCACATTTATGCAGTGTGCAGCTGTGGTACTCCTGATTTTAAACGGTGCCCTGTATTATTACAAGCAGGACGGCAAGATGGTTGTTCACAAGCAGCAATCCTCAGAACCCGCGCCTGCACCAGTAAAGCTGGCATCTGCACCTGTGAAAAAGATTGTGCAACAGGCGGCGGAATCCCCGGCTTCCAAAGTCGATACAGCGAATACCCACATTAGAAACCGCTGGTCCGAGTTCATTAAAGTGAGCCATAACGCCTTCAGATACTATAGCAAGTTTGGTGGCATTCGCCACTTGCAGGCGATTGTTAAGAATCAAACCGGCTTTCCTCTTGATACGGTCAAGGTATCGGTCAGGTATATTAAACGGGGCCAGACCTTCAAAACGGAATACGTGACCCTCTATAATATTCCTGAGCATGGCGAATTGGCTGTCCCAGCTCCTAACAGTAAAAGCGGTACCTCAGTCATCCTGGATATCACCCAGATTACCGCTGAAAAACTGAAATTTCATTACAGTGCAGATCTTCCGGCAGAAGGAGCTGATCCGTACCTGAAGATGTAAGGAAAGGTTTATGGGATTATAGGTTTATGGGTTTAGGGAGGTTGGAAAAAAAATCTAATCTAATCTAAAAAGCTGATACCTGATACCTGACAGCTGATACCTGAAACCTGATAGCCAAACCCTGAAACCTCATGCCTGATACCTGACAGCTACACTGAATTTCTCGCTGCATTTACTATCCCGTATAAGGTTCTTAGTATTAACTTGTCGAAGACTGTTTTCTGTTCTTCGGTAGTTTGAGGATCCAGCCCTTTGATAATAGCGTAGCGCTGAATGATTACCAGCGGCAGCGTTATTTTTTCCCGAACGGAGATAGACTGCCTTGCCACAGGATATTTCTCCATGAGCACCTTTGTGCCAGTAAGCTCAAGAACTAATTTTTTTGTCAGTTCAAATTCTTCCTTTAACATTTTCCAGAAGACGCCGAAAGTTGCATCCTTTTCCAGGTAAGCCGTCAGTCTAAAATCAGACTTACTCATGGACATCATACAATTGTCTATGGCCGTTTTGAAGAAGCCGTTCTCCTTGTAGAACCTTTTTGCGGTTTCCCAGTCATCGTTATCCTTGACGAATTGGAGTGCCGATCCTACGCCATAAAATCCGGGAACGTTTTGTTTCAGCTGGCTCCATGCGGTCACGAAGCTGATGGCCCTTAGATCCTCAAGTTTTAGTTCGGTATCACCATTTCTTTTAACCGGGCGGCTGCTGATGTTGATCTGGGATAACATCCTCAAAGGGCTTTGAATTTCCAGGAATTTCAGGAACAGCGGATGCTTTCTTAATGAGATGAAGCAATCATAGCTCACTTCAGCCATTCGTGCAAAAAGATCGCTTTCATTTTTCGTCATCGTATCAGAGCCCTGCTTATATAAAGCGGAGCTTATTCCGGCATGAACAAGCTGCTCCATATTACTGAACGAACTCTCTAAAGTGCCGAACTGTGAACTGATAGTCTGACCTTGTACGGTGATCTGGATCTGTTTATTAGCGACATCTCGCCCGAAGGAAGCATAGAAATTATGCGTTTTACCACCGCCCCTGGCCGGCGGCCCCCCACGGCCGTCAAAAAAGGCAAGGTCGATACCATTCTCACGCGACGTTTTTGTCAGGCTGGCTTTAGAAGCATAAATAGACCAGTTAGCCATCAAATAACCGCCATCTTTGGTACTATCTGAGTAGCCCAGCATGATGGTCTGCCGGTTCTTCCTTCTTTTAAGATGCTTTCTGTAAATCGGATGCCGGTAAAGACTTTCCATAACCTTATCGGCGGCTTTCAAATCATCTATGGTTTCGAACAGCGGTACAAAATCAATGTCGAGGGAATCCATTTCCCAGTCGCTCCAGAGGAACAGCTGCATTAGCTGGAGTATGTCTGATGCTTTCTGGCAGTTACTGATTATAAACCGGTGGCATGCACGCTTGCCATTATTATTTTGCATTTCCCGGATAAGGCGTATAACCTGCAGTCCATCTCTGCTTAATTCCGAAAACGACTCGTCAGATGAAAAATCCGATGTGGTCATGCCGATGGCAGCGATCTTTTCCGCTTCAGCGAAATCGGAATAATTAGCCGGGAGTTCATCATTGAGCTCCGGAGAAGCGGTGCATTCCTCAAAAAGCTTTCTCAGGATACGGCTATCCTGCCGGATATCCAGGGAGGCAAAATAACAGCCGAAGAGCCGCACCTTCCAGATCATATCATCGACGAGGCTGGCAAACAGGTTATCATGATAGAGGCTGAGTACGGCCTTAATGGATCGGAAATTGGTTAAGAGCTCCTCTTTTATATTGTCCTGGCTGGGATGGGAGTCAAAGGCATTTGAGTAGATCAAAACCTCCAGGTTATCCATAAACTTCTCCACACCCCGAAATGTGATGCGGCGTTTCATATCCCTGAAATCCCGGTAATAACACCTGAACAAAGCTTTCCTTAGCAACAATGAGACCTGTTCGGTCGTTTCAGCTGTTACATACGGATTTCCATCCCGGTCACCTCCCGGCCAGAAACCCAGTTCTATCAGGCTATGGTTGCTAAAACTGAGATCAAGCACCTCTTCCAGGTTGTTATGTATATCTGAAGCAGTTTGATATAAAATGTTCTCCAGGTACCAGGTCAGGCTGGTAGCTTCGTCGACGGGGCTTGGTTTTTCCTTTTTAAAGAAGGGAGTTTTCCCCAACTGCTGTAAGAGCAAGCTGATGGTTTTGATATCGTTCTCCTTAATGGCATTCGTGAGGTCTGTCATTATACCTAACACCGGGCCCGGATAGAATTGAGTCGGGTGAGCAGTAAGTACGAGACGAAGCTTAAATTCTCTTAATGATTCAACAATGCGTTGATACAGATTTTCATCTCCTGATGCCTGTTTCATTAAACTGTTGAAAGAGACCGTGTCTTCAACTTCCTTTATTTTGGAAAATGCAGCATCCTCTACCGCATCAAACAGAACGACCTGCCGCTCGATATATTGAATAAAACGAAACAGAAGTTCGACGGTCTTCGTCTCGTCTGTAATACCTTTTTGCGCTGTGAAAAAAGTGGAAATTATCTTATCCGGGCTTATATGCTGGTTTGCACCTTCCTCACAATGATTAAAAAAGTAAGGGAGTGCCAGGCCGGTATTTTTGACTGTGTAAAAAGGCAGGGTAAGGAATAAACTGTTATAAAGTTCAAACTTCGTAGTGACTTCATCTTTAAACACCGTCTGCTTCGACCCAGTTTTGGAGATCAGTTTTGACATAGTCAGGGAAAAATACGAAATCTTTATGTCGCATCTAAGCTTTTACTATTGATAAAAACTGTCTGTCTTTAATTTATGAACAGTAACTTTGCTCTGTGAGTAACGAAAAGACCATTTTAAAGCTTCAGCTTCCCACTGATCCCAACTGGGTAAAGAACATTGTGGAAAGCAATATTGAGGAGATCCTTACGGACCATGCTTTCTGCGAACAAAAGGCAGCCAGTAATGCGATCACCCTGATTGTTCAAAACCCAAACTTATCTGACCTTGTTCAACAGATGGCAATGCTGGTTCAGGAAGAGATGGATCATTTTAAACGGGTTCACGATATCATCCTCGAACGCGGCTACATCCTTGGCAGAGAACGAAAGGATAATTATGTGAATGAACTGATGCAGTTCATGGTGAAAGGCGGAAGCCGGCAGCAAAATCTGATAGATCGCCTTCTTCTTTCAGCCATGATAGAAGCCCGCAGTTGCGAACGTTTTAAGGTGATGTCGGAGAATATAAATGATAAGCAGTTGTCTGATTTCTATTATGAACTGATGGTCAGCGAGGCGGGACATTATACCATGTTTATTACCCTGGCAAGGAAGTATGCAGGTGAAATAGACGTAGAGAAGCGCTGGAAAGAGTTCCTGGAGTACGAAGCGAAGGTTATCCAGAATTACGGCAAAAAAGAAACCATCCACGGATAATTTGGCAATTTGCTAATGTGTATCTGCCATTGAAATGTATAACGTTTTCACAGATACGAACGAATACTTATTTATAACTTTAAAACTATCACTATTGCGTTCTTAATAGTGATTTAATTGATTCAGCCTTCATTAGCAAATTAACAAATTGTCACATTAGCAAATTGAAATCATGGCAAATCTTATCAACTGGCTCGAGATCCCTGTATCAGACATGGAACGGGCAAAGAAATTCTACTCTGCTGTTCTGCAGGCCGATATAAAAATTGATGAGGAGACGGCTCCCGGTTTAAAGATGGGGATGATCTACACGGAGAATATGGATATGAAGGATGTGGGTGGTGCCCTGATTAAAGGCGCCGGGTATACTCCTGGTGAAAGCAATACACTGGTCTATCTGAATGCTAATGAAACCGGCGGTTGTGATGCCTTCCTTAAACGGGTTGAAGAGAGTGGCGGAAAAATAACAGGACCAACATACCTCATCACGCCTGAGATTGGCTACTGCGGATTTTTCACTGACTCCGAAGGCAACAGGATGGCGGTACACAGTTCAAAGAACTAAGTCCGAATTTCCTTCATTGATCGACGATCTTATATCACTTTCTTAAGCCATTTCAGCAAGCCTTTCTTATTACCGTAAGGAGGGTAAGCTAAGCGGTTGAAATCTACTTTCGACTGGAAAGTCACTGCACGCTCGTGGGAAAATGCCCGGAAACCGTAAAAGCCATGGGAACTCCCCATGCCACTTGTGCCCACACCACCAAATGGAAGGGATGAATTAGCGAAGTGTATCGCAATGTCATTGACGGTCGTGCCGCCGGCGGAGGTTTGCTTAATGATCGTTTCTGCGGAGCTATCAGTATCTGAAAAGATATAAAGTGCCAGTGGCTTAGGCCGATCGTTGATAAACCTTATTGCTTCCTCCAGCGATTTGTAGTTTATAATGGGCAAGAGCGGCCCGAAGATCTCTTCCTGCATAAGGCCTGATTGCGGATCAACATTCGAAACCACTGTCGGTTCAATTATCTGTTTCTCTTCATTAGATGCGCCGCCAATATCAATTATCGCACCCTCATCGACAGCCTGTCTAAGCAGACCGTTCAGGCGCTCGAAATGTCGCTGGCTGATGATCTTACCATAACTGTTCTCATCAAGGACACCTTCCGCATAGTACATTTTCTTCAAAACGCTGCGAGACAGTTCAAGGAATTTGTCCTGCTGTTCTGCCCTGATCAGGACATAATCCGGAGCAATGCATGTTTGCCCGGCGTTGATAAACTTTCCCCACATGATCTTATCAACAACTTTCTCGAGGCTGACATTTTCGTCAATAATCACCGGTGATTTTCCGCCTAGTTCAAGTGTAACAGGACTGAGGTTCTTCGCTGCTGCGGCCATTACCTTCTTACCTACGTCGGTGCTGCCTGTGAAGAAAATGTGATCGAATGGTAGACTAAGCAGCTCCTCTGCACAAGTGGCATCGCCTTCGAAACAAGCGATCTCACTGCTTTCGAAATTTGCATTGATCATCCTTGTGAGCACATGGCTTGTGCTGCAGCTGAGCTCGGATGGTTTAAGCATGGCGCAGTTGCCGGCCGCAATTGCAGAGATCAGCGGACTTATCAACAACTGGAAGGGATAGTTCCACGGAGCAATTATCAGGCAAACGCCCTTCGGCTCATAGTAAATACGGTTTTTGCTAAGGAGGCTTGAGAGTGTCACCCTGACTTTCCGGGGTTTCATCCAGCGGTCCAGGTTTTTTATAGCGAAATCAATCTCCGAGTAAACTATATAAAGTTCGGATAAGGCGGCTTCAAATTCTGACTTCCCCAAATCCTGGTACAGAGCTTCAAAGATATCCGTCTCGCTCGATTCAATTATGCTTTTTAACTTACGAAGTTTATCCTTTCTTTCAGATGATCCGGTAGTTCTAAGATGGGGGCTGTGGGCTTTTTGAAGGTCAAAGATCTCCTTTATGGTTTGCTTCAAGTTTGGTAGTTTAAATCAGTTAGGGCTCAGCCCGCAAGAGCGGGTAGGTTAATCTCTTTCACGAGGGTTGCAATATTTTCCATCGACCGGCGAAGTTCAGCTTCCGTCCGGTTTCGCTTCAGAAGCTTATACTTCAATTCGCCTGTGAAATTTTTCTGAATATAAAGATCAATCGTCAGCCTTGTTTTATTCGGACCGGTTTTTTCCAGCAGGTAATGTACCACATTTTTACTCTTTTCCTCTGTTTCAGTGAATTCAATTTTGTGGGGATTATACGCATAACTGCTCGCATAGATTACCGCTTCGCCGTCTTCCCTGATACAGCGGCAACGCATGCCAACACGAGGAAGCAGATGTTCTATCTCTTCGACCGCTTTTACGCCTTCATGCCAGCGGCTGCGGTAATTAAAGTCGCCCGTTGTGTGAAATAGGGTAATGATATCCACTTCATATTCTTTACTAAGCGAGACCATTTTTACCATGCCTGAGAGGTCTACATTTGATTCAACGCTGATGCCCAGCTGTTCTTTCAAAGCGCTCAGCTGCGTGTAATGGAATGTGACCTCACCACTGTCAGTTTGCTTGGCACTGCTGCTCCACTTCATCCATTGTTTCATATCAGAAGGCTCGCTACCGGGAACCAGGTCTTTGGTTACCAGCCAGTATTCATGTTGTTCGATATCGTTCTTTAAAAGCTGGTGTGCGATAATAATGTCTTTGCCAATCAGCTTATCGAAATTCCCAACATGATACTCTGTGAATTCACCGTAGTGAGTGATCACTTTCAAAGTCAGGTCAATGGCAGAATTGCACGCGGCACAATAGCAAAAACGGCGGCGGTCATAAGCGATCAGGCGCGTATGAAACTCGCAGAACATCTTTTCGACCTGTTGATATAATTCCTCTAATGCCGGTGGTTCTCCAAATTTATAGAAAAGAATAGCGTCGCCTTCAATTTCCGAGACCTCCAGGCCAATCTGGTTTGAATTGATAATTGACTCCAGCAGTTCCTGGATGATCAGCCTGGTATGCTCAATCTCCGTCTGGTTCACAAACCGGGTGAAGCCGCTGATATCCGGGATAAACAATAAGCCTTTACTTTCCATCTCCTCAGTACTATTTAGTTCAGCAGTCAGATCTACTTAGGTGATTTGATTTTAAAAGTTAACACTTAATTCGCTTATCGTGTACTGTTTAGTTAAAATATGACCCTTATTTAAAAATTCATTTGCGGGTGTTTCTGATTAAATGTCGTAGCCTTTTGATAGACCTCCGCAGCTTGCAACAGCTTTCCCTCACCAAAAAGCTGACCGGTGAAAGTGATACTGGTTGGCAGGCCATCCTTATTAAAGCCATTGGGCAATACAACAGCCGGGTGACCGCTCAGGTTGGTTGCCAACAGGTTATTACTGAAGGAAGGCGCTACGTAGAGATCAAGATCTTTAATTGTTTCATGAAGCTTCTGGATAAGCATTGTTCGGGCGCGGTTAGCCTGAATATATTCCACCGCGGGAATAAAGCGGGCTGATCGAAAGGTATTCGGCCATGCACTCCGTCCCTGCTGAACCAGCAGGTCATCACGATTACTTAGTGTCAGATCACTAAAGGCAGCCCCGGCCTCTGCTGATAATACGATAAGCATATCACCATAAGGCATTTTGGGGATTTCAATAGGGATGAGTTCCGCACCCAGTTCTTTTAGTTTCATCAGTGTCAGGCTGTCATTAACTCCCTTCGCGGAGAAGGCTGATTTTATATAGCCGATGCGCATTCCCTGCAACGTTCCGCCCGGAGAGATGTAGTTAAAGGGTGCCTCTATTACACTCTGGTCCTTTCCATCAGGTCCCATTATAGCATTAAAGACAATTGCACAGTCTTCCGCGCTGCGGGCTATCGGGCCTAACTTGTCCATACTCCAGCTCAGGGCCATTGCTCCATATTTACTTACCCGGCCAAACGTGGGACGTAAGCCGGTTGTGCCGCATTCAGTAGATGGAGATACAATGGATCCGAGCGTTTCTGAGCCAATGGCAAAGGGCAGGCAACCCGCAGCCACCGCCGATGCAGATCCTGCCGATGAGCCGCTCGAACCGCGTTTAATATTCCATGGGTTTTTGGTCTTTCCTCCAAACCAGACATCTCCCATTGCTAATTCGCCCAGGGTCGTCTTGGCAATCAATACTGCACCTTCGTTCTCTAGCCGGGTAATGACGGTAGCATCCAGCTCGATCTGCTGATCTTTGTAGGCTACCGATCCCCAGGTGGTTTTCCTGCCTTTAGCAGAAAGAAGATCTTTCGCTCCGAAAGGAATGCCGTGCAACAGGCCACGGTACTTTCCCGCCTTTATCTCAGCATCGGCTTTAGCTGCCTGTTTCAACGCCCTTTCTTCCGTAAACGAAATGACATTGAGCAGGGTGGAATCATATTTCTTTAAGCGATCAATGAAATAGCGCGTCAGTTCCACTGACGTAATCTTTCGGGTTTTTAAGAGCCATGCAAGCTCCCGGATATTATAGAAGGCCAGTTCCTGTTTATCTGCTGACAGTGGTACACCGTTAATTGTTCCCGGCTTGAAGTAGTTGGCTTTATCAGGAAACCTATAGCCGACTGGCATCGGGTTGAAGTCAAGCGCTGGTGAAATAGAATTCGGAATATCAAGCTTGCGGATCTCTGCAAGGTTCTTCCGCTGGTCAGTCAGGTCGTTCAGCATCGAATCCGTTTCAGCATCAGTGAACTCCAGGCCCAGGAGAGCCTGTACCTGCTTAACCATTGCCGTGGTAATCTTTAGTTCATCTGCTTTTTCAGAAATAAAACTGCCCAGGATAAAACTCAGAATACAGGCGGCAGCCACTACAATATTTTTAGTAGTAAGTAGTTTCATGTGCGTTTAGGTTGACAAAGGCATTAAATTTAATGAAAGAAACCGTAATTTCAGCCTCAACGAATTTACCCCTATGATCAGAAAATTAATACTACCCTTCATATTCGTTCTTGGTTCCTTCAGCTTGTCCGCTCAGACTATTCGCACGGATGTAACCGTCATTGGCGGAACTGCAGCCGGGATTTCAGCGGCCATACAGGCCGCACGGTCGGGAGTTAAATCTATGCTCATTGAGCCGGGTCCTTCACTCAATCCCAGGTTCGGGAAAGACGACCTGGTAGTACTGGAAAGGATCCGGGATCACTACATCTATAAACGTGAAGCGGAAGGAGGGAAAGTGGATTCCTTAGCACGGCAGGCAATAACTTCAGAAAATGCTGTCCTTATTCTTAAAAGTATCACTGATACAGTGAAGAACATGACGGTGATGCTCAATACAGGTCTTCGGGATATAAAAAAAGATGGCAAGGGCTGGGAAATAAAATTGCAGAATGGCCGGTCAGTTAAAACGGATGTTGTCATAGATGCGTCAACCGTGTCGGTAATTTCTTCAATGCTGAAGATTGATCCGGTGAAAACTATCATTCAGACGGCTATCTGGCTTAAATCGCCAATCCTGGCACCGAAGCTTTTTCGATCTTCAGTGGGATGGGGAATCAGCCAGGCCGAAAAAACGAAGGCCACATACCTGATCCCTGTTGCTACCCTGATGCCGGCAGGCACAGAAAATATCTTCGTGATTTCCCCTGTTTCAGACGATTTGCAGCCTCAGCCAATGCTCGCAGGACAGGCGGCAGGTGCTTCAGCAGCTTTCTGTGCGTTTTTCAAGACTACCTCCAGAAATCTGAATATTCGCCTCACCCAGGGAGAAATGCTGGCCTATGATGCCCGGATAATTCCGTACACTGATATTGCATTCAATGATCGCCATGCTTTAGCCTTGCAGCACACGGGACTTAGCGGTATCCTTAAATGGAAAACAGCCTTAAAAGATAGTAATGAGGTATTCGTGTTCGATACGTTGGGAACTATTACATCAGAAGAGCTAAGGCTCCCCATGAAAGAATATTATTCAAGGAGCCAGATTTGGTTCGCCGATCATAAAACAGACAGCCTGAGCATTGAGGACGCCATCAACCTGCTGATGTTTACTGCCACAAGGGGCGAGGAACTCCGCCGCGAGATAGAGGAGGGCTGGAAAAAGAGTTTTAGATTCAGCAGCAAGTACGAACCGAAACGGGCGATCAATCGACGCGAATTTGCAGTATTGACCAACCGTTACCTGCAACCCTTCAATATTCGTATTGATTTTAACGGCAGGCTACTCAATTGATTCTTTTTAAATAGTTAACTTTATTACTCACCCGATTAATCAATGCATTATGAAAGTATTAAAGTTAACCCTGACATTTCTGGCATTACTTATATCTGCCGGCAGCTTTGCTCAGAGTCTGAGCAACGCAGATCTGAAGGCCCAGTCGCTGAAAGACTGGGAGAGAGCGAAGGCTTATACGAAGGAATACCTGGATGCCATGCCCGAAAAAGGTATGTCCTTTAAGCCAACCCCTGAAGTTCGAACCTTTGCTGAGCAGATGCTGCACCTGGCGCAAGCCAATGTGATGTTCACGGCAAACGGGACCGGAGTAAAGCCCATCTTCGCCGACAAGAACCTGGAGAAAAGCGATGAATTGAAAACTAAAGCGGTACTTACCAAAACCGTGATGGAAAGCTATGATTTTGCCATTAACAGCATTAAAAACATGGATGAATCAAAGCTGACGAATAAGGTGACCATGGAAAGCTTCAAGCTCACTGCAAGTCAGTTCGAATGGCTTATCAAGGGCTTTGAGCATCAGACCCACCACCGCGGCCAATGCACCGTTTACCTAAGACTAATGGGTGTAACTCCGCCACCTGAAAAGTTATTTTAGTCGCTGTAAATGATCAGACCTACAAACATGTTCAGGTAAGTCTGATCATTATTCCTTTTTCAAAATTTTTAAGGCACTTATCTTCCGCATCCTATAGCAGTTGATGGCTGTTTCCCCCAGCTGGTTGATCAGCTTATAATTCACTACGGCACCAACAGCGGCACCGATAACCGGGATCAGCTGTGCCATCTTAGCAAGGTCAATATAATCCCGGTACTCCTGCTGGAAAGAACGCCAGTCGAACTCGGCTATATCATCCGGCAGTGAGTTACTGTATCCCTGCCAGTTCAGTATATGCTTGTAGACTTCATTCCTTCCCTGCTGGCTTGAAAAGGCAAGCTGGAAAATATAGAGCAGGTAGACCCGCTCCTTGTAATTGCGTACATCATAACCGTAGAGGGCGGCAATTTCAAAGAGCAGCTTTAATTTGATTCCTATCAGCAAGGGGAAATCTGCCAGCCCTAAAAGTATTCCTCCCGCTCCCGTAATGGCTCCTTCGGCAGTTGCCGTTTTCCTGTAGAATTCAATCCGCTCTCTCACATGAGCTTCCCGGATCTGTAAAGATCCCTCTGTCCTGGGTGTGGGATTCGTATACTTAGCCCCGAACAACACTGCCTCCACCATTTTCTGAATGGTGACCGTAATGGCCTTATGAACTTTTTCCGGGATAAAATTATTAATGCGGTTCTGCACATTCTTAGCCAGGCGATTTACAAGCGTAGGCTTTTTCTGGACTTTATGCTGCCACAGTACTAATTCGTTATATGCGATCTGTTCGTAATGGGTCATAGTAGAATAACAATTTTAGAGTGTTTTGTCTGCGCCGGGCTTCAGAATTGCGTATAGATGTTCATCAAGTATCTCTCCGTATTTATAAATCGCTTTTCGGTGTATTGCTTCCCGGTGAAATCCGGCCTTCTCCAAAACACGCATTGATGCGATGTTATGATCAAAAACCCCGGCATAGATCCGGATAACGTTGAAATTAGCAAAAGTATAATCAACCATTGCCATGACAACTTCTGTCATGATCCCTTTATTCCAGTAAGGCTCGCCGAGCCAATAGCCGATCTCGGCATTTAACTGGTAAATATCTGTTTGCTGGGAGATCCCGATGCCACCGATCACATCGTCGTTAACAGTGATGGCCAGGTTACAAGGCTTAGGATTGTTTCGATTCAGACTAATCCAACTAATAGCATCATTGACAGTAAAAGGATGAGGGAAAGAATTCCTTAGGTTCATCCAGACAGAGATATTGTCCGCATGGCCCTGCAATGAAATTTCATCACCAAACCGAAAGCTCCGGAGTCTGCATTTTGATAATGAGATCATCATTAAAAATAGCATTTGGAGACTGTATATCCCAGAGCTTGGCAGATATACCTATTCGCATATGAATAATTAATCCCGATAAAGTAAAATAGAGAATCTTTTTAACTTGCAAGGATAAAATCTCAGGCATGCGCAAACTTTTCTTCTTTCTATTTCTCTGTTTAATCGGAAATACCAGTTTTGGCCAGGTTCCTTTAAGTTATTACCTGCCTCAAAATGTCACCTATGATAAAAAGGTTCCCAGTCCTGAAGAGTTCCTGGGATTCCAGGTGGGTGAGCAGCATGCCAGCCATGACCAGATAGTGGCCTATATGAAAGAACTTGACCGCAGTTCCGACCGGGTCAGTTTACAGGAATATGCACGAACCTACGAAAATCGTCCCTGCCTCCTGTTAACAATTACCTCCTCTGAAAATCAGAAGAATATTGAAAATATCCGGAAAGAGCATTTAAGATTGAGCGATCCATCACAGTCAGCAGCAATGGCCGTTGAAAATATGCCTGCAGTAGTTTGGATGGGCTATAGCGTCCATGGTAACGAACCCAGCGGAGCTAATGCCAACCTAATGGTTTCCTACTTTCTTGCTGCGGCGCAGGGGGCTGAAGTAGATAAAATGCTGAAGAATACAGTTATCCTTATCGACCCGGCAATCAATCCGGACGGTATACAGCGGTTTTCTACCTGGGCGAATGCCAATAAAAGTAATACCCTGGTTAGCGATAATAATTCGAGGGAATTTTCTGAACCCTGGCCGAACGGGCGCACCAATCACTATTGGTTTGACCTTAATCGCGACTGGCTTCCGCTTCAGCATAATGAATCAAAGGGCCGCTTGCAGAAATTCCATGAATGGAAACCGCTTATCCTGACCGATCACCATGAGCAGGGTACCAATGCTACTTTCTTTTTCCAGCCCGGCATCCCGTCCAGAACGAATCCTTTAACGCCGCAAATCAACCAGGACCTGACCGCTAAAATGGGGGCTTACCATGCGGAGGCGCTGGATAAGATCGGCTCGCTTTATTTCACGAAGGAAGCTTACGATGATTTTTACTACGGAAAGGGTTCGACTTACCCTGATATAAACGGTGCGATAGGAATTCTTTTTGAACAGGCAAGTTCCCGGGGTCATGCCCAGGAGAGCGTGAACGGCGTACTCACCTTCCCGTTTACTATCCGCAACCAGGTGGTTACATCGTTCTCAACCCTGAAGGCCGCACAGGAGATGCGGGTGGAGCTGCTTAATAATCAGCGTAATTTTTACAAGAACGCCTTGGCCCAGGCGAAGAGTGATCCGGTTAAGGCGTATGTTTTCGGAACCAATGATAACAAGGCGACGTCCTGGCACCTGCTTGATATTCTGCGTCGCCACCAGATAGAAGTTTATCAGCTGGCGGCTGATGTGAGTAAGAATGGTATTACATTCAGGAAAGGTGAATCGTTCCTCGTTCCGCTTGCCCAGTCTCAATACACCACGATCAAGGCCATTTTTACAAAACAGACAACATTCAGAGACAGCCTGTTCTACGACATTTCCGCATGGACATTTCCTCTTGCCTTCAACCTGCCTTACGCCGAGTTGTCTTCTGCGAATAACCTGGCGGGTACCCGTATTGAGAAGGCTGAATTCCCGCGCGGGAGAATGGTGGGCAATAAAAGTGAATATGCTTACCTGCTTGAATGGAACGAGTTTTATGCACCGCGGGTTCTTAACGAGCTGTTTAAAGCAGGAGTACGGGCCAAGGTTTCTCAAAGCAGCTTTACTATGAACCTGAACGGGACAAAAAAGCAATTTGATTATGGTACGATCTTAATTCATAGGGCAGATCAGCCGGTAAGCTCCGACGAACTTTACGACATGCTGAGCAAGTTAGCTGCCGCGAATGCCGTGGATATTTATGCCGTCAATACCGGCATGACGGAGGGTGTTAACCTGGGCAGCAGCGCCTTTAAAAATGTTAAAACTCCGAAGATAGCCCTGCTAACCGGAACGGGAATAAACAATAACGACGCCGGCGAGATATGGCATCTTCTGGATCAGCGTTTTAAGATGCCACCCACCTTACTGGAGCAGAGCCTCCTGAACCGGATCAGCCTGGATAAGTACAATGTGATCATCATGGCAGACGGGAATTATTCAACTATCACGGAAACTGGCAAGGAAGAACTCAAGCGCTGGCTTAAGAACGGGGGTGTACTTATCGCGCAGGGAAATGCGAATCGTTGGACTACCACTGCGGGATTGAACTCAATAAAATATAAAGAGATTAAAAACAAGGACACTACAGCCTTCCGGGATTATAATACACAGCAGGAAGTGGCGGGAGCACGTTATATCCCGGGAGCTATCTTCAAAACACGTCTTGACAAAACCCACCCGATCGGTTATGGCATCAGGGAAAATACAGTTCCGGTATTCAGGGAAGGAACCGGCATGTTCGAGAAACCCAGAAACCCTTTTGCCACTCCTGTGGCTTACACGGATAAGCCGCTGCTGGCCGGCTATATTTCCAAAGACAATGAAAATGCCTTGAAGGGCTCAGCGTCGGTTATCTGCAGCAGCTATGGCCGCGGACAGGTGATATCATTTTCAGATAATCCAAACTTCCGGGCTTTCTGGTTCGGTACCAGTAAACTATTTATGAACGCTATTTTCTTCGGAAACACCATTGGTGGTATGTCCGCCGAAGATGAATAAAAGGAGTTTGCAGATCCTGTAAAGCTTGACAAAGCTTTACAGGATCTTAAAGGCTAACCGAATAGCGATCTCTTCTTATAAACAGAAATGCCATACTTTCCTGTCCCATTAAGCCGGTTAAAATGCCGGATTTGGATGAAGTATTTTCCCGGCAGCAATTCGGTAACAATTTTTGCGTTCAGCATGTAGCCACTATCATTGTCCTGGTCAATAAGCCGGGTCTGGCTGTCCGGGCCATACAGATTCATCAGGACGTCTGTTGATCCTGTAGTTTTTGCCAGATATTTGCCTTGCTTAGCAACGGTAAATGTATAAAGGTCTTCCTCGCCAGGTTTTCCAATATTGGCCATCGTGGATTTGCTTGACAAAGGCAGTTCAACAGGGCCTTTGGTTTTGTCGGTTAACGGATAGTTGGAGGTGTCGCCTATGAAAGTCTTATCAACAGGCGACAGGTCATCGTTTTCCGTCGAAGAAAAACCGTCTAAGGTCCACTCCCTTGGTATGGCATACAGCATAATCGACTCTTTATCAAGCTTGGTTCCGTTGATCTGGTTCTTATCATACGTTTTAAACATGTTATTGTCGACGGTCGCTTTATCCCAGAAGTTTGGAGAACCACCCAGGTCCTCATAAACTTTGGCCTTATTCCATTTTATTCCGCCCAGGGGATTCTGATGCTCATGGATCATTCCCAGGGCATGTCCAAACTCATGAAGTACCACACCCTGGTCGAGCCATCCGAAGTTCATTGTATGTGTATTACGAGGGATGCTCAGGCAGTCTGTTCCAATGTATGACCAGGAGCCATCATCCTCGAAAGCTATCCGGATCTCAGCTTCAGGGGAGTTTCCAAAGTCAAAGCTGATATTACCATACTGGGACCATTCTGCGGCAAATTTCTTTACCGTATCCTGCTGGCCACTGGTACCGCCAAGAAATTTTACCCGAAGCACCGTGCCGTTAACCCATTTCTTTTTGTTAACAAAGGCCATTCGGGTACGCGGCTCTATGCCGGCAGCGCGGGCCTGGGGAAGGTCGATAATGATGCCAGGAATAGGCTTTTGCAGGTCCTTGGGAAGGATCCTGTCAAAACAGACTTTAGGTCGTTTCATGATGATATGATTAAGGTAAACGTTTATATCATATGTTATTCAACGATGACATGCCCGGTCTATAAAATACCGGTCCTCGATGCACGGGCTACCAGCTCCGACAAATTTTTACACTTTGTTTTGCCGAGCATGTTTTTACGGTGATTATTAATTGTATGGATGCTGATGTGAAGTTTTTCTGCGATCTGCTTGCTCGAAAAGCCATCGCAAATACACTGTAGTACAATCATTTCGCGTTTACTTATTCGCGATTCATCTTCGCCCGGATGGAAGGTGCTGACCAGCTGCTTCGAGCTCCGCTGGCCCCCCTGAGTTTTCTCGATAATATTAATTATCTGGTCATCTTTCTTGAAATGCGATATATCAGATAAAAAGTCAAGTGATACCAGGGGAGTTCCGTCTGGTAAATATTTCAGAAAGCGGGAGCGGTGACTCACTGACAGCCAGGTACCGGCACGGCTCTTCAGCCGGTAATTTGTAGTGAATGTAAAAGCGCTGATATTTTCGGCAGAATGGTCTTTGATGAATGACATGTTGGTGGGAAAGATCTTCTGATTGAATATTCTGAAATCTTCCGGATGTCGTATACTATATAAAAAGGATGGACCGGCTTCCAGTAATTGTGTTCGGGTATATCCGAGGAATGAGTTTATGCCTGAGATCATCAGGAAGCAGTGTTTTACATAGTCTATGAGCAGGAGAACCTCGTCGGGATAGAAATTATTATGGTCAGGGCGTTGTGCAAATTCACCCATTAAATCAACAGCGTTCGAATGAGTCTCACCCGATAAGTTTTTGACATTGTCGAGAAAATCACAGAACGTTAACCCTGGATTTGTTTTCATAGGTACTGGCGCTGAGATTGATGACCTTAACTAATGGGCTGCGCTTAGAACTGGGAGTAGGGGCATTAACTTTACCTTAAGATACGTTAATAAGTAGTAAAAAGGAATAATTTTTAAATATTTATAAATCTTTTTAGTTCCTTGAGATCCTCTGCAAACGCAAAAATTCTTTCTTTAGGAAAGTATGATCTCAGCATGAGATATTTGAACTACCAGGAGTACTCAGAACGCTCAATTCTGCCGCCTTTTTGCTTGCATAAATAACTAGAAATAGCTATTGCCGGGACTTTTGGCAAACAATAAATTTACTAATACAGAAGTAACAACAGCCGGTGACATTCAATCTCGGCACTTTGATTTATCCTGCGAAAACCTTTCAGTTGCCCAACAGGTGAAACCTTAGTCATCATTACTAAATGATACGCACTGCTTTAGAATTCCTGTCAGAAGAGTTGAATTCCTATTTTAAACGGAAGGATCCTGAGAACCTGGGAAATATTGATTGTGTCGTTTTATCTAATCTAATGAAACCTGACGGCACATTCGCTCTGCCAACCGACCAGGCGAATGACAATTTTAAAGTGATCATTACCCTCATTAACCTGGAGGAAGACCGCGTAGCTGAATCTCAGTATAATTACCAAAAGTTAAATGACAGATTATTAGTGGTAAATCCGCCGGTTAACATCAACGCATATATCTTATTTTCAGTTTTTGCCAGCAACTATCCCACGGCTCTCCGGCTGCTCTCCTACGTAATTTCCTTCTTTCAGAGCCAGTCCGTTTTTGATAATGAAACATATCCTCAGATGAATGCAAAGGCAGCTCCGGATAAGCCCTGGCTGAAGGTAGGACGGCTGGTTACTACACTCCACGGAACTACTTTCGAGCAGCAAAATAATTTATGGGCTGCACTTGGAGCTAAGTATATGCCGAGCGTAATATACAAAGTACGAACCATGAGCTTTATTGATTCTGAGCCTAAGATGGAAGCTCCACCAATCACAGAGATTACAATCTCCGACAGTTAACGGGCCATATAAAATGATCAGTATAAAGTATAAACAGCTGTTTGATCTGGAGATAAGGCATAGCTTTTATCTCACCGGCAAGTGCACAGATCTGCAGGTAGTTCCAACTATCGCCTGCCAGGCGTTGCTGAACAGTCACGGCCTGAGATTTTTGCCTACGGAAACAGGTGGTAAAATATTTGCAAAGGTTACTACGGAGGCAGGAAAAGATTTTATGAAAAGCCCCTTAACTGAAGGGACCCGGTTTACTTTTCTGCTGAGACTGAAGCGGCCGGCATTCGAAAATTATACGATTCTGAATGTTGCCCGAAGCAAGAAGCAACGCTATTACTTCAGTAACCTGGTAAGCAACCTCGCAGCTGATACTTCGCCGCTGCTGCTTGCTGACACAGCAGCTAAGGTTGTTACGGACAGTGATCTTAAAACATTTGAGAGCGGCACATTTTCATTTTCAGAAACCAGCACTGCGGCAAATCTCGCCAGCGAACTGCGTTTTACCGACACCGGCGAAGCGTTAAGCCAGGAGCTGAGTAACCATAACGATACTTTTAATTTCTCGTACGACCTGGATAGAGGAAGTTCAGGCAGGGCTAGATTTTTTATTGGGGGGGTGCAGCGCGCATCAATCTTTGTGGCCGACAGCTACGAGTTCGCAGGTACGTTTGGCGTAGTTGAAATTTTCTACAAGAGCAGTCTCCCGGCGACCTACCAGTTTCAACAGTCAGACAACTCAGTAGAAACGAAATTCTATAAAATGGCCTTTGCCAACCGTGCAACTAAATGGCGGTACATAATAGTCAATAAGTTCAGCCAGTCAGTTACCGGGGTGTCGGTGGCAAAGACTAACGGAACACCAATAACCTTCACGGCGCAAAGCGGTGCGCCGGCGGGAGTTTTTATCATGGCGTCGGGTAACCTCTTACCATTGAAGGAAGAGCCGGTTAGCGGCATAAAATTAAGTGATCAGGATGATAAGGTGCTTATCGCCAACCTTCCTAATCCGTCACTGAACCTGGTTAAGCAGGAGGGTGGCGATATCTTCTCTGATATTTTAGTGACCATTTAAGCAACATTAAATCAATCATAATGGCAGACGTATTTAAAACACCGGGAGTTTACATCAAGGAGATTCCTACATTTCCACCCTCTGTAGCAGAAGTGGAAACGGCAATACCGGCTTTTATTGGGTATACTGAGAAGGCTGAATTTAACGGCAAAAGCCTGGCCATGCAACCGATCAGGATCACGTCATTATTGGAATATGAACAATTGTTCGGTTTTGCTCAAAAGGAGATCGCCATATCGGTCACTATTGCTGATACCATTGCTGGCGGGATTACGACGCGCACTATCTCGGCGGCGACAAATCCGGCAACACGTTCCCGATTTAAGATGTACTATGGATTGCAGATGTACTTCGCCAATGGCGGCGGTCCCTGCTACATTGTTTCTGTCGGACCATATCCAGGAGGAAATCCTTCGGATACCAATATCGACATCGTACCGCTACGAAGCGGTCTTGAAGAAATAGCCAAAGTGGATGAACCCACTCTTTTGTTATTTCCCGATGCGGTAACACTCAATTCAGGTCAATATCATACGCTGATGAATCTAGCGCTGAATCAGTGCTTCCTTCTGCAGGACCGGTTTACGATTATGGATGTCCAGCATGTGACCGGCACGACCAATGAGATCAATAGTTCTGTTGAAGGATTCAGAAATGCGGCTACGCTGGGAGCCAATATCGATCAGCTGAAATATGGTGCCGCCTACTTCCCTGACCTGGAGACATCACTTTCTTACCGCTATAACGACGCAGATATAAATGTGATCTACATCTTGAATGGTGCACCCCAAACCGAGACAGATGAAACTTCTGATCCAACTACGACCGGTAAGATTAGTCTGGAGACAATCAAGAACCCACCAGCAGATATTAAACTTAAACGTCAAATACAGAGTGGGCTAAATATGGAAAAACCTTCCTCATTAGAATCACCTCCAAATCCGCCAGAAGTAGCTGGGAATACTGAACTCTATAACCAGATAAAACTGGAATTGAATAAGTTGACAGTTAAAATGCCTCCGTCTACCGCGGTTGCGGGTGTTTATGCGGCTGTAGACAGCTCACGGGGTGTGTGGAAAGCCCCGGCGAATGTGTCGCTCGCCTATACCATCGCCGCTACAATAAAGATCTCTCATAACGACCAGATGTCATTAAATGTAGATCCTACGTCCGGGAAATCAGTGAACGCCATCCGGTACTTTACGGGCAAGGGAGTGATGATATGGGGCGCCCGTACGCTCGCAGGTAATGACAATGAATGGCGCTATATACCGGTTCGACGCTTCTTCAATTTTGCAGAGGAGTCTATAAAAAAAGGTACTGAATGGGTGGTATTTGAACCCAATGACGCCAATACATGGATACGGGCAAAAGCGATGATAGAAAACTTCCTTATTAAGCAGTGGCGAGCCGGGGCGTTGGCGGGTGCAAAACCGGAGCATGCCTTTTTTGTAAAGATTGGCTTAGGTATTACCATGACAGCATTAGATATCCTGGAGGGCCGAATGAATATCGAGATTGGGATGGCCGTAGTGCGTCCTGCAGAATTTATAATACTCAAGTTTTCTCATAAACTGCAGGAGTCCTGATTACGACCTGTATTTAACCTCACATTAAACTTAAAATCATGGCAAATAGATATCCCCTACCAAAGTTTCATTTCAATGTTGATTGGGGCGGAACGAATATTGGCTTTTCCGAAGTCAGCGGGCTTAACATAGAAAATAAGCTGATCGAATACCGGGATGGCGCTTCTCCCGAGTATAGCAAGCTGAAAATGCCAGGTATGCGTGAGTTCAGCAACCTGACTCTGAAAAGAGGAGTTTTTAAAGGCGATAACGAATTTTATAACTGGCTGAATACCATTTCACTAAACGCTGTTGAACGAAGGGATCTGACCATCAGCTTGCTGAACGAGAACCATGAACCGGTAGTTACCTGGAAAATAAAGAACGCCTTTCCGGTAAAAATTCAGAGTACAGACCTGAAGGCTGACGGTAGTGAGGTAGCTATAGAGCAACTGGACGTGGCTCATGAAGGTTTAACAATTGAATATGTTTAGGCGGATTTACCGCACTTATAATCTATTCAACACTCCAAAATTAAAAGTATGGGCCTGATCAACGGTATAATGGATGGATTGATTTATCCGCCTTCGGGATTTCATTTCCTCGTGGTTATCGAAATGTTTCCACAGACGCCCCAGGATTTTCGCTTCCAGAGTGTGAGCGGCCTGAGCGTGGATATCCCTACGGAGGCAGTCGCAGAAGGGGGAGAAAACCGGTTTAAACACCAGATGCCCGGTGTGCCGCAATATGGCAAATTGGTTTTAAAACGTGGAATGTTTATTGGCTCATTTATAACAGGCTGGGTAGACGATGCCATCCAAAATTTTAAGATCGAGCCTAAGAATATCATTATCAGCTTGCTAAATGACCTGCATATACCTCTTACTACCTGGCATGTTTTCAATGCATACCCGGTAAAGCTGAATATATCTGAATTTAATGCCGAACAGAATTCGCTGGTCATAGAGACGCTTGAACTATCCTATCAGTATTTTAAGATTATAGGGTTGGATTCAGTAATAGGTGGCGCCGTCGGTGCAGTTACGAGCGCGGTTTCCGGTCAGATTTCGGGGTCCGTAAATTTTTAAGCTATGCCAATTGTAATCAATGAAATAGAGGTTAATGTGCAGGTAGCACCAAACAGTAATTCGCAAGGTGGTTTTTCTGCAGCATCGGATAATGCTTCTTCTAGAGAAGCAATTATAAAAGAATGTGTGGAGAAGGTAATGGAAATTATTAATCAGAAAAACGAACGGTAATGGCTGACATACTTGGTGCAGTAAGCGGTGCTTTAGGATTAACAGATAGCGGGGAAGTAGTTAAGCTTTTGATAGAGTCTTACAGTGATAAAGAACGTACGCAAGATTTGAAAAGCTTTGTAGCTTTTATTAATCCCGATGAATATACGCTTAACTATAATGTGATTGTTGATAAAACTTATGTGCCTGGTAAAAACTCCAATGATCTTAGCGCATTTCTTCAAATACAACCTTTAGAAGTATCCTTAAAGTTTTTCCTGGATGGGACGAATGTAGTGGTTGATAAAGCAACCGGCGGAAAACTGGATGTACCTTTAAAAATAGGTCAGTTTCATGAGGTAATCGGCTATGATGGGAAAGTCCATAAGCCAAGGTATCTAAAGCTGATTTGGGGAAAGGCGGCATGGCTAAGAACGAATCAGTATTCTTTTGACTGTCTCCTAAAGTCTGCATCATTCCAGTATAAATTATTTGATAAGCAGGGTTCCCCATTGAGAGTACTTATTAACGCCTCATTTATAGAAGTATTAAGTCCGCCGATCGCACAGGCAGAAGATAAGAAGAAATCACCAGATCTAACCCATGTGAGGATTGTTCAGGAAGGCGACACCTTACCTTCCATGGCATACAAGATTTACGGAGATTTTAAATATTATCTTGAAGTTGCCAAAGCAAACAATATGAAGAATTTCAGAAATCTTCAACCAGGACAAAAGCTTTTTTTCCCCCCTTTCGATAGAAAAGTAAAGAACAATGCCTGAAGATAAAACTATACCATCTGTACAGACTACAGCAGAGTTCATTATTACAGTGAATGAAACTGAACTTCCGCTTACTATTGCAATAGTTTCGGTAAATGTAATGAAGACGGTGAATAGAATATCGTCTGCATTATTGGTTTTACAAGATGGTAATCCGTCAACAGGGGAGTTTCCATTGAGCGATGGCAATTTATTTACACAGGGAAATGAAATACAGATCTCCGCAGGAGAATTAAATGCTCCTTCCCTCATCTTTGCGGGAATTATTGTGAAGCAATCCCTTAAAATACGAAATGACAGAGCTTCACAACTTATTGTAGAATGTAAGCACAAGGTTGTAAAGACAACTATTGGCAGAAAAAATGCTTGTTTTCATAATAGTACTGACACCAGCGCGTTTGACAAAATCTTGAAAGCTTACGGTTTTAAACCGCCCGAAATAGATATCCAATCTTCGACACTTGTCCATAAAGAGCTGGTGCAATACAATTGTACGGACTGGGATTTTATTTTGAACCGTGCGGAAATGGCGAGCAAAATTATTCTGACGAATGATGAAAAGATCAGTATCAAAACTCCAACAGTTAAGGGTGATGCTGCACTTTCTCTTTTATATGGGAACGATATAATTGAACTGGATGCAGAAATGGACAGCCGCAACCAATATCCTAAAGTTAAAACAAAGGCCTGGGATATGGCGAGCCAGACCATCGTGGAATCAGAGGCAAGCGAACCTTCAGATATTGAAGAACAAGGAGATTTAGCGGCGAGCGATTTGGCGGCGGTTATGGATTTGGATGAGTTCACCTTGAGCCATTCCGGTGCACTGACGCCAGAAGAACGAAAAGCATGGGGCAATGCTCAATTGTTGAAATCCCGGTTATCAAAAATAAGAGGACGGGTAAAATTTGGCGGCATTGCAACCATTAACCCCGGTGATGTGCTTGAGTTAAATGGATTAGGAGACCGCTTTAACGGAAAGGCATTTGTTAGCGGCGTCCGTCAGGATTACGATGGTGTAAATGGCTGGAAAACACAGGCTCAGTTTGGTCACACGCCCGAATGGTTTTCTGATGAGAATGCCATAGTTGGGCAAAAAGCCGGCGGGTTACTCCCAGGCGTTATTGGTTTGCACAGCGGCATTGTAACCGATAATGAAGATCCTGAAGGTGAAATGAGGGTTAGGGTAAAATTCCCTTATATCAATGCAGATGACGATGGTGTCTGGGCTCGCATCGCTTTAACAGATGCCGGGAATAACCGTGGTTTATTCTTTCGACCCGAAGTTGGGGATGAAGTAATATTGGGATTTTTGTATGACGACCCCCGGCAGCCAGTTATACTCGGCATGCTGCATAGTTCTGCTTTACCATCGCCATTAGATCCGACTAACGATAATCACCTGAAAGGTTACACATCCCGGGAACAATTGAAAATGATCTTTGATGATGAAAAGAAGGAGTTGAAAATTGAAACGCCGGGAGGCAATAAAGTAACTATAAGCGACGATAAGAAGTCAATCACACTGGTTGATCTGCATAAAAACAAAATTGAAATGACAGAAAGCGGGATCAACATAAGTGATGGGAACGATAGTAACCTGATGACGGTCGAAATTAAGCCTGGCACAATTAAAGTAAAGGCAAAACAGAAAGTTACGGTTGAAGCCCCGCAAATTGCACTGGTAGAAGGTGCCGCCCACCCATTGGTGTTTGGCGATTCGTTGTTAAGTTATCTGAACCAGATCGTTCAGGTTTATCAAACACACACACATCCTGGCCAGCTGGCATTGGGGGTTTTACCCGTTACGCCCGCGCCGCCAGTACCCCCGCTGCCGCCCGCAACAGCGGCGTTGCTTTCGACTAAAGTAAAAACAGGTTAAATTGTAAGATATGGCGCTTAAATCAGGTACTTCCTCAGACTTTGAGTCCAGCATGGCTAAAGCCATGGAAGACGCTTTTACAGAAGAGTGGCCTAACCTTATGGATGGTGACCCACCTCCGGCTAATTCACAAACCAAGCTGCTCTACCTTGCTATTGCAAAAGGTGTGGTAAGGCATCTTTTAGAGCACCCTGAAGCATTTGAAATAAGAACCACTATTGGCAGTGAGGAGTATAGGGCAAGCGTAAAAATCACCGGTTAAGACTAAAGTACTACAGCTATGGTTGATACTACTGAACGTTCATTTTTAGGCAGAGGTTGGAGTTTCCCGCCAACATTCTCAAAAATCAATAATGGGTTGGAGATGACATCTGATGAACTGGATATTCAAAAGAGTCTTGAGATACTATTATCGACCACCGTTGGAGAGCGCTTTCTGCAACCCGAGTATGGGTGCAACCTTGAGGATTATGTTTTTGAGCCTATGAATGCCACCATCCAAACTTTAATAAAGATCACCGTAAAAAACGCAATTCTCTTATTTGAACCACGAATTAACTTGTTAAGCGTAAATCTGGATACAACATTTTTTATCAACGAAGGGCGGGTCGATATACATATAGCGTATGAGATAATTACTACCAATTCCCGCTTTAACCTGGTCTATCCGTTTTATATGAATGAAGCTAATAATAAATCGGCATGAGCAATAAAGCTATAGACTACAGAATTCTTTTAAAACGGGACGGGCAAACACAGCAGCAGCGTATGCCGCAATGGTTGCAGCCCTCTTTGGTGCCTGTTGATGCCCGAACCAAAGAAGAGTTTTTTGATTACCTCAAAAATATTTCAAAACAGGTTAAATTCTTCGATACCGATTTAGTAAACGAAAATGGCGACTGGCAGGATTTTTTTGATCTGACTGCCGATGAGTTAAGCAGTTTAGCGGCGAAGGGGGCTCTTCCACCTCATATTGCGCTATGGCAAACGTTTATCAGTCTGTATCAGTTTCCTCAAGACTTAGCGAACGCAATCACCAAACGGCATCTTGATTTTTATTACGGAGATGTCCTGCGTCTAAAAAAGAAACCACCATCGCCCGACAAAGCCCATGTTGTTTTTGAACTAAAAAAAAATACAAGCGACACTTTGCTCAAAACCGGCACATCGCTGTTGGGCGGTCAAGACAAAAGCAAAAAAGACCGCATTTATAAGTTGACGCATGATATCGTGGTTAACAACTCTAGCGTAGCGGAGCTAAAATCACTTTATAAGGATTCTTTAAACAATAATTTCATTCACTTTGCTCCTGTTGCAAATTCTGCCGATGGGCTCGGAGCTGAACTGGATAAGAGCAACCCAGGATATAATGCTTTCGGCGGTAAAGACCGCCCATTGGCACAAATAGGTTTTTGCTTAGCAAGCAGTGTGCTTAAAATGAAAGAGGGTGATCGCACGATTACTGTGAACCTCACGCTGAATAATATTCCTGAAAGTGCAAAAAATACTGCATCAACAGCAGGCCTTTTTATAATAAGCATTACCGGGACGAAAGGTTGGTTAGCCCCTAAAACAGTATCTCCAACAGTTACACAAGTAAATAATTCAGTCTATAATTTTCAGCTTGTGTTTCGTCTAACCAGGGATGAACCTGCTGTATCCGCTTACGCTGCAGACCTTCACGGCAACAATTTCGATACGTTGCACCCCGTACTTCAGGTCCTGATCAACAACCAGAAGGCAGATTTTGGATCCAAGGACCTGGCAGGTTGTGAACTGTTAGATGCTACAATAGAAGTCGAAGCAAAAGGGATCAAAGAATTGGTCCTCGAAAATGATTTCGGTTCCCTGGATGCTAAAAAACCATTTGCCCCGTTTGGTTCCACACCTGAGATTAACGCAAATTTCACCGTAGGATATGAGGAAGCGTTTTCAAAAAGATTAAAAGAGTTTTCGTTTGATGTGCAATGGAAAAATATTCCAGCCTCAGACTTATCAACGTATTTCTCAGCGTACGGTACTGGATTTTCGAATGGGTATTTTGAAGCGATCGCAGGTTTTAAAGACGGCTTTGCATGGGAAGAGAAATCTACACCTGTCGACCTATTTAATGCTGATAATGCGCAGATTGATAGCAAATGGACATTCACAAGTTCCACTCCCCCCGTAAAATCTTCTCTGGTAGCGATCCCGCACTTGAAAAAAGCATCATACCAATATGCCGGACAGCCTCTGCAGCAGAAAGTTGGAAGCCAAATGGCATTTTTAATGCCATCATTCGCCCCATTAAAGCCGGGGGCACTATTCGAAACGGCAGGATCGTCGAAACCAAATAATTTAGTAAAGCGCGCCGATTCTTTTAACCGTAGTGCAATTAATATTACCCAGTTTATTGATAAGATGGCATCTCCATATAAGGAGCTTCAGAAAGGAAGGTTTAGCCTGCGGCTCAATAAAACCTTTCTGTTTAGAGAGTACCAGGACAAATATACAGCAGAGGTTTTGCGTTACAGCAGGTTAGGAGGTACACTAGCCTTGCCGAACCAACCTTTTGCGCCCGAGATTCTATCCATCACACTTAATTATACTGCCACCACCACTAAAACCCGGTTTGATGGAACATCATTGAATGATTATCTTGATGAAGAGATCGAGTTTTTCCATTATGGCGCATTTGGCCAGAAACGAGAGCATACGTACCTGAAAACCCAGCAACAATTTCTTACGAATACCCAGGTTTCGCTCTTGCCTGAATCCGAATACGAAGGTTCATTCTTCATCGGCTTTAGCGGGTTAGGCGCTGAAGATGCGGCCTCTGTGTTGTTTCAGGTGGCTGAAGGGAGCGCTAATCCTGAAAAGCCCAAGGTAAATATTATCTGGAGTGTTCTGTGCGATAATTATTGGAAGGCTCTTGGTGAGGCAGATTTTATTTTCGATACCACAAATGACCTGCTCACCAGCGGTGTGATAAAAATTGTCATACCCCGCGAAGCAACCACTGTTAATACGATAATGCCTGGCGGCCTCCTCTGGTTACGGGCATCGATCAAAGCTGACAGTGATGCTGTTTGCAATATAATAGATGTAAAGGCGAATGCTGCGGTTACACAGTTCGAGATCGCTGATAATGATCCATCACATCTGGCTGCTCCACTGGCCGCGAATACTATTACCAAACTTGATCCTGAGATCGGGACCATTAAAGCAGTCAGCCAACCCTATGCTTCTTTTGGCGGTCTTATGGAGGAAAACGATGATGCGTATTATATCCGGGTATCAGAAAGACTGCGGCATAAAGAACGTAGTATTTCGAACTGGGATTATGAGCGTTTGATCCTGCAGCATTTCCCCGCACTGCATAAAGTTAAGTGCATAAATCATGCATCAGATACCTCCTTCTATGCGCCCGGCCATGTGCTGGTTATTGTGGTGCCTGATCTGACCAACCAGAATGCAGTGGATCCGTTGAAGCCCCGGGCGGATAAGAATACGCTGGATAGGGTCTACACTTTTTTAACCGCACATTCAAGCAACTGGGTTACACATCATATAACAAACCCTTACTACGAGCCAGTTCAAATTTCTGCCGCTATAAAACTGAAAACGGGGTTTGAGTTTAACTACTACCAAAATATTATAGACAAAAAATTGCAGGAGTATTTCTCGCCATGGATAAGCTCTAACGGAGGCAGCATTCATTTCGGAAGAAAGGTTACCCATTCGATGATCGTCAAATTTTTAGAAGAGATGGAGTTTGTGGATTTCATCGTTGACCTGAAGTTATATCATTCTTTAGATGGAGGATTAAGTTTTAAAAAAGTGGAGGTAGTTGAGGCATCTAACCCGGCAAGTGTGTTGGTATCGCATTTTAAGCATCTTGTTAGCAATTATTAGCCAGCTATGCCTGATTCATTAACCATATCAACCCAAAAACCTGAGGATCCGGGTTTGGATTATCAGGAGTTAAGAAGGTTGGGTATTGCATATATTGAAAAAACAGCATCAGCCATCTGGACGGATTACAACATTCATGATCCGGGTATTACCACGCTTGAAATTTTGTGTTATGCCATAACCGACTTGAGCTATCGCACCACTTTTTCTATCCCGGATCTGCTGGCCACAAAGACTGATACCGTTAAAAATATCCAGCAGCATTTCATATCGGCGAAAAATATATTTCCCAACAAAGCGCTCACTGCAAATGATTACCGCAAATTGTTGATCGATATTGAAGGAATAAAAAATGCCTGGATCAAAAAGGATCCAAAAGTTATCTATGCCGATATTACTAATAAAAAGTTATCTCATACCGTACCCAGGAGCAGAATATGGGAGCAGGTGACGATTCAAGGTTTTAATCAGGCACTACTTGAGTTTGACACTAATGTTAACGACGTAGAAAAGGAGCTTATTAAGCTTAAAGCGAAGGCGGTATTAGTGAACAATCGTAATCTTTGCGAAGACTTTACGACTGTTAGTGAAGTAAAGGAAGAAAAATTTCGGCTGTGCACTGAGATTGAGATCGCGGCTAATGCCAATCCGGTTGAATTAATGGCGCAGGTCTATTTCAATATTCAGCTACACCTGACACCTATGGTTAAGTTTTACAGACTGGCCGAGATGTTTGCAAAAAATTATACATCCGATGCAATTTATGAAGGACCCCTGCTTGAGCATGGCTTTATTAAAAATGAGGAGTTAATTGCTTCTGAGCTGAAATCGGAGATCCACCTCAGTGATATTATGCAGCAAATAATGTCGGTTTCAGGGGTGCTTAATATTCCCGATATCATTCTTGTTGCCGGTACACAAACAACGGAAATGGCCAATAGATGGGTAATTGATGTACCTGATGGCAGACAGCCTGTAATAAATATTTTGGGATCAAAGGTAGTGTTGTATAAAGATGGTATGCCTTTCCGTCCACGGCCACAGGATATTAAGCTGCATTTTGACCGGTTGATGGATGCATATATCGCCGCTAATGAAAGTGTCACTTCCGAAGATATCAGCTACGAGACCGGCACCTACCGTGATATTGGCGAATATTACTCCATACAGCATCATTATCCAAAAACCTACGGCATTAGCCATTGGGGCTTGCCAGACGATGCACCTGTTGCCCGTCGGGTGCAGGCCCGGCAGTTTCAGGCTTACTTGTATTTCTTTGATCAGCAGCTGGCAAATTACACTGCCCAACTTGCGAATCTCAGCCAGTTATTTTCCTTAGATGAGGATATTAAGCAAACTTACTTTACCAAACAGCCTCTCGAACTCGTTTCTGATGCAGATCTGTTAAGATCTTCTGCCGATGCCGGGCATCACATTCAGCAGGCGGCCGAAATGCCCGACACATTTGACCAGCGCAGAAACCTTTTTCTCGATCATCTGCTTTCCAGATTTTCAGAATCATTTTTTGACTATGCAAATATTCTCAAAAGCGTTTTTCCTGATATTAACCGTCAGGGATTGATTAATAGCAAAGTGCGTTTTCTTAAAAATTATCCCGAATACAGTAGCCGGCGTTTTGCGGCATATAACAGTACGGATAGCGATCAATGGGATACCGAAAATATCAGCGGACTGGAAAAAAGACTGCAAAGCCTGCTGGGTTTTGCTGATATTAAACGGCGGACGCTTGTGAATTTGTTTTCAGTGGTAAAAAGCAATCGCGATAGCGGCACAGAGCTGTTTAGATTTGAGCTGGTCGATAACCGAACCGGGAATATTTTAATGGCCTCGGCAGAAGAATTCACTTCGGCCGAAGTGGCTGAGAGACGTTTAACGGATGCCCTTGATTTGGGTCATGACCTTTCCAGGTATAGTTTCAGTAATACAAGCAACGGCCGGTTTATCATTGAGTTAAAAGATAGAGCCGGCAAAGCGATTGCTGTCGGGCAGACTCAACACGATACCAATGAGGAAGCGGTTTCGGCACTGGCAGCTTTGCACCATCTGATCTCAAAAAATCAGAGTGTAGAGGGCATGTTTCTCGTGGAAAACATATTGATACTACCGGATACACCGGGAGTTGCGTCTCCACGATCGCCCGACGAACAGACCAATGACGACAGAGGGTTCATGCCTGTTTGTGCTGATCAGAATTGTGACGACTGCGAGATGACCGATCCATATTCATTCCGGCTTAGTATTATTTTACCGGCCTATTCAGAACGCTTCTTAAATATGAATTTTAGAACATACTGCGAACGGGTTATTCGTATGGAAACACCCGCTCATTTATATCCTAAAATATGCTGGGTAAATAACCAGCAGCTACAGGAATTCGAAGTCGCTTATAAAAAGTTATTAGGTGTAAAAGCTGGGTTAGAAAGTGATCCTGATAACCGCATCTTAGAACGATTTGTCAGAAGTTTTACTACGTTAAAAACAGTTTATCCGACTGCAAGGCTGGAGGATTGCAGTAGCAGTGAGCAGCGCAGGCTCTTTTTATTGAACAAGAATGCATTGGGAACATTAAACACTTAAGGCTATGAGCATCGTATTGAATAACATCGGTAAAGACAATACACGCTTTACAATTTTTGAAAACGACCAGGTTTTAACTGCCGACCAGCTGAACGATCTGTTTAATTACCTGGACGTGCAAACCCGTCTAACCCGTACAAAGGCTATTGGCGTCGGTATTATTTGTGGGTTGGAAATAGGCGTTAGTGACAATGCCGTGGTGGTATCCAGGGGCGCGGCTGTTACCACCGATGGCGACCTGCTACACTTTGATAATAATCGGATCTTTGATCAATATGAATTGTTCGAAGACGGAAATGCTCATTATCCCTATTTCAAGCAGGAAGGGGGGCAGGTAATTCCCATTTTTGAACTTAAGGATAGCAGTGCTGCAGGTACCCTGCCCGGCAAGGATCTTTCAGGATTTGAAGAAGCAACAGGCAAGGAGTTCAAAGATTTTATTGGGATACTTTACCTCGAAGATTATAATAACGATCCCGATATATGTACCGGAACGGATTGCGACAATAAGGGTATAGAGGCTGCAAAAGAATTAAAAGTCTTGCTTGTACACCGCGAGAACATGAGATTCCTCCTGCAGTCCATGCCGGCTATGAACAGTAGTTATTTTGCATTGGATGATATAAGTATTCCCAGGGTACGAATAGAGAATACAATCAATACGCCTGGTGGGCTCAATGAGGCGTTCAGCAAAGTTCTTGGTGTAAAAGATGAAATAAAAACAAAATTGGGCACCGCCTATAAGGTTTGCAAAACAATAGTTGAGGATGATTTCGATGACGTCGACCCGACTGTAGACTGGAGCAGCCTGCTGGATCAGCATTTCAACGTATCATCGACCACTGATACCCAGTATGTCTATGACTTTGCCCGGGATATTAGTTCTGCATACAATGAATTGCGGGAAACTCTGTTTACCGGTAATGTGATATGCTGCCCGGAGCCAGGAATATTTGCCAAACACATACTATTGGGCTTGGTAAATACCGTCTCAATTAAGAGTATCCCGGAGAGTCCGATTAGTCCGACAAGGATAGAGTCCAGACCCGGTATACTTTCATTGAGAGCAATAAGCCTGTTTAATTTCAAACCTGTTTTTAATATTGGTCTGTTTAAAAGCAGGTTCACCCGGAAAAATGATATAGAATACAGGCATCCGTTCTACGAATCGCCGGTGTTAAACAGCAAGGAAGAAAACACCCTGCAAACCCGGTTCTGTTTTATGCGGATAAATTCAATGATCAAAAACTTTAAAATTCCTGCTTCTCAGGGACCACAGACCATTGATAATCTTAAGATCACCCCGAGCTTCTCAGAAGATAAGCCACTCGGGCAGCGGAGTATCCCTTTTTATTACCGCTTTAACAGGGAGTTGCCAGTAAATTTATACTGGAGCTATAAAGCGAATGTGCGTAAAAAAGAAGATGCTATCTTGTCTTATTCGTCCGCCATGTATTCCTCCCGGCCGGCTACCATAAACCCCTTAGACTTCAATATATTACCCAACGATTTTTTCAGGATAGAGGGACATGTCGGTTTGGAACATGCTATAGCCGAAACAGCTATCAACAACCTGATTATGCGTCATAATTTGCCCTTCAATGTACTGTGTGTACAGGTAGAGGATAATATTTCAACCATACCACGAAAACCGTGGCATTTCCCGGAAATAGTTCTGCAGGACGCCATTGTCAAACACCGGTTTTTCGATAGTCTTAACCAAGCAGAAGTTGTAAATGATAGCCTGAAAGCGCAAACCGCTTCCGACCCGGAAGGGCAGGATATCAGGCTGACAATGGAAAACTTTTCAAATGCCAAAGCCAGAGTTATGAATCACCAATCAATGGCCCTCCCTGGTTTTGATGTCGACGGCTTTAAAAAGGAAGTGCAAAGTATGATCAGCGCGACCGCCGAGGTAAAAGTGAGGACCAATAGGTATGACTTTGCGCAAACCGCCGTACCGCATGATTTCGTTATTAATACCGACATCGTCAACAAAGCAGACCTGCTATCCGACCTCGTCAGGCAAAGGGAAGAAAAAAAACGGCAGGACCTGATCCTGGGTAATTTCATGAAGCAGAATCCGGGAGCTGAACATGCCGGCGGTGTGATGCGCGGTGGCACCTTTATCCTGGTTTACATGTCGAGCGATAAAAGGGTAGTCGCCGATCTTATGCTGCCGTATTATGTGGCAGATAAAGAAGTGGTGCTTAATCCTCCCGTGCCTAAACCGCTTCCATTACCACCCCCTTTACCCGTTCCCGGTTCGGAAGATTTTCCTGCTTCACCATTTGGCAAGATCTTCAAAAAAAGACCGATCTATAGGGATGAAATTGAAACGATGAAAGGCCAGAATGAGGAAAAATTTGGGAACTTTGCTAAAAAACTCGAACAAAGCGAAAAGCTATTCGAACAGGTTGTTAAATATACCCCGCAAAGGGAAGCTACGCCAAGGGTAGACCCAGATTTTCGTGTGGGAGGTCAAGACTTTAAAGATGATTTATCCAAATATCGCGAAAGGCTTGAGGAACTGGAAAAATTAGCAGCCGATGATGCTACACGCCCTGAAAAAGAAGCCGCCTTGTTAGAAGAAGCTGAGAAATTGACTAACAAACTCAATGATCCGGCGGTAGCAGCAGATGCTGATAAAGCTATAGTCGTAAAAAGTGTTTTAGCCGATATTCATTCTGGAATTAGTCAGGTTAAAGGGGCTGAGTTGAGTGCAAAAGTTACGGATCTTAATAACCTGACTGTCACAATTAATAAAGGTCTCGTACGAAACCGCTAAGCCATGGCCGCTAATGTGCTGATAAGGAAACAGAGGATCAGGTTGACCACATCTGACGAGAAAGCCGCGCTGCAAATGCGTAAGGTATTAAACGATGATCTGCAGTCAGAGCTTGAAAGGCTGTTCGAACGTGTGTTTGAACAGAGCGTACCGGACGAACTTTACATCAATATTGATAAGCTGAGCGTCGATATGGGTGTAATGTCTGCATCTGATTTCAAACGAACCTTCATCCAATTACTGGAGCCCAAGCTGGCCAGTGAACTTCAAAAACAGCTGAATGAATATATGAAGCCTGATAAATTGGCGGAACCGGCCGGGACCGGGAGTTCTGATAGCCTTTCATCTTTAGAATTGAATTTATTTGCAGAGCAGGAGTTTAAGGCTTTATTGCGATTTCTGGAAACCGGGATCTTTCCATGGTGGTATCAAAAGGAGCAGAAAAACCCTGCGGAGCTATTAAATGATCTGGGGACAGACGAAATAGAAAAACTCCTGCTCAGCCTTATCGGGTTTAGGCAATCCCACCCTTCAGGAGGGTTCGATGCAATTGCCGAACGCTTGTTCACCCACCTGGATCAGTCTGGTTATGAGTCAATTGTCGACAGCCTTCTTAAGCTGCTAAATAACTCAAGGCTAAAGGTAAACTCCGAAGCTGTGCTTAAGAACAGGGCAGCTATCAGCTCTATTTTTTCGCTCAGCGAAAAGAAATTCTACAGGCATCTCTTCGAATTCTTAATGCGGAATAGGGTTACGGCAACTGATAATTTCATGGTAAACTTCTTTCAAAGAATAATTTCCCTTGAAAAGATCAATACTGAAAGCCTGAGGGAAAATATAGTTAATGACGAGCAAGCCGGGTTTGATGAGTTGATCAGGAATATACTGGACGCTGAAGGTAGTACCCCGGACGATCGTGCAACCGATGCGAACGAACGTTCAATGTTCAGGGAACCTGAAGAAGCTTTTTATATCGGCAATGCCGGGCTGCTGCTGTTGCATCCCTTTTTGCAGCCTTTGTTTTCTGATAGCGGACTGTTGAATGCAGATTCTAAAAGCTTCTTATCTGAGCAAAGTCGCCACAAGGCTGCGGTTTTACTGTACTACCTGCAGTCCGGCAACGCCGACTACAAGGAATGGGAAATGCTGCTTAACAAGGTCTTATGCGGAATGAATTACCCGGATGTAATGCCGGATGATATCCTTCTTACAGATAGGGATAAACAAAGTTGCAGCGAGTTGCTGACTTCGGTAGTCAGTCATTGGTCTGCGTTGAAAGGAGCCGGAACGGAGGCTCTGCGCAACACGTTTCTTTTAAGGACTGGCAAAATGGCTTTTAAGGAAGATCACTGGCTGATACAGGTTGAACGTACGGGTGCAGATATTTTACTTGACCGGCTGCCATGGGGTTGTAGTACCGTTAAGCTGCCCTGGCTCAAGGAGTTAATATTGACAGAGTGGTAGAGAAACAACAAATATTGAATGCAGCTCCGCATCATCTGAATGCTGAAGATCTCCTGGCAGAAGCCGGGTGGTTCGCCACCGTTTTGGAAACCCGGATAAAACTGCATCTCGGTGAGGAATGCGAGTATCGCACCGTAGATGAAATTTTGCCCCCGGACATTAGTGGAAAAAAATCTGTTTTCGCTGAGTTTATAAGCTTTTACCAGCTGTCTTCCAGGGAACGCCTGGTATTAATGCTGGGCCTTCTGCCGCACATAAATCCGCAAATGCTCGATATTTTCTTCAATCGTAATAGATCGTTGGAAAGAGGATTTACGGAGTTTGGCGGGCTAAAGGGTACAGCTCATAGCGGTTTTTTGCCAACCGGTGAAACCGCCCTGTTCCTGGTAGCCGGGAATGATCTGGGGAAACGTTTTAAAGCACAGGAATTATTTGACGCGGGGCATGTATTCCAGATACATCATATATTATGGCTTGCGTCCCCGCCTGCCAGTGAGCCCTTTTTTAGCGGTCAGCTTTTAATAAATGATGAGTATGTGGACCTGTTTACTGGGGGTAAACTTAGAAAACCATTATTCAGCATGGATTTTCCCGCCAAGAGGATCACGACTACCTTAGAATGGGAGGATCTTGTGCTGGATGCTCATACCATGCAGCAGCTCAATGAAATAAGAATATGGCTGGAGCATGGGAGCAGCCTGATGAATGAATGGGAGATGCAAAAAAGGCTCAAGCCCGGTTACAAGGCATTGTTCCACGGACCTCCGGGGACCGGTAAGACGCTTACTGCAGGCCTTTTCGGAAAGCTTGCAAACGTTGATGTTTACAGGGTAGATCTGTCAATGGTCATCTCAAAGTATATCGGAGAGACGGAAAAGAACTTGGAAAAGGTATTCACCAAAGCGGAGCATAAGAACTGGATACTATTCTTCGACGAGGCGGATGCCCTCTTTGGAAAACGAACTTCCATCTCCGATGCCCATGATAAATACGCCAATCAGGAGATTGCCTATCTCCTGCAACGACTGGAAGATTATAACGGGCTGGTGATCCTCTCTTCCAATATGAGCAGCAATGTGGATGAGGCTTTTGCCAGGAGGCTACAGTCGATTGTTCATTTTCCGATCCCGAAATACAGCGAACGCCTTCATCTATGGAACCAGTCATACAGCACTCATACCACCTTTGCTCAAAACGTAGATATCGAACAGATCGCTGAGAGGTTTGAACTGGCTGGCGGTTCGATCATCAATGTAGTACAGTACTCATCTCTTATGGCGTTGAACCGCCGGGAAAACGTTATCCGGTATTCAGACATCATTGAAGGAATAAAAAAGGAATATCTAAAAGCAGGAAAGACAATTTAACGGGCCTTATCATATGATCTATCTCAAACTTAAATCAAAAGGCGATGCGGTTGCCATGTTACAGGAACTGCTGAACGAATTTAAATACGACCTGGTGGTTGACGGCATTTTCGATACTTCCACGGATGCGGCCGTGCGGGACTTCCAGAATAAAAATCAGCTGGTAAGCGACGGCGAGGTTTATACAAAAACCTGGACCAAGCTTATTAATAAAGCTCCTGTAGATATAAGCCGGATGGAGGAAAAATTCCTCAGGGAGCAGGATATGATAGATTTGGCGAATGAGTTAGGAATTGAACTGGCCGCTGTAAAGGCCGTAAACTCAGTAGAAAGCAGCGGCCGGGGTTTTACAATTGATGGCCGGACTAAGATATTATTTGAAGGCCATGTTTTCTGGAAGCAGCTGGTAGCCAGAAATATCAATCCTGAAGATTTTGTAAAAGGCAATGAAAATGTGCTGTACCCAAAATGGACTAAAAAACATTATGTAGGCGGCAAGGCCGAATACGACAGGCTTGATAAGGCCATAGCCATATCAAAAAGCAAGGATGTTGCTGAAGCGGCATATGCTTCGGCATCGTATGGATTGTTTCAGATCATGGGATTTCACTATAAATCACTTGGCTTTGATGATATTATCGCCTTTGTGGGGACTATGAAAGAGAACGAAGGCGAGCATCTTAGAGTGTTTGCCAGATTCGTGAAAGCCAATAACCTTGTAGGTTTTTTAAAGGACCATCAATGGGCTGAGTTCGCCCTGCGCTATAACGGTAAAGGCTTTAAAGCGAACAAGTATGATGAGAAGCTGGAGAAAGCTTATCAGAAGTATAATGCATAAACAAAATGAAAGCGACGCGTAAAGTTCAGCAGTCTCGCCAGCGGGCAGCGGGAGGTTTCAGAAACCCCTCGCATATAGTCCAGTCATTAGGGATCCAGCGAAAGCTGAGCGTTGGGGCGGAAGATGATGAATTGGAGAGGGAAGCGGATGTAAGTGCCGATCGTGTTATGCGGATGTCAGAAGAAAACTACTTGCAGCGCAAATGCGAAGAATGTGAGAAAGAGGAAAAACTTCAGCGTAAAACCGCTACTCATAGTACCAACCAGTATATTCAGGCGAAAGTGAACAGTAATTCGGCGGTTAGCAAAAGTGTAGAAGACTCTATTCAGTCATCCCGCGGCAGCGGCTCGGCCATTGACAGGCAAACACAATCTTTTATAGGCAGCCGGATGGGCAGCGATTTCTCGGAAGTAAAGGTCCATACCAATTCCGAAGCAGTTCGGCTTAATCGCGGGTTAAATGCCAGGGCGTTTACTATAGGCAACGATATTTATTTTAACGAAGGCCAGTATCAGCCGGGCTCGTCGGATGGGAAGCGCCTGCTGGCACACGAGCTGACACATGTCCTCCAACAAAGTTCAGGGTCTTCTAAAGAGTTCAATAAAGGAAGTACTATTCCAGTTTCTGCATCATCTCCCGCATTGATACAAAGAAAAGCGTGTAATTTTTATGTATATGACAGTACAGAAGGGACCGCATTAGGGACAGCGTGGGAGCTGAGCGCAATAGCGTTGGCGATGAAGGCCAGAGGCGGTTATGCAGTTGGCTCAAGTGATACAATCGAGTATATGCTTTCCCGGATTGTAAATACATATACTGACAAAGACTGCGATTGCATTGAGGAGATCCAATTTTTGAGCCACGGCAGCCCGGGTGATTCTATGTACATTTCGAAAACCCGGGATGAAATTACAGTAGCCGATTTCAATATCCCTGACCTGGATAAATACGGAGAATTTCCACCTTGGTGGGACATGACCAGTGCCTATTATAAAGCCTGGAGTAAATGGTTTAATGCGCTTTCCTGGCGTCAGCAGCTTTTCGTAGAGATCCGCAGCTACATTTGCAACACTGATGCGGAGATTTATTATCGTTCGTGCTCCGCTTTTCAGGGAAAGGAGGGACAGGAATTTGCTGAAAAATCAGCTGAATTTTGGCGGTCTCACGTCATCGGGCATACTAAACTCATCGGTGTTACTCAACCGGGTCAAAAAACTTTGAAGCCAGGGCAAAAACCTTATTGGGACGTGGCAGAAGGAGCCGGGGGAACAGAGATGAAAAAAGGAGGAACGAAGCCTAAAAAGTAACGATCCGTGCAGATATGCTGGTCCTGATAGTTTCCAGAAATGCATGGCCATGTTACAGAAAGCATTAGCGTTGAGATAACTGTGCTTTGCTAATGGAGACCATCATAATGTTTCCTTTCAAGGGTAAAAACATATTCTCAAATTGGAATGTCTGCTGTAAGATCATATAATCCTGAATCATCTCCTTCGGCATCGGCAAAGCCTGCAGCCGAGCAGGATAGTGTCAGCCAGGAAGTTCATCTCAGAGATACCCTGCATGGTCAGGACTTCCTGCCGCAATGTAAGCTGGTCGTTGGTGCCCCTGACGATCCATATGAGAAGGAAGCAGACGCAGTAGCAGACAGGGTAATGCGGATGCCCGAACCGGAGACAGTTCAGCGCCAGGAGGAAATGGAGGATGATGAGCCTGTGCAGCTTAAGAGCGCAGATGCTTCTTTTATTCAGAGAGCCTGCGCCTGCGAGCATGAAAAGATCCAGCAGCAGGAGGAAGGTGAAGAAGACCTCGTTCAACCCAAATTGATCACCGGCGTGCCTTTCATTCAACGTCAGTGCGACGAATGTAAGAAGGAGCCGGAGAACCCTTTATCAGTTACTACAACCCCTTTTATTCAGACAAAAGCAAACGGAACCGCTGTCCCTGCATCCGACTCCGTCCGGCAAGCGATCCAAACTTCAAAAGGAGGCGGTAATGTTATGGATTCGGCCACCCACAATTTTATGAGCAGCCGTATCGGTGTCAATTTCAGTAGTGTAAAGATCCATTCTGATAATATTGCCGTCCGGACAAACCGTGAATTGAATGCCAGGGCGTTCACTGTCGGAGATAATATCTATTTCAATGAAGGTGAGTATCAGCCGCATACTAATGATGGAAAAAGGTTGCTGGCGCATGAACTAACGCATGTGATGCAGCAAAACGGAATGATTCATACTAAATTAATCCAGCGGAAATGTCATGAAGATACCAACCCATCCAAAACGGTGTCTGACTGTCCGGAAGGAGCTACAGATATAGGGAGGCAGCCGCAGGATCAGCCAAACACCCTGGATGCACGTGCAAATGCCATTATTGCAACGGCAACTGCATCCGGCTCAAATGCAGATAAGGCCTTGCAAGTGGTACATGATATGATCTGCATTTATATGCCAGGCCAGGCATCAAAAGTCAGGAAGATCAATTACTTCAGCTCAGAACAGGGGCTTAGTGTACAAAGTGTGGGTTCCGGTGCTACTACCCGGGGTGATATTTGCGTAGGCGATACTTTCCTGAGTGGCACCACACGTGGCGGTATTGCCCGGCGGTTGTTGCAGCTGGCACATGAACTTGAACATATAGAGCAATATCGTACCGGCCTGGCAGGACAGAACAACCGCCCCGAACGTGAGTTTTTAGCTTTTTACCACGAAGGCACTGCCGATGAATTTATCGGCACTCGCCGGATGCCCGATGCTACCAGAAGAGGTCTGATTGATGGTGCTTTGGGGCAATATAATTGCTTATCGGATCAGCTGAAAACAAAACACTTAAGTAAGCAACAGGAATTATTGACCCGTAGGCAAACGGTGAACGGTACCAGTGGAAATGCTCTCACGAATCCGCCTTCAACCTGTGTACCTCAGTAAAATTTAAAAAAAATGCCCGAGGCAGCCGTACCATCTTTGAATACCCAAACTAATGCAGCCGCTGTAGCGGGAGATGTTATGCCTTTGCAGGCGCCGGATATGGAGGTCGCTTATCAAAGACCCTTCCAACACCTTACAATACAGGCCAAGCTAACCCTAGGCGCCCCGGACGATCTTTATGAAAAAGAAGCGGATGCTGTGGCAGATAAAGTGATGCGGATGCCGGATCAAAACTTTATACAGCGTAACTATAAATCAGGTCAGGAGGAAAAAATTCAGCGGGAAGAAAATGAAGAGAACGAACCGGCCGACAAAAGCAAACTGAAGCTGCAGCTTACCCAACCAGACTTTCTGAGCCTTCGTACCCCATTTTTTGAAAGGAACGCCATGCATTTATGGGATCCTGACTCTGCCCTCGGGGTTTGGAGGTATAATTTTGGATTCTTCAAACGCTTTGGACTTGACGACAATTGGTCGGGCAAAGCGGCCAATCTAACCGCCCCGCTTTTTATCAATTCCCAGTTAAAAATACAAAACCCTACCTGGTGGGAAGTTACCGATCAACAGCTGAATACCACTTCCATCGTTGGGTCATTGCCCATTTTCAGCTTCGATTCTGATTTCAGGAGCTGGAAACCTTTGCCTTTTTTACAGAAAAAAACGTTAGGCTATACTGCCGATGATGTAAATCAGGACAGTCCGAAAGTGAATTTCATTCAGCGGAAGTGCACACATTGCGAGGAGGAAGAAAAAATAAACCGTAAACCGCTATCCGCTTCGATTACTTCTTTTATCCAAACCAAAACCGAAAGGAATACTCCAGCTGTTTCCGATTCGCTTTCTCAATCCATTCAATCCTCCAAAGGCGGCGGGTCCTTCCTTGATGGCGGCACGCAAACGTTCATGTCCGACCGCTTCGGCACCGATTTCGGAAATGTAAAAGTCCATACCGATGGAGAAGCTATTCAAATGAACCGGGAATTGAACGCTAAAGCTTTTACCGTAGGCCATGATGTCTATTTTAACGAAGGGCAATATCAGCCGGGATCAGCTGATGGGAAACGGTTACTTGCCCATGAACTTACCCATACTGTGCAGCAGGGTGCTTCCGGCCAGCGAAATGAAAATCAGGGTGCCCTAAAAGAGAACTTCATTCAACGAAAATGCGCCGATCCACAGGATGTTGTGCAATGCGATGAGGAAGAAAAGGCATCTGATAATCCTTTTGCCGAATGGAAAAACTCTGAAGGGTCCCTTTTACTTATTTACGGAGATGATAAACTGTTTATCCTTCCCGGTAGCCCAACTGCATACTTTCCAACTGAAGCATCACAAAAGTTGTTTGAGCAATCTGCTGCTCATTATACTCAAGACATGGGGACCCTTTTTGAAGTCCCGGCTACAGGCGCATCTGGAACAAGAATCTTTAAAGCCGGGAATAAAACAGCAATGGTTCTTGATGCAGGTTACGATCCTACTCCCGGTCAAAGCCGTCTGGTGGCGCAGGTATATATGAACCAGGTATTGGGTATTACGGGGCGTCTCGGTATAACCAAAGTTACCAGAATAATACCAATTCATGGACACAGCGATCACGTAGTGGGTATTCCAACAATTGTTACGCGGTTAAATGTGAAAGCGTCAAATGTTGTAATCCCCAAAGCGTTTGAAACCATTAGAGCGGTAGATAATGTAAAAAAGATTTTGGTAAATACAACTGACCCTTCATTGACGATTAAAGGTTTTGGGAGCAGTTGGATACCTGAACGTCCCCCGAAAGATAATTCTAAGGCAGGAGATATTTATCGCGGAAGTTTTTTTCACGGCGAGCTTCTTGTAGAAATGCTCGGAATTCGAAGTGCCCTCAAGTCAGCCAGTTCTAATCCTGATTTAGCATCATATTTAACAAAAGTAACAAGGCGAACCGATGGTGCGAAGGTTGTAATATTGGGTGATTTTCATGGTGCTGACCTTGAATCTATGCGGACAAAGATGGAGAGCCAGGCTACCGGGTCGTGGAATGAATTTTTCAGAGGTGTAAATATCGTCAGTGGATTTTCTCATCATGCAGGAGCTATGAAACCAGGAGATGTTGCCGGCATGATGGCTTTACTTGATGCAACTTTATTGTCAGGTGGTAAATTAAAAGTAGTTGAACAAACGAATGTGGGGGTGGCGTCCAAAACCCGTGCAGATACATTGGAATTAGCAGCACGATTAGGGATTGAAGTTTCTTACACCGGAATGCCATCTACAGGATCTACTCCTTCGGCCATCGGGGCGACACGTGATAGTACTTATAAGCAAGGGCCACATGCAACTATTCAGCCAATAATAAATTCAGGGCTTACAATTGGCCTCAGCAGGTTACAACGCATGTCTCAAGATCGTAAAACAATTGAGCAATGGCGGCCATGGCTTGAGGAAATTAATGGATCTAATGGAAAACAAAAAATTGATGCTGTGCTTGCTGAATATGACAGTTCTATAGGCCAACTGCGCCAATCTCTCAGAGCGGCTGCAGAGACCGCTTTGAATGTCCGTGCAGCAAAACAACCAGCTGGGGCTACAGGTGCCAGAAACTACTCCGAAACGGGAGGTGCTTTTGGACAAGCTTATGTCGCTGCTACTTCAAGAATTCCAGCTGCGGTGCCAGCTGAAATAAATCTAACTCCTGAATCCAGGAAGGCCCTAACAGAACTTGAAGGGAAAAATATCGAAGAAGTGCCACTTAAAGTAGCATTGTATAGAGCGATAACCTACGGAGAGTTTAGTTCTCAAGCATTTACTAAGATGTTAGGCCAGTTAAATCCTATTACCAGAGATGAATTAATAGGACGTAGAGCAGGCTCGGGAAGGTTGGTGCCACGACATGTAGCATTTGAAAGGGTTAGGAGTCAGATTAAATTTGAACAGAGTGTATTGCCGGGTGAGACGATTTCGCTAAGTGGATTTTCACCTGCTGGTAAGGTCAGGGCGCGCGGAGTTGGTGGGGTATTGCTAGCACTTGAATTATGGAATAGTATAGGCCAACCTTTACTCGATTCCCACAGGGTCAGCAAGGAAATAAAAATATCTAAGGATATGGCACCTTTCATTCGTCGTCTTGCATTCTGGCAAAGGATGAATGTTAAGACCACTTATGCCGGTTTTGTTGATCCGTCATTCTCGTCTCCAACACGTATTGACGGTTTAACAAACGCTCAGGAAATATTACAGAAGTTGAAGGATGGTGACCTCGACGCATTGGTAATCGAGAAACCTGGGCTGACAGATGCGGATGTATTTGCTTTTGCAGAGTGGCTTAGAGAGAACATCAGGAATTACGATGAATATGCATCTCTCTTTGAGGATTCTTTCCAGGATGCACTCAAGTTTGATGCAAAAGGTGGAAACTGGGCACAGTCTGATTGGAAAATTGCTGTTGGCCATTATGAAACTTCCGGATCAAATCATGTAGTAGAAGAATATTTTAAACACGATAAACTTACTCAATTCATGCAGTATTATATTCCCTGGCTGATCACAAACACGAATATCTTACTTAACCAGGTTGGCGATTCTGAGCATCCAATACCTGACGCAAATTCATTACTAGGAACATTGTCTCCGAATACGCATTCCAAGAAACGGGTTCGTCTGAAAAAACCTAAGGATAAAGTTATATTGAGGGTGCCTGTAACTGGGAACGTAGGAGGTGGAGGATGGAATAGGAGTTCAATTGGGGCAACAAGCCTAGCAGAAGTTACATTTCCAAATCCACCTACTTTTTATGTATTAGATAAAGTAGGAGATGAAATTAAAATAATGGGAGCCGATTTCGGCAGTTATGCTGCTATTCGTGATCTGGAAACTGTTCATAGGGAGATTGGAACTCATGGTGCCAATCTGAATCATGAATTTTTTTCAAAGGATCGCAATCAGGGAGGATGGGCATGGATTGATGAAATACTTACACAACCAGTTGATCTGGCACCAGCTCCTGCAACCAGTGTTCCAGCTCCACTTGCGCCAAGCCAAGTTATTAAATCACCCATTGTTAAGCCGCTAACTGATGACCCTTTTGCAAGTAAACCCGGACTTGGTCCCCAGATTTTTGCGCCATTACCCGGCGACAAAGCTGGTGAAAAGGACCCGTCAATTTTGCCTGGTTTAAGAGTAGATTTTTAAACAACAAATACATAATTATCCCATGTCAACAGATTACTTCCGTTCTACTCGATAATCTTTCTCACTATGATAGACATGATAAGTTATACTAAACATATCGCGAGAGGTGCACACGTTAAATAACAGGGATTATATACTTTTCTAGCTTTTGCATAAAACAATTAATAAATGAAGCTTTTAAACATCATCACCCCCCTAAGCAGAATAGCTAATCTACAATCGCTGTATGATAACATATCGTACTACGCAAAAGGTGTAAAGATCGTTTGGTGGGTGATCTTAGACAGGTCGTTAAAGCAGCATTATAAAAATATCAGTTTAAATGAAAGCAAATGCTTAAAGATCAAGCTGCTAATGTCACCTTATGCTAATTGTCCGGGGGGGCATGCGCACCGCAACTTCATTCTTGATCTCCTGGATAATAACCCGGACCAATGGGTTTATAATTTAGATGATGACAATATTCTGCATCCCGAATTTGTCAGCTTCTTTGCCAATGATAAAGAATTAGATGACCATGACGTAGCCCTGGTTGCCCAGCTACATTCTGACGGGACATTAAGGCTCGAGGCTGATGCGGATAACATCAAAGTCTATCACATAGATACCGCCATGTGCCTCTTTAAGATGAAAGCATTAAACGGGGGATTACGTTTCGTTGAAAACTACTGCGGCGATGGTTATTTTATTGAATCACTACATCAAAACATCAACAATAAATTCTATATCCACAATATACCCCTGAGCTACTATAATTATCTCACTGATAAAAAATATCAAATGTTGAACACGGTTCTGGGTAGTTGCCCGGTGCCGATATTACAGGAGGAATGGGAGTTTTCAACCCTATTAAACCTCTATAAGGAACTGAACCCGGAGAAAATACTTGAAATAGGTGCATTCTACGGCGGTACGCTATGGTTCTGGTTAAACAACAGTTCCAGACTTGATAAGGTGATCGCCATTGATTATCCTATCCCTCCCGCGGATGAACGATACGAAGAGATGGTAAATTCCAAATCTTTATGGAATACCTGGATAAGGAATGGGGTAACCTTTAAAGAAATTAATACGGACTCGACCCATGAATCTACTGTTCTGGAAGTATCTGCTATGTTTCCGGAAAAGGATATTGATTTTTTATTTATCGATGGCGGACACGAATATGGTACTGTAAAAAGTGACTATGAGAATTATTCAAAACTTGTTCGCCCGGGAGGTATGATCGTTTTTCATGACGTGGTTGGTCTTGAAGATGTACGAAGATACTGGAACGAAATCAAGTTAGGTAAAACATACCTGGAGATTTCCAGGAGTGAGGGTGGCTGGGGTTTTGGTGTAATATATTCAGGAGTATAATTTCAATTGAGCAGTAAAGAGCCTTTATTGAAAAGAGTTCCCAGGATTGGTTGGAGTTAATGGTGGCCTTCGCGGACAAGTAAATTCACTCGGAATCATCATGGACGTATTTCCATCTTTCAGGGGAGCTAACCGTCTGCCTCCACACCGAATTAATGGTATCCACGTGGTGAAGCTGGAACCCTGCACTCATGAGCTGAAAACATTCGTAAATATCGGATCCCCAGTGGATAAAGCGATGATCGTTCGTATAGGGATGAGCAATCAGAGTCTCTCTTCGGGCTGCAAAAATGCCTCCCTGGATATGAATGCGTGGTAGATGTGATGAAAAACCCATGTTAGAGGGGTCGCCGCTCGCGCACTGGGATCCCGTCATAGCAATCTTTTCGTTGCTTATCAGCGGGTTTATTAAATCATCGATCCAGGTGGGGTCGTACATATGCCCATGATTGGAGCATAAATAGACAAGGTACGGATGATGGCTGCCCTGCACTGCGAGGTTCATAGCGGGACCATACATAATATTGGTCCCAGGCCGCTCGCAGATATAGGATAGCCGGCAAGATTCAAGCGCTTCACATGAGACTCTTTTATCGTCATCGCTATTATCAACGACTATTACCTGGAACTTCCAGGATGGATGCGCCGTAAGTGTGGGAAGTAAATCCCGCTCTAACCGGATCTTGAATCTGCCTGGATTATTATGGGGTATAAGAATGATTGAAATACCGATCTCTTCCGCTTCCATCTCTCACTGCGTTAAATGTTTTTAACTCCTGGTAATTTTTGCAATACGATAAGGCTGGATACCTTAAACACTTCGCGGTATGCATTCAGGTCAAGGAGTTCCCGGACGAAAGCCTTCACTCCGGGGAAGTAGTCGGCATAGTCATGAAATGCGATAAACCCTCCTGTTACAATCCATTCTGAAAAACGATAATAGTCTCTCGATACGTTAGGATAGTCGTGCAGCCCGTCGATGTATAAGAAAGAGATAGCTTTATCCCATTTAACGCTGCTCGAGTCACTTCTTATTATACCTACCACATCTGCCAGCTGAGCTCGTTGAATGTTTCTAAGGAAGTGATCATAGGAGGGCGGAAATGAATAAAGTCCCTGGTCTAACGCACCCAGCTTTCCATCGTGCGGGTCAATTGAATATATTTTTGCTCCCGGAAAAAATGCTTTCAGAACACTTGCGATTATAATAGTCGATCTTCCGTGATAACTGCCCACTTCGACGACTGTATTTATTCCCGGAAAATCAATGCAGGCTTTTAGCGTTGTTGAGATCAGGAGGTCGGCTTCAAGCTCATCAATCCAGCCTTCCACCTCTTTACTCTTATTTATCAAAGGGATAGATAGGAAGGGTTCTGGCTTATTCCCAGAATCCAACTGATTATTATTATCGGCAGAGTAATGGCGGAGTTTATAGCGGGTATGCTTCCTCACCGGATCATCATATTTTCTGGTCACCGGATGGATCCAGTAAGCCTGCGGTATTTCAATCGCTCTATCAATATCCTGCGGAGTATAAGACTGCTGATATTGTACAAAATCGTGACAGCAGGGGTTTTTAATTATGTCATATCCCAGGAGGCTAACCAGGGTTGGTAAAATGATTTCTTCAGTAGCCCAGATCTCTGTTTGCTGCATAATTCCCTGCAGCTGCTTGTTGGTGTGGAATATCTTAACAAGATCTGAAGCCGCCTCAGCGGTAAAAACTGTAGATGGCCAAAAGGTCCAGTGAACAAACTTACTCTCACCGTCATGAAAATTCTTTAAAAAAGGTTTCCAAAGTTCATATTCTTTAAAGGCCTGTATTGATGTCCAGACCTCCTGATTAGCTGCCGTAAAGCGTTCGGGTCTGTTGGAGAGCATGCCTGCGTTTGATTGGCTCTCCATGTATCTGCGGAGATATCTGGTATAACCTGAACGTATTGCCAGCTGGTCCGAATCTACAATGGTTAAATATTCGAAGGAAAAATTATCTAAAGCGAATTGCATGCAACTTAAAGCACAGTTATGCAGATATCCATATTTAACAGGCACAGGTTTTGGATGGCAAACTACGCCGAAGTTTTCGAATGGGAACCTGATTTTTAGCAGATCGGGGTTATTGCTGCCATTGTATAGGATTATCATCGACTCGGGATCCTGGTAGTGCAGGTTACGGATCAGGTCGATGATACAATCACCGTTTTCATGTACCAGGCATAGATATATGTTGCTTGCAGTATAGGGCTGATCTGGTACGGTCCCGTTAACAGCCATTTGTTTGTTTATCAACTCATATGTGCCTGCCTTCTGATACCAGTCCCAGTCGTTTGACATCACTTTTTCCAGTTCTTCTTCCGGATAACGCTCCCACCACGCATTATCCATTTTCTTCGGACTTACATTTTGGTCGTGAATGGTATGTACCGCAATAGTATGATCCGGCAAGGCGGTTATCCTGTCCGCTGAGGTTCCCCAGACAAATAATGCATCCATCCCGATATTGATATCAGCATATTTGTTTCCGGACCAAAATTCTTTTTTATAGCATAAAGAACTGCCTAGCAACCAGGCTTTTTCATCGGAAGGATAGCTATACTGATAGCCATTTTTTTGGCCTAAATCGTAATAGAGGAGTTTGTTGAGCCCGCAAACATCGGTTCCCTGCTTTGTTAATTCAGCAACCTGGTAGTTCAATCTGCGTTCGGCATACCAATCATCGTCGTCCCAATTGGCAATTATTTCACCATTGGCGTATGTACAGGCCATATTCAATTTAGCCCCTAAGGTTAATTTCTGATCCAGGCGGAAGTACCTGATATTCGGTTTGTCGGGGACTAGGTCTATAATTGGATCCGTGCCGTCATCAATAATAATGAGCTCCTTATTGTTATATTCCTGACGAAGGAAGTACCGGATGGCGTGCGGAACAAATTTTCTCCGGTTATAGGTTGGCATGATACAGGATACAAGTGGTTGCTGCTCATTCATCCCTTTGTGCTCTTGAATACCACTCAGTTAAGGCTGCAATAAATTCTAACCGGCGGTTCAATAAAATTCAGCATCATACCCAGCTAGTGCAATAGCTACTTATAGCCATTTATTTTTGCTGATTCAGGGATGACGATACCTTAACATTTCTGTGGCCTTTACAGAAATCAAATTCTTCCTGTTATCTTGAACCCCGAAAATACTTTTTATGAAACCGAAATTTATCCTGGGCGTCGCTGCGTCACTTTTTTTTGTTATCAGCGCCTCTGCTCAAACGACCCAAACCTTAAGTATCGATAAGATCATGCGCGATCCGAAGTGGATCGGCACTTCCCCCTCAAATATACAGTGGGATGCCAACAGTCGCCAGGTCTACTTCAACTGGAATCCCGAAAAGGCTCCTGTGGATGAAATGTACCGGATCAGTTTAAGCAACCATATTCCCGAAAAGGTCAGCCCGGAAAGCAAAAAGTCATTGAACCGAGGCAGCCTGATCTATAATAAGGACCGCAGTAAAATTCTGTTCGAACGCGCCGGCGACCTGGTGTTGTATTCCGTTAAAACCGGGAAGGAAACCCAGCTAACAGAAACGGTAGAGCGCGAAAGCAGTCCGGCATTTAGTAAGTCGGAAGGCACGGTCATTTTTCAGCGTGGAGAAAACCTGTACAGCATTACGACAGATGGCGCCCGGCTGGTACAACTGACTAACTTCACCCGGACGAAAAAGCGCCCGGAGGCGGTGTTGAGTGCCCAGGACCAGTGGCTGAAGGATGACCAGTTAAATGAATTTGAGATCATTCGTAAAAAAGACAGCGTCCGAAAGCGTACTGAGGTTGAGCGCAAAGCAATGGATGTAAAGCGTCCGAAAGAATTTTACCTGGATGAGCGCAGTTCTATAAATAATTTACGATTGAGCCCGGATGAAAAATTCCTCAGCTTCCGCATAAGCAGGCAGCCGGAGGGTTCGAAACAAACCATCGTTCCCAACTATATTACAGGTTCAGGTTATACTGAGGATATTGCCGCACGTACAAAAGTTGGCAACCCCCTGGCTACCTATGAAAGCTATATTTACGATCAGCAACGGGACTCGATTTACAAAATAGCTACCAGCAATATTCCCGGCTTAAAAGACTTGCCTGATTACGTGAAAGACTATCCGAAGCAGCTAGAAGAAAGGACGAAAAAGAATGAAGACCGAAAAGTAGCAATAACAGGTCCTTTCTGGAATGATCCCGGCACGCAGGCAGTTGTGGTTATCACTTCGCTGGACAATAAAGATCGCTGGATCATGAAACTGGATGTTGTGAAGGGAACTTTAAGTCCCCTGGATCGGCAACGGGATGAGGCATGGATAGGTGGCCCCGGTATAGGCGGGGCATTTGGCGGCGGAAACGTCGGATTCATTGATGACAAGACTTTCTATTTTCAGAGCGAAGCTTCAGGCTATTCGCATATCTACACCATTGATGTGACCAGCGGTGTCAAAAAGCAGTTGACCACGGGGAAATACGAGGTTCAGTCGCTTCGTCTCTCCAACGATAAAAAGCATTTCTATTTTTCCGCTAATATTGAGCATCCGGGAATTACACACTTCTATCGTATCCCGGTAAGCGGAGGTAAAGAGGTTAAGCTGACCGACATGAAAGGCGGTAACGAAGTGAGCCTTTCGCCTGATGAAAAATGGCTTGCCATCCGGTACTCATATTCCAATAAGCCATGGGAGCTTTACCTGCAGCCGAATAAGCCCGGAGCAAAGGCAGATAAGATCACCCAGTCTACCACGGCGGAATTTAATGCTTATGCATGGAAGGATCCCGAGCTGATCAGCTTTAAAAACCGCTATGGATCGGATGTGTATGCAAGGTTATACAGGCCCGCAAATCCGCATCCAGACAAGCCTGCCGTCGTGTTTGTACACGGCGCAGGATACCTGCAGAATGTCCATTACTGGTGGAGCCAGTACTTCCGGGAGTATATGTTCCACAACTTCCTTGTGGATAATGGTTATACCGTTCTGGATATCGATTATACTGCCAGTTCAGGTTACGGCCGGGATCACCGCACGGGAATATATCGTCATATGGGCGGCAAGGACCTGACGGACCAGGTTGACGGCGTAAAACTGCTTGTAGATAAGTATGGCGTCAGCCCTAAAAAGGTTGGCTTGTACGGTGGCTCTTATGGAGGGTTCATTACGCTGATGGCCTTATTCACCACGCCCGATGTTTTTGCATCGGGAGCCGCGCTGCGGTCTGTGACCGACTGGGCACACTATAACCATGGATATACCTCAAATATTCTGAATGAGCCCGCCAATGATGAGATCGCCTATCGTAAGAGTTCGCCAATTTACTTTGCCGAAGGGCTGAAAGGAAATCTGCTGATGGCCCACGGGATGGTGGATGAGAATGTTCATTTCCAGGATATCGTACGCTTAACGCAGCGTTTTATCGAACTCAAGAAAGATAACTGGGAACTGGCGGTGTACCCGGTCGAAGATCACGGTTTTGTTGAGCCATCCAGCTGGACTGATGAATATAAGCGGATATTCAAGCTTTTTGAAGATACGCTGAAATAGCCGATGCACCACGGGTAAGACCCGGAAGCTGTCTTCGATATATCAAGTTAAGGTCAAGTCCATGATTTTATGGACTTGACCTTTAGATGTCCCGAACGAGTCCCCTGCGAGAGACCTCATTTCCTCTCACCGGACCAGGGGTTTAGCCTGCTCGCGGAATAGTACTATAGTCCAGATATAAATGCACAAAAAAAGCCTCTGCTGGAAAGCAGAGGCTTAATACGATATATAATAATAATTATTAGATTACTTTTACATTTACCGCATTCTCGCCTTTACGACCTTGCTCAACTTCGTATTCAACTGTATCGTTTTCGCGAATTGAATCGATAAGACCTGAAGAGTGAACAAAGATTTCGCTACCACCATTAGATGGAACGATGAATCCGAAACCTTTTGTTTCATTGAAAAATTTTACTGTACCTTGTTGCATTTTATTTATTATTAATTTATACAAAGGTAGTATTAAAAATGGCATTATTTTAATTTCCTTAATAATAACAGTTTATATGATATAACGCGGACATTCTAAGATCAGACTCTTTCGCCGGAAATATCATTTAAAAATGCCAAATAGAGACTTACTACCACTGAAATGGCTTTTATCTCTTTTTAAGGTTCAGTTCAGATTCACCGGGTCGGAATTGTTAATCAGGTTTTGGCTCGCCGGAGATATTCTTCAGTTCCGATACTGTTTCTCATTTCCTCTGCCATGCCGGGCGGTTTTTAGGGATCTTTCCCGTGCTTTCAAGACCTGCTGAACGCATCCAATGTCAATTGATCATGACATTTTAACTATAAAAATATACTTAATAGGTAAAAATTTCACTCGTTCTTATTATATTCATCAAAAATGAAAAGATGAAAAGAATACTTATTTTTTTGCTGGTCTGTTTCGGGATGAATCAACTAAGCGCGACCCCGGTTAGGGAAACAAATGAGGAAGGTTTGGCAAAGTTAATGGATAGTTTATCTGTTGCATTTGTTAAGCAGGATAAAGCATGGCTTAGTGCCAACCTTACAGAGGACTGTAGCTTATCCGATCCATCCGGAATGACTTTGGCCAAGGCCGATATTGTTAAAGCCTTTTCTCCGGAAGGTGTTTATACACTGACAAAAATGAAGCTGGTTAATATGAAGTATGTTGTGAACAAGGATGACGCTTCCGGATCCGGCAGTATGGAGATTGAAGGTGCGATGTCTGCGCAGGAAGTGGTTGATGTTACGGGCACTTATACGATCCAGACAGGATTCAAGAAAACTGATTCCGGATGGAAGATCAGTTCGATTAAAGTCAGCCAATGAAATATGTCAGGGGATTGAGCGTTCTCTGAACTGATAGACTTTTTAGAATAGAAGTAAATGGCCTGAAGTTCTTCCTAAGGCATTTTATTGCATTTTGAAAAAAAAGTTTAAACCCTTACAACATTAAATTGTTAACCCTGAAGTATTTATATTAAAAAACATTATTTATGAAATCGAAAATAGTATTAGTCCTGTTATTTGCCGGAACGGTTATAGCAGGTTGTGGGTCAACTCAAAGTACTGGTTCAGATGCAGACTCAACCACAATGGACACCACCATGAGACAGCCCGCTCCAGTTGACACAACCCAGCGTGATACTGTTCCTACAGACACTATGAAACGGGATTCAACCAGACGGAATTAGCTGTAGTCGACCGTAAATATGAAGCGCTTAGTCTACATGGCACTGATAGCCGGTACTTTTACCGCTATGGGTTGCTCATCCAATAACTCGAACGGGGAGAGCGTTGACAGCACCGATATGATGGCGCCGGATACAGCAGAAAGTCTGATGGGAGCAGATACTACCAGTGCGAAAACGGATTCACTCCGTGATTCACTTAACAGGTAAAACCCGTTCCTCAAAATAACAAACCCGTAAGGTCTTACGGGTTTTGTTATTTATGGGTTAACCCTGAAGGGGCTTTCGCCTGGTCGGGCTTTCATTGAATATATGGAATCCACGATAAATTTACTGAACCCCCGCCACGGAAGGGTGGCATGGTATTCCTTATAGTGAAGATCGAATACCTTCCCTGAGTTCCGCATCAGGGTTTCCGCAATCTTTTTGTCCTCTACCGAAAATTCGAATTCATAGGATTGTACTGAACCGGTGGTGCCGGTTCTTAGTCCGCTTTGGATGAGCTTGCCTTCAAAGGTCTTAAAGACGTTTCCTTTTTTTACCAGATAGTTTAGTTCACCGGATTTAACACCTTCTCCAAAGACATAATAATAACGGAAGAAGACAAATAATGAAAACGCGATAACTATAACGCCAATGATTATTAAGGTAAACTTTCTCATGCTCGGTTATTTGAAATGATTGTTTTCATTAAATGTAAAGATTTAGTATGCAACAAAAAAGCCTGCGAAGCGAAATGCTTGCAGGCTTTTTATTAGCGGAGGCAGTATTAGAATTTAAATCCTAAACCAGCCTGTACAACCTGGTTCTTAAACGCAGGGGTAGAGCTGTTACCTTCTTCATCGGTTTTCTGAAAATCGATAGCGTAACGGGCACTGATCCCGATTTTAGGAGTAATATCGAAACCGGCTCCAACAACTCCGCCGGCAATGCTTTTTTTGAATGTTTCAGAACCTTCTTCAAGCTCGTCCTGAACAGTGATGTCTCCTTCAAACTTGTTTTTAGTCTGAGTCAGGAAAGAAACCTGGGGGCCTAAAAAGATGTTGAATTGTGGGGCTGCCTGAATCTTAGCAAGGATCGGAATATCGACCCAGCTAGTAGTTTGAGTATAAGTCCCACCGAACGTATCGGTCTTATAACCTTTTTGGGAGTACATAAGTTCAGGGGCAAATGCGAAAGTCTTTCCAAGACCTATCTCCATCGTTAAACCTCCCTGGAATCCGGGCTTGAATTCGGTGTTGTAGCTGTCATCGTTTGTTTTGATAATGTTTGACATGTTACCACCGCCTTTAATTCCAAAGCTTACATCCTGAGCCTGAACTGCTCCTGCAGCAAAAACTCCTATAGCAATAATTAGTATCTTCTTCATATCTGTTTTTATTTGTTAAGCAGCTCCATGAAATAACTATGCCAAAAACCTTTTGGAGATTATTGGGTAACTTTGATATATGCTATGTTTGCATATGAAAAATGTGATTTAAAATGCTTTAGACAGCCCCTAATTCCGGTTTGCAATTTTGGCTTTCGGTACGTTAGTTGTATCAATTCCACTACAATTAGCCTACACTTGCAAATGCGGAAGGGATAACCTTTCTTTATGTGATGTTTTGGTATATATCAGGCTTTCTGTTTCTTCTCTCAAGCATTATTGCCGTGCATTATTTGCGGATGTTCCTCAAACCGCGGCTGGCTAATCCGATGCTTGTATGGCTTTTTAGCATCTCTTTAAGCTTAAGTCTTAACTTTCTGGTACTTTTGCTGGCAATCAGTATATTCCTGAGGATCCCCGTTAAGTTTTAATGCGGGTTCTTCTAATTTTTCAATACACTTTTAATGAAAATAAAACACCTTTTAATCGTTGCTCTCCTTTCAGCTCCGTTTGTCGGATCAGCTCAAACTTCCAGGCCTTTTGTAGAAACTATCGGTGAACCCAATGCCTGGGTCGACTCAGTCTTCCAAAAGCTTAGCCGGCGTCAGCGTGTTGCCCAGCTTTTTATGATAAGGGCGCATACTGATAAGGGAAAACGCTTCGAAGATTCTGTAGCCAACATTATTAAAAAGGAAGATATTGGCGGCCTGGTCTTTTTCCAGGGCGGGCCCGGCAGACAGGCTGCGCTGACCAACAGGTATCAATCGTTGGCAAAAGTACCGCTCCTGATCGCCATGGATGCTGAATGGGGCCTGGGTATGCGCCTTGACAGTACGATCTCTTATCCTTACCAGATGACCCTCGGAGCCATACAGGATAACAAGCTTCTTTATGAAATGGGCCGCGAAGTAGCTCTGGACTTTAAACGCCTCGGCATGCATGTTAATTTTGCACCTGTTGCCGATATCAACAACAACCCGAAGAACCCCGTGATCGGTTACCGGTCATTTGGGGACAATAAATACAACGTGGCAGCAAAGGTAGCTGCTTATATGAGAGGTATGCAGGATAACGATATCCTGGTAAGTTTGAAACACTTCCCGGGACATGGTGATACGGATGTAGATTCACATTATGATCTGCCCCAGCTGCCATTCGTGCGCACCCGCCTCGATTCATTGGAATTACTTCCCTTTCGTGAGGTTATCAGGGAAGGAGCATCCGGAGTTATGGTTGCTCATATGAATATTCCAGCGCTGGATTCTACGGCTAACCTTCCGTCGACACTGTCCAGACCAATTATTACCGGGATATTGAAAAACGAACTCCTGTTTAAGGGATTGATCTTTTCGGATGCGATGGAAATGAAGGGGGTTGTCAAATTTTTCCCGAATGGCGAAGCGGATGTGCTGGCAGTTATTGCGGGAAATGACATCCTGGAACTATCTGAAAACTCAAAGCGTGCGGTGAACCTGATAAGAAAGGCCGTACGCCAGGGAAGGATCAGCCGCGAGCAGATCAACGCAAGCGTGAAAAAAGTGCTGACAGCCAAATACTGGGCGGGCCTGAATAACATGGATTCGTTAAAGACAACGAATGTTGCAGAGGAATTACATCGCCCGGAAGCACTTGCGCTCAACCAGAAGCTGGCCGATGCAGCAGTTACCGTGCTAAACAGCGACAGCCTTATCAGGGGTATTGATTACTCCAAAAAAACGGCCATTATAAGCATCGGCCCGAAGGAACTGACTTTACTGCAAAAGGAACTTACGCCACGCTTCACTAATGCAACGAACTTTATTGTAGCTAAAAACGCTACAGCTTCAGATATCAGCAATGTCGTCAACGAGCTGAAGAATTACGAACAGGTAATACTGGCTTTGTATGATACCCGTAAGCGTCCCGGTCCGGTCCTGGATTACAGCAATGATGTGAAGTTGCTTGCCAGCCAGATAGCCGCGATGAATTCTATCGTGACGGTCTTTGCAAATCCTTATAGCATTGCCGGTCTTCCCGGTATTGAGAATGCGAAAACGCTGATCATGAACTACCAGTCGGGAGATGAGATGCAAAGAGCATCATTAAAAGTTATCACAGGAGAGATCAAGGCTTCCGGTAAGATGCCGGTCACTGTAAACACCTTCTTTAAGAACGGAAACGGTATCGCCCAACAATAACATTCTTATAATTTTGTTAAAAAAAGCAGGAGAGTTTCTTTCCTGCTTTTTTGCTTTTTATCGGATCATATCCTTAATTTAAGACCCCTGCTCCTGTACGAAAACATGTCTCAAAAACCGCTCAAAATACTTCAGGCCTCTGCCGGGTCCGGTAAAACATTCAGCCTGACAGCGCATTACCTTACACTTTTGTTTGCAGGTGATAATCGTTATCGTGAAATCCTGGCTGTGACGTTTACCAACAAGGCTACTGAAGAAATGAAGAGCCGGATCCTGGAGGTGCTCAGGGGCTTAGCTTTGGGAGATGAGAAATTTCTGACCTTTCAGGAGATCATTCTCAGAGCCCATCCAAACCTCAATGCCGAAAGCTTAAAGCTGAAGGCTGATGAGATCTACCGCCGTATCCTGCATGACTACAGCCACTTTGCTATCAATACCATCGATGGTTTCGTGCAGAAAGTCATCCGTAGCCTCTCATTCGAACTGGGTCTGGATGCAGGCTACAAGCTGGAAATGAACACCGGCAAGGTGAAAGAGGAACTGGCTAATAAGCTCAACAAAAAGCTTGATTCAAACCCGGAGCTGCTGGAATGGATAATTGATCTTGCGCTTGACCGTATCAGGGACAATAAAAGCTGGAATTATAGGGATACTTTACTGAGTTTAGCGGGAGAAATCTTCAAGGAACGCTATCAGCCTTTTGAAAACGCTCTTAAACAATATGATCCGAAGCAGCTGTTTAAGGACTTACAGGATTTTACCCGCCAAACCCTCTCTGTTGTCGAAGAGACACTCCTGGAAAGGTCAAAGACTGCTTTGGATATTTTCAGACAATCCGGGGTCGATCCCGCAGAGCTGAAAGGTAAGAGCAAATCTCCATTGGTTAACCTGGAGAAGATCGGCAAAGGAGATTTTTCAAAGATCAAAAGTGTCGCAAAACTGATCGATGCGCCCGACGAGTGGCAAAAGGGAGTACTGACTGTTTCGGTTTCATCTTTATACGATGAGCTGAATCCCCTGTTAAGGTCGATGTCCGAATTTTATACGGAACAACTGCCGGCATACGAAATGGCCAAGGCCATTAATGCAAATCTATATTACCTCCGGCTTATGCAGGAAATGGCTGCGCTGCTAAAAGATTACCGGCAGGAAAACAGCACTCTCCTGATAAGTGATGCTCAAAATCTACTGAAGGGTATTACGGGAAGTCATCAGGATAATCCTTCATTTGTTTGGGAGAAACTGGGCAGTCGCTACCGGCATTTCCTGTTCGACGAGTTCCAGGACACTTCAGCCATGCAATGGGAGAATTTTTTACCTCTTGTAAAAAATGCGATAGCGGAAGCCAACGGAAGTTTAATTGATCATCTGATCGTTGGCGACGTAAAGCAATCCATTTACCGCTGGCGTAACGGCGATTGGCAGATCCTGCTACAGCGCGCACGGGCTGACGTTGGTGCCCTCCAGGTGCTGGATGATTCACTTGAGGAAAACTACAGGAGCGCAGCTAACATTATTGATTTTAATAACTTCCTCTTCAGGCACTCGCCGGCTATGCTGCAGAACCACCTGAATGAAAAGGTTCGCTCAGATGGAGGGGAGGGGCTATTTAGCGACTGGTGGCAGAAGAGCGGGTTTGAAGACATTATTGTTAAAGCTTATGGACAGAGCCTTCAGCAAAAATCACCGGTCACCGCTTCCGGCGGCACCGTCGAGATCAACTATCTGCCGGTAGAGAATAACAAATACCGTGATTCACAATGCCGGGAGAAAACGCTCGAACATCTTGCCTCAACAATCAATGAGTGGATCAGCACGGACCGTTACCAGGCCGGTCAGATCTGCGTCCTGGTGCGGTCAAATAAAGAAGCGCGGTCTGTCATTGAACATCTGATGCAGGATCAGCAGAACCGGCAGAATGAAGGGCGGAAGGACTGGAAACCCTACCAGGTGCTGTCGGGCGAAGCCTTGCTTTTAGCCAATAATTCGGCAGTAAAGCTGTTGATCAATACCTTTAAGGCAATGGTTGCCCAGCGCGGTCAATCGGCCTTGTACAAACTCAATATGCTGCAGCTCTTTGCGAGGTATCAGCATAGAACGCTGAAGCCGGATATTCTTCTGCAAATAAATAAAACACCAGTAGAAAAGCTGAAGGGACATCTTCCTGAGATTCTCTGTGATAACTGGCTGGCATGGCAGCAGATGCCGCTGTCGGAACTTGTTGAATCGCTGATAGGTGCATACGGATTGAATACTTCTGAACTGCACCTGCCCTACATTCTCGCTTTTCGGGATATGGTCAGTAATTTTTCCAAACAGGGCGAGAAAGGAATTAATTCTTTCCTGGATTGGTGGCATGAAGAAAGTGAACAGAAGGCTCTCCCTTCGTCGGGACAAGGTAACGCCGTACAGGTCATGACTATTCATAAATCAAAGGGACTCGCCTTTGACGTAGTGATGATCCCCTTCTGCAGTTGGGAGATTGATGGGATGGCTAATAGTATATTCTGGGTAGATACCATCAATACGCCTTATTCTATGTTAAATACGATCCCGGTAAACTATAAGAAGACCCTTGCTCAGTCAGCCTTTAACCAGGCTTACTTTAAGGAATTACTTTTTAACTATATGGACGCGCTGAACATGCTGTATGTGGCGGTCACGCGGACAAGGAAGCACTTGTATATATCTTCTCCCGGTCATGCACCAGCCAAAGAAGAGCAATTCAGCCTTGCCGGAGACCTCATAAGGGTACCTCTGCAGACTTACGTGTCGGAACTGAATGCGGAGTTTGACGGGCAGACACTGTTGATCGAAGAACCGGTAGTTAAAATCAGCAGGAGTAGCCAGGCAGATATGCCCGAATCCGACCGATTCACAACTTCTACGTGGAACTTTAAGTCCTACCCGCTTTCCGATCGGCTTAATGAGGCTTTGAAGGATAAGAAGGTTTTTGAGCAGCTTGATCTTCTCAGCGGCAATACATCCCAGCGGCGAGGTATTATTCTGCATGAATTGCTGGCAAGGGTAAATAATGTGAACGAAATACCGGATGCATTAAGACAGCTGCATACAGAAGGTTTTTTCAGAAAGGCCGAAGAGGCAGATCTTCAAAGCCTGGCAGAGAGTGTGTTAACTAATCCTGACCTGAGATCCCTCCTTGACCGGCCCTATGCCAGCCTGAACGAGCAAACAATTATCAGTGGCACGGGGGAAAGCTATCGTCCGGATAAGGTATTGATCGGTAAGGATCATGTCGTGGTGATCGATTTTAAGTTTACCGGCCAGCCGAATTCAACACATTATAAGCAGGTAGACGACTACAGAAAGTTGTTGATGGAAATGGGCTATCAGAATATTGAGGCCTACCTGTATTACGGATATTTAAAAGAATTAAGGGCGGTAGATTCGGCCGTTTACAGTAGCTGAGAGATTTATGATGTCATTTTTAAAAGAAGTTGCCGCGGATCTGCATAAGCGCTTTGGTCCTGACCTGAAGGATGTAGCGATCGTTTTTAATAATAAACGACCAATACTTTTTCTAAAAAAGCATTTAGGACAACTTGCGGGGACGGCGTTCTGGAGCCCGGACTTCTTCACAATAGGCCAATTTGTAAGCGAATCTTCCGATCTGCTTGTCGCAGATCATATACAACAGTTCTTTATTCTGCACCGGGAGTATAACCGGATCCTCGCCCTTGAAGGAAGTTCACAGGTAGCGCCGGACGTATTTTACCCGATGGCCGAGATCATTTTAGCAGATTTTTCTCAGATAGATTACGATCTGGCCGACTCCGACCACCTGTTTTCGGAACTTTTTGATATCGCGGTCATACAGCAGCAGTTCTCGCATTTTACCGAGGAGCAGCAGCAGTTCCTGGAGCGGTTCTGGGCGTCTTTCTCAGCAGGGCGGCAGGAGGAATATCAGCAAAAGTTTATTGACCTGTGGAGACGCTTGCCGGTTTTGTATAAAGCGTTTCATCAGCACCTGGGTCGCACAGGCTTGTCGACTACTGCAAACTTATACAGGGAATTTGCCTTAGAAAAAATTAGTAAGCCGCGGTTTTATGATAAATACAAACAGGTTGTGTTTGTCGGGTTCAATGCCTTGAATAAGGCTGAAGCTAAACTTTTCATGCGGCTGCAGGAGGAAGGCAAAGCATTGTTCTATTTTGATGCAGACGACTACTACCTGAATGACAATCTCCAGGAAGCCGGTTTATTCATCCGGAGAAATCTGAAACAGCACGGCTTAATTAACGCGTTTAAGTCAGGACACCAGTCTATAGCGCTGAAAACAAATAAAGTGGATATTATCCAAAGCCAGGGCCATACATCGCAGGCAAAGGCAGTGGAAGATATTGTGTTATCCTCGCTGGAACATATCAACCAGGACGATCCGGAATCAGTAGCAATTATAATCGCCGATGAAAGCCTGTTAATTCCTGTTCTTCAATCTATACCTTCCCAATACGGTAAAGTAAATGTGACGATGGGTTTTCCCCTGGCGCAATCAACAGTTTTCGGGTTTGTGGATCTTTGGCTGAGTGTCCAGGAGCAGCTCAACAAGGAAAAAAAGGACACAGTTTATTACCGGGATGTGGAAGCGTTTTTATCGCATCCCCTTACGTCTGTACGGGAGAAGGAAAGAGAGCTGCTTCAAAAGGTCATACTCGACAACCAGATGCTGGAAGTTCCGCTTTCCGAGCTTCTTTTCGCAACAGACATCGCCCCTAACTTCTTTACAATTAAGCATGAGGGCCTTCAATGCATCGATGCCTTATATGTGCTTTTGACGGCGGCTTTGGAACTTCGCCAGAAAAGAGGGATGCTGCAGCAGCTTGAAGCAAGCATGATCCTGGCTGTAAGCACGAAGCTTAACCTGCTATATGATTCCCTTGCCGAGTATGCCTCCGGGGTTCCCATGGTATTTGTTCTTTCCCTGATCAGGAAGACCCTGCAGGGACTCTCAGTACCGCTGGAAGGCGAACCGCTGAAAGGCATTCAGGTGATGGGATTACTGGAAAGCCGTTGCCTGGATTTTCAAAAGGTAGTTATCCTGGGCGTTAACGAAGGTGTTATGCCAAAACTGAACATCTCACCTACATTCATTCCGGATAGTATCAGGCGGGTTTACGGTTTGCCGGTGATTGAGAACCAGGACGCTATATCTGCTTATCTCTTCTACCGTTTGCTGCACCGGACAACCGATCTTAGCCTTGTTTACAATACCCTTGTGGATGAAACCAATACTGGTGAGCCGAGTCGTTTCATCAGGCAACTGGAGTTTGAAAGCAGACTGAAATTCAACTACCGGCAGCAGGAGCAGCCTGTCAGCATAGAGCCGAGACCCCCCTTGTCAGTGCCGAAAACCGGTAAGGTCTGGCACGCACTGGAACGATTTCTTCAGGCAGGTGAAAATGAAAAAATATCTGCCACAGCTATAACAACTTATATGAGCTGCCCGCTCCAGTTCTTTTACAGGTATGTCGCCAGGATCAGGGAACCAGAGGTGATCAGTGAGAATCTTGAAGCGAATCAGATAGGCTCTGTTTTTCATCAGGTCATGGAATGGTTTTATAAGGACCTGTCTAAGCAAAGCTCGATAGTTACTGCACACGATATTCAGCTTAAGCGCAAGGATATTAAGCTTCTTTGTAAGCAGGCTTTGTCCAAGGAGTTATTTAATACCCGGGACCGGATTGTAAAGGCAAATAGTATGCAGCAGATCATACTGCGGATCGTAGAAGAATATGTTCATGCGGTATTACTTCATGATGAGCAGGTTGCGCCTTTCAGAATTATTGAACTCGAGAATAAAGAAGATTATAAATATCGTTTCCCAATAGAGGTGAAAGGTGGTGCGCGTGAAGTTCTATTATATGGGATCATTGACCGGGTAGACGAAAAGAACGGGGTTACAAGGATAGTGGATTATAAAACGGGCAGCCGTGATGAAGTTAAATTCACCTGTCTCGATGATCTGTTTGAACCCGAGGGAAAAAAACAGAATAAAGCGATGGTTCAGACCCTGTTCTATACGTTTATTTACGAACAGGTAAAAAATCTGCAGCAGATCGAACCTAACTTATACATCATTCGCAAAATGAAGGATGACGGAACCTTGTTCTTTACAGGAGGCAGGGGCAGGAAAGTGCAACTTCAGGCTGAACATCTCGAAGATCTGAAAAGTGGATTCCAGGTACAATTGAAAAGCTTGCTGGAGGAACTTTTTAACCCTGATATCCCGTTCACCGACAGTGTGAGTAAGGTAAATTGCGGCTACTGCCCGTATAAGGAAATATGCCAGGGATAAAATATCTGTTCGGAGCATAAAAAAGGCGGCCATCCGGTGCTTCGAATTGCCGCCTTTTTCAATAGCTCTTTGATATTAGTGCTTGAATTCAGCTTTTATAAATGAAATAAAACCTGCTTTTATCTTGTTATATAAAATGGCATTTTTTGTACTGCTAATGACGATCGTACCGTTCGCATTTCTATCCACCGATTTCAGGTCAGCTGAATTGATCTGTGAAACCAGTTTGTTAAGCTGAAGCTTAAGGAGGCCTGTATAGGCTTCTGAGGAACTGATGGTAAGGTTCTCTGCTTCCAGTTTAATGTTTACATCCTCGTTGAAGAGGAATTCAACGTTGGTTTCCTTTCCTGTTTCGTCTTTGTAGATGCCGCTTATACTAAAGACATTCGCAGTAGTTTGCTTCTTCAGTACCAGCTCGAACTTGATCTCTTTATAAGTGCCTGCCGGAATTGTAATGCTGCCAAATTCCTGGCTTAATTTAAATAGGTCAACCGTAGCAGGTTTCGTTAACTTATACTCGATTTCCCGATCATCTTTTTTTGCTTCAAAATCAAGCTCATGAACAATCACACGTCCCGCTTTCCAGGTTAGGCTGGAATTGGCATTAGTATTTACAACTAAACCACTTTCTGAAACTGTTGTCCCGACAGATGCCGTCAGGTTAGTGGGTTCCATTTGATAGTTGATCTTGCCTTCAGTGGTAGTTTCCTCCTTGGTGCAAGCTGAAAAAGTGATCACTGAGCAAAATATTGCCAGCGAACCGAGTAATTTTCTTTTCATGGTTGTTATTTTTTAGGATCAAAATTTAGGGTATGCGGTAAAGACAGTGCCGCCGCCTACTCGTTAAATTTTTTACGAAAACAGAATATAAATGTTTCGTATCGTAGTATATTTTTCGACAGGATATAGAGTCGTTATATGCCCTTCAAAAATATTTCCTCGGAGTCAATAGCAGAATACTGCTTGAACGATAAAATTCATATGAAGGAGTTTTACCTTCGGGGCGGTGGTTCATCCGAAAGACATTCCTGCAGTAAGGGCGGAATATTAAGGAGTTCAACAGCTTGGGTAATAACGTGAAGATTTTGCATTTCGGAAGAGATATTTCCGGGTCAGTGTAATCGATACACAAATTATTCTCAAACTTTAAACTTATATTTGCCTTCCAAAATTTTGATTTTTAACACATGAGAGAAATACAGTTCAGGGAAGCTCTTCGTGAAGCATTAAGCGAAGAAATGCGGAAAGACGAGAAGATCTTTTTAATGGGCGAGGAAGTTGCCGAATATAATGGAGCGTATAAAGTCAGCCAGGGAATGCTGGATGAGTTTAGCGCTAAACGGGTTATTGATACGCCGATTGCTGAATTAGGCTTCGCCGGAATTGGTGTAGGTGCTGCTATGAATGGTTTAAAACCTATCATTGAATTCATGACCTTCAATTTCTCACTTGTGGCAATTGACCAGGTGATCAATGCTGCTGCCAAGGTTTTGTCGATGAGCGGCGGTGAGTTCTCTTGTCCTATCGTATTCAGGGGACCAACCGGTAATGCCGGGCAATTAGGTGCTCAGCACTCTCAGAATTTCGAGAGCTGGTATGCCAACTGTCCTGGTTTGAAAGTAGTTGTTCCATCGAGTCCTTATGAGGCAAAAGGCTTATTGAAACAATCTATAATAGATCCGGATCCGGTTATCTTCATGGAATCGGAGGTTATGTATGGAGATAAGGGCGAGGTACCTGAGGAAGAGTACTACATTCCCCTTGGAAAAGCAAATATTGTGAAGGAAGGTACGGATGTTACTATTGTAACTTTCGGAAAAATGCTTTCACGTGTGGTGATGCCTGCGGTAGAAGAATTGACCAAGGAAGGTATCAATGCGGAAGTGATTGACCTTCGTACTGTCAGACCTATCGACTATGAAACAGTTATCACTTCGGTTAAGAAAACCAATCGTATGGTCTTTGTTGAAGAAGCATGGCCTTTAGGATCAATTGCTACTGAGGTAGCCTTCAAGGTTCAGAAGGATGCATTCGATTTCCTTGATGCACCTGTGCTTCGGGTTGCTTGCGCCGATGTTCCCTTGCCATATGCACCTACGCTTATTCAGGAAGCATTGCCAAACCCTGCAAAGGTAGTAAAGGCCGTTAAAAGTGTTCTTTATCTTAATACAGAGAAGTAACAGATTCTAACATATACAGAAAGGTCATCTCTACAGGATGACCTTTTTTATTTCAAGCCGGATCGGGTTGTCAGGATAATGTGATCTGTCTCTTGATGCTCTCCTCAAGAGAGATAAATGTTTCAGTACGCTGGATACCTTTAACCGCCTGGATGTTTTCATTTAAGACTTCTCTTAAGTGCGTGGTATCGCGGCAGATAATTTTCGCGAATATACTGTAGGCTCCCGTACAGTAATGCATTTCTACAATTTCCTTGACCTTTTTCAGACTTTCTACTGCGTCGTGGTACTGGGATCCTTTTTCAAGATATATACCAAGGAAAGCGCAGATATCGTAACCGATCTTCTGCGGATCTATTATCAGATTGGCCCCACGAATAACGCCCATATCATGCATCTTTTTCATTCTCACATGTATGGTACCTCCTGAGACGATCAATTTTTTGGCTATTTCAGTATAGGGTATGGTAGCGTCCTCCATCAGGATGCTGAGGATCTGTGTATCGAGATTGTCAAGTTCGAAATTATGATTGCGATTTTCCATACGGTTTTGAATTTCTGGTATTAAAACCAAAAGTAGTTAACAATATTGTAAAAATAAAGCACATTGTTTAAAAGGCTTGCAAAAAAGGGTAAAAGTATTTACATTTGTTTTAACAATTAAGAACGATCTCTCAATAATTCGAACTTTTCTAGTAATGGTTATAATTGGTTGGTTTTAAAAAAAGCTCCTGTACAACAGGAGCTTTTTTTATGGTGCAATTGTGGATTTAGTGGGTCGCCGGATTTACACCCTTCACCTCTTTCTGATCTTCATACTTCTCCGAGTAACGTTTAAAGAGTTGCTTATGGAGATTGTCCAGGTCCAGATTCTTACCCCGGATGAATGCCAACTCTACATCATTACCGATCATATCGAGGGCATCGCCATTCGAAATGAACAAGGTTGCATCTTTACCTACTTCCAGACTCCCTGTTGCTTTATCGATGCCTAAAATTTTCGCGGTATTTAAGGTGATACTTGCCAGAGCCTGTTCTTTATCCAATCCGTAGGCCGCCGCTGTACCGGCCATAAAAGGCAGGTTTCTCTGCTGCCAATATCCTCCTACACTGATTGCAAAGTTTACCCCACCATCATGAAGGATCTTTGCCTGCTTATAAGGCAGGTAAACATCATCTTCCTGGTTAGCTGGCAGGCTGTGAGGCTCATGAATAATAACGGGAATATTGTGTTCCTTTAAGAACGAAGTTATAAGGTGTGATTCAGAACCTCCTACGATAACAGGTTTAATACCAAAACGCTTGAAAAAGTTAACTGCTGCTATGATATCCTTGGCGCTTTCAGTTTCCACGAATAACCTTTTACTCCCCTTGAAGAGTCCTTCCATAGCACCGAAACGGGCATTGGATACATCCGGCCTTGCCAGCTGAGAATAGCTTTGTGCCTGTGAAAAATAATCTTCAAGGTCTGATAAGGCTTTCTGCGCGCGTTCACGCTGGGCTTCCGCCGGTGGAGCGAATGGACTGGCAGAAATGCGGCTGCTTGGCCAGCTAAGGTGGATTGCAATATCGGTTTTGTAGGCAGCATCTTCCCAGTTCCAGCCGTCAAGTTCAACGACAGTAGATTGTCCGGCAATAAGACCTCCCTGCGGAGTGATCTGTGCCATCAGGATGCCATTCGACCGTAGCGTGTTGGGGACTTTAGAATCAGTGTTGTAAGCAATTATTGAGCGTACATGAGGATTCATGCCGCCAACCTCCTCGAAGTCGCGCGTAGCCTTGATTGCTTCGATCTCGGTAAGGCCCAGGTTCGTCACCGGAGAAATAAATCCGGGATAAACATGTTTCCCAGTCGCGGTGATCATTTCTGTGCCGGAGCCGAATTTTACGACAGAGGCGTCGCCTATGCCGGTTATTTTCCCATTCTCAAATGAGATATACCCGTTCTCAATCACCTTTCCGTTTCCGGTGTGAATGGTTGCGCCGATAATGGCAATAGGTTTAGTTTGTGGTTTTGCAGGGTAGATAGTGGCCTGACCGTAGCTGATCTCACTGGCGGTTAGCAATCCCAACAAACCGAATAAGTATTTTTTCATCTCTATATTTTTAATTTGATGATACGTTTAAATGATTAGGATAATTAGTGAGAGTGTTCTTCTTCTGTACTCAGCCCCTCAATGCTTTCGCAGTCATACAGGCTAGCCCTGCTTAGTGCCGGGCGTTGAACTGCTGCGCCTTTACCTTTAGCGTCCATCATTTTCTGTATCAATCTCGCTTCTTCTTTTACCAGTTCTTTCTGTTTGATAGCATCTTTTTCCATGTCCCAGTAAGCAATTCCGTCAACAAACGTTTTTTCAGCCTTTGCATAAATTGAAAGCGGATTATCTGACCATAACACAAGATCGGCATCCTTACCGGGCTTGATACTGCCGACACGGTTGTCAATGTGAAGCATTTTCGCCGGGTTTAAGGTTACCAGTTTGAGTGCCTCTTCCTGCGGCAGATTCCCGTATTTTACCGCCTTCCCGGCTTCCTGGTTTAAGCGACGAGCCATTTCAGCATCATCTGAGTTAAAGCCTGTCAACACGCCTACTTTGCTCATCAGCACGCCATTATAGGGTATTGCTTCTGCAACTTCGTTCTTGTAAGCCCACCAATCAGAAAAAGTAGATCCTGCGATTCCCCGCTTAGCCATCTTATCGGCAACCTTATATCCTTCAAGGATGTGCGTGAAGGTATTTATTTTGAATCCCATACTATCTGCAACATGCATCAGCATATTGATTTCGGATTGCACATAAGAGTGGCAGGTTATAAAACGCTTGTTATCCAGGATCTCTACCAGGGCATCCAATTCAAGATCGCGGCGCACATGGTTACCCTTAACCGCTCTGGCAGCTTTATACTCTTTTGCCCTTGTAAAAGCATCGGTATACACCTGCTCAACTCCCATCCTGGTCTGCGGGAACCTGGTTAAAGCTCCGTCACCCCAGTTACTTTGTTTTACGTTCTCTCCGAGTGCAAACTTGATAAAGCCGTCGCTTCCGGCGAATTTCATTTCTTCCGGTGATTTACCCCAGCGCAATTTGATCAGCTGCGACTGTCCGCCAATTGGATTGGCTGAACCATGCAGGATGTGTGAAGTTGTTACACCTCCGGCCAGCTGGCGATAGATATTAATATCCTCAGGGTTGATCACATCAGCGATGCGGACCTCCGAAGTCACCGCTTGTGTGCCTTCATTAATTCCACGCGTAGCAGCGATGTGTGAATGCTCATCGATAATACCCGCAGTCAGGTGTTTGCCGGTAGCATCTATTACCTTTGCTTTGCCTGCCTCAAGATTTTTGCCAATAGACTTGATCCGGCCATTTTCTATCAGCACGTCAGTATTAGACAGTTTGCCTTCTGCTTCATTTGTCCAGACGGTTGCGTTTTTAAACAGCACCGTTTCTTGCTGAGGAGCTTCCGCATTTCCGAAAGCTATAAGCGGGTAAGTTATCGCGCCAGTAACCGCTGCCGGCTTGGGTTCTTCTTTTTTAGCGGATGCCTTAAATGCTTCCGAAAAAGTAGCAGTCCAGCTTGTGCTGCTTCCATCTGCATTCATTCCATCGCCTTTAAAAACGATAGGATTAAGTGAATGCACATATCCGTTTAACCGGACATTTCCCGCAGGATCTTTCTTAGGATCGAAATATAAGCTTACCAGGTCTCCATTTCTTGAAAAATTGACCTTTGCTTTAAGGCTATCCTGTCCCTTGCGTTCAAGAGAAACATCATAGGAACCCGGAGTTCCTGCAATTTTTAAGGTAAGGGGAGCAGATCCTTCCATCGCCATGGTATAAGTTCCGCGAAGGTCGCTCACATCCATTTTGCTGACAACAAAACGATCACCCTGAACCCAGTTTTCGTAGATTATATTGTCTTTTTTGAAAAGATCACCTGAGGTAATAATAAAGTTGGCAAGTTTTCCTTTTGTAAGAGTTCCAATACGGTCATTAACTCCAAGCATTTCTGCAGGAATTTCAGTTAATGATTTTAATGCCTGTTTTTCGCTTAGGCCGTTTTCTATCGCTAAGCGTAAGTTAGTCCAGAAGTCTGCCGGTTTATCGAGACCGAGACCTGTTAAAGCAAATTTAACACCGGCCTTTTCCATCGCTGCGGGATTGGTTGGTGCCAGTTCCCAAAGTTTCATCTGTGTAAATGTGATATTTCTGGCGTCAGCAGCATCTTCCACATCAAAGGCTTTCGGGAAGTTTAATGGGATGATGAAACTGCCGTTGGTGGCTTTGATCTCCTTGATCCGCATAAAATCATTGCCTCCTGACTTGAAGATATATTGCTTGCCAAATTCATCACCAATCTTATCAGCACGAAGGACGTCATAAACGTCATCTACTTCGAAGATCTGTGGAAGGCGCTGCAGCTGATTAAATTCTGCAAGGGAGATATTATATTCAGATTTTTGATTTTTGTACCATTCAGCATCGTAGTAAGTCTGGCGCAGTAAAGCTATCGAGCCCATCAGTGACTGAGGATAATCTGTCGACGCTGTACCTTTGTTGAAGGAATAGTGAGCAGCAGCCTCGCCGCTTATAACCGCGTCATTTTCTTTTCCGGTCTTAAGGGTCGTCACCAGGGAACTTCCACGGGCAATACCATCTCTAATTACCGACTGAACGGTTCCGAAACCAGCTTTCTTCAGATCTTCTGCTTTCTTTGCATCCGATGCAAAGATCGAACGGGCATTCATTTCAGGTCTGATGGATTCATTCCAGTTATAAGGACCTTTTTTAGTTGATGTAAATACCTGCTGACGATTGCGATTGAAAGCCGCTCTCGGGATTTCAGGCATCCCATAAGTGCTGAAAGCGTCAACCAGAGACGGGTAGATGTATTTTCCTTTCAGATCGATGATGAGGTAGCCTTTTGGGATGGAAGTACCGGAACCGACGGATTCTATTTTCTGACCTTTTACCAGTAGTACACCGTTTGTAATGGTCTGATCTGCATTAACAACAATGTTGGCATTTGTAAAAGCAAAAAGCCCCGGACGGATGTCGTAGGAGCCATTTACAGGGTAACTTTCCTGGCTGTATGCTGTGCCGAAGATCGTCAGTAAAAAGCTAAACAGTAAAATTTTCTTCATTTGATGGTTTTATTTTAAGGAAGTACAAAATAGAGCTTAATCATTTGGAGTCTCGGGGATGATAGTAACTTTTTTGTTACCCTTCTTTCGCTGCCGGTAATATGGCGGGCGACTTAATTTCTGTTATAATCACTTTTTATGTTACTTTGAGGACTAAACTTATTCGATCATGTATAAAATTCTACTTGGCCTGCATTCTGGTGTTCGGTACATTGTAATTATCCTATTTGTCCTGGCGCTGATCATGGCCATTACGGGATTGTTTGGCAGGAAGCCATACTCCGAAGCAAACCGCAAGGTAAACCTGTTTGCAATGATCTCAGCACACACGCAGATGCTTATCGGCCTGATCCTTTACTTTTTCAGTCCTAAAGTATTACTGAGTGATATGGGTGCAGCGATGAAAGATACCGTTTTGCGGTACTGGACGGTTGAGCATATGGTCATGATGATCTTTGCGGTTATCCTCATCACAGTCGGACATTCACGTTCGAAGAAGGCAGCCGACGCTTTCAACAAGCACCGTGCAATAGCACTTTTTTATGGTCTGGCGCTGCTGGTGATACTATTGGCGATCTACCAAAGCGGGCGCCCGATCTTTGGAAGCAGCATGTAAATTCTTAAAAATTTTGCTATCTCGATATTCTTTATAAATTTGCGACCGATGATGATAGTATTAAATACCTGTAATTGGTGGAGCTTTTTCAACTAAAAGCGCCGGTACAGGTATTTGAATTAGAATCAACCTAAACTTAATCATGAAACCCGACGCCTCAACCACGTCGGGTTTTTTTGTACCCGGTGTAGCAAACTTGAAAGCGATGGATTTTAATTATCAATTCCAATTTAATCATCTATGAGTAAGATCAAGTTCTATACCTCACATAAGCGTATGCTGGCCGATACCACGACGCCCGTGAGTATATATCTGCGGTTACGGGATGTATTTTCGAACAGCCTGTTACTGGAAAGTTCGGATTACCACAGCCGCGAAAACAGTATGAGTTATATCTGCTTTGATCCCATTGCCGGTATATCACTGGACGACGACACGTTAAAAACGTATTTTCCGGATGGTCACACGGCCTCGATACCTGGTCAGGACCTGGATCTGAAGGCTGAGGTTTCCCGTTTCAGAAATATGTTTGAATCTGATTCTCCCAATAACCATAAGTTCATTTCGAATGGATTATTCGGCTACTTCAGTTACGAGACAGTTCAGTATTTTGAGGATATTCAGCTGAAAGCGAAAGTGAATACAGACCGGAAGATCCCATTATTGCAGTACCACATTTACAGGTACATTATCGCAATAGATCATTTCAAAAACGAACTTCACCTGTTTGAGCATCGCACCGACAAAGATGCACCCGATGGTCTTGAAAAAATAGAATATCTGATCAAGAATAAGAATTTCCCGGAGTATAAATTCAACACCAACGGTGAGGAGAAGTCGAATTTAACTGACGGCGAATTCATTGGCATCGTAGAGAATCTGAAAAAGCATATTTACCGTGGTGATATTTTTCAGATAGTACCGTCGAGGGCCTTTTCAACGGCTTTCAGGGGGGATGAATTTAACGTCTACCGGGCGCTCCGATCCATTAACCCCTCGCCCTACCTGTTCTATTTCGACTATGGCAACTTTAAGATTTTCGGGTCTTCACCCGAAGCGCAGCTAACCATAACAAAAAGGGAGGCGGCTATTTATCCTATAGCAGGCACATTCAAGAGGACAGGAAATGATCTGCTGGATGCTGAGATTGCCGAACGATTGAAGAAAGACCCGAAAGAGAATTCCGAGCATATCATGCTGGTTGACCTTGCGAGAAATGATCTCAGCCGCTCCTGCGAGAAGGTGGAGGTAAGATCATTTAAGGAAGTTCAATATTACTCGCATTTAATCCACATGGTATCAAAAGTTGCCGGAACTTTGCAGGAAGAAATTGATCCTTTTGATGTGGTCGGTGATACATTCCCCGCGGGTACGCTTAGCGGAGCGCCAAAGTACATGGCTATGCAGCTGATTGATCAGTCTGAGAATCACAACCGCGGATTTTACAGCGGAGCTATAGGCTATATGGGATTCAATGGGGATTTCAATCATGCGATCATGATACGGTCCTTTTTGAGTCGCCATAACATATTGCACTACCAGGCAGGTGCCGGTATAGTTGCAGATTCTGATCCTCAGAGTGAACTGAATGAAGTGAACAATAAAATAATGGCCTTACGCCGGGCATTGGAAATGGCGGAAGAACTGTAGATTGAGTAAGTCTTCGATATGAAAGAGAATATCCCCGCTGCTGAGAAAAGCAAAATTCTCGTAATAGATAATTACGATTCCTTTACCTTTAATCTTGTTCATTTGTTAAATGAAGCCGGGCAGGATGCCACTGTATGGCGTAACGATAAATTTGATCTGCCTGATGTGGAAGCATTCGATAAAATATTATTATCGCCCGGCCCGGGAATTCCGTCAGAAGCAGGGTTACTGCTGGATGTGATCAGAACATATGCGGGCAGTAAGAGTATCCTGGGCATTTGCCTCGGTATGCAGGCCATCGCAGAAGTATTTGGCGGGAAGTTATATAACCTGGCTAAGCCGGTACATGGCCGGGCAACGGCATTGACAATTATTGATAAGGGAGAGAAGTTATTCTCGGAATGCCCTGATGGCTTTTTGGTTGGGAGGTATCATTCATGGGCTGTCGATCCTAATGGCCTTCCAGCGGATTTAAAGATAACAGCTAAGGACGCGAACGGCGTGATCATGGCTCTATCGCACATATCCCAGGATGTGAAAGGCGTGCAGTTTCACCCGGAATCAATTCTTACAGAGAACGGGAAACAAATGATTGAAAATTGGCTTAAATAAATATACAGTTACGGTTAAATAACATGAGTAACGGAAATATCCTTGACAAGATCGTTGCCAGGAAAAAACAGGAAATCGCCGCTGCCCGGAAGCGAATGTCAGCTTCGCAGTTGGAAGAGAGTGATCTTTTTTCAAGAGAATGCTATTCCCTGAAAAAGTTTATTGAGCATCCCATGCGAACCGGCATTATTGCGGAGTTCAAGCGATCGTCTCCCTCTAAGGGAATTATTAATAACCATTCAACCGTTAAGGAGGTCACCTCCGGATATGGGACGGCGGGCGCATCTGCCGTTTCTGTTTTGACAGATCACCACTTTTTCGGCGGCAGTTATGTGGATCTGCTTCAGGCACGAAAAGTCAATCAGGTTCCCTTACTACGCAAGGACTTTATGCTTGAAGAGTACCAGGTACTGGAAGCTAAAGCCTGGGGTGCTGATATAGTCCTGCTGATAGCAGCGATCCTTCACCCCGACGAAATAAAGAAGATGGCCAGCCTTGCAAAGAGCCTTGATATGAATGTTTTGCTGGAAGTGCATACGGAACGCGAACTTGAAAGAAGCCTTTGTGATGAACTGGATGCTGTAGGAGTAAATAATCGCAACCTTTCAGACTTCTCCATGTCACTTGATAATTCCTATCAGCTTGTGTCAAAAATACCTGACCGCTTTGTTAAGATCTCCGAAAGTGGTATCAGTGATCCCAAAATAATCGTTGAATTGCGGAATGCGGGATTCCAGGGTTTCTTAATAGGGGAAAACTTCATGAAAGAGAAGGATCCGGTCAATGCCATCCAGGGATTTATAAAGAATATGAGAGAAATCTCCCAACCCAGTTAAGCAGCTAGCTAGAAAATATGATGAGTGAAACCGAGAATCCCTGGCAGGTAATATCAAGCCGTGAAGTCTACAACAATCCATGGATAAATTTAACTGAACACCAGGTGATCAACCCGGGTGGCGGAAAGGGAATTTATGGTATGGTTCATTTCAAGAATCTGGCGATTGGAATTGTCGTTTTGGATGAACAGCATCATACCTGGCTGGTCGGACAGTATCGGTTCGCCCTTGATGAATACAGCTGGGAAATCCCGGCCGGCGGCGGTTCTCTCGATTCGGACCCGCTGGAAACGGCAAAGCGTGAGCTGCTTGAAGAGACAGGTATTTCAGCAAATCACTGGACAGAGATCCAGCGAATGCACTTATCAAACTCCGTCAGCGATGAACTGGCAATAATCTACCTTGCGAGGGAACTAACTTTCGGAAGCGCTGCACCGGAGGAAACAGAGCAATTACAGGTGAAAAAACTTCCATTAGACGAAGCCTACGGGATGGTTACTGCAGGCCGTATTACCGATTCATTGAGTGTTGCCGGCCTTTTAAAGCTGAAACTGATGAAAGCAGAAGGCAATTTGCTTTAGTTGAGTACTTTTGCGTCATGAGAAAATTGCTCGGGTTCCTGTTTTCCCCTATCCATTTTATATTCTTTGGACTTATGCTCGGGATTTTTCATCCCATTCAATGGCTTTCCCTCAAATTAGGTGGCTATAAGGCTCACAAGGTCTCGGTTGATATTCTGAATTTCTTCCTGATGTCTTCCCTGTATCTTATAGGAACCCGGATCACATTTATAAATCACCAGCAATTACCTGCAGACAGGCCAATAGTCTTCATCGCCAATCACCAGAGCATGTATGAGATCCCCCCGCTCATCTGGTTTCTGAGGAAGTATCACGCTAAGTTCATTTCTAAGATTGAACTGACCCGGGGCATTCCCAGTATTTCTTTTAACCTGAAGTACGGTGGGGGAGCGAACATAGACCGGAAGGATAGCAAGCAGGCTGTAGGGGAGATCATCAAACTGGGCCGCCGTATGAAGGAAAATAACTGGTCGGCAGTAATCTTCCCGGAGGGTACAAGAGCGCGTAACGGCGAGCCTAAGACTTTCGCTGTAGGTGGAATTGCTACCCTGCTAAAAAAAGCGCCGAACGCTTTACTGGTACCAATCGCCATCACAGGTTCATGGAGAATAGTTCAATACGGCAAATTTCCGCTGAGTTTCGGTGAAAAGATGAGGCTTACGGTATTAAAACCTATTGAGGCAGGTGAATCCTCCATGGAGGATTTGGTACTACAGGCCGAGAATGCTGTTAAAGAAGTAGTCAGTACCTCTGAGAATTAGTGTCCCTTTGAGGTCTCAGATCAGATATTACGATTATCGACAAGCTTAAAGAAAAATTCCCGGTAGGTATCTCCTACTGGAATGATCTTGTCTGCAATCTGAATGCGGCTCCTTTCGATAGAATCGATCTTATCTAAAGCAACAATGTAGGATTTATGAACCCTGACGAATCTTCCCGAAGGGAGTACATCCTCCATCTTTTTCATATTCTGCAGGGTTATGATCCGTTCGGATTTTGTGAAAATGGAAATGTAGTCTTTCAACCCTTCGATATAAAGTATATCATCAAGGTAGATCTTCTGGATCTTATGTTCTGTTTTAACGAAGATGAAGTTGTGCGGGGTATTAGCCGACAGCGAATCAGGCAAAGGTAGCGGGGTATTATGTTGCTTCTGCTGCAGAACTTTTTGAGCGGCCTTGTAAAATCTGTCGAACGCAATAGGCTTTAACAGGTAATCCGTAACGTCCAGTTCATAGCCCTCCAGGGCATACTCAGAATAAGCCGTGGTAAGTATGACATCGCATTTACCATTCATGATCTTCAGGAACTGCAGTCCGGTCAGTTCCGGCATCTGCACATCCAGGAAAACCAGGTCGATGCCATTGTTTTGAACCAGGGACAGTCCTTCAATAGCACTGGTGGTGGTTTTTACCAGTTCGAGGAATGGAACCTTAGAAATATAATCTTCTAAAATATCTAAAGCTAAAGGTTCATCATCTACTACCAGGCAGCGTATCATGTCGTAAAAATAGTGATTAGTGGTTCACGATTTTGAAAAAATTTTATGGTCTCAAATCCAGGCACAATTCGGAGGTGTAACGGTCTGAATGGTTGTCGATCTCCAGGTTGTAGTGCCTGTGATAAAACAAGTCCAGACGCTTTTTTACATTGATCAGGCCGATCCCTCCCGTCAGATCTTTATTCAGTTTATGGACTGTATTACTCACCTTAAAGATCAGTCTTTCGGGCTCTATGTTTATGGATATTTCGATTGGATGTTGCTCGTCGGTGGCGACGCCATGCTTGAAGGCATTTTCAACGAATGATATAAGAACCAGCGGCATGATCTTTTGATCCTGAGCCTCGCCGATGATCTGCAGGTCCACATAAGCATCGTTCTTAAAGCGGAGACGCTGCAATTCAATGTAGTTCTCCAGGTACCTTATCTCTTTCGACAAGTCAACCATATCCTCGTTGCTCTCATAAAGCATATATCGCATGATTTCCGAAAGCTTCAATACAGCTGCAGGCGTCTTGTCAGATTGTTGATAAGCCAGTGAATAGATATTATTAAGAGTATTAAACAGGAAATGTGGGTTGATCTGGGACTTTAAAAAGGCAAGTTCTGCAGTCAGCTTTTCGTTTTCAAGGTTCGTTCTAACCTTTTCATTAATGAACCAGTCAACCATGAACTTTAAAGCGGTGCTTAGGAACATAAAGAAACAGCCGATAAAAATAGCGCTCAGATAGTAGCTCCAGAATGAAAGGCGATGTTCTTGATTCTCCCCCCGAACAAGCACGAGGTCTTCGAAGATAATTGCTAATCCGTACTTAACAAGTCCGGATACGAGTACCAGCCCGGCAATCGTAACTCCGCATAAAAGATATTTTCTCTTGTTCAGCAGTTTCGGCAGGATGATCAGGTAGTTAATGTAGAAGGTCGCGATATTGATCAGTCCGAAATAGCCGACCATGATCACAGCCTTATAAGTTATCTTACCGCTGCCGCTGAGAAGCATAAAAAACAACAATATAGAAGCCCATACAGCTGCATGCAAAAATATCTGCCGGGTTTTAGTCATGTATAAAAAAGTTCTTACGCATCAAATGCGTATCTGTTCACGGCAACAATATAATATTTAGGCGGATGCTTTTCGATGCTGTTTCTACCAACCCGGCTTTATACTCTGCCAACCACCTTTTTCATCTTACGAAGGTTTCAACCATTCCAAATTGCCGTTCGTCTGCAATATCAGCTGCTTGGTCTAATAGATTTTAGCAATCCGTTAAATAAATATTCCTTTGAATAAGAGAATCTTCGTTTACCGCATTAAAAAATTGAAACCTATGAAAAAGCTCAATTCTATATCGCCCTTTATCGTTCTTCTTGCGCCCGTGATCATGATAATCGGTCTGCTGACCTTCAATCTGGACAGTGCAATTCCGGCTGAACGTCAGAATGCCAGTTTGAAACTGCAGGTTCCTTGTTTTAAGGTAATGGTGAACAGTATCTTCTAAGGTGAGTTTGCCATTGATCATTGAAACCCGCGGGCTATCGTATTTCTTCGGGAAGCAGCGGGTGCTGGATAACGTGTCACTGAAGGTGCCCATGGGCTGCATTTACGGCTTCCTTGGGCCAAATGGTGCCGGTAAGACTACGACAATTAAAATACTGCTGAACCTGCTTTATTCTTCAGCGAATAACGTCTTTGTTTTTGGGAAAGAGCTGCGACATTCACGCATTGAAATACTTTCCAGGATAGGCTCCCTTATCGAACAGCCTTCAATTTACCCGCATTTAAGCGGTAAGGAGAATCTTGCTAACCGGGCAATGCTGCTGGGGATAAACAGCAGACGAGTTGACGAAATGCTGTCTTTAGTAGATCTAACCGACAGTGCCGATAAAAAGGCAGGCAAATATTCATTAGGTATGAAGCAAAGGCTGGGAATAGCTCTCGCACTTTTACCTGATCCGGAACTCTTAATTCTGGATGAACCGACAAATGGTCTCGATCCTAACGGCATCATACAGATCCGTAAGCTTCTTCAAAAACTCACTTCGGAGCATGGCAAGACCGTATTCGTTTCAAGCCATTTATTGTCTGAGGTGGAGAGGATGGCTACCTACGTAGGCATCATCAATAAGGGAAAACTTCTTTTCCAGGGAACGATAGACGAACTGCATGGTCTTAACACCACCTCGATTTGCATTGAAGTAGACGATACCGTGTCGGCTGCCAATATTCTCCTCAGTAATGGCTATGAGGCTGATATCTTCGCGGATACCATTCAGATGCCATTCTCAAGTAAACAACAAATGGGCAACATCAACCAGCTGCTGGTTAACCAGGGTCACACAGTGTTCAGTTTAAGCCAGACTAAACATGACCTTGAGAAGCTTTTCCTGGATATCACTAAGAATTAAGATATGTACGCTTTTTTGATTTCCCTGAGATCCGAATTTTTCAAGACCCGCAAAACCCTCGCCTTCCTGTCGGCGATATTATTACCGCTGATCTTAACGATCCTGATCAGCGCCGGGTTCTTTATAAATGCCGAAAAGATGGTTCCCTATCAGCCGATGATACAATGGATGCGGTTTTCGAGCGCGTTCTTAGGGGTGATGGGCTTTTTGTTGCTTCCTATGCTGGTGATCTTCCAGACATATTCTGTTAATAATATCGAGCACAAATCCGATATGTGGAAGAGCCTGTTCTCCCTGCCATTACCGAAATGGAGTATGTACAGCAGCAAATGGGTATATGCGGTACTATTGAATGCCTTATGTCTTTCTTTGTTCGCAGGCTTTGTACTAGCGGCCGGTCAGTTGTTAAGTTTATTGAAGGCGGACCTCCGTTTCAATGAATATGACTTCAGCGGGCTGCTGCTGAAGATCCATCTGAAGATGTTTCTTGCTTCGCTGGGGATACTTTCCATCCAGTTTTTTTTAAGCCTGTTATGGGATGACTTCCTCAAGCCAATGGGAATTGGTTTTCTGCTTACCGTTTTCGGAATTATCTGCAATAATCTTGGCTGGAAGTATGCTTTTACAATCCCATATGCGCACCCGATGATAGCGCTTCAGAAAATGATGAGCCAGACTACACCCGGAAGCACGGATTTTGAACTGCTTACAAAAGAGGTTTATATCAGCCTTGCAATATCCCTCGTAACATTCATCGCCGGGTATTTCGTGATCAGCAGGAGAAGTGTGAGATAGCTTTTTAGGTATCAGGTATCAGGTATCGGGTATCAGGCATGAAGCGTCAGTGTTAATCCTTCGTCGTTCCACTTTTTAAAACTACCTGCCTGACCGAAGCACCACTAGCCTTCAGCTAATTCTTAATTCTTAATTCATAATTCTTATCCTGCCTTCCCACCTTCTAACCTCAACTCACCTCACCGCCTTCGGCAGCACCACTATGCTTTCATGCCCCTCTGCATCCACAGATTGTACCCCGAAGAAATAATTATCTTTTGAATAGCTGAGTTCGGCTTTTGTATCGGTCACGAAGAACTTGCGTTCCCATACCGGACTGCTTGTCTCGCGCATCACGACATAATAGCCCGCCGGTTTCTCGCCTTTGGGCGCATCCCATTTAAGGCTGGTCTTATTTGTCAGACCGGAGGTGAGAACCCCGACGTTTTCCGGTTGCTGCGGCGCAAGTGCCAGGTTAGCTAAAGCTGATAAATTCATACGGGCCACCTTCTGCGTATACTCATAGTCAACAAATTCGGGGGTATCGCCGTAATCAATGCCGTTTTCCGTACGCAGGGTCTGGTGCTGACGCTCAAAGTTTTCATTCATCTCAGTTACCCGGATGGCAGGAAAGCCTTGCTGGGAGAAGGGGGTATGATCACCGCCACGCAGGTAACGATCGCGTCGGTAGATCAGTTTTACATCCAGTTGATCAACGTAACGCTCTCCCACCTCTTTCATGTATCGTGCAAACTGCCTGGCTTGCCCATCGTTCTCCGTTCCGGTACTCATTCGTGCGGAAGCCGCCTGCGGTGTTTCACCGGCAGCAACGCCTTCGCTGAAGACACGGACGCTGCGATTATCTTTCAGGCCGGTTTCCATTCCGTAGGTATTGCCCACAATATCATTGGTGATCATGCCGGCTACGTTCCAATTCAATTCCTTTGCTTTTTTTGCCAGGTTAGTAGCGCCATATAGACCCTGTTCTTCCCCGACCATTGCCACGAAGATCAGTGTGCAGTTAAATTTCTGCATACTCATTACACGTGCCAACTCCATGGAAGCCGCGGTACCTGAGGCATCGTCGTTAGCACCCGGCGCTTTGATCTTCGCGTCCATTACATCAGAAGCCCGAGAGTCGTAATGTCCCGAGACAATGTACACCCGATCGTCGGAAGGGTCTGTTCCCGGTAATACCGCCAGCACATTCTTCATGATGGTTGGTACCGTCACCCGCCTTCCGTCAGCCGGTTGAGTGAATGTATCGAACTCTACTTTCAGTCGGCCGCCGGAGGCTTTCGAATATCTTTCCATCTCCTCCCTGATCCAGTTCCTCGCTGCACCAATGCCGGTCTTTTTACTTAAAGTGTCACTCAATGTATGCCTGGTCTCGAAGCTTACGAGTTTTCTTATAATGGTTTCAATGTTTTTAGATGATACTTCGTTTACCATCCCGCTGATCAACGGATCCTGTTTGATAATGGTCTGTGAAAAACTGCTGGAAGAGATAGCGCTGCATAATAAAAGGGCTAAAGCGTATTTAAACGGGGAGTAGGGGATCGACATATACAATTTTAGTTTTGTTTCTTTATTTCCTGGTTAATAGCATTTAATAATGACTTTTTCGCATCGGTTACGTCGTGAGATAGTTCCCAGAACATAACTCCGGCAAGCCCCCTGTCTAAGGCAAGCCGCGTTTTCGACCTGAGCAAAGCAGGCCCGTTGTAAATTATGCCTGCCACCGTATCCTTCGTTGACGCCATAGGGTCAATTGCTAGGATCTTATTATAGCCGGTAGCCGGATATTTTCCATAAAAGGGAAGCCCCAGCACCGCTTTTGCTGCCGGCAGGTTGCGTTTATCAATCCAGTAGTCCAGACATTGCATCGCATAGCGGTAACTGGAATGTGATTTCTCGTTTGAGTTATCGTATGACATAATATTCACCCAATCTACATATTCAAATGCTTTTTCTGGTATGCCGGCGCCGATAGTGTCATCGCTGCCGACTACCGCAATACTAAAGAGTTTATTTTTTTTATTCAGCTCAGCCCGGAGTTCTTTTACTAATTCTAGAAAGTAGACCGATGACTTCTGTGTCTGGCCAGCCCGAGTATTTACACTGTCATCCGGATATTCCCAGTCAAGGTCGAGACCGTCGAGCTGATACTCATCGATAAATTCGGAAACAGACCGGACAAATACCTTCCGGCTTTCGGGCGTAGAGACGAGCTTCTCGAAGCGGAAGTCGTTGCCCCCGCCATCACCAATTCCCCATCCTCCAACGGCAATGAAAACCTTTACCTGATGTTTTCGGGCATTCGCCACGATTGCCCGAAGCCTGTCCGAATCCTTAAAGGGAACCAGTTTCCCATTTGCCTGTGGCAATGCGAAGGAATAGTTGATGTGGGTGAGCTGATCGTATCTTATCTCCTCCGGCTTTGTGGCCCCGAAAGAGTAAGCTATCACTTTGAAATCCTGGGCAGTCAGCGCTCTGCTGCCAGTTAAAAGGACGAAGACTATCAATAAATTTTTCATGACTGAAAGGGATTTAAATAGCAACGGTAAGATACTCAACATGCAATGTATTGATCGTGTAACAAATTTGTTAACAGTCTCTTTAGTAATTGATAGTAGGATTAGATAGGTTTGTTAAAAACCTTAATCGTTGAATTTCATGAAAAGAACCTTTTTATTTTCTGCGCTGTTGTTGTCAGGGATGTCATTCCAGGCACTAGCCCAGGAAACAGTTGATGCGCAAATCACCCAAAAGATCAGAACCGAGGGTATGGATAACTCCAAGGTAATGCAAACCGCCTTTTATCTTACAGATGTAAGCGGACCGAGATTATCCAATTCGCCAGGTCTGAATAGAGCAGAAGAATGGGCAGTAAACACACTAAAATCTTACGGCCTGCAAAATGTGAAACTCGAGCCATGGGGTAAATTCGGTAAAGGCTGGGAAATTCAAAAGAACTATTCAGCAATGACCAGTCCTTACTATCATTCAATTATTGCCACTCCGAAAGCCTGGACTCCGGGAACAAACGGATTAGTGAAATCGGAGATCGTGATACTAAAGGCTGATACAATAACTGACCTTGATAAGTATAAGGGAACTCTGAAGGGTAAGGTTGTCATTTTTGATAACGCGACAGCTCTGACAACTTCATTTAAATCAGACGGTAACCGTTACACAGATGAGGAACTGGAGAAATTAACTGCTCCTGCGGAAGCCAGAACCGGTAACCAGAACAGCAACAATAACTTCGCTGCACAAAGAGCAACCTTTATGCGTATGCGTGCCCTTCGTGGACAAATCAATGATTTCCTTTTACAGGAGAACGTCGGTTTAGTGCTAGGCAGCGGACGAGGTAAGCATGGTACCTACTTCACAAGCAATGGAGCTTCTTACGCTGAGGATGCCAAACCTGTAGCGCCTGAACTCGAAATGTCTGCTGAAGATTACCTTCGTTTGCTCCGCCTGGTAAAAGCCGGAATTAAAGTTGAATTCGAGGCGGATATCAAAACGGCATTCTTTGACAAAGACACCCAGGGATATAACGTGATCGCTGAAATTCCTGGAACAGACAAAAAACTGAAGGATGAAGTTGTCATGCTGGGTGGGCACCTTGATTCATGGCATGCGGGTACCGGCGCTACTGACAATGCTGCCGGAAGCGCTGTAATGATTGAAGCCGTTCGTATCATTAAGTCATTAAACTTAAAACCTAAGCGTACTATTCGTATAGCATTATGGAGTTCTGAAGAACAGGGTCTGTTCGGTTCCAGGGGATATGTAGCTTCGCATTTCGGTGATTCCAAGACAATGGTCTTAAAGCCGGAACACGAAAAAATCTCGGCTTATTATAACCTGGATAACGGTACCGGCAAGATCCGCGGTATCTATCTGCAGGGCAATGTGGCTGCCGGTCCGATCTTCGAGCAGTGGTTTGCTCCGTTCAAAGATCTGGGTGCTACCACTATTACATCCCGTAACACAGGTGGTACAGATCACCAGTCATTTGATGCATTAAGTATTCCTGGATTCCAGTTCATCCAGGATGAAATAGAATACAACAGCCGTACCCACCATACCAATATGGATACCTATGACCGTCTGATCGAAGCCGATCTGAAACAGGCTGCAACCATCATCGCGTCTTTCGTATACAACACAGCTCAGCGCGCTGAGAAGATCCCTCGTAAAGAATTGCCTAAAGCTCAGGTTCAGGGAACAAATTAAGAGCCCAGCTCCAATATTGTAGAAAAGGCTGTCTTATTTATAAGGCAGCCTTTTTTTATATCAGGATACCAGCACCAATTGCACGGAATTAACCGAATTTATTTTGATTAAGGGCTAATTGTGAGATTACAGTTTATACGCACCAATTGCACGGATTAAGCGAATGTATTTGATTAAGAGCTGATTGAGAGAGTCCAGGTTATATGCACAAATGTCTTTGGAAGGTCTTGCGGCTTTCGAAGCGAGATAACTAGGTGCTAACTATATGCTAACTATATACTCACTATGTCTTCACTAGTTCAGGACATAGTGATCACCCTGTCATGACACAGTGAGTATTTATAGATAAGAGGCATGTAGCTAGGAGACTGGTTCCCGCGTCGCAGCGTTCAGTTGAAACTCCTGGTGTCTTTCAGGTATCTGCACATTGACGAAACCTCTTTCAAGCAGTTTCTCCCGAAAACGTTGTTGCACCGGTAATTCACCGTGAACAAGGAAGACAGAACTTACCAGTGCAGGGTCCTGGCAGGAAACGAATTTTAATAGGTCGGCGTAATCGCCATGGGCACTCATTGATTTGATTGAACGTACTTCTGCCTTTACATCATACTCTTCTCCGAAGATCGAAACGAAGGGTTGACCATTCAGAAGCCGCCCGCCCAACGAGTTTGGTTCGCAGTAGCCGACCATCAGGATCGTATTCTTTTGGCTGCCGATATTGTTTTTGATGTGATGCTTCACGCGCCCGGCTTCTGCCATACCGGAAGCAGATATGATCACGCATGGCCGTGGGTCGGCATTGAGGGCTTTCGACTCTTCGACGCTTTGAACGAATTTCAGGTTTTTGAAACTGAAGATATCATGGTCGATCTTCTGGGTTTCCTTCACATCGGGATTATAGATGTCGGGATGATCGCGAAGTACCTGTGTAGCCTTCTCAGACAGTGGGCTATCGATATAATAGAGTACGTCCGGAAGTGTCCCATTCAGATCCAGTACGTTTAAGGCATAAATGATCTCCTGCGTGCGGCCTACACTGAATGCAGGTATAATCACTTTACCCCCTTTAAGCATACAGGTCTGATGAATTATTTCACGTAATTGATCTACTGTTGAGCCCAGGTCTTTGTGCAGGGAGTCCCCGTAGGTTGATTCAAGCAGGATATAATCAGCCTGCGGGAAGTTTTGCGGTGCTCTCAAAAGCATATCCTCGTAGCCACCGACATCACCGCTGAATGCCAGGCTGGTCGTTTTCCCCTCTTCCTTTATTTTTAAGCTGATGGCCGCACTGCCTACGATATGGCCCGCGTCTGTGAATAGTAAGGATACATCCGGATCAAGCTCAAACTCTTCGTTGTATTCCACGATTTTGAACAGACCCAAGGCTTGGATCACATCATCGTCAGTATATAAAGGTTTTAATAGTTCCAGCCCTTTCCTGCTTCGATGACGGTTGCTGTATTCCGTGTCCTGTTCCTGTATCTTGGCTGAATCCAGTAATAGTATTCTGGCCAATGCCATGGTCGGTGCGGTGCAATAGATCGGGCCGTTAAATCCTTCGGCTACCAGTCGCGGGATCAGTCCGCAATGATCAATGTGGGCATGTGAAAGGATAAGCATATCGACTTCGGCAGGGTTAAAGCCAAACTCTTCATTCATCTCATCGGTATTGTCTCCCATGCCCTGGAACATGCCGCAGTCCAGGAGTATTCTTAGCCCTTTATTCAGCGTAAGTAAATGCTTGCTGCCGGTTACATTCTGTGCGGCGCCGTGAAAAGCTATCTTCATTGGATTAAGGATTAATGAGTAAAGATGAAAGAATAGGGTTTAAAAAATAAAAAGATGAAAGCCTTAGTATCTACTTAACAAGACGGATACCAGAAATATTATTATTGGAAACTAATAAAATAGTTGCATAACTAAATAATTAGTTTTAAATTCGAATATGCTCAAACGCTTAGCCTCGTTCATTATGATCCTTGCGTCGCTTTCACTTCTTTCCTGCAAGACGAACCGGTTGAGACATGGCCAGCGGCAGGGTCTATGGATCACTGAGGATGATAATGGTGGCGTGATCTATAAGAGCCGGGGACGATTTAGGAATGACAGGGAACGGGGTACCTGGAAATATTTTCATGGTGATACATTAATTAAAAAAGAGAAATACGCAAAGAATGTTTCAGAGATATGGTTTTATGGTGCCAATAAAAGAGTTGTAGCCACCGGAAAAACACAAGTCGATTTTGATGGTATCATGCTTCACTGGTATTACTCCGGCGACTGGAATTTCTTCGACCCGGACGGCAGGCTATTGAAAACCATTACCTATTCAAAGGGTAACCCGGTTGCAGAAGTTTCCAGGTAACATTAAAGAATACTAACACACACATAACACTCAATCATGGATATCAAAGAATTAACGCGGGCGGAGGAGCAGATCATTCAGGTGCTCTGGTCACTTGAAAAAGCTTTTGTGAAGGAGGTCATCGATGAGCTTCCAGAACCCAAGCCGGCATACAACACGGTTTCGACTATTATCAGGATCCTGGAAACCAAAGGATTTGTTGCTCATGAAGCTTTCGGCAAGAGCCACCAGTATTATCCCGTCATCAGCCGGGAAGAATACAAAAGTTTCGCGACGGGGAAACTGCTGAACAATTATTTTGATAATTCGGTGGAGAGCATGTTTTCATTCTTTGTAAAAGAGGAGAAGATAGACCTTAAAGAGGCGGATGAGATCATGAAATTAATGGAGAAACTTAAAAGGAAATAGCTATGGATGCCTTACAATATCTTTTGCTGGTTAACATCTACCTGGTACTGTTTTACAGCTTTTATTCGCTTTTCCTGAAGAACGAGACCTTCTTTAAACTGAACCGGGTTTATCTGGTGGGCGGGGCCATCATGTCATTCCTGATCCCTTTCCTGCAGTCTGAGTGGATTCGGTCGCTGTTTATTACGCAGCAGGTGGAGGTGGTTACCCGGAATATCAGTATGAACTTTACCGGGCAGGCAGTTATCATACCGACAGAGCAACAGGCTTTCAGCACGGGTGAAGTCATCCTGCTTGTCTACATCACCGGCGCGGCGATCTGCTTCCTGCGGTTCTTGTGGCAGCTGTATAATGTTCAGCTGGTATTAAGATCAGGTAAATCAAACCAGGCTTTTTCATTCTTTAACAGAATAGAGGTTGGCAATTCTGTCCCAAATCGCCAGACGGTGTACGATCATGAACTGGTGCACGTCAAGCAATGGCATTCTGTCGATGTTATCCTGTTTGAGATAATCGCCATCATTAACTGGTTCAACCCGGTAGTTTATCTATATCGCAAAGCTGTCAAGTACATTCATGAGTTTACGGCGGATGAGATCGCTGCGCGCCACGAAGAGAGCAAATCAGCCTATGCGATGGTACTTGTAAGCAAGACCTTCGGTGTTCCCACTCATCAGCTAACCAATAGTTTTTATAATCACTCACTACTAAAACGGAGGATCATTATGTTACACAAGTCAAAATCAAGAAGGAACGCCCTGTTAAAATATGGTCTATCCGCCCCGCTTTTTGCGGCTATGATGGTCTTATCGTCTGCCAGCGGCAGGTCTGAAAAGGTTGCTGATAAGATCAGCGAAGTATCAATGCAAGCGCTGGAGATCATCCAGCCGGATACAGTGAAACTCTCGAAATATGAGGAATTCTTAAAACGGAATTCCGGCGTTCAATCCCTGGAATGGAAATCTGAAAGCAAGGTTGTGGTGGTGCTGAAAAACGGGAATAAAGAAAGCTACGATCTGGATAATGATGCAGAACTGAAGACAGCTGAGAACCTGTATGGTAGATTTCCGATGTCACCTCCGCCGCCGCCACCGGTGCCGATGAGTCAGAAGGGCACTTTGCAAGTGAGTAAGGCAGAGAATGGGCCTACGTTTACAGAGGTTGAAGTTAGTCCTGAATTTCCAGGCGGGATGGAGGCTTTCTATCAGTACCTGGCGAAGAGCTTCAAATACCCAGAGTCGGCGAGATCAAAAAACTTGAGTGGTAAGATCATTTTGCAGTTTGTTGTAGAAACCGACGGTATTCTATCCGATATAAGGGTATTGAGAGGCTTGGGAAGTGGTTTGGACGAGGAAGCAGTCAGGGTGCTGGCCCAGTCCGCCAAATGGAAGCCGGGTATTCAAAATGGTAAGGCGGTACGGGTAGCTTATACCCTGCCAATGACTGTCAATCCACCCAGCCAGAAAACAGGTTCCACCGTCATAACTACAGACAAGGAAAAACTCTCGGTGGCCGGGCTAGACAAGGACGCTTTATATATACTGGATGGCAAAGAAGTAACACCTGCGGCGATAAATGTGGTAGATGCGAAATCTGTTAAGGCAGTAAACGTGTTGAAGGATGCGCCGGCAATTGCAAAATACGGTGAGAAGGGAAAGAATGGCGTTGTGGAAGTCTATGTGAATGCGGCACAGCCAATAACAGCTACAAGTGCTGCAACCATTGGCGGAACTAACAAAGCAACTCAGGCTAGCACAGCAGATAAGCCTGGAAACTTGGCACTCAATGAAGTAGTAGTCAATGGATACGGTTCTGCATCCAAAGCAGGAACGGTAAATATAACCACCTCAGCCATGAGCGGTTTTGATGGTTTAGTTATCATCGATGGAAAGGAAGCAAAGAATAAGGATGGAAAAGCTTTGAGCAGGATTAAGCCCAATGATATTCAGAGTATCAATGTCATTAAAGGCGAGCAAGCGGTCAAAACTTACGGGGAGAGAGGTAAGGACGGGGTGATCCAAGTGACCTTGAAGAAGAAATGAGACATAAGCCCGGCTAATTAGCCGGGTTTTTTGTTAAAAAGATCACTGTTAGTCTTGTAGGCTTGAGCTGAATTATTTCGACCTGAATATTTTGTATATTTAAGAATACTTCAGATCCGATTTAATTCAGTCAAATATGAGATATCTGCTTTGTTTGTTGACATTCATTATTTGCGCCGCCATTCTCAGCTGTAGTCAGTCCGCTGATAAGTCTGAACAGGCCGGAACTGCGAGCACCAGGCCGGATATTAATGTGCAATGCTACCGTGCGGTTTTTGAAAAGGATACTGCCGACCTCAGGATCATAAAGGCACCAGATGGAAAGGTGAAGGGAACACTCGTTATGGCCTATGGCGAAGTTAAGCCGAATGCAGTTGAAAAGACAGTAAACAGCGGTGATGTGCAGGGTAGTTTCAAAGGCGACACTTTATACCTGACCTATACTTATAAGACTGGTTCGATCAATAAAGCGGTTTACACGAATCCCCTGGCATTGTTGAAGAAAGGTGAGACACTGATTATGGGTGTCGGTGACGCTGAAACCTCAATGGGTAGAACCTATTTTGTAAAAGGAAAGCCCATTGATTACGAGATAGGAAGGTTTAGATTTCAACCGGCTAAGTGCAAGGATTAAAGAGCAAGGAATAAGGAGCAAAGAGTAAAGATATAGCATTAACCGATCGTATTTCTTTCACACAAAAAAACCGTTCAGTTTACGCTGAACGGTTTTTTTGTTGATATCGTGTCTATTAATACTCGTCTTTAAATAGCTTGGCGTTAAGGTAGTCACGGTTCATACGTGCTATATTGCTGATAGAGATCTCCTTCGGACACTCTGCCTCACAGGCGCCTGTATTGGTACAATTACCGAAGCCTTCCGCATCCATCTGTGCAACCATTGCCTGCACACGACGATAACGCTCAGGCTGGCCCTGCGGTAATAATGCAAGCTGAGAAACCTTGGCAGAGACAAATAGCATGGCTGAGGCATTCTTACACGCAGCTACACAGGCACCGCATTGGATACATGTTGCCGAGTTGAAAGCTTCGTCAGCAATTACCTTCGGAATGGGAATCTCGTTCGCATCGGGAACACCGCCGGTGTTAACGGAGATAAATCCTCCGGCCTGCTGTATTCGTTCGAAAGCCTCGCGGTTTGTAGCAAGATCTTTGATGACAGGAAATGCAGCTGCACGCCATGGTTCAATCACGATTGTCTCACCATCCTTAAAGCTGCGCATATGGAGCTGACAGGTAGTAATACCTTGCTTCGGTCCATGCGGACGACCATTGATGTGAAGGGAGCACATACCGCAAATACCTTCACGGCAATCGTGATCAAAGTGGATCGGATCTTCATTCTTTTTGATCAGTCCCTCATTAACTACGTCAAGCATTTCCAGGAAAGACATATCAGGTGAAATGTCACTGGCAGGATATGTAACCAGTTTCCCTTTATCCTCAGTATTTTTCTGACGCCAAACTTTTAACGTCAAATTCATATTTCCACTCATTTTTTTGAGATTTGAGATTTGAGATCTGAGACTTGAGATGAGGACGGAGATCTTTACTCTGTCTCACATCTAACATCTCATATCTCACGTCTAAATTATTTATAACTTCTCTGTGTCAATTTAACATTCTCGAAAACCAGTTCTTCTTTATGAAGCTCTTCCGGCATGTTATCTCCCCGGTATTCCCAGGCAGCTACATAGCTGAAGTTTACATCATCACGAAGGGCTTCACCTTCCTCTGTCTGGCTTTCCACCCTGAAGTGACCGCCGCATGATTCTTTCCGGTTAAGTGCATCATCCACCATCAGCTCTCCTAATTCCAGGAAATCGGCGACACGGGCAGCTTTTTCAAGCGACTGGTTCATTTCATTATTTCCACCTGGTACAATGGCATCTTTCCAGAAGTTCTCACGAAGTTCACGGATGAGACCTTTAGCTTTGATCAGGCCTTCTTCGGTACGAGCCATTCCGCAGTATTCCCACATGATATGGCCAAGGTCACGATGGAAATCATCAACCGTACGGGTACCCTTCAGTGATAACAGTTTTTGAATGCGTTCTTCGACCTGTCTCTTGGTTTCCGCGAAGGCAGGATGACTAGCATCTACCGGTTTTGGTCCGATGGTAGCCAGGTAATCACCGACAGTATAAGGGATCACAAAATAGCCGTCAGCAAGGCCCTGCATCAATGCAGAAGCACCCAGGCGGTTTGCACCGTGATCGGAGAAGTTTGCTTCCCCTAAACAGTATAAACCTTTGACTGTGGTCTGAAGATTATAATCAACCCATAAGCCACCCATGGTATAGTGTACCGCAGGATAGATACGCATCGGCTGTTTGTACGGATCTTCATCCGTGATCTGGTAATACATGTCAAACAGGTTACCATATTTAGCCCGTACAGCATCTTCACCCAGGCGGCTGATAGCATCTGCGAAGTCGAGGAATACGGCAACGCCTGAAGCGCCCACACCGCGGCCTTCGTCGACCATCTCTTTCGCATTTCTTGATGCTACGTCCCGCGGAACCAGGTTTCCGAATGCCGGATATTTGCGTTCCAGGAAATAATCGCGATCTGATTCTTTTAGATCAGTTACTTTGATCTCGCCTTTGCGAAGCTTTTGAGCCAGTTCCACAGTTTTCGGCGCCCATACACGGCCGTCGTTCCGCAGAGATTCAGACATCAGCGTAAGCTTAGACTGATGATCGCCGCTTACCGGGATACAGGTAGGGTGAATCTGGGTGAAACATGGGTTACCGAAGTAAGCTCCACGTTTATGCGCTTTCCATGCAGCTGTTACGTTACAGCCCATGGCATTAGTAGATAGATAAAAAACGTTTCCATAACCGCCAGTACATAGTAATACCGCGTGACCAGCATGACTTTCTATTTTACCGGAGATAAGATCACGTGTGATGATACCTTTAGCCTCACCATCGATTGTAACAATATCCATCATTTCATGACGGTTGTACTGCTTCACCGTGCCTAAGCCTATCTGGCGGCTTAAAGCCGAGTAAGCTCCTAATAATAACTGCTGTCCGGTCTGGCCCCGGGCGTAGAACGTACGGGATACCTGTGCGCCACCGAAAGAACGGTTGTCGAGTAAACCGCCATATTCACGAGCGAAGGGAACGCCCTGCGCCACGCACTGGTCGATGATGTTAACGGATACATCGGCAAGGCGATAAACGTTGGCCTCGCGAGCCCTGTAGTCACCGCCCTTAATCGTGTCATAGAATAAACGGTAGACACTATCACCATCATTCTGATAGTTTTTCGCGGCGTTAATACCTCCCTGGGCAGCAATTGAATGCGCGCGGCGAGGGCTGTCCTGGAAACAGAATGACTTTACATTGTAGCCAAGTTCAGCCAGTGAAGCTGCTGCGGATGCACCGGCTAAGCCAGTACCAACTACAATGACAGTGTACTTTCGTTTGTTAGCCGGGTTAACCAGCTTAAGATTAAACTTATGTTTAGGCCATTTTTCGGCTAAGGGGCCTTCAGGAATTTTAGAATCTAATTTCATTACAGAAATTTATTGTTTAACCCTTTCGGGAATGATCATCTATCTAAACAGAAAAATATAAATTGGCATAGCGGCAAAGGCCAGGGGAATTAACACACCAAATACCCATACGCCTAAAAAGCGGATCAATGGAATGTATTTACTGTTATCCCAGCCCAGCGTTTGAAAAGCGCTGCGGAAGCCATGGATCAAATGGAAAGACAGTGCAGCCATTGAGATCACATAAAGTAAAACATACCACCACTGGCTGAATGATTCAGTAACGATCTTGTAAAGATCTTTTGCGATCAATACTTGCTTGCCGGCCTGTGCATCAACATAATCCGCGTGGGCTATTTCAGAACCATCGAAGGGGATCGGTGTTACAACCACATCCTGCGGATTGGTCAGGCTCACTTCATAACGTGCGTGCGGAAGGTCGCCCCAGTGGTATTGTGCCCAGAAGTTGCTCATGTGAACAACCAGGAAGATAAGAATGATAGTGCCGAGGATACCCATGTTTCTTGAGGTCCAGGGGCTATTTGCTTCGCCCTTGTAGTATGCATAGCCAACCGGTCTTGCTTTGCGGTTACCGGTTGTAAGAATTAACGCATAAACAGCGTGAACGATAATGGAGATATACAAGATATAGGAAACGATTTTGATCGGGGGGAAATGGGTCATGAAGTAGGAATAGGCATTGAAAGCCTGACCGCCGTCGTCTTTAAATAACTGAAGATTTCCTATAAGATGTACAACCAGGAAGATACACAGGAACAGACCTGTTAAACTCATAATCAATTTCTTCCCCAGGGAGGAGGAAAAAGTTTTTGCGTAATTACTCATTACCTCTTGAAAATTATTTGTGACGCAAAAGTATCTATTTATTGGTGAAAAATATGCAGTTGTTGACTGCTGGGTTTACATTTAAACTATTTAGAAGCAGTCTAAGCAGTATGAACGAAGGCATCCTAACTTAAAAAAATGAAAATGGGCCAATAATCAAAAGGTATCTGAGCTCTAATCTGTCTGGATTTAATGTTGTGATGTGAAGGATAAAACATTTTTATTCAATTGATTACAATACCGACCGATTGTTTCTTAATAGTCAAAATCTATTCTTAGATTTAAGTATAAGATAAGCTTCAATCATCAAAGTATGGCTCAGCAATCTGCACCTCCTAACACCCCCCAAATCACTGTCGCCGATGCATTATTACACTATTTGTCCCTCGAAGGGGTAGACCATGTTTTTGGGATACCCGGCGGCGGATTGGCGAACCTGCTCACAGCTTTTAAGAACAAGGGCGATCAGTTCAATTACATTATTTGCCGGCATGAAACCGGTGCGGCTTATATGGCCGACGGTTATTGCCGTGCAACGGGAAAGATGGGAGTGGTAATGACTACCTCGGGCCCTGGTGCCACGAATGCGCTGACAGGCGTGATGAATGCTCAGAATGACGGTTCGGCAATGCTGCTGTTAACGGGTGAAGTTGATGAAAGTTATTTTGGCCTCGGCTATCTGCAGGAGGGTACAGATGCAAAACTGAACGTTGAAGCGATCTATTCTGCCGCAACGGGTTACAGTGCGATGGTGTCCGACAGCTCGGACTTTGAAGCTATTTTTAAGCAGGCCTTACGGGATGCCTTAGCAATACCTCGCCGTTCAGTACACATCAGTATGCCGAACAACGTAACTGTTGAACAGATCGTTTCTCCTCATCTTCCCGACAATACTAACTGCTATCGATCAGTGCAAAGAGGCGCGGCCATTGAAGAGGCAGAGATGACGATGGAAGTTTTTACAGCAGCTAAAAGACCTTTGATATTTTTAGGAAATGGTTGTCGCGAAGCCCTGAAAGATAATTTAGCAGTATTTACCCGGTTTGTAGAATACTACGGCATCCCCGTAATTACAACGGCAGATGCGAAGGGTATTTTTCCTGAATCTCACCCACTCTCCCTGCGGGTTTATGGTATTGCCAATTGTATGTGGCCGCACTACTGGATGCAGGCAGAAAATGATGAGGATAAGTATGATGCGCTTTTAATTATTGGCTCCTCGCTCGGAGAATTATCTACCAATAAATGGCTGCCGTTATTACAGCCCACTGGTAAAGGACCCCTAATACAGGTGGATATCGATCAATCAATAATCGGTCGTTCTTTTCCGGTAAGCCATGGGATCGTAGCTGAAGCAGGCGCTTTCATAAGGGATATGGAAAAGCTCATTCCTAAATTTCCGAAAGACGAAGACCTTGTCAATACCCGGAAATCCTTAGTCGCGGAAATTAAAAAGCAGCACCCTGCATTTATTAGCCCGGAACAGTATAGTTCGAATGCCAGTCCAATTGAACCGGCTGCGATGATGCGTTGCCTGCAGGAATCACTGCCTGCAAATTCAGAGACAAAGATCTTTATTGATGCGGGGAACTGTGTCGGCTGGGCTACCCATTATTTGGAGGTAAGTGCTCCATGGGCAATCCATAGTGCATTATCCATGGGGCCTATGGGCTTCGGTGTTGCTGCTGTTGTCGGTGCAAAGATCGGGCGACCCGCCGCGACCTGCATCGCCATTGTTGGTGATGGTGCATTTATGATGCACGGGTCGGAGGTCTCCACTGCTAAAAAAAATAATATTGGTGCGATCTGGATCATTCTGAATGATAATAATTTATTGATGGTCAGCCAGGGTCAGGAACAGTTCTTTCCTGATAAGGGAGATCCTGGTATCTGGGAAAAGCTTTACGAGCTTGGTAGTCCGGATCTTACAAAAGTTGCCGAGGGACTGGGTGCCGATGCATACTTGGTTAATGATCCGCGGGAATTGAAGGATCTGATGCCATCCGTACTGAAACTCGCGAACCAAGAAGGCCGGCCGCAGGTTATTGTCGCCAACATAAATCGTGCGAGCGTTCCGCCATATTATAATCCCTTATATGCGCCGGCGAAACCAAAATAAGGGTTCCAATTGACAAATTATTACATTGTTTTATTCACATTCCTTCAAACAGATAATGTTTTATGAAAGAAGATGTTGCAAAAGATCCTGATTATGATGTAGTGATAATCGGGGGTGGCATTTCCGGAGTTTATACAGCCTGGAGATTGATCATGGCAGATAATATCAATGCTCCATTCCTTAAAGGATCAAAGGATAAGAAGTTGCGAATTGCTCTGTTTGAAGGGAGCGACCGCATCGGGGGACGTCTGCTATCGGCAAGAGCTCCCGGATTTCCGCATATGAATTGTGAAATTGGAGGAATGCGATACGTCTCTTCTCAAAAGCTTGTCTCGGCTTTGATAGAAAATGAGCTGAAGTTACCGCGACATGAACAGGATGTTGACGAGCCCATAAATATAGTTTATACGCGCGGGCACAGGATAAGAAGTTACCAATTGTCAGATCCTGATGTATTGCCCTATAATCTGTCGGATGAAGAGTCCGAATGGCTGAAACAAGGAAATACCGGAAGTGATCTGATAGGCTGGGCTGTCGAGAAGTTATTTCCAAAGGTTAAGGATTTGAGCGGCGATGACCTGGAAAAATATCTTCAGGAAGCGACCCTGGATGACATTCCTTTATATCATCATGGGTTTTGGAATATCTTGGCAAAGGTGATGAGCAATGAAGCGTACCAGCTGGCTAAGACCACAGTCGGCTATGACTCACTGGGAATGAATGCGAATGCTGTAAATTCGATTGCAGAGTATTTCAATTTTACGCCTACGGTCAAATATTACTTAATGAACGACGGCTATGATTCTGTTCCCTGGACCTTGCAAAAGCAGTTTGAAAGTGCCGGTGGGGAAGTTCATCTGAATTCATGGTTACAGGCATTTGAAGAAGCAACACTTGCTGACGGTTCGACAGGTGTGGAATTATCCGTTAAAAATGGGAAGGGCCAAAGTTCCGTTACAGCGAGAGCAATTGTGCTGGCCATGCCCAAAAGATCCATGGAATTACTTCAGCAGAAGGGGCCCGTGCTGGATCCGGTAAGAGCTCCTCACGTCCGGTTTATGATGAACTCTGTCGAACCGGTGGATCTTTATAAAATATTTCTTGCTTATGAATATCCCTGGTGGGAAAAAACCTTTGTTAAGGCAGGGCGATCTCTCACTGACCTGCCGCTAAGACAATGTTATTACTGGGGAGTTGAAGGTCGCGAGCCGGGCGGTGATCCTGAGAATAAAAACTCGATGATCATGGCCTACAACGATATGAGTAATTCGGAATTCTGGGGAGGTTTAAGGGATTCTCCACTCGGGCCGGGCAATACTATAGAGTGGCCTTTGCCTGGTAATAGTAAGATCAAAAACCTCAGGGCCAAATCAAAGGCCTTTGAAAGAAAGCCGATGCCCCATGCTCACAAGGATGAACAGGACGAGTGGGGTGTAAGGCTAAAGAAAAACTGGGAATCACATCCTGCACCGCACAAAATGGCTATGGAAATGCACCGGCAGTTAATGGAAATGCATAATATCCCGGATGCACCTGAGCCCCTGGAAGCGGCATATATGGATTGGTCTGATGATCCTTACGGTGGTGCAGTGCATTTTTGGAATTCAGGTTATAAAACATGGGAGATACTTGAAGAAATGACAAGACCCGTTGAAGATTTTCCATGCTTCATCTGCGGTGAAGCGTATTCTACGAACCAGACCTGGGTAGAGGGAGCATTGCAGACAGCTGAGATCGTTCTGCAGAAGCACTTTAAACTGGTTGAACCTAAATGGCTGAACAAATGAGTGAGAACTTGCCCCGGATCACAGGGCTCGGTTATGCTGTGCCGGCGAAGATCCGTATTAATGATGATCCGGTATTTGACTGGTTAAAACATAATTCGACCGACGGTGAAAAGCTATTCCAGGGATATGAACAGAGACGTGTTTTAGATACGGGTGAGGATCTTATTTCCATAATGCTTCCCGCTGCAAAGAATGCACTGGAAAATGCAAAGATGACTTCTGATCAGGTAGACCTTTTGATCGGGACAGGTTCTGTAAGCCAATACCGGAATCCCAATGTTCTTTCTCTGTTGCACCAGGAGCTGGGACTGCAAAAAAGCGTTTGGGTGATCCCTGTGGATTGCGAGTTTTCTAATTATAATGCCTCACTGCTTATGGCCGACGGTCTCATTCGGGCAGGGCGGATCTCCAACGCATTGATCTGTATCGGAGGTAACTGGACCAGGAATGTAAGCTATCAGACACCGCAGGCTGTAAGTGCAGGTGACGGAGCCGGGGCTGCCGTGTTGGCTGACAGCAGCGATCGCCAAAAGTGGACACTTCTAGACCAGTGTACCTTAACCGATTCACATTATTATGGGAGCATGTATTCCTCAGGCAACAGCTTTGGGATAAGTCCGCCAATCGGCAATATTCAGAAACTCTGGACTGATAGCTTCTTTCAAATCACCGATGAAGGAATAGCCGGGTTTAAAGATTTTGGAGTCAACTCTCCCCCGCAGGTCGTATTGCAACTATTACAACGTCACAGCCTGAAAGGTTCAGATATTGCCCTGATCTCTCATCAGGCCTCGACCGTATTGATGGATCATTGGAGTGAGGTTATACAGCCCGGTCAATACATCAACACGATCAAACCCTTTGGTAATATGGCGCCTGCGAACATACCTGTTACTTTAGCCTGGGCAGATGAAAGTGAATCTGTTAGTAAAGACTTCCTAATGCTGCTTGCTATCGGGCCTGACATGCATACCAATGCAATGTTGTTTGAGAGAAACAAATAACTGGGGTTTCTTAGATATCTTAACTTGTTTAGGGAACTTCATATAACTTTCGAAGGTACTCGACTTTGCCATAGGCTCCCCAGTTCTGATATGAATCGAGCGTCGACTTTAAAGCAGTAAGGATCTCATTCCGCGACTTCTGTAAGATTAACCTGCATTCATTTATTTGTGCGATATCGTTTAAGAATCCGCCTGTAACAGCAAGTTTCCCGGCCTCAGCAAATAGTAGTTCTGATTTATCGGCATCACCTTCCACACCTGCTAAAAATGCCTCCAGGAACAAGGCTTTGTGTTGAAAATTAGCTGGACACATCGCAGCCCATCTCCGCATGATTTGCAGTGAATCCATTGCAAGCTCTGTTAGCTTTTTCCTGTCGTCGAAATCGCCTTTGGCAAGGCCCGTCAATGCAGCGACTGTACGGTATTGAACCAGGTCTATTTCTGCAATCTGGCCTTCAAATGCTTTCAATAAAGGCATTGACTGTTCCGCCCATAGCAGGGCATCCTGCCACTTGCCGAAATGGGTATGTAATTTCACCCGTGCTACCAGGTAGTAGCCTATCTGGTTGCCAAGTTCTGTATTGCAGATGGAAGAAATGTCGGTTTCTTCAATGTACTCATCGTCAGTCAGACTCAGGTAGTCGTTTGTTTCTCCGGCCAGCGCCTTAGCGAACTGTAATTCCAGGATAAGATGAAAAGCAGCATTCATTACTCTCTTCTGGTTATTCGAAAGATGCGCCCGGGCTACATCCATCACCTCCAGCAGGGGTCTCCCGCAGGCGGTAAGATAGACGACATACCCCGAAAGATTAAAGCATGCAAACAGGATATCTCCGGCCTTGAAACCGGCGTCGGCCGCCTGTAAAGCTAATAGAAGACTGGCCGGCAAAGGATTCACCCAATGATTATGAAACCATGTGTGAACAAATGCGACACTGGAAAATAGGGTGTTGTTATTTTTTTTGTCAGCCTGCATTGCAAGGTCACTCCATTGGTAGGCTCCAATATGATCGCCGGTCATTCCCTTGTAGATCACTGAGTACATGGAATACACATCGGCCACTGACTTAGAGCTCCCATGTTCAAGCGTCATTCTAAGACAGGTGACAGAGATAAGAGCGAACAGGTCTATCTGTTTACTTTGAAATGCAAAAGGGCCAATGCGCAATAGCATTGTAATTACAAGTTCTGTTTGAGTATCTGTTAGTGTTTTCAGCAGGAGCAGCTCTGAGGGTGCACGGTTAGCCATCAAACCCGCGATTATAGCCATATTCTCACCGATCCTAAGACCGATCTCGTTCGGTTCGCGGACTATTTCGACTCCCAGTAATTCTACCCCCCGTAGTCCGGTTTCCACAGATTGTTTAGCAAATCCGGAACTGAATAGGCGGATAGCCTGTTTCTCGAGATAGTCGGCAGCTTTGATATTGTTTCCCGCTTTTTCCCAGTGGTATGCAAGCCGTGCATAGAAAGGAGCCTGGTTATCCGCGTATATTTTCTCATACCATTGCGCTATTTGTAAGTGCAGCTCCTGTTTTTGTTCAAAGAGCAGCATTTCATAGGCAACATCCCGGGTAATGGAATTATTAAAAGCGTAACCCCGGGAACCATCGATCATATCATGCCACAGAAGTCCCATTGAATTGTCTTTAACAAGAAACGATGGCACTAAAGCTTTTTCCTGAGGTATAGGAAAAATGGTTTGCACAAGGTCGGTGGGAAATCTTAAGCCGGTGACGCTTGCCACTTTTAAAGCCAGCTTAGGCCCGTGCTCCAGGCTATCTATCCTTCTGCTTAATGTACCCTGTATAGTTTCCGGTAAGGGGAAATTATCCAAATCAATAATGCTGTCTAAGCTGCATTCCCCGTTAGTAACAAGTACTGCTTTTTCATTGATCAAAGATTGTATGAGTTCAAAACAGAAAAAAGGATTGCCCTTGGATAACGAGGTGAGCGTTTCAATAATCTTATCAGGCACTTCTGATACCCCCAGGGCTGCCGTAATAAGTTTCAATAAATAGCCGTTAGAAAGTCCTTCGAGCTTGTAATGGATAGCGCCGGCATCTTTTAAGGACTGGAGTTCCTTTAAGCCCTGGGTTGTCTGCACCGATACTATCAGGAAACAGCCATAGACCTTGGCAGCTATTTCAACAGCCAGCTTCCATGAAGCATGGTCAAGCCACACAGCATCATCAATAATTATAAGTAAAGGACGTTTTTTCGCATGCCGGTTAATCAGTTCAACCAGCAGTTTCTTGGTTTCAGTAAATCTCTGTTGAATAGTGAATGATCTTACTATGTCGCTTTCCGGAAAGTCGAAGGTGAAAATGATGTTTAACAGACTTGCCAGTTCCGAAAGTTCATCGCCAAGAAATTCTGTTATCAGGTCCTGCTTTGTTTGTTTATCCGCTGCATCCTCTAGTCCCATCAAGTTTGAAAATATTTTTTTCCAGCCGGAATAAGGGATTCCGCGTTCCACCGGATCTCCCGAACCTGTTAGTACGAGACCACCCTTAGATTTAATATCATTTTGGAAAACTCCAAGTAATTTGGATTTCCCCAGGCCACTCTCACCTTCCAGCACAACAGATACACATTCCCCGGAGAGAGCGGTCGAATAACAATCCCGTAAAAACAAAAGTTCCTGCTCTCGCCCGACCAGGGGAATTTCATTCGGTTCAATAGTCTGCCTGACCGTTCCCGATTCAAGTTCCCATACCCGTTCTTTTTGAGATAGTCCCTTTATTGTAACCAGGTTCGGTTGGTTAAATGTAAATTCATCGCGTGTGGCTTTCACGGTAGCTTCATCGCAGCAGATGTTTTCTGTTTGCAGCTGAGCTAAGCGTGCTCCCAGATTCACTACGTCTCCGATCACGGTGTACTGCCTGAAGGTATCATTCCCAAGGAGTCCGCAGAATGCTTTTCCGCTTGTCACTCCAACACTATTTATGAATTCTGTTTTGCTAAGAGCCTGTTTAATATCCAGTGCTGTCCTGAGTCCTCTTGCCGGGTTGTCGCGATGAGCTGAGGGCGGCGGGCCGAAAATGATTAGGATGTTTGCAGCCTTTTCATCAACCCAAACCTGATTTAATATACCATCATGCTTAGCAACGATCGGAGTGATAATTTTAACTACGTTTTGTAATAACCCGGCCGCAACGTTGACATTGGGAACCACGCTGTGCAATTGCGTAAAAACAATGGTAACAGGTCTTAATTCATCGATCCATTTTAGCTGGTCGAAATTAAGGTCCGGGGAGATTGCTTTAGGGAGGTACAACTTCAAAGACTTGACCGCTTCCGCTTCTAATGAGATGCTTCCAGCTTTCGGCGCAGGATGTGAGCCTCTCACCGGAGCATCCAGTATACCGCAATTATGTTCAGCAGGAATATATTTAATCTGCCTTCCTAAGCTTGTTATAACTGCAGGTGATAAGAGCACCTTTCCGGGCTGCCTGTTTCTGGATGTCTGCCTGAGATCATTTAAAGAGTCTCCCAGAACCGTATAGAGCCATCGATGGTCGGATCCGCCTAACTCGAGTAGCTGGCAAGGTCCACAAGCTGTAACTACATGTAATGAAAGGGGTTGCCCCAGATCATCACTTGCACTCTGTATATCTAAGAGACTGCTTGCGCAAGCAATTGCATCTTTTGTTTTTCCGGGTAATTCCGATGATGTACAATGCCATGCAGCCAGTACTCCGTCGCCGGCAAATACCATCGGTTCTCCGCCAAACTTCAAAAACTGCTTCAAAACATGGTCATAATGATTTTGAAGAATCCGGGAAAGTTGTTCTACGCCTTTTGCATGATTTAATAGTAATCGGTTCGACAGCAATGAAAAATCGCAGATGTCAATCCATAATAACGCAGCCTGATCACCAAGCAATTCTGATTTAGGTTTTCTGTTTGGCGCAATTTTAAATTGTTTTCGTAAAAGTGCGGGAACAAAACTCGCAATGATTAAATCTGACTTCTCATTGATTTGGGGAAGCATCATCAAACTATTAAATGTCTATAAATAGCCATAGTAATCAGTTAAGATAGTAATTATGCAATGCACAATATTTAATAGAAGATAGTAAGATTTTCAACGTCCCACAAGAGGTCTGAGATTTACGCAACAGGTAAGGTAAAGATTTATAAACGATTATCCGGATCCGAGGATTTTCGAATTCGCAAAGGACTTCGCCATGAAATTTAATCAGGTTTCCGTTTAGCATGGAGTTTCGAAGATTTGAAATACAGATCTGCTATAGGGATCTGTAATTCCCCAGGCAGATTACAAGGCTACAACCGAGTCCTTGAGCACACCAAAGATCTTATCACTCTCATCACTCCGCAAACAGAATTTTCCAGTGAATTTGCCGAAAGCCGGAAGGATAGCCTGTCGTTTTCCAAAGTGAAAGCAGGGCAGGGTCAGGAATTGCCGACCTTTTCCGCGCAGTTTAACACCCGGATGTATGTGTCCGCTGAGAATATAGCCGGTTTCTTCGACGATCTTTTTTATAGGCATGGGTTCATGCACAAGTAAAAAAGGCCCGATGTGATAGGTGTCATGGATTGTAAATCCTGCGTCGAGATAAAACTTATCTGCAATTATATCGTGATTCCCCCGAACCAGAATCAGTTCAATATCCTTAAATAAATCACGCCATAACACGAGCCAGTCCCAGTCATTATTCAGATCACTATGGAAAAGGTCTCCCAGGAATATGATTTTAAGCGGCTTATACAAATGAATGATGTCACTCAGCATCGAAAGATCTTCCTGTTCCATAGAACGGGGAATGGCTATCCCAGCCTTTCGAAAGTGCCCGACCTTGCCTAAATGAACATCCGCAACGATCAGGATTTCTTCTTCCTGCCAGAAAATCGCTTTTTGCGGGAGCAACAGTAAATTCTGATTGTGAATGGTATAAGTGAAAGGGGTACCGCTTAACATTTCCGCAAAAATAGCAAAGCCTTCCCGGAAATGGGAAGGCTTTGGCAGTATATATTATATGATCTGTTACTTAACCTGGAACTGGTATCTCATTTGGTACCCGTCCGGAGTGATAGCATTAATCGTTGCCATATTGTTGCGGCCTGTAGATATAGCCACATCAATATCTTCCGCTTTGTTAATCGGTGTGCCATTTACAGAAACAATGATTGTACCGGCGGGTAATTCCAGCTGATCAAAGAAGCCACCTGCTTCCACTTTAGTCACGACTAAACCAGATTTGATGTTGTACTTCGCTTTTTGTGATTGTGTAGCCGGTGCGAATGAAGCGCCCAGGTTTTTCTTCACGGCTTCTGCCGATCCGCTGTTCGTACCTGCGGTCTTAACAGTAGATTCTCCTTTCAGTGTTACATTGACGGTCTTTTCTGTGCCATCGCGTAAGAAGGTCAATTGCACCTTGTCGCCAGGACGAAGGCGACCCACGCGTTCCTGAAGGTCTGATGAATAAGCAATGTTTTTGCCGTCAACGCGGGTAAGAATATCTCCTTTCTTAATACCTGCTGCTTCAGCACCGCCTCCGGGTACTATGTCATTTACATACAGACCGTTGATTTCATTGACCCCATATTGCTTAGCACGTTCTGCATCCAGATCCGTGAAGCTGACGCCTATATAACCTCTTTTAACTGAACCGAATTCTCTGAAATCGTCAAGGATCTTTTTGGCCAGATTCACCGGGATGGCAAAGCCATAGCCTTCGTAGTTACCGGTTTGCGATGCAATTGCTGCGTTGATCCCTATTAGCTCACCGCGGGTATTAACCAGTGCGCCGCCACTGTTTCCTCTATTAATAGCAGCATCAGTTTGAATGAAAGATTCAATCGCTGTGTTCAGTTGAGGCTCGCCGTCAGGTGAAGGTCTGTCGGACTGATTCAGGATGCCGATAGTACGGCCCTTTGCGCTGACAATACCAGCAGTAACAGTGGTGTTAAGAGCAAAAGGATATCCTACTGCAAGCACCCATTCGCCGACCCGTACATCATCCGAGTTACCCAGTTTTACTACCGGAAATCCTTTCCCTTCGATCTTGATCAGTGCAAGGTCAGTATTGGCATCGCGGCCGATAACCTTAGCATCTAATGAGCGTTTATCAGGCAATACGACATTTATTTTATCAGCATTCTCTACGACGTGATTATTGGTTACGATGTATCCGTCATCTGAGATGAGAACACCGGAACCGGATCCCATGGAAGGACCCTGCATACGACGGCGGTTACCGAAGAAGTCTTCAAACATATCCTGGAACGGATCGCGTTCACTGCTACTGCCTGTCTTGGCTCCGTAGGTAGTTTTAATATGAACGACTCCGGGTGTTACTGCTGCAGCTGCCTGTGTGAAGTCGAGGTCACCGGAGGAAGAAATCACACTGGATGGATTGTTCGTAAAGTAAACTTTTTGCTTCTCTTCAAATGATAATTGGTCATTGTATTTTGTTTCCACCAGCTTATAGGCGCCGATGGCGACTGCACCCCCGAGGCATGCAGTTAAGAAAGTGATCCCTATCTTTTTCATCTTTAAAATTGTAAATATGTGTATCAATTTGTTTAAGCTCTTCAAAATTAATACCAGTAAAACGAAATACATACACCCGAGGTACCTATAACTATGTTAAAAAGTGTTAAAGGCAAATCGGCATGCATGATCCGGACGAAAACAGGGCAAGGGACAAACATATCTTTTGCAAGGAAAGTTATTCCCTCAGGTAGTTTTAGACTGTCTGACAATAATTCTCAGATTATAATTCATAAAATTGTCTAAAAAATCGCGTCATATGAGAATTCCATTTTTTAAGTATCAGGGGGCCGGAAACGATTTTATTCTGGCTGACAATCGTGATAACAGCATCGATCATCATGATCCCCGCCTGATTCAGGAGCTATGTCACCGTCGCTTTGGCATTGGAGCCGATGGAGCCATGTTTCTGCAGAAAAAAGAAGGATTTGATTTTGAAATGATTTACTATAACGCTGATGGAAAGCCAAGCAGCATGTGTGGTAATGGTGGCCGATGCATTGTTTCGTTTGCGAAATACCTGAATATCATTGATACGGAGACTAACTTTTTGGCAGTAGACGGGCCGCATTATGCCACAATTTCAGAAGCAGGGAACTGGGTAAGCCTTCAGATGATTGATGTGGATTCAATAATCGAGGATGCTGACGCTTTTGTTCTTAATACCGGCTCACCGCATTACGTCGCTTGTGCCAGTAATTTAAATAGCAAAGATGTTTTTACCGAAGGCCGGGAGATCAGAAACAGTACAGCATATGTTGAAGAGGGGATCAATGTAAATTTCGTTGAAGATTTCGGTGACCACTATTTCGTGCGAACTTATGAACGTGGAGTAGAAGATGAAACCTTTGCCTGCGGTACCGGCGTTACAGCCGTTGCTCTGGCCATGGCCAGGAAGAAAGATCTTGCCGGACAGATCAATACAGCGATAAGCGTCATGGGCGGGCAGCTTAACGTTCGTTTTGATTACGATGGTAAGCGGTTCAGCAATATATTTCTTGAAGGGCCCGCGACTTATGTGTTCAGAGGGGAGATCGATTATTCCACCGAGCAACCGGCTATCTAATCAGTGCCGATTCCGTCACTTTAGCTAAAGGCAAACTAAACCAGAATGTACTGCCCTCTCCTAATATGCTGTCGGCGCCGATCATGCCATTGTGGCTCTTAACTATGCCGCTGCATATGTATAAGCCCAGGCCAAGCCCTTGTACAACATTGCCATTCTCTTCCACCCGGTAGAATCGTTCGAATATGAGTGGAATTTTTGTCTGCGGAATTCCTATGCCAAAATCACGCACATAAAATTTTACGGTATCCTGTTCCTTTTCCATTCCGATAACAATGTCGGTTGAACCGGGCGAGAACTTAGCGGCATTAGACAGGAGGTTAACCATAACCTGCTGTATCCGCCTTGAATCAGCAATTACCATGGCCTGAGGAAGTTCCTGTATCGTGTATCTATGGTGTGATATGTGCTGTATATCTCCAACCGTCTCTTTCACAAGTTCATGAAGCGCAGTCATTTTATTATCGAGGACAAGTTTTCCACTTTGAATACGCGTAACATCCAGCAATTCATTCACAAGGTCGGTCAGGCGGTTGACCTGTTTATTCGCATTGCTTACAAAAGGCCTCATCGTAGAAAAATCCGCGGAGCTGTTCGTCCGTCTTTCCAATATCTGCATTGAAGCTTTCATACTGGTGATCGGAGTTTTCAGTTCATGAGAGGCAATGCTCATAAATTCGTCCTTTGCAAGGTTCTGATGCCTGATCAGCCTCTGCGAAACAACCAGCTGCCCGATCAGTTCAGAGACAAACCAGCCGGCACTTCCGAGGATCACGAGTATAAAAAGAACATTCAGGTATAACAGCATGCTGGTAATTACGCGGAAAGCCTCTCCTAGTATTCCGGCAAAGGCTCTCTGATGATACGAAGTGCGGGAATTGTTAATTTCTATCTGCTCGACGTATTTTTTCCTGCTTTCAGGAGTCAGCGTCTGCAACACGTTTTCCCTGCGCACAGATTTGCCGATCTGATGTAGTTCAGCTATATAACGATCGGCGGCTGACCATTCGTTAACGATATCTTTGAAGTAAGAGACCTGCCTGAAGTTATTAAAAAGCCAGATCATATCGTCGATATCAGCCGATTGGTTGCGGGCCTGAAGAAATCCTGACTTAATTACTTCCTTGCCGGCTCCTTCCAGCAGGCCTACCCGGGCTAAGCTATCGCCGATAGGGATGGCTATCTCATCCTCAAATTTTCTGAAGTAGTAACTGTCTGCAGAATCGAGATAAGAGATAAGAGAACGGGTGGCCTCCTTCTGTCCCTTGGAGTACTCTGATTCGACATTTGCAAAGGCCCTGATGGCAGAAAGGATGCGAATAGACGCGTAGTTTAAGGCAAATATTGAAGCAGCACAGAACAGTATGACAATGCCAATACTGAATGCGTAACGACGGTTCTCCTCAAACTGCTTCATGAAAGTTTAGTGATTTACATAACACAATAACATTCCTTTCTTACGGAAGACATTGTTAAAAGTTTGAAAATTTAAGTTAAGAAAATATTGTTTCAATCTAAGCGAGGGCTTTTTTTAAAAAGAATATTCTTCGCCAATTCAAAATTCTGTTTAGGTTTAGGATTTTTTAGCTGTTTAGCTTGCTTAAATTTTTTAGATAGGGGATGTTAAGGGTTGACAGCACGAAGCCTTGTAAAATAGTTTATTCTATATGCAGGCATGAATTTTTAGGGTATTTAATTGAGCCTCACGTAGTTCAGTTGAACTCAAACGGCGATTATTCACTTACATTTCAGCGCCTGTTCAGCAACACGGCAAAGGAGTTCGCAGGCATTCTTGACGAAACTGATTATAAACTGATCCGGCTGCTTGAGGAAACAGAGCAGGGACATATTATCAGGCGCTTTCATAAAAAGCCTATCAGGCCGCTGGAGTATTTCGGGACAATATTCAACGAACAACTTTTTGAGATCTTCAGGCCCAAGATTGAGAAGAAAATGATCGAGGCGCTTTCGATGATGGAAAGCAAAAATCTCTATCTAATGGGGAAGGAAGGCTGGCCTGTCGAACGGGAAGTGCAGATTGCTTCCGAGCCGGCATCGGTATTATTTCATTTCAGACGCAATGAGACTGAAACGCGATATTTTCCTACCATCAAGTACCAGGGTTTGCGGATCGAATTCATGTTTAAAGACGCCTTCCTGATTTGTAATCAGCCAGCGTGGATGCTGCTTGATGATGTGTTATATTATTTCAACGAAGAGCTCGAAGGAAAAAAGTTACAGGCATTTTTAAATAAGCGCTACATCTCAATTCCTAAGACATCAGAGAAAACATATTTTGAAAAGTTTGTTGCTCCCTTAATTGAAAAGCACTCAGTTTACGCCGAGGGTTTCGAAATAAGAAACGAGAAATTCGAGGCCACACCTGTACTTAAGGTGCTGTATGTGGACGGCGGACGCTCGCAGTTGCAGCTTTACTTCCGTTACGGAGCCTTCATCTTCCCTGCCGGAAGCGACCAGAAAGTTTCTGTCCGCACCGAAAAACAGGGTGACAACTATATTTTTCACCGCGTTAAACGGTCACTCGCCTGGGAGAAAAATAAACTGGACATTTTAAAAGATCTCGGCCTTCATGTTGACGGGGCCATTTTCAATAATCTGGAGGTTAAAAGCGATCAACCTTCAGAGCCTGAAAGCGCTCCCTTTAATGTGATCAACTGGCTTAACGAACATCATGATGATCTGCTGTCGAAGGGATTTACCTTCGAACAACCTGAAGGAGGCAAGCGTTTTGTGCTCGGTACAAGCAAGATAGATCTGGAGATCAAAGAAAATAATGACTGGTTTGATATCAACGCTATCGTACACTTCGGCCCTTACAAGATCCCTTTTATTCAGCTGAAAAATCACATTCTGAACAAGATCCGCGAGTTTAAACTCCCTTCGGGTGAAATTGCCGTCATCCCGGAAAAGTGGTTCGCACAATTCAGTAACCTGCTTCAGTTTACCGAAGGCGCTTCACAGCTTAAGCTTAAAAAATATCACCTGGGCCTTGTGAATGATTTTTATGACAGCGAACTGGCCGGAATAACGATGGACCGTAAGCTGCAAAAACTGTCAGGCTTCGAAGAGATGGATGAGCTTGAGGAGCCATTGAATTTTAGCGGAGTATTACGGCCCTACCAGAAAGCCGGTTATAACTGGTTTCATTTCCTCCGGCAATATAATTTTGGAGGCTGCCTTGCGGACGATATGGGACTTGGAAAAACAGTGCAGGCGCTTGCACTACTGCAGAAGGTCAAGGAAGAACACCAGTGCTCGGATTCACAACCTGCCACCTCCCTGATCATCATGCCTACTTCGCTGATCTATAACTGGCAGAACGAAGCGCAGAAATTCGCACCGGATCTGCGTATCCTGGTACACACAGGTAGTTTAAGAAGTAAAGAGGCAGAGTTTTTTTTTCAATATGATATTATTGTCACCACTTACGGCGTCACAAGAGTCGATGCCGAACTGCTGAAGAGGGTGTACTTCCATTATATCATACTGGATGAAAGCCAGAATATCAAGAATCCTGCGTCAAAGTCTTTCAGGGCAGTGAAGATGCTTAAATCGAAACATAAACTGATCTTGAGCGGAACGCCAGTGGAAAATACGGTCAATGACCTGTGGACACAAATGTCATTTATCAATCCCGGATTACTTGGAAATCAGCACTTTTTTCAAACCGAGTTCGTCATACCGATTGAAAAGAAAAAGGATGAAGATAAAGCCCGTAAGCTGCAGGCAATGATCAAACCCTTTGTTTTAAGACGCACTAAAACGCAGGTTGCAACCGAACTTCCTCCGAAAACCGAGAACTTGTTCTATTGTCAGATGACTGACGAACAGGGGGAATATTACGAAAAAATTAAGTCGGAATACCGAAATGAACTGCTGATGAGCGTGGAAGACGGATCTTTCAGCAAGTCACAGGTGCAGGTTTTGCAGGGCTTAACCAAACTACGCCAGATAGCTAATCATCCCGGGATGATAGACACAGGTTATGAAGGGGACTCAGGTAAATTTGAAAGTGTGATCCATACCCTTGAAAATGTATTGTCTCGCGGGCATAAGGTGTTGATCTTCTCCCAGTTTGTGAAACAACTGGACATTTACCGAAGCTATTTCAACAAAGAAAATATAGCATACGCATACCTCGACGGAGCCACCAAAAACCGCGGTGAGGTTGTCAGGGAATTTCAGCAGAACGACGACATCAAGCTCTTCCTGATCTCAATAAAAGCCGGTGGTGTTGGTTTGAATCTTACCCAGGCAGATTACGTATTCATTCTTGACCCCTGGTGGAACCCGGCTGTGGAGCAGCAGGCCATAGACAGAACTCACCGCATCGGTCAGACAAAGAACGTGTTCATCTACAAGTTTATCACCAAAGACACAGTTGAAGAAAAGATACTGGCATTGCAGGGCCGGAAACAACTGGTCGCAGAGTCGCTGATAACTACAGAAGAAAGCTTTGTGAAGTCTCTAACCGCCGATGATATCAGGGAGATATTAAGTTAGGATGCTTGACCGCGATCAGGGCTTGGGCGATCCGACCTTCGGTAAGGTCCATTTATATTTTACTGACAGAATCCGGATCAGGAAGATCAGCATTACTCCCAGGAAAGCATTAATATTATCGTCCACCCCAAAGAATCGTAACGTGACAAACAGCGCTGCCCCGGACAGGCAAGCGGTTGCATAGATCTCTTTTCGGAAAATAAGCGGAATCTCGTTGATGAGCGTGTCACGGATAACTCCGCCCATTACTGCCGAAAACATTCCAAGGATGATAGCTGCTACCGGCGAAACGCCGTGTTCCAGTGACTTTTGCACCCCCACAACCGTGTAAAGGGCGATGCCCATCGTATCAAACAGAAAAAAGGTACGGCGGAACTTGAAGATATAGTATTTGAAAAAAACCGCAAACAGCACGCCTGCTGTCACCACGAGGATATAGTTTCCATCTGCAACCCACGCAGGGCGAGTATCCAGGATCATGTCCCGCAAACTGCCACCGCCAACTGCTGTTACAAAACCGGTGAATGCAACCCCGAAAATATCGCGGTACATATTTTTGTCCGAAGCGGCCAGGGCGCCTGATATGGCGAATACAAGGGTTCCGAGCAGGTCAATATAGTAGGGCAGCTGCATTGGTCAGGCGTTCTGGTTTAAGTTTAAAGGTATGAGCGTTTACAAGTAAATCAATTTCCCGCTAAAATTTTTTTGAAAGGAGCTCCAGATACTTTTCTCTGGTGATATATTCAGCCCCCATGCTTTCAAGATGTGGGGTGTGCATCTGGCAATCGATCATCTGAAAGTCGAAGTTTGTGCACAGTGAGACCAGGGCTGCTTTTGAAGCATTGCTCACCTTGCTGAACATGCTTTCTCCGCAAAAAACACGGTTAATAATGACGCCATATAGTCCACCGACCAGCTTTTCCTTCTGCCACACTTCCAGCGAATGGGCAAAGCCCATCCTGTGAAGACGAATGTACGCCATTCTCATATCGTCAGTGATCCATGTGCCGGGTTGCTCCGCTCGTTCTATCTCCGAGCAGGCCGCAATGACTTCCTCAAAATTTTGATCCGATGTGATCTCAAACTCTCCGCGACGCATAAGCTGTTTCATACTGGAAGAAATCTTGATTTTTTCCGGGAACAAAACAAACCTGTCGTGCGGCGAGTACCAGAGAATTGGGGTATCGTCAGAAAACCATGGGAAGATTCCATGCTTGTAAGCCAGCATTAGCCGTTCAACAGACAGGTCGCCCCCAACAGCAAGTAGTCCATCGTCGTCGGCAAGTGCCGGATCAGGAAACCAGATATTGTCTTTTTCTAAACTATAGATCAAACCGGTATTTTATTGAATAATAAAATGTGCGTTTCAGCGCCAAGTTCAAATTAGGATAAGAATTCTGAATTGTCCGTAATAAATTTAAATTTAGCGGCACTTGCCGGCTGATGTGATCTTTAAACCTTCAATTACGTTTTGAGTCTTACCACCAAATCTTCTGTATGACCGCGGCTAATAATCTCAATCAGATCAAGCACCTATATTCGAGAGCCGCATTTGGCATTGATTACGTTGATCTTCAAAAAATAAAAGCGCTGCCTGTCAGGCGTGCAGTAGACGATCTTTTCGAAGCATCAGCCCAATACGAGGCGCTGACTTTGCCGGGCATTAGCTCAACAGACCAGCCGGCCAGACCTTTCTCACAATTGACAGCAGATGAGAAGAAGATGCAGCTTCGAAATTCAAGACAGAAGGTTCGCATGCTCAACACTGCATGGCTGCATAGAATGTCCGGATCGCCAGCCCGGCTTCGGGAAAAGCTAACGCTTTTCTGGCATGGGCACTTTGCATGCAGATCAAATAACGCGGCATTTCTGCAGCAGTTGAATAATATTCAAAGGAAGAATGCCTTGGGCAACTTTAAAAGCTTATTGCTGGAAGTTTCCCGTTCGCCTGCCATGTTGCAGTTCTTAAATAACCAGCAAAATCGAAAGGGTAAACCGAATGAAAATTTTGCGCGCGAACTCATGGAGCTGTTTACTCTCGGCAGGGGGCAGTATACCGAGACTGATATCAGGGAGGCGGCCCGGGCTTTTACCGGCTGGGGTTATAATTCTAAGGGTGACTTTCAATTCCGGCCCATGCTTCACGACGAAGGTGAAAAAAGGTTCTTTGGTAAAACAGGGAATTTTGATGGGACAGATATTATTGACAGCATTTTAGAAAGGCCGGAGGCTGCCCGGTTCATTGCCAGGAAACTTTATGTCTTCCTGGTGAGCGATTCAGTTGATGAATCAAAGGTTAAGGAATTGGGAGACCATTTTTACAGGTCCGGCTACAATATTTCGGCATTGGTCAAAGAAATTCTAACTGCCGACTGGTTTTACGATTCCGGCGTTATCGGCACGAAGATCAAATCACCGGTAGAACTGATCGTCGGTATCAACCGGGAGTTTAAGGTGCGATACGACAATCCGGAAATATTGATAAAGTTTCAGGGAGCACTGGGGCAGGTACTGTTTTATCCGCCAAACGTAGCGGGCTGGCCCGGAGGTAAAAGCTGGATTGACAGTTCATCGCTGATGATCCGCTTAAAATTACCGTCGTTACTACTCAATGGCGGGATAATTGAGTTTGACGAAAAATCGGATATTGAGGACGAGGCATTGACTTCCCTCATGATGATTAAAAAGCAGGTGGTACAGAGGCAGGTAATGTCATCGCCAGACTGGAACAGATTTTTAAAGGGATTACCTGGAAATTTGCCCTTGGATGACCTGGCCGCATTTCTTCTTCAGCCGGCTGTGAGCTCCACTTTTCTGAAAGCTGTCGTTTCTACCCAGGTAACAAAAAGTGAAGTACTGGAACTGCTAAGCCTTCCGGAATATCAAATGTGTTAATATGAAAAGAAGAGACTTTATTAAATCCTCCACCCTGGCATCGGCTGGTGCTGTCCTGATCCCTTCCTTTCTGAAGCCCTTTGAGGCCATGGCTCTGGATCAGCTTTCAGGTTACAAAAGTTTGGTCGTCATTCAGCTTTCCGGCGGTAATGACGGCCTTAATACAATCGTTCCTTACGGTATGGATGCCTATTACGAGAACCGTAAGACTATAGCCATACCGCGCGAACAGATTATCAGGTTAAACGATATCCAGGGTTTGAATCCGGCGATGTCAGCTTTGAAGGATATTTACGACCAGGGATGGATGAGCATTATCAACAGTGTAGGATATCCCAACCCGGATCGGTCTCATTTCCGGTCTATGGATATCTGGCAAACCGCGAGCGACGCTGACCAGTTTCTTTCGACCGGCTGGATAGGCCGGTACCTGGATTCAAGTTGCAGCACCTGTCAGCAATCATATACAGCCCTGGAGGTCGATGATTCCTTGTCGCTGGCTATGAAAGGTATTAACAGGAAAGGGATTGCGCTGAAGGATCCCGGGCAATTATATCGCAATACCCGGGAGCCGTTCTTCAGGGATGTCCTGGATCACCATGACCAGAACTTAACTGAGGATAACCTGGGGTACCTGTATAAGACGATGATCGAAACTGCATCGTCTGCCGCACATATTGAGAAAACGTCCCGCACCTACAAAAGTACGGCGATCTATCCGCAAACAGCTTTTGCCAGTCAGTTGAGAACAGTAGCCAAGTTTATAAACTCCGGACTGAACACCAGGGTATATTATGTTTCGCTCAGCGGCTTTGATACCCATGTGGGGCAAAAGGTGCAGCAAGGGCGGCTTCTGAAACAATATGCAGAGGGAGTAGCTGCCTTCATCGGGGATCTGAAGAAGTCCGGACGTTTAGATGATACATTGGTCATGACTTTTTCGGAGTTCGGTCGCCGGGTGGAACAGAACGCCAGTAACGGAACCGATCATGGCACAGCTAATAATCTTTTCGTCTTTGGGGGTAAGCTTAAAAAAGCGGGAATTTACAATGAAGCACCCGACTTGGCGAATCTTAGTGATGGCGACCTGAAGCATAGCATCGACTTTCGTGAAGTTTATGCGAGCATCCTTGATAAGTGGCTGGATGTAAATAACAGCGAAATTTTAAACAGGAAATTCAGCCGGCTCGATTTCATTTAGGGCCTTTCTTCGAAGTAGTTACGGATGGTGTGATCAACGCACTAAACGCATCTGCTATTACCATTGCGCCAGCATCATTCGGGTGAATGCGATCGCCGGCAATGTGGATAGCTGTATTGAATACAGCGTTAACATCTGCCAGGTAAACAGGGTAATACGGAAACTCATTTATAACACTTTCTAAGGCTGCGTTGCCGGCATCCATTACGATATTGCTCGCATTGTTGTAAGGTGGCGCCAGAGAGTATGCGACAGTAGTCATGTAAGGGTAATTACCTACTAATACAGGCTTACTTTTGATAGGCGTTTCTAATGTCCCAAAGTAATCAACATACACGGTGCCGCCTGCCGGCAGTTCAGACACCGCTAGTACACAGGTATGTGAACCACCGCTTAAACCCTTTATGTACACACCGTTTGGTGAAAACTGATTCGTACTCCCGAAAGCATCCTTAAAGCCGTCTGATTTACCCTGTGTGATAAACGTTTCTTTAAGAACACCATCAACGGTAATCGTAACAGTCCCCCCTGTGAAACCCGTGTTCCCGTCCACGCCCAAAATACTGACAAACATATTATCCCCTGTAAACGTGTACGTGAGTGTTGATCCGACTACAGATGAATAAACAATCGAATTAGTGTACTGTTGAATTGCTTTAGCGGGAAAAGTTGCGGTACTTGTGGTAGTCCAGGTTCCAGACTTCGTTACCGCTGCATCATTAGCTATCGTTACACTTTTAGCAAAAGCGTTTGCAAGGTAAACCCTTGCCGCACCCTTAATCTTTTCTAAAGTTGGACTGCCTCCGCCGCCTCTACGGAGGTCATTGAACCCTGACATAAAGAAGAAAGCGTCAGCCGTAGGGATACCAGGCGTATTGGCATATAGGTTTTTAACAGCTTGAAAAACTCCTGTGGCATTCTGAGCAAGGTTATTTAAACTGAAGTTGTGCCTGCTTTTTAAAATATGCGGGTGTGAATTATTAATGCTTGTTGGGCCTGCGCCGCCAACTGTATAACTATCGCCCGACATAATCACATTGGCTGCGTTGGGTATAACAGCCATTGCTGCGGCTGGGGTAGAGCCTCCTCTGCCGCTAGCAGGCAACGATTCTGCAGAAAGTGTCCTGGATCCGTTAGGCAAATTTGTTTGTCCGTAGGCGAAGGCTACAGTAAAAATTAAATTAAGGGTGAGTAGTTTTTTCATAAGTTGTTAAACCTCAGCATGCTGTAGAAATGGCTGCGCCGGCTTTGTCAACCCCTGAAAATCCGACCCATTTGCCGTCAATGTAGTTATAAAACCGCTTATCAGCAGGATCATTGCGTAAATTCAAACCCCATCTATTATCGACTAATGGTATATAGCTATATCAGGACGAGACAAAGGCCTTTTTGCGGACACTTTGGATAGGTCTTGTTCGGGTCATCTAGTAGTTAGTCCGCTAATTTAGTGGACTAACCTAAAGAAGACCTAAGCCAGTCCTAAAGTACGGCAGCTTAAATTCTATGAAAAGGAAGTAATTTTAGTGATATTCTCCCGGCGGATTTTTTGATATGGAAGACGCAATTAATTGAAATGATCAGCCGGGCCTTCTCATTCCCCGAAAATATCTTCTGTGAATCTGTATGGTGTAATACAGTCTGAAAAACTCCAGGATAATGGCGATTCGAAACAGCCAGTCAAATACCAGTGGGTTGCTGAAATACTGGCTCGTTAAGGTTATGAAGCCAAACGAAAAGACCCATACTAAGAGGCGCATGGGGAATTGTATATAATAGACAATCAATCCCTGTTTTTTAATTCGGACCAGGTAATAAGCTGAGACCAGCAAAAGCAGGTACATAATTACTAGAAGAACAACTCGGATAGCAGAGAGCGTTTCAGGCGGCAGATTCCCGATATTGACCAAAATGTGGACCACCTGTTCGCTTAAAAGGAGAAAGCTCAGCATATCTAGGAAAGCAAAAAAGCGCAGGGTGTTCTTCATGCAGCTAAAATAGGTTTTTCCCGACGCCTTCGTGAGTGATAACCGAAATGCAGTCTATTACTTCTGCAGGGCCATAGTTACCGACAATTCTCTTCTATGCTCTTATCTGCTATGTCGCTTCCAAGGCGGCGGATCGTGTGAAGATCTTCACAGCCGCTTTCAAGATCACCCTGTTTTAACTTTCGCAGAGCCTGTTTGTACAGACGGTCAATATATTTCTCGTTATAGCCGAGCTGCGCCTTAAGTTGAAGAATTCCGATTTCTTCCTCCAAAACTGCTTCACCGGCCGCCTTTTTATCATAGTAATTGTAGATCGCTTTGGTCAGGTCGGTGCGGGCCTTGTAGGCAGCGAGCGCAGCATTGATCTCATCTCTATTGCGATTTTCACAATCGTAATCTTTCAGGGAGAAGTTAATGGGAAGCACCAGCGCGGTTGTGGTGTCATATCCGGAAGGGACTATCCACCGGCCTGAACTTAGCCTGATGATTCGTAAAGCCTCGTCGTCCAGATCAGTTCCAAAACCTTTCTGGACTTCTGAACTGTAAATATTACCGCTGGAGCCAAGTTTGAAACTAACGTGAACCGTACCCTGAAGGCAATTTGATTTGGAGTATTCAGGATAGATCTGGTGATTTTTTATAAATGAATAAAGGTTTCTCTCACCGCCCTTGAAAGAGGGCTGGGGATCTTGCATAAATCCGGTAATATGGATAAGCGTTATCAGTAACGAGATAATTAGCATTCCTAAATTAACGCATTTTAATGCGAATTATTGAATGTAAAGCGCAGAATATCATTGGGATCCGGGCAATTATTCAGGTATTGCTCTCTTTGGGAATAACTGCAGACGCCGGGGTAATCGCCTCTTTTTTCCTGCATATCAAAGATCAGTTGAAAATGCAGATGCGGGGGCCAGTGTCCATTTTCAAGCGGATTGCCGAATTCTGCAAATTTTTTGCCTTTCGGAACGATCTGCCCTTCCTTCAATCCTTCCAGGCTTTTCAGATTTAAATGGCCATAAAGGCTATGGATATGAACATCTCCGATCTGGTGTTCCAGGATGATAGTCGCCCCATAATCGCCAAAATTGTCGTTGAACCGGAAGCTGTGGACTCGCCCGTCCATGGGGTTGTAAACGGCTGTTCCGGCCGGCCCCCAGATGTCAATGCCGAGATGGAGGCGCCTTGGCTCGGAAATAGTATCGAACAAGCCACTACGCGCATACAGTGTTCGGTGTTCACCATAACCACCCACACCGTACCGGCTTTTATCTGCTTTAAGCCTTTCGTTTACCCATTCTGAAAAAAGTTCTGTATCGGCAATGGTTTCGGCGCTGAGCGTTTTATTTCCCGCCGTGAAGTCGAATGCCGAGAGGCGGTCGGTATCGGTATCGTAATCAACTACACTCCCAAATTCATGAGAATGGGTCAGGATATATTCTTTTAATAAAGCGGTTTTGGCAGCGTTCATGAGAACAGGTACTGATAGTTGAAAATGTAATGAGCAGCAGCGCCGGCAATAACAAACAAGTGCCAGATCTCGTGGGTATGGACATAACGATTGAGCGGCTTGTCCTGGTAATAAAAAAATGTTCCGCCGACATAGAATAGTCCGCCGAGGAGCATCAGGCCGACGGCGGTAAATGGAAGCCTTTCAACCATGTTACTCATCAAAGGTACAATGAGCGCTCCCATAGCGATGTAAATGGCCAGCGAAACGCCTTTATGCTGCAGCCTGTTGAATATCTTCAGGAGGCATCCGGTAGTTGCTATCAGCCAAACGACACCAAACAAGCCCCAGCGGATCCATCCGTCAAACACCAGTAATGAAACGGGAGTATAGGAGCCGGCGATCATTAGATAAATACAGCAATGATCGAACTTCTGCCAGAAGCGAACGCTATGCTCATTATTCGGATACCCATGATAAATGGCGCTTATGGTGAACAGTAAAAACGAGCAGATTCCATAAACCCAGGCAGCTGTTGTTTCGGTTGGCGTATCAGACATATCCAGCAATGTCTTGCACGCCGGTATCACCAGCAAGGCGGGGATTGCGTGAGTAAAGAAATTAACAGGTTCGCGGATAGCCCTCATTCAATCTATTCTTCCGGTTGCTCGGGCTGGCGGGGTTCTTTACTTATCTTATCGAAGATCTTATCCATACGTTCAACGTATTCACTGGTGTCGTCAATGAAGAAGTCGAGCTGGGGAACGATGCGCGCCTGATCCTTGATTCGTGAGCCGAGTTTATACCTGATCTCGCCGGCGTGCGATTTAATCGTGTTGATGGACAGGTCCTTATTGGCTGCATTGAAAAAACTCAGGTAGACCCTGGCTAAGGCAAGATCCGGTGACACCCGGACCTTCGTTACAGTCACCATAGTCCCGGGAAGATAGTTCATTCCTTCGCGTTGAAATATTTCGGCAAGATCTTTTTGTATGACTCCTGCAAATTTTTGTTGTCGTTTACTTTCCATGGTTATGAGCTGAATTTCTTTAACACGTATAATACGTAAAAAGCATTAAAGGAATTGCGGGTTTAATTAATATAGCAGTTTATCGTAAGGATAACGCTGGGTGTGTATCGCTTTAACCTTATCATACAGCAGAGCCCTGAACTCATCAATGTTCTCTCGGTTAAGTGCGGAAATAAATATTGCCGGACTATTATTTTTGTTCATCCAGCTGTTCTTGTAGTCTTCAAGAGTTGGCGGTGGCACATCATCCTGCGGATCGAAATCTGCAGGCTTATAGGCATCGATCTTATTGAATACAGTAATGATCAGCTTGTCGATCGCTCCCAGTTCCTTCAGGGTTTCATTAACCGTATTGATCTGGTCCTCGAAATTACCATGAGATATATCCACTACATGAACAAGGATATCTGCCTCGCGCACTTCATCAAGTGTTGACTTAAAGCATTCAACCAGGTGATGGGGAAGTTTTCGGATAAATCCAACCGTGTCAGACAGCAGGAATGGCAGGTTTTCGATCACGACTTTGCGAACCGTGGTATCGAGCGTGGCAAACAACTTGTTTTCTGCAAATACGTCCGATTTGGAGATCATATTCATAATGGTCGACTTGCCGACGTTTGTGTAGCCAACAAGCGCAACCCTGATCAGCTGGTTCCGGTTTTTCCGTTGTGTTTCGTTCTGCTTATCGATCTCTTTCAATCTTTCCTTCAGCAGCGAGATTTTGTTGAGGATCAATCGCCTGTCCGTCTCGATCTGGCTCTCACCCGGTCCCCGCATTCCGATACCACCCTTCTGGCGTTCGAGGTGGGTCCACAAACGGGTCAGCCGGGGTAATAGGTATTGAAGTTGTGCAAGTTCGACCTGGGTTTTGGCCTGTGATGTCTGAGCACGTTTCGCGAAGATATCGAGGATCAGGTTGCTGCGGTCGAGTATCTTGACCTGTAATTCATTCTCAATATTGCGGAGTTGGGAAGGCGATAGTTCATCGTCGAATACGACGATGTCGATCTCTTCCGATTTAACGAAAGCGCCTATTTCTTCAAGCTTACCGGTGCCGACAAAGGTGGCCCGGTCCGGGCGCTGCATTCTTTGTGTAAAGGAACGGATCGTTTCACCGCCGGCTGTATCAACCAGGAACTCGAGTTCGTCAAGATATTCTTTCGTTTGATCTTCAGATTCTCCCGGGGTAATAATTCCTACAAGTATGGCTTTTTCGGGTTTAACCGCGGTATCGTAAAATTTCTGTCTTGGCATAAAGGGTTAACAAGTCACAAAGATAAAGTTTTCACGGGATGATCAGGATTAACGATCAGGATTTACAGGATTTAGGGATTCACGGGTTGGGATGCCAGGCGATAGATTAAAGGAAGCATATGGATGCTGCATACGACATAGTATGCCTCTTGATCCTGCAAATCATCAAATCCTGAAAATCCTAATCCAGACAATGTATTTTTGCACCATACTCAATATAATATGGAACAGCCGAATAACCCGCTTCATGGCATCACCCTTGAAAATATCGTTCTGAAACTTGTTGAGATATATGGATGGGAGGAATTGGGCAGGAGAATAAATATAGATTGCTTTAATAACAATCCGGGAGTTAAGTCAAGTTTGAAATTTCTTAGAAAAACTCCCTGGGCAAGGTTGAAAGTGGAGAATCTGTACATCAAGACTGTTGCTTCGGCATCCTGATTTGAAACTTCGAAAATACCACATACAAAGCGTTCCTAACGGAACGCAAACAATACGCGTTCAATGTTCTACCAACAAAATGTCCCTACGGGACAAATTATTAGGACGGTATTTCGTTCCGGAGGAACGTTTTGTTTGTAGCCTTATCGGTGGGATACGATATCGTTCCATCGGAACGTTTTGTGGATTATTAATAAAATATATTATTTGTAAGAGTTTAATTTCCCGCAGATAAGGTTCTCAAATTAACGCAGAGACAGGCTTGTTGAAATACTTGCTGCCTAACGATGCCGAAGGTATCGAAGGTTTATAGGAATAATTAACCGGATCGTTCGACCCCGAAGGTGGTCGCACAGTGCCCTTGAAGTGTGAATGTTACCAATCGGGATGACTGCAAAAGTATTGGGTGCTCTTGCCCATTATCACATTAGCAAATTTCCACATTATATTGAACCCCCGAAATACAAATGATCATGGTTCCGGCATCCGGGATTAAAGTGCGCCTTACATGACGGACAGGTGTAATTACAGTCAAGATATTGCCGTATGGTCAGTTCTGTTTTGCAGGCTCCGCAGAGAATTGCTTTCGTATCCCATTCTTCTTTGCTCCATCTTTCAGGTCGATGATCTGCTTCAGCCTGATGACAATCGTAGCAAGGATAATAGGTACGGCAGCACTTAAACTTTATTGCAATGATATCAAGGGCTGAATGATAATGTATGCAACGGGTCTGATCATCGATCTGATTTCCTTTAACAATTATGGGACTTCGTTTAGTCATTGAAACGATAAAGGTAGGTTTTCTTCATCGAGGCGGGTTAGGTAATAAGGCATAAAAAAACCTCCTTTCCGGCAGGGAAAGAAGGCTCGTTATATTTTAAAATGGAATTACAGGCCGAAAACTTCTTTCAGCTGATCAACGTAATCCAGCTTTTCCCAGGTAAATAACTCTACCTCGGCAGTTATCTTTTCGCCATTTGCGCTCGCGAACTCTTTCGTAACAACTTCATTTTTGCGGCCCATGTGTCCGTAAGCTGAAGTTTCAGAGTAGATCGGGTTGCGCAATTTTAAACGGGTTTCAATTCCGTATGGAGTCATATCAAAGATGGTTTCTATCTTTTTAGCAATCTCGCTGTCAGACAGAGCTACTTTTGCCGAGTGATTGGTATTCACGTAAATGCCCATTGGATTTTTAACACCGATCGCATACGAAACTTGGACAAGAACTTCATCACAAATGCCTGCAGCTACCAGGTTCTTGGCGATATGACGGGTCGCATAAGCAGCTGAACGGTCAACTTTTGACGGGTCTTTGCCTGAAAATGCACCGCCACCATGTGCTCCCTTGCCACCGTAAGTATCTACAATGATCTTGCGTCCGGTCAGGCCGCTGTCGCCATGTGGTCCGCCAATGACGAACTTGCCTGTGGGGTTAATATGATAAGTAATACTGTCAGTAAAGAGTGCCTGAAGTTCCGGATTCAACTGCGCTTTAATGCGCGGGATCAATACAGATATGATATCCTGCTGGATCTTTTCCTGCATGTTCTCATCGGTATCGAACTCATCATGCTGAGTAGAGATGACAATGGAGTCGATCCGGATAGGTTTATGATCGTCAGCGTATTCGATGGTTACCTGGGATTTTGCATCCGGGCGCAGGTAACTTATTTCAGAATTCTCACGACGAAGGACTGCAAGTTCTATTAGTAATTTATGTGCCAGATCTAAAGCCAGGGGCATATAGTTAGCAGTCTCGTTTGTTGCGTAACCAAACATCATACCCTGGTCACCGGCTCCCTGTTCCTGCTTATCCTGCCTGTCAACTCCCTGATTAATGTCCGCCGACTGTTCGTGTATCGTTGAAATAATTCCGCAGGAGTCGGCTTCAAACATATATTCTGACTTTGTATACCCAATCTTGCGTATTACGTCACGTGCTATTCTCTGAACATCAAGGTAAGTTTTGGACTTTACCTCACCAGCCAGGACAACGAGCCCGGTGGTGACTAAGGTTTCGCATGCCACTTTAGAATCTGCATCCCATGCCAGGAAATTATCGATTAAGGCGTCTGATATCTGATCCGCAATTTTGTCAGGATGACCCTCAGAAACAGATTCTGAAGTAAATAAATAAGGCATATTACTTGAGGTTATTAAAAATTAGTAAAAACAAGCGAATAGGAGCGTTTTGATTGAGGAGGTAAAAATCAGCAGGTACTTTTAGCACTTTTTTTTACGTGGTTGCAATCCTGTCCGGGGTTACCATGACAACGCAAATCGATCCACTTTTTTGCACGGCAAAAGTAGGATAATTTTTAATTTCCGGAAAATTTAAAACTATTTTTGCACTCCTTAACGAAGCTATCGTCTTGAAAAAGAGCATCCTTTTCATTATTAATCCTATTTCCGGCGGTAAAAGCAAAATTCACTTCCCCGACCTTGCGGCTAAATACCTGGATCAAAGTCTTTTTGATGCTCGATTTGCGTTTACCGAACGAGCAGGACATGCGCGGGAGATGGTTATCGGAAATCCGGAGGCAGACGTTATTGTGGCTGTCGGTGGTGATGGAACGATCAACGAAGTGGCTTCAAGTCTTGAAGGTTCCGGAAAATGTATGGGTATCATTCCCTATGGTTCTGGAAATGGTCTTGCACGTGCTATGGCAATCCCTTTAAATGACGCTGACGCCGTTTCGAGGCTGAATAATCTTAACGCCACTTTTATAGACTCGGGTACATTGAACGATCATAAATTCTTTAATATGGCCGGAGTAGGTTTCGACGCTCATATAAGCAGGCGCTTTGCCAATCACAGTGAACGTGGTTTTGGTGGCTACGTACAGACTACCTTTCGCGAGATATCGGGTTACCAGTCCCAGAATTATATCCTTGAAATTGACGGGAAAACTTACTCGCGAAAAGCATTTATGATCAGCATCGCCAATTCTTCTCAGTACGGGAATAATGCTCATATTTCGCCTTTTGCCTCTGTGAAAGACGGTTTGCTTGATGTTTGCATTGTCAGGCCTTTCCCGATGTACATATTCCCGGTTATGGGCTTAAGGATGTTCAGCAAAACCACACACCGGTCGAAATTTGTTGAAATCATTAAGGGACGTGAAATACGGATTATCCGGCAAAGTGAAGGAGCAGTGCACCTGGACGGAGAACCGCTACTGATGGAGGCCGAACTAAATATTCGGGTGAAGCCCTCATCTCTTTGCATTCTTGTTTGAAACGTTTTCGAAAGGGGAATGTAATTGGACCGGGATTGAAAGCTTTAAAGCGATAATTAACTAAGATCATTAAGATGTCTAAAAAAAATAGAGGGCTCAGTGGCGTCGTTTACTCCACAGACCCGGATTTTCAATACCAGGGAGGTCAGGAGAGCGAGCCTGAGACTCTGGAGCCTAAGCAACAAAATCTGCGTGTTCAACTGGACAGAAAACAGCGCGGGGGTAAAGCCGTTACCCTGATCACCGGATTTATAGGTACCGAGGCGGATTTGGATGCTCTTGGTAAAAAACTCAAACAGAAATGCGGGGTAGGCGGATCTGTTAAGGATGGGGAGGTGCTGGTTCAGGGTGATTTCCGTGAAAAAATAATGACGCTGTTAGCTGCGGATGGCTACAAAGTGAAAAAAATTGGCGGATAAAATCGGGGTTCAAACCGCAGGCAGGGAGCTGAAATTTAATGCTTTATAGCTTAGTGTATTGTTTACAATTAGTTGATTTAGAGTGCTTTTTATTTTCCAAAACAATATTTTAACTTCTTACTTTTATTGGAAACTCTTAAAAAAGCGCATTGTCAACCATGAGCAAAACTTCAAGAAAAGTATTAGATCTGAAATATTTGAACCTTCACCAGGTTAAATCTGTCAACTACCAATTAGAACCTGCGGAACTCATAGAAAGGGCCATAATCAACTCTGAGGGCACTTTAACCGACAACGGTGCGCTGGCTGTAGACACCGGGGAGTTTACGGGCCGTTCCCCGAAAGACCGTTTCATTGTGGCCGACAGTATCACGGAAGATGCTGTCTGGTGGGGTGACATCAATATTAAATTTGACGCGGCAAAGTTTGATGCTCTGTACAATAAGGTCATTCAGTATTTGTCTAACCGGCAGATCTATGTCCATGACGCCTACGCCTGTGCAGATCCGGAATATATGATGAGCATCCGGGTCATCACTGAAAGTGCTTTTCAAGGCCTTTTCGCGAATAATATGTTCCTTCGATACGGACAAGCAGAGGCTCCTGATCAGCCCGAATGGACAATAATTGCTGCCCCAGGGTTTAAAGCCGATCCGTTAATAGACGGCACCAGGCAGGGCAACTTTGCAATACTTAATTTCACGAGGAAGGTAATTCTGATCGGTGGTACAGGTTACACCGGGGAAATAAAAAAAGGAATATTTTCTGTCCTAAATTTTCTGATGCCTCATCAGCGCCAGGTACTGTCCATGCATTGTTCAGCTAATGTGGGTAATGATGGCGATACGGCCATTTTCTTTGGTTTATCAGGCACGGGTAAAACAACTTTGTCAGCTGACCCTCAACGCCGCCTGATCGGAGATGATGAGCACGGGTGGAGTGATTCTTCAGTTTTTAATTTTGAAGGCGGGTGTTACGCAAAATGTGTTGATCTGACTCCGGAAAGGGAACCTCAGATCTATAATGCTATCAGGTTCGGTGCCCTGCTAGAGAATACTAATTATTTCGAAGGTAGCCGGAAGGTGGACTTCAGTGATATCAGGAAAACGGAAAATACCCGGGTAGCATATCCTATTCACTATATAGACAATGCGATTGAACCTTCGATTGCGGGTATCCCTAAAAACATCTTTTTTTTAACAGCCGATGCCTTTGGTGTGCTGCCTCCAATTTCGAGGTTAACCCCCGGGCAAACCATGTATCATTTTATTTCAGGGTATACAGCAAAGGTAGCAGGTACTGAAGCCGGGATAACCGAGCCTCAGACCACTTTTTCTGCCTGCTTCGGAAAAGCATTTTTACCGCTGCATCCTACACGCTATGCCGAGCTCCTGGGCCGGAAAATGAAGGAGCACTCAGTCAATGTCTGGCTTATTAATACGGGCTGGACCGGCGGACCTTACGGCATCGGGTCGAGGATGAAATTAAGTTATACCAGATCGATGATCAGTGCTGCTTTAAACGGTGAACTTGACACGGTGGAATACAAAGAACATCCGGTTTTTGGCCTGATGATGCCGGTTTCCTGTCCGGATGTACCTTCGGAGGTGTTAGATCCAAGAAATACATGGAAAGATAAACAAGAGTATGACCGAAAATCTGCTGACCTTGCGCAGGCCTTTGTTAAAAATTTCAACCAGTTTGCACACTATGCGAGCGACGAAATACTGCGTGCAGCCCCTAAAATAGCAGTTAGTGCCTAACTGTAAATTTTACACTAATATTTGCAATTGCGGTTTAAAATAGTTTTCATTGTAAAAGATTGTCTCATCAACCGAGGCAATTTTTTTTTAGGGAGGGTTATTGTTTATTGAGAAATGCTGCCATGGCAGTAAGAAATAATCTATATTTAACCCGCTCTAGTTGTTTTAATTGATATATAACGAAACAGAAAGAATGTATGTTATGTATCTAATAAAACCTTTTTATAGCAAATCAATTAATTCATATATTTAATCAACAACTAAAAACTAAAATTTAAAAAAATGGCAAACGCACCAAAACCAACAACAGCGAAGAAAGAGAGCTCTGGTTCAAGCATTTTTGCAAGTTTAACGATTGTCATCTGTATCCTGATCGGTATCGTTTTATGGAAATTTGTAATGGGAGACGCATCGAACTTTGAAGGTGGCGATAATACAGGTCACCCGCTTCCAGGCAATTACTTCGGAATGGTTTACAAGGGGGGATACATTGTTCCGGTTCTTATGGGCCTGTTCCTGATGGTAGTAGTATTTTCTTTCGAGCGTTTCTTTGTGATCAACAAAGCGACCGGAAAAGGAAATATTGATGCTTTCGTGAAAAGAATTCAGAACCAACTAGGCGCTGGTAACATCGACGCTGCTATGGCAGAGTGCGATAAGCAGGAAGGATCCGTTGCGAACGTGATCAAATCCGGCTTAAGAAAATATAAGGAAATGGAAGTTGAGGCTAACATGGATACAGAGCAGAAATGTCTTGCTATTCAGAAAGACATTGAAGAAGCAACTGCTTTGGAAATGCCAATGTTAGAGCAAAACCTGACAATTATTGCTACTCTGGTATCAATTGGTACCTTAATGGGTCTTTTAGGTACGGTAACGGGTATGATCAAGGCCTTCGCCGGTCTGGCAACTGCAGGTTCGCCTGACCAGGCTGCGCTTGCAAACGGTATCTCTGAAGCGTTAATTAACACCGCTACTGGTATCGCGACATCTGCGTTAGCGATCATCATGTACAACCTGTTTACTTCTAAGATTGATAAGTTGACTTATGCAATTGACGAGGCTGGTTTCTCTATCGTGCAGACCTACGCAAGTACACATAAATAATAGTTTTGAAAAAATCTTATTCCGGGTTTATGGAAAACCCGGAATAATTTCATCACTAAATAAAACGTACAAATAATTATAAAATTTAAGCAATGCCAAGAATTAAAGTTCCAAGAAAAAGTACGGCTATTGATATGACAGCGATGTGCGATGTGGCGTTCCTGTTGCTTACATTCTTCATCCTGACAGCAACCGCACGTCAGCCGGAACCACTTCCTGTTGATACCCCGGCTTCTACGGTTAAGATCAAGTTGCCGGACACGGATATCGCTACCTTAACGGTTGGTCATGGAAAGGTATTCTTCGGAATTCCTGGACAGGATATCCGCCGTTCCCTGATTGAGAAAATGGGAACCGTCTATGGGATTCAGTTTACAGAAGAAGAGAAAAAGAGGTTCTCAGTAATGGAGTCGTTCGGCGTTCCTATCGGGAATTTAAAACAGATCATTGCCATGAAGGGTGATGAGCGTAATCGCGAAGGACTACAACCCGGCATTCCAATTGATTCAGTTGGTCTAAGGCCTTCCGAACTTCATCAATGGGTATATCAGGCTCGTCTGGCAACTAAAGAATTGCATAATCAGGATATGCGTGTAAGTATAAAGGGAGATGCCAATGAGAAGATCCCGGAAATACAGAAAGTTATTGAGATCCTGCAGTCACAAAATGTAAACAAATTCAGTTTGATCACTTCTTTAAGAGGTGAAGATTACTAAACCAAACTAAAAAACTAGACAATGGCAGAATTAGATACCTCCGGCGGGGGTAAAAAGGGCGGAAAGATAAGAACCAAGAAGATGTCAACCAGGGTGGATTTAACCGCGATGGTTGACCTGGCTTTCTTACTGATCACGTTCTTCATGCTTACCACCACACTGTCTAAACCTCAGGCGATGGATATTGCTATGCCGGATAAAGAGGTAAAAGACGAACAGCAGCTAACGGTAGCTGATAACCGGACAATGACCATATTGCTAGGCTCGGGTAACCGCGTTGAGTGGTATATGGGTTCGGTTGATAAGCCGCTGACACCTCCACAGGTCGATAACTATGGAAGGAACGGAATCCGTAAGGCTCTGTTGGAAAAGAAAAAAGAAGTGATCGCTATGACTGGTGATCCGGCTAAAAGCTTGATCGTATTAATTAAGCCAAGTGAAAAATCTAAATATAGAAATCTGGTAGATATCCTGGATGAGATGGCTATTATTAAGCCGCAAACCTATGCTATCGTAGATATTTTCGAACCTGAGATTGAGTTGCTTAAACGCGAGGGTCTTTACCAGTAATTATTTAGAATATTAACCCTTTAAAAATATAAGACGATGTTAGGGTCAAAATTAGATTTATTTAATCCGCAATGGCTTGATGTGGTGTTTGCCGGGCGTAATAAAGCCTATGGAGCCTATGAGCTGCGTAGGAAGAATAATAAGACGACCAACAAGGCATTAATTGCTGGTTCAGTGTTATTCATAGCATTAGTTTGCTTGCCGCTGATCATTCGCTTGATAAAAGGCGCTATGCCCGAAGAGGAAGCGTTACAAGTAACCGAGGTTGTTTTGGCGCCGCCACCACCAATTGACAAAAAGGATGTTCCGCCTCCACCGCCGGAACCACCTAAGCCAAAGGTTGATCAGGTGAAATTCCCGCCTCCGGTTGTTGTACCGGCTGAGGAAGTTCGCGATGAGGAACCGCCAACAGTTGAAGAATTGAAAGTTGCCGATCCGGGGCAGAAGACAATTGAGGGAGATCCGAATGCCGAGATAAGAATTGATGAACCAGTTGGAGAAGCTCCGAAAGAAGCTGAGGTAACTGAGGATGTTAACACAATTTTTACGAGTGTTGAGGTTTCTCCGGAATTCCCGGGAGGAATCAACAAGTTCTATTCTTACCTCCAGAAGAATTATCGTTACCCAGCGATGGCGCGTGAACAAGGTGTTTCTGGTAAGGTGATCATGCAGTTCGTAGTAGAACGTGATGGAAGCTTGACGGACATTAAAGTACTTCGTGACCTTGGACTAGGTACCGGCGAAGAAGCGATCCGCTTGCTTAAGAGCATGCCTAAGTGGAAGCCTGGTATTCAAAACGGCCGCCCGGTTAGGGTTGCTTATACTTTACCATTTAGCTTAAATCTAGCAGGGCAATAAGGATGACACGTACAAATAGAGAACAGAAATCGCCCGCAAAGCGATTTCTGTTCGTTTTAGGGCTGCTGATGTTTTCCTTATATTTGGTATTAGGCATTGCCATCATTTTTTGGAAAGATTTTCCGATAGAAATGGGCTTTGGATATCGGGTCGCCTTTGGTGTACTGCTCATCGCTTATTCTTTTTTCCGCTTCGTGCGCCTGCTTAAAAACCAATAATGAAACATCGCTTTAAATTTTTCTCTTTCATTGGAGTCGCTTTGATTGTTTCTGCTTGTCAGAATCAGCAGGCAGCCCCTACAGAGACCACCTACACTAGCGGAGAAACGAGCGTGATTATAGACGAATCGTTCGCCCCGATAATAGAGGATCAATCGTATGTATTCGAAAAACATTACCCTAAGAGTAAACTTAATCGGATATACAAGCCTGAGAATGAAGTTTTAAACCTCTTTTTAAATGACAGCGTGCGGGTTGCGGTTCTTTCCAGGGAACTGACGGCGGATGAAGCAAAACGGTATCAGAATAAAAATATCAAATTGCGCGTTAACCGTTTTGCTATCGATGGTATTGCCCTGATAACAAATCGGTCAAACCCCGATTCACTCATTACGGTGGCTGAAATAATTTCTTTGATGAAAGGTGAGCCGGGTAAAATTAAGAGCCTTGTTTTTGATAATCCCAATTCGAGTACTGTGCGTTATATGAAAGATCTGGCTGGTATCAAAGAGTTGCCAGCGAAGGGTATATATGCGCTAAAGTCGAATCCGGAGGTCATCAAATACGTAAATGCCAATCCGGGTTCAATAGGGGTAATAGGAATAAACTGGGTGATGCAGCCTGATGAAGATCTCGAAGAGATTGTTGGCAGACTAAAAATCATGGGTGTGAAGAATCTGCCCGGCAAGCCGGGCTCGGATGCGTTTTATAAACCAAATCAAAATGATCTGGCACTGGAAATGTATCCCCTCACAAGAAATTTATATATTATTAACGGAGAAGGCAAGCCGGGTTTAGGCACAGGTTTTGCATCTTTTATTGCAGGAGAACTCGGGCAAAGGATTGTACTAAAATCCGGATTGCTGCCGGATAGCATCCCGTCACGACAAGTGATTATTAAAAATAAGATTAACAATTAATATTTGGAATATGGAAATGATGAAAAAGATAATCAATACAACTCTAGGGTTGGTTTTGGTAGCATCATCGGTTTTTGCGCAGAGTTTAGCTGATGCTAAAAAAGCCATCGACGCCGAGCAATACCAAAAAAGTAAGACTATTTTGAAGGGATTGATTCAGTCTCAGGCTACCAATGGTGAGAACTTCTACTACCTTGGCAATGTATATGTGAAGGCTGGTTATCTTGATTCCGCCAAAATGACATATAACAAAGGTGTAGCTGCAGACGCTGCAAATCCTTTAAACTATGTTGGATTGGGTGGTCTTGCGTTACGCGAAAATCCATCCGCAGCCAAAGCGCAGTTTGATAAAGCGCTCTCGTTGACCAAGAAAAAGGATCATGTTACTCTTTTGGAAATCGGTAAGGCATATGTATCAGCCCCAAAACCCGATGGAAATGCAGCTGTAGCTGTTCTTGAAAAAGCAAAAGCCATAAATGCCAAGGATGCCGAGGTATACCTGGCTCTTGGCGATGCTTACCGCGCGCTGCAGAAAAACAGTGAGGCCTTCAGCAGCTACCGTACGGCTTTCGACATGGATAAGAATTTACTCCGTGCGAAGGTAGAACTCGGTGTGTTGAATAAGCTTTCAAAGGCCTATCCGGAGTCTGTTGCAGCACTTAACGAGGTAGTTGCTTTAAATCCAAATTACGGTCCTACATATCGTGAATTAGCGGAGACCTATTACTACTGGGCTAATGCTCAATCAAGCAAATACGACGAGCGTATCAACGAGGCATTGAAATATTATGAAAAATATATGGATCTGACTGACCGTTCTCTCGAGTCACGTGAACGCCACGCTACCTTCCTGATCCTTGCCAAGAAGTATAAGGAACTGGAAGCTGAAGCTAACGCGATGGCTAAAATGGACAAGACCAATCCGCGTATCTTCAGATATCTTGGATACTCGGCCTACGAGAACGGTAACTATCCGGCGAGTGTTCAGGCCATGCAGGATTTTATCTCGAAAGTGGATACGAGCCGTATAATTCCGCAGGATTATCTTTACCTGGGCCAGGCACAAATCAGGATCCCCGGATCTGAAACCGAAGGGATTAAGAACCTGAAAAAAGCGGTAGAACTGGATTCCACCAACGTTGCAGTCATGAGTGAAATAGGTAAAGCCTTGTATTCTGCAAAAAAATATAAGGATGCAGCGGCAACATTTGAAATGGCTGTAAATAATCCTAATTCAAAAACTAAGGCTTACGATAGTTTCTACCTTGGTATGGCTCATTACTTTGATTATGCGAGCCAGGTTGCAGCCAAGCAAACACCTGATAAGACGGTTCTTACTAAAGCAGATTCAGCTTTCAGTTATGTGATCCAGGTTTCACCAACTTCTCCTGATTCCTACCTTTACAGAGCGAGGGTTAAGAAACTTGTTGACGATCCAGAAAACATGCAGGGTCTAATGGTGCCTGACTACGAAAAGTATGTGGAAGTTGTTCTGGCTAAACCTAATGCAACTGCTGAACCTCGCGTGAAGAACGCAGTTATAGAAGCTTATAAAAACCTCGGTGCATTCTATCAGAACACGGATGTTGCCAAAGCAAAAGAGTACTTTAACAAGGTAATAGAACTGGAGCCTTCCGATGCTTATGCACAGAATGCACTTAAAGCTTTGGGTAGTAAAAATTAAGATATCTTCATTGAATAGACTAAAAGAGTCCCGGAATGTTTGTTTCGGGACTCTTTCTATTTATATTTGCGCCGTTAAAACCGATATAATGGAAGCACAAAGCACCTCCTTGAATTATCTGCCTATAATCTTCCAGTTACTGGTAGCTCTGGGATTTGTCGTATTTACAATGACGCTTACCCATCTCATTGGACCCAAACGGAAAACGGCAGATAAGCTTGTTGCCTTCGAGTCGGGGATCAAGTCTATAGGAAACGCCAGGCAACCATTTTCAATTAAATATTTCCTGGTAGCCATCCTGTTTGTGTTGTTTGATGTGGAGGTTATTTTTATGTATCCCTGGGCTGTTAATTTCCGGGAATTCGGCCTGAACGGCCTCATCGAGATGTTTATTTTTATGGGCACGCTTTTATTAGGCTTTATTTATATAATAAAAAAGCGGGCTTTAGATTGGGATTAGCCGTTAAACTGTTTCTAAGTCGTTTTATTGGAACTGGAAAAGTTTAATTTTAGTAATTTTGAGGCTCATTTTACGTGGTTAAGTGAGCTTTTTTTTTGAAAGATTATGAGTGATGTTAAGTTAGTTGAAGCTCCTCCCGGAATAGAGGGATCTGGTTTTTTCGCTACTTCTATGGAAAAAGTAGTTGGCCTTGCGCGATCTCACTCCTTATGGCCCTTACCGTTTGCAACCTCCTGTTGTGGAATTGAGTTTATGGCGACTATGGGTTCTCATTATGATTTTGCCCGCTTCGGTTCTGAAAGGCCGAGCTTTTCGCCGCGCCAGGCAGATCTCCTGATGGTTATGGGCACAATTGCTAAGAAAATGGGACCAGTATTACGCCAGGTATATATCCAAATGGCTGAGCCACGATGGGTAATTGCAGTTGGAGCTTGTGCTACGAGCGGCGGAATTTTCGATACATATTCTGTATTACAAGGAATTGATGAGATAATTCCTGTAGATGTTTATGTTCCGGGATGTCCTCCAAGGCCGGAAGCTATAATCGACGGTTTTAATAAGATACAGGAACTTGTAAAGGATGAATCTCTCCGCAGACGAGAATCTCCGGAGTACAAGGAACTTTTATCAAAATACGGAATATTGTAATGGGGAAGTTAACCAGACAGGCTGTATTACAGAAGATCACAGCACGTTTCAGTGAAAATATTTCCGTTCCGACGGAGCCTTATGGGCTGTTAACATTCGAGACTAGCAAGGAAAATATAAGCGAAATACTACGCTATCTGAAAGAAGATAAAGAACTTCAGTTCAATTACCTTACAGATATTACCGGAATACATTACCCGGAACAGGAATTATCGATCGGCGTTATTTACCATCTGCACAGCTTGATCAATAATGTGCGGGTGCGAATAAAAGTATTCCTTAACGGCGAGAATCCAATAATTCCAACCGCTACTAATTTATGGAATGGCGCAAACTGGATGGAAAGAGAGACCTACGACTTTTTCGGAATTCAGTTCGAAGGTCATCCTAACCTCGTGCGTATTCTAAATGTTGATGAAATGACGGTTTTCCCGATGCGGAGAGAATACCCGCTGGAAGACCCTAATCGTGTTGATAAAAAAGACTATTTCTTCGGAAGATAAATGAATAACCACCCTGTTTTTACAGATAACGATCCTCAGAAGGATACCATTACCTTAAACCTGGGACCTACTCACCCTGCAACCCATGGTGTGTTCCAGAATGTTTTGGAGATGGATGGTGAGCGTATAGTAAGCGGAGTTTCTACGATAGGTTACATTCACCGTGCCTTTGAGAAGATCGCTGAGCATCGTCCCTTTTACCAGATCACCCCGCTGACCGACCGGATGAATTACTGTTCATCGCCCATCAATAATATGGGCTGGCATATGACTGTCGAAAAGCTCTTAAATATTCAAACGCCAAAACGTGTTGATTACCTTCGTGTAATTGTTATGGAACTGGCCCGGATTTCCGATCACCTGATCTGTAATGGGATTCTTGGTGTGGACACTGGGGCCTTTACCGGGTTCCTGTATCTTATGGAGGAGCGGGAGCATATTTATGAGATCTACGAAGAGATCTGCGGTGCGCGGCTTACAACCAATATTGGACGAATTGGTGGATTCGAAAGAGATTTTAATGACATAGCTTTTGCTAAGATCAAAAAGTTCCTGGTTAAGTTCCCTCCAATCTTAAAGGAGTTTGAAACACTTTTCAATCGTAACCGGATCTTTATTGAGCGTACTTCCGGAGTTGCAGCGGTTGATCCTGAGACCGCTCTGAACTACAGCTGGAGCGGCCCGATTCTGAGAGCAACCGGAGTTGACTATGATGTAAGGGCGGCTGAACCGTATTCTTCATACGAAGACTTTGATTTTGAGATCCCGGTAGGAAAGACCGGTGATGTTTATGACCGGTTTATCGTTCGTAATGAAGAGATCTGGCAAAGTTTAAGGATTATTGAGCAGGCACTGCAGAAAATTGAAAAAGAACCCAAAGGGGTGTTTCATGCAGACGTACCTGAGTTCTATCTTCCGCCGAAGGAAGAAGTTTATAATAACATGGAAGCACTGATCTATCACTTCAAAATTGTGATGGGCGAGATCGATACCCCTAAAACAGAGGTGTATCATGCTGTTGAAGGCGGTAACGGTGAATTAGGTTTCTATTTAGTGAATGATGGCGGACGCTCCCCTTACCGTTTGCATTTCCGCCGTCCAAGCTTTATTAATTACCAGATGTATGCGCCTATGAGCGCCGGCATGTTACTTTCGGATGCCATAATAAACATGAGTAGTTTAAACGTAATTGCAGGAGAGTTAGATGCTTAGAGTTACAGAAACAGAGCACGTTGATTTCTCGTCCGAGCTTCTTTCGAAGTTTGGAGAGATCGTTAAGAGATATCCGGAGGGCAAGCATAAGGCTGCGTTACTTCCGATCCTTCATTTGGTGCAAGCAGAATACGGATGGTTGAGTCCTGCTTCCATGGAAAGAGTGGCTGGGTACCTGGATTTAAAACCGATAGAAGTTTACGAAGTAGCGACCTTTTATACCATGTTTTTCCTGAGACCGCAGGGCAAATATGTTCTTGAAGTTTGCCGGACAGGACCTTGCTGCCTGGTTGGGGCTGAGAAGATCATGGAACATCTGGAGAACAAACTTGGAGTGAAGGAGGGTGAAGTAACTGCTGACGGCCAGTTTAGCTGGCGCGGAGTAGAGTGCCTGGCGGCATGCGGAATGGGTCCGGTATTACAGATCGGCCCGGAATATACTTTCCATGAAAATTTAACTTCCGAAAGCGTCGATCAATTGTTAGTTGACTTAAAGAATAAGGATCTGAGTATATAGATATGAGACACCTGAGAGCAGGTCCGTCAGACCTTAATCTCACATCTCATATCTCACATCTAAAAAAAGAATGGCTCGTAAATTACTTTTAGAACATATAAACGTTCCCGGCATCCATACTTTCGATGTTTACAGAAAGCAGGGTGGTTACCGCTCCGTGGAGAAAGCTTTGAAATCTATGTCACCCGATGATGTGGTTGAGGAAGTGAAAAAATCTGGTCTGCGCGGACGGGGGGGAGCTGGTTTTCCAACGGGGATGAAATGGAGCTTTCTTGCCAAGCCTGAAGGCAAGGCACGTTACCTGGTTTGCAATGCTGATGAATCGGAACCCGGAACCTTCAAGGATCGTTACCTGATGACTTATATTCCCCATGCTTTGATCGAGGGGATGATCGTATCAAGTTTTGCCCTGGGTGCAAAGACATCTTATATCTATGTGCGCGGCGAGATGATGCCGCAGATCAGGATACTTGAAAAGGCAATTGATGAAGCTAAGAATGCCGGCTTTCTAGGCAAGAACATATTAGGATCAGGGTACGATCTGGAGCTGTACGTTCAGCCTGGTGGCGGAGCTTACATTTGCGGCGAAGAAACTGCACTGATTGAATCATTGGAAGGGAAACGTGGTAATCCGCGGATCAAACCTCCTTTCCCTGCGATTTCAGGGGTATGGGGCTGTCCAACTGTTGTTAATAACGTAGAATCGATCGCTGCCGTGGTACCGATCATTAATGATGGCGGGGATGAGTATGCGAAGGTTGGCATAGGCCGGAGTACGGGAACCAAGCTGATCTCTGCTTCCGGAAATTTGAATAAGCCGGGCGTATACGAAATTGAGTTAGGTCTTCCTGTAGAGGAGTTTATTTACTCCGATGAATATTGTGGTGGAATTGCTAATGGTAAACGACTTAAGGCAGTAGTTGCCGGAGGTTCTTCCGTACCGATCCTTCCCGCGAATCTAGTATTGAAAACAGTGAGCGGTGAGTCGCGGCTGATGAGTTATGAATCATTGGCTGAAGGTGGTTTTCAATCTGGTTCAATGATGGGATCAGGGGGCTTTATAGCCTTTGACGAGGATCAGTGTATCGTGCGGAACACCTGGAACTTCAGTCGTTTCTATCATCATGAGAGTTGTGGACAATGCTCGCCATGCCGTGAAGGGACAGGATGGATGGAAAAGGTTTTACACCGCCTCGAATATGGACATGGAAAGATGAGCGACATTGACCTTCTTGTCGATGTTTCTAAAAAAATAGAGGGAAATACAATATGCCCGCTGGGCGATGCGGCGGCCTGGCCGGTAGCCAGCGCCATACGGCATTTCCGGGATGAGTTTGAGTGGCATGTAAGCAATCCTAAGGAAGCAATGGAGCGGAATTATGGCATCGGTAATTACGCAGATCCATTACCTGCTAACGAAGTGCCGGTAGCCAATTAAAAGACGAAAAAAATAGGAAAGAGAGATCTTTAACATGAGTGAAAAAGTTAAAGTTACCATAGACGGGATTACGGTTGAAGTCGAGCCTGGCATCAGCATTCTGAATGCTGCACGCCAGATTGGTGGAGAAGTTGTTCCACCTGCTATGTGTTATTATTCGAAGCTGGAAGGCAGTGGTGGTAAATGCCGTACTTGTTTGGTTAAAGTAAGCAAGGGCTCAGAAAAGGATCCGCGCCCTATGCCTAAACTTGTAGCATCATGCCGAACCGGTGTGATGGACGGCATGGAAGTTCAGAATATCACTTCCCCGGAGGTTATCGAGGCCCGCAAGGGCGTCGTTGAGATGTTGCTGATCAATCACCCGCTTGACTGTCCGATATGCGACCAGGCAGGTGAGTGCCATTTACAGGATCTTAGCTATGAGCATGGCCTGGCAAAAACCAGGTATGATTTTGAAAGACGGACCTTTGAAAAGATCGATATTGGCGACAAGATACAGCTGCACATGACACGCTGCATCCTTTGCTACCGCTGTGTATATGTTGCAGACCAGATCACCGGGAACCGTGTGCATGGGGTCCTTGGTCGCGGTGACGCTTCGGAGATCTCCACATACATTGAGAAGGCGATCGATAACGATTTCTCAGGTAATGTGATCGATGTTTGTCCCGTTGGAGCGTTAACGGATAGGACGTTCCGCTTCAAAAATCGGGTCTGGTTTACGAAGCCTGTGGATGCTCACCGTGACTGTCCGACATGCAAGGGTAAAGTTACCTTGTGGTATAAAGGTGAAGAAGTGCTGAGGGTTACCGGGCGTAAGGATCAGTTCGGAGAGGTGGAAGATTTCATATGTAATACCTGCCGTTTTGATACTAAAAAAACCAGTGAATGGGTTATTGAGGGTCCGCGCAATATTGCTAATACCTCGGTGATATCAGCGAATCATTATGAAACGCTGAGACCGCTGCCGGTTATACAGAACGACCCGATTTTAATTGAAGCAAATAAAGTAGAGTTCGAGAGAGCAACAAAGATCTGATGGAACTAGCATTCGTTATAGAAAAATTTGTGTTGATCACAGCAATATTCCTGCTCAGTTTAACTGTTGCGGCTTATTCAACGCTGGCCGAGCGTAAGATCGCCGGGTATCTGCAGGACCGGGTAGGTCCGAACAGGGCTGGTTGGGGTGGAATGTTTCAGCCCCTTGCCGATGGCTTGAAGATGTTCATGAAGGAGGAGATCATTCCGACAGATTCGAATCGCTTTCTATTCATCGCGGGCCCTTCCCTGGCTTTACTAACAGCTCTTTTAGGCAGTGCGGTTATTCCCTGGGGACCGGATCTTGTATTAGGTGAACGGACCATTCCCTTACAGGTTGCAGACATCAATGTGGGAATACTTTATATTTTCGGTATCGTTTCCCTGGGGGTTTACGGACTGATGATCGGGGGCTGGGCCTCCAATAATAAATTCTCACTGATGGGTGCGGTCAGGGCTGCCTCGCAAAGTATCAGTTATGAAATACCTATGGGTCTGTCTCTCATCGCTTTACTACTGGTTACCAATACCCTGAGCTTAAGGGAGATTGTAGGTCAGCAGCATGGCGGAAACTGGAATATTCTTTATCAACCCTTAGGATTTATTCTGTTTTTAGTATGCTCGTTCGCGGAAACCAATCGTACACCGTTTGACCTTCCGGAATGTGAAACAGAACTGGTTGGCGGCTATCATACTGAATACTCAGGCTTTAAGATGGGCGCATTCATGTTTGCTGAATACGTCAACATGTTCGTAGCATCAGCAGTGATGTCTACTTTGTATTTCGGCGGATATAATTATCCGGGCATGGATTGGGTAGCAGGCATCGTTGGGCCAATGATAGCTCCGCTAATTGCTATGGCAGTGTTATTATTGAAAATATTTGCCTTTATATTCTTTTTCATGTGGGTTCGCTGGACGATTCCGCGATTCCGTTACGACCAATTGATGAATCTGGGCTGGAAAGTTCTGATTCCATTGGCCATTGCCAACATCGTGATTACGGGAATTGTGATCACCGTTTATGATAAGTTATAAGCCTGATTCTGCAGGATTGAAGGATTGATAGGATTGAAGTTACTATGGAGTCATTAAGTAATAGAAAGAAAGTACTGGAGCAAAAGCCGATGAATTTCTGGGAGAGGTTATATCTACCGGCGATTTTTCAGGGAATGGCCATTACCTTCAAGCACATGTTTAAGAAGAAGGAGACCATATTTTATCCGGAAGTAGAGCGCGAGTTCTCTGAGAACTGGAGGGGTATGCATTCTTTAAAACGGGATGAGCAAGGTCGTGAGCGTTGTACCGCCTGTGGCCTGTGTGCGCTGTCGTGCCCTGCGGAGGCAATCACGATGATTGCAGCCGAGCGCCAGAAAGGTGAGGAGCATTTATATCGTGAAGAGAAATATGCTGCCGTTTATGAGATTAATATGCTTCGCTGCATTTTCTGTGGCTTATGCGAAGAAGCTTGTCCTAAAGAAGCTATCTATCTTGACGGGCCTATAGTACCCGCTAATTACCTGAGGAAAGACTTCATTTATGGAAAAGATAAACTTGTTGAAGATCCGATAAACATTGAATCTCCTGTAGCCGGTAATTAACGGGACTAAGCTTTTTATCAATATTATAAATAAATTCTACCTTTGCAGCCGCATAAACTGCAAAGCTTAAGCACCGCATTAATGAGTATATCCTTATTCTATTTAGTTGCATTTCTCTCTATCTTTTTTTCGCTGCTGGTGATTTTCTCTAAAAATCCCATACACAGTGTATTATACCTAATAATTACTTTCTTCACATTTACTGTGCACTATATTCTTTTGAACGCACAGTTTCTCGCAATTGTCAACTTCATAGTTTACATGGGGGCAATTATGGTTCTATTCCTGTTCGTACTCATGCTTTTAAACCTGGATGAAGACTCAGAACCTATGAAGTCAAATATTCTGAAGATGGCAGGACTGGTAGCCGGTTTGTGCCTGCTCATAACACTGGTAGGTTCGATGAAATCATTGCACATGTCAGATCCGGTGATCTTAAAGAATCCAGACCTCGGCCTGGTAAAGAATCTTGGTAAAGTACTGTTCAGTGAGTTCTTATTACCGTTTGAAATATCATCGATATTGTTGCTTACCGCGATGGTTGGCGCAGTATTGTTAGCTAAAAGAGAACCCAAAACCGCATAATGGAAACTGTAACCCAAGCCTTACAAGGCGTTCCGCTAAATCATTATATCCTGCTAAGCGCAATTATATTCACTATAGGTGTAATCGGGGTATTGATTCGCAGAAATGCGATAATAATTTTTATGTCTGTTGAGCTGATGCTGAATGCGGTTAACCTGCTTTTGACAGCTTTTTCTGTGCATCATAATGATGCCTCAGGACAGGTGTTTGTATTCTTCATAATGGCCCTTGCCGCAGCTGAAGTTGCAGTAGGTCTGGCCATTATTGTGATGATCTTTAGAAATACCAGCTCTACGGATATTAATGTGTTGAATAAGTTAAAATGGTAGTGCCGGGACCTGAAAAAAACTTTTCCGCTCCTTGTATCAGTCCTTGAATATAATTCTGAATATAATAAAATGATAAACTTAGTTTGGTTAATTCCTTTATTTCCGCTGATCGGTTTTCTGATTAATGGTTTGGGGCGTAACATTTTGCCTAAGAGTGTTGTAGGCTTCATTGGCAGCCTGACCATATTGCTATCCTTCGGTGTAAGCCTCGGTATTTTTTTTGAACTGAACGCCTCAGAAATAAAATCATTTACTATCCCCTTATTTGACTGGATCAGTGCCGGAACTATTCTTGTTCCATTTTCATTCCTCGTTGATCCCCTTAGCACTTTGATGTTGCTTATTGTAACTGGAATTGGATTTCTGATACATGTTTACTCTACAGGATATATGCACCATGATGCAGGGTTCAATAAGTTCTTTTCTTATCTGAACCTCTTTATCTTTTTCATGTTGCTGCTAGTATTAGGATCCAACTATGTGATCATGTTTATTGGATGGGAGGGAGTTGGCCTTTGCTCGTACCTGCTTATCGGATTTTGGTTCACTAATATTTCTTATGCCAGTGCCGCAAAGAAGGCATTTGTGATGAACCGGATTGGGGACCTGGGATTTCTGATCGCCATTTTCCTATTATTCAGCACCTTCGGAAGCGTGGAATTTAGCCGTATTTTCCCACAGGCAGCCCAGATGGCCTCAGGTGACAATATGCTTATTCTAATCACTGCACTCCTGTTTGTGGGAGCGATAGGTAAGTCAGCTCAGCTTCCATTATTTACATGGTTACCTGATGCGATGGCGGGTCCGACTCCTGTTTCAGCCTTGATTCACGCCGCCACTATGGTTACCGCCGGGATCTACATGATCGCCCGTTCGAATATCCTGTTTACTCTCGCGCCGCAGACTTTGAGCGCAGTAGCATTTATTGGTATCGCTACAGCGATTGTCGCAGCTCTGATAGCCCTTACACAAACAGATATTAAGAAAGTTCTTGCTTATTCTACTGTATCACAATTGGGATATATGTTCCTAGGCCTGGGAGTAGGAGCTTACACGGGCGCTTTTTTCCATGTTATTACCCACGCATTTTTTAAGGCGCTTCTATTCCTCGGAGCCGGATCGGTGATCCATGCTATGAGCAATGAGCAGGACATGCGTAATATGGGCGGTCTTAAAAGTAAGTTGTCTGTAACGTTTTTAACCATGATGATTGGTACTATCGCCATTGCTGGTCTGCCTCCTTTTTCAGGGTTCTTTTCGAAAGATGAGATTCTCGCGCACGTTTATGAGCATAATAAGCTATTGTGGATAGTTGGTGTGGGCGGCGCAATGCTTACGGCGTTCTATATGTTCAGAATGATGTTTCTTACTTTCTATGGCAATTTTCGAGGAACACCTGAACAAAAGCATCACCTTCATGAATCACCCGGATCCATGACCATTCCTCTGATAATACTAGCCGTACTTTCTGCAATCGGAGGATTCATTGGCTTACCGGAAGTGTTGGGTGGAACTCATTGGCTGGCAAACTTCCTTTCGCCTGTCTTTGCTGTGTCGACTTCCAAATCCGTGGGATTGACGTTAGACCATAGCACAGAGTTTTTATTGATGGGTATTTCAGTAGCGGGAGCTTTGGCTGCCGCGATTTTTGCCTATTTCAAATATGTGAAAAGGTCTCACGTTCCCGTGCCTGATAGTGTTCCTAGGCCGGCACTTCTTAATTTGTCATATAACAAGTTTTATTTTGATGAGGTCTATAGGGCAGCATTTACACGGCCGCTCGACGCCTTATCTGGCTTTTTTTTCAAAGTGATTGATAAGTTGGGCATTGATGGTCTTGTCAATGGTTTTGGTTCAGGTGCGACTGAAGCAAGCAAGGGCTTTCGTCTTTTGCAATCAGGAAACACTGGGTTTTACATTTTCATGATGGTAGCCGGGGTTGTGGCTCTGTTTGTTTATGGGTTTTATAAAATTTAACAAGGAATTGCTAGCAAAATGAATCTATTACTACTCATCATACTTTTCCCTTTATTGTGCACCCTTCTGGCTTTCGCCAAAGGACCGCAATTATCACGATTGTCGTTTGCTGCGTCATTGGTACCTCTCATATTTACTTTTATTGCCTTAGGCTCATTTGTGCCTGATGCTTCAACCCAGTTCCTTGTTGATTATGCATGGATAGATAATTTCGGCATACGGTTTAAGCTCGGAATGGATGGAATAAGCATGATGCTTGTTTTATTAACAAACCTCCTGATCCCGATAATCATACTGGCGAGTTCAAAACATCCGTATAAAAAGCCGGGTGCGTTTTATGCACTGATATTCTTTATGCAAAGCGGCTTATTGTTGGTTTTTACAGCGCTGGATGCATTTTTGTTTTATGTGGGCTGGGAGGCTGCACTGATACCAATTTATTTTATTTGTGCGATCTGGGGCGGCGAGAACCGCATACGGGTAAACCTGAAGTTTTTCATATATACGATTGCAGGAAGTTTGATTATGCTGATTGCCATCATTTTCCTTCACCTGCAAACTCCTGACAATTCATATGATATCCAGTCATTTTATGCACTGAACTTACCTGCGAACATTCAGGGCTGGATTTTCTGCGCATTCTTTTTAGCATTCGCTATAAAAATGCCTGTATTCCCTTTTCATACGTGGCAACCGGATACTTATACCGAGGCACCTACAGCAGGAACCATGCTTTTGTCAGGGATCATGCTGAAGATGGGTATCTATGGGGTTATTCGCTGGTTAATACCTGTTGCACCTCTTGGTTTCGCCGAATGGGGACAGACAGCTTTAATACTTTCCATTACTGGAATTATTTATGCGTCCATAATAGCGTTTACCCAAAAGGATATCAAGCGACTTGTTGCTTACTCATCGATCGCGCACGTTGGGCTAATAGCCGCCGGTATATTTGCCTGGAACGTGCAGGGCGTTCAGGGGGCAATGATCCAGATGCTAAACCACGGGATCAATGTGATTGGAATGTTCTTCGTTCTGGACATTATTATACGCAGGCTAAACACACGCCAGATAGAAAGTATGGGTGGTATTGCAAAAGTAGCTCCCGGTCTGGCGATCTGCTTTTTAATAGTATTACTGGGAACTGTCGCCTTACCCTTAACGAATGGCTTCATTGGTGAGTTTTTATTACTTATTGGGGTATACAATTATAACATCTGGTACTCCGCTATAGCCGGGTTAACTATCATCTTTGGAGCCGTCTATATGCTTCGGATGTATCAGCAGGTTATGCTGGGTCAGCTTAATGAGCGTACGGAGACATTCCAGGATATAGACGGTACGGAAAAAACGGTGCTGGTGATCATCTGTGTGTTGGTGATTTTTATTGGTGTGTATCCTCAGCCATTGCTTCATATTTCGGAAGCAGCCGTGAGTAATTTAATCGAACAGGTTAATCAAAAGATTTTAGTCAAGTAACTATGAGTGCCTTAATAACCCTATCTGTTTTAGCCATTGTTGTTTTATACCTGGGCTTATTTAAAGCTAAGAATGCTTTGTTGCCTGTAACACTGGTTGGCCTCGCTGTGGTTCTTGGCCTGGCAGTAAGAGAATGGAACAGCAATGCGGCTCCAATTTATAGCAGCATGATGTTGTTTGATAACTTCGCTGTAGCATTCACTGCGATCTGCGTGTTCTCAACGATGCTCATATTGTTGATCTCGAAAGATTATTTTGAACGGATCAGTGAGCATGTAGCTGAATATTATGCCATCATCCTGTTTGCGTTAACGGGCATCCTTGTGATGGTCTCCTATCATAACCTGTCGATGCTCTTCATCGGTATTGAGATCATGTCTGTCAGTTTATATATACTCGCAGGAATCCGTAAAAAGAGTTATTCTTCAAACGAAGCGGCTTTAAAATACTTCCTTATGGGAGCTTTTTCAACGGGTTTTTTATTATTTGGAATTACTTTGCTTTACGGAGCCACAGGATCTTTCGATATAGCGGTTATCAAAAATTATGTGATCAGCAATCCGACTCATATTTCGCCTTTATTTTATAGCGGCCTCTTACTTCTGATAGTCGGCTTGTGCTTTAAAGTAGGGGTTGCCCCTTTCCATTTCTGGGCTCCCGATGTTTATGAGGGTTCACCTTCATTAATTTCTGTCTTTATGATGACAGTGGTTAAAACAGCCGGTTTTGCTGCATTCCTGCGCATCTTCCTTTTCTGTTTTGCACCGCTTCATGATTTCTGGATGATGCCTTTAATGGTAATAACCATACTAACTTTATTTATAGGAAATATATCCGCTTTGTACCAGCACAGCTTTAAAAGAATGCTGGCTTTTTCAAGCGTGTCGCATGCTGGCTATATGCTTTTCGCTATTGTGGCGCTTGGTTCAGCTTCTATAAATGCGGTTATTTTATACGCAACTGCTTATTCAGTAGCTTCAATTATAGCTTTTGCTGTTCTTATTCTTGTGAAACGTCAAATGGGTTCTGACAATTACGAGAGCTTCAACGGGTTAGGACGGAAAAATCCGTTTATGGCTTTTGCACTTACTGTTGCAATGCTTTCCCTGGCTGGTATCCCATTGACCGCCGGCTTTATTGGAAAATTTATGATGTTTTCTTCAGCCCTATCGGAATATCATGTGTCGCTGGTAGTACTTGCGGTTATCAATGCCGTTATCGGAATATTTTATTATTTAAGGGTTGTGGTGTCGATGTACTTTAAAGACTCCGATCAGCATGTGGTCCAATCCACTCCGATATTTAGCTTTGTGCTAGCATTCTCAGCAATTGTAACCATTGTTTTAGGCGTTTATCCGGGCCTGATCTCAAACCTGTTCTAGTTCCGGATTCAGAATTAATGTTGTAGATTTACCCATATTCAACTTATGCAAGAGATCTGGGATGCCCTGCAACAGCTTATTGATCCGGAACAATTATTAAGGGAAGGCGGTTTTTACCTCCTCTTGTTTGTCGTATTTGCCGAAACGGGTCTGTTTTTTGGGTTCTTTCTTCCAGGCGATTACTTATTATTTTTGGCAGGTATGTTTGTTGCAACCGGTAAACTGGATGTCACAATTTACGTCCTGATAAGTGGTTTAATTTTCGCCGCCGTATCTGGGAATTTTGTCGGGTATTGGTTTGGTTTAAGGACGGGACCAATACTGTATCATCGTCCGGACTCTTTGTTTTTTAAGAAGAAATATCTGAAGGCTGCCGAAGTATATTATCACAAGCAGGGAGCCTTCGCACTAATAATGGGCAGATTTATACCAATTGTCAGGACTTTTGCTCCTATTTTTGCGGGTGTCGTACGTTTAGAATTTAAGAAGTTTGCCTTTTTTAATATCTCCGGTGCAATTTTATGGATTACATCATTAACGTTGCTGGGTTTTTTTTTAGGACGTAGATTTGAGAAAGAAATTGATGATTATTTACTCTATATTATAATAGGGTTTATTGTATTAACCACTGTTCCCCTGGTATGGGGCTACATGAAGCGTAAAATCAGTGGAAACAAAAGTGAAGAAGAAGAGTTAAATCAAGTAGAATAAATATGAGTAAAGACCATCCGTGGCATAGTATTTCCCCTGGCACAGACATTCCGTCAACTGTGAACGCCATTATTGAAATTCCTAAAGGTTCAAAGGCCAAATACGAAATTGATAAAGATTCAGGGCTGATCAGGTTAGATCGTGTTCTGTTTTCGTCTGTGATGTATCCCGCAAATTACGGCTTCATCCCGCAAACCTATTGCGATGACAAAGATCCTCTTGATATCCTGGTTCTTTGTTCCGTTGATGTTTATCCAATGTCGATTGTTGAAGCCAAAGTTATTGGCGTAATGCACATGGTTGATAACGGCGAGCAGGACGATAAGATCATTGCAGTAGCAAAGAATGACATGTCTGTTAATTACATTAACGATCTGCATGAGTTACCCCCGCATACAATGACCGAAATCGTTCGTTTCTTCCAGGATTATAAAGCATTAGAACACAAGAACGTAACTATTGAGCATTTACTAGGTGTTACCGACGCTTACAGGGTGATCGAAGAGAGCCTAGAGCTTTACCAGGCCACTTTTGTAAATGTTTAACAAATCATGAGCTTTCAAATATTTCTGACGTTCTTTCTTGTATTTCTAAATGGCTTTTTTGTAGCCGCTGAGTTTGCTATTGTCAAAGTAAGAGCTTCTCAGATCGAGATAAAAGTAAAGACCGGAAGTAAGGTAGCCAAGATAGCCAAACATATGACCCAGCATTTAGATGGGTATCTGGCAGCTACCCAATTGGGTATAACGCTGGCGTCATTAGGTTTAGGCTGGGTTGGTGAAGAGGTAATGGAAGCTATTCTGCATAATGTGCTTACTTTCTTTGGCGCATCTCAGCAATTTATAACATCGTTTTCAGGAACTTTCGCCCCTGTCATTGCTTTTGCTATTATCACTATTCTGCACATTGTATTTGGTGAACTAGCCCCTAAGTCGATTGCGATACAGAGACCTGTGAACACCACGATGGGAATTGCGCTGCCACTGCATTTCTTCTATCTGTTATTCAGACCTTTCATCTGGCTGCTAAACGGCTTCGCCAACCTGATCTTAAAAGCCTTTGGTATAAGCACAATCGGGGGACACGAAGCTCATCACAGTTCAGAAGAGCTTCAATATCTGCTCGATCAGGGAAAGGAGAGCGGAGCGATTGAGAATAATGAGCATGAGCTGATTAAGAATGTGTTTGATTTCAATGAGCGTGTCGTTAAAAATATCATGGTGCCCCGCACTAAGATCATGGGGATCGAGTTAACCACCCAACATGACGACATTCTTAATAAAGTAATTAAAGAGGGCTATTCGCGTATACCGGTCTACGATGACACTATCGACAAGATAGTCGGGATTATGCACGCCAAGGATATTCTGTCCATCCTCGCCAGTAACAAGGAAGTAGTGTTGAAAGAGATCATTCGGAAACCTTATTTTATTCATGAGTCGAAAAAGATAAATGATCTGATGGCCGAGTTTCAACAAAAGCGCATCCAGATAGCGATCGTACTCGACGAGTTTGGCGGTACTGCCGGAATGGTAACACTGGAAGATATTGTAGAGGAACTTGTGGGTGAGATACAGGATGAGTACGATGAGGAAAAGCCAATTGTAGACAAAGTTTCCGAGACGGAATTTATCGTAAATGCCACTGCCTCAATTTATGATATCAATGAATACCTACCCCATGATTTGCCTGAAGACGGGGATTACGATACGGTGGCTGGTTTGTTGAGTACCTTGTTTGGAAAAATTCCCGAAGTCGGCGAAACGCACGAGTTTAACGGCTACACTTTCACGATCCTGAAAAAGGCGGAACAAAACGTGGAATCCGTTAAGCTGGAATTAGTCATTAACCGGGACGATGCAGTGGATGTTCATTAACCAAGCCCCTTGGGAAAGCCATGCATCTTTTCTATACCCCTGATATAACTGCCGACTACTATACCTTAAACGAGGAGGAAAGCAAGCACTGCGTTAAAGTGCTTCGCCTGCAAACAGCGGAACAGGTTTTTCTTCTTGACGGAAAGGGCGGTTTTTACACAGCGAGTATTTTGGATCCGCATCCCAAGCGTACGCTGCTGAAGATTACTGAGGTAAAGCAGGGTTACGGTAAGCGTAATCATTACCTTCATATCGCCATCGCACCCACCAAGAATATTGAGCGTACAGAATGGTTCCTTGAAAAAGCTACCGAAATCGGGATTGATGAAGTATCTTTAATAATTGCCGAACGTTCTGAACGCAAGGAAGTGAAACCTGAGCGATTAAAAAAAGTGATAACTTCTGCAGTTAAACAATCTGTTAAAGCTTATCATCCCGTTCTGAACGAACCTGTTACCTATAAAAAGTTCTTACAGAACCGTCAGCAGGAACACAGATATATTGCGCACTGCATGGAAGATCTCAAGCTCTCCCTGAAGACCGATTTGCAGCTGCATAGCAGCTATCTTGTGATGATAGGGCCCGAAGGGGATTTTTCGCCTTCAGAAGTGGAGCTTGCTCTTCAGGAAGGATTCCAGGCAATCACACTCGGCAACAGCCGCCTTCGGACAGAAACGGCGGCGCTTGAAGCGTGTTTTGAGATAAATTTTTTAAACCGATGAAGAAGATCCTGGTGTGCCTTCTGATCTTTGGGTCCGCTATTTGCGCGTTTACGGTGCCCACCCTGACAATAGGCCGGTTAAAATACAATGGCGGCGGCGACTGGTATTCTAATCGTACTGCTTTACCGAATCTGGTATCATTCTGTAACAAAACCCTCGGAACCAATTTTGAGGCTGAAGAAATAATAGTTGAAGCTGGCAGCGCCGAAACATTTAAGTTTCCCTTCATCTATATGACGGGCCATGGTAATGTGACTTTTACCGATCAGGAGGCAGCGAATTTGCGTAAGTACTTAATAGGCGGAGGATTCCTGCACATTGACGATAATTACGGACTTGATAAATTTATCCGTCCGCAAATGAAAAAGGTATTTCCTGAGCTCTCATTTGCGGAACTGCCCGTCAATCATCCGCTTTATCAGCAGAAATTTAAATTTCCCGGCGGGCTTCCAAAAATCCATGAGCATGACGGAAAGAGACCTCAGGGATTTGCCCTAATCTATCAGGGCAGACTGGTTTGCTATTATACCTATGAATCTGATCTGGGCAACGGATGGGAAGACGCCGGAACATATGTAAGCGATACTGAGGATACTCGTTTAAAGGCCCTGAAAATGGGTGCTAACCTGATACAGTTTGCCTTAACTCAATAAACTATGTTCAAAATTTCTGTCAACAGTAAATACAAGTTTGAGATAGATACCGACAAGGGCCGCATATTAGCCGATGGTGCCGAAATAGCTTTGGATATGAAAGCAGGTACGGGTGAGCATTTTCATATTATCAGGGAGAACAAATCATACAGGGCGGAGGTAGTCACTTTCAGCCATGCGGAGAAAACTTGTACCATAAGGGTCAACGGAAACGACTATCACCTTGATGTTAAAGATCAGTTTGATGAATTACTTCATCGACTGGGCATGGATACTCTGAACAAGACAAAAATTGCGGAATTGAAAGCGCCCATGCCAGGCATGGTCCTAAAGGTGCTTGTGCGTGAGGGTGACGTAGTTAAGAAAGGCGATAACATCCTGGTACTGGAAGCAATGAAGATGGAAAATATAATTAAATCACCTGCTGATGTTACTATTAAAGTAATTAAGATTAAGCCTTCCGATAAAGTTGAAAAAAATCAAATAATGATCCTCTTTGAATAGATAGCTATTCGACAATTTTTTAACACAAATTAAAACGTTCAAGGTTTATCATACTACTGGAATTTTATATATCTTCCTATTAGTTAATTAAACCTAAACGTTTATGAAAAAAATATTACTATTATTTCTTGTTTTAGAACTTTTCCTCAATACAAGTTTTGCTCAAAACAGAACTATCAGTGGTAAAGTTATTGCAGCAACCGACGGATTACCACTCCCGGGCGTGACTGTAACAGTGAAAGGCAGTTCTATAGGAACTCAAACCGATGCAGCAGGCTTATTCCAGTTAAATGTCCCTTCTTCATCTTCCACCCTTGTCTTCAAGTACATTGGATTTAAGATCCTCGAGCTTCCCGTGTCTTCCGGGACGATCAATGCCACCATGGAAGAAGATCAAAGGCAACTCTCGGAAGTGGTCGTTGTTGGATATGGAACTCAAACGAGGCAGGATGTAACCGGCTCAATTTCGAGTATTAAAGCAAAGGATATTGCTAACCTGCCACTACCTACCTTCGAAACAGCTTTGCAGGGACGCGCTGCAGGAGTTTTTATTAATTCAGGATCGGGAAAGCTGGGTCAGGCGATTAATATTAGGATACGTGGTATATCTTCCGTTTCTGCAAGTAATCAGCCATTATTTGTAATCGATGGTCAGCCGGTAATTTCTCAAAGCCTGGGCAGTGCCACAGAGCCTGACAATCCGCTTTCTTCCATTGCTCCTGAGGATATTCAATCTATCGATGTGTTGAAGGATGCGTCCGCGGCCGCTATTTATGGTTCGAGAGCTGCCAACGGTGTAATCTTAGTAACAACAAAGAGCGGTACACAGGGTAAAAGTTCTGTTTCAGTAGGTTACTATACCGGTTTTAGCAAACCCACCCGCAAACAGGAATTTTTAAATGCAGCTCAATATAAAGAGTTGTTCGGCGAGGCAGCAACCAATATGGGCTACGATCCGGCAGAGGAGTTTGAAGCTGAGTCCGGCACGACAGATTGGAATGAAAATTATGATACCAATTGGGCTGATCAGGCCTTTCAGGATGGAGCTATTTCCCAATACAATGTTTCATTAAATGGTGGTGACAGCAAAACAAGGTTTCTCCTAAGTGGCGGTTATAGTGACCAAAAGGGAATTATAGCCGGCAACAAGTTAAACCGCGCAAATGGAAGAATCAATCTCGACCATTCTATCGCGAGTAATTTAAAAGTGGGGTTAAACTTATCATTAAATAAGACGATGAACTACCGGGTTCCTAGTGATAACGCCTTCACTAACCCTTTACAGTTAAATGCTATCCCTTCTATCCATCCTCTAACCGACCCAACAAGCGGGCTGTTAAACCGGGGAACGCTTTACTACAATAACCTGATTGATCTTGTCGAAGCCAGTAATCAATCCAAGCAATTCAGGTCATTAAGTAATGCCTTTCTAGACTGGAACATTGCTCCGTCTTTGAAGTTCAGGTCTGAATTCGGTTTTGATATTGTACAATTGGAAGAAGAGCAGTTTAACGGACGTGAAACTTTAGATGGTGCTCCAACAGGAGTTGCATTTAATAACCAGGTGCGTGCCTCATCTTACAATACCAATAATGTTCTGTCCTATGTTAAGAGGATTAATAGGCACAGTATCGAGTTACTGGGTGGGTTCTCTTATCAGGAGTCACGATCTTTTGAGACTTCTTCAACCGGGCAGGCTTTCCCAAGTGATAAGTTTACCAAGATCGCGAGTGCAGCTATTATCAGTGGCGGTAACTCATCGGAAACCGGCTTCAGCTTCCTTTCTTATTTTGCTCGTGCGAATTATAAATTCAACGACAGGTATTTGCTTGGAGCATCTGTTCGTATGGATGGATCTTCACGCTTTGGCAGCGATAACCAGTACGGTACGTTCCCTGCAGTCTCTGCGGGCTGGATTGTTTCACAGGAGAACTTCCTTAGCGACAGTAAAGTCGTCAGCTTTCTGAAGCTGAGAGCAAGCTATGGAACTACGGGTAATGCTGAGATCGGAAACTTCGCATCACGCACTCTTTATGGCGCATCTCCATATGCCGATCAATCAGGAATCGTATTTAGCCAGCTTGGCCGTCCTGATTTAAGATGGGAAAAAACTGATCAGCTGGATCTTGGAGTTGATTTCGCCCTGTTAAATAATCGTATCAGCGTGGAGCTTGACTATTTCGATAAGCAAACGTCTGACCTTTTGTTAAACCTTCCCCTGCCAGCAACCAATGGGTTTACGGTCATTACAAAAAACCTGGGGAGTCTGGAAAATAAGGGATTCGAAGCTTCATTGAGCACTCAAAACTTAGTGGGTGAGTTTAAATGGAGTACTAATTTTAACATTTCAACCTATAAAAATAAGGTCACCAACCTAAACGGTTCTACCATTGATGGCGGTTCTCGTCAGCTGGGTAGAATTTCGGAAGGAGAACCCTACGGTTATTTTTACGCACCTAAATATGCCGGAGTTAATTCCGCTAACGGAAATGCTCAGTATTATGAAGAGGATGGATCTATAGTTGACCAGGATGATTTTTCCGGCTACAGCCAAAAGGTGGGAGATCCGAATCCGGAGTTTATCGGTGGATTAGGCAACCGGTTTTCATATAAGAGCTTCGATCTGGATGTGCAGACCCAATTCGTTTCCGGGAATGACCTTTACAATATTGCAGGTTTCTTTCAGTCGGTTAACGGCGATTATTTTGATAACCAGACAGTGGACCAGTTAACCAGGTGGAGGAATCCCGGGGATGTTACCAGGGTGCCTCAAGCCAGACTTTACGAAGGGAACGGCGCTCTCAAGTCATCCCGGTGGGTTCAGGACGGCTCTTATTTGAGGGTTAAACACGTGGTTTTAGGGTATAACTTACCAAAATCATTTGTGTCCAGAGCAAAAATGCAGAATGCCCGGATCTACCTGGCAGCTCAAAACCTGTTTACATTCACGAATTATACCGGATACGATCCAGAAGTGAATGCAACCTATACCGGGAATGTAAATCTCGGACATGATTTCTACACGCCGCCTCAGGCACGCACAATAACCTTTGGAATAAACATGGGATTTTAAGCATCATCCATTAAACACGAAAACATGAAAAAAAGATATATAACAAAAGTGTTGATGATTGCATTTTTGGCAACGTTAACTACTTCATGCGATAAGAATCTTGAGTTCGAGCCTAGCCAAAGTATAGATGCCTCAACAGCTTTAGAATCCGAAACCGACATTCAAAGTGCTGTCATTGGATCTTATTCCATTCTTGGCGGAGGGGCATTATATGGTACGAATTTGAATATTATCCCTGAGCTTCTGGGATCAGATAATTATGTTCGTTGGGTAGGTACTTTTCAAAGCTACCGTCAAATTGCTAACAGAGCATTGTTGCCAAATAATGCTGATGTAACTCGTACCTGGGTGGATGCCTATTCAGCGATCAACAATGTGAACAATGTGCTGGCAAATCTTGATAAGGTGTCAGAGCCGGCGATGCAATCTACTTTTGAAGGAGAGGCCCTGTGGGTTAGGGGTATTATGCATTTTGAGCTGGTCAGGCTTTATGCCTTGCCTTATGACAGTGCGACTCCAGGAGCTAATACTCAATTAGGTATCCCGATTTCCCTGGTGGCAGTAAATGCAGAAGAACCTGCAGCTGTAAAGGCAAAGCGTAATACTGTAGAGGAAGTGTATTCCCAGGTTCTTTCAGACCTAACCAGTGCTATTTCGAAATTGCCTGCTGACAATGGAGCAAGAGCTGATCAGTTTACCGCACTGGCTTTCCGCTCAAGAGTTTATTTGGCCATGGGCAAGTATGCAGAGGCACTCGCAGATGCTAATACGATCATTGCTAACTCCCGCTTTCAATTGAGTGCAACACTCGAATCTGTTTTCTCAAACAAGCGTACGAGCGAAACATTGTTTGAAGTAGAGCAGAATGATCAGAATAATGCAGGAACCTCAAATGATGGCTTAACTACCTTCTATGCAAGCCTTGAAGGCATTGGTCGTGCTGACCTAAGAGTAAATTCGCCTTTCCAGGCCCTTTATTCAAGTACCGATGCACGGGGCAGGGATTTGATCTATACCGGCGTTGGTGCTCGTCCCGGAAATTTATACACAGGCAAATGGAAGACCTTTGGACAGAATATCCCTGTAATAAGGTTAGCTGAAATGTATCTGACAAGAGCGGAATGTAATTTCAGACTAGGAACGGCCGTTGGCGGTACATCGATTAGCGACGTTAATCTGATCAGAGTGCGCTCCGGTGCCGCCCCATTAGCAACAATAAATCTTAATGATATCTTATCAGAGAGACAACTGGAACTTGCATTTGAAGGGTCACGAATCCACGATCTGAGAAGAACCAAGCGTTCAACAGGTACCTTCGCTTATAATAGCCCGGCAATGGTGTTTCCTATACCGGAGAGAGAGATGCGGGCTAACAGTGAGCTTGTTCAGAACCCGGGCTATTAGGTATATAACGATTCCTTGAAGTAACAAGTAAATCTTTTAGCCAGAATGCCCTGAAGTATTTACTTCAGGGCATTCTGCATTTAAGGACAAGCTGTACGGTAAAATCTTGCCTGGATACGGAAGAGCTGCTTCAACTGATGTAATAGTGAGCTAACTGTTATGAACCCTCTGCTTGTCCTGGCAAGTGTAGAACGTTTTTAACCTTCCAGGAAGGCAACTATTCATAATGATATTTGACATCACGTGAATCCTGCCAGACGCAAAAAAGGGATCTCATTTCTGAAGATCCCTTTTCAATATATTGAATTTTCTTATTTGCCTTTCTTGCTACTTTTCTTAACCACCGATTTAGGCTGGTTAAAGTGTGGTTTACCGGCTGTGAAGATCTCAGGTGCACCTACAAGCGTCATGGCACATCGGAAGCCTAATTCAGCTCCTGATTCATCCTGCTGCATGAAGCGACGTGTAGCTGGGTTTAACCAGTAAGCCCTGTCATTCCATGAGCCTCCTTTGAATACTCTTGAACGGTCATTAACCAGGGTTGTCACACCATATAATTGCTGATTAACAGTATCCAGGTGGCCTCTGAAATCGGGATTGTATGGCTTACCGGCGATAGCTGATGTGTCTACTTTAGCTACGTCGTTCTGAAGCTCCTGCCATGATTGCTTCTTAGCAGTCTTTGCAGGATCCTTGATAGGACGTCCGTACTTGTCTTTAGCATATAAACCTTTGTCCCTGTCGGCCAAACGCTTATTTACGTATTCATTACCACGGAAGGGGTTAAAGTCATTAAAGTCTTCGAAAGAAAGCTTACGGTAAACGTCAGCGGTCCACTCATTAACGTTGCCTGCCATGTTATACAAACCGAAATCGTTTGGCATGTAAGCTATTACAGGAGCGGTAATGTCCGCTTTATCATTCAGGTAACCACCGGTACCCATGTTATCACCTTCACCACGCTTAAAGTTGGCAAGGATCATACCCTGAGTTTTTTTCTTAGGAGAACGAACACCTAAACCATTCCATGGATATATCTTACCGTCAGAGATATTTTCATACTCAGTATTTCCTGCTAAAGCCAGGGCTGCATACTCCCACTCAGCCTCAGTAGGAAGACGATAGGGTTGTTTCAGAACACCATCCTCCAGTCTGACCTGACGTGTTGGGCCGCCTTTACCCGTTGTTGCTCCGGCCGATGCTGTAGCATTAGGGTTGAGGTCTTTTGGCATCTTTTTTCCATCCTGTTCACGGGTAAATTGTCCGTTCAGGTAGATATCTGTATTGAAGGGCTCAGATGAAGTGGCAGTTGTTGTAGTTGTGCCGCCTGAAGTTCCTCTGCCGCCACCGGCTAAGGTCTTATAATCTAGCAACACTCCCTTTTGACGAAGGATCTCTTCGTTCACCCGGTCAGTACGCCATTCGCAGTAAGCGTTAGCTTGTTCCCATGTTATACCAACCACGGGATAATCCTGGAAGGCAGGGTGACGTAAATAGTTGTTTACATATGGCTCGTTGTAAGACAAAGGCTGACGCCAAACCAGTGTATCAGGTAAGGCATTGTAATAGTACTCGCCATCCTGTGGGAAGTTCCGTTTGATCCAGTACAGGTATTCTAACCAGTCGACGTTAGCTACCTCAGTTTCGTCCATATAAAATGAAGCCACAGTAACCCGGCGACGTACATTGTCAAATTCATAGCCTAAATCCTGATTAAGCGAGCCTCCCATTACGAAAGTACCACCTTCTATAGCTACCAAGCCCGGACCAGGTCCTGGTTGAATTTTCTTATGCACCTCATAACCGCCATTATACTTGTCATTATATGCCATCCCGGTCTTAGAAGAGGCCTGTCGCTGCTTACAGCTGGTTCCGATAACGGCAAGAGCCAGAAAAGCAGACGCAAATACTATTGATTTTTTAATCATTGGATGTAAAATGAGCAATTAATCTATAAAAATACTAATTCGGAAGAATATCCCAAACGTAACTTATACAGAATAAAATATTATTCAGCTTCTACATTCAAACGAAAATTTATTAAAAGAGTTACATGGGACGGCGGATTTTTTATAATTAATACGACAAAATCTCTTGTTCACAGATATTCAGTTAGTTTGGCGGTTGAATTGCACAAATGGGATTCTTTTGGAAGGTTATATTACCTTTAATGTAAGTTCTTGTTTTTCATATTAAATAAAAGATGCAAATTTTATTACATTGTAGTACTCTATTGTGGTAAATAATTAATCCTATTTTTGACTTGAAATGTCTCCCTCTATGCCTATAAATAAATTTTCTGTTGGTAGTGCAATATGGCTTTTACTGGCCTGGACCTCATCTTCCCTGGCGCAGGATGTGCCGCAAAGCGACGGAAAATACTACAATACAATACAAACGGCCGCACCGTTCTTGCTGATCGCTCCTGATGCCCGCTCGGGCGCGATGGGGGACGTCGGAGTAGCCATATCGTCGGATGCTAACTCATTACACTGGAACCCGGCTAAGCTCGCTTTCGTCGAAAATCAAACTGGTTTTGCTGTTTCTTATACCCCGTGGCTCCGAAACCTGGTGCCCGATATTGATCTGGGATATCTCTCGGTTTATCACCGGCTGGATGATCGTAACACGATCGGCGGCTCACTGCGGTATTTCTCTTACGGTTCCATTCAGCTTACGGATGATAACCAGCAGGATATCGGCATTTACAGCCCTAATGAGTTTGCCATAGACGGTACATTTGCGAGGCGGTTCGGAGATAATTTCTCCCTGGGAACGGCGGTTAGATACATTCTTTCCAGCCTGAGCAACGGGCAATTTAACGGGCAGGAGATCAGGCCGGCTTCTGCCCTCGCGGCTGACGTATCGGCTTACTTCCGTAATGGCACGGTTCTCCTGGGAAAGGATGCTGAAGTAGCTTTCGGACTTAACATTTCTAACATTGGCACGAAGGTGAGTTATTCTGATGCGGCACCAAAGTCATTTTTGCCAACCAACCTGAAGCTGGGCGGTGCCACCACTTTCAATCTGGATGACCTGAATACATTTACCGTTGCCCTGGACATGAATAAGCTGCTTGTTCCTACCAGCCCGGTCCTGGATGAGAACGGAGTTATCATCAGCGGTAAAGATCCTGACCGTTCTGTACCCTCAGGGATCTTTGGATCTTTTTCTGATGCGCCCGGCGGTTTTTCAGAAGAGTTGCATGAGATCAGTTATTCATTAGGCACCGAGTACTGGTACAATAAGCAATTTGCTGTTCGTGCCGGTTATTTCTATGAGCATCCCACAAAAGGCGATCGTCAGTACGTCACCGTAGGCGCGGGGTTGAAATACAATGTATTCAACCTGGATTTTGCGTACCTGTTAGCTAATCAGCATGAGAGTCCCCTGGCTCAGACTCTCCGTTTTTCCCTGATATTTAATTTTGAGAAGAAGTAGTATATGAAGATCAGGGTTGGCTTTGGATTTGACGTCCATCAGCTTGAATACAATCATCCATTTTATGTTGGCGGGGTAAAGCTTGAACATCATTCCGGAGCTTTCGGTCATTCGGATGCCGATGTGCTTCTGCATGCGATATGTGATGCGCTGCTCGGCGCCGCGAACCTCCGGGATATCGGCCATCACTTTAAAAACACGGATGAACGTTGGAAAGGCATCAGCAGCTTGGTTCTGCTTGAGGAAACCGTTAAGTTATTAAATGAAAAGGGCTGGACGATCGGCAACATAGATGCAATGCTTTGCCTGGAAGAGCCTAAGATAAATCCGCACGTTCCCGAAATGAAGAAAAATATTGCGAAGGCAGGGAACATCAGCGAAGAAGATATTTCTATTAAGGCAACCACCAACGAAACGATGGGTTTTATAGGCCGAGAAGAGGGCGTGGTAGCTTATGCTGTCTGCCTTATTGAAAAAATCTGATCAGCCTTTCTGTTCCGGGATCTTTACCTTAGAAAAATCAGCACCGCATTTTCCGCAATTACTCGCACAGCCTTTCTCTGAGGTAAGACTGCGGTAAACCATACGACCTAAATAAACCAGCGCCACGGCAAATATAATGGCCACAATTATTTCCTGGATTCCCATGCCACAAAGGTAATTTTAATTCGATTTATTTTTGTCAGAACACTTTAAGAATCAGCGAGTATAGAATTTCGGAATATTAGAGTTACCTTTGCAAAAAATTTCATAGTAGTTTTTGCATGCAAAATATCCGGAATATTGCGATCATCGCACACGTTGACCACGGTAAAACCACACTGGTTGACAAGATCTTACATCAGACAAACCTGTTTCGCGACAATCAGGCCACTGGTGATTTGATACTTGATAATAACGACCTGGAACGTGAGCGGGGGATCACCATCGTTTCAAAGAACGTTTCTGTAAATTATAAAGGCGTTAAGATTAACATTATTGATACTCCTGGTCACGCCGATTTTGGCGGGGAGGTAGAACGTGTCCTGAAAATGGCTGACGGAGTGATCCTGCTTGTTGATGCCTTCGAAGGTGCCATGCCGCAAACGCGTTTTGTTACCCAGAAAGCTTTAGCCCTTGGTCTGAAGCCCATCGTTGTAGTAAATAAGGTAGATAAAGAGAACTGCCGTCCAGAGGAAGTTTACGAATCAGTGTTCGAGTTATTCTTTAACCTGGAAGCGACCGAAGATCAGCTTGATTTTCCGGTGCTTTACGGTTCGTCAAAACACGGCTGGATGAGCACCGACTGGAAGAACCAGACTGAAGACATCACACCTTTGCTGGATGCTGTCCTGGAATTCATCCCGTCTGCACCAATCTCTGAGGGAACTCTGCAAATGCAGATCACCTCTTTGGATTACTCGTCGTTTGTCGGTCGTATCGCTATCGGCCGTGTTGCCCGTGGTGTAATTAAAGAAAACCAGCCTGTATCATTAGTTAAGCGGGACGGGAAAATACAAAAGACCCGTATCAAAGAACTTTACGTTTTTGAAGGATTGGGTAAAGTGAAGGTTACGGAAGTTAAATCGGGTGATCTTTGTGCCGTTGTTGGTATCGATGGCTTCGATATCGGCGATACTATCGCTGATTTCGAGAATCCGGAGCAACTGGAAGTTATTCATATCGACGAACCGACGATGAATATGTTGTTCACGATTAACAACTCCCCATTCTTCGGTAAGGAAGGAAAATTCGTAACATCTCAGCGCTTAAGAGAGCGTTTGTACAAGGAGATGGAAAAAAATCTTGCCCTTAAAGTAGTAGAAACGGAGTCTCCTGACTCATACCTTGTGTACGGACGCGGAATTCTGCATTTGTCAGTATTGATTGAGACAATGCGCCGCGAAGGTTACGAATTGCAGGTAGGTCAGCCGCAGGTTATCATCAAGGAAATTGACGGAGTTAAGTGCGAGCCAATAGAAACTCTGATCGTAGACGTTCCAGCTGAAGTATCCGGTAAAGTAATTGAACTGGTTACACAGCGTAAAGGTGAGCTGCTGATCATGGAGCCCAAAGGCGATCTTCAGCACCTTGAGTTCGAGATCCCGGCCCGTGGAATTATCGGTCTGCGTAATAACGTATTAACCGCTACTGGTGGTGAGGCGATCATGGCACACCGTTTTAAAGGTTACGAGCCATGGAAAGGAACAATTCCAGGCCGTCTGAGCGGTGTTCTTGTTTCAATGGAAAAAGGTCAGACGACTGCATATTCTATCGACAAGCTACAGGACCGCGGACGTTTCTTCGTTGATCCGGGTGTTGATGTATACGAAGGTCAGATCATGGGTGAGCACATCCGCGATAATGACCTGGTTGTTAACCTGGTGAAAGGTAAAGCACTCACTAACATGCGTGCTTCCGGAACAGATGATAACACCCGTATTGCTCCTGCTATCAAATTCTCATTAGAGGAAGCGATGGAGTACATTCAGGCTGACGAATATATTGAGATCACGCCTAAAAGCATGCGTCTGCGTAAGATCTACCTTCAGGAGAATGAGCGTAAGATCAATGCCAAGAAGTTCCAGAACTAAGCCACAGGCTATTAAATAATTGAAGGACCGTCAGAAAAGGCGGTCCTTTTTTATTATGTCAAACCGGACCCAATGTTTTATTACAGAATTTACAGGGGACTGGTTCAGGTCATGATAAGGTCAAGTCCATGAATTCAAGGACTTGACCTTAACTTGTCCCTTGCCTGACCTATTACTTCTAAGGTGATGCATCAGACTATGACAACAAAATTCTGTTACATTTGCCCTGAAAATGAAGATACCCGCCATTCCAGGTTTCGATCAGAATGCTTTTGAAAAGTATTTTAAAAACACAGCCTGGCTAATGCTGGGGCGGGTTCTGAGCATGCTGGTCGGGTTCATTATTGCCCGCTACCTCGGTCCGCAGTCATTCGGTGATCTGAGCTTCGCAATTGCGTTTACGGGTATTTTCGCAGCTGTAGGCGCACTCGGGCTGGATAGCTTTATCATTCGGGAGATCATCAACAGGCCTGAGGATAAGAACGCGATCCTGGGTTCCGCATTCTGGATGCGGGTGGCGGTTAATCTTTTATTGATACCACTGGCAGTGCTGATCTATTTATGGTTCCGGAGCAGGGCCGAGATTAAAGATGAATCACTGGCGATGTTGATCGCTTTTTGCGGCCTGGCATCCTTGTTCAAGAGTTTCAATATCATCGATTCTTATTTTCAGTCGCAGGTTCAGTCGAAATTTGTCGTGCAGGTGCAGAACGTGTGTCTGGTGGTTTCGGCCGGGATCAAAGTTCTGCTCGTCGTTCTCGACCTGCCGGTGATCTGGTTCGCCATAGCGCTGGCCGCAGACGCCCTCATGCTCGCTATCGGACTGATCATTATTTATCACCGCAGAGCCCTGCTGGATATCACCCGGTGGCGTTTTGATTCAGATCAGGCAAAGGGCCTGCTTCGACAATCATGGCCGCTTATTCTTAGTGCCGTCATGGTGTCGTTATATATGCAGATAGATATTGTTATGCTGAAGACGAAGGGCAGTGAGGCCGTTGGGATCTACAGTGCAGCTGCCCGGATCAGTGAAGCCTGGTTCTTTATCCCGGTAGCGATTGTCACATCCGTTTTTCCTGCGATTATTCATGCCCGTAAAACAGACCTGCCGAGGTATTATAAGCGCCTGCAGAACCTGTATGATCTTTTGATCGGTATGAGTCTGCCTGTGGCGCTGATCGTCAGCGTTGGAGCAGACCTGATCATTAGGCTCATATATACCGACCAGTACGAAGGTGCGGGGCTGATGCTGGCAATACATATCTGGTCGGGCGTATTTGTTTTTCTTGGAAGCGCAAGCAGTCAGTACTTGCTTGCGGAGGGATATACCCTCATCTCATTGCAGCGCACCATCATTGGGGCGGTGGTGAACGTTCTCCTTAATCTTTGGCTGATACCGCTTTATAGCGGGGTAGGCGCATCAATATCGACGCTGATTGCTTATTTTGCCGCCACATTCTCCATTTTATTATTCAGGCAAACCCGGGAGCAGGGAATAATGATGCTGAAATCATTATTTTTAATTTCTTTAATTCAAAAACTACTCAATCGTTGAAACGCATATTATCTTATAACAGCCTGCTGCAGCCTGCCAAACTTCGTTCTCTTTTATCGTTTGGAGTAAAAGGTTACCTCGCAGAAATTGGCTGGTTTAATACCCTGAAAAGTAAATCTCCCCAGGACGAAAATGGAAATCCCATACCCTGGGTAACATATTCATTCATTGATTTTATTAAAGACAGGATAAAAAAGGAGCATGCTGTTTTTGAATTTGGTTCAGGGAACTCGACCTTGTTCTATGCAAAACTTGCGGGGAAGGTTGTGTCCGTAGAACATGATCAGGACTGGTACAACAAGATCGCGTCATCCAAGCCCGGCAATTCTGAAATGATCTATTGCGCCCTTGTACCTGATGGAGATTATTGCCGCATGCCGCTCACCGCGGATCAAAAATTTGATGTCATCATTGTGGATGGCCGGGATCGTGTCAATTGCTGCACACAAGCAGTTAATGCGCTTACCGATTCCGGAGTGATCGTTCTGGATGATTCCGAACGCGAGTTTTATCACCCTGCGTTGCATTCGCTCATTGCCCTGGGGTTCAAAGAGCTCACTTTTAGTGGCATTTCTCCTGGTTTATTTTACCGGAAATCGACAAGCGTTTTTTACAGGAGTAACAATTGCCTGAACATTTAATATTTCGCGGTCGCCTGATAAAACTAAGGCTTTATAAATCTGTTCAGTGTTCTGACGGGTATAAGAATTAACCGGCTGGCCAATACATGAATTAATTTCACTGCATAATGCAAAACCTGGCTCCCATCGCTTTATTTGTTTATAACCGTCCTGAGCATACACGCCGAACAATAAAATTTTTACAGCAGAACCTTTTAGCGGACGAATCAAGGTTATTTGTTTTTTCGGATGCTGCTACGAGCCCTCAGGATGAAACAAATGTTAAAGAAGTACGGGAGTTTTTAAAGACGGTAAGCGGGTTTAAGAAAGTTGAGATTGTGGAGCGGCCCAAGAATCTTGGTCTTGCAGCTTCTATTATTGATGGCGTTACGCGCCTTGTCAAAGAATACGGGAAGGTGATCGTTTTTGAAGATGACCTGATCAGCTCACCCTATACCCTTCAGTACTTCAATGATGCGCTGAGGCGATATGAAAGAGAAGACAAGGTGATGCATATCGGCGCCTACATGTATCCTTTAGGCGGAGATGCGGAAGAAAAAACAATTGATCTGCCGGAGACCTTCTTCTACCGTGCTGCTACAAGCTGGGGTTGGGCAACCTGGGAGCGTGCATGGAACCATTTTGAGCCGGACATTGACAAGCTGATGCAGCAATTCAATTCAAAGAAGATCAGTGATTTCTCTATTGACCGGACAATGAATTTCTGGAAGCAGATGCGTGAATTTAAAGCGGGAAAGAATAACTCCTGGGCGATAAGGTGGTATGCTTCCATCTTTTTGAAAGGCGGCCTTACCCTGAATCCTTCAGAATCGCTGATAAACAATATAGGTCACGACGGATCGGGCGTTCATTCAGGGGTAAATGATATTTACAATGTGGTGGTCAACCATAAACCCATCACCTGTTTCCCTGATCTGATTGAAGAGAACACGGAGGCATATAAGTGTATCCGGAACTTTTTGAAGAACCGGAAAGGAAATTTATGGCTCAGGCTTAAACGCTATATCAATCAGAAGTTTAAGAAATAGCTGTCCCCCTCAGGCAAATCATCGTTCCCGGCTTTCAATACCTCATTCATTTTTTTTGTGATGCGGTTTATCTCGCCGCGGTATTTCGTTGTTTCTTCATCTGCTTCCCTGTAGAGATAGATCATGCTTTGATGCTGAAGCCTGGCAATCTTTTCCAGCCGGATAGCTTTTCTCTTTGCATCTGCAGGCAGGTACAGCCGTCGCATTTTAGCCGAGATATCGACATTGCTCTTCCAGACATTGACGCCTTCTTTTTGCAGCTGACGGAGTTTTTCTTTTTTTGTAGTTCCGTAGGTATAGTTAAAAGCCGAATTGGTACTGAACTCATTTTCGACGTACTTCGCTACAAGAGCTTCAAATTTTTCTACTTCGTAGTTTGGAGTGAGGTAGAGTATGCCCGCGATGTAAACGGCCGAAAGAAGTCCTGCCAGACTATAGGCTTTATAAGTTAGTGAGCGACTGTTTCTATTCAGCTCATATTGGCAGATAACGCCGATAACAAAACCAGAGATTAATCCGCCGATGTGAGCTGCGTTGTCAACGCCGGTTTTCGAAAATCCGTTCAGCAACATCAGGGCGATTACTAAGGCAGTACTGATAAACATGGCCTTCCGCGCATGCTTTTCAAAACCTGAACTTAATAGAAGGGCAAGGAAAGCTCCGAACATGCCCATGATAGCCCCTGACGCACCTATCATGTATCCTGAAGGATGAAACAGCAGGCTGTTTGCACTGCCCGCCAGTCCTGAAAGGATATAAATGGCAAGAAAGCGCCTGCTTCCGATCTTATTCTCTGTCATCAGGCCTATATAAACCAATGCGTACATGTTGGAGAATAAGTGACTGATCGTGATATGAATAAAGATTGCGGTAAATAACCTCCAGTATTCTCCTGATAGAGCCAGGTACCGGTTGTTAGCCCCGATAATATTCAGGAAGTCGTTATAGAAACTGGCCGGGACTCCGGTATGGGCGAATGGGATAGCTCGAAAACCCAGGAGTGCAAAGGAGATAAGCCAATACAGAATATTCAGGCTAACAATTATCGGCGTAAGGAGGTATCCCTTGCGGGGATAGAAAAGGTAAAGAACATTCTTTATTTTTTCTTTTGCAGCCAGTGGCGCACGGTTGAAGTAGCTGTCATCGTTCTCTGAAGTGCGAAGAGTTAAGTTTTTAAGATTTTCGTCCCAGCTGTCCTTCAAGTGGAATTCCGCATATTCAAACTCGTCAAAGAATTTTTGGAGATTCAGCTCATTCTTGCCGTAGTCGTTAAAGAGCATCTGAATACCAACACACTCGCTTTTAACAATGGCAAAATTAGCACTAATGCGTATGGAAACTTCTTCGCTGTAGGACTGCCATGATAGACTAGTATAAGCGATGATCCCTGATTCAGATACATGGCTCAGGCTCCAGCCCAGGTTTTCAATCACCTTGAGTGCTACAACCAGGTAACGGTCAGCCGGGAAATCTGCCAGCGGAATGTATTTCTCTGTTTTGGGCGAGTATCCCCAGCGCCAGGGCATTACTTTTTCTTAGCCTCCAGCACGATATAGGGAGATAATGATCCTGACTCAACAGGGATGATCTTAGTCGCGATCTTCCCGGCAAGCCAGATGGTTTTTATAAAGGCTTTGACTAAAGCTGATTTTTCCTTTTTGTTCTCCAGCCATACGCTGTATCGTCCCCAGTAACCGGCTTTTCTGACCTCCAGGTTGAGGTCTTTCAGAATGCCCTCCAAAAGCACCGGGTCCATACAATTGATATTATGCTTCAGGTAATTTTCCTTATCGAAGGTCTTTTGTACCCAGCCGTTCACGCTTCGGAAGTTTGGCAGCGTAATAAACAGTGTCCCGCCTGGCTTCAGAAACCTGAGATGACGGGCAATGATGTCCCGGGTATCTTCAAAGTGCTCGATCAGTCCGCAGCTTAATACCAGGTCATATTGCTTTTCCGGTTCATATTCAAACAGGTCGGACTCGATAATGCTGATATCTTTTTCTGACAGGCCATTTTTATCCAGAACGGAATGAAGGATCTCCGGATGAACGAAGTAATCAAACAGGGTGCTTTCAACACCGAAATATTTTTTCAGAAAAATGGTGTAATAACCCGGGAAGCCACCAAGCTCAATAGCGGCCTGAATATTTTCACGCCTGACAATATCTTCCAGCTGTTGGTGAAAAAGGTAGTCGCGGGGAACTTGGAAAGCTAGGTCGGATTTCGATTCCCAGTAGCGGGTCCAGAAACTGCGGTCGGTTAACAGGTTTGACATGTGATCCAAAAGTAATAAAGAAGGCCCGCTTAGCGAGCCTTCCGGATTATTTTAATTCTTTGAGTATCTCATCAACTGCCCGGTCAAGCTGGGGGTCTTTGCCTTCAAGCCGGTCTTTGAAAGTATTCTTGACATAAATATCGGGTTTAACGCCTTCCTTCTCAATGTTCTTTCCATCAAGGGTATAACATCCCCATGAAGGTAAACGGTAGAACGAGCCGTCAACGAGACCCTTACCGGAGGTGAAAATGATCCACCGGTAGGTTTCGGTTCCGATCACTTTTCCCAGTTTTAAGGCTTTAAATCCTGTAGCGGTCATTTCGGCATCGCTTAAGGATTGCTCGTTGATAAGAAGCACAATTGGCTTGGCAGCAGGCCCGAAATTAGGCTGGGGAGTGATGGCCCCGCCGCGGTATTTCCATTGCAGGTAAGGCCGCTGTGAAAGAAAGTTCAGTACCGCGTCATGAACGTTGCCCCCGGTATTATAGCGCAGATCCAGGATAAGGGCATCTTTTTGAGAGGCTTCGGAGACCATATCGATGAGAAAGCTTTCAAGTTCACTGGTACCCATGTTTTTCATATACACGTAAGCAATACGATTATCGCTTTTTGTGTCAACGCGTTTCTGATTCGTTTCTATCCAGTCGTCATACAGGTTACCGCGCAATTGCGACGAGGATTGAGGATGAAATTTAACGTCGATGTTTTTGCCGGACCGTTCGAAGGTCAGGCTCATTTCGGCATCCAGCGAGGGCTTTGTAAAGTAGTAATTCCTGTCCTGATCCTTATTGACTTCCTCGCCGTTAACCTTAATAAGCCGGTCGCCTTTGCGGATATCAATATCTTTCCGGTCAGCGTTGCTGGCTTTAACGACATGGTCAACCAGGTAGGGATTTTCTTCGTCGAAGATAATTCCGGTCTCCATGGTCCGGTATGTCAGCCGGGGCTGCTCCTCGCTTCCGAAAGAAGTGAATCCAAGATGCGAGGAGTTTAATTCGCCGAGCATGTCGTTTAGCAGGATCCTCAAATCACCGCGGGTATTTACATAGGGCAGATAAGCACTGTATTGTTCAGCAACTTTCTTCCAGTCGAGGCCATGCATCTTTTCATCATAGAAATTTTCATCCAGGTTGGCCCATGTTTCGTAAAACATCTGGTTGAACTCTGCTGACAGGTTGCGTCTGAATTTGTAACTCATGTCCAGTTTGTCGAGCTTATTGGTTTCGGCGTTATATTTATTAATGGCACCTGAGATAAGCATATAAACCTTACCGTTGTTATCAACGATTTCAAATCCCCCGGCATCGCTCACTTTTTCGGTTTTTGAATTCTCGAAAGGCTCCATTATGGTCCGATAGATCGCGTTCTTACCCTGGTCGTGATTGGTCGCGTAATAGATGTAGGTTTTATCGTTCTTTTGGAAAACCGAAGGCCCATACTGGCTGCCGAATGAAGGCCCTACCATTTCAACACGCTTCATAAATCCTTCGGCATCGATAGTGACTGGCTTAGCCGGCTTTTCCTCAGGCTTAGCCGCTCCTTTTTTATCGGCGGTTTTTGGTTCTTCCTTTTTCTCCTCCGGTTTGAACAACTCGTCGAACTTGTTCATGCGGTAGGGGGCATCCATATTTTCGAGGGCTACCCGGTAAAGGCGCGGATCCTGGAGGCCGTAAGGATAGGCAGGTTTCGTCCGGCTGGATGCGAAATAGATATACTTACCATCGGGAGACCAGTAAGGATCGGTCTCGGTAACACCGGTGTTGGTAAGGTTAACGGTTTTTCCTGTTTTCAGGTTGTGCACCAGGATGTCCTGTTCGAAATTCCGGATAGCTGTAAACAAAACGTGTTCTTTATCGGGGGATATATATGGTGCTGAGTTTTGAAAGCCCCAGATCTCATCTTTAACGATGGTCTTACTTTTAAAGTCTGCCAGGTTCACGGTGCGCACTTCATCCCGGCCGCTTAGATATACCGCCATGCTGCGGTCTGAATTGAGGGTAATGCTCCTGTTGTTTCTTGCATCATCGGTCAGCTGTCTAAGGTTGCCTGATCCGTCTGCGGCGATGGTATACAGGTTTTGGAATCCCTTGCTGGTCTGGTTAAACAACAAACTTCGGTTGTCTTTCAGCCATTTTACTTCAAGGGCCCGTTCCTCAGGTTTTTCAAGCTTGCGGATGAACTTGCCATCGATGTCTGAAACAAAGATCTCGCCCCGGGAAATAAAAGCCAGTTTTCTGCCATCGGGAGAAACGTCGAAACTTTCGATCAGGTTCTTAATATCGAAGTCCTGCTCCTTGCTTAAAATATTATTCCGGAAGATATTTAGCTGCAGAGGTTCTGTCTTTTTAGAAGCAACGTCATAGATGAATACCTGGTAGTCCCGTTCGAACGCCACCTTCTCGCCGTTCGCACTAACGGAAGGTCGTTTAATGGAAGTTTTATAGTTAGTTAGCTGTGTCTTCTTGCCATTCTGCATGGTATACAGGTTATACTCATCATTGGCTTCATCAGAAACAAAGTAGACATTGCCATTGCGGTCTATCGTTGCCCAGAAATCCTTTCCGTCATAATCGGTGTATTGTGTGTACTTACCGGTTTTCGGGTTGTACGACTGGATGTCGGGATTATAAGCGCCCTTATAGCGTTTACGCTGCGCGAAGTTCTTGCTCTCCCAGGTATCATTGAAGAATATTTCGCCGGTCTTCGGATGTTCGGCAATATTATGCACGGTATTGAAATAATTGCCAAAAAGTCGCTTTGGCGTACCACCGGCTATTGTTATAGAGTAGCCGGCGTAGTTATTATATCTCCCGGAAGTAAAGTAGATGTGTTTCGAATCCCATGCCCAGGAATCCACTTCATCATTGCCGTCATGGAATGTCAGCTGCTTTACATCTCCGCCTGCTAAAGGCATCAGGTAAACGTCATTGTTCCCGAACTGGTTAGAAGAGAAAGCAAGCCATTTCCCGTCAGGCGAAATTTTGGCGTTTGTTTCATCACCCTGCATTGCGGTGAGGCGTACAGCATTGTTCTGGTCGGGATTGGCTTTCCAGAGATCGCCTTCGTAACTGAAGACGACAGTCTTCCCGTCCGGACTCAAAGCCGGGTAAGAGGCAAAGTGAGGAGACTGCTGTGCTGAAGACGCAGTTGCGGCAAGCACAAGCAGAGTACTATAAAAAGTTTTCATTTAAGTTTAGATTTAAAGCGTTAAAATACAGAACGGCCTATCAATTTTAAAATAATGTATTTTAGCGCCATTGAAAGTACTACACTTAAATACGTACAGGGATAACGGCGGGGCAGGCAAAGCTGCCGGCCGCTTGAATCACGCTTTACAGCAGGAAGGTGTCGATTCACAATTGTGGGTTAACTTTTCGTTTGATAAACATAATTCAGGGAATACCATATCAGGCTCGTTCGTACGCCGGGGGATCACAGCTGCCGGTATCATCCTCGAGCGGATTATGGCGAAATTGTTACTTAAGCCCTTGAAGACCCCTTTTTCATTTCCGTTTTGGGGAACGGATATTTCGGATCATCCGGCAATACTCAACGCGGATCTGCTTCATATTCATTGGATCAACCACGGTTTTCTGAGACCGGCAGACCTGGCAAAGTTGAAGAGCTTAAATAAGCCGATAGTATGGACCTTCCATGACAGTAACGCTTTCACCGGCGGATGTCACGTGCGATACGCATGCAATCATTTTGAGAACGAATGCGGGAACTGCCCACTGCTAAAGAGATCGGCCCCTGACGATTGGTCTCATCGGATCTGGAAGCAAAAGCAAAAGGCATATTCGCGTTTAGAGTTCGAGATAATTGCCCCCAGCGTCTGGATGGCCAATTCGGTAAAGCGCAGTAAGCTATTAGGCGACAGAACGATACATCAGCTACCCAACAGTGTCAATACGAACACTTTTCGGCCGATCGATAAGACACAGGCCAGGGAGGCGCTGGGTATTTCGAAAGATAAGTTTATCATGTTAAGCGGTTTTATGCCATCACGGAATGATCTGCATAAGGGAACGTCTTATTTGCTGGAAGCACTGGAGATAATCTCTGGAGAGATTCCTGCCGGCGACATCGAATTGATTGTTTTTGGTAACCGCGACAGGGAGAACGTGCCTGAATTTCCTGTAAAAACGACTTTCCTCGGCAGGATCGATAATGAAAGCGATCTGGCTGAATGCTACAGTGCTGCCGACGTCTTCCTGGCGCCTTCACTGGAAGATAATCTTCCCTATACCGTTATGGAAAGCCTGGCCTGCGGAACTCCCGTAGCGGGCTTTAAAACAGGCGGGATCCCCGATATGGTGGATCACCTGTATAATGGATACCTGGCGGAGTACAAGTCGTCTGAGGATCTGGCGAAGGGTATCTATTGGTTATACAGAAGTAAGGACAGGGAGACGATTAACAGGAACTCGCGGCAGACTGTTATGGACAGATTTTCAGAACCGGTAATCGCTGCGCAGCATATCAGGCTTTATAATTCCCTGCTCAAAAATGATGTTCCAGCCTAAGCTCTCAGTTATAACTATCGTCTATAATAATGTCCGGGACATTGAACGGACGATGCTGTCGGTTTTAAACCAAAAATATCCTGACATAGAATATATCATTATTGACGGAGAATCGACGGACGGGACAGTTCAGGTTGTCGAAAAATACCGGCATCAGCTTTCCTCTTTTATTTCGGAACCCGATGGAGGGATCTACGATGCGATGAATAAAGGCCTGGCCCTGGCAACAGGAGATTATGTGCTGTTTATGAATTCCGGGGATGAGATCTATGCGCAGGATACGGTGAGCCGTGTTTTCGACTCGGCACCAGACGCAGATATCTATTACGGCGAAACGGAAATGTTTGACCAGGAATGGAAAAGCATTGGGCAGCGCAGACACAAGGCACCGAATACTTTTACCTGGAAAAGCTTTCAACAGGGAATGAGCGTCAGTCACCAGGCAATCTATATCAGGCGCGACTTAACGGATCCGTTTGACAGCCGCTACCATTTAAGCGCAGATATCGACTGGATCATCAAGGCAGCGAAGAAAGCTGTAATCATTGTGAATACAAATATGTATGTAGCGAAGTATCTGGTTGGGGGTATGTCGAAGGCAAAGCATATGCAGAGCCTGAAAGAGCGATTCAATATTTTTACCAGACACTATGGACTTGTCCCTAATATTCTGAACCATGCGGTAATTGCCCTTAAGCTGGCATTTTATTACCTGAAACACGGTAGAACAAACGATTAGGGGGCTGGGTTCTGGGATTTAAGGGTTTATGATATGCCCGTGAATGAAATTCCATATAACAAATAACCCCGCTGATCTAAAGATCGGCGGGGTTATTTGTTTGCTGAAGGTGCAGTATTAAGCTGCTTTCACTGCTTTTTTTGCCTTTACCTCGCGGGGCTTTTTAACCTCGGTGTAGATCGCAAAGCCTAAGGTAAGAACCAGGAGAATGGAGGCGATTAGTGAAATGGTTTCGCCTGTATAATAGGATTTAGGCTCGAACTTAAATTCAACCTTATGATTGCCGCCCGGCAGCTGAGCTGCACGTAATATGTAATCAGCACGGAAATGAGGTTTCAATTCGCCGTCTACATACATATTCCAGCCCTTGTCATACCAAACCTCTGAAAAGACCGCGACAACATCAACTGGAGCAGTATACTCATAGGTTAGATGATCGGGATTGTAGCTGGTAAGTTTAATAGATGCATTTGCAGGCTGACCAAGTTTTTTCTGGTCGATCAATGACTTGAATTCATCGTTAACGAAGGCTTCTTTTTTAGGATCAAAACTGCTGATCGCTGTCATTTCCTGGTCCGCATCTTTTACGTAAGTAACCTGGGAAACGAACCACGCATGACCTGCCGCTGTACTGCGCGTAGCCATCCGCTGTGATTGACCGCTCTGATCTGCTGTGATAACATACTTGGTGTTCAGCATATCCAGCACATCTTCATTAATCGAATTATTGAATTGTTTATCAAGAACTTCCTGGAAACGTTTCAATTTTGCCGCATGATAACCGCCGACAGTCTTATGGAAGAAAGTTGCGTTGGCACTTTGAAAGGTCGGGATGGTTAAATCGAGAACGCGGTAGTTAGGGTCTGTGTCGCGCAGGATCATTTGATCCACTTCCCGAGCCTGGAATTGCTGCTCCATAACGCGTTTCTCAACAAACTTATCATTGTTCAGGTAACGCCTGTCAACGCTCCACATGTCAAATAATATTGCAGCGCCAAGTATGATGAATGCAAGCTGGGAACCAATTTTTTGTTTTATCAGCGCCCAGACAATACCTGCACCCAGAAGCACAAATAGAAGTGAGCGTATAGCGTCCATCCTGGCCAGACTGATGCGATCCTGAACCAGGGCGTTGCCGATAGCCTCTGCAAAGCCTCTGTCACCGCCGGTGATCTGCATCAATTGCTCAACAAACTCCTGGTGGTTTGAGGCCTTGAAGCCAAAAATAACATTCGGTATAAGAACGATCAGAAGCAATATTCCGCCTGTGATATAAAGCGAATAAAAAAGTTTTTTCTGAAGTTCCGCAGCGGTTTTCTTACCTGAAGTAACTTCGTTCACTGCCAGTATCGCAAGGACAGGTATCAGGAATCCTGCGATAACCAGGGTCGATTCAACCGCCCGGAACTTATTGTAAAGCGGGAAGTAGTTGAAAAACAAGTCCGAAATAAAAGGCAGGTGCTTGCCAAAAGAAAGGAACAGGCTGAGGAGGGTCGCGGCCAGTATCCACCATTTCATTCTGCTGCTGACAGTAAAGAGTCCGAAGATGAAAAGGAAACAAATGATAGCTCCGAAATACCACGGGCCCGAGGTAAAGGTCTTGTCGCCCCAATAGGTTGGAAGCTGTTTGGCAAAGGCCGCCGACTGATCTGCAGGTACACCCCGCCCGATAAGGGTTTTCGCTACTTCCGAATCCCCATCTAATTGAGGGGTTGAAGCGCCGCCATAAGCGTTAGGAACGAGGAAGGTAATACTCTCACCAACGCCCTGACTCCATTGATAGGCATAATCCCGATCAAGGCCATTATTTGGCTGGAGGTTGTCTGTGGTGATATTTGATTTGCCCCTGATAGATTCCTGACCATATTCGTAGGTGGTCCAGAGGTTTCCGGCGTTTACCGCCATCGCAAGCAGGGTAGCTGCAAACAGATAACCAAATGCTTTCCCGAAATCATTCAGCGTTTTCGATTTTATCGAATGATACAGTTCTATTCCAATAAAAATAAGAAGCGCGATGAAGAGATAGTAAGTCATCTGTATATGATTCGTACGGATCTCAACTGCCAGGAACAGAGCGGTTAGGGCCGCGCCCAGCAAATACTGCCTCCTGAAGGTAAGAATGATACCCGCCAGAATGGGTGCGAAGAAAGCGATGGCCATAGCCTTATTGCTGTGACCTGCTTCGATAATGATAAAATTATATGAGGAAAAAGCGAATGCTATAGCGCCCGCCGCTGCAAGCCATGGTTTAACGCGCAACACGCTAAATAACAGGTAAGCACCCAGGAGATATAACAGTACGGTATCTACGGGATTGGGGAATACCGTCTTAAAGAATGAAATGACATAGGTGGTAACGTTGCCAGGATACTGCGCCCATATCTGGTAAGCAGGCATCCCGCCGAACATGGCATTGGTCCATAAGGGGGCCGTGCCGGTCTCAGCTTTGACCTTCATAATCTCTTTCTGCATGGCCTGAGCCTGCAGGACATCGTATTGTGGCAAGGCTTTTCCCTGCATAACCGGACTGAAATAAACGAAGCATAAGGCGATAAATACTCCGATAATGGCCAGGTGTATGCCATTGCGTTGAAACCAATTATTCATTCTGTATTAATTAATTGAACGCCAAAAATAGAAAAAAGCTGAAATCTTAGCTGCTCTTATTCCAGTTAAGTGCAAATAAGGGATTTGGGACAAATTAATGATTATGCAGGGGCATGCTTTCAAGGGTCTTCCTGAGTTTCTCCGGCTTACCGGTACCAATTAACAGCTTGCCCTTATCGGGAAATTCCAGCTGAAGACCATAGTTGCCGGAAACGTTATAGGCTTTGCCGAAAGCGCCCAGACGCAATCCCCAGCCGCCGTACTCGATGATAGGGTTGTAACGCCTGACAGCAGCTCTGGAAATACTTTCCCAGGAATAGTGCTTAAATGAAAGATGAAACGGGAAAAATCTTACGTAAACTCCGTCGTCTTTTATTCGGGTATCGAGACGGAAGCAGAAAAATAAGGCACTGAAGGCAAATGTAAAGGCTGAGACAATCACCAATACGCTGTCATCCATAGGGCTATTGCCGAACTGCCGGTGGTTGAAGATTTGGTTGTAAAGGCCCACCAATAGAGTTGCGTTAATTGCCAGCAGGATCAGCCAAAGCCACCATTGGTTAAATCTTTGCCTTTCATTGAAAAGAATTCCGTCCATAACAGTATCAGGGTGAAATAGTTCTGAGGTAAGGTAGAATTATTTACAGACTGTTAGCGCGAGAAGAAGACAGAAGTTTTGCACAAAATGGAACCCGAAACTTATTGGTTTAGATACGGGATTACTTTACTTCCTCGTACTCAACAAAGTCACCGGCTTTGTTGAGTTTTTCTTCTTTCGGCCGTGGCGGGATAAAGTCGATTTTAATCTTTCCTTCCTGACGCGGGGGCTGTTGCTGATAGTGCTGGCTGGCATGGTTCTGCGCTTTTTTTATCATACTCTGAAAAAGCATGGGTAATAAAAGGCGGGCAACCATCTTTAATAACCACAGGACACATATCGTAATGAAGAGAAATTTTATTAATGCCATGAAATGAAATTATATACAAATATAGACGATATATTTTTAGATATGTTTCATTGAGGGATTCAGCGCTTTCATTTATGATCTAAAGATGACCGGGTGCTATGGCTATACCTCGCCAATAATTTCGATCACCCTGCCCACCTGGCCGTCTTCCAAACGCACTTTTATTCCTCTTGAATGAAAAGCCGAGCTGGTTAATAAGGCCTGTACGATTCCCCGGGTCCGGGCGCCGCTTCGCTGGTCTTTCTTGAGTATAATCTCAACTTCAAGTCCGGGGTAAATGTCTTTTCTGTTTTGGCCGTTCATTGGTTAGATGTTAGATATTAGACATTAGATATGAGACATTAGATTTGAGACATTAGATTTGAGACATTAGAAATGAGATATTGGCTTTGCATATTGAAAGGATTAGTATCTCAAATCTCATATCTCACATGTCAAATCTAATTAAACCTTTCCTCCATCACTTTCTCCAGCGCGAACATTTCGTCCCGAAGTTTGGCTGCTAATAAGAAGTCCATTTCTTTGGCGGCTGTGACCATGTCCTTTTTCGTTTTGTCGATAGATTTTTGAAGTTCCGGTTTGGTCATATACTGTACGATAGGATCTGCGGCGAGGCTGTCTGTCATCTCTTTTTCAATATATGCTTTCTGTACGCCACCTTTGAAGTCCATTACCGACGTTTGTTCGATGATCGCTTCGCGGGATTTACCGATGGTCCTTGGTACAATGCCATGCTCCAAGTTATAGGCGATCTGTTTGTCCCGGCGCCTGTTGGTTTCATCGATCGTCACCCGCATGCTGTCCGTGATGGTATCGGCATACATGATCACCCTGCCCCGGTCATTCCGGGCGGCACGACCAATGGTTTGAATGAGCGACTTTTCCGAGCGCAGGAAGCCTTCCTTATCAGCATCCAGGATTGCAACCAGTGAAACTTCCGGAAGATCCAGTCCCTCGCGCAGCAGGTTGATACCTATCAGCACGTCAAACTCACCCAGGCGTAAGCCGCGGAGGATCTCCACCCGTTCAAGGGTTTTAACTTCTGAATGTATATATCGTACTTTAATTCCCAGGCGGTCCATGTACTTGGTGAGTTCCTCGGACATACGCTTGGTAAGCGTCGTCACCAGGATACGATCTCCCATCTTGATCGTCTTGTCGACTTCATCCAGCAGGTCATCTACCTGGTTCACAACAGGTCTGATCTCAATGGTTGGATCCAGTAGTCCGGTGGGCCTGATCACCTGCTCGACAACTACGCCTTCGGTTTTCTCAAGTTCATAGTCGCCCGGAGTGGCGCTTACATACAGGGTCTGCGGTGCCAGCTTTTCAAATTCGTTGAAGTTCAAAGGCCGGTTATCAAGTGCGGCTGGCAGGCGGAATCCATAATCCACCAATGCCAGCTTACGTGAGCGGTCGCCTCCGTACATAGCCCTGATCTGTGGAACCGTTACATGGCTTTCATCAATGACCATCAGGTAATCCTCCGGGAAGTAATCCAGGAGACAGAAGGGTCGCATCCCGGGAAGGCGACCGTCGAAAAAACGAGAGTAATTTTCAATACCGCTGCAATAACCGAGCTCCCTGATCATCTCAAGGTCGTAATTAACCCGTTCTTCAAGCCGTTTTGCTTCCAGAAATCGCTTATCATTAACAAACTGCTGTTTCCTTGATTCCAGTTCCTCCTGTATCGACCAGATGGATTGCGTGAAGCGCTCTTTAGGAGTTACGAATAGATTTGCGGGAAAGATGGCCAGGTGCGTCATCTTCTCAATTGTTTTGCCAGTCGCGGGGTCAATTGAAGTTAGCTCTTCAATATCATCTCCAAAAAAAGAAACCCGGTAAGCAAAATCCATATAGGCCGGGTAGATATCCACTGTATCTCCTTTGACCCGAAAGGTTCCTCTCCTGAAATCAGTGGTAGTTCGTGAATAGAGGATCTCAACCAGGCGGTGTAAAAACGCATTACGACTTACTTTAGTTCCCACGGCAAACCGGAATACAGAATTGGAGAAATCTTCCGGATTACCCATACCATAAATACAGGAGATAGAGGATACAACGATCACGTCACGTCTGCCCGACATGAGCGAGGATGTTGTTCGCAGCCTTAGTTTTTCAATCTCTTCATTGATCTGCAGGTCTTTTTCTATATAAGTATTGGTCGTAGCGATATAGGCTTCCGGCTGGTAGTAATCGTAATATGAAACGAAATAGTTAACCGAATTCTCCGGAAAGAATTGTTTAAACTCCCCATACAGCTGAGCCGCCAGGGTTTTGTTATGACTGAGGATGAGCGTAGGCTTTTGGGTTTGCTGAATGACATTTGCTACGGTGAAGGTTTTGCCGGACCCGGTAACACCCAGAAGGGTCTGGTAGTTCTCGTCCCTGTTAACTCCTTCTACTAACTGACGAATAGCCTCCGGCTGATCGCCCGTTGGCTGGTATTCTGAGGTAAGCTTAAATTCCATGAATAGTCAAATATAACAAACTAGAATTGAGGGTTCGGAATGCAATAACCCTCAACATTCGGATTTGTTACAAAAAACAAGGGAGCTGCTTTTTAGCAACTCCCCCGAATCAAACCTTATTTATGAACATCCATGTATAATGTTCAGATATAAATACGATGAAATTTAAATTTTAGTTTAACAAGGCTTCAAGATTTGACTGAATTGCGCTTTGATGACATAAATATGATAAATTCCCGGGGGTGATAGAGGTAAGTCTGTACACTGGAGTGATATAATGATGATTCGTCGATTATTCTAAAAAGAAAAACCGGTTCAGGCGCGTTTTTATCAAACTTTTCTAATTTTAATGAATTATACATCAAACCTCAGCTGCATGGAATTTTTACTTAGTGATACTTCATCGATAGCCAACCATTTTCTCGCGGAATTACGCGATGCACAAATTCAGCAGGATTCAATGCGATTCAGAAAAAATATGGAGCGGTTGGGTGAGATATTTGCCTATGAGATAAGCAAAGGCATGGAGTATATTGACACTGAGTTTGAGACTTCCCTGGGAACGTCCACAGTTCCGATCTTAACAGAACAACCGGTTTTGGCAACGATTCTAAGGGCCGGAATCCCGTTGCATCAGGGTTTACTGAACTACTTTGACCGGGCAGATTCGGCTTTTATTTCAGCATATCGCAAGGTCACAAAGGCCGGAAATTTTGAAATTGAAATGGAATACATTTCGACCCCCACTTTGAACAATAAGATCGTGATTGTAGCTGATCCGATGCTTGCGACCGGTATGAGTATGGTGTTATGCTGCAAGGAATTACTCCGTCAATACAAAATCAGGGAACTTCATATTGTTTCTGTAATTGCCAGTGCTGAGGGTGTAGCACACGTAAAAGCCAATCTCCCCAAAGCCAGGTTATGGCTGGGGGCGATCGACGAAGAGATGACTACTAAAGCCTATATAGTCCCGGGGCTTGGCGACGCGGGCGACCTGGCGTATGGTGTAAAGGAATAGCTCAATTTGCCGATTAACCAATTCGTTAATGAGTCAATGGGGCGTACGAAAAATTATTGCTTTTCATTTCGCGTATGTACTATGGCTGGTAATCCCCGAATATATTTCCTTAATTTTGGGCATTCAAGATAGCGTTTAACGGCTGGCCATATTAACAAACCACAATCACTTCATTTGAATCCGCATTGGCAAATTATCAAATTAACAAATTGACAAATCATATATTTTTCGACCTCGATCATACAATTTGGGATTTTGATCGGAATGCTGAAGAGACTCTCCAGGAATTGTATCAATTATACTCGCTTAAGGATATCGGCCTGCATTCTGCTGATGCGTTTATCGAAGTGTATACCCGCAACAATCATGCTTTATGGGCAGACTATCATCTTGGTAAGATATCCAAGGAATTTTTACGCGAAACCCGCTTTTCAAAAACCTTTGCGGATATGGGAATTGAAGTGAACAGGGTTCCCCGTAGTTTTGAAGATGACTATGTGCGGATCTGCCCTACAAAAACTAATTTGTTTCCTCATGCACATGAAACCTTAACATATTTATCCGCGAAATACAAGCTTCACCTGATATCAAATGGTTTCCAGGAGTCTACCGAGATGAAGGTTGAGAAAACCGGGTTAGGCAGGTATTTTCGCACGGTGGTAATTTCAGAATGTGTGGGCTGCAACAAACCGGATAAGGCCATCTTTGAGCACGCTCTTGCGGGCGCTGGCGCCACTGTCAGCGAAAGTTTGATGATAGGTGATAGTATAGAAGCGGACATTCGTGGTGCACAGGCATTTGGCATGAAGGCAATATTCTTCAATCCTGAGGGTAAAGAAAAACCCGAGGATGTGAAGCATGAAATAGTCGAACTCAGGGAGTTAATGGAGATACTATGAATTTCCAGTCACAATACCGCTCCCTGCTAACTTACGTTGATAAATATTCAAATTTTCTTGAGGCGCTGACAGAGGAGGAATTTCAGCGCAGCCCGGCTGTTGGCATTTGGTCCTACGCCGAGGTTTACTCCCATATTTTTCAGTCTAACCTGGGTTCGCTGGTAGCAGCTGAGAAATGTATTAATGGAACCGCCGGAAAAACTTCCGCACGGATCAATTGGCTGGCGGCTCTGATTCTGTTGGCGGGACGGTTTCCTCCCGGGAGGATCAAAGCTCCGGAGCGGATCGCGGCCATGGTCAAGAAAATATCGAAAGAGGAGGCTCGCAATCTGATAGTTAAGTTCCGGTCGAGGCTTGAGCAAGTCGCGCCCTACGTAACTAAAGCCTCAGCAAATCAGAAGATCAAGCACCCGCGACTAGGGCTCTTGAATGCAGTTCAATGGTTCCGGTTTATCCAGATACATACAAAACATCACTTGATGCAGTTAGAGCGCATTCACTCAATGCTTGGCCAGATGATTGATGTTAACGGGATAGACAATATTCGCACAGAGCAGGAAAGAGGATAGCGGTCTGACAGGAGCAAAATTTCCTGGCACTTCATCAATCCAGATATATTTTGGGATATTCGCCAGATTGCTGTTCATGTCTTTCATGGCGCTGAATAGATAAATGTAGAGGAGCTGCAGGATACATGCTTTTGAAAAGCAACCATTGAATGAAAATTTTATTTGCCATACAAGCAACCGGTAACGGCCATATAAGCAGGGCAAGGGAGATTGTTCCCTTGTTGGAAAAGCACGGACAAGTGGATCTGCTGGTAAGCGGGACACAAGCTGATGTTACTTTGGATCAGCCCCTGGCATACCGTTTTCATGGTTTTAGTTTCATCTTTGGAAAAAAGGGCGGGGTTAATAACTGGAAGACATATCGTCATATGAACCTTTTCCAGTTGCGAAAAGATATAACGTCTCTTCCGTTAAAACAGTATGATCTGATCATTAATGATTTCGAACCTGTTACTGCCTGGGGCTGCAGGTTACAGGGTTTACCGAGCGTTTCCCTCAGCCATCAGGCCTCGTTCATTTCAAAAAAGACACCGCGGCCACCCAACAGCTTTAATTGGGCAGAACTGATATTTCGTTATTATGCACCCACCACTCATCACATCGGATTTCACTTCAAACCGTATGATGATTTTATTCACACGCCGGTTATTCGCAGCGAGATTCGTAACCAGGAATCTACAGACTGCGGACATATTACTGTTTACCTGCCTTCTTTTGACGACAAGCATTTGCTGCCATACCTGCAACAAATACCGGAAGTGAAATGGGAGGTTTTTTCCAAACATTCCCAGATAAAATACCGGCAGGAGAACGTCTGGGTGAACCCGGTATCAAATCAGGAATTCAACCACAGCCTTGTACATTCTCATGGCCTGCTCACAGGCGGAGGATTTGAAGGCCCATCAGAAGCTTTGTTTCTTGGTAAGAAGGTTATGATGATACCTATGAAGAACCAGTTTGAACAACAATGCAATGCCGAAGCCGCCCGCCAGATGGGCGTCCCTGTTTTGCATCACCTTGATCACGAGTCCGTTCCCGCTCTTCGGAGATGGCTTTCCGGACCGTTTATGGTACAGACCAATTTCCTCAATGAAACGGAACAAATTGTCAATAACCTGGTGAAAAAATACAGTGTGAGTGGCTCATTTCTTTCATCTGGCCTTTTATATTGATATTGCCAAGCAAACCGTGTTCTCCAGATCAGCATGATTAAACAATTTCGAAGTCTTAATCCAATAAATATTCTGCTTTTAATCGGAATTGCCCTGTTACTAAGAGCGGGTGTATTATTGCAACTACCCGAAAAATTAAATTTTGACTTCATTGAACCATTTGCCCGGTTCCTGATTGCTATTCCGCTGGAAACCGCGTTTACTCCCTATGCCAACATTCTAATTGGCTTGGCTATCACGCTTCTCCAGGCTTTCATATTTAACAAGATCGTTAACGGGTATAACCTGCTAGGTAAGCCAACGTTTCTGCCGGCTTTACTTTTCGTTACGGCCAGTAGCCTGTTCACACCTTTTATTCTTCTGAGCCCCACCCTCATATGTAATTTCATTCTTCTCTGGATGATTGAAAAGTTTCTGAGTATTTACAGAAGGGATGACGCACGAGCTGTGATGTTTGACCTCGGAATGATGGTCGCCCTTGGTACCCTGATCTATTTCCCATTCATTGCAATGATGCCCCTGCTCTGGATAAGTCTCCTGATATTCCGGCCTTTCTATTGGCGTGAATGGCTGGCGGGAATTATCGGATTCATCACAGTATTCTTTTTCCTGGCCGTTTACTATTACTGGCATAATTCCCTGGGACTTTTTTATAAAATATGGCTTCCATTGGCTGCACCTTTCCCGGTAAATTTTCGTATTAACTGGTATGACTATCTGGTGCTTATTCCTGTAGTCATGATACTTGCCCTGGGAATCTTTCAACTTAGGAGTAATTTTTTCAGAAGCTTTGTGCAAACCCGAAAGTCTTACCAGCTTCTATTTTTTATGCTGGTCCTTGGCCTGATATCCTTTTACCTCAAGTCTGATTTCCGGTTATATCATTTCTTGCTTTGTGCACCGCCGGCAGCAGTAATGATGGCCTACTATTTTGTGCAGGCAGGGAAGAAGAGATGGGTTTATGAATGTCTTTATCTTCTGCTTTTATTTACAATCATCTATTTTCAAATATTCTGAGAAGGAGTCGGCCGGATGATCCCAAGCATAAATATTCGTTATGCAACTCCAAAATGCGACTCCGTTTAACCTTTTTTAACAAATGCACTCTTCGTCAGTCTTAAAAATTGAATAGCTTTGCTTCATGAAGTTTGGAGTTGTTATTTTCCCTGGTTCTAATTGTGACGAAGATGTAATCTACGTGCTGGAACATATTATGGGGCAGGAAGTTGTTCGTCTCTGGCATAAAGATCATGACCTTCAGGGCGTGGACTTTATTATCTTGCCTGGCGGTTTTTCGTTCGGTGATTACCTGCGGTCAGGCGCGATAGCCCGGTTTTCTCCGCTGATGCAGGAGGTAATTCAGTTTGCCGGTAAGGGCGGATATGTGATGGGCATCTGTAACGGTTTTCAGATACTGACGGAAGCCGGTTTGCTTCCCGGGGCGCTACTCCATAACAGTAACCGAAAATTTATCTGTCATAATGTTTACCTCAAAACGGAAACAAACAACTCACTGATAACTTCAGGCCTTGACCTTCAAAAGCCTTTGATGATTCCGATAGCCCATGGCGAAGGAAATTATTTTGCAGATGCGGATGTGTTGAAAGGGCTGCAGGATAACGATCAGATCTTGTTCCGTTACTGTGATGAGGCAGGAAATATTACGCAGGATTCGAATATCAATGGCTCACTTGTTAATATCGCCGGTATCTGTAATTCAACTCGTAATGTTTTTGGTATGATGCCGCATCCGGAACGAGCAGCTGATTCCATTCTTGCAAACCAGGATGGCTTAGGGATATTCGAATCGATATTAAAAACGGTCAATGCTTAATGGCAAACCTGGTTGTTGATATTGGTAATTCACGTACTAAGCTAGCCGTGTTCAATAACCGGGAAATCTGTCATTTTGAAACCCATGAATCTGCTGATCGAGTCCTCATAAACAGGCTTCTTGACCAGAACGAGATCACAGGCAGTATAATCTCATCTGTAAGGGACGACATCAGCACACTGGAAGCGGTACTGATCGACCGAACACGCTATACCCGGTTTTCAGCTACTGCCCAAAAGAAGATTAATCTTAGCTACCGAACTCCTGAAACGCTGGGTCTTGACCGGCTTGCAGGGGTAATAGGAGCACGTTCTTTATATCCTGACCGGAACTGTCTCAGTATTGATGCAGGGACATGTATTACCTATGACGCTGTGGATTCAAGCGGAGAATATAGCGGCGGCAGCATTTCTCCGGGCTTGGCGATGCGGTTCAATGCTATGCATATGCTAACAGGCCGTCTGCCTTTGATAAACCTGGATGAACAATTCTATGACTGGCACGGTCATGATACCGTTACTTCTATGCTTTCTGGTGTGCAGAACGGTGCATTTCTGGAGGTTAAGGGCTTTATAGAAGTTTACAGTTCGCATTACCCGGATCTTCAGATCATCCTATGTGGGGGGGATGCAAACTACTTTGATACTCGGCTGAAAAATAGCATCTTTGCCCACACTTTCAAAACCGAGCCGCATTTGGTTCTAATTGGCTTAAACGAAGTTATCTATCAAAATAATGATTAAAATTTTTAAAAATATTGCATTTGCAGCATTCCTTCTTTCAACGGTTTCGGCAACTGCTCAAAATACATCCAGCTCACCTTATTCACAGTTTGGTTTGGGGGAGCTCAGGAGCTTACTTCTTCCTCAGAACAAGGCTACCGGATTAAGCAATGGTTTCCGCAAGCCGGGTCCGTATAGCAATATTAACCTGTCTAACCCGGCTTCTTATTCAGCTATTCAGCTAACGACATTTGATATTGGACTTACTACAGATCTGAGACAGTTAAGCAAGGGGGATATCTCAGAAAATAGCTTCAATGCTACCCTGAACCATCTCGCTATCGGTGTGCCGGTTAATGCTAAGTCAGCGATCAGTTTTGGCCTATTGCCGGTCAGTTTAACCGGGTACGAGTATAAAAATTCGGGTACTGTTGCCGGATCCAAGGTGGATTATATTTACAGTGGTGACGGCGGCTTATCCAAGGCGTATTTAGGCTATGGATTTGGTATTGGAAAAAATTTGAATTTTGGATTTAATGCTGGCTATTTATTCGGAAACATCAAGCATAAACGTTCGGCTGAATTTCCTGAAGACCTTGGCGCTCTTAACTCCCGCATTGAGGAAGGTAAAAGTGTCAGCGGCTTAAGCTTTGATTATGGTCTTCAGTATGAGGGTAACCTTTCGAAAACTACCAAGCTCGTCATAGGCTACTCAGGGAATGCAGGCAGCGACCTTACATCGAAAAATGTTACGACTACTACCCGCTACACAAAGGATTTTTCAGTGGGTAACGAATCACCGGCCCTTGACACAACATTCACAGAGGGTGAGACTAAAAAATTGCATTTACCTCTTTCACATAGTTTTGGATTTGCGTTCCAGAAGACAGACTATTGGCTGGTGGGTGCTGATGTTTCTTATGCCAGGTGGTCTGACTTCAGGTCGGGCACTGATGACCCGGGATTAAACGACACGTATGGTTTTGCCGTTGGGGGACAATTTACTCCCGACCCAACATCTGTAAGTAATTATTTTAAGCTTGTAGAGTACCGTTTCGGGTTCAAATATGATAAGACATATGTGAACATCAACAATTATGATATCGATCAGTATGGTTTAACTTTTGGACTTGGGCTGCCTCTGCAATCAAACCGGAGCACTTTTTACAGGGTCAATTTTGCGGCAGAGATCGGACAGCGCGGCACACTTGAAAACAACCTGATACGCGAACGTTATCTTAATCTGACTCTTGGTTTCACCATGAATGACAGATGGTTCATCAAACCAAAATTTGATTAAAAATACATCCATGAAATCCAGGGTCTACATCTTCGGCAGCCTGTTCGCGGTATGTTTGTTAACAGCGACCTCCTGTGAAAATGACCTCCGGGATGTAGAGGAAGTGTCATCAAAAAAGGTATCTGTTCCTGTCGATAAATCCACAGGGGTGGAGATCATATATAGCGATTCCGCACAAGTTAAAGCTAAGCTAATCACTCCGGAGCTTCTTCACTTTAAGACCCAGAATCCCTATTATGAGATGAAGAAGGGGGTGACCATTATCTTCTTTAATCCGGCTATGAAGGAGAATAGCCGGGTTGTTGCGGATTATGCCCTGCGGCGGGAAAACGAAAAGCAGGTGGAACTCAGGCGTAATGTGGTCGCAACGAATGAGAAGCGGGAGACATTTAAATCGGATGAACTTATCTGGGACGAGAACAAGAGACGTTTCACGTCCGGTAAAATGGTAAGTGTTACGTCACAGGGTAACACGATTTATGGAACAAGTTTCTGGGCGAACCAGAACTTTTCATATTATGAGATTACCCAGTCGACGGGTGATTTAAGTTTAACGGAGAAGCAGGGGTTCTGAGGTTAGTGCTGGGGCATTCAGCAATAAAAACAAACGTTCTGAGGTATGAATAAAGAGTTACTGGTAATCAGAATTTTGTCTTAGTATATTTTTTCAAAAAGTGTATCTTGCGCCTCTTTTTGAGAAATAAAATAAAAGTTAGATATGGGAATAATGAGTTTTTTGCGAAATCGTGCCGGTGCAATAATTGTAGGGGCAATCGGTTTTGCAATTGTTGCCTTTTTATTGGGCGATGCAGTACAAGTTGGTACTCCTTTTTGGCAGGCCAGCCAGAATGTGGTCGGGGAAGTAGCGGGGGAGACAATCTCCATTGAGGAATTTAATCAGAAAGTGGAGGCGAATGCCAACAACTTTAAACAACAGATGGGTCAGAGCAATCTAAATGCTCAGATGACATCTTATGTGGTTGAAAATACCTGGAATCAGACTGTCTCTCAGATACTGATGGAAAAAGAGGTTGCCCGCCTGGGTTTACAGGTTGGTAAAAACGAACTGAACGATATGATCTCAGGTAAGAATCCGGATCCACAGGTTGTTCAGAATTTTGGTGATCCGCAAACCGGACAGGTTAATCGCGCTCAACTTAATTCATTCCTTGAGAACGTTAAGTCCCAGGATCCGAACAGCGAAATCAGCAAGCAATGGACTCAGTTCCTTGTGAGCATTCGCCAGAATAAACTGGCAGAAAAGTATAGCAATATAATTAAAAACAGCCTGTACGTGACTTCATTGGAAGCACGTGAGGATTACACCCAGCGGAATAAACTTGCCAGCTTCCGTTACGTGAATCTTGACTATGCGTCGATACCTGATAACCAGGTTAAACTGACTGACGAGGATTACAAGAACTATTACAACGAAAATAAATCAAGATTCAAGAACGCGGAAGAAACACGCACATTTGAATATGTGGTTTTCGATGCCAATCCATCCAAGTCTGATTCAGCTGAAGCAAAACAGCAGATTGAGAAGTTGCTGGCTGAGTTGAAGACCACCAAAAACGATTCAATGTTCGTTGCTATGAATTCGGATGCTAAAATTCCGGTATCTTATGTTCGCAAGGGACAACTTGATCCGGCAATTGATTCGTTAGTATTCAATGCAGCTGCTGGCTCTTTTGTAGGACCGGTGTACAATAACGGCACATATTACGTGGCGAAGGTGATTGATTCCAAGATTGGTCCTGATTCCGTTAAAGCAAGTCACATATTAATTAACCCGGCTACCGAAGGCGGTATTGATAAGGCAAAGGCGAAAGCCGATTCAATTAAAAACCTGATCCAAAAGGGTGCATCATTTGCCGAACTGGCTGCAAAGTTTGGTACAGATGGTACTAAGGAAAAAGGCGGAGACCTGGGAACCTTCGGCCGTGGTGCAATGGTCCCGGCGTTTGACGATGCGGTTTTTAACGGTAAACCAGGAGATCTGAAGGTTATCAACACGCAGTTTGGAGTGCACGTTATTCGGATTGAATCTCAGAAGGGATCTTCACGTTTGGTGAAAGCGGCGGTCATTGACAAGGTATTGGCAAGCAGCAGCAAGACTGAGCAGGACGCCTATTCCAAAGCATCAGCATTCTTAAGCTCGGCGGATGACGCGAAAGCATTTGATGAACTTGTTAAGAAGGGTGGATACCGGAAATTATTGGCTGAAAATGTGACTGCGAACCAGGGATCAGTAGTCGGGTTGGATAATCCGCGTGAGATCATTCGCTGGGCTTTTAAAGCTGATAGCAAAGATGTTTCGAACCAGGTTTTTGAGACTGACAACAAATTTGTCGTTGCCAAACTGTCAAACATCAATGAAAAAGGCTTCCTTCCCCTTGAGCAGGTGAAGAGCCAGATTGAATCTGTGGTAAAAACAGATGTTAAAGCAAAAATGCAGATTGAGAAACTTAGTAAAGCATTGAACGGAACTTCAAGTATCGATCAGGTTGCTCAAAAAGTTGGAAAACCGGCAGTTCCCGTTCAGAATATTGTGTTTGCTAATCCAGTGATACCAGGTGTAGGTCAGGAGAACAAAGTGATCGGGGCGGTGTTTGGTTCACAGCCGAAGAAACTATCAACGCCGGTAAAAGGGGAACTTGGGGCATATGTATTTGCGGTGGAAGGATTCAGTAGTCCGGCCCCGTTAAGTAATGTCTACAAGCAAAAAGTGCAGTTGGCGCAGGCATTGGTTCAGCGGGCTGCTTCAGAGGCGTTCAAAGCCCTTCGTGATCAGGCGGCTATTAAAGACAATCGCGTGAGATTCTTTTAACATCATAAATCATTAACTTTGTATCCGGAAGAGCTTAACAGCACTTCCGGATTTTTTTTTGAACCAGCTTTCACAAATCATTGGAGCGTTCTATTATCTAAACCAGCAGGAAACGAGATGCAGATCCAGGAAAATATAGTAAACAAAGTTGCACAGAGTGGTTTGGTTAGTTTTGACCTCGCTGACCTTTATCCGGAAGGAGAAAGGATTTTGTACGATATTAAAGATAATCTCTTCCATGGGCTAATGCTTAGGGAAAAGGATTTTCGGGAATTTGTTAAAGAACATGATTGGTCACTATACATTGGTAAGCATGTAGCCATCATTTGTTCTGCAGATGCCATCGTGCCTACATGGGCTTATATGCTGCTTTCGGCTAAACTTGCACCCTATGCTGCCTCAGTAACTTTTGGCGATCTGGAAACTCTTGAAACGCTGTTGTTCCAACAGGCCCTAAACAGGCTTGATCTGGAAAAATATAGGGATCAGCGTGTTGTAGTTAAAGGTTGCGGCGATATCGCTGTGCCGGTGTCAGCTTTTGTACAGATAAGCTCAAAACTTATCGGAATTGCGAAAAGCATTATGTATGGGGAGCCGTGTTCGACTGTCCCTATTTATAAAAGAAAGGATTGATGCTATCCGTTTGCAATTAATCTTTCTTTCATTTTTCAGGTCTAAAACAGGGGACGTATCAGTGTTTTGCTGTAATTATCAATTTTAAGTTATGAAGAAATTAATACTACTACTTACCCTATCATTTTTTACGATAACCTTGTTTGCCCAGGAATTGTCTAATAGAAAAGAGCCGGTATTCAAGGCAGGTGAAGAGTTGAAATATCGTTTCAAGTATGGTTTTATGACTGCGGCAGAGGCGACGTTAAAAGTTAAGGATACGGACGTCAAATTCGATAACCGTCCCGTTTTTCAACTTACAGCTGAAGGCCGCACCGCGGGTTCGTTCAACGTGTTTTATAAAGTGAGAAACCGCTATGACTCCTATATTGATAAAACACAACTTGTTCCATACCTCTACACTGAAAATATTCGCGAGGCAAATTATCGCCGGAATGATAAAGCCCGCTTCTATCAAAGGGAAAAGAGAATTGTTACAAATAAGGGCGACTTTAAAGGCGATGGGCAGACCTTTGACATCGTGTCGGCCTATTATTTTGCACGGAGCCTTGACCTGACAAAAATTCGCCCGGGTGATAAATTTACAATGGATTACTTCCTCGATGATTCGGTGGCGAATTTGACCGTTCAGTATGTGGGTAAGGAAAGGGTTAAAACCCCTTTGGGTACATTTAATTGCCTAAAGTTTAGTCCCTCCATTCAATCGGGCCGTATTTTTCGCAAAGGCAGTAAGCTCTATCTCTGGATCACTGATGATAATAACCGAATTCCTGTAAAAGCCCATGCAGAGATACTCGTTGGTTCGGTTACCATGGAATTGACCGACGCGTCCGGGCTTAAGTTTCCTTTAATGGCTGCTCAATAAGAAAAACAATGATCGAAGTACAGAGCACATTGGTGCATGAGGACGTAGTGGTAGAGAACTTTGTCTGTAATCTTAACAAATGTAAAGGCGCCTGCTGCATCGAAGGTGATTCCGGCGCACCTCTGGAACTTTCGGAACTGGCTGTGTTGGATGAGATCTATCCGCATGTTAAGCCATATATGACCGAAAAAGGCATCGCGACAATAGAGGAAAACGGAACTTTTGTCAAGGATTTTGAAGGCGATTATACAACCCCCTGTGTGGATACCCGCAAGGAATGCGCTTATGTAACCTGGGAAAATGGCATAACAAAGTGCGCTATTGAGAAAGCATATGAGGATGGGAAAATAGCCTGGAAAAAACCAATCTCCTGTCACCTTTATCCAATTCGCATAACCAATTATCCCGAGTTCGACGTTCTGCACTATGACCGCTGGAACATCTGCAGCCCTGCATGTGCCTTCGGCAACGAATTGAAAGTTTCTGTTTACGAATTTTTGAAGGAACCACTTATTCGCAAATATGGAGCTGACTGGTACCGTGAGCTTGAAGAAAAGGTAAGGCTGGAATCAGCGAAGACGTAATTCTCTTAATGCGTAAATGATAAGAAATTGTGCCTTTGCCAGGTTTGGATTACCTCTTAGAGTAATGCTTTTAATATTGAGAACCCCTAGGTTTTTACTAATTTCGCCGATTGATTGAAACTAGATGTTGAAAAAGATTTTAATTACCGGTGGTGCCGGCTTCATTGGTTCTCATGTGGTCAGACTCTTTGTAAACAAGTATCCAGACTACCAGTTAGTCAACCTGGATAAGCTTACTTATGCTGGGAACCTGGCTAATCTTGAGGACATTCAGGATAAGCCGAATTACCGGTTTATAAAAGGCGATATCGTAGATGCCGCGTTTATTGATGAACTGTTTACTGCAGAAAAATTCGATTCGGTGATTCATTTAGCTGCTGAATCGCACGTTGACCGGTCAATTACCAATCCACTTGATTTTGTAATGACCAATATTGTGGGTACCGTTAACCTGCTTAATGCTGCAAGGAAACATTGGAAAGGTGATTATGAGAATAAACGGTTCTACCATGTTTCCACAGATGAAGTTTATGGAACATTGGGTGAAGACGGCTTATTCACCGAAGAAACCGCTTACGATCCACACAGCCCTTATTCGGCATCGAAAGCGAGTTCTGACCACTTTGTAAGAGCTTACCAGGATACCTACGGTATAAATGCTGTAATCTCTAATTGCTCGAATAATTATGGGTCCTATCATTTTCCGGAGAAATTAATTCCTCTTTCAATAAATAACATCAAGAATAATCTGCCTATTCCGGTCTACGGAAAGGGTGAGAATATTCGTGACTGGTTGTGGGTAGAAGATCACGCACGGGCGATCGATGTGATTTTTCATAATGCCGAAAGCGGTACCACCTATAATGTGGGTGGACATAACGAATGGAAAAACATTGACCTGATCCGTTTGCTTTGCAAGATCATGGATGAAAAGTTAGACCGTGATGCCGGTACTTCTGAGAAGCTGATAACTTATGTCACTGATCGTGCGGGCCATGACCTGCGTTACGCAATTGACTCGTCGAAACTTCAGAATGACTTAGGCTGGAAACCGAGCTTGCAGTTTGAAGAAGGCCTGGAAAAAACCGTTGACTGGTTTCTTTCCAATGAGGAATGGCTAAATAATGTAACCTCCGGCAATTACCAGACCTATTACGAGAAGCAATACACGGAAAGATAGATGGAACTAATTGAGACCCCTTTGCAGGACTGTTTTCTGCTAAAGCCCATAGTTTTCGACGACCCGAGAGGGTTTTTCTTTGAAAGCTTCAACCAAAAGAGATTCAATGACTTGGTCGGGCAAGAAGTCAACTTTATTCAGGATAATCAATCATATTCTTCGTACGGTGTTATTCGCGGCCTGCATTTTCAGAAGGGTGAGCATGCCCAGGCCAAACTTGTAAGAGTTTTAAAGGGTGCCGTGCTAGATGTTGCATTAGACTTGCGCCCGCACTCGTCAACTTTCGGGAAGCACTTTTCAATAGAACTGAGTGAAGAAAACAGGCTGCAGTTATTTATTCCGCAGGGTTTTGCCCATGGCTTTGCTGTTCTGAGCGAAAATGCGGAATTCTTCTACAAGTGCGATAATTATTATAACAGGCAATCGGAGGGCGGAATCCTTTATAATGATAAGACTTTAAGTATCGACTGGCAGCTTCCGGAAGCCGACATTCTTGTTTCTGACAAGGACCGGGAAAATCCCGGTTTTGAATTGTATAAAAGCGGTCTATGATTAAAGTCATAGTGTTCGGAGCATCGGGTCAGCTTGGTCAATGCCTGAAAGCAGTGGCTAAAGAAACGCAACTGCAGCGTCTTGTGTTCCCAGATAAGGAATCTGCCGACATCCTGAATGTCCAATTACTACGTGAAATTTTTGGAAGGGAAAGACCCGGTTATGTAATTAATTGTGCTGCCTATACCGCAGTTGATAAGGCGGAGGATGAACCTGAATTAGCAGGGAGAATAAACAGAGATGGGGCCTTCAATCTGGCACGCCTTTGTAATGAATTCGGATCCGTCCTGATACATGTGTCTACAGATTTCGTGTTTGCCGGTAATTCAGTATTGCCATTGAACGAAGCCGATCTTGCTGAACCGGTAAACGTCTATGGATTAACCAAGCTGGAAGGCGAGGCGGTCGTTGCCGAGCAAACAGGTAAATATTTTATTCTACGAACGAGTTGGCTTTATTCAGAATACGGTAATAACTTCGTTAAAACGATGCGCAGGCTTGGTAGTGAAAGGAGCAGTTTGAATGTTGTTTCTGATCAGGTTGGAACTCCTACCTATGCTATCGACCTGGCAGCATGTATACTCCATATTATTGAGATAGGGAGTAATGAATATGGTGTTTATCACTATAGTAATGAAGGTGTCGCTTCCTGGTACGACTTTGCAAAGGCTGTCTTTGAGCTGAGCGAGATGCCCGTAGAGGTTTCGCCGGTAGCAAGCCAGGAATTTATTACACGGGCTAGAAGGCCCGCATTCTCCGTAATGAACAAAGCTAAAATAAAGGCTGCAATGAAGATAGAGATACCCTACTGGAGAGAGAGTTTAGCGAAATGTATATCGAATTTAAGGAATAGTGATCCAACCACTAAATACTAATTACTCAATACTAGCATGAAAGGAATAATCTTAGCAGGAGGTTCAGGTACAAGGCTTCACCCTCTCACACTGGCTGTCAGCAAACAAATGATGCCGGTATATGATAAGCCGATGATCTACTACCCCTTGTCCATTCTAATGCTCGCGGGTATTCGGGAGATTCTGATCATCTCAACTCCTCATGATCTCCCGAATTTTGAGAAGCTGCTGGGAGATGGCAGCCGGATAGGTTGCGATATCTCCTATGCGGTGCAGGAACAGCCTAACGGCCTGGCACAGGCATTTGTGATTGGGGAAAAATTTATCGGAAGGGATAAAGTTGCACTGGTCCTGGGAGACAATATATTTCATGGTGACGGATTATCCCGGCTGCTGCAAACGATGAACGACCCCGATGGAGGAGTAGTGTTTGCATATCAGGTTTCTGATCCGGAACGCTACGGCGTGGTGGAATTCGACGAGAATAATAATGTGATCTCTATTGAAGAAAAACCTGAGAATCCGAAATCGCATTATGCAGTTCCCGGCTTGTATTTCTATGATAATTCGGTTGTGGAGATTGCTAAAAATGTTGAGCCATCCCCGCGTGGTGAATATGAGATCACGGATATCAATAAAGAATACCTCCGGCTTGGAAAGCTGAAAGTGGGTGTTTTGAGCCGTGGTACTGCATGGCTTGATACAGGTACTTTCGCATCCTTGATGCAGGCCGGCCAGTTTGTGCAGGTGATCGAAGAGCGCCAGGGATTGAAGATCGGGTGTATAGAAGAGGTTGCCTTCCGGATGGGTTTTATTTCCAGAGAAGAACTGCAGCAGGTTGCTGAACCACTGAAAAAAAGTGGCTATGGTCAATATCTTAATAACCTGGTAAAATAAGCACAGCTGGGATTTCAAATACCGTTAGCATCTTCGGGGTGGGTGCTCCATTTTCTGGCTTATCGGGCAGTATAGGCTCAAGGTTTTGAAAATTGCAGTTCAAATAGTCGATTAAAAATAATACTTTTGCAGCGCTTTATCTTGGGGATTTATCCCTCATTTGGTTCAGTACCACTTTTTTTTTAACGTAATAAATCAGGTGTGCTGATCAGCTGACTAACCTAAAAACATATTATCACTTAATGAAGATTGCTTTAATTACAGGAATCACAGGACAGGACGGGGCATACCTGGCTGAGTTCTTGCTAAAAAAAGGATATTTTGTTCATGGCATTAAGCGCCGGAGTTCCTTATTTAATACCGATCGTATTGATCACCTCTACCAAGATCCGCATGAAGAAAATCTAAACATCAAGCTTCACTACGGAGATCTTACCGACTCCACCAACCTGATTCGTATTATTCAGGAAGTACAGCCTGATGAGATCTATAATCTTGCGGCAATGAGCCATGTTCAGGTAAGTTTCGAGACACCTGAATATACTGCTAATGCTGATGGTATAGGTACACTCCGAATATTAGAAGCAGTTCGTTTGCTTGGATTAACTCAAAAGACTCGGATATACCAGGCATCAACTTCAGAACTATATGGCCTGGTTCAGGCTGTTCCTCAAAGTGAAACTACACCATTTTATCCCCGCTCACCTTATGCGGTAGCAAAAATGTATGCCTACTGGATAACAGTCAATTATCGCGAGGCGTATAAAATGTATGCGTGCAATGGTATCCTGTTCAATCATGAAAGTCCAATACGCGGGGAAACTTTTGTAACACGGAAGATAACCCGTGGCGCAGCTAAAATAGCTTTGGGGCTTCAAAACTGTCTGTATCTTGGCAACCTTTCTGCACAACGAGACTGGGGCCATGCAAAGGATTACATCGAAGCAATGTGGCTCATCCTTCAGCAGGAGAAACCTGAGGATTTCGTTATCGCTACCGGCGTTACTACCACGGTTCGTGATTTTATCCGGATGAGTTTCCTTGAGCTGGGTATTGAAGTTGAATTCAGCGGCAAGGACGAAAACGAAAAAGGCGTGATCATTAACTTTGATGATGAGAAGTGTGCTGAACTGGGGATCAATACATCACAGCTAAAGCTGGGACAAACAGTAGTAAAGGTGGATGCCAAGTACTTCCGTCCTACAGAAGTTGACCTGCTTATAGGTGATCCTTCTAAATCTAATACCAAGCTGGGATGGAAACCCAAATATGATCTTGCTGCACTGATAAAGGATATGGTCGGTTCAGATCTTCATTTAATGAAAAAGGACGAATATCTTAAACAAGGTGGTTTCACGGTGATGAATTATTTCGAATAAATAAACCAATTTAACAAATTACTTCTTCTTCTACTATCTGCCACTTGCGCAAAAAAAGATAAATACTTAAATGGCTATTACACACAAACGAATTTGCAGAATAATCATACTGCTTTTTGCGGTGCTGGTTACTGTTCCTGCAGTTTCGCAAACCATTAATACTCAAAACTTAGCTACTGTCCGGGTGGACGATCTTTCGGATGAGCAGATTCGCTCATTCATGAGACAGGTGGAGTCCACCGGTTTGTCGGATGCCCAACTGGAGCAGGTAGCGCAAGCGAGGGGTATGAGGCCGGAGGAAATCAGAAAGCTCAGGGAACGGGTTGAAAAGATTAAAAAGCAGGACGACCAGAAAGAGAAGGATAGCTCTGATCCAGCGTCTAAGACCAGGAAATCTTCCGGTCGTGAACTGAACTTCGAGCAGGATACGCTCAAGGACGATCAGCCGGAGCCTGAAACTGAGGCTGAAAAGGCTCTGCTCGAATTGAAATCGAAGATCTTCGGTGCCAGTTTGTTCAAAAATAGTAACCTGACGTTCGAACCCAATCTGCGTATTGCAACACCTGGGAATTACATGATTGGTCCGGATGATGAGATCGTGATTAATATCACCGGGGACAACGAGGCGGATTATAAACTTGAAGTTAGTCCCGAAGGAACCATCCGGGTTGAATATGCAGGTATCATAGCGGTTAGCGGCCTAACGGTTGACCAGGCCACGCAAAGGATTCGGTCAAGGCTGGCGTCTACCTATCCGGGAATACGGAGCGGCCGCACACAGGTCACCATCGGTATAGGTAATATCAGAAGCATCCGGGTGACCCTCCTTGGAGAGGTGGTGAAGCCGGGCTCTTATACACTGCCTTCGCTCGCAACCGCTTTCAATGCTTTGTATGCTTCAGGCGGTCCTACAGAAAACGGTTCTTTCCGGGAAATAGAAATTATTCGGAATAACCGTGTTGTTGGTAAACTCGATGTCTATGAGTTCCTGCTCAAAGGGTTTCAAACAAATAACATCCGCCTGCAGGATCAAGACATTATACGTGTTCCCACTTATAAGATCCGCGTTGAGTTTACCGGCGAAGTGAAGCGGCCTGCAATTTTTGAAGCTGTACAGGGTGAATCATTACAGGATGTGATTAGTTTTGCGGGTGGTTTTACCACCCAGGCATATAGTGCCCGCATTAAAATTCTCCAAAATACGGATCGCGAGAGACGCATCACAGATGTTTTTGCCTCTGAATTCGGTAGTTATCAGCCTAAAAACGGTGATAAATATTTTGCCGAGCCAATCCTTGATCGCTTCGAGAATAGGGTGACCATTGAAGGGGCTGTGTTTCGTCCCGGGCAGTTTGAGCTTGCAAAAGGTATGACTCTCAGCCTGCTCATTCAGAAAGCAGAAGGAGTGACCGAAGATGCCTTCATGTCGCGCGGATATATTACAAGGCTGAAGGCTGATAACAGTTCGCAGTTGATATCATTTGATTTAGATAAGATACTTGCAGGCACCAGCCCTGATATTCCGTTGCAAAGAGAAGATATAGTGACCATCGCTTCCATTTTTGAACTTCGCGATGAATACAAGGTTTCCATAGATGGCGAAGTGCGTGAGCCTGGAACATTTGATTTTTCTGAAGGAATGAGCCTGGAAGACTTAATCATTAAGTCCGGCGGCTTTAAAGAAGGTGCCAGTCCCACAAGAATAGAAATTTCAAGAAGGGTAGATAACAGTAATGTACTGTCGACCTCTGCAATCACCGCGAGGGTTTATCAGGTTGACGTGGATTCGAATCTGAAGGTCATGGGCAATAAATTTATTCTTCAGCCTTTTGATATTGTGTCTGTGCGGGGTGAGACCGGCTATGAAGTGCAAAGACAGGTACGTATAGAAGGAGAAGTTCTTTACCCCGGAACCTACACGGTAGTCCGTAAGGACGAGCGCATATCCGACCTCGTTAAAAGAGCGGGAGGTTTGACGGCGCTTGCCTATACAAAAGGAGCCTCTTTGAAGCGTCCAGGACCAGGGTCGAAAAAGTCAGCAAAAAAGAATGAACTAGATAGCAAGACCGAAGAACTGGAAAGGCTTCGGAAGTTTCAACGCCTGCAGAGAGATTCTACTGACACAACCAAATTGGTTGATGAGGAAGTCATCAGAAATATCTATGTGGGGATTAACCTTGAAAAAATCCTTGCAAAGCCTGGTTCCGATTATGATCTGACGCTGGAAGAGGGCGACACGATACGCGTGCCGAAGCAGCTCCAGACTATCAAGGTTAGCGGTGAAGTACTATCTCCTAATTCTATAATTTATGACAATGGCAAAGGATTTAAAAGATATATTTCTGAAGCCGGTGGTTTCTCTGACCGTTCGTCGAAAAGCAGATCATATATTGTTTATGCCAACGGCTCTGTTAAAAGCACCAGGAAAGCCTTGTTGTTTTTTAATAATTATCCCGGCGTTCAGCCAGGAGCAGAAATTTTTGTGCCTACGAAGGATGCGAAGCGCAAACTCACTCCTGGAGAATTAGTGAGCATTAGCGCTGGTTTAGCTTCGCTTGCGGTAATTTTATTAAACCTGATCCAATAATATGATAAGTAACGATCAGCAGGGAGATTTCTTGACATTTTCTTCAAGAGAAGAAAGTGCAGGGGCGGGTAATTCTGACACGTCTCCTAAAGAGATTCTAAATAACACGAATTCAGGTAATGATGATGAGATCTCTCTAAAGGAGTTAATTCTTAGAATCCGTGAATGGTGGAACTACATACTGTCTAAGTGGTTTGTTATTTTTGTAGCCGGAATTATCGGCGCATTGATAGGCTTGGCATACGCCTTTTACAAGAAACCGGTGTATACAGCGGAGTTAAGTTTTGCTTTGGAAGATGACAAAGCAGGTGGCGGTGGTTTGGGCGGCGCTTTGGGTTTGGCCAGTCAGTTTGGTTTCGACTTGGGTGGTTCTGGTGGGGGCGCTTTTTCAGGAGATAATCTTTTGGTACTGATGAAGTCGCGCACCATGATTCAAAAAACGCTTCTGACCCCTGTCGATGTAAATGGGAAAAAGCAAACATTGGTTGAACTTTATATTGATTTCAATCAGCTTCGTGATAAATGGAAGGATAAACCTGAGTTCAAGAATTTGCTTTTCGAGGTAGGCAATGATCCGAAACAATTCACACGAACTCAGGATAGTTTAATAGGGGAATTTCATAAAACTTTAACAAAAAGTAATTTGTCGGTAGCTAAGATTGACAAAAAACTGAGCATCATATCCGTAAAGGTTAATTCAGGCAATGAATTGTTTTCCAAATACTTTACGGAGATTTTAGTAAAAGAGGTTGCTGATTTTTATGTCGAAACGAAAACTAAAAAATCTTATCAGAACGTAAGCATTCTGCAGCACCAGACCGATTCTGTAAGAAGACAATTAAATGGAGCACTTTCAGGGGTTGCAGCATCATTAGATGTAAACCCAAATCCGAACCCCTCACGGCAAATATTGCGTGTGCCTTCGCAGCGAAGACAAGTTGACGTCCAGGCAAACCAAGCTATATTGACGGAACTGGTGAAAAATTTGGAGATTTCAAAAGTTTCCTTAAGAAAGGAAACGCCATTGATTCAGGTTATTGACAGGCCAGTGCTGCCATTGCAAAAGGAAAAATTTGGAAAACTAAAGGGACTTTTACTTGGGGGATTTTTAGGGGGTTTATTTACGGTAATGTTTTTATTCTCTAAGAGAATTTTCAAAAGCATAATGGCTTAGAATGAGAAATTATACGTTAAAGGTTGTCGGTATTCGAAAAGAAACAAATGACACCCTGACTCTCTGTTTTAATCAGCCTTCCTTACGAAAAATAAAATACAGAGCAGGGCAGTATCTTTCTTTAATTTTTAGAATAAATGGCAGACGATATGTACGGCCATATTCTTTCTCTTCAACTCCTGGTGTTGATTCTCATCTTTTAGTCACTATAAAAAGAATTCCAAGTGGTATTGTTTCTAATCATATTCATGACCTTGTGCGAATAGGGGATTCAATAGAAGTGATTGAACCTTTGGGCGATTTTGTTTATGAGGCCAAAGAGAATATTACTTCAATCTACTTCTGGGGCGTAGGGAGTGGTATAACACCATTACTGTCTTTGATAAAAGAAGTTTTAATTTCAAACTCACTATTAGCTGTTAATTTAATTTATGGGAACCGAAATCATGAATCAACTATCTTTTTAAGTCAAATTGAAGATTTATTAATAAAATACCCCAAGCAGTTCAAAGTATGGCATTTTTTTACACAACTCACTGTCAGAGAAGATAATCCTGATATTATTGAAGGGAGAATTAATGAAGAATATGCATTAAGCATTCTCAATGGAGTGGATACAGGTAATTCGCAACATTATATCTGTGGTCCTGCCGGTTTGAAAGAATCGGTTAAAGCTGCGTTAAATGAACTAAAGGTGCTTCAGGATAACATCTTCTTTGAAGATTTTGAGTTGATTAAAGACCCAAAAGATTTTAACGAGATAAATACTCACACAATTAAATTACAATATCTAAATATAGAACATACACTTGAAATAATAAAAGGCAAGAGCATATTGGAGGCTGGTCTAGACGCAGGACTGGAATTACCTTACTCTTGTCAAACGGGCAATTGCAGTACTTGCAAAGCTATTTGTTTAAGTGGTGAAGTTAAAATGATAGGACTTGCGAAAAACAGGGCAGATCTGCAACAAGATGAATATTTATTATGCTGCAGCCATCCTCTTTCTGATAATGTTTATCTCAAGATATAGATTAATATAAATAATATGAAGGTAGTTATTTTAGCCGGGGGCTTAGGAACCAGGTTATCTGAGGAAACGGTGGTAAGGCCTAAACCAATGGTGGAAATTGGCGGTATGCCAATTTTGTGGCATATAATGAAAATATACTCCACCTATGGTTTCAACGATTTTATCGTATGTCTGGGCTATAAGGGATATGTAGTAAAGGAGTATTTCGCAAATTATTTCTTACATAAGTCAGATGTGACCATTGATCTAAAAAATAACGCGATCGAGGTACACGAATCTGAAGCTGAACCCTGGAAAATCACTCTGGTAGACACAGGTGATAATTCTATGACCGGAGGTAGAATAAAGCGTATCAGGAAGTATATAAATGATGAAACATTCATGTTAACCTATGGTGACGGGGTTGGAGATATCAACATTAAAGAACTGGTGGATTACCATATGGACCACGGCAAGCTCTTTACAGTTACTTCTGTTCAGCCATCAGGGAGATTTGGCGCTTTAGATTTGTCATCTGAAAATGAGGTTCGTTCGTTTTTAGAGAAACCTAAGGGGGATGGCTCATGGATAAACGGTGGATATATGGTTTGCGAGCCCGGAGTCTTTGATTATATAAAAGATGGGGACTCTACAGTATGGGAACATGAGCCTATGCAGGAAATTGCCTCTTCCGGAAAAATGAATGCCTTCAAGCATTATGGGTTTTGGCGTCCAATGGATACTTTAAAAGATAAGCATGATTTAAATGAAATGTGGGATACAGGAAGCTCACCCTGGAAAATATGGTAAAAATTTTTGATAAGCTAAAGGAGTGTTATAAAGGGAAAAAGGTCTTTTTAACAGGGCATACAGGCTTTAAGGGAGCGTGGTTATTAAAAACCCTTAGCATTTTAGGCGCTGAAGTTAGAGGGTTTGCTCTTGTTCCGCAAAATGAAATTGACCTCTATAATTTAATTGAGGGAGATAAGGTTTGCGATTCCATAATTTCAGACTTAAGAGATCGAAAAGCATTAATGAATGCAGTTTCTGAATTTCAGCCCGATTTTATTTTCCATTTGGCTGCCCAGCCTCTGGTAAGGCTTTCTTACGAGATACCATCGGAGACATTCGAAATAAATGCTGTAGGTACGGCGAACTTACTTGATGCATTGGCCTTACTTCAACACAAGTGTTCAGCCATCTTAGTCACTACCGATAAAGTATACCACAACAACGAATGGTACCATCCTTATCGTGAATCAGACAGGTTAGGAGGGTATGATCCCTACAGTGCCAGTAAAGCTTGCGCTGAAATTATCATTGACTCTTATAGAAACTCTTTTTTCAGTATCAAGAGTTATAGCCAGCATCAGAAGGCGATAGCTGTAGCTCGCGCAGGGAATGTTATTGGAGGTGGCGACTGGTCCAAAGACCGACTAATCCCGGACATTATAAGGTCCCTATCTAGGAACGAAGAGGTTGTTATTCGAAATCCTGCTTCGGTACGTCCCTGGCAACATGTATTGGAACCTATTGTGGCTTATTTACTGTTAGGGATGAGCTTGAATAGCAATCCTGAGAGCTACAGTCAAGCCTATAATTTTGGTCCTTATGGAACGGATGCTTTGCCTGTAATAGATATGGTGAATCTATCGATAGCCTCATGGGGAAGCGGTAGTTACAGGATCGAGAACTCCGGAACCCAACTCCATGAAGCCGGATTATTAAAATTGGATATCAGCAAGGCAATTGCGGAACTAAATTGGGAGCCCAAATTGAATGCAAGGACTGCTGTAAAAATGTCCTTCGATTGGTATACGAAATTTTTCGATGATCGTTTAAGCATTAATGAATTCACGAAATCACAAATCTTAAAGTACTTAGATGCTTAGGGTTTTAATAACAGGAATAACAGGATTTATTGGTTCGCACATTGCCGAGAATTTAGTCAATCAGAATTTCCACGTTATCGGCTTAAAGAGGATCGAGTCGGATCCATGGAGATGCTTAGAATTCTCAGAACGAATAGACTGGGTTGCTCTGGATGAGGGAAGCTGGCAAGCGGAAATAATTGAAAAAAGACCTGATATAATTATACATAGTGCTTGGATCGGTGTGACTGCGGATTCCCGGGATGATTGGAGTGAACAAGGAAGGAATATACCGTTCTTGATCTCATTATTAGAAATCGGAACGGCTGTTAAATTGAAAAGGTTTATTTTCCTAGGATCACAGGCTGAATATGGTTTAATCAATGGCAAAGTCTCCGAGTTAGAGACGACGTCACCTATTAGTGCCTACGGAACTGTCAAATTAGCTTCATTAGAAATTTTAAAATCATTTGCGTCTCTGAATGAGATCAAGTGGGTGTGGTTAAGAGTTTTTGCAGTGTTTGGCGAAAAGGAAGATTCCACCTGGTTAATACCTTCAGTCATAAGTAAAATGTTGAGTGAACAGCAGATGGATCTGACTTATGGGGAACAGAAATATGCCTATATGTATGTGCAGGATCTTTCGGACGTCATTGCTAATATAATCCATAAGGATGTCGAATCAGGGGTGTATAACATTTCATCCAATGAAGTTCGAACGTTGAGATCTTTATTAGAACTCATAAAAAATGAAATAAATCCAAGTTTTAAGTTGAACTTTGGAGCAATTCCATATCGAAAAAACCAGTCAATGCATGTAGAGGGTTCAATCGAAAAAATAGAAAAACAATTGGGCAAAGTAAAATTTACTGATTTCAATGAAGCGTTAGATCGCACAGTTCAGTACTACATAAAACATAAGCAGCGATGAAAGCATCAGATTTTATAGCTGATTTTTTAGAAAATAAGGGAATAAGGTGTGTGTTTGAGCTATCGGGAGGTATGATAACACATCTTTTAGATTCTATAAATCAACGTACGTCAATAAACATAGTCACGATGCATCACGAACAATCAGCTGCCTTCGCTGCTGATGCTTATGGGCGGGTGACAGGATTACCAGGCGTAGCGATGGCAACGAGTGGTCCCGGGGCAACAAATTTGTTGACTGGCATTGGAAGCTGCTTCTTCGATTCTTCTCCGGCGATTTTTATTACCGGCCAGGTAAACCGGCATGAATTAAAAGGCGAAAAGGCCATCCGTCAGCTGGGTTTTCAAGAAACGGATATTATTGCCATGGCGACTCCAATTACGAAAGCTTGTTTTCAAATTAATGATGCTAGTGAAATCCCGTCAATTTTTGAGCAGGCCTTCCAAATTGCAATAGAAGGGAGGCCCGGGCCGGTGGTTATTGATATTCCTATGGATGTTCAGCGTGCTGATATTGAGCCAAAATTCTTTCAGAACACCGAGCGAACGATAGAGTTCTCTTCAGAAGGCGTCTTTGACGATTTGATTTCAGACATTAAAAAAGCTAAGCGACCTTTAATTTTGGTTGGCAGGGGCGTGAAGTCTTCTTCTACGCAGGCGGAGTTCGACCGGTTCGTTTACACTACACAAATTCCGGTAATAACCACTTTGCTTGCATTGGACGCAATGTCTTTTGATGATAGACTTAGAGTGGGCTTTATCGGTAGCTACGGTAATAGATGGGCTAATATAGCGTTTGGAGAATGTGATCTCCTGATTGTTCTGGGAAGCAGACTTGATATCAGACAAACCGGTGCCGATACAGGCTTCATTGGAAACAGGAAGATCTATCACGTTGACTGTGAAAAAGGCGAAATAAATAATCGCGTTAAAGGGTGTATCCCGGTTTTACTCGATTTAAGAGTGTTTTTTCCAGCCTTTTTTAAACACATTCAGACCTTAAGATTTACTGAACCTGAAGCCTGGACACTCTATATTGAAGATTTGAAGAGTAAATGGCCGGATATTAATGAGCTTCAGCCAACAGGTATAAATCCCAATATATTTATACATGAATTGTCGGCCGCGAGTAAGAGCGCAGTTGCCTACTTAGCTGATGTTGGCAGCCATCAAATGTGGGCTGCTCAATCTTTAGAAATTGTAAAAGGTCAAAGCTTTTTCACCTCTGGCGGCATGGGTGCAATGGGGTTTGCATTACCAGCAGCGATTGGCACAAGCATCGCTTGCAACAATGCAGCAGTAGTTGCAATCATAGGCGATGGTTGTATGCAATTAAATATACAAGAATTGCAGACAATTGTCAGGAATAAACTTCCGGTCAAAATAATCGTGATGAACAATAGAACGCTTGGTATGATCAGGCAGTTTCAAGATAGTTATTTCGAGTCACGCTATCAATCAACTTATTGGGGCTACAGTGCTCCTGATTTTGAAAAAGTTGCCTCTGCATATCAAATAGATTCAAAAACAATCAGTAGTCCCGATGAGATTGAAGAGGCAGTTTCTTGGTTATGGGTTGATGAGAACCGTAATAAACCGCAATTGTTACAGGTGATGATTGATCCCCACACGAACACATATCCCAAACTTGCATTCGGGAGGCCGATAACAGAAATGGAACCATTTGCTAAGCCCATCGACATGGAAGGCACCTGATTCTCATTACATTTTTTAGTAGTTATTACATTTTAGAAATCCATGTTACAAAACATTAACCAGCCCGGTTTAGAGAAGAGCCTGCGTGAAATTGCGAGGATCAAGTCAACACAGAGAATTATTCCCGGAGAGAACTATATACCTGTTACGGGCAAGGTATTGGATGAGGAAGATATTTTGTTTGGAGTTGATGCAGCTTTAGACGGGTGGCTGACTGCAGGCCGTTATTCTAATCAATTTGAATATGAGTTCGCTCAATATTTTGGAGCCAATAAAGCATTATTGGTAAATTCGGGTTCCTCAGCAAATTTAGTCGCATTCTATACTTTAACGTCACCTAAATTGGGTGACCGGGCTATTCGGCCGGGGGATGAAGTGATAACAGTGGCTGCAGGATTCCCGACAACCATAAATCCCATAATTCAGTTTGGTGCAATTCCCGTTTTTGTAGATGTTGACATCGCTACTCATAATGTAAAACCGGAAATGATCGAAGCGGCAGTGAGCCCTAAAACAAAGGCCATTATGATTGCCCATTCTTTAGGAAATCCTTTTGATCTCGATGAGGTTATGCGTGTAGCCAAAAAGTATAATCTGTGGGTAGTTGAAGATGATTGCGATTCATTAGGAGCAACATTCAGAGGAAAGAAAACAGGCACTTTTGGGGATATTTCAACTTTCTCCTTCTACCCTGCACACCACATCACAATGGGTGAGGGAGGAGCGGTAGTGATCAATAATCCTGAATTAGCTAAATTGGCAGAAAGCTTCAGAGACTGGGGCAGGGATTGTTATTGTGAGCCCGGAAAAGATAATACATGCGGTTGCCGCTTTTCCCAGCAACTTGGATCTCTACCATATGGTTATGATCATAAATATACATACTCCCATATCGGCTTTAATTTGAAAGTTACAGATATGCAGGCCGCCTTTGGGGTATCTCAGCTGAAAAAGGCAGATCATTTTGTTCAACGCCGCCGTGAAAATTATGGTTTGCTGTATGAGAAAATGAAGGAGTTTGAGGAAATATTTATCCTACCCGAAGCTACACCTAATTCCGAACCTTCCTGGTTTGGATTTTTACTGACTTTGCGTGAAGGCGATTCCAACGACCGTCATATGTTGGTACAACATTTAGAAGAAAAGAAGATTGGTACGCGTTTGCTTTTCGGAGGTAATTTACTTCGACAACCCGCTTATGCCAATATAAGACATCGTGTAGTGGGTGATTTGACAAATACAGATACCATCATGAATCAATCTTTCTGGTTGGGTGTTTGGCCTGGTTTAAATAATATTCACTATGAATATATCCATGGTGTTATTAAATCCTATTTGCATTAACTCTTAGGAGTTACACGAGCACCTTTGCCGTAATAAACGTAATGAAAATGAAATTAATTAGTATCGTGACTCCTTGTTATAACGAGGAAGAAAATGTTGCAAACTTATATCAACAGGTTAGAGAGGTGCTTCTTAAATTGCCAGGATATTCATATGAACATATTTTTATAGATAATGCATCAACTGATAATACAGTAGAAATTTTAAAGGAGCTGGCTGCAGAAGACAGGAATGTTAAAATAATTGTAAATGCGCGCAACTTTGGTCATATAAGATCACCTTATTATGGCTTATTGCAATCTAAAGGTGATGCAGTTATTTTAATTGTTGCTGATCTTCAGGATCCTCCTTCCTTAATTGAAAAATTTATCAGAAGTTGGGAAAACGGATATAAAATTGTAATTGGGGTAAAAAATAAAAGTAGGGAAAATCGCGTGATGTTTATGATCAGAAAACTCTTTTATAACATAATCACAAAGATATCAGATACTGATTTAGTTAAAAATTTTACCGGTTTCGGGCTGTATGATAAACAGTTTATTGATGTATTACGTGAATTGGATGAGCCGTATCCTTACTTTAGAGGATTAATTGCTGAGCTCGGATTTAATAGACTTGAAATAGAATATACTCAGCCTAAGCGAGAGAAAGGGAATACCAAAAATAATTTTTATACTCTATACGATATGGCAATGTTAGGGTTTGTGAATCATTCAAAACTTCCATTGCGACTGGCAAGCTTCATTGGCTTTAGTGTTTCGATTTTTAGTATTTTAATAGCATTTGCGTATTTTATTTATAAATTATTGGATTGGTATAATTTTCAATTAGGTATAGCTCCACTTGTCATTGGAATTTTCTTTTTTGGTGGAGTTCAATTATTCTTCCTGGGAGTAATAGGTGAATATATTGGTTCAATTCAGACTCAGGTTAAAAAACGACCTTTAGTAATTGAAAAGCTAAGAATTAATTTTGAAAACGAAACTCAATGAATGTAATAAAACCATTTCTTAAAAATGCAATTATGAGATTTGTATTTGTGAGTTGCATAAATACGGCTTTCGGATATACTTTATTTTCTTTTCTTATATTTTGCGGAATAGGTTACCCAATATCCTTGTTAATAAGTACAGTTTGTGGTGTTCTGTTTAATTTTAAGTCGATTGGAACATACGTGTTTCGGAGTCGTGACAATGTGTTAATTTTTCGGTTTTTTGCCGTTTATTCTTTGATTTATTTATGTAATCTTTTCGGATTGTCTTTCTTTAAATACCTTGGCATTAATGTATATGTAGGGAATGCGATAATGCTCTTACCGATGGGAATCTTGAGTTTTTTCTTGAACAGATATTTTGTTTTTGATAAATCAATCGCCAAATTTTAATTATAGATATCCACTAAAGTTTATTTTCTATACGAACAAATGAAAGAGAATAATAAGTATTCCTTAGGATTGGTATTGCTCTTATATGCACTAGGAAACTTCTTGATGCTGTTCAATAATGGCGTTTATTGGGATGATTGGTGCATATATAATATGAGCTATTCCGGTATAAGGGATATCTACTATGGAGTTGGCGCAAAGTTTATGCTTCCGATTACTTATTATCTCCAAAACCTGAGTTCAAGTCCCGCAATTTTATATCATGTAACTACTTTTATCGTTGAGTTCTCAGGTATCATAATTTTCTACAAGATTTTGTCTGGATTGCTAAATGATAGGTATAAGGTATTTTGGCTTACTACGTTTTTTGCACTCGTTCCTTATAATGATGCTAAAATCCTAATGGTTTCTCTTCCGTATACAATTGGTTTCTTTTTATTTCTTTTAGCAAGTTACTTTTTCATTCTCTTTGTGAATAAACGAGGAATATTCTTTAGGTTATCATCTTTAGTAGTATACTTCATTTCCTTTGCATTTCTTAATTCAACTCTTGTATTAATGTTGGGTTTTGTTTTGTTTATAGCAATATATATAGATTATGCTGCTGATAAAGTGATTGTATCAAGGACTATACTACGAAGGTTAATTTCCTGGACGGACTTTTTATTGCTGCCATTTTTATTTTGGTCTTTTAGACATTTATTTTTAAAGCCTTCAAATTTATACGCAATAGAAAATTATAATGAGATATCTATTTATAGTCTGGTTGCATTTCCTAAAAATTTACTTTCTACTATAAATAATTCTTTATTTGGACTGGGCTATGAAATTTTCGGTACAATAAGCTCCTCCTTTTATTTATTTCTTTTTTTTATTCTCATTTCACTAGGATTAATCTACTATTTAAGAGATTCAAAGAATTTTCCCGTTTACAATTTGAAGTTTACCTTATCTAAAAACTGGTTATTAGTTGGCATTTATTTCTTTATAGTATGTTCGTTTGCGTATATCATAGTTGGAAAAAATCCTTCATTTTCTGGATATGAAACAAGACACCAGATACTATTGAGAATAAGTACACCCATTTTAATTGTATGGCTGGTTGGAATGTATAAAAGCAGTTTAGTTCAGAAGAATGTCTTAATACTTTTACTTTCATTCTTCATTGTATCGACAACTAAACAGAATATTCAGTATATATCTTCTTGGTTTAAGCAATTAGCATTGGAACGCCTTTTTGCTGATTCGAAAATAATAAATCATAGCAAGGCGTTTTTAGTAATAGATAACACAAGAGATTTAAACGAAACAGAACGAGAATATCCGTTTTATTGTTTCTCCGGGATAATCAAAAAATCAATAAAGGATCAGTCACATTTTATTATCTCAGCGGAAGAGACAAAGGCATTGGCAAAGGACTATAATGTGTCTTCTTTCTCAAAATATGATTACTATAATATGAAATCATATAAGGATACCGGACCCATCAAAAACTACATGTTAATTGATCATAAAAATCAAAACCCATCAGTCAAAGACATAATGTTTTTATTAGCGCTGAAATATTATTCCTCTGGAACCTTCGAATCACAAATTGAGCAATTGGTTGAGGTTAGTTACTTTTCAAAAAATGATTTTTAGAAATATTCGTAATGGAATTATTAAATAAAAGAGTGTTAGTCACCGGAGCTGATGGTTTTATAGGTAGCCATTTAGTTGAACGCTTAATTGATGAGGGTTGTAAAGTAAGAGCTTTTGTGTTTTACAACTCATTTAATAGCTGGGGTTGGTTGGATAGCCTGTCTAGAGATCAACTCGCTCAAATTGAGATTTTTGCCGGCGATGTACGTGATCCGAATGGGGTACGAACCGCAATGAAAGAAATAGATGTAGTATTCCATTTGGCCGCTTTAATTGCAATACCATTTAGCTATCACTCTCCTGACTCGTATATTGATACGAATGTAAAAGGTACTTTGAATATTATTCAGGCAGCTAAAGATATGAATGTGGAACGTGTGCTGGTAACATCAACTTCAGAAGTGTATGGAACGGCACAATATGTACCAATTGATGAGCAGCATGCGAGACAGCCGCAATCACCTTACTCAGCATCAAAGATCGGGGCAGACTGCATTGCTGATTCATTTTACAGAAGTTTTGACCTCCCATTAACTATTGTGCGTCCTTTTAATACTTATGGACCAAGGCAGTCGGCAAGGGCTGTAATTCCCACAATAATTACGCAGCTTTTAAATGGTAAGGAAGAAATACAATTAGGAGATCTCACTCCAACGCGGGATCTTCTTTATGTTAAAGACACCGTTGCCGGATTTATTGAAATTGCAAAAAGTGATGCTCTTATTGGTCAGGATTGTAATATTGCTATGCAGACAGAAATTTCTATTGCAGATTTAGCGAATGAACTTGTTCAGCAAATTAATCCTGCCACCAGGATCATATCAGATGATCAACGGTTACGGCCTGAAAAGTCTGAAGTATTCAGATTGTTTGGTTCGAACAAAAAGATAATGCTGCATACAAAATGGAAACCAGAGTATAATTTGACTACAGGGCTAGCTGAAACAATTGAGTGGTTTAGAAAATCCGAAAACTTAAAACACTACAAAGCAGACATTTATAATATCTAATATGGAAACACCTAATATCGATGTCGATCTTTTTAAATCAATCGTCAGCTCCGTTAAACAACAATTCCCAATCCAGGAATTTATTCCTTTACATGCGCCCGTATTTGCCGGGAATGAGAGGAATTATGTTTTGGATGCTATAGATTCTACGTATGTTTCTTCTGTGGGCACCTATGTAAACCGATTTGAATCGATGATGGTGGAGATAACAGGAGCAAAATATGCAATAGCTACCGTTAATGGAACAAGTTCTCTGCATGTCGCTTTGTTATTATCGGGCCTGCAACCAGAAGATGAAGTTCTGTCTCAGGCTCTCACCTTTGTGGCGACAGCTAATGCGATTAGCTATATCGGTTCCAAAATTGTTTTCATTGATGTTGATAGAGATACCTTAGGGATGTCGCCTTCAGCACTAAGAATTTTTTTGGAAACTTCAGCAGAGAAAAAACCTGATGGCTTCACCTATAACAAACTGACTGGAAGAAGAATCGGCGCTTGTGTACCAATGCATACCTTTGGTTTACCCTGCCGTATCGACGAGATCGTTACAATATGTGAGGAATGGAACATTATTTTAATCGAAGATGCAGCAGAGTCGTTAGGAAGTTATTATCGGGGCAAGCATACCGGGGTTTTCGGCCGAATGGGCGTATTTAGTTTTAATGGAAATAAAACGGTTACGTGTGGAGGAGGAGGTGCATTGGTAACTAATGATGAGAATCTTGCTAAAAGAGCCAAGCATTTAACAACTCAAGCTAAAATCCCTCATAAGTGGGAGTTTGTACATGATGAGATTGGATATAATTACAGAATGCCAAACTTGAATGCTGCCTTAGCTTGTGCACAATTAGAGCAGTTAAATCATTTTGTAGACAATAAGCGGGAATTGAATAAAGCCTACAGGAATGCATTTGACAATTTGGATGTCATGTTAGTAAACGAAATGGAGAACGCTAGATCCAATTATTGGCTTAATGCTTTAGTTTTTAACGATCTGGAAGAAAGAAATGCTTTTTTAGATTATTCAAATAGAAATGGGGTAATGACCCGGCCAGTTTGGGAACTATTACCTCGCCTGAACATGTTTAAGAATTGCCAGTCCGGCAGTTTAGTTAATAGTATTTGGCTGGCAGACAGGGTTGTTAATATTCCAAGTGGATTTAGGGTTTGATATTAATTATAAAACCGGTTTATTAAATTGCTATAATTTGATGGCCAATAAACCATCCTTTGAATGAAGAAGCAAAAACTTATTTTAATTGGAGGCGGAGGTCATTGCAAATCATGCATTGATGTATTGGAGTGTTTGGAAGAGTATGAAATAGTTGGGATACTTGATCGGCAGGAATTAGCTGGTACAAAGATCCTTGATTACAGTATTGTTGGAACCGATAATGATATTTTAAAATATAAAGAGGAAGGTTGTCATTTCCTGATAACTGTTGGTCAGATTAAATCAGTAGCTATTAGAAAAAAAATATTTCATCTTTTAGAGCAGCATCAGGCTCAGCTAGCTACGGTAATATCACCCAATGCTCATATTTCTAAATATGCCAAAATTGGAAAAGGAACTATTGTAATGCATGGGGTGATAATTAACGCAGCTGTAATAATAGGCGACAATTGTATTTTGAATACCGGATGTAGTTTAGAACATGATGTCGTTGTTGGAAATTATACACATATCTCTACACACGCAATTGTGAATGGGGGCTGTGTGATTGGGTCAGATACCTTTGTTGGCAGTAATACAACAATTTCTAACAATATAGTTGTAGGTAATGAAGTTGTACTTGGAGCAGGGGCTGTTGTAACAAAAAATATTTATGAGCCTGGAATTTATATAGGTCACCCAGCAAAAAGGCGTTAAATAATGAAACATACAATTATAATCGCAGAAGCAGGAGTTAACCATAATGGAAGTATAGAAAACGCACTAAGGCTAATAGATGCAGCGGCAATTGCGGGAGTTGATTACGTCAAATTTCAAACATTCAAATCTGAAAACTTAGTTTCTAAATTCGCAAAAAAGGCGGATTATCAAATACTAAATACAGGGGATGCGGCTGAATCTCAATTTCAAATGCTTAAGAAATTGGAATTATCCGTGAAAGATCATGAAGACTTGATTTCCTATTGTAAGAGAAAAAATGTAAAATTTTTCTCTACCGCGTTTGACTTAGATTCATTAAGATACTTATCTGACATAGGTCTGGAGCTGGTTAAAATACCATCCGGTGAGATTACCAATGTTCCTTATTTAAGATTAGCTTCTGAATTATTTAAAGAAGTGATTATATCTACTGGAATGTCAACGATTCAGGAAATTGAAGCGGCAATGGGCGTATTTTTAACTGCAGGTATTTCAAAAGCGAACATTACTATTCTGCATTGCAATACGGAATATCCAACACCTATGCACGATGTAAACCTGAAAGCCATGCTTCATATCAGGGATAGATTTAATACTGCTGTTGGTTATTCAGATCATACTTTAGGGATTGAGGTGCCAATTGCTGCCGTTGCTTTAGGAGCTGCTGTTATTGAAAAGCACTTCACTCTCGATAAGACAATGGAGGGGCCAGACCATCTCGCATCATTAGAGCCGGAAGAATTAAAGGCAATGGTAGTAGCAATCAGAAATGTTGAAATCGCAATATCCGGCTCCGGTGTTAAAGAACCATCAGTTTCAGAGAAAAAAAATATGAGTGTCGCGCGTAAAAGTATTGTTGCTCAAAAGCCGATCCGAAAGGGTGAAATATTTTCGGAGCAAAATATTACAGTCAAAAGACCAGGGAATGGTATTTCCCCCAATAGGTGGGATGAAGTAATCGGAAAAATCGCAAAAAGGGATTTTCAGGAAGATGAATTGATAGAATTACTGCCATGAAAATTTGCGTAGCGACAGGAACGCGTGCTGAATATGGCTTGCTTAAGCCTCTCATTGATAAGATTTTAGTGGAACCGGATTGGCAGTTACAGATTTTAGTAACAGGCGCGCATCTATCGCCAGAATTCGGATTAACTTATAAGCAGATTGAAAATGATGGTCTAAAAATAGATGCTAAAGTAGAAATGCTTCTGTCCTCTGATACCCCTCAAGGCATAGTAAAATCTATGGGACTTGGTATGATCGGGTATGCAGACGCCTTTTCTAATCTTCGCCCTGATTTATTGATCTTGTTGGGTGATCGTTATGAAATGTTGTCAATAGCGTCGGCTGCGTTAATTTTTAAAATCCCAATCGCTCATCTTCATGGTGGTGAGATTACCGAAGGTGCATATGATGATGCCATTCGTCACGCTATAAGTAAAATGAGCCATTTGCATTTCACTTCAACAGAGGCTTATAGAAATAGAGTAATTCAATTGGGCGAAAATCCTAAGCATGTATTTAATGTAGGCGCAATTGGCTTAGATAATATTCAGAATCTGAACTTATTAAATAAGCAAGATTTGGAGAAGGATCTGGGGGTCCGGTTTTTAGAGTATAACTACCAAGTAACATTTCATCCGGCAACTCTTGGGAAAATATCCGCCGGGGAACAGTTTCAGCAACTGTTAGATTCTATTGATCAACAGCAATCAAGTCTTTTTATTTTTACCAAGGCCAATGCTGATACAAATGGTAGAATAATAAATGAAATGATAGATCAGTATGTTAAAACGCATCCCGGTAAAGCAGTATCATTTTCTTCTCTAGGGGCTTTAAAATTTTTATCCTTATTGAACGTTTGCGATGCCTTAGTTGGAAATAGCTCAAGTGGTATCATAGAAGCGCCCTCCTTAAAGATCCCCACTATTAATATAGGTGACAGGCAGGCCGGAAGAATTCAGGCGACTAGCGTAATTAATTGTGATCCTCGAGTTGAGAGCATAAATGAAGCTTTCCTTCAAGCAAAAAATGAGATTTTTAAAGAAAAGGTCCGGAACGTTGTCAACCCATATGGGGAGGGTTTTGTTAGTGAAAAAATTATTGAGGTCCTTAAGTCTGTGGATCTGAAAGAACATGTTATCAAGAAATTCAACAATTTACTCTTAGATGAGCATAATAGATAGACACTGCATTCAGCAGGATGATTCTGTAAGAGCGGCTCTTACCAAATTAAATGATCTCGCGCCTGATTCAATCCTATTTGTCTTGGATGAGCATTCCAGATTAATTGGGTCATTAACAGATGGCGATTTGAGGCGGGGGTTTATTAGTAATCTTGGATTTGAGGATTCTCTTAAAAAGTTTATACAGAAGAATCCGGTTTCTATTCAGCTGAGCAATTACTCGTTGGAGGAACTTGAGGATTATAAGAAACGTGATTATAAAATTATCCCAATTTTAACCGAAGATGGTGCAATTGTAGATATATTGAATTTCAGGTACCAACATACGATTATTCCCGCCCATGCTGTGTTGATGGCGGGAGGAAAGGGCAAGCGGTTAATGCCTTTAACTCAGAATACACCAAAGCCATTACTTAAAGTTGGAGGTAAACCAATTATTGAATACAATATTGACCGGTTTATCAAGTTTGGAATTAAAAATATCAATATAAGTATAAATTACTTAGGAGATCAACTGGTAGATTATTTTGGTGATGGTGTCAATAGAGGGGCAACTATTAAATATACCCGCGAAGATCAGCCCCTTGGAACAATTGGGTCTATTCTGCTCATAGACGATTTTAGCTTTGATGATATTTTAGTAATGAACAGTGATATTTTAACAAATATTGACCTCGCCGATTTTTATAAAGAATACAAAGCATCAGGGGCTGATATGGCTGTTGCAGCCACTTCATATCATGTAGATGTTCCATACGCTGTTCTAGAAGTTGATGGAATGAATTTGGCTACTTCTCTGAAAGAAAAGCCAAGATATACTTACTATTCTAATGCAGGAATCTATTTCTTAAAACGGGAATTGCTTTCAATGATCCCGCCGGGGACCTTCTACGATGTAACAGCATTAATGGAGGCGGTGCTGAAGAAAAAGATGAAACTGATCACTTACCCAATAACAGGTTATTGGTTGGATATAGGCAAACACGAGGACTTCAAGCAAGCGCAGGAAGATATTAAACATATTAAGCTATAGTATGAGCATTTTAATTACAATATGCGCCAGAGGTGGATCAAAAGGTATACCCGGTAAAAATATCATGGTTTTGAACGGCAAGCCTTTGATCTATTATTCGCTGAACACGGCAAGTAATTATGCTGCAGAAAATGAAGATGTTGATTTAGTTTTATCAACCGATTCAATTGAAATAAAGAATATTGTACGGGAATTCGGTTTCAATATTGACATTGACTATTCCAGACCTGATTATTTATCAGGTGATTCAGCAGGTAAGATAGATGCAATTAATGACGTGCGGAAATATTCTGAATCCAAGAATAACCGCTCATATAAATATATTATCGATCTTGATGTTACATCTCCTCTCAGGACAATTGAAGACATCCAGAAAGCGTTTACTCTATTGGAAAATGATCCTGAAGCCTATAATATTTTTTCAGTAAGTCCTGCAAACAGGAACCCATATTTTAATATGGTTGAACAGAATGAATCGGGATATTTTTCTACTTGCAAAACAGGCACTTTTTTTACAAGGCAGTCTGCACCCAGGGTATACGACATGAATGCATCATTTTATATCTATAGATCAAATTTTTTTGACGACCGAAATAAAAAAGCTATCACCGATAAGTCCTTAATTTACGTCGTGCCTCATGTATGTTTTGACTTGGACCATCCGATTGATTTTACGATCATGTCTTTTTTAATGGAAAATAATCTTCTGGATTCTGCGATATAATGACAGTACTGATAGTGGGATTAGGATCTATTGCCATGAAACACATTGCTGTTATCAGAAATCTATGGCCTGATGGGATCATCTATGCCCTTCGGAGTCCGGGTAAAAAGGAAGATATAGAGCGCATTATTAATCTTACTGATCTGAAGGAAATTAACACGTTAAATATAAATTTTGCGATTATTTCAAACCCCACAGCATCCCATAAGCAGACGATTTTAGATCTTATACAATTCGGGTTCCCACTTTTTATTGAAAAGCCATTATTTAACAGCATAGATACAAATGATGTCCAAATTCTCCGGGAAATTTCACAACGGAACATAATCACCTATGTAGCCTGTAACCTGCGGTTTTTAGGATGTATGAATTTTTTAAGAGAGTTCATTAAGGGAAAGCGTATTAATGAAGTGAACAGCTATTGTGGCTCGTATTTGCCTGAATGGCGTCCGGGAACAGATTTCAGGAAAAATTATAGTGCTGACAAGGAAATGGGTGGAGGGGTACATATAGATCTGATTCACGAAGTAGATTATACATATTGGTTATTCGGTCATCCAAGCAAGGTAACAGCTACTAAAACGAGTAAATCAACCCTTGAAATCTCTTCCATTGACTATGCCAACTTCTTGTTTGAATATCCGCAGTTTTGTGTAAGTATTATTTTAAACTACTATAGACGGGATGCGAAGAGAAATTTGGAAGTAGTGCTGGATGAAGGTACAGTTGTGGTAGACTTGTTAAGAAATACTGTGATGTATAATGGGGCAATAATTTATTCATCATCAAATACGATCATTAATACTTATGAAGATCAAATGAAGTTTTTTATAAACGAAGTAGTTGGTGAGAAAAAGAAATTCAATTCTATTGATGAAGCATTCGAAATATTAAAGCTATGTACAATGAACGACTAAAAGGTAAAGTGATTATAGTGACGGGTGGCAGCGGTTTGATTGGTACACATATAGTGAGTCAATTGAAGGTCAGTGGAGCCATTGTGATTAATGCTGAAATAAGCGTTAGTACCAATTTGGATGAAGGAGGAGATTATCATTGTGATATTACAAATGAAAAGGACGTTGATGGACTGATAAAAGCAGTCATTAGTAAGTATGGCCGTATTGATGGTCTCGTAAATAATGCCTACCCCAGAACAAAAGATTGGAGTGCTAAATTCGAGGACATTCCTTTTGACTCCTGGCGTAAGAATGTAGATATGCAAATGAACAGTGTATTTCTGATGTGTCAGAAAGTGTTAGTTTATATGAAAGGTCAGTCCTCTGGGTCCATTGTTAATCTGTCATCAATATACGGAGTGGTAGGAAATGATTTTACGTTGTACGAAAGCTACGGAGGTACATCGCCGGCCGCATATTCAGCAATTAAAGGTGGAATAGTTAATTTTACACGATATCTGGCATCTTATTATGGTAAGTATAACGTGCGGATAAACTGTGTTTCTCCAGGTGGTATAAAAGATCAGCAGGAAGCTGCTTTTATTGAAAGGTATGAGAACAAGTCGCCCTTAAAAAGGATGGGCAGACCGGAAGAAATAGCTCCCGCTGTAACTTTTCTTTTGTCAGATGAGGCTTCGTTTATTACCGGCCATAATTTGATGGTTGATGGTGGCTGGACTGCGATATAGATCCCTAGATCCAAAGCTTCGATTTATTATTATCTACTTTTTTAATCCGATCAAACTTGCTTATTAATAAACAGGCAGCTAAATTTCAAAATTTACTTGGACGATATAAAACTCCTGTTTTATATTCAGGTGGATCAATAGTTAAAGCAATTGCTCAACTTCTAGCGGGATTCATAATAGCAAAGTTCATCGCCCCGGATGACCTGGGATTATGGACAACTTTAAACCTCGCAGTTACATATTCCGTTTTCCTCCAGGCTGGCTTGATAAATGGATTGAATCTTGAATTGCCCGCTGCCTATGGCAGAGGCAGAGAAGAGGATGCGAACCAAATTGCAGGAACCGTGCAATTGTTAACAATTATCTCTTCAATAGCGATATTATTAATCGGTGTACTATGTTTTTTGTTTATGCCAATTATTGATCCTAAAATAAGATTCGGATTGTTGGGAATAACATTATTTATTGCTATCAGCTTTTATCAGAATTATTTGATGTCAACATTCAGATCGAAAAATTCTTTTTCAAATCTGGCGATAATTCAAATGGCTGACGGATTTGTAAACCTGATCACTTTGGTACTTGTGGTGTATTACACCTATTATGGCCTGATACTTAAGTCGATAATAGTAATTTTAATTTATGTCCTTTTACTACATATATATAGACCTATTAGAGTCAAATTGGTCTGGAGTAAGGAAGTTGCGTTTAAACTTATAAAAGTGGGGCTTCCAATATTTGGTTTAAGTTACATAGTTGAATTATCTACAACAGTGGATAGATTGGTGTTATTAAAATATGCAGATATAACCTCTGTTGGATTATATTCATTTGGCTTTTATGCACTGAGCACATTTACAATACTATCTGCTTCAATTGCAAGTTATATCTATCCGCAAATGACTTATAGGTATGCTAAAGACAATGATAAAATTGCTTTATGGATATATCTTAAAAAAATTACTTTATTTTTATTTATTGGCCAGTTACTATTGGCAATAGTTGGGTATTATATAATTCCCTTTCTAGTTAAAGTTTATTTTCCAACTTATATACTTAGTATTTCAACCATGCAAATTCTTCTTTTTGCCGGGGTTTTTAAAGGTAGTGTCATTGGTGCCAACGCATTATGGAGTATGAAACACTGGAAGTATATGGTTATATATCAGGTTAATCTATCTGTTCTACTTGTTGCGCTTCCTTATTCAGCCGTTTATGTTTTCCAGAATAAGATTGAAGGGGTTGCTTATGGAATATTATTGGCTAATGCTATTAATTTATTATTTGGGCTCTATCTTACTTATCTTGCGACTCATGAAGATGCACCTGCCGTAGATAGGTTAGGGTAAGTTGAACAATCCCGATAAATATGATGAGATATCGGCGCTGGCAGTTCAATCTGGTATCAAAATATCAAAGAAACAATATTACTAAGGGCAGAAAATGAGTGTGGAACTTTTAAACCGCTTTTTCCAAATGGAGACTGAAGGTGGTTTATTTAATTTGGAAAAAGAAGAGGACTTGCCTCTTTGGGATATCTTGCGCTTGCATATTTACTTCAAGTATTATTATCCTCCGAAGGAATTGGATAAGCTGTTTAAACTTCCCAGGAGAAAGTGGAAAGACTATCTTAGCTTAGGTTTAGACTTATTGAATATGCCTGTTTATTTTTTGACCAGGCCTGGAAGAAACGTTTTTCTCACTACATCAAGAGGTTTGAACTCAGATAATAAATATTTTGACAAATCGGCCATTCCTTTTTTGCTGGAGTTGGGTCACAATTGTTTTATTATTGAAACTAATCTTAGGGAGCAGACTCAGTATAAAACTTATAATGCTTTTATATCTGTTTTTAAAATTTTTTTTAAGTTAAAGGACCTCTCTAAAAGCGCATTTTTGAAGATTTCTGAAGTATTGACGCAGTCACTTGGCGAATCCAGAGTTACTTATCATGATTTAAATACAGTTTATAAATCCGTTCAGGCAGATTATATATATTACAAATGGCTTTTTAAGGTAAAGAATACTAGAAGATTATTTATATCCCGTGGAAATGAAAAAGGAGCTGTCATGGCTGCGAAGAAATTAGGTGTTCTTACCTTTGAACTGCAACATGCTTCCATTGAATTTGATAATATTTTATATACCTATCCTGCATCAATATCATGCATCAATAATATAGCTTTCCCGGAATATTTGTTAACATATGGTGATTATTGGGGTAGTAACATGAATATCCCATGTAAAAATATTATTTCAATAGGGAATGATATCTTGTTTAAACGGAATGACACTGCATGTGATAACAGTGTATTGATCATCTCTACCATTATACACGGAGAAGAATTATCCAGGCTTACATTAAAAATGGCACAGGAGAATCCTTCTTTAAACTTTGTTTACAAACTTCATATTAATGAATATAAGATAGTTAATTACTATAACAATTTATTTTCAGCTCATGGAAATATCAGAATTGTTCAAAATGAAGAGGATGTAAGCAGCTTAATCAGTAAATCTCAGTTAGTTGTTTTAATTATTTCAACGGTGCTTTATGAAGCTTTGAACCAGAATAAGAAGGTTGCTGTTTACAAAAAGATGAATTATGATTCTCAAAGCGGAGTCTTTGGACATAGCAATGTGTATTTATTCGATGAATCAACTGAGCTAAAGAGAATTTTATCTGAAAGGATTTATCCGTCAACGATAAACTTTTTTAAACCCTCAGATAAGATTGTAATTCAATCAGTATTTGAACTTGGAGGCTAAACTCGTTTATGTTAATATACTTTTTATTACTTCTTATTATTCTAATTCTTTTAAAGAATAGATCTGTTGCTTTATTACTTATAGGAATCCAGATAATTTCCTTGGCCGGGAGCTTTTTAATTGGTTTGGATTATCCCATAGACTCTTTTTTTAGCGCATTCAATATTTTGTTTACACTTTTAATCCTGTCTTTGATAATTCTTCCTTGGATGAAAATTACCAAGGTTCGGGAAATCTATTCTTTCAATGAACTTAAGGTTAAAAGGCTGACATATATCTTAATCTATTTATCTGTTATCCCATTTATCATCTTTTCTGCAGTTGCAGGTTTCGTGATGCTTTATGTTGAGGATATAAGTGCATTCAAATATGCAGAAGGCGTTTCTACTGAATTTTATTATAGCCTACCAATTAATATAAAGCTGCTAATTATATCAAACTATCTTTATAATGTAAGTTACTTTTTAATTCCGTTGCATTTTTACTACCTAAGTAAAAATAAGATCTGGCTTTCTGTTTTATGCTTAATATTTTCTTTGAATATAATTTTGTTCGGACTTACCTACTTTTCCAGATCTGTATTTGTTCATTATATTTTAATTTATGTTTCAATTTTATTAATACTTTATTCTACTCTAGGACAAAGGATTAAACGAGTCATTAAAGTCTCAATCGCAGCGGCAGCTATTTTATTCTCTTCGTATTTTGTCTACGTTTCACTTGAACGATTTACCGACGATAAACAATATGCAGAATTAATACCCCAAGAGTCACTAATCCAGGATCCGGTATTCTATAGTTATTTTGATTATCTATCTCAATGGTATTTTAATGGTAGGTATGTCCTTGATCACTATAGCTTTACAACATTCAACGGCCAAATTACTTTTCAGTCCGTGTTGAGCATATTGAGCCAGTATAACTTAATATCCTATAGTACAAGTGATTATACGGATCTTCGGATGCAGTTGTGGCCGCAGCATTGGTATACCTTTAATGGCTTTGTAGCTTATTCTGTGTACGATTATGGTTATGCCATTACAATATTGCTGTCTATATTTTACGGTTACATTATACTCGTAAACCGACCGGTTAACAATCAAATGTCCATAGTAAAATTGTTCTTGTTGGTTTTATTAATTCAAATCCCCTTAATGGCTATATTCTACTCCAGTGTTGGGGGTATTATAATACCTCTAATATTTTTGATACCAATTTATTTTTATTTAAAAGTAAAAATTAATTAGAATGTCTGTAATCTCTTTATCTTAACTTTTGTAATGAATTTAATTTTTTTAGGAGGATTCTTTCCAAAACAATTTTCTGATATAATATTAAGGAAGTCTAGAAGACAAGTTCAGAATTCAGCCAATAAATTTCAATGGGCTTTTATTAAAGGGCTTGAAGAAAATTTAGGATCACCAATACAGCTAATTACCGCACCGTTTATCGGATGGTTTCCTAAATATTATTCCGATATTTTTCTCAGGACTGCAAGCTTTTCTAATAATCAGGAAGGTGGAGGTGGCGTAATGGTTGGTTTTTTGAATCTTCCGATAATAAAAAACCTTTTTAAGTATCTGGGCCTGAAATTACATCTTAAGAAATTAATATCTTCTCAAGAAAAGACTGTGATAATTGTTTATTCCCTGGACACAGCTTACTTGAAGGCTGCTTTGGATTCAAAAAAGAATAACCCGCTAATAAAGATATGTGTTATTATTCCAGACCTTCATGAATTTCCAGGCGATTCGTCATTAATTTATAAATTATATCTAAGGTATTTCGAAAAGCCGGCGTTTTATAAATTATTGTCTAAGATTGATTGTTTTATAGTCTTATCAGATAAGATGGTTGATTATCTAAAAATTCAGGAGAAACCCTGGGTTAGAATAGAAGGCCTTTATGATACCTTAAGCAATGTGGTTAGAAAGGAAGTTCAACCTGGGAATGTTAAAATTGTGCTGTATACCGGCACCTTAGATCTGAAGTATGGTATTAAGCACCTTTTAGACGCATTCAATTTAATTAAGTCTACGGATTACAGATTATGGATTTGTGGGGGAGGTGTAGGTGCGGATTTAGTTAGTCAGAGGGCGTTGAAGGATAGTCGAATTAAATATTTTGGTATAGTTGATGCAAATAAGGTTTCTGAATTGCAGGCTAGGGCATCATTACTTATCAATCCCAGAAATAACGAGGGGGAGTATAATATTTATTCATTCCCTTCCAAAACTATGGAATATCTTGCTTCAGGTACACCAACTCTAATGTATAGACTTGCGGGTATACCTGAGGAGTATTTTGATTTTTGTTATACGATTGATTCCAAAGGTATAATAGGTATGGCAGAGTCAATTACTACTGTTTGCGATTTACCCCCGGCCTCATTAATTGACAAGGGCAAAATGGCCAGAGAATTTATTCTCCAAAACAAAAATTCGGGTAAACAGTGTGCTAAGGCTATTGAAATGCTAGAAAATTTAGCTTATTAGTTAAATGTAGCCCACTGTAGCCTTCGGCTGCGTTTTATAGTATCCAAAAATAAACACTCGATTTTTTTTTTATCTTTGCGCCTCGAACAATATGGGTCATTTAAGGGTGATTTTCAAACTAACGGGTAGCCGTATCTAAAGCTCTATGGAAAATTATTTTAAGAATAAAAAAATATTAATTACTGGCGGGTTAGGCTTTCTAGGCAGTAATTTAGCTGATAGACTATCATCCTTTGGCGCTGATATAACCTTAATTGATAACCTTAATCCATTATATGGTGGTAATCCTTATAATGTAAAGCACCTAGAAGGCAAGGTTAATATTGTTATTGAAGACATGCGAGATATCGAAACTCTAAAGCCATTGATAGAGAAAACAGATATCATTTTTCACCTAGCTGCGCAGGTAAGTTATATTGATAGCTTGAGTATGCCATATGAAGATCTGGACTTAAATGCTACAGCCACGCTGAATATTCTGGAATGCTGCCGTCAGGTGAATAGAAATGTAAAAATTGTCTTTTCCAGTTCTCGAATGGTTTATGGTAAGGTGGAGCAGGAGTTATTAACAGAAAATAGCCCCGTTAATCCTTTAAGTTTGTATGGTGTTCATAAACTGACTTCAGAAAAATACCTTTTAATGTATTATAAGGATTTTGGAATACCCTGTACTATACTAAGGCTTACCAATCCCTATGGTCCTAAACAACAGATTAAGCATAGTAAGTATTCGTTGGTTGGCTGGTTTATTAGACAGGCGATTGAAGGAAATACCATTAAAATATTTGGAGAAGGTTCACAACTAAGGGATTATATTTTTGTGGATGATATAGTTACTGCAATGCTGAAATGTGCGGCGTCTCCAGCTGCAATTGGAGAAGTGATCAACGTGGGCTCCGGGCACTCTACTAAGTTCTCTGATATGGTTCACGCTGTTGTGAATTGCGTGAAGAACGGTAAAGTTGAATATGTTTCTTGGCCTGCAAATTACGAAAAAATTGAAACCGGTGATATAAGGGTAGATTTTTCTAAATTGAAATCTATTACATCATGGCAGCCGGAGTTTTCACTTGAGGAAGGTATCGAAAGGACTTTTAAATACTATTCACAATTCTCTTCGCATTATGTTTAAGAAAGTTTAGACTATTATGAAGATTTTATTTATAGCACCGCTTCCTCCTCCAATAAATGGCAATACTTTAGCTACTAAAGTATTGCTGAACGAATTGTCTAAAGTGCACCAGATTGGAACCGTTAATCTGAATAAAACAAGTTTAAAAAGCGGTTTTTTTTCATTTGGAAGGCTTTTTCAAATACTGGGGTTTTTTAAAAAAATAGCCCGGGAGAAGAATAAATTCGATTTAATATATTTTTCAATTTCAGAATCCTTTGGTGGAAATTTAAAAGACCTGGTTATCTATCTGATTTGTTTTAAAAAAATAGACAAGATAGTTATCCATATGCTTGGTGGGGCGGGAATGAAAAGCATACTTGAGAAAGGAAATATTCAGTCCAAATTAAACCGGTTTTTTATAAGTCGTATCAAAGGTGTTTTAGTAGAAGGACAATCACAGGCTGACACATTTTCAACAGTTATACCTAAAGAGAGAATTTATAAGGTTCCCAATTTTGCCGAAGATTTCTTGTTCATCGATGAAGAGGAGATTAAGGAAAAATTCTCGAAGAGAAAGCCAATAAGGATACTGTATTTAAGTAATTTACTATATGGTAAAGGGTATGATGAACTTGCAGATGCTTATATTGGATTATCTCCGCAACTTCGGGAAAGGGTTGAACTTGTTTATGTTGGTGGATTTGAAAGTGATAAATCAAAGAAGGATTTTTTTGAAAAAATAAAGGGTCATACAGGAATCATTTATTACGGTAATTTTGTTAGAGGCGAAGAAAAAAAGAAACTATATGGTAGTTCCCACGTCTTTTGCCTGCCAACGTATTATCCGTATGAAGGTCAGCCTATAAGTATTCTGGAAGCCTATGCTACAGGTTGTTTTGTAATCACTACATTACATAGTGGTATCCCTGAAGTGTTTGCTGATAATGTCAACGGTTACGCCGTAGTCAAAAAATCTGTTCAGTCACTAATTACAGCTATAGAAAAAACGGTTGAAAATAGTGATGGTTTGTTAGAATTTGCCATTGCAAACCGAAACCTTGCCTATAATAAATACAGAACCTCTATTTATACAAATTCTATCAAGAAAATTATTGAAAGTGATTGAGCATAAAATATTTTGCTTTCCTTTTTATCTCTACTCTACTACAGCCTAAATATGGAATACCAGATCTGCACCAAAACCATTATGGATACCTCTGATCCCCATATTATCTTTGATGAGAATGGCATCTCAGATTATTACCACAACTTTCACAATATCATGCTGCCGAACTGGCATACCGACGAGAAGGGTCAGGCGGAACTGATGAAAGTTGCCCAGAAGATCAGGAAGGAAGGAAAAGGGAAAGACTTCGACTGTATCCTGGGAATGAGTGGAGGATTGGATAGCTCCTACGCTGTATATGTCGCCAAGGAAATAATGGGGCTTAGGCCTTTGGTTTTTCATGTCGACGCTGGCTGGAATACCCAGCAGGCCGTGGGAAATATTGAAAAGATAATTGACGGACTGAACCTGGACCTTTATACAGAGGTAATTAACTGGGAAGAAGTAAAAGATTTGCAGGTTGCCTTCCTAAAATCACAAATTCCTGATCAGGACCTGGTTCAGGATTACGCTTTCTTTTCAGCGCTTTATAAATTTGCTAAAAAGAATAAAATAAAATATGTCTTAACCGGTTCTAATATCTCGACGGAATGCTGCAGAGAGCCAGAGGAGTGGGGCGGCTATGCCGGGATTGACAGGACGTTAGTCACAGATATTCATAGGAGATTTGGGAAAAGGCCACTCAAAACCTTCCCGATCGTAGATGTTCTATCCTATAAGCTCTACTATAAATACGTGTTGGGGATGGAAGTATTCAAACCTCTTAACATGCTGCCATATATCAAAAAGGACGTTGAAGACTTACTTGAGTCTCGTTTTGGGTGGGAAAGGTTTCAACACAAGCATCACGAATCGCGGTTTACGAGGTTTTATGAAGATTATTGGTTACCCCGGAAGTTCGGTTTCGAGAAGCGCCGGGCTCATTTTTCGAGTTTAATTCTGACTGGCCAGATGACGAGAGAAGAGGCTTTGGAGAGGATATCCAAACCTGAACTGGATGAGCAGTTCTTAAAACAGGAATTCGAGTACGTAGCTCACAAGCTTGGCTTGTCGGTAGATGAGTTACAGGTCATATTTGAGGAGGAGAATAAAACGTACCGTGATTACAAGAATAAAAAGGGTATTATTTCTATGGGTACTAAAGTGATGCGTACGTTCGGTTTGGAAAAGAGGTTGTTCAGATGATAGCAATAATTGATTATGGACTAGGAAATATCCGGGCTTTTGCTAATATTTATAAAAAGCTGGATGTTCCTTTTAAGGTAGCTCATACAACCCAAGACCTTCAGGATGTTTCAAAAATCATTCTGCCCGGGGTGGGTGCTTTTGACTATGCAATGGGACAATTGGAGGCATCTGGCATGAGACCAAAGCTCGAGGAGCTTGTGCTGGAAAAAAAGGTTCCGGTCGTTGGAATTTGTGTAGGCATGCAGATGCTGGCCCGTACAAGTGACGAGGGCCAATTACCGGGCTTAGGATGGCTGGATGCGCAAGTGAAGAAATTCGATGAGCATAGCATTCAGTATGCAACGCATCTTCCCCATATGGGATGGAATGATGTTGTTCCTGTGAAAGAAAATAAGATCTTAACGGAGCTCGAAAAGGATGCAAAATTCTATTTCCTTCATTCATACTATTTTCACTGTAACGTCGCGGATGATATCATTGCGGTCACTGATTACGGTGTCAAATTTTCCTGTGCCGTTAATAAGGAGAATATTTACGGTGTTCAGTTCCATCCCGAAAAAAGCCACCAATACGGGATACAATTATTAAAAAACTTTGCTGATCTCTAATGCTAAGACCCCGAATAATACCTTGTTTACTGGTAAAGGATAAAGGACTGGTTAAAACAGTTCATTTTAAAGATCCTAAATATGTCGGTGACCCTATCAATGCTGTTCGCATATTTAATGAGAAACAGGTTGATGAGCTTTGCATTTTGGATATTGATGCGACTTCTGAGAAGCGGGAGCCTGATTACACAATGATAGAACACTGGGCGGCGGAGTGCCGGATGCCCTTATGTTACGGCGGCGGTGTGAAAACGGCCGAGCAGGCTCAGCGGATATTTAATCTCGGGGTCGAAAAAGTGGCAATTAGTTCTGCTGCAGTAGAAGATCCGGGCTTAGTAAGCCAGATGGCTGAGCGTGTCGGAAGCCAGAGCGTCGTGGTAATTATTGACGCAAAGAAAAAGATGTTTGGTGGTTATGAAGTCTATACTCATAATGGGAAAAAGGCAACAGGCAGGAATCCTTTCGAATTTGCGAAGCAGTTAGAAGAGCTCGGTGCAGGTGAGATAGTCATCAACTCCATTGACAATGATGGGATGATGAAAGGCTATGACATGATCCTTGCCGAAAAAATGCGTTCGGTTACCAGCCTGCCGTTAACAGTTCTTGGTGGTGCGGGATCGATTGATGATATTGGGAAGCTAGTCAATAAATTCGGGATTATTGGTGCGGCTGCGGGGAGCTTTTTTGTATTTAAGGGAGTCTACAAGGCAGTACTGATTAGTTATCCCTCTCCGGACGATAAGGACGAGCTCGTTAAAAACAATTTCCACCTAATTAAAGATTAACATTAATGTTTCTGGACAAAATTTTATTGATCACAGGCGGCACAGGTTCTTTTGGAAACGCTGTACTTAACCGGTTTTTGGATACTGACATAAAGGAGATACGCATCTTTTCACGTGATGAAAAGAAACAGGATGATATGCGTAATCAGCTTAAGAGTGAGAAGTTGAAATTCTATATTGGCGATGTTCGCGATTATGGGAGCATTGAAAGAGCCATGCGCGGAGTAAACTATGTTTTCCATGCCGCCGCATTAAAACAGGTTCCTTCTTGTGAATTTTTTCCCATCGAAGCTACCAAAACAAATGTGTTTGGAACCCAAAACACGATTGATGCTGCAATAGCAAATAATGTTGAAAGGGTAATTTGCCTGAGCACCGATAAAGCAGCCTATCCCATTAATGCTATGGGTATATCGAAGGCTTTGATGGAAAAGGTGGCCATAGCCGCTTCAAGAAATATTATAGATAATAAAACGATCGTTTGTCTCACGAGGTACGGTAACGTGATGGCATCGAGGGGTTCGGTTATCCCCTTGTTTATTAAACAAATAAAAGAAGGAAGTCCGCTAACACTGACTGATCCGAATATGACCCGTTTTCTAATGTCACTGGAGGAAGCAGTGGAGTTGGTTTTATTTGCGTTTACTAACGGGAATCAGGGTGACCTATTTGTAAATAAAGCTCCGGCCGGGACGATCGGTGACCTGGCTCAGGCAATTAAGGATCTATGCAAGGCAAATAATGAGATCAGGATCATTGGAACCCGGCATGGCGAAAAGTTATATGAAACACTCTGTACCCGTGAGGAAATGATCAAGGCCGAAGATATGGGTGATTTTTATCGTATTCCTGCCGATAACCGGAATTTGAATTACAACCAATATTTTTCTGAGGGTGAAATTGATGTGTCAAAAGTTGATGACTATCACTCACATAATACTGCCCAGCTCAATGCTGAAGGCATGAAAGAGCTGCTCATTAAACTCCCGGTGATCCAGGAAGCGATGAAAGGACATGAATAAGCAGGTGCCCCATCTCATAGTATGTGCATCAAATCAGGATGAACGCGGCGGACTGTTCTCGTATAATGAGTTTGATATGGCACCTGTTCAAAGAATGTACGTGATCAGGCCTGCATCAACCCGCATCGTACGTGCCTGGCAGGCGCACCGCTTTGAGGAGAAATGGTTCTACTGTGCCCAGGGCTCCTTTGAAGTGAAGATCGTTGAGATAGATGATGAGAATTCCGGTAAAGATTCCCGAATATTTACATTCAACCTGGAAGCGGAGCGACCGGACGTTCTATATATCCCTGGGGGATATGCAAACGGATTTCGGGCAAGTACTGAAAACTCAAAGCTGGTGGTCTTTTCAAACAACACCCTGGATCAATCGAAAGCGGACGATTTTAGGTACCCCGCAGATAAATGGAATTTATGGGAAAAATACGAGTAGGGATTACAGGGCAGCATGGCTTTGTGGGTTCTCATCTGAGCAATTTCTTGGGATTGAAGGATGTTGAGTTGGTATCTTTTCAGAAACATCTTTTTGACGAAGGTAATAGCGATCAGCTCCAGAAATTTGTTGAAAATTGTGACGCAGTTGTACATCTGGCTGCCCTCAATCGTCACGAGGACTCCCAGGTCCTTTATGATACGAACGTTGGTCTGATCAATCAGCTTATTGCCGCATGTGAAGCAGCAGAAGTCAAGCCCCATATTCTGTTCTCTTCGTCCACCCAGGAAGAAAATGATAGCCTGTATGGAAGGTCGAAACGGGCGGGCAGGCTTGCTCTGGAGTCATGGGCTGAAAGCACTCAGGCCGTTGTTACAGGATTAGTAATTCCGAATGTCTTCGGCCCTTTCGGTAGGCCCTTCTATAATTCTGTCGTTGCTACCTTTTGTTACCAGCTGACACATGGCATGGAACCCCGGATCAATACTGACTCGGAAGTTTCCCTGATCTATGTGAGTGACTTGGTTGAGGAAATATATAAACTGATCGTTGATCCGCAGTATGTAATGGGAAGGGTAAAAGGTGTGTTAAGGTACAATATTCGTGCGCCATATAAGGTGAGAGTTTCCAGGATACTGGAACTGCTTGAATCTTATAAGTCAGGCTACTTGGATAATGGTGCTTTCCCTGATCTAAGGGACCCATTTGAAAAAGCCCTGTTTAATACGTATAGATGCTATGTCCCTGAAAGCTATTATCCCCATCCCTTCAAACTAAATATTGATAACCGGGGACAGTTTGTGGAGATAGCGCGTACGGATACTTCGGGCCAGACATCCTATTCAACCACTGTTCCCGGCATCACGAGGGGTAATCATTTTCATACCCGTAAAGCTGAACGGTTTGCGGTTATTAAAGGCAAGGCACGGATCCAATTAAGGAAGATAGGGACGGAAGACGTCATTAATTATTACCTGGACGGTGAAAGTCCTTCGTATGTGGATATGCCTGTTTGGTATACCCACAATATAACCAATATAGGACAGGAAGAACTGATTACAATTTTCTGGATCAATGAACCGTTCGATCCCTCAAGCCCTGATACCTATTTTGTAGAGGTCTGATTAAATCGGATCTGTTATACTGACCCCGAGATTAAGAACATCGAATAACCGGCTTTGCTACCTTAAATAAATAAAATGAAAAAATTAAAAGTACTTACCGTGGTCGGCACCCGCCCGGAAATTATAAGACTTTCCCGTGTTTTACAGGCGTTGGATGCTTCACCAGCGATCGACCATATTCTGGTGCACACCGGTCAAAATTATGATTACGAACTGAATCAGATCTTCTTTGATGACCTGGGTTTGAGAAAGCCGGATTACTTTCTCGAAGCAGCAGGGACCACTGCCACTGAGACGATCGGCAAAATATTGATTAATATTGAGCCGGTTCTGGAAAAAGAACGGCCTGACGCCTTCCTGGTCTTAGGTGATACTAATTCCTGTCTGTGTGCTATCCCGGCTAAAAAGCGTCATATACCTATTTTTCATATGGAAGCGGGAAACCGATGCTTCGATCAGCGGGTACCCGAAGAAACAAACAGGAAGATAGTGGACCACATCTCTGATATTAACCTGACCTACAGCGATATAGCCAGGGAATACCTGTTGCGTGAAGGCCTCCCTGCCGATCGTATCATTAAAACGGGGTCTCCGATGTTGGAAGTGCTTAATCACAACTTGCCCAGTATCAATTCTTCCGATATATTACAACGCCTGAATTTAGAAGAACATAAATTTTTTGTGGTCTCCTCCCACCGGGAAGAGAATATTAACAGCGACAAGAACTTTCTGGGCCTGATGACGAGTCTCAACTTGATCGCTGAGAAGTATGGCTTTCCGATCATTGTTAGTACACACCCTCGTACGCGTAAGATGATTGAATCAAAGAATATCACTGTCAGACCGGAGATTCAATTTTTAAAGCCGATGGGATTCAATGACTACAACGCCCTTCAAATGAAATCCTATGCCGTGTTATCAGACAGCGGAACCATCTCAGAGGAATCTTCTATACTGAATTTTCCTGCTCTGAATATCCGTGATGCACATGAACGCCCGGAAGCGATGGAAGAGGCCTCCGTAATGATGGTTGGTCTGAATCCTGAGCGAATCATGCAGGGCTTATCGCAGTTAGCAGTCTTAAATAGGGATGAAAGGATTTTTAGAACGGTGGCAGATTACAGTATGCCAAATGTTTCTGATAAAATGGTGAGAATCATCATTAGTTATGTTGATTATATTAAACGGGTTGTCTGGTCTGAGTCTGTATAGAGAATGAACCCAGTTTATGAAAAAGAAATTACTGATACATAGTATTGTTTTTAGTCCTGACGGCGTATCAACAGCTTACTTGTATAATGATATTGCTTTAAAATTTATTGAAGAAGGATTTGAAGTTACTGTGCTGACAACAACTCCCCACTATAATGTTCTTCACAATGAATTAAAGAAGCAGGCTCTGAAAGCCAGGCTGGGTGGTCTTTACTATGAAAGCAGATTTAACGGGATACGGGTACTTCATGTTCCGCAGAAAAAATTTCAGAGCTTTTTTTTAAGGGTGTTGGGATTTGTTTATTGGCACTTTGTATCTCTTATCCTGGGCCTAACTGAAAGAAACATTTCATTGATCTTATCGCCTTCTCCACCACTCACAATCGGATTAGTTTCGCTTATTATCGGCCGGCTTAAGGGCGCTAAAGTCATCTATAATGTTCAGGAGATCTATCCCGATTTCCTAATTAATCAGGGAAATCGAACATTTAAACCCGTAATTAACGCGCTGAAGGGATTAGAGAGACTGGTATATAATCAGTCAGATGCTGTGACAACAATCGATTCTGTATTTTACCAAACGATAGTAAGCCGTTTTACAGATACTTCCAAACTGCATATTATTCCCAATTTTGTAGATACTGAAATATACAGGCCAATCATTAATGGGAGTACCCATATCGATCAGCAGCTGTTCCCGCCGAAAGAAGGCGTTCTGAAACTTATGTACGCAGGTAATATCGGGCATGCGCAGGATTGGGAACCATTGATCGAAGTTGCGAGGAATTTTAGTGACCAGCCTGTAGAATTCTGGATCATCGGTGAGGGGGTGATGAAACAAAAGCTTCAGGACGACATCAAACGTTATGGTCTTAAAAACATTCATTTGATACCCTATCAATCCAGAGAGCATATGCCTGCCTTAGTAGCCTACGCAGATCTGCATTTTATTTTTATGTCGCCCCAGATGGATGGTCAGGGCTTTCCTTCCAAAGTTTATACCATCATGGCTTGTGCAAAGCCCTTGCTGGTGATCTCAGGTAAAAATACTCCGTTAAATAATTTTCTAAAGGATTCCGACGCTGCTATTCTTATTGAAGCAGATGACCTGAGCAAAAAAAACAGCTTACTGACCGCGAGCATTAGGGAAGTTCTTAATGATCGGTCCATATTAAGTCGTCTAGCTGTAAACGGTTATAAAACTATTCTCCGGACCTATACCAAAGAAGCGGTAACCAGCCAGTACGTTAATCTGGTTAACAAGGTTTTAGATAGATGAAGACACAGAGAGATCTATTAGTTAGTGGAGCGAGCGGTTTCGTTGGTAAAAACCTGATCGGATATTTAAATCCGGGCAGTTATCTCATCAAACCGCTGAATCTTAGGGCTGATTGGAAAGAAGATCTGACGGGAGATGTTTCTGCAATTATCCATCTTGCTGGCAAAGCGCATGATCTTAGAAAAGTATCTCGGTCGGAGGAGTATTACCAAGTGAACTATGAATTAACAAAGCAGCTTTACGATGCTTTTCTTCAGTCTAAAGCACGGAAATTCATCTTTATAAGCTCGGTTAAAGCAGCAGCCGATTCGGTAGACGGCGTTCTCAAGGAGGACCGCAGGCCCGATCCGCAGACACACTATGGTAAATCAAAGCTGTTGGCCGAAGAATATATTCGTGCGCAGCCGCTGCCTGAAGGAAAATCGTATTTCATCCTAAGGCCATGCATGATCCATGGTCCGGGAAACAAGGGAAATCTGAATTTATTATACAAGCTGGTAGCCACCGGTATACCATACCCATTAGCAGCCTTTGATAACAAACGCTCGTTTCTTAGTGTTGATAATCTTTGCTTTGTTATCAAAGAAATCATCGGCCGCGATGATATTCCAGGCGGAACTTATAATCTGGCTGACGACGAGGCCCTTTCCACGAACGATTTGATCAGGCTGCTAAGCGAAGCCCTGGGCAAGCGAGCCCGCTTATGGAAGATACCTGCCGCCTTAGTCGAAGGACTGGCCCGTGCAGGGGACAAACTTCACTTGCCATTAACAACGGAACGCTTACATAAGCTGACAGAAAGTTACGTGGTAAGCAATGAAAATATTAAATTAGCTATAAAAAAGGACTTACCTTTATCGGCCCGTGATGGCATAATAAAAACCGGAAGGGCTTTTAAGAATGCTTAACCCGATCATCTATATCCTGTTTGCCTTCATCTTCCTGCTTTTGGAGTTGCTGTACTTTTACATCGCCGACAGGTACAACATTATCGACCATCCAAATGAGCGCAGCTCACACTCGGAGGTGACGCTGAGAGGTGGGGGTATCATCTTTCCTGTAGCGATCCTCTGCTACTCACTGTATGCAGGGTTTGAATACCATAATCTACTCCTGGGCCTGCTTTGTATCAGCTTCATCAGTTTCTGGGATGATATTCATACGGCCTCCAGCAAGCTACGCATCGTTTTTCATCTGATGGCTGTTACCTTCCTGTTTTTTGAGCTCCGCCTGTTCCAGTTGCCGATATGGGTGGTTGTTGTCTCCTATGTACTAGTTATAGGAACGATCAATGCCTACAATTTCATGGATGGTATCAATGGAATTACCGGCATATACAGTCTTGCACTTGTGGCAACTTTGTTTTGGATAAACCAATCAGAAGGATTTATTAACGGAGATATTCTTATCATAACCATGGTGGCGCTACTCGTCTTTCTCTATTTTAACTTCAGGCGAAAGGCCCGTTGTTTTGCAGGTGACGTAGGGAGTGTATCCATGGCTTTTATTGTGATCTTTTCTCTACTCCTGCTGATTTTAAAAACTAATGAATTCTTGTATATACTGCTACTCGCTGTGTATGGAGTAGATGCGGTACTAACCATCTTTATCAGGCTTTTCAAGGGCGAAAATATCTTTGAAGCTCATCGCTCGCATGCATATCAGAAGCTGAGCAATGAGCGGGGGCTGTCCCATCGTTTAGTCGCTTTTTTGTATGCTGTTCTTCAAATTATCGTTAACTTCTTAGTAATTTATGTGATCAGCCAGAATTATAGTGTATTATTCGAGGTTGGTTTTGCGATCGTGCTTCTTCTGGCGCTTTCTTTGTTGTACGCATATGCGCGGGCTTATGGGAATTCTTATTCCGTAAGTTCGTAGTAAAAAAAAATTAAGTTGATTAATGTATTTTTGTACGAATTAAAACCTGATTATCTTGTTCAGCCGCATAAATATTGTTCCCAGGTGGATCATTTTTTCTTTGGACCTCACCTGCATGGTGCTCTCACTGTGCTTCGCGTATTTTATCCGTTTTAATTTCGATACCCACCTGATGGATATGGCTGAGCTGAGCCGTAACCTTCTTATTATGGCTGTCATCTGCTCGGTGGTATTCTTCAGTATAAAGACCTATGCAGGTATCATTCGATATACCAGTGCTCAGGATTCTTTCCGGATCCTGTTTGCCATTGTTATTAGTAACATGATCTTCTTCGCGGCCAATGTGATCCTGTTTACTTTCGACAAACAGCACATTATACCCAATGCAGTTCTCATCATCAACGGACTAACCAGCTTTCTCCTGCTTATCACTTACCGCGTACTCGTGAAATACTTCTTTATTTACGTCAAGAATCTGAAGATCGATAAACGAAGGGTTATTATCTACGGTGCTGGTGATGTTGGGTTGGCTGCCAAACGCACCCTTGATCATGACCAGAAGGTGAACATGAATGTAGTGGCCTTCATCGATGATGACGAGCGCAAGCGTGGTAAAGTGATCGATAGTGTTAAGATATATCACATTTCTGAACTAAAAACGCTGCTGGCAATGGAAAAGATCGATGACCTGATCATTGCCGATCAGGATCTGCAGCCTGGGAAGAAGAATGCTATCGTAGATCTCTGCCTTGAGCATGATATTAAAACCCTGATCCTTCCTCCGGTAGAAAGCTGGATCAACGGGCAGATCAATACACGCCAGATCCAGAATATCCGTATCGAGGATCTGCTCGAACGCGAAGGTATCGTTATACAGAATGATGTGATCAGCGGACAGCTGCATGGGAAACGGGTTTTGGTTACGGGCGCGGCGGGTTCCATAGGCAGTGAGATCGTCAGGCAGGTGTCGAAGTTTCATCCGCAGATGATCATCCTGCATGATCAGTCAGAATCGCCTTTGCATGAGATGCAGCTGGAACTGCAGGAAAATAATCTTTCCAACAACTTCCACACATTTATTGGTGACGTTCGTGATCCCTCGCGAATGGAAATGCTGTTCAAGACATTTAAACCACACCATGTCTATCATGCCGCCGCTTATAAGCATGTGCCCCTGATGGAGCATAATCCGGGCGAAGCAGTTCGGACCAATGTCATGGGTACTCGTATCATTGCCGACCTGGCGGTTAAATATGGCGTACAGAAGTTTGTCATGATCTCGACGGATAAGGCTGTTAATCCCACAAACGTGATGGGAGCATCGAAGCGCATCGCCGAAATCTACGTGCAGTCTCTTTTTAACTCCTTCAAAAAGATTGGACAAATCAGGTATACAAACGGCCTGGCGCATCTCAATGGCCATGAAGGTAAGGCGGTCACTAAATTTATAACAACCCGCTTTGGAAACGTATTGGGTTCCAATGGGTCGGTAATACCGCGCTTCAAGGCCCAGATTCAGAAAGGCGGTCCTATTACTGTAACCCATCCGGATATTACACGCTACTTCATGACCATTCCTGAAGCCTGCCGCCTCGTTCTTGAAGCCGGATCCATGGGCGAAGGGGGCGAGATCTTTATCTTTGATATGGGTAAATCCGTTAAGATCGTTGAGCTAGCCAAAAAGATGATCCGCCTGTCGGGCCTGATACCGAATCAGGATATTGCCATCGAATTCTCCGGTCTCCGTCCCGGCGAAAAACTTTACGAAGAACTATTGAACGACCTTGAAAATACCGTACCGACGCATCATGATAAGATCATGGTGGCACAGGTGCGGGAGTACGACTTCGAAATGATCGACAAGCATATAGAGGAACTTATCCGGCTAAGCTGCGAATATAAGGACCTCCAGGTTGTGATGAAAATGAAAGAGATTGTCCCGGAATACAAAAGCAATAATTCGGTGTATGAAGAACTGGACGGGAAGACGGCTTAATTCAATTTGCCAATGTGATAATTTGCTAATATGGCAATGAGGTAACTACTCCAAACTCTAACTCAAACCTTCGAACTCTAAACTCCAAACTTCTAACTCCAAACATGTCTTTCCGTTCTTCTATAAAATGCCTTTTTATACTTACGATCATCTTCGGTACCGCCTGTCGCAAAGGGCAGCAGGAACAGGCCGTTGTTTTTTCCAACGATTTTGAGGAAGGGAACCTGCAACACATAGCCGGCGGCATAATAACAACATTTAATAACACGCGGGTTATGGGCCGCTATAATAACGGTGGTTTCGGCCTGCAGCTGGATAATTTGCCTGGCCACGACCTGGTTGAGGTAAGTTTCGACCTGTATATACACGATTCCTGGGATGGCAATGATGCCGATCCTGATGGACCGGATAAGTGGACGCTGGAGGTCGAGGGTGTGAATTTTATTAACACGACCTTTTCCAATAAAGAATGTCCCTATACCTGCTTCCCGCAGTCGTATCCATTAAATTATTTAAACAGCAACCAGCAACCAAAAACCGGCGCTCTTCCCATGGAATTGCCTGGTGCCTGTCATTGGGCAGACAGACCACGAGGAACGACACTTTATAAGATCGTAAAACGGATCCGCCACAGCAGCCCTTCGTTCACTATGCGCAGCTTTGATGAACTATACCAGAGCAATACTGGGGAGCAGCTCTGTGATGAAAGCTGGTCAGTTGATAATCTGGTCGTGAAAACCATTAACCTTGACTGATTTGAAAGCGATCCTGATAGGAAAAGCCGCACTGTTTTGCCTGTTATTACTCTTAGCCAATTCCGGCTTCAGCCAGTCAATGCCAGTCGGCAGCCCCGTGCTTGAGGATTATTACCGGCGGTCGCAACTTGCCTCCCATTTAGATTCAAACATTTCCTTTACTATCCGGCCCTTGCATAAGGTATCGAAACTGAATTATCAGCAGCTGACCTATCCGGACTCGATGGGCCGGGTGGAAAATTTTTTGAAAACGCCGCCGACCTTTAATTGGGAAGGATCCAAGGGTTACACCCGCCTGCTGCCCATAGACGTGAGGCTTAGGTTGAACACTCATCATCCCTACGGCTGGAATGATGCGGCCATGATCCCGGCAAAAGGCTTGCAGACTATGTTCAGCGCCGGTATTTACTCCGAACTGGGGCCACTCAGCGTACAACTGAAACCAGAAGTGGTGCTGGCAACAAACGACGTGTTCAGCGGTTTTGCTAAAGATCATTATGAAGTGATCTGGGCGCGATACTATGATTTTTATAATTACGGCGATTTGCCCGAGCGCTTCGGGAGTGACCCCTATAGTAAGATTTTTTGGGGACAGAGCAGTATTCGACTCAACTTTGATCCCATATCATTCGGTGTTTCCACGGAAAGCCTCTGGTGGGGGCCGGGCAAACGAAACTCTCTCCTGATGAGCAATACAGCGGCAGGATTCGCTCATTTTACCTTTAACACGGCTCGCCCGATCCAGACACCGCTTGGAACCATTGAAGGGCAGCTCATAGGCGGGCGGCTCGAGGGTTCAGGCTACAATCCCCTGACACCAGATATCATTTACTTTGGCTCACCGCTTACTCTGGAGAAGCCGGATGACTGGCGCTATCTTTCGGGTCTTGTCTTCACATGGCACCCGAAATGGGTGCCAGGCCTTTTCCTTGGCTTTAACCGCACCCATCAGAATTACAGTAAGAACATGGATGGCGGACTTAATGACTATCTGCCCCTTTTCGGTAATACTAAAAAGGTCCAGGCAGCCCCCGGAGCTAACCAGCGCGACCAGTACAGTTCCGCTTTCTTCCGCTGGGTGTGGTTTGAAGAGCAGGCGGAGATTTATTTTGAATATGGCCGGAACAACCATTATAATACTCCTCGCAACAACATTCTCGAACCCGAGAATTCCCGGGCTTACCTCTTCGGCATGAGCAAGCTGTTCAATTTAAGTCGCCGGGAGGATGAGAATATCGAGGTTAATCTGGAAGTGACTCAGTTGCAGCAGACCAATGCAAGCACGGTACTAAGCGCAGGCTCCTGGTATTTGAATAAAAACATCCGGCATGGTTATACCAACCGGGGAGAAGTGCTGGGAGCGGGCATCGGTCCGGGTGGTAGCTTACAATCCCTGGAAGTGAACTGGATCCGGGGGCTGCAGCGCTTCGGCCTCCAGCTCGAACGCTATGTTCATAACAATGACTTCTATTACTATGCCTACATCGACTCGCAGGACTGGCGTCGCCACTGGGTGGACCTGAGCGTAGGCGGGAAGGCAGAATGGAATTACAAGAATTTCCTTTTTTATGGGAATGCGAAGGCCATTCAGTCTTTAAACTACCAATGGTACCTCCTGCAGCAACCGGAGGAACCTTATTTCGTCAATGGCAGGGACAGATTTAATTTAACTATTGACCTGGGTTTAACCTATCGCTTTTAATACGATGCTTAGAATACGGATATTTGCCCTGATACTGATGCATAGTTTTATTTTATCGAAGGCTAATGCTCAAAGCATCCCTGTCGGGATGCCTGTCCTGGAAGATGTATACCGCAGAGCTCAGCTTTTGGGAAAGATTGATTCAAGCATTTCCTTTACGATCCGTCCATTTTCGCCGGGCCTGCTCTTAAAAGATTCTTTTTTAAACGTCTTCGACCTTGACAGTATGGTCGCCGGAGAAGGAAGTTATATCCCGGTTGTCAGGGGGCTAACAAATAATAAAGGAACACTTATCTTCAGAGTGCTGCCTTTATCCTGGCAGCAGCAGTATAACTCGGCCCTGCCTTATGGCTGGAATGACGGCGAAATGATACCTTCCAAAGGTTACCAGACAAAAATGAGCGCCGGAGTCTTCTTTAAAGCTGGCCCCTTGACAATTCAGGTACAGCCCGAATATGTGTATGCAGTAAATGCTGAATTTGAAAACAGCAACCCGGATCAGTATATAGGCGGAGCCGATATCCCCGTCCGTTTCGGTGAAGACGCTTACAGCCGGCTTTCATGGGGCGAAAGTAGCGCTAAACTGAATGCCGGCCCTGTATCTTTCGGGATCTCCAACGAAAATTTATGGTGGGGACCCGGCAGAAGAAATTCACTGCTTTTAAGTAATAACGCCCGGGGCTTTAAACACCTGACATTTAATACCAACCGACCGATACAAACACCTATCGGTTCTTTCGAAACACAGATCATCGGAGGGAAACTTCTTGCGTCTGAGGACAGTCCCCTGAATGCTGACTCACTTTATTCTGACTGGCGATATCTTTCTTCGATGGCGATCAGCTATCAGCCGAAATGGGTTCCCGGACTGTTTCTTGGTTTTAACCGCAGTTTTCAGGTATATGAACGCAATATTAAGAACTTCGGCGACTATTTTCCATTCTTCACACCTTTCGAAAAGTCGAAGGATTCAGCGAACGCTAGCGGAGCGGACGAAAAGGATCAACTGGCTTCTGTATATGCACGATGGCTATTGCCGAAGGCACATGCTGAGATTTATTTGGAATATGGTGTAAATGATCATTCTCATAATCTTCGCGATTTCGTGATGTCGCCCGAGCATTCGCGTGCTTATATTTTTGGTTTTCAAAAGCTGATCGAATTAAAGGGAAAGCACGATGAATATTTGCAGGTTAGTGCGGAAGTGACTCAGATGTCTCAATCTATAGATCGCCTTGTCAGGGAAGCTTTCGCATGGTACACCCATTTCAAGATACTGCAGGGCTACACGCATGAGGGCAAGGTTTTAGGCTCAGGTGTCGGACCAGGAGGCAATCTTCAGTCTGTTGATGTGAGTTGGATCAAAGGACTTAAAAGCATTGGCTTCCAGTTCGAGCGCTATGTACATAACAATGACTACTATAACGTCGGGGTATTTGATTTCAACGGTCAGAGCCGTCGCTGGATAGACCTTGGCTTTGCCGCTACCGGCACCTGGAACTTTAAGAACCTTCTTGTCAATGCCAAACTTCAGGGCATCCAGTCGATGAACTATCAATGGACAATGAAAAATTATGCGCCCGATGTTTATTACATTCCTGAGAACGACATTTTCAATGTGCATGCGGAGCTGGGAATGACGTACCGATTTTAATGGGATGCTATTTGGGAATATGGTAATGGGGGTAATTTGTTAATTGGCGGCATTCACCCGAAGATTCAATCTCCTAATAACTCTAAATATTACACCTCGTCTTTGCGGTACCTCCTTCTAAGTCGTCGATATGATTTGAAAAGTCGTCGAGGTAATGGTATTGAAATTTGTGGTATGCAGCAAACCGATGGAACAATCTCTTAAAATTCCGATTCTTGAGGCTTCAGTTTCTCGCCCGGAAAAATGAATGGAATGCTTCACAAACGGGCATTGCAGTATGCGTTAAAGAGGAAAGAAGCTGATTGATCAGTAAGCTTCAAGATCTTTCTTTTTAAGTATTTGTTTCCAAATTAATTCGCTAAAATATTGCAGCTTTGCGCCCATGAATTTCTGGGCGCAATACTTCCCTCTCGGTAGAATAGATATTTTTTCCTTTCATTCGTTTTCCTTCGATCTCAACCTATCGAATGGTGGCTGGAATCCCGATGCTGCAAACATTATTTAAGTTGAATTGAATTCCATGAATTTTATAAAAGCAGCCTTCCTGGTTCTGGCGGTGATTAAAGTGAATTTTGCTTTCGGACAGTCTTTGCCGGTTGGAACTCCGGTACTGGAGGATCATTTCCGTCGGGCCCAACTTTCGTCGAAGATCGATTCCAATATTTCATTTACCATACGCCCCCTGTCTTTCGGGGCGAACTTTCCTGCTCAGGACGAGAGTTCTTCTGATTCCGGCCATGTGAGTGATCAGCTATATAGATCATCCTCAATCATGAGCTGGGGTAGAGGGAAAGGGAAGATTGTTCTTCTGCCGGCAGATTTGAAACTTCGGCTGAATACACACCATCCTTATGGCTGGAATGACGGGCCCATGATTCCTGCCAAAGGCCTGCAAACGATGTTCAGCGCCGGAATTTATGCCAAATACGGTCCGCTCAGTATCCAGCTGAAACCGGAGGTGGTTATGGCCGCGAATAATGAGTTCCAGGGTTTCTCGAAGGACCATTTTCCAGTGATCTGGGCCCGGTATTACGATTTTTACAATTTTACCGATCTTCCCGAACGCTTCGGCACGGAAACTTATAATAAGGCATTCTGGGGACAGAGCAGTATCCGACTTAATTTCGACCCGGTATCTATTGGCGTTTCAACGGAGAACCTCTGGTGGGGACCGGGCAAACGTAATTCGCTTTTAATGAGTAATACGGCAACCGGCTTTAAGCACCTGAGTCTGAATACCACACGGCCGGTTAGAACTCCCGCAGGCAGCATCGAGGCACAGTTGATCGCCGGACGGCTTGAAGGCTCAGGCTTTGACCCTTTAACACCGGGCCTGGACTATATGGGATCTCACTTAACTTTAAGCAAGCCTGACGATTGGCGGTACCTATCCGGGTTTGCGTTTAGCTGGAATCCTAAATGGGTGCCGGGCTTGTTCCTGGGCCTGACCCGCAGTTTCCAAACCTATCATGAAAATATGGGAAACAGGCCAGGTGATTACCTGCCGCTGTTCTCCTCCTACCGAAAAGCGCAGGCCGATGAAGGAGGAAACCTCCGTGATGAGTACAGCTCCCTGTTCTTCCGATGGGTCTGGTTTGACGAACAGGCAGAGCTATATTTTGAATATGGGTCAAATAATCATTCAAGCACGATGCGTAATAATATCCTGAAGCCGGAAAATGCAAGGGCTTACCTTTTCGGAGTCACCAAACTTTTTGATTTCAGGGCGCGCAAGGATGAAAAAGTTGAAGTTAGTCTGGAACTCGCACAGCTCCAGCAATCGGATGGTAGCACCGTTCTGAACGCAGATTCCTGGTATTTGAGTAAAAACATCCCCCATGGTCTTACTAACCGCGGTGAATTGCTGGGTGCGGGTGTGGGTCCCGGCGGGAGCTTACAGACTTTTGATGTTAGCTGGATCAAAGGGTTTCAGCGATTAGGTCTGCAGTTCGAGCGCTTTGCCCATAATGAGGATTTCTATGTATATGCCTATAACGATTCAGAGGACTTCCGGCGTCATTGGGTAGATCTTAGCATGGCCGTAACCGCGGAGCAACGTTACAAAGAGTTTTTATTCCATGCCAGTTTCAAAGCACTTAAATCGCTGAATTACCAGTGGTACCTCTTACAGCAGCCGGATGATCCTTATTTTGTGAACGGCCGGGACAAGTTTAATATAAGTATAGACCTGGGTTTTTCCTACCGATTTTAATAAACATGATCAGAGCACAAATTAGTAGCCTCACCCTGCTGCTTACTTTATTTATAGACTTTGGGGCTTTTGCACAAACGATCCCGGTGGGCAGTCCTTTGGAAGATGTATACCGCCGAGAGCAGCTCACAGGAAAGTTTGATTCGACGCTATCTTTTACGATTAGACCTCTTTCAGTCAAGCTTTTTGCTAAGCAATCCACGGGGTTCTACCCGGAACAGGACAGTTCTGTTTCGGGCAGTCGTTTAGATTATCGTAGCAAAAAAGGAAACCTCGCTTTCACAGTGTTACCTATTTCCTGGCAGCAGCAGTTTAATTCCACTTTACCCTATGGATGGAATGATGGGGCCATGATCCCCGCCAAAGGTTACCAAACAAAAATAAGTGCCGGGGTTTACCTTGAGGCTGGGCCCCTTTCCATTCAATTACAGCCGGAATATGTGAATGCTGAAAACAGAGATTTTCAAAATGAGCAATTTTTTGATGAGTATGCATTGCAAGCGGATATACCGGTTCGGTTTGGGGAAGATTCATACAGTAAAGTATTATGGGGTCAAAGCAGCATTTTACTGAATGCCGGGCATGCTTCCATCGGTATCTCCAGCCAGAACCTGTGGTGGGGGCCAGGTATGAGAAACTCTCTGCTCATGAGTAATACAGGAAAGGGCTTTAAACATTTAACGCTCCATACTAACCGGCCTGTAAATACAATCATTGGTGCTTTCGAAGCTCAGGTCATTGCTGCAAAATTAAATAGCTCCCCATATGGCAGATTCGCAAGCAACCCATCGTATACTGATTGGCGTTATCTCACCTCAATGACTTTCAGTTATCAACCTCGGTGGGTTCCCGGCCTTTTTGTAGGGTTAACCCGCAGCTTCCAGGTTTACAGTAAAAATATCAATGGCCTTAAGGGATATTTTCCCTTTTTCACCCCATTTATAAAAGTAAACGACACAGATAATGTAACCGGGTCAGATAACAAGGATCAGCTCGCATCCATATTTGTACGCTGGCTACTAACCACGGCTCATGCGGAACTTTATTTTGAATATGGTACGAGTGATCACTCGTATAACCTTCGGGATTTTTTGATGTCGCCGCAACATTCTCGTGCCTATATTTTTGGGTTTCGAAAATTAACGCCATTAAACTCATCCAATAACCAATTTATACAAGTGAATGCAGAGGTAACCCAGTTGTCGCAGACCACAGATTGGTTGGTCAGAAAGGCGATGCCCTGGTATATGCATGGAGAGGTTAGACATGGCTACACTAACGAGGGAGAGATCCTGGGTGCAGGTATTGGTCCGGGTAGTAATTTGCAGTCCATTGATGTAAGCTGGGTTAAAGGAAAAAAACTTATAGGAATCCAGGTGGAACGGTATTTACACAATATCGATTTTTCAAATTCCAGTCGCAAAGATCTGAATAGTCAAAGTCGCCGCTGGGTGGATCTGGGTTTGGCAGTCATTAGCACTTGGGAGATAAAAAACCTGCTGCTGAATACGAAGATCCAGGGGATTGAATCATTCAACTATCAGTGGCAGATGAAAAATTACAGTCCCGAGGTTTATTACATTCCTGAGAACGATATTTTCAATGTGCATGCTGAGCTGGGATTGACATACTTATTTTAACGTGGGCAATTTGTCAATTCGTTAATTTGTCGATTTGCCAATAGCCCCTGATACTCTTCAAAGCCTGGGGAAGTGCACTTAAACCGACCCCGCCATAAGAAAATGGAATAACCTAGTTCAGACCTCCCTATCGTTATTCCTGGTATCTGTCCCTTTACTTTGGATGTTTTAAGCAAATTGAGAGCAAACATCTGATAGCTAATAGCCGACCCCCTTCCTTAGGTCTTGCTTAGACCATGTTAAGGTTATTCCACCAAATTAGTGGACTAACCACTACCTGACCTTAACCAGTCCTATACGAGACCCAAATTGAAAAACTTTTGGAAGGTGGGTTTAAGTTGGGATTTTTAACTGTTGTTAAATTTGAATTGATTTATCGAATTTATTAATTCGACAATTCAGAAAATGTTAATGATTTGCAGAGCTGCAGTCCTTCTCTCCCGAAAGATAAAGGCTAGCTGCTCAGGAAGACAGTAGAACGCTTTGAATGAAGAGACAAAAGCTGATACCGGGTACCTGACACCCAAATGCTGATACCTGATCGCTGAAAGCTGATTCCTCTTTGCAACTTACTTATTACTTACTACTTATAACTCACAACTTAGGATAATTTTCGTACTTTCGCGCTCCATTTATGAGCCGATGAATAAACTTTACCTGGGAAAATTCTTTCTTTTCTTCTCTCTTGCTATATTTTTCACTTCCTGCGTAAGCAGAAAGGATGTTACCTATTTCCAGGCTGTGTCTGTAGAGAAGGACAGTGAACAACTTGAGATAGTTAACAAATATGTTGCCAACGTACAGCCGGGTGATATTTTGCAGATTATTGTGAGCAGCCTGAGCCCTGAGGCCAGTGCGATGTTCAATCCATATACTCAGGCTCAGGTCAGTATGATCCAGAACTCCCAGACCAATAACTTACCTCCGGCAAACGGCTACCTGGTAGACCCGGACGGGAACATCACTCTGCCGCTTGTTGGCAAGCTGCAGCTGAAAGGCTTAAGCACCCCTGCTGCTACTGAGCTGATAACCGCGAAACTCGATAAATACTTACAGCAGCCGACGGTCAGCCTGCGCATCCTGAACTACAAGGTTTCGGTGCTGGGTGAAGTGAACCGGCCTTCTGTCTATACCATCCCCAATGAGCAGATAACTTTGCCGGAGGCCCTCAGTCTCGCCGGCGACCTGACCATCTACGGTATGCGCAATAACATCATGGTAATTCGCGAAAGCAACGGGAAACGGGAATTTAACCGCATCGACTTGACACGCCGCGACCTGTTCAGTTCGCCCTACTATTACCTGCACGCCAATGATGTCGTTTATGTAGAACCGACAAAAGGAAAGGTAACCTCCAGCGACCGTACCATACAGCTGGCCCCGATTGTCATCAGTGCCTTGTCGTTGCTGACTGTATTGGTTACAACACTGGCTAAATAGCTTTTCCCGGCAGCTCTTAAGACATATATCAAAACATGTACTCTGAATACAAGAATAACCCCGCACTCAGATAGCCTGACTTACAACTTATAACGTACCACTTATAACTCAAAATGCATCAGCCCGTCGACCCCTTTTTCTTCGCCCAGGAAGAAGAAAGCGATTTCAACCTCAAGGAACTTCTTTACAAATATCTCTACTACTGGAAATGGTTCGTGCTCTCACTAACGATCGCGATTGCAGCTGCCTTTGTCTACCTGCGCTACCAGACGCCGGTTTATAAGATCCAGGGCAGTATCCTGATCAAGGATGAGAAGAAGGGTCTTGGCCAGGATGCCATGATGAAGGAACTGAATCTGTTCTCTTCCAACAAAGTAGTGGATAACGAGATCGAGATCCTGCGCTCCTATACGCTGATGGAAAAGGTGGTGACTGACCTTAATCTGCAGGTACGTTTTTTTACTAAAGAGAATTTCAAAAAAGAAGAAGAACTATATTCCGAGAGCCCGGTAAACCTGCACTTCCGCGAGGTGAACGAACTGGCTATCAAGGAGCCCCTCGACCTCGAAATCATTGATGCGAACAACGCAAGCATAAATGGTATTAAAATCCCGGTGGATAAGGAAGTGCGGACCGCCTACGGCACATTGACACTAAAACTGACTGGCAAAAGTCCAGAAGTGAAGAGACTCAAACTGGTCGTTAGCCCGGTTGAAGCCATGTCGGAAGATCTCCTTGCCAACTTAACGATCGAGCCCAGTAGTAAGACATCATCCGTTCTCCTGTTGAGCATGCAGGACGCTAAGCCTTTTCGCGGGCGCGATATTCTCAATAAACTGGTACAGGTTTACAATCTTGCCGGTTTGGAAGATAAGAATAAGGTAGCGGCCAATACCCTGCGTTTCATCGAGGATCGCCTGGTGCTGATTTCCCGCGACCTGATCGATGCAGAAAAGACCGTTGAGAATTATAAGGCCCGGGAGGGGATCACCGATATCAGTGCGGAATCCGGCTTGTTCCTTGAGAGTGTCAAGGAGAACGATAACCAATTGAGCCAGATAAAGATCCAGCAAAGTGTTCTTGAAAATATTGAACGCTATGTTCGCAATAAGGACAATTCCACGGGTACCGTACCGGCAACCTTAGGCATTAGCGACCCCACATTGCTGGGACTAATCCAGTCACTTTCCGAACTTGAATCCCAAAGGGTGCAGGCCATGAAAATGGTAAAAGCCGATAACCCGATCGTGACGGCCCTAGACGACCAGATCACCGGTACTAAGAGCAGCCTGACAGAGAACCTTCAGACCCTGCGTAACAGCCTTTCCATTACCCGCCAGCAGCTGGAGGGTCGAACCCGGCAGATGGAAGGCATGATCCGTACCGTTCCGGGAAAGGAACGCGCACTGGTGGATATCACCCGCCAGCAGGGCATCAAGAATAATCTGTATGTCTATCTGCTTCAAAAGCGTGAGGAAACGGCTTTATCCTATGCCTCCACAGTTTCCGACAGCCGGACGATTGATATGGCTCGAAACAGTGCTGAGCCGGTTAAGCCGTTAAAGCGGAATATTTACCTGGTCTTTGCGCTTGCTGGATTAGCAATTCCTTTGGGTATCATATTCATCATCGATCTGCTCAACGATAAGATTACAAGCCGGAAGGATATTGAGAAGGCGACAGAAACTCCGATACTTGCTGATGTCTCCTATACAGAGCACTATGAGGCGCTTGTAATAGGAACAAATAATCGAAATATTATTGGTGAGCAGATTCGTTCACTTAGGACAAACCTTTCTTTCCTGAATCCGGGGAAAGGGGTTCAAAGCATATTGTTTACGTCCAGCATGAGCGGGGAAGGGAAGTCGTTTATTTCCCTGAATCTGGGTGCAAGTCTCGCAATGACCGACAAAAAGACAATCATCCTTGAATTGGATCTTCGCAAGCCCAGATTGCATGCGGCGCTGAAGATGCCAAATAAGCTGGGGCTTAGTAATTATCTGATTGGAAAAGCTTCTCTCGATGAGATCATCTTCCCGGTTGCTGGACAGGACAATTATTATATTATTACCTGCGGTGATATTCCTCCTAATCCTTCAGAACTTCTGTTAAATGGCCGCCTTGCCGAACTTTACACCGAACTCCGCGAGACGTTTGATTATATTATTACCGATGCTCCGCCGGTAGGGATTGTAACCGACGCTCAAATTCTTGAACGGGAGGCCGACGCAACACTATTCGTTTTACGTAATGAATATACCCCGAAGGAACGCCTGAGACTGCTTGATAACCTATATAGGCGAGAAAAATTTAAAAACCTGAATTTGGTATTTAACGCCGTCAAAGCAGGAGGTAAGTATGGATATGGTTCCGGCTATGGTTATTACACCCAGGAAAGTAATAATCTGCTGCAGGAGACACTAAGTGGCTTTAAAAAAGACAGGTCAATTAAATAGGGTTAATGAGCAGAACTGCATATGAGATAGATGTTCAGAATAGGACGGTATTGAGGTACTATTTGGGAGCATTTGCCAGATTTAAAAAGTATCTGTTGTATTCATATGCACGAAATGTTGCAAAAAGGAGAGGGGCTAAAATTGGTGAAAATACCGTTCTTCCATTGACTCTTGCAAGAAGAGCAACTAGTAATCTGGAGATAGGGAATAATAGTTCAGTACAATCAGATTTGATAGATTTGAGGGCGCCTGTAAAAATCGGCAATAATGTAATTATTGGTTCAGGAGTTGAGATCATAACCTGCAGTCATCAAATCGACTCCTCCGAATGGGAGTTTAAGCCCTATGGTATTGAAATAGAGGATTTCGCCTGGATAGCTACACGTGTGCTGATTCTTCCATCATGTCGAAAGATTTCCAGAGGAGCAGTTTGTGGCGCAGGATCTTTGGTCACTCGAAATGTGGACCAAATGAGCGTTGTCAGTGGAAGCCCTGCATCTCATTTAAAATTTCGAAAGCAAGTTCATTCCAAGTTAGTAGTAGAGTCTCTTTTAGGAGGCGATTTCACACGATACATTAAAACATGGAATTTAAAGAGATGAAGTCAGGCCTATCAAGTATTAGAAAGAACCTGGTCGCAAATCTATTCGGTATTGGAGTTCTTATATTTAACCAGGTTATATTGGTGCCTGTATACCTGCACTTTTGGGATGTGGAAGTATATAGTGACTGGATTGTTTTGACGGCAATTTCGTCATTTTTTGCCATGTCGGATATTGGTCTCAATAGTGTAACAATTAACCAGTTTGTAATCAAGAATGAGGAAGGAAATATTGAGGAATGCAAATCGTTGATGACCAATAATTATTTACTTGTAATTTTTGTTTTTTTAATTTCAATAGCGGGATCAGCTATTTACGTTTTTGCCTTTGATATTGTTTCCAGTTTAGGATTGCATGCAATTTCTAGAGAAGAATCAAACTACATCTTTCTAATGCTTGTGGCTTATATATTTATCGGTATGATTAGTTCTGTGCCTGATGCAATCTATAGGTCATCGTCGTTAAATCACAAAGCTGTTTATATAAATAATTGTGTAAGGTTAGCAGAAGGGTTAATGCTAATGACGTCACTCTTCACGCATTTATCGATTACGTATTTAGTTACACTATATTTAATACCGCGAATTGTTGCATTTTTTTATAAATTTTTTGACACTAAGAATTATTTTCCCTATAAATTGAGCATTAAGAGTGGCAGCTGGAGCCTGTTCAAAAAAATCTTTTATCCTTCCATAACCTTTATGTTTTTTCCTATTGGAAATGGAATAATTTTCCAGGGCTTTTCTTTGCTGGTAAACCGGTACTTTGGTGCACAAGCGCTGGTTTTATATAATACCACAAGAACTCTCACAAGTTTCCTTAATCAATTATTAGGCTCGATCCTTCAAGCAGTTTGGCCTGAATTTTCAATAGCCTACGGGAAAAAGGATGTTGCCAGGATGAGGGAGTTACATAGAAAGGCTTTTGTTACTGCAACTGCTGGCGCAATTTTGATTTCCCTCATGCTTTTATTGTTCGGAAGACTACTATTCACTACATGGACTCACGGAAAGCTGGAGTTTAATTTTGGTCTGTTGTTATCCTTTTTAGTTGTACTTGTTTTCCGCTGCATTTGGAATACCAGCAGTGTTGCTTTAATGGCAACAAACAGGCATTCTACGGTTGGAATACTTTTCATCGTGCTTGCGATACTATCTATGGGAACGGCAGTTATTAGTACACATTACTATCATTCATTGATTTTAACTGTTTACTGTCTTCTTGTAATAGAAATTGGTTTAAGTATATATACGATAAGGGCGGGGGTGAAGATGACTAATGACACATTTCTTGAACTAGTGAAATCGTTTAAGCCTCTTCTTTGCTTGTCCATAAAGAAGGGCTTCCCTCAATTTAATCAGGTTTGATATCTTTAACCATGATAACATGCGAATAAACATTGCAGCATCTCATCGTTTTCATTTATTGGACCTGGCAAGGGAGCTGTCAAATCACGGCCACGAGGTTAGGTTTTATTCCTACGTCCCAACCAAACGGGCATCTAAGTTTGGCCTAAAGAAAGAGTGCAGCTACTCTCTATTTTATTTGCTATTTCCATTATTAGCTTTGATGAAATTAACAAAGGGCTCAAACTGGTCTGTGAGAATAATTCATAATGCTTTGGATTTATATCTTTCCTATTTTATGAGACCATGTGATGTTTTTATTGGTTTGGGAACTGTATACAAATCCTCTTTTATAGCAGCAAAAAAGCGTTTCGAAGCCATAACAATTCTTGAGTGGGGAAGCAAACATAATGAAGAACAACACAGAATTCTCTCAGAAATACCGGGTTTAAAGCAACAGCTCAAATACTTTAAAGAAAGGACATTAGATGGATATAATCTTGCAGATTATATCGCGATTCCGTCGGCCCATGTCAGGCAAAGTTTTATTGACAGGGGATTTAGTGAAAATAAGTTAGTTGTAAATCCATATGGTGTCGATTTGGAAATGTTCTCCCCAACAAGCCTTAAAAAAGATGATTGTTTTGACGTTATAATGGTAGGGGGATGGAGTTATGTAAAAGGGTGTGATTTATTGACAGATTACTTCCGGAATTCAAATTTAACCTTCCTGCATGTCGGACCAATTGTAAATTTGGCTTTCCCCCGGGAGAAGAATATGGTACATATTGATGCAGTCGATCAATCTCGTTTAATAGATTATTATTCGCGCGCATCTATTTTTGTTCTGCCCTCCAGAGCTGAAGGATTAGCTATGGTGCAGTTGCAAGCCCTGGCTTGTGGTCTCACAATAGTGTGCTCTAAACATACTGGTGGAAGCGATTTAAAGGAGTTATTACATGATAAGCGATGGATTATTGAGATGGATGAATTCACTATTCCTGAACTCACCAAGTGTATCAATTCTGCATTAGAATTATCAAAAAAACAGGTAGGCGTACGTTCGTATGCCAAAGATATGATCGATTTACTTACCTGGCAGGCCTATGGTAATCGATATAATAAAAACCTAGAGTGCCTATTGTATGCATCAGTTAAGAGCAAATAATTCACCTATTAATATTGCGAGACTCTAGCTAATGACATTGAATAACTTAGCAAAATATGCTGCAATTCTTTCCATAATACCCGCCGTATATTTTTCCTTCTACCCTGGTAAAATTGTATTGACCACAATTATATGTTCATATCCACTTATTATAGGTGCATTTTTATTGATCCATCGGGATCTCGCTAAGAACATTGAAGGCAAGGTATTTATTAATCTTTTTATTGCTTACAACATCATTGTTCTCTTTCGGGGGGGGCTTGATTCAAGATCGACTGAAGATTGGAATGTGTTAGTTTCCTCGGGAGTTTCGTTAACATTGTTCATTCCATTCTCAATTTATATAGGCGCTCACAAAGCTGCTTTGACAGTGCTGGTTCGCACTTTTTTAACTTGGGGCTTAATTCTATGTGCGCTGCTCTTTTTTGCTACGGATGATCCTGGTCCGTTAGGTTTTACACACACAATTTCTCCGATATACTTCCTGATACTCTTGATTCCATACATGGAAAGTAAGTATAGATCTTTCATTGTTGCTATAGCTTTGATTTCATTTTTCAGTGATATTACCATCAGATCTAATCTTCTAAATATTTTGGTTGCCTTTATTATAATGCTTACTTTTTTTTTAAGAAGAAGACCATGGATATTGAAAATGTTTAAATATTCAAGAATTCTCATCTTGACATTCCCGCTAGTATTTCTATTACTCGGAATAGCAGGTATATTCAATATTTTTTCTATAGGCGAATCATTTGATAGATTATCAATTAAAGATGGCAAAGGAAGAACCCAGGATGTTTTTATCGATTCGAGAACCGGTATATATATGGATGTTTTTTCTCAACTAGAAAGTGATAATTCCATTGTATTTGGACTAGGTGGTTCGGGTAAAACAAAAACATCCTTAACAGACAATGTTAACGCTGATTTTGATACTGTGTATAAGGAAGGTCGTAGAGGCACAGAATCGGGCATGTTGAATTATATTCAATGGGGAGGAATGGTCGGTGGTGCTATCTATTTCCTGCTTTTCATTGTGGCATCTTATTACGGGATCCATAGATCAAGAAATTGGTTTTGTATTATGCTTGGGCTTTGGGTTGCATATAAAGGATTATGTTCTTTTATCGAAGACTCGATGATTTTTTCCATAAGTTCAATATTTATATTAGTACCAATTGGTATATGTTTAAGTAGAGAATTTAGGTCGCTGGGAGACAGTGAAATAAAGTTTCTGGTTAAGTATAAGATCTTTAGAGCAAAGAGGTTTATTTTAAGCGAAAAATGAAAGTAAAAGACTATGTTGTTCGCGCATTAAAAAAGGGTTACAGGGTAATTTCACAAAGAAAATTTCAAAACCCATTTTGTGATACAGACAGGCAGTCAGCAAACGACAAAATTTATAATTTGTTAATCGATGATTCACCTTGTATGATCGCCAGGTTTGGTACTGTTGAATTGATATGTATAAATAATTATTTATGTATCAATCGGAATGAACCATATTTGAAGAAAATATGGAATTACATTTTTGATAAAACGCATTTACCCTGGTGGTTTGAAGACCATTTCACTTATATGAATGAATGCGCGGGTATTTTTCCTCCTACCAAAGAAATAGCCAAAAGATTTTCGGAACGCTATTTAGATGATATACCATTTATTGACTTACTTGGATCTTTCCAGTATTACGAAAAATTTATGCCTTTGCGTGATGATATAAGAAGTGTTCATCTTGAAACCCTCTATCCTTTCTTTGTTGATAGACCATGGACAAGTGCTTTGAAAGGTAAACGGGTGCTGGTTGTGCATCCTTTTGAGGAAACCATCCATGCCCAATTTAAAAACAGAACTCTATTATTCAATCATGCTGAGATCTTGCCCGAGTTTGAGTTGATTACAATGCAGGCTATTCAATCAGCGGCAGGTATTAAAGTCCCATATGAAAATTGGTTTGAAGCGTTAGAACATATGGAAAACCAGATTTCCTCAATTGATTTTGATATCTGCATTATAGGCTGTGGAGCTTATGGATTACCACTAGCCGCTCATGTTAAAAGATTGGGTAAGAAAGCATTCCATCTTGGTGGTGGGACTCAATTGTTATTTGGAATCAAGGGAAAGAGATGGGACGACCCAAATTATGGGAACGAATATAAGCTTCCACAACTTTTTGATCGCCCCTATCAAAGTTTATACAATCCCTATTGGATAAGGCCTTTAGATGCTGACACACCAAAAACTGCAGCTAAAGTTGAGGGAGCTTGTTACTGGTAGTTAAAAACTCAAATTCCATTTCAATAGTAAATGCCATGCCAGCATTGAACCGAAAATCAACAAGAAATTGATAATACATCAATGAATTACAATAAAAATATTGCAGTATTACTTACGTGTTTTAATCGGAGAGAGAGTAGCTTAAAATGTATTAAACAGCTACTCCATTTTAATCAGGATGTTGATATTTTTCTTGTTGATGATAATTCTTCAGATGGTACTTCAAAGGCAATATCGGACCAATATCCACAAGTGAATCTGATAAAAGGCACTGGAAATTTATTTTGGACTAGGGGGATGTATTTAGCTTGGGAAAACGCGACTAAAGACTATAATTATTATCTATGGTTAAACGACGATGTCGTATTGTATGAGAATTGTTTTAAAGAACTTTTTGAATGCGTTAAGTTAACAAACGATATGGCACTTATCTCAGGTGTAATTGAGACCGCTGAAAAGAATAGAATTTTATACGGGGGTACTGATGAAAATAAAAAACTAATTACTCCTAATGGAAAGTTAAATCCTATAACCAATATGAATGGCAACGTAGTTCTGATTCCTAAATATGTTTATAACAAGTTAGGTAAACTCGATCCCAAACTCCATCACGATTTAGGAGATGTTGATTACGGATTGAGAGCAAAGGCAAATGGAATTGGTGTTTTTACGACGCGGATCGCTATTGCGAGCGGAGAGAAAAATGATTTTTGTAGGGTTCGATTGAATAATTCTTCTTTGTTTCAAAGATTTAAAAAACTTTACTCCCCACTTGGGTCCAATCCACTAATCGATTTTTATTTCAGAAAAAAACACTTTGGTTTTTCTAATGCAGCGTTGAATTTCCTGTTCTTACATTTTATCAATATAGTTCCTGATAAAATAATGTTGAAATTATTCGGTGAGAAATATACATAATCTGATTTAATTCATCGCCAGTATTTAGTTAGTGAAATTGATATGAAGTTACTTCACGTTATAACATCTATGGATCCTTTAACAGGCGGACCTTGCCAGGGCATCCGAAACTCCAATCAAGCTTTATCGGATTTTGGGGTTCATCGGGAGGTTGTAAGTTTAGATTCGCCATCAGCCAGTTTTCTTGGCCAGGACTTATTTCCCATTCATGCGATAGGCCCTGTAAATGGAACGTGGAAATATAGCAGACAATTAATTCCCTGGCTTCTGGATAATTTCGCACGCTTTGATGTGGTTGTCGTTAATGGCCTTTGGCAATATCACGCGTTTGCTGTGCAAAGAGCGTTAAAGTTATATAAAAGTAAGACTAAGCCGGGTAAAAGAGTTCCGAAATTGTTCATTATGCCACATGGCATGCTTGACCCCTATTTTCAACTTGCAAAAAGTAGGAGACTTAAGGCAATCAGAAACTGGTTTTATTGGCATCTGATTGAAAAAAGAGTAATTCGGGAAGCGGACGGTGTACTATTTACTTGTCTAGAAGAATTGCAATTAGCTCGACTAACATTTAAGGGTTACAAGCCTCGGCGGGAGTTGAATGTCGGTTATGGCATTGAATCACCACCTGCTTTTTTTGATTTAATGAAATCTGAGTTTTTGAAAAAAATTCCCTCCCTGCGAAATAAACGGTATTTCCTTTTTCTCAGTAGAATTCACGAAAAAAAGGGTGTAGATCTTTTAATCAAAGCATACACTGGCTTTATTAAACTTAACCCTGAGCTCAGTTTGCCTAAGCTTGTAATTGCCGGGCCCGGGCTAGACACTGAATATGGCAGAAGTATGAAACTCCTGGCATCCGATTCAACAGCGAGTGGAGCAGATATTTTTTTTCCAGGTATGCTTTCCGGTGATTCGAAATGGGGGGCTATGTATGGCTGTGAGGCTTTTGTACTACCCAGCCATCAGGAGAATTTTGGAATTGCGGTGGCAGAGGCCTTGGCCTGTTCCAAACCGGTGCTGATATCAAATCAAGTAAATATCTGGCGAGAAATAAAAGATACTGGGGGAGGTATTGTTGCTGAGGATACCCTCGAAGGAACTGAGATGCTTTTGCAATCCTGGATGTGTTTAGACGCAATTGAAAGAAAAGAAATGAGCGTAAAGGCCAGAAAATCTTATCAGGAGCATTTTAATGTAAAACCGGCTGCTCATAAATTTTTTGAAGCTATATCGGTACACAACACTGTTATTGTTGAGAATTATAACTGAATTTATTTTCCTAAATGCTAACATGTTAACTAACTACTATTACAAAATATGTTTTAGAAAGACCTACAATACCACGATGGATAAAAGAAAACCTGGGGAAGTCTGTATCCAACAATCAGGGGGTATAGAATAAGTTGGGCTCATCTTTCTCATTTACATGCAAGCCGCTAAATATGTCGTTTAAACAGTCAACCTTGAGAGACGAACGGGATTTCTATATTCAATCCGCCTTTCCGTTTTCTCAGAAATTGCTCAGATTTCTATGGATCATTGCCTGGACTTTACTCTGTCGTTGGACCCCCAATCCATTACACAGGTGGAGGTCTTTAGTGATTAAAGTATTTGGAGGCAAACTGGGCAAGCACAATTTTATTTATCCAAGTTCTAAAATCTGGGCGCCCTGGTTACTGGAGACAGAAGATCTAGTAACTATTGGTCCGGGTGTTGAAATTTACAACCCTGGGGGAGTTTTCCTGGGGCACCATGCTATATTATCTCAGGATTCCTATTTATGTGGTGCTACCCATGATTACGATTCCATCCGGTTCACATACATCAAGAAAGAGATCATTATCGATTCCTATGTATGGATATGTGCAAAGGCTACCGTTCTTCCCGGGGTACGCTGTGCTGCAGGCAGCGTTTTAGGCGCAACTTCAATCACCTCCCGGAACCTGGATTCATGGTCAGTGTATGCAGGTAACCCCTGCAAATTTGTAAAGAAGAGGAAGAATTTTTTGATTCAGGAAAGCGAGTTGGTTCATGGAAGTTAAAGACGAGAAAGAGCTGATTTACGATGTCTGTGTTGTCGGCAGTGGTCCGGCGGGAATGATCACTGCTTTAGAATATGCTGGCTCATCACCCGAAAGCTCAGTGGTGATCATTGAATATGGTTTGCCGGGAAAGCAGCCCGGTACAAATGCGCTGGATGAGACTATCCGGAATTCTAATCCACTAAACCACCATGATCCTTATGATTGCACCAATAAAGGTTTAGGAGGTACATCGGCAACCTGGGGAGGCCGGTGTGTTATGTATGATGAGGTGGACTTTATTGACCGGCCTATTTTAGAAGGCGGGTGTACCTGGGATACGGGATTGCTAACCGAAATTAAAAACTATCTACCAAGTGCAGCTCAATATTTCGAGTGCGGGGATCCGATCTTTCATGTAAATGATCTTCCGGATCTTCAAAAGCAGCCAATAGCTGAAAATTTCAAATCCAGTATTGTTACTGATACTATTCTGGAACGATATAGCATGCCTACTCGTTTTGGAACCAGGTACATGGATGAACTTGAGAGATTGAATAATGTCACGTTGCTTGCTGGATATGAAGCTCGTGAATTTGGATCTCCGGATGATAACGGCACAGTGTCAATACTCACGGTTAGGAATGTTCAATCTGCCACTATTCTGGCAATCAGGTCGAAAACATATATTTTAGCAGCAGGTACTCAGGAAACTACCCGGATTTTACTTCGTAATAAGGAGCTCTTTAGGTTGTTAGATAAGGAACCGGAATCTTTAGGAAGATATTATCAAAGTCATTTGTCAGGTAAAATTGCATCAGTTAAGTTCAGCGGCGATCCCAAAAGAACTGATTACGGCTTTATCAGTGATAGAGACGGAACTTACGTGCGCAGAAGATTTCAGTTCTCAACTGAGTTTCTGGTTAAGCAAAATTTGTTAAATACCGCTATCTGGCTTGACAATCCCTTATACTACAACGCAAACCATAAAAGCGGAGCAATGTCATTCATGTATTTGATGATGTTAGTTCCCTTCGTAGGCAAAAGACTTGCACCGCCAGCAATTGCGCAGTCAATTACGAAGGGTAAGGTCAATGACATTAGAAAGCACCTTTGGAACATAATCAAGGATTTGCCTGGATCCTTACTGACACCGGGCTTGATTTTTTACAAACGATACTTGTTAAAAAGAAAGTTACCTGGCGTTTTTCTTTACAGTCCGCAAAATCGGTACGCCCTTCATTTTCATTCGGAACAGATTCCTGTGAAAGAAAATTGTATGGTATTGGGGAGGGATGGAGAAACCCTGGAAATTCATTATAAATTGACCGAACCGGATATTGAATCAATTATCAAACTGCATGAAATGCTGGACCAGGAATTAAGGGCATCCGATAGTGGTAAGCTCGAGTATTGGTTTGAAAAAGAACATCTGAATCAGGCCATTAGGGAAATGTCTCGCGACGGAATTCATCAATCCGGGACTACAAGAATTTCGGGATCACCCGACAAAGGCGTTGTCGATAAGAATCTCAAAGTTTGGGGCACTAAAAATCTATATGTCTGCAGTAGCTCAGTATTTCCTACATCCGGTCAGGCTAACCCTACATTTTTTTTAGGTGCCTTTGCGGTCAGGCTAGCTAATCATATCAATAATGAGACAAGTAGAGTTAATTGAGGGACTGCGATCCTCCGCTTTAGGATTTGGATGCGCACCGATCCTTGGTTCGGTTGGAGCTTCTGCAGCTCGACGGGCACTTGATTCAGCGTTCGATCATGGAATTACTCATTATGATTTAGCGCGGTCGTACGGCTATGGTGAAGCAGAAAAGTTTGTTGGCAAAGTTTTCAGACAACGCCGGGATAAAGTGGTGTTGTCAACCAAATTTGGTATTGAAGCAAATTGGAAAGCTAAAATACTAAGCCCGCTAAAGCCTCTTGCAAGATCACTTAAGAGTGAGTTTAAAACGCGCGAAGAAAGGGTGAGCAAGTCAATGAATATTGCTGACAGGTTTCACAACCGGATCGTATTAAACACAGCGCAGATGCTCAAAAATGTTGACCAAAGCCTGCGGGCGTTAAATACAGATTATCTCGATTATTTATTCGTTCATGAGCCTGTTACAACAATTATTAATTTCGATGAGCTTTATGAATCAGCTGAAATGTTAAAGGCGCGAGGGAAAATACGTGGATTTGGGATTGCATTCTATCGCACGCATAAATATCTCCACCAAAGCTATCTTGAAAAGCTAGACATATTACAGTTCGATAATTCTCCAGGCGCGGAGGGTTACGTCCAGTCAGTTAGTGAGCGCGGTAAAAGATCGAATATTATTTTCTCACCCTTAAAAAGTGGAGATAATACGCTGGCGCCGAAAGCGAAACTCGAAAAATTATTTGCCGATTTTCCTGAGAGTGTCATATTATGTTCGATGTTCCGGGAAGAACATATTAAGCAAAACACAGAATTGCTGAGACAAAGCTCAATCAATGTTGGGAATTAATAGTGCTAACCAACCGTTCGTAATGGGTGAAATGATAAATTGTATCTCTGTTCTTATCCTTACCAAAAACGAGGAGCAGGATCTTCCCGGCTGCCTGTCTTCTGTTTCCTGGTGTGATGATATTCACGTTTTCGATTCCTTCAGCAATGACCGGACAAAAGAGCTTGCTGAAAATGCCGGAGCGAGAGTTTGCCAACGGGTGTTTGACAATTATTCCGCTCAAAGGAACGCAGCCTTAAGAACCCTGGATTATAAATACTCATGGCTTCTGATATTAGACGCAGATGAGCGAATTCCCCCTGAATTGGTTCCGTTGCTCAGTACGGCGATTAAAGATGCAGGTTCGGAGGTTGATGGTTTCAGGATCCGGAGACGGGATTTTCTTGGTAAATCATGGCTGAAGAACGCGCAGATCTCGCCGTTCTATGTTCGTTTAGTGCGGCATAAGCAGGCAGAATATCATCGTGAAATCAACGAAGTGATTGCGGTGAAGGGTCAGATTAGAGACCTGCAAGGTTTTTTTGATCATTACCCTTTTTCAAAAGGATATAGCCATTGGCTGAACAAGCATAATCAGTATTCGGCAATGGAAGCCAAACGCTGGATGGACGAACAGCAGGGTGGGATGGAGTTTTCCATTCGCAAAGCCCTTTTCAGTAAGGATTTCAGCCAAAAGCGTTATCACCAGAAAGGTCTTTTTTATAAACTTCCAGGCAGACCTGTCCTTAAATGGTTGTATATGGTGATATGGCGGAGGGCATTTTTGGATGGCCGGGCAGGCTTTATCTATGCTACCCTTCAATCGATATACGAATACTTTATTATTTTGAAAGCCAGAGAACTTTTGGAGAAGCAGCAGAAATCCTAAGTTATACAGCTTATTACTGATGCTCATACCGTTCCCTAAAAAATATCTACCGTTCACACTTTATTTAAGGTTGATGAAAGCCAATAGTCTAACTTATGCCGCAAACTATGTACGAAAAATCATCCCTGCACATATCGAACATTTGACATCCAGACACGTACACAGTATTAGCCGATCATTTAAAAGACCATCAGCGTTTTGAAAGACAGAGACGATAGAGACAACCGAATTCTTGTTATTGGTATCAACTGCCTTCCTGAACTGACGGGAATTGGGCGCTACACCGGTGAAATGGTGACCTGGTTTGCTGATAACGGCTATGAGTGTAATGTAGTCACTACATTTCCATATTACCCGTACTGGGAAGTTCAAAAGCCTTATTGGGGAAAGTTCTATAAAAAAGAGGTTTTGAAAGACGGCAGGTTAACACTGTACAGGTGTCCTTTCTATGTGCCGGGTATGCCCAGTGGTCTGAAAAGATTGATCCACGAAGCGAGCTTTTTTCTTTCGGCTTTTTTCATGATTGTGATGCTGCTGTTTAAACCCGGGCATAAAAACATTTATTGTATTGCACCGCCCTTTCACCTGGGTTTTCTGGCCGTATTTTATCGCTTCTTTAAGGGCGGGCGGATCATTTATCATGTTCAGGATCTGCAGATAGAGGCAGCACGAGATCTTAAAATATTGAAGCCGGAGTGGATCTTCAGCTTCCTTTTCCGGATGGAGAAGTATATCCTTTCAAAAGCCGATCATATCAGTACCATTTCGGCTGGCATGGTTAGAAAAAAGGAATTGAAGATTGATAAAGAAGTTTCTTTATTCCCTAATTGGGTGGATACTTTAAAATTTCATCCCATAAGAGATAAAAATATTCAAGCGGAATGGGGCTTCAATGCTGAGGATAAGATCGTTTTATATTCCGGAAGCCTTGGCGAAAAGCAGGGATTGGAAGTTTTAATCGGGATCGCTGTTCAGCTGAGAGTGCATTCTCATATTAAACTAGTCATCTGTGGGACAGGTCCATACAAAGAGATCCTCCAGCAGATGTCCCTGGAGGCAGGAACGGATAATATCAGTTTCCTCCCCTTGCAGAAACAGGCTGTTTTTAACCGTTTTCTAAATATGGTCACGGTGCATCTGGTGATTCAGAAAGGCGGAGCCAGTGACCTGGTGATGCCCTCTAAGCTCACTACTATACTTGCCGCGGGTGGACTGGCCCTTGTAACAGCGGATGCTGGAACCACCCTGCATGATGTCGTCAAAGTCAATAATATGGGGATTGTTGTTCCACCAGAGAATAAAGAGCAATTGTTGGCTGCTATTTTAAACGCCTGCACTAAGGACTACTCTTTACAACGGGTAAACGCCCGGGCATATGCAGAGCAATATCTTGAAAAAGAAGCCATCCTGCACAGGGTAACTCAGGAATGGCATAGTTCTGAAGAGATTGAGGCTGCCGATGCAGCGATGCAAAATTAATGTATCGGTTAAATGTCCTGGTAAATATTCCTGAATGTACTTCTTAGCCCGAAGGTTATCCAGCTAGTGGTGTTACTCGTCAGTTCATTGCTTTCTTTCCGATGTACAGTGCCAGCCTCGAAACGTAGATTAGTTTTGGGATTGATCAGGTAAGAGAGCCTTGAGTCGAAATAAAACAGGTTTGTATTTATTCCCTGGGCTATGCTGTTTTCTTCTCTTCTTACAGCTGTATGATAGGGCTTAAATGGGTCTTTTCCATAATTATCGTTCCCGATATCAAGTCCGTACTCTCCGAAATTCATTTTTGCAAAGAGATCGAACCTTTTATAACTATACGACAACAGCCCAACAAACTCTTTAAAGTTAGCTCCAAACGGATGTGCCAATGGTTCGCCGGAATGGGTATAACTGCCGATCAAATTCCGTGAAGAATACGTGTAGGGTCTGGCTGTGTTATATTCAGCAAGGTAGTTAAGGCCTTTGACATGAAATATGTCTGATCCCCGGGCACCTATCTGGATCCCCCATTTGTTCCGGGAACTTCCGATGCCCTTAAAAAAGTTTTTAGCTTCAAATTCATCCAGGGCGAATTGACTGTAGAAAGTGAAGCCCTTAGCGGGTTTGTACTTCGATGTAAAGCCCATCAATGCATTGTCAGGCGACCCGCTCATGACTTCCAGCGGTCTGAGGAAAATGAAAGGACTCGCATAGGAAAAATCAAAACTCCTGCTATTACCAAGATCATCTTTTGCGGCCCAGATAATTGCATCGAAGAAACCGAAGGCGAGTTTTTCATTTACATTCCAGTCCAAATAATGAAATACCCCTCCTTTCTTCCGGTTCTTATCCTCAGGGGATAGTTTCAGTGCTTTTAGCTCCCTGCATACTTGCCCACATAGCGGTATATTGAACGTTGCCTAACGATGCCGTCACTCTGACAAAGGGATAGTTAATGCCATAGTCAGACAGAAGCATTGAACGGTACCCATCGCCCAGGAACATCTTGTCTTTGCCTAGAGTAAAATTTACATATTTTACTGGTGTGTAAGATACAAGCGCGGTAAAGTAAGACCAGTCTTTAACAGCATCCAAGGGATTCCGGACATAGTTTTGTCCAGAAACGACTTTTGTCGATTCAGCATAGCTGTTCAGATAAAGCGGGAATTTTTGCTCACTTTTGTATCCGCTGGTATGAACGGAGAATTTTGTCCCGATAGTACCGCCGGCCTGGTAGCCTAATGTATTCAACCAGGTGTTATCATCCTCCTGGATTGATTTGCCTACCTGAGCATCGGGAAGAAAATCTGCGTAAAATGCGAAGTCGTTTCTCTTTATTTCGACCAGGTGTTCGTTAAAAAGCTTTCTGTTCGGCCAGGTATTTTTTAAAGTGTCAAGACGGGATTTATACGAGGAATTAATTCCTGATGCAACCAGGGAGTCATCCGCGAAGAAAGGTTTGAATGCGGTATGATATTTTAGAGAGGGGTCGTAAGTTTTAGACTCGATCTTTTGGTAAGACTGGAATGAATAGGGAAGATACTCATTCGGGGTTTGAGCTCTTACAGAAAAGCAAGCTGCCAGAATGCAAAAAAAGAATAAGGGATGTTTCAATAGAGGCTGATTTATCAGAATATTAATTCCCGCTTCCTTCAAATTTAGAGCCCGAATCTAGTTATTTCATCGATAAAAACGTCTTGCCAGTGAGGATAGGATTTTTGTTACGCCCGATTTCTGAATTTTTGCTCCCCTTTCGCGTCTTATTCCATTAAGAATCAAGCTCCGCCCGGAAATCATTGCCAAATATTTTTCATTTTACGTGTCGGACACAAAAAGTCTACATTTAATAAATGTCACCTCAATTGCCTGAATCGCAGTGACTTTAAATAGATAAATAAATTTCAGTCTGTTATATGGTGATTTCATAATATGAAACTCCGAAGTTTTTTTTATATAGACGTAGTATTAATTTAGTATTACGGTTAATTCTATCATCTTTGCCTACTTTTAACCGCATTCTGCTCCAATGCAAACCAGATACCTTTACCTGTTACGTATAGTTCTTGGCCTGAGTGATTTGGCTCTATTGAACTTATGTTATTACACGAGTCTCTTATACGCGCGCTATACCGGACATCCGGCCATTGAAGGCGCGCTAATTTACAGGATCCTTCTGTGCAATTTCATCTGGCTTCTGTGCTCCGGTTTTTTTAGGTTATATTCGATCAATACGGTGCATTCGACCGAAGCAATCTACCGCGCCACATGGCGGGCGGCGGTCCTGCATCTTTTTGTGTTTGGCGGATTTTTAATGATCAACCAGCAAGCCGCCTTTTCGGGACTGCTTATTACCATATTTTATACTGGGTTTCTTACTTCACTGGTCATGAGTCGCTTTACCGGAACAGCTATAGAGATGCTGATGATGCGGCATTTCGCGATCCGTAAAAAGGTGGCCGTTATGGGAAAGAACAGCGGCGCCCTTCGCCTTGCAAGCTACCTGGAAGGTCAAAACAACATTCATTTCCATGGTTTTCTTGGTGAAGAAAATATTTTGGTAGATGCGAACGGTGAGCTGAACGCATCAGCAATGGAACAGTTAGTGCTGGCTGCCTCGACCGGTGTGGAGGAAGTGTTTGTTTCGCTCCCCTATGGTCAGATGGGAGATGTCCCGGTGCTTATGCGGGAAGCAGAGAGACAATGTGTCCGCCTGAAGGTAGTGCCGGATATGTCATCCGCTGCAACCTCCTTTAAATTAAGTTATTTGGGTGGGTTTCCCGTACTCAGCGTACGGACAGAGCCCCTTGAAGAAATTTCCAGCCGCGTGAAAAAACGCCTGTTCGACGTTGTCTTCAGCATACTGGTTATCGTATTCATCATCAGCTGGCTTTATCCCCTACTGGCCCTGTTCATCAAGTTGCAGAGTCCGGGACCGGTACTTTTCCGGCAGCTGCGCAGCGGCCGTGATAACAAGCCTTTCTGGTGTTATAAGTTCCGAAGTATGCATTTGAATGCGGATTCGGACAGACAACAGGCGCAACGCAATGATCCCAGGGTAACACCGATCGGCCGCTTCATGCGCCGCACCAGCCTGGATGAATTTCCCCAGTTCTTTAACGTGTTGTTCGGGAACATGAGTATTGTGGGCCCGCGTCCGCATATGGTCAACCAAACGGAGCAGTACCGCGGGCTTATTGATCAGTATATGGTAAGGCAATTCCTCAAACCGGGTATTACGGGCTGGGCCCAGGTGAATGGTCTGCGAGGCGAAACAAAAGAAGTAAAGCTGATGCGCAAACGTGTGGAACACGACATCTGGTATATGGAAAACTGGTCAGCTATGCTGGATGTTCGTATTGTATTTATTACGATTATCAGTGTGCTGAAAGGGGAGGAGAACGCTTTTTAGTAGCTCCTTTAGCTAACGATCAGGAAAACAATCATCATTAGTGCGCTGACAAGCAGGTTGGCAATAATAAGGGCTGACATACGGAACAGCATTGAGAGTGTACCAGGGGTAATTTTTTCGACGAACTGTGGCTCTCTGACGAGCCTATAGGAGGTTTGCTGCATCGGTCTCTTTTTTTACGGAGCAAGCCCCGTTTAGTTTCGTTTCAGATGAATTAGTTGGAGTGTTGCAAGGTTGGGGCCAGTTTAGCTCTCAGGTAACAGCTTTCAGGTCTCAGCTTTGGTTTCTTTCAGAGCGACGCATTGTTTTCGAGTGTTCATCGTCGTTCAAAGCGATTCCATGGCAGCACCTGAAACGCAGAGTAAGTTGACCCGGAGGCCGCTCAAACTGGCTGGTGCAGTTGATCGTCGTTATGAAAATAAATGAGAGTTAAAACGGACGTCGGAATTCGACTCTCCACATAAATCAAGAAATAACTCAGATTCACAGTGAGATGGCGAGCTGGTTTGAAAATAAAAATGAAATTTTCTATAAGTGGAAGCTAAAAAGCTGTAGCTATCTGCGTCAATCCTCCTGCTTCTTTCCAAAGCTATACTTCATTCCAAGATTCAGCGTGGTGAAGGAGTCTTTGGACTTATTATCCGAATTGTCGGGATCATAGCCATCGAGCATTTCGGTAAGACCGAAGTTATGTTGCAGGTTAACGCTGAATTTCATTGGACTGTTCGGGTAGAGATAGCTGCCTAATTTGAAGTTGATGCCTACGTTCACAGGTATGGTAAGGTCAGCGCCTTTGTATGTTATGCCACCGAAGCCGTCATGTGTCAGGGCGTTGGGCTCGCTGATATTACTGTAGATCATGCCGATGCCGCTGCCGACATAGATATTATAGTACATATAGTGAGCAATTCGGTAATCCGGGTTTAAAAGCTGCCCGAGGCTGACATTGGCGGTAGCGGTAACACGATGAAAATTGTTGGTATAGCTTTTATTATATTTATCCAGTTCTTCACGGGATAGCTTGCCAAAAGAATACTCCAGGTTACCAAAGGTGAAAGGTGTTACATTGTACTGAACAACGGCCCCGTAGCTTGGGTTAATATCCGAATCGGTTACATCTGTAAAAGCTTTTGTGGCACCGATGTGGATGCCAGCATCAAGGCCGGGTGCAAGAACCTGTGCGGAAGATTGAGCGGAAAAGATCAGGGTAACGGAAACGATAAGGAGAGCTCGAAAAGCAGAAGAATAATTCATTGAGAGATGATAATTAGGTTCCCAATTTAGGAATTTCCGTTCACATTAAAACAGATGTCTTTTTAGGCAAATGCCTTAGCTATAAATACAAGCGCCTGGTCATGGGTCTGCGCCTCCTTTATACCCGCTACGGCGGGCAAGGCGTGAGTACCAATCTTTATTACGCTAATCCCAGCCTCTCTACCTGCTGAACCCGGCCACGAATATGAAGCTGGAACTTGGTTTTGTTTACCGCCACGAGCACTCTTCTTTGCTGAATGACAGGAGCCAGATACTGTACCTGGGGATAAAGACCGCACTGACGAACAGGTACATGGATTTCTAAGAGCCGTCAGCTGTCAGGCATCAGCTTTCAGTTCTCATCATTCCACCACAGATGGTCACAGATTTTTGGTCCAAATTCGGCTATGAATTTTAACTAGCTCGGCTATCAACTTTCGTCATCCTTCCGCCTTCCCTCCTTCTCGTTTTTTTCTTATCTTAAATTATGAACCCGCTGCGAAGCTATTTTCAGGATTTTATAGGCTTATTTTTTCCGGAGCTATGTGCAGCATGCGGCAGGAATTTGTTTAAAAATGAAGAGGTGGTATGCACCAATTGTGTTTACCACCTGCCGGTTACCAATCATCATGAAGACCCGGACAACCAGGTGGCACAGCAGCTCTGGGGGCGGTTTCCCTTTGAACAGGCGGGCGCCTTCATCTATTTCCGGAAGGGTAACAACGTGCAGAAACTAATATATCAGCTGAAGTATAATAACCGGCCCGAAGTGGGTATTCGGATGGGAAGGCTCTACGGTGCGGTCTTAAAGCGGACGGGTCTCTGGTCTCTGCCAGACTACATCCTGCCTGTACCTCTGCACCCCAGCAGGAAGAAAAGGCGCGGTTACAATCAGAGTGAATGTATTGCCAAAGGCCTGGCAGAGATTATGGGTATCCCGGTGATCAGTGATAAGCTCTGCCGAACAGAGAATACTGGCACCCAGACACGTAAAGCACGGTACGACCGCTATGAAAACCTGAAGGAAGCCTTTGTCGTAAAGGATTCAGCATCGCTCGAGAACAAGCACCTTCTGCTGGTGGATGATGTGATAACCACCGGTTCTACGATTGAAGCTTGCAGTCTGGAGTTATTGAAGCTGAAAAATGTCCGGGTGAGTATCGCTGCCCTCGCTTTCACGGGCTGATTAATTTTGATAATATTGTAAAGATGCGGCTGTCTGTTTTATGTGTTTTGTTTTTATTGCTGATCTCTGCCTGCCGCAAGGAGGAAGTTATCACAACTGACAGTTCCGCTAAACTTCAATTTTCGGCTGACACCATCCTATTCGATACCGTATTTACTTCTGTTGGTAGTACCACTCGCCGGCTGAGGGTTTATAACCGGAATGAAAATGCCGTCCGGATCTCGGAGATATCGCTGGCAGGTGCCGGCAGTTCGGCTTTCCGGATCAATATCAACGGCCAGCCGGTCGACAAGGCCAGCCGGCTTGAACTTGCCGGTGGGGATTCCCTGAGCATTTTTATTCAGGTTTCAATTAATCCGGGATCGGCAGCGTTGCCTTTCATCGTAGCAGATTCGATCCTGTTTTCAACGAACGGCAACCGGCAAGCGGTAAAACTCCGGGCATACGGGCAAAATGCGCACTTTCTGAACGAGGAGGTCATTAGGGGCAACGTCACCTGGGACCGGCAACTGCCTTATGTGGTTTATAATTCGGCACTTGTGAGTAAGGGTGCTAAGCTAACCATTGAAAAGGGAGCAAGGGTTTACTTCCATAAGGGTTCGAAACTGCTTGTGGCCGGCACGCTGGATGCGCAGGGCGATGTTAATGACAGTATAAGCTTCAGCGGTGACCGGTTGGAGCAGATCTACTCCGATGAACCTGGTCAATGGGGTGGGATCCATTTCTTGCGTGAAAGCAGGAATAATATCATGCAGTATTCGCGCATTAAGAACGCAGTGGTGGGAATGAGGGTTGATTCACTTTCCAATAATGCTGATCCTAAGCTGATCCTCAGCAGTTCGATTATTAAAAATATGGAAGTCGCCGGACTGCTGCTGTATAACGCTGAAGTAAGTGGTTTTAATAACCTGATATATAATTGCGGACAGTTTCTGGTATATGGTGCCTTCGGCGGGCGTTATAATTTCAAGCAAAACACTTTTGCCGGGCTGAACTTCAGTTTCCCGCGTCAAACTCCGGCTTTATATTTTTCCGATCATTACAGCCCGGGTGGGGAGGTACAAACGGCAGCGCTACAGATTAGTCTGGTAAATAATATTATCTGGGGAAGCAACGATGACGAACTGGCCCTGGACAGAAAGGGAAACGGTACTTTCAGTCTGGTGCTTCAGAATAATTTCATCAAATCAAAAGACAGTTCGTTTGGCATTAACGGCAACATCCTGAATGTTGATCCCCTATTTGTTGATCCGCGGAAAGGCAATTTCCGCCTGAAAGTGGCTAGCCCCGCGTTGAATAAGGGGCTTGACCTGCGTCAGGACATACATTTTATACCCTACCTGGGTTTGGATCTCGAAAAAAATATGAGAATATTCCCCTCTGAGTTAGGCTGTTATGAGCTGAATTAAGCTATTTCAAGTAAAACCGAAACTTTTCATGCGGATAGCGGGTATAAGTATCTGAGAGCGTTAATTTAGATGAAAGAGCTGGTAGTCCAATGGACTCCAGCTTTTTCTATTTACTGTCAATTTGCTGATTAGTCAATTTGTCGATTTGTTAATGGAATGCAGGTTCCCGCAGACTATCGCAGATAAGAATCGCAGATTTGCGCAGATTATTTTGAAGGCTGAAAGTCAACTGCCTTTTACCTCATGCCGTTATCTCGTATCTCCATCTAAAAATCTAATATCTAAGATCTAATATCTATTCTCTCACATCTAATATCTATTCTCTATTTTTGCTTCAAAGAAAAAATTTTGAAGGAATTGGCATCGGGTACGTTTCAAAGGTTAAAGAAGGCGAAAATTCTCGCCAACTTTGTTAATCTCAGTAGTATTCAACTTTCAAACGCTCTTTTACTAATTCTTTTATATCCCTTAATTACGCGGATCGTTGGCCTGGAAGCCTTCGGACTCGTTATGCTGGCCAATGCATTTGCCGGACTTCTGGGGATTGTCGTCAACTTTGGTACCAGCCAGTCGGGGATTAAGGATGTGGCTGTTCATAAGGATGACCCTCAAAACCTTTCACGCGTATTTTATAACACGCTGCTGATCCGGTTTTTAATCTTTCTCCTCTTTATGGTCTTTTTCACATTGGCCGGCCTGGGCAATTTTGTTCACTACGAGTATTATCTTTTTGCTGTTCCCCTTATACTGGCCGAAGTAGTTAACCCGCTTTTTCTCTACCTGGGAACCGAACGGCTGGCTGTCTATAGCATGGCTAACCTAGTCGGGAAAGTGCTGATCATTTTATCGGTTATTTTTTTGATAAACGGCTCTTCCGATGCATTGTGGGTAAACTTCCTGATCGGGGGGGTAAATTCGCTGATCTATATTTTTCTGATTATCAGGGGTGTGATGAAGTACCAGTTGCCATTCATTCTTCCTTCAAAGGCAGATATGCTGGAACTCTCGAAAAGCAATTTCTTTCTGGTGGGTAATAATATTTCAGTTCACCTGCAGCAATCATTGATGCTGTTTGCGCTTGCCCGCTGGGGCAATCCTATGTGGCTGGGTGCATATTCCCTCTGCGACAAGATCACTTGGTCCTCCCGGCTGATGATCAGTTCGATCGCAAATTCTGTTTATCCGAAGGCCGCCTGGCTCTTCAGTGAAGATCCGCTGCAGTTTATTGGCTTTAAAAACAGAATAAAGAAAGTGCTGACACTAGCATTCCTGGTGATATCTGCGTGTATGATGATCTTTGCAGCGCCAATCATTTATTTAGTGGCGGGCGAGCCTAATGCCACAGCTGAGACGGTTTTGAGGATTATGTCGCTGGTGCCGGCTGCGGCTGCCCTGAATTCATTGAATGTGCTGGAGCTGTTGATCCGCGAAAACAACCGCTCAATCTTCAATATTGCGATGGTGCTGCTTGTTCTCGCATTTACACTCGCCTTTGGTATCAGTATACTGAAGAACATCTACCTTTTGGGAGCCTACACGCTTTTCATTGAGCTGAGCGCGATCATGATGTATGAGTATGTCATCAGAAAGGAATATCCCGTTTATGCATAATTCTGATTTGTAGGCTGAATGTTCATTTTCCCGCTCATTTATATTTCAGCATTTTTTTTCTCACTGAAGGAGATCATCCGGGGAAACAGGCAGGCCATATTGCTCTTCCTGATATTCGGACTGCCAATCTATATTACCACCCTTTCCATCGCATTCGATATGGGATTAAGGGATTTCATCGGTATCCTGCAATTATTTAAGGAGGCGTTAATCCTGACGCTACTCGGATTCCAGGTATTTACATTGAAGACCCGTCTTCGCTTTCATTTCATTGATTATGCGGTGATTGCCTATTTTTGCTATACCTTATTATATGCGTTGCTGCCTATTGGGGAACAAGGATTTGTCGACCGGATCATTGCATTCAAGAGCATTTCGTTTTTTCCTCTTATTTATTTCTGTGGCCGTCTCATTGACCTGAAGCAACTTTACCTGAATAAGTATTTCCATTTTATTCTTTATCTCTCGCTGGCTGCGGCGGCGGTTGTTATGGTCGAATACCTGACCTATCAGCACTTTCAGACAATCACCGGCTATGCTGATTATCACTTCTATTTCTATAATTTCGATCCCACCGGGAGCTACGGTTTAACCCATACCTTCGAGGCTGAGGGCGGCATGAAAAGATTCGCCAGCTTTTTCGCTAATCCGCTCGAGCATGCGGCGGCCACCATTCTTGCCGTTGCCGTGATCGCGGCACTTTATACGGGCGACGATTTGAAGATAAAGCTGGATACCTTCGGCAAAGTGGTGCTGGTGGCTACGCAGATATCGATCTTCCTGGCTTTATCGCGGTCGGCTTTCCTGAGCTATTTTCTCATGATCTATGCCTATGCCTGGATGACCGGTAAGCGGCAGATCCTGAATCTGATCCATGGGGCAATCGTCTGCGCTGTGCTGTATTTTATTTTCCTTCTACGGAATGACGATATGCAGGAATTTGTAATCAGCACACTGAACTTTACAAATCCCTCGAGCGTGGGGCACGTTCTGGATTGGATCGAGGGGATCATGTCCATGGTTAAAAGTCCGCTGGGTCTAGGACTCGGAACTTCCGGCAGGGTTGGCGGTAGTCTTGGTGATAAGACAGGCGGCGAAAACCAGTTCATTATTATTGGGGTTCAGGCGGGAGTGATTGCTATGGGCATTTACCTGGCTATTTATATCGGCCTGGTGAAGACTGCTTTCAAATGGTTCTACCGGCTGAAAGGGAAGGAGAAGAAGCTATGCCTTGCTTTATTGCTGATGAAAATAGGTTTTATAATTCCCTTCCTGACATCTGAGCTTGAATCATCTTCATACATTTCCTATGTTACCTGGCTCTTTTCAGGACTCTTCGTTGCTGTTATTTCGAGCAGGTTAAACGCGGCGACAATACACCCGGATAACTCCTCCGCACCCGAGTATGGAAGCAAGGACCTCGGCCACAAGGGCGAAGGGTAACACCGGTATCAGCGCCAGCATCACCTTTTTATTGTAGTGCTTGAGATCTTTGATGATCTTTCCCTTATACCCAAAGAGATTAAGGATACTATGACACATGCCCAGTACTCCCAGGTGCCAGGAGAAAGTTTCGGTGCGAACAATTTGCAGATCTAATTCGCTGCAAAACTCCGCCATCCTCTTCCTGGTGAAGTGTGAAAGATGTCGCGGTATATCGAGGTGCATCCAACTGTTTCCTGCGATGCGTGATTGCCAGGCTGAGAGATTGGGAACCTCCAGAATCAGCATCCCCTGCGGTTTGAGGTTGTCACCAATCAGGTTTTGTACCAGCTCTTTCGGCTTCGGAAGATGCTCAAGAACATGAAAAAGGGTGATCACCTCAAAGCGATCCTTGTCGAGTGGACCGCTTTCATACATTGTATTGAGGATGTTCAGCGCGTATTTCTCCCTGGCGAATTCGGCCCTCACTACCGCAGTTTCAACGCCGAGGGTCTTGAAGCCGGCTTTTTTTGCGAGGTTTAAGAAAATGCCCTTACCTGATCCGAAATCGAGAAGACGGGAGCCATCCGGATAAAGGCTGCCTAGATATTTTAAAACATTTCCGTATTCATAATCCATTATCCTGGAATATACGGAATCCCTGTTGTCGATAACCTGGTAAACTTCGTCGTTATATAGGAGTTGCGGGTCAACGGCAAAAGCAAACTGGGTATAGTGATGTGAACACTTACTGCATATCTCGACCGTATAAGTCTGTTCTCCGGTATTTACGATGAAATCTTGGGTTGATTCAATACTGTCGCAGATTGGGCAGGCTATATTCATTTATTCTAAACTAATCTGTTTTGTTGGATTTCTTCGATAGCTTCGATCACCTTTGACGGTTTCAACTGCGACAGGCACTGAGCGTAACCATTTATTGAGTAGTCGCATTTGTCGTGCATGAACTGGTTGCACTGGCAGGTCTTGGTTTCCAGAACCTGTGCAGAAGGGGAGTATGGTCTGAATTCAACAGAGCGTGTGGAACCAAATATCGCGACGACAGGTACGTCAAAACATGCCGCGATATGTAGTACGCCTGTGTCTACTCCGATAATGACAGTTGATATGGAAACTAACGCTGCCAGTTCACGAATAGAAGTTTCCCCCGCAAGGCAGTACACTTCTCCTGAAATGTTTTTGATCATATCGACCGCATGATCGCGGTCTTCATTCGTTCCGACGACAATGACTGTATATCCGGTGGCGCTAAGGTGTGAAATGACCTGCCTGAAATAATCAGTTGGCCAGGACTTGACGTCTTTCGAAGAGTAAGGAGCGATAACTGCAAATTTATCCGGGAAAGAAGCGCCTGTCAGCCGTTCCAATTTTTGCCTGATCGCTGGAGTTTCATGTCCTTCAAGATATATTTGGGGCTTTAGGTGTTTCCCCGTCTCGCCAAAACATTCCACTACCTGAAGTGATCTTTCCACCTCATGCCTTGACACGTCATAGTCAGAGATCGAGTGCAGCAATTCACTGTTGCCGCAGCGGGAATTGCTGATGCGAATCTTAGCCCCTGCAACGACTCCGAACAATGCAATAAAACGAAGATCACCCCGGAAGTCGATAAGCAGCTCTATTTTTTCACGGCGGAGCCTGATGACAAGTCGATATAGTTCACGAACCCTTTGGGCTGTAAAACGGTTGTTCTTTTTCTGGTGAACCCAGGGCCAGTTATATACAAGCACTTCGTCTATACGCGGATCTTTGCTAAACAGCTGTTGTCCGACCGTATCGGTAAGCAACAGGATCTTCGAGTAGGGAAACCTTTCGCGAAGGACGCTAAAGGCTGGTGAAGTCATAACGACATCGCCGATATGATCCAGTCGCAGCATCAGGATCTTTTCTGGCTTTAGCGTTAAAAGGTCTGGTTTTTTGGAGAACAGCTTCCCTGGAAAATAAAGCACCCTAATCAGGACGTTGATCATCTTCAGCGCAAAGCCTTTCTTTTTATTGTGGATCTGAATCGCCATATTACGCTAACATCTTTAAATGGTTGACGATCTGTTTTGCACATCGGTCCCAGGTAAATTCCTTAACTCTCTCGACACCTTCGGCGATAAGCTGCCGACGAAGGATGGGATCAAATATAAGCTGTTCCAGCTTTTCGGCGATATCTGTTGTATTATAAGGATCGGCAATAAGTGCTGCATTTCCGGCGATTTCCGGCATTGAGCATACATTACTTGTCAGTACCGGTACTTCGCTGGCAAAGCCCTCGATTATGGGAAGTCCGAAGCCCTCATGCAGACTAGGAAAGGCAACGAGGCATGCCTGCCGGTAAAGCATGGGCAGCTCGGCATCAGGAACGAATCCACATAGTACAACCTCCTGCGTCAGTCCCAGCTCTGCGATAAGATTGTCTATCTGCTGGCTCCTGTCTGAAAACTTGCTGGAAGCGGAATTGCCGGCAATGGCCAGCTTGAGTTCCCCCGCCAACGGGTGCTTCTTCACAGCAACAAAGGCGGCGATAAGGCGTTCTATATTTTTGCGGCTTTCGAACGTGCCAACAAACAGGATGTACTTCCCGCGTATCAGGCCGGCGGGAAGACGGTATTCGCCTCCCTCAGTTTCTCCATCTAGAAAAAAGCTTTTATCTACACCGTTATACGCTACGACGACCTTAGACTCATCTAATCGCATCAGTTCTACAATTTGATTTTTAGAAAACTGGGATACTGTGAAGATCAGGTCTGCCCGCCTGATTGCAGATTCGATAAAGGGTATATAGTAGAAATAAAACCAAAGGGAGCTGGTGTACTTGCGCTGCGCACGCATGTGCGCGTCATGCGCAATCACTGCTCGCTTACATGAAGTATACAAAGGTGTATTGAACTCTGGGGAAAGTAAGACTTCAACCTTTTTATTACGGCATAATAAAGGCAGATGGATATGCACCCAAAAGAAACGTATAAAGTGCCCGGCAAGTTTACCGATGATGCCAGTGCCTCGTTTCAGAGAATATGTCGGACTGAGTAACAAGAGGTTAACACCTGGTGTTTTCTTAAATTGCTCTATGAGGTTTACCGTAACCCTTTTGGTTCCCGCGTGTTCTAACAGAAGGTGATGAGTGTCAACGGCAAGTTTCATCAGGCTGATTCATGGCAGCTCCCGGTAAGGGTACTGCCGGGTTCTATTTAAAAGCCGCAAAACTAAGGTTTTTATGCCGTAATTCTGAGGCTAGGTTACGTTCATTCAGCTGGCGAAGTAATAGGCCTTGATCAGGGGCTTCAAATCGCGTCCCATTTTTCCTTTCAGGAACTGCGCTATTATCTGTAGCAGCACGATGGTTTTTAAAATATATCCTTTCCATTGCGGCTGCCACTTACGGTGATAGTACATCTTGCTGTTCAACAGAAACCGGAATTTGGAAACACTGAATCCTTTCCCCGGAATCTGATCAAGCGCTGCACCTTCAAAGTGAATGATCTTTGCCTCCGGAACGATAAAGCTTTCGAGTCCGTAAGCTTCGAGCGCCCTGAACAGATCAGTCTCTTCATAATAAAGGAAATAATTCTCATCAAAACCTTTTACCAGATCGAAGCTTTCCCTACGGATAAAAATATCGGCACCTACAATATAGGGTACCTTGGACTTGCCTTGTGGTGCTGCATTCGCAACTGCGATATCCCGCTGATAATTTTTCATCAGCAAGCGAAAGCCTAAGCCGGTCATGGCGAGTTCCTGTCTTAATCCCGGGAAATTACCGTAGGAATCGTTTGGACTAAGATCCGGCTTTAACAGGTTGCCGCCGCAGGCCGCAGTATTAGGATGCGCGTTATTCAAAAAGTCGGAAAATATATTTATAACATCAGTGATGATTATGGTATCCGGGTTAAGGAAGAAAAGGTATTTGCCTATGGCATCATTCGCGGCAAGGTTATTAGCCTTTCCAAAACCGAGGTTCTTGTCTGACCAGATCACACGAACATTTTTGTCATTAATGCCTTCAATCTCTTTCTGAAGTATTTCTTTTTGTAACGACTCAGATGCATTATCAACAATGATCACCTCAAAGTTAATTTGCCGTGTTTGATCAATTAGGGATCTGATTGATTGAAGCAGTAGCACGGAAGTATTATAATTCACATAGATCACGGAAACTACGGGGTTCATTGTTCGATATTTTGAAGCAGTGAAGATAAAATAATTAAATTTTCATCACCGATTTGCAGTTATTTGAAAATCCGTTTTTTAATGCTTAAGCTTAAATTCGTTATAAATACTTAGTTCTGCTATTTTTGCCCGGGCAATTATGCATAAACCGGTTTCTATCGCTCCATTGAGAACCTTCGCAGCAAGCCCTTGTAGTTTGTAACAGGCCAAAGCAGGTGCTACCGTCAATTATCCGGCAACGTTGGAAAGACACAACCGGAAAAACAACTTTATGAAAATCGCAATTATTGGGTCAAGAGGCTATCCTTATGTTTACAGTGGTTACGAAACCTTTGTAAAGGAACTTGCAGAAAGGCTGGTTCTGAAAGGAGTAGATGTTCACGTTTATTGCCATAAGAACCTGTTTCACAGTTATCCGCCGCTTGTGAAAGGTATCAGACTTCATTATATTCCTACCATTGAAAGGAAATCTCTGAGCCAGCTAATACATTCAACCTTATGCATACTTCACACGCTGGGCAAGGGTTATGATGCCTTGCTGGTGGTGAACGCGGCCAACGGACCTCTTGGGATCATTCCCAAAATGACAGGTACAAAGACCATGATCAATGTAGACGGAATGGAGTGGCTGCGTCCTAAGTGGCGGGGACTGGGAGCAAAATATTTTTATTTCGCGGCAAAGATGGCTACCAGGTTCTATGACCTGATCATTACAGATGCTGATGCTATGCGTGCGGTTTATCTGAAGGAATTTAATAAGGATTCGAGGGTAATCGCATACGGTGCCCCGGATATTAGCCGGCAAAGCTTCGAGTTAAATGCTTTGTGGGGCCTTACAAGCGGCGAGTACTATCTTGTGGTTGGCAGGCTGATCCCTGATAATAATGCAGACCTTATTATCGAAGGTTTTTTGCAGGCTAATTCAGGGAAGAAGCTGGTGATTGTAGGCGATGTCCCTTACAATGATGAATGGGCAGACAAAGTAAAGTCTGTAAGCCATCCGGATTTGTTATTTTTAGGTTATATAACGAAAGCCAGTGAGCTGATGGCCTTGTATCAGCATTGTTTTGTTTACTTACACGGACATGAGTTTGGAGGCACAAATCCAACGATGCTAAAGGCTATGGCTTGTCAGTGCGCTATTTTAGCTCTGAACACCAGTTTTAACCGTGAAATGCTTCAGGACGGAACTTTTGGCTTATTTTTTGACAAATTGCCCGCATCGGTGGCACAGCAAATGATGAAGCTTGAAGAACAGCCTGAACAGGTTAGTGAACTAAAAAATAAAGTAAGTAAAGGCCTGACGGAAAAATATAATTGGGATGCTATTACAGAATCTTATTTGGATGCGATAAAGAGTTTGGCTCACAAATATTGATACTGTTAATTTATGACCAAACCCTACCAGATCTATAGTGCAATAAAGTACCTGATTGACGCACCGCTGCTATTCATTAGTTTGTGGCTGGCTGCTTATTATCTTCCGGGTGAGGAGTTCCTGATCAGAGAGCCCTTCGGTATAATTCTTATCCTTTACACGATCCTAGCATGGTATGGGTCGGCTGAGATCTCCAAACTCTACAAAGATTTTGGATCAAATAAATTCTCTGAGGAAATCATTTCTATCTTATTTACCGGGATAATTTATTTTGTTTTCTTCACTTCTTTCCTTTTTCTGTTCAAAGTTCAGTATAAGATCAGCAACCACTTTATTGTGTTGTACCTCTCCGTACTATTGTTTTTAGTAACAATATTTAAGTATATCATCCGAAAATTTCTTCACAGCATCATCTATCAGGGGAAGCTCGTGAACCGGATCTTACTTATCGGGTCTACTCCGGCTGCGAAGGATTTCTATGACACTATCAACAAATACTATTATTACGGCTATAAATGTGTAGGCTTTCTGGATAACCAAAATACCATGATGAATGGCTGTACCTACCTGGGAAAGGTGGATGAGCTTGCTCAGGTGATGCAGGAGCAGCCCGTGGATGAGGTGATCGTTGCCTTGTCGAATGCGGATCATCAGCAGATAAAGTCAAGTATCGAAACCTGTGATTTTCATGGCAAACGGGTAAGACTGATACCTGATCTCTACCTTTATACTTCCAGTAATATACAGATGAACAATATCGGCTTGCTGCCGGTGATCAATCTTCGTTCATTGCCACAGGACCGGTTTGCAAATAAGTTACTGAAGCGAGCATTTGATGTGCTGTTTTCCCTTAGTTTTTTCCTGCTGCTTGGATGGTGGCTCTTGCCGTTGATAGCCCTACTGATTAAATTGGGATCCAAAGGACCCGTGTTTTTTAAGCAGGAGCGCTGGGGTCTTAATAACGAACGGATCATATGTTATAAGTTTCGTTCGATGGTAAACGGCAGTAAGGATACAGACGAGGATGGGAACTATATGCAGGCTATTCCGAACGATCTTAGGGTCACGAGTTTCGGTAAGTACCTTCGTAAAACAAATATGGATGAACTTCCGCAATTCTGGAACGTGCTGATCGGCAATATGTCGGTTGTAGGGCCAAGGCCTCACCCTACTCCTTTGAACCTCGCCTCAATCGAAACAGTTGACCGATATATGCTGCGTCATCTTGTTAAGCCCGGCATCAGCGGTCTGGCACAGGTAAATGGCTGCCGCGGAGAGACGCAGACTCCTGAAGACATGCAGAAACGCGTAAACTTTGATCTTTTTTATATTCATAAATGGACCTTTTGGCTCGACTGCCAGATCATTCTTCAAACAATCATTAACATTTTCCGCGGTGACCAGAACGCTTACTAAATTCCTACTTATTTTACTGATCACAGGCCTTAACCTCCAGCCAGCTAATTCCCAGGTCGTCTGGGAGAACCCTAATACCCCCGTCTATCCTTTTCTTCAGCGTCAGGCACAAAAAGGTCTCATTGAACTGGATGATCTTATACAGCCCTTCAGCAGGAAGCACATTTATGTGAAGCTTTCGGAAATAAGGGACAGCACGACTTATTTAAGTTCGACAGAGAAGAAGGAGCTGAACTTTTTTCTGCAGGAATATGCAGAGTTTGACAATTCTCTTCCGGACAGCAGCGGCTTTTTCAAAAAGGATGAGGCCGGTCGCTGGCGCCTTTTATCAGTTAAAAAAGACGGATTCATTTTACGCGGAGACCCTGTTCTACAAAGTTCATTCGCAGCAGGCCAGGGCAAAAACGTTTTTACCTGGGCTAATGGACTCAACTTTTGGGGTCATGCGGGTACGCACTTCAGCTTCCAGGCCACCTTCCGGGATATTACCGAAAGTGGGGATGGTATTGATAGCACACGTCAGTTCACAGCCAATCCAGGAATTGTCAAGACGATCAGTCAAAAGAGTAACAGTCTGAATTATACCGATCTGAGGGGGAGTATTGCCTATGGCTGGAATAATGGCTCAGTTTCATTAGGAAAAGATCAGCAAATATGGGGCTATGGTGAGGGAGGCCGTATTATACTGTCGGAGAAGGCTCCTGCCTATCCTTATATAAGACTAGATTACCAGCCGCTGAAATGGCTTAAATTCCACTATTCGCATGCCTGGCTTCATTCAAACATGATCGACTCGGCGCACACATATTCAACCGGGAACGATGTTTATGGGGGTATCCGGGAAACTTATATTCCAAAATTTTTAGCTTCTCATAGTTTTACCTTTCTTCCTGTCAGGGGCCTGAGTCTTAGTATCGGAGAATCTATTGTCTACAGTGATAGGGCGGATATTGGGTACTTTATCCCGGTGATGTTCTTTAAAGCTTATGATCACTACAGTAGCCGTTATAAGATTAACACGGGCGCTAATGGTCAGTTCTTTTTCCAGGCAAGTTCGCGGGATCATATCAGGAATACTCATTTGTATGCCTCACTCTTCATTGATGAGATTCGGACATCATCAATATTCGACAATGAAGAGAGCCGTAATCAGGTAGGCTTTCAAATAGGAGGCAGCATCACCGATTTGTTCATGCCATATCTGACGGCCGGGATTGAATATAGCCGGATCAATCCCTTTGTTTACCAGAATCTGGCCCCGATACAGAATTATACTAGTCACGACTATCTTCTGGGTGATTGGATAGGGCAAAATGCTGACCGTACAACAGCTTTTTTAAAGTACAACCCGGTTGCAAGACTAACAACCCGGCTGCAACTCGACTACATACGTAAGGGGCAAGATGGAACGGTGCACGATCAGTACTTCGCTCAGCCTCAACCGAAGTTTTTAGAAGGGGGATTTGATTATCAGAAAATGCTGTCGCTGGAAGTGAATTATGAGCTGAAGCACAAGCTTTATCTTCAGGCGGCTTACTTTAAGCAAGCTGGCGTTATCAGACCGGATATTCAAACAAATGTCGCACCACAGGAGTTCAGGTTCGGTGTTTCTTACGGGCTCTAAAAAAGCTGACCGTTTTGCTTTTTGCGAGTCACTGAAAGACTTTTAATACTTATCCTATATTTGCACTTTATATAGTTTTTCATTACTTTATTTCTTCACGCTTATAGTAATTATCCTTTCATGCTCATAAGATCTGCTTTTCTCATACTTATACTCACTTTCATATTGCCTTTCCAGGCCTTGCGTGCTCAGGAAATTTCTATGAACAATATTCAGAAAGTTAAGGTAGGGCAGCTCTCTGATGAGCAGATCATACAGGTTTGGAATAAACTTAAAGAGTCAGGTGTGCCCGAAGAGGAAGCTTATCAGCTTATGCAGAAACGGGGAATGGATCCCATTGAAGTTGATCTTTTTAAAAAGCGAGTTACTATGCTGGGCCTTAATAAGAAGAAGACTGCCGCAGGTACAGCACAAAAGGAGGATATCAGTTTTGAGCGGGATACCCTGAATCCGGTAACTAAGCCGGCAGCAGTGCCACCTACAACTCCGACTGTAAAACCGGTAGTGTTAAGCCTTTACGGAACAGAATTTTTCAATCAAAGTAATATCAAATTTGAACCGGATTTCTCAGTTGCAACTCCGAAAGGATATGTACTCGGGCCCGGTGATGAGCTTATCATCCTTGTGACAGGTCTAAACGAAAGTTCTGTGCGTAGCAAAATAAGTCCGGAAGGTAATTTGCAGATACCTTACGCGGGGATTGTCAATCTGAACGGTTTTACTATCGAGCAGGCAACCAGTGTCATCAGGAATAAAATGGCGGTTGTTTATCCGGCTTTGCGAAGTGGTCGCAGCCAGCTGGCAGTCAACCTGGGTAATACGCGAAGTATCCGGATCACGCTTGTAGGCGAAGTAAAAACACCCGGTTCTTATACATTATCCTCCCTCTCCACTTTATTCAATGCGTTATATCTGTCTGGTGGTCCTAGTGCCAACGGCTCATTAAGGAATATAGAACTGATCAGGAATAATAAGGTCTATAGGACGGTTGATTTTTACAGTTTCCTGCAGAAAGGGCTCCTTTCAGGAAATATACGCCTGGAGGATCAGGATGTGATCCGGATTCCGGTTTACAGAAAGCGAGTCAGTATTGACGGCGAAGTTAAACGTGCTGCAATCTATGAGCTGAAGGCAGAGGAAACTTTGACCAACCTGGTAGAATATGCAGGCGGTTATACCGATGTAGCCTACAGGGGAATAGCCAAAGTTGAGCAGGTGAACGAAATAGAGCGCCAGGTGAAGGACGTACCTGCAAGTATGTTTGGGGATTTTGTGCCCGGTAACGGCGATAAGGTAAGCATCGGTTCGATACAAAATCGTTTTTCAAATCGCGTGATATTGGAAGGGGCTGTTAATCGTCCGGGAGTATATGAATTAAGTGCTGGCTTCAGCCTTTCGGCTTTATTAAAAGAGGCGCGCGGCATAAAGGACGACGCTTACACGCAGAGAGGCTACATAAAACGCACCCTGCCAAACCTGGATAAGGAACTCATTTCATTCAAACCTCTGGATATAATAGAAGGCCGTAATGATATTCCGCTGTTGCGTGAGGATTCGGTCATGATACTGGATCGCGCGTCGTTTATAGATCAGCGTCAGGTAACTGTTAACGGGAACGTTCGTAAACCGGGCACCTTTACTTTTAGAGAAGGAATGAAACTAGCCGATGTTATTGCCATGGCTGGCGGATTCCAGGAACAGGCAGCGGACCACAGGGTGGAAATCTCCCGTATAATCCGCAACGACACAGACAGCGTCGCTAACCAGCTTGTGGAAACCTTTACGGTTAATCTTGATAATAAAACTCCGGCTAGCGCAGAAGTGGAACTGCAGGCGCTCGACTATATATATGTTCCCCGACTTGTGAATTATCGGCCAATTGGAAATATAAATGTAATGGGCGAGGTGCTTTTTCCGGGTGAATATGCGGTTCAAAAGCGCGATGAAACTGTTCTTGAGTTTATTCAACGGGCTGGTGGGCTAAGCCCCTATGCATCGCTGGCTGACGCACAGGTATTCCGTAACAATACGCGGGTAAATCTTGACCTCACAAACGTACCGACTGACCCCCTTAAGCGTAAAAGCATGATACTGCTGCCGGGTGACAGCATCTATATTCCTAAGGAAATACAATTCGTTCAGGTAACGGGCGCGGTCAATAATCCTCAGTATGTGAATTACGAGAAAAGGCGATTTAAGTACTATATCAATGCAGCGGGCGGGGCACAAGAGAATGCCAGGCTGAAGGGGGCCTATGTTCAGTATCCGAACGGCCTGAACAAGCCGGTCCGCAATTTTCTTTTCTTCCGCAATTATCCTTCTGTAAAGCCGGGCAGCCGTATTATTGTTCCGGAAAAGAGCAAAGACTTCAGGCTGAAATTAGGGTTTGCGGAAATAACGGCTATTACCTCTGCTATAACAGCTTTAGTCGGTCTGATCGCCATTTTAAACCTGTAATATGAACCGGGAAACTAATTCATCATATCCTTACGAGCCGGAATTTTCATTTAAGCAGATTGTCAAAGGTTGGCTGAGGGATCTGAAGTACGTATACAGCTTTAAAAAGCAACTGGGAATAGCAGTTCTTGCAGGTGTCCTGCTGGGCGCTGCACTCGCCTGGAAGTGGCCGGTTACCTATACTGCGCGCCTGACTTTTGTTGTAGATGACTCCAAGTCGGCAGGTGGTGGCGGCCTTGCCGCATTAGCAGGACAATTTGGATTTAATCTGGACGGTATCGGCGGAGGAAGCGGCGTACTCGCCGGGGATAATGTTCAGGAACTCCTGAGAAGCAAAAGGCTTATCAAGGCTACCTTACTCACTCCATATGATACTAACGGACGTCTGTCCCTTGCAGACAAGTATTCAGAAGTATACAAGCTGGATAAGAAATGGCTGAAGTATAGTCCGGATAATAAAAGAATTTACTTTCCGGTCGGCGGGCAGAAATTTAGCCGCCTTCAGGATAGCTTGCTGCAGGAAATAAACAAGCGTGTTGTTGAAGATGAGTTTGCCATTGCAAAAGTAGATAAGAAACTGGGGTTTTTTGAAGTTAACACAGTGATGCGAGATGAGCGTCTGGCACAGTTGTTCTGTGAAAGAATGATCAAACAGGCGACAGATTTTTACATTACAACAAAAACCAGCCGTTTAAGAAATAATGTTCGGAGACTTCAGACCCGGGCTGACAGTATCGGTAGGATTCTGAATAAAAAAACCTATTCCGCATCGGCAGCTAACCAGCAATTACTGGATTTAAATCCCGCATATGTTTCCGCGAATGCGAATGTGGAAGTGCAGGAACGGGATAAAATGGTATTAAGCACGATATTCTCAGAAACTGTCCAAAATCTCGAGGTAAGTAAAACGATGCTCGCTCAGGAAACTCCGACAGTTCAGGTGGTCGATGAACCTGAACTGCCATTAAAAAAGAACAGGTTGAAGTACCCTGTCGCCATGGTTGCCGGTGCTTTGATCGGTCTGTTTTTAATGGCCGCCTATAAACTTCTCATGAAATAAGGAAAGGCCAGCGCCGTTCTAAGAAGCTATTGATTTTGTTGTACGACTTACGGTAAGCTTTTTGACGACTTCCATAATCGATGCAGCATCATAGCCGCATTCTGCCCAAAGTTCCGGCTGCTCGCCATGTTCAATAATTTTATCCGGGATACCCAGCCGCACCAATTTAGCACTGTACTGGTGGTCGGTCATGAACTCTGCTATAGCGCTGCCCATGCCACCCTGCAGGCATCCGTCTTCAATCGTTACAACCTTACTAAACTTAGAAAATACTGCGTGCAGCAGCTGCTCATCAAGTGGTTTTACGAACCTCATATCATAGTGAGCCGGATGTATCCCCTCAGCGTTAAGCTCCAGGCAGGCTTTTACTGCTTCGTTACCTATATGGCCTATCGAAAGGATCGCTACATCTTCACCATCGCATATCTTTCGGCCTTTGCCTACGGGAATTGCCTGTAGAGGCCTTTTCCACTCCGGCATTACCCCATTGCCACGCGGGTAGCGAATGGAGAAAGGTCCCATATCCTCCTGTTGAGCAGTGAACATCAGGTTGCGAAGCTCTTCTTCATTCATTGGGGCAGATACGATCATGTTAGGTATGCATCGCATATAAGCAAGATCATAGGCACCGTGATGTGTTGGACCATCAGCTCCGGCAATACCTGCTCTGTCGAGGCAGAAAACAATATTTAATTTCTGAATAGCGACATCATGGATAACCTGGTCATAGGCCCGCTGCATAAAGCTGGAATAGATGTTGCAAAAAGGTATCATACCCTGAGTGGCTAAACCCGCGGAGAATGTAACTGCATGTTGTTCGGCAATACCCACATCAAATGCCCGGTCAGGCATCGCTTTCATCATGATATTCAATGAACATCCTGAAGGCATAGCAGGGGTAATACCCATGATTTTTGGATTCTGCTCTGCTAACTCAACGATCGTATGGCCGAATACATCCTGGTATTTTGGAGCTTGCGGCTTTTCAATGACACTTTTCTTAATTTCGCCCGTTATCTTGTCGAATAAACCCGGCGAATGCCATTTCGTTTGGTCTTTTTCTGCCAGGGCATATCCTTTGCCCTTTACGGTCACACAATGAAGAAGCTTCGGTCCGGGAATATCCCGCAGGTCCTTAATCACTTTGGCAAGGTGCTTCACATCATGCCCATCAATAGGTCCAAAATAGCGGAACTTCAAGGCTTCAAAGAAATTACTTCTTTTAAGCAAGCTTCCCTTAATACTTTTTTCTATCTTCTTGACTACTTCATGAGCATTGGGGCCGAGTTCAGATATTTTGTTAAGGACATGTGAGATGTCATCTCTGAAGCGGTTGTAAGATTTGGAAGTGGTGATGTCAGTCAGGTATTCTTTCAACGCGCCGACATTCGGGTCTATAGACATGCAGTTGTCATTCAAAATTACCAGCAGGTTCGAGTTTTCAATTCCCGCATGGTTTAATCCTTCAAATGCAAGACCTGCGGTCATTGAGCCATCACCAATGACGGCTACATGCTGACGATCGGTTTCACCTTTATACTGGGAAGCTACTGCCATCCCTAAGGCAGCGGATATGGATGTTGATGAGTGACCTACGCCAAAGGTGTCGTAGGGGCTTTCACTGCGCTTAGGAAATCCGCTGATTCCTTCATATAATCTGTTCGTATGAAAGTCTGCCCGACGGCCGGTCAGGATCTTATGCCCGTATGCCTGGTGACCCACGTCCCAAACGAGCTGGTCATATGGGGTGTTGAGCACATAATGCAGAGCAACGGTAAGTTCAACTACGCCGAGACTTGAGCCGAAATGTCCGCCGTTGACTGACACCGTATCAATAATGAATTGACGTAATTCACTGCAGATATTCTCCAGTTCGTCCTCTTTAAATTTCTTGAGATCAGAAGGGTAATTGATTTGCTCAAGCAGGTTTCCGGCCTTAACTTCCATGTATTTTGAAAATGAATTACAAAATTAAGGTATTTGACTATATTTTTATCGGTTTTTACCGATGAAGTGTTTCTTGTGACTAAAACAGCTATAATTTAAAACAGCAACATATGATAGAGCCGGAAGGTTTTGCGATTAAACTACCTCAGTTCGAAGGCCCCTTCGACCTGCTGCTGTTTTTCATTGAAAGGGATGAACTTGACATTCATGATGTGCCTATTGCTCGCATTACCGATGATTTCCTGAATTACCTTGAGCATCTGAGTGCCTTGAATATTGAACTTGCCAGTGAATTTATATTTGTTGCTGCAACGCTGATGCGCATTAAATCCAGGATGCTCTTACCACGTCCTGAGCTGGATGAAGCTGGAAACGAGATTGACCTGAAGGAGGAACTGCTTGCTAAACTTATCGAATATAAAAGGTTTAAACAGGTATCAGAGGAGCTCAGGCGATTCGAGGAGGAGCGACTAAAGCAGGAAATACGCGGAAATATAGCTTCCGACATGAAGCTGGTAGACGAACAGTCAGAGCCGGGCGACGAGTTGGTGTCGTTCGATCTTTATAAGCTCCTGGTGGTTTATGAGAGGGTGATGAAGCGTTATGAAGAACGTACTGCAGCACCTGTGCATACAGTTATTCAGTATCCTTACACCATAGAGCTTCAAAAGAAGCTGATCGCGGACCTGATCAGAATTAATAAGACCCTTGATTTTGAAGAACTCTTGAAGCTTTCTGAAAATAAAGTTCACTTTGTCTACAACTTTCTGGCCATGCTTGAGATGCTTCAGCAACAGCTTATTTCAATAGAAACCGGCTTGGGATTTAATGATTTTTCTGTTGAATCTAAAAGCTAATGGATGTGATTGATAATATGTAAGTTTGCCGTCAAAGTCCGTGAAGCAAAGTACCTTAAAATTAATAAAGCCTAATTTAATGAAGAGAGATAAACTTGTGTTTGATCTGATCGAAGAAGAATCAGATCGTCAGGAAACAGGCATAGAGCTAATAGCATCCGAGAATTTCGTAAGCAAGCAGGTTATGGAGGCGGCAGGTTCCGTCCTGACCAATAAGTACGCTGAAGGCTTACCCGGCAAACGTTATTATGGCGGTTGCGAAGTTGTCGATGAGATTGAAAATATAGCTATTGAGCGCGCGAAGCAGCTTTTCAACGCCAGCTGGGTCAATGTACAGCCGCACTCTGGTGCCCAGGCGAACGCTTCAGTATTTCTGGCACTTCTTAATGCCGGAGATAAAATCCTGGGTTTTGACCTTTCTCATGGCGGGCACCTTACACACGGTTCGCCGGTTAACTTTTCAGGTAAATTATATAAGCCGCATTTTTACGGGGTTGAGAAGGAAACCGGGCTAATTGATTATAAAAAACTTGAAGAAGTTGCACTTGCGGAGAAGCCGAAGGTGATTATCTGTGGTGCTTCAGCCTATTCACGTGACTGGGATTATAAGTTTATCCGCCAGGTAGCAGACGAGGTGGGCGCATTGGTACTTGCCGACATTTCTCATCCTGCAGGCCTTATAGCCCGCGGGCTTCTTAACGATCCCCTCCCACACTGTCATGTTGTTACCACAACTACACATAAGACATTGCGTGGCCCTCGCGGGGGTATGATCATGATGGGCGAGGACTTCGAGAATCCTTTCGGCCTGAAAACACCGAAGGGTGAACTTCGTATGATGTCAGCCCTGCTTGACAGCGGAGTATTTCCGGGCACACAGGGTGGCCCGCTTGAGCACATTATCGCTGCTAAGGCTGTTGCCTTTGGAGAAGCACTCAGCGAAGATTACATGAAGTATGTCATCCAGGTGAAAAAGAATGCTCACGCTATGGCAAATGCTTTGGTTGAACGCGGTTATGAGATTATCTCTGGTGGCACAGATAACCACCTGATGCTTATCGATCTCCGGAACAAGAACATTACAGGTAAACTGGCAGAAAGCGTTTTGGAGGAGGCTGGAATTACAACCAACAAAAATATGGTTCCTTTTGATGACAAATCGCCATTCGTGACTTCAGGGATCCGTGTGGGAACGGCTGCAATCACTACACGTGGTATGAAGGAAAAGCATATGGATAAAATTGTCGATCTGATTGACCAGGTAATCTCAGATCCTGACAGTGAACCTAATTTGAAAAAGATCCGTAAACAGGTTGAAGAGATGATGGAGAAGTATCCTCTTTACGTATAATGAATTTTCTGATCACCTGGAAAATATATGGCCCTGCCTGAATTGAACGAGACGGTGAATAACCGCCTCGAGACTCTTTTAGATTATCACATACTAGATACCTCCCCTGAAAAGGAGTTTGATTCGATTACACGTCTGGCGTCCTACATATGTAAGACGCCTTTCGCACTTATCACTTTTCTTGACAGCGAGCGTCAATGGATCAAGTCCAGTATCGGTCTTAATCTCAAGGAAACCCAGCTTCACGAAGCCTTTTGTGCCTACACGATCCAGGATGATAATATATTCCAGGTAGAAGACGCGTTACTCGATGAACGTTTTGATGACAGTCCGCTGGTGCATAAAGATCCCTATATCAGATTCTATGCAGGCGCCCCTCTTTTAAGTCCGAGTGGCTACCGGCTAGGTTCTATTTGTGTTTTAGATACAAAACCCGGTAGATTAACCGACGAACAGCAGGACGCTCTGAAGGTTCTGGCTGGTGAGGTAATGTCTCATCTGGAGATGCGAAAAAAGAACCGGGAAATACAGGAGACTTTAATTAAATACGAGGAGATATATAACATGTTCGACAGCTCAGCCGAGCTGCATTGTGTTATGGACAGGGAGACCAATATACAAATGGTGAACCGCTCTGTCGAGAAGATACTGGGTTATACTATTGAAGAAACGATAGGCCATCCGATATGGCATTTCCTCCCTGAAGATGAAATATACAAACTCCTGCCGGTTATCGAACGAGGTCTTCGCAACAATGTTAAAGCCTTTGAAGTAGAAACGCGTGTATCTGCCAAATCCGGTGAAACTAAATGGGTTGGCTGGTCTGTTGCAGTTAACCGGGGGAAATGGTATGCAAACGGCAGGGACATCACCTATCAGAAAAAAGTTGTTGAGGAGCTTGAGATGCTATCGCTGGTTGCCAGCAAGGTAGATAACGGGGTGATCATCAGCATAGGTAATAACGTGATCTGGGCAAATGAGGCATTTGAACGAATCACTGGTTACAACCTTTCAGATCTTAAGGGCAAGAAACTTGGCGATGTCCTTAAAGGAGAAAAAACGGACAGCAAGGTGCTTGAAAAGGCCCGTGAATTTACCAAAAATAAGATGTCATTTGCGGTAGATCTACTTGCTTATCGTAAAGATGGGGAACCGATCTGGATCTCTGTTATTAATTCCGTTATTCTGAATGCCGCGGGAGAAGTAGATAAGGAGGTTGAGGTTATCATCGACATTACTGCCCGTAAACGGGCGGAGGAAGAGCTGCAAACGCTTTCAATGGTCGCCAGCAAATCCTCAACCGGCGTGGTAATTCGAAACGAGAAAGGGAATGTGACCTGGGTAAATGAAGCGCTGACAGATATAATCGGTTATCAGGCAGAAGAGCTTATTGGCAGGCAACTGGGCGACGTTTTAACGGGCGAAAGGACACAGAAGGAAATTCTGGATATCACCGTTCGAAACATCGAGAATAAAAAGCCTTATAGCGTAGAGTTACTGGTGTATAAAAAAGATGGTACTCCATTCTGGATATTTACATCGTCTACACCTATTCTAAACATCGAGGGAGAAATTGAGCGTCAGGTTGAAATCATAGTAGATATTACCGAACGTAAATATGCTGAGGAACAGCTAACGCTATTATCCCTGGTTGCAAGTAAAACCATGAACGGTGTGGTCATAAGCGATAATACAGGGAGCATAAAGTGGGTAAACGAAGCTTTTGAATACATGTCTGGCTTCAGCCTGGAAGAACTTAAAGGCCAAAGGGCCGGGGACTTGACCGCCGGGGAGGAAACCGATCAGGAGCAGTTGGAATACATGCGTCAGCAGACGTTGAAATTGCAGCCATCGTTTATAGAGGCGATCTTCTACCGTAAAGACCGCTCACCGGTTTGGGTATCCGTTTCAAATACACCTACATTCACTGCCGATGGTAGTTTTGACCAGCAGGTAACGATTGTTAATGACATCAGTAAAAGGAAACTTGTCGAGCAGGAGCTCATCAAAACCCGGGAAGAGGCGCTGCAATTAAGCAAAGCCAAGGAAACGTTTTTATCAGTGATGAGCCATGAGATCCGGACGCCGTTGAACGCAGTGATCGGTATCACCCATATTCTCATGGACGATAATCCCACAGAAGCGCAGCTTGAAAATTTAAAAATTCTTAATTTTTCTTCGCAAAACCTTCTGTCATTAATAAATGATGTCCTTGACTTTACCAAGATAGAAACGGGTAATATGGTCCTGGAGAAAGCCGATGTTAATTTAAAAGACCTGGTATCTCAAACATTGAATACACTTCAGTTTAAAACGGTCGATAAAGACGTTAAACTGAAGTCGGAGATTGATCACCGCATCCCTTTATATGTGATCGGGGACCATACTCGTCTTTACCAGATCCTAATTAACCTTCTGGGTAACGCAGTTAAATTTACCGAGTCCGGTGAGGTTAAATTGAAACTGGATTTGATTGAAGAAAAGGAAAAAACAATTAAAGTGAGTTTCGAAGTGTCTGATACGGGCATTGGAATAGCCCCTGAAAAAGTTGACTATATATTTGAAACTTATACCCAGGCAAGTTCTGACACTACCCGTAAATACGGGGGAACTGGCCTGGGGCTTGCCATTACAAAACGGTTAATAGAACTGCATAATTCGCAGATAACTGTCGACAGTGAAGTCGGCAAAGGTTCGAGTTTCAATTTTATTATCGAGTTTGAGCAATCCGAGCAAACATCCATATCGCCGGCTATCACACTTGCCGATATTCCTTTAAACTCCACGATCCTTGTGGTAGATGATAATTATATAAATCGACTGCTGGCAGGTAAAGTGCTGGGTAAGTGGGGTATTAAAGTAGATTTTGCTGAAAATGGGCAGGTGGCGCTCGAACAAGTACAGAAGGTTCCTTATGATATGATACTCATGGATCTGCAAATGCCCGTAATGGATGGTTTGGAAGCAACGCGTGCCATAAGGAAGTTAAGCGGCGACTATTACCGTAAGCTGCCTATTATAGCGCTCACTGCATCTATCGTTTCAAAAGAGAAGATGAAGATCTTTGAATGCGGAATGAACGATTTTGTTATGAAGCCTTTTATCCCGGCCGCCCTGTATGAAAAAATAAGATCCTACCTGAATACTTAGCATTAACTTTATTAATGCACCATTCCTTCGGAATTACTGCATCTAAATAGTATATTGAAATACCTAACCTTCCAGTCAAACTTAATGATCAAAAAGATAGTAATTTTCGCATTGGCCGTCCTTGGTGTTTCCAGTTCCTCCGGCCAGACTCCAAATCTTGCCCAGCCCTACTCATTTGGAATTTACCAGAAGTTAAGCCGCCAGATCTATGATCAAAAAAGCCGGCTTCATAGTTCCCTCAGACCAATATTCCTCGATGACAGCCTGCTCAAAAGTTCCGCAGATTCAATTTTTAATAGCGGCATTAGTGATACAATCAAAGGATCCTGGGGATACCGCAAATTATTGAAGGAACATCTCGTGGACGTAAAGGGGGATGAATTTACAGCCTATATAGATTTTCTTCCGGATTTCAGAATCGGCCAGGATACCGAGGATCAGAACACTACCTGGCTCAATACAAGAGGCTTCCAGGTAGGCGGAACGGTCGGTAAGAAATTTTCATTCTATACCAGTGGTTTTGAAAACCAGGGAAAGTTTGCAGGCTATTACCGTAGGTATATTGATAGCCAGCTTGTTGTGCCGGGACAGTCCTATGACCGCTCATTCGGACGCAGTGAAGTAAAGGACTGGTCATATGTGTCAGCTCTTGTTTCCTATACCCCGGCGAAGTTCCTGAACATAACTATTGGTCAGGACAAAACTTTCATTGGCGATGGTTACCGGTCAATGATACTTTCCGACTATGCTTCAAATTATCCCTTTATCCGGCTCACAGGCAACCTGGGGAATGTTCAGTATATGACAATGTGGGCAGCCATGCAGGATCCGTCTGCGGCCAGGGTATCTTACGATGTGGGTTATCGTAAAAAAGGCGCTGTGTTTCATTACCTGGATTGGAACGTAAACAACAAGTTATCAATTGGTTTTTTTGATGCGGTGATCTGGTCGCAAACTGATGATGCGGGTAACAAACGCGGCTTCGATTGGTCGTATGCTAATCCGGTTATCTTCTTACGACCGCTGGAGGCTTCAAGCGGTTCACCCGATAACTCCGTACTCGGGTTTACCGGTAAATATGAGGCTTTAGAAAATCTGGCGGTCTATGGCCAGTTTCTTCTTGATGAATTCAAGGCAAAAGAATTTTTCAAAGGGAATGGATATCATGGGAATAAATTTGGTGTTCAGTTAGGCCTACGTGGGCATAGCGCGTTTAAAGTTGCAAATCTTAACTTCCTGGCTGAATTTAACACCGCCCGGCCCTATGCTTACTCCGGAAGAACTCAAATATTAAATTACGGTCATTATAATGAGCCGCTTGCGCATCCAATGGGCGCCAATTTTCGGGAGATATTAACGATATGGGACTATGCATTCAAGCGCTGGCAGCTCACGGCCCAAGCGAATCTTGCCCAGTATGGACTGGATGAAGGTGAAACTAATAGCGGCAAAAATATTTTTGAAGCGCATATTCAACGGCTTGGGAATTATGGTAATACGATCACCCAGGGCATAAAAACTAACCTTAGCTTTATTAACGCACGGGTTGGTTACGTTATCAACCCTAAAACAAATTTACGGCTGGAAGCTGGAGTGATATCGCGTCAGGAAAATAATAGTATTGCCACGAGCAATACCAGGTGGTTTACGTTCGGACTAAAGAGTACGTTTCGGGATATCTACCAGGATATATAAGGTTGGCAGGTTATCTTTCTGCGCTTCTACTGCTATGAGATGTCAGGAAATTTCGAGGCTAATTAACAGCTTTCTCCTTAACTGCCAGCTGACCACAAGCCGCATCAATATCCTTGCCCCGGCTCCTGCGAATATTTGTAGTTATACCCTGGTGACGTAAATAATCGGCAAAGGCGTCAATTTTATCAGTCTCGGCATTCTGGTAAGCGGCAAAGGAAATAGGATTATATTCGATAATATTAACCTTGCATGGGAGGTGTCTGCAAAATTTTGCAAGTTCAATAGCATCTTCAATTCCGTCGTTGAAATTATCAAATACGATATATTCGTAGGTAACGGGGTTTTTAGTCTTCGCAAAATAATATTTTAAAGCCTCTGCGAGTGCTTTTAATGAATTTTGCTCGTTAATAGGCATGATAGTATTCCTTTTCTCATCGTTTGCGGCATGTAAGGAAAGGGCAAGATTAAACCGGACCTGATCGTCGCCCAGCTTTTTGATCATTTTGGCAATGCCAGCCGTCGATACAGTGATCCTCTTGGCCGCCATGTTTAAGCCGTCCTCGGCGGTGATCCGCTCTATCGATTTCATTACGTTCGAATAATTCAACAAGGGTTCTCCCATTCCCATATAGACAATGTTGCTTAGAGGCATCTGGTAATTGTCGTTCGCCTGTTTGGCAATAAGCACAACCTGGTCATAGATCTCATCGGGATTTAGATTTCGTTTACGTTCCATATAACCGGTTGCGCAGAATTTGCAGCTTAAACTGCAACCCACCTGGGAGCTCACGCAGGCAGTCATTCTTTCAGTAGCAGGAATTAAAACACCCTCAATAATGTTTCCGTCGTAAAGTTTGAAAGTATTCTTAATAGTTCGGTCAGCACTGAATTGCGACTGATCAACTGTAATGTGATTTATAGTGTAGCTTTCTCCCAGTTTTTCGCGTAGCGATTTAGGAAGGTTGCTCATATCCTGAAAATTGGTACAGGCTTTGACCCACAACCAATCATAAACTTGTTTAGCGCGAAAAGCCGGCTCCCCCATTGCAGTGAACTGCTGTTTCAGGATCTCCACAGATAAACTACGAATATCAGTTTTTTGATTTTTGCTCATTGCCCGCAAAGTTACCAATTCCCTTTTGGTGATAAGGAAACATAACAAACGTAAAAAATGAACTGAATGTCATTTTAGTTTAAAAATAATTTTATAGTAACTTTGACCGGGGTTTCCGGTAAAAAAAATTAAAAATTGACCGGATTAAGAACAATGATTAAATACCTTTCAGCAAATTATATATTTCCTGTATCAGCAGAGCCCATTAAAGATGGTGTGGTTTCAATAAATGATCAGGGAGAAATTATTAAGCTTTTTGATCGCGATAGCGCTGAATCGATTACCGATCCAATCGAAAAGCATGAAGGAATAATCGTTCCCGGATTTGTCAACTCCCATTGTCATCTTGAGCTATCTCATATGCATCAGAAACTGCCGAAAGGGCAGGGAGTTATCCCTTTTGTAGAGGCTGTGATCAAGCAACGCCAGGCCGATGATGCTGTAATTCTCGCTGAAATGCAGAAAGCAGATAAATCGATGTTTGATAATGGTATTGTGGCAGTTGGAGATATTTCTAATAATATTGCTTCTAAAAAGGTAAAACAGGAAAGCAAGCTATATTATCATACCTATGTTGAGGTCATGGGCTTCAATCCTGAGAAAGCAGAAGAAGTTTTCGATAAGGGCCTGGAACTGAAAGAAGAGTTTTATCCTTTATCAGCATCTATCACACCTCATTCCGCATATTCTGTGTCGAAGGAACTATTTAAGAGTTTCCGTAATTACAGCGAGGGTAATGAAAACCTATTCAGTTTGCACAACCAGGAAACTGAAGAAGAAAACAAGCTGTACCGATATAAAACTGGTGGGTTTCTTGAGTTCTATAAGTCTCTGGGACTGGATGTAGAATATTTTAAACCCCAGGCACGGAACTCTGTGCAATCAATCATTCCTCTTTTACCCAAAGACCAGAAAATTTTGCTGGTACATAATATTTATACCAGTTTAAAAGACATTTATTTTGTAAGAAGGTTCGGCCGTGATGTCACCTGGTGTTTCTGTCCCAATGCCAACCTCTATATAGAAAGCAAATTGCCTAAGCTCGATATGTTTCTTCCGCATGATTTCAACATAACCATAGGAACTGACAGTCTTGCTTCAAACGATAAGCTCTGTGTTCTCTCTGAGCTGATGACGTTAAACAAGTATTTCCCTTCTCTTCCATTAATCACAACGATCAAGTGGGCGACGCTGAATGGTGCGAAGTTCTTAGGTATTGACGGCAACTTTGGATCGATTGAACGAGGTAAAAAGCCCGGACTTAACCTGATAACAGAGACCCAGGGCGTCAAGCTCAGTGATAAGTCTAAAGTGAAAAGACTGGTTTAAATCGCATAATTTCCTATTTTGCCTTCATGAACCGGATCAAAAAGTTACTGGGAATTGAGTATCCAATCATTCAGGCAGGTATGGTTTGGTGTAGTGGCTGGCGTCTGGCATCCGCAGTTTCTAATGCGGGAGGACTTGGTTTGATTGGTGCCGGCTCCATGTATCCCGATGTTTTGCGAGAGCATGTGCGAAAGTGTAAAGCTGCCACAGGCAAGCCGTTTGGCATCAATGTACCCTTATTATATCCCGATATTGACCAGATAATGGATGTCATCACCGAGGAAGGTGTTAGGATTGTCTTTACTTCTGCGGGAAACCCGGCAACATGGACCAGCTTTCTGAAATCGAAGGATATAACAGTGGTGCATGTAGTTGCTAATACAAAATTTGCACTTAAGGCAGAAACCAGCGGGGCTGATGCAATAGTCGCCGAGGGCTTTGAAGCCGGAGGCCATAACGGCCGGGAAGAAACCACCACATTTTGTCTTTTACCTTTTGTCCGGGATGTCGTTTCGATCCCCGTGATCGCGGCTGGAGGCATAGCGGATGGCCGCTCAATGCTGGCTGCGATGTCCCTTGGAGCAGATGCTGTTCAGGTAGGATCAGCCTTTGCTGCCTCAGTTGAATCTTCCGCCCATCAGAAATTCAAGGAAGCAATAATTTCTGCGACGGAAGGTGAAACCAAGCTGAGTATGAAATCTGTGATTCCGGTAAGGCTGATGAAAAATGAGTTTTTCGAGCAGGTTGAACAGGCGGAAATACGTGGTGCAGATAAGGATGAACTGATCAAGTTGCTGGGCCGGGGCCGGGCAAAAAAAGGAATGTTTGAAGGCGATCTCATCGAAGGCGAACTTGAGATAGGTCAGGTTTCCGCGATGATCAGGGAAATACTTCCGGCTTCTGTTATAGTGAAAAATATCTGGGAAGATTTTTTACAGCGCAAAGAGGATATCTGTAACTTGCAGTTTTAGGAGTTATGTAATCATGCTCCATTAATAATCATCACTCAATTAAATTCTATGAAGCATCTGGATATTCGTGTCAGCGGAAAGGTACAGGGAGTTTTTTACAGGGCCACAACGAAAGCTGTCGCAGATCAGCTTGGTGTTAAAGGGGTTGTTCTGAATGATGAAGACGGTTCCGTATTTATCGAAGCGGAAGGCGATGACTTTGCGCTTGAGATGCTTCTGGAATTCTGCCATAAAGGCTCAGACAGGGCGGAAGTAGAAAAGGTCGAGGTCTCCGAATCCGAACTCAAGAACTACCGTAATTTTGAAGTGATAAGAAGGAAGTTAAATTAATTAGTCTTATCATAAAATATATCTACGCTTGTCTTCACTTAAAAAGCTTGCTTCACAAACTGCTGTCTATGGCTTAAGTTCTATAGTAGGCAGGCTTATCAACTATTTGCTGGTTCCCGTTTACGTTCGTACGCTAAGTGTGTATGATAACGGAGTTATGACCAATATTTATGCCTATGTAACTTTCCTTTTAATTGTGTTTACCTATGGCTTGGAGACAGGCTTTTTCAGGTTCGCAAATAAAGAAAACAGTGACGAAAAGCAGGTATACGGTACAGCGTTAACAGCTATAATAACCTCTTCTGTGATATTTGCCATCATTTTGATAGCGTTTGCAGGACCGGTAGCTGCATGGATCGATTACCCTGAGCATTCCGAATATGTTATTTATTTCGCCGTCATATTAGCATTGGATGCGATATCTTCAATTCCTTTTGTAAGGCTGCGTCAGCAAAATAAGTCGTTAAAATTTGTTGGCATCAAACTTTTAAATATAGGCGTCAACGTTTTTTTTAACCTGTTTTTCCTGGTGCTTTGTCCTTATCTTTTTAAGAACGATACAGGGAATTTTCTTCTAAGATTTTATAATCCCGAGATCGGTGTCGGTTATGTTTTCATTTCGAACCTGATTGCCAGTACGGTTACCATTTTGTTCCTATCTAAGGAATTGCGTTCAGGTGGCGGTAAACTGGATGTGGTTCTTTTGAAAAAAATGGTTTTCTACTCCTTTCCCCTACTGTTTGCCGGTCTGGCCGGTTCAGTTAACGAATCCTTCAGCAGGATTATTCTGCAAAAGGAACTGCCTTATTCCTCCACTGAGAATACGATACAATTAGGAATTTTTGGCAATTGCTTTAAGCTGGCAATTTTCATGCAGCTGGCAATTCAAACATTCCGAATGGCTTCCGAACCTTTCTTTTTCTCGATGTATAAGCAGGTTGACGCACGTTTCGTTTACGCGCGAGTGATGAATTATTTCGTAATTGTTTGCTGCCTGATCTTTCTTGGAGTAACACTCTATCTGGATATTATTAAGTATATATTAAGTCCAGCCTATTTTGAAGGTCTCGTTGTTGTCCCAATTTTATTAATGGCTTACCTTTTTCTGGGTATCTACCAGAACTTATCAATTTGGTTTAAGCTGGCCGATAAAACTCGATTCGGATTATACTTTACCATTCTGGGAGCTATATTAACTATAGTTCTAAACTATGCCCTTATCCCGTTATACGGTTACACCGGTTCGGCAATTGCTACACTTATTTGTTATCTGGCGATGGCTCTTGTTTGTTACCTTGTGGGCCAACGATATTATTCAGTTCCTTACAATCTTAGAAAGATATTAGGCTATTTAATTTTTACCTTAGTACTTTATGCCGCCGGCGATTTTATTAGTTTGTCAATATTTCGTCCGGGAACTATTATCTGGTTTTTAGCTATGACTCTTCTGGTAGGGATCTTTATAATAGCGGTATTTTTAATAGAAAGAAGAAATCTAAAGATCGGTAATGTTACAAGTCAGGATCATAAATAAATCTGCCCACCCTCTTCCGGCTTATGAGACACACTCTTCTGCCGGAATGGACCTTCGTGCAAGTCTGGAAGAAAGTATTGTGCTGAAGCCTATGCAACGAAAGCTTATCCCGACCGGGCTCTTTATCGAGCTACCGGTTGGTTATGAAGCGCAGATACGGCCGCGGAGCGGACTGGCCTTGAAGCATGGTATATCAATTCTGAATACACCAGGTACTATTGATGCTGATTATCGGGGTGAAATCAAGATATTGCTTATAAATTTTTCAGATACAGATTTTGAAGTAAAGGATGGAGACCGAGTTGCTCAAATGATTGTGGCCAGTCATGAGCAGGTGAGGTGGGATGAGGTGGAACTCCTTAGCGAGACAGTGCGGGGTGCAGGAGGCTATGGCCATACAGGACACTAATATCATGTTCAAAACATCAGTTCTAACAATTTTTTTCGGCCTTTGCTGCTTGACATGTTTAGCGCAGAAAAAATCAAAGTCTGAGAAAACTCAGCTCGTGGTCGTGGCCGGAAAGGTACTATCGACTTCAGACAGTCTGTTGGTAAAGCAGCTTTATTTTGACGGCCTTCATGAAAAATTAATTCAGAACACAAAGCTTGCCGAAGATTACTTTAAGCGGGTAGTGGAAATTGATCCGGCGAATGATGCTTCCATGTATGAGCTGGCGGCGCTGTATCACTCGAAGAACCAGGAGCAGGATGCTGAATACCACGTTAGAAATGCGGTTACAGTTAATCCGGATAACAAATGGTACTGGCTGCTCCTTGCCGACATATATAAGAAGACCAACAATATGCCACAGTTGGTTCTTGTTCTGGATGAACTTACGGTGATAGATCCCGGTAATGAAAATCATTATTTCGATAAGGCTAACGCTCTTGTCTTTCAGGATAAGATTAGCGAAGCAAATGCTGTTTATAATGAGATTGAAAAACTCTACGGATCTTCTGAGGAACTTTCTGAAGCCCGGCAAAGAGTCTTTATCAGACAGGGTAAACCTGAGAAAGCTGCCGCTGAACTTGAGAAGCAGGTTACTTCAAATCCGGAGGATCTTAAAAGCCTGTTAAATCTCGCTGATATTTACAATCGGTCAGGAAGTCCGGAAAAGGCACTTGAAACTTTAAAAAAGGCCCTGATCATCGATTCCGGAGATGTTCTTGTACGTTTAAGCCTTGCTGATACCTATCGGGCTCTAAAGCGATATGATGAAGCCTTTGAGGAGCTCAAACATGCTTTTGCCAATTCATCCTTCAGCATTGATGAAAAAGTTAGAATAACACTTTCTTTCTTTCCGCAATTTCCTGATCCTAAAGCCATGAGTCAGGCTCATGAGCTTGCTGCTATCCTAATTAAAGTTCATTCGGACGATCCGAAATCCTATGCTGTTTATGGGGATGTTCTTTTTCAGGAGCACAAATTTGATGAAGCAGCGGGAGCTTACCGTCAGGCATTGAAACTGAATGACCAGGTCTATCAGATATGGGAGCAATTATTAAGGATAGAACTTAGCAGTAATAAATTTAACGAAGCAATCACAGACGGAGAAGCAGCGTTAAGCATATTCCCAAACCAGGCCGCATTATACCTTTTAACCAGCATGGCCTATGCCCAGACTCAAAAACACGAAAGGGCGGTCGCTTACTTAAAAAACGCGGCTTCCCTGGAAAGCGAAAATAATGAAGTTCTCACGCAGATCTATTCAGGGCTCGGTGATTCGTATAATGCCCTGAAACGGTTCCCCGAATCCGACCAGGCTTATGAAAAAGCCCTGGAAATCAGCCCGGATAATAGTTACACTCTGAACAATTATGCCTACTATTTATCGTTAAGGGGTGAGAACCTTGATAAGGCTGAAAAAATGTCGAAACGTTCCCTTCAGCTTGATCCGGACAACCCATCTTCAGAAGACACATATGCGTGGATCTTATTCAAGTTAAAGAAATACCGGGAAGCTCAGATCTGGATTGAAAGAGCAATTTCTCACAGCCAAAACAGTAGTGCAGTGCAAGTTGAACACTACGGAGATATTCTGTTTCATCTCGGTCAAAAAGAAAAGGCAGTGGAGCAATGGAGGAAAGCAAGAACTCTCGGGGGAGGCACAAACAAATTAGAATCAAAAATTAATGCTAAGAAATTTATTGAGTAGTATCCTTCTGGTACTTGTATTCTCCCTCTTTATCAGTTGTAAAACTAAAAAAGCCCTTGTTTCGTCAGCTAATATCCCGGCGGCCGGCAAATCCAGTAAAGCCGAAAAACTGAACGCCATCAATAATGCTGCCCTGCATTACTCAACCCTGTCAATAAAAGCAAAAGCTGACCTTAACTTAAACGGTAACAGTAATGATGCGACGATGAATGTCCGCATTCGCTCAGGTGAGGCTATCTGGGTGTCAGTAACGGCAACTGCCGGGCTGGAAGTTGCAAGGGCTCTTATCACACCCGACAGCATCAAAGTACTAAACAGGTTTGAGAGCACCTATATAAATAAACCCTTCAGTTATATTTATGAATTTGCGAACGATCAGATAAAGTTCAGCACCCTTGAGGCAATAATCGCCGGTAACCCAATAAAAGAAGTTGTAACTGAAAAATCAGAATTGGGTATACAGGGAAACCTGACTATGTTGAGCGGTGCGATCGGTTCACTGATCTATAATGTTCAGGTCGATGGAATTAACAAGGTCGTTAAGACATCGCTTAAGGATGAAGAAGCTGCGCAGGATCTTTTGGCTGACTACAGTGATTTTATCGCGGTGCAAGGACAACCTGTTCCGCATCAGGTCAGTATAAAGTCACAGGCTGAACGTAAAAACATTGTTATTAATCTTAAATATAGCCGGGTAGAGCTGGATCAAGCTGTTGATATGCCGTTTAGTGTGCCGAAAAGATTCACAGTGAAAAATTAAATTAGATACATTTGCGGCGATGAGGTTTTTAAAATTTCTTCTTTTTTTCTTAGTGATAGGATTTGCACAGCAGGCTTTTGCACAGAGCAGCGCTGAGCTCAAGCGCCGTAAGGAAGCCCTAACGCGCGAGATCGAAAGCCTGAGCCGCAGTCTGAGAGTGACTTCAAGTAGTAAAAGTTTATCATTGAAGCAGATCAAGGCTTTAAACACCCAGATCCGCCTTAGGGAAGAAAAGATCAATACGATCAATTCAGAGGTTAGGCTTCTTGATAACCAGATCTCAGACAACTCAAATGCGGTGCGCTCCCTTCAGTCTCAGCTCGAAAAGCTAAAAAAGGAATATGCAGGAATGGTTCTCTTTGCTTTCCGCAATCAGAGTGCATACAGCAAACTCATGTTTATTTTCGCAGCACAGGATTTCAACCAGGCATATAAACGACTGAAATATCTTCAGCAGTTCAGTACCTATCGTAAAAAACAGGCGAAATATATACAGGGTACTCAGAAGGATCTGAATATTAAGATTATTGAGCTGGATCATAACAAGAGAGAAAAGACATCGTTGTTAGGCGACCAGGAAAAGGAAAAAGTAACACTCGGGAAGGAAAAGAATAATAAGTCTAAAGTATTATCAGGTCTTAGCCGCCAGGAAAAGCAGCTAAAGCAAGAGCTTACACAGAAGCAGCGCGAGTCTGCGCGCCTCAACCGGGCTTTGACCAACGCCATCAACCGGGAAATTGAGGAAGCCCGAAAACGTGCCGAGGAAGAAGCGCGGGTCGCTGCCGCAAAAGCAAAGGCAGAGAACAAGGAGGCACCTGCTGCCAAACCCATTTCAAAGGGTTCCAGTATCCTCGCGGCTACGCCGGAGGCAGCCAAATTATCTTCCGACTTCTTAGGGAACCGGGGACGCCTGCCCTGGCCAGTCAGCAGTGGAATTATAACCGAAGGGTTCGGAATTCATAAATATGGCACAAATGTGACCACCGAGAATAATGGGGTCGATATAAAGACGGCTGAAGGAGCGTCGGTTAGAGCAGTCTTTTCCGGAGATGTTGCGGCAGTACAAAACTTTGCAGGCTCATATGCCGTATTAATAAGACACGGCGAGTATTTCACAGTTTACTCAAACCTGCGCACTGTTAGTGTATCACGGGGTGATAAAGTATCGGTGAAACAAACGATCGGAACTGTTATCACCGATCCGACTGATGGAACAACGGAAGTTCACTTTGAAGTAAGAAAAGGAGCCACAGCGATGAATCCTTCAACCTGGCTGGCGAATTAATAACAACGGGCGATTTTAAAATTGTCTATATTTGTAAAGTATAAATAACTAATAAAATGTATAGTTCAACATTATTATTCATGAACATGGGAACTCCGGAGATCATGTTGATCATGTTCGTGGCCTTGCTGCTTTTCGGAGGTAAAAAACTTCCCGAACTGGCTCGGGGTCTTGGAAAAGGGATCCGGGAGTTTAAAGACGCCTCTGATGGTGTTAAAAGAGAGATTCATAACAACATTAACAGTGTTACAAATGATATGGATTTAGGAAATCCGGTTCCAAAACCTGATTCCTATGGTCGGTCCGATGATTCGGATTCAACAGTCCCTGGCACTGATAATCCTAAAACTGTATAATAAATTTAAAACTTATGTTCAATTCAATCTTGTTAATAGGATTAGGGGTTACTGAAATTGTCCTGATCATTGCCGTAGTTTTATTACTGTTCGGCGGCAAAAAAATCCCTGAGCTTATGCGCGGAATGGGAAAAGGTATTAAAGAGTTTAAGAGCGCTCAAAGCGGCGAAGAAAATTCTTCGAATAGCAATACGAACGCTGCATCAAACGAGCCTAAATAACCAGGATTTTTCCTGGTAGATTTTAAACTGAATAAATAGGCTGCCTTATAAAAGGGTGGCCTTTTCTGTTTTCACATATCGCATCGCGGATCAATTTGCAGCACATGGGTATAGGTCATGTAGCACTACTTGGTCTGAACAATTCCTCTACCTGGATCAGATTTTCTTTTGCTTTCGACCCGAATTCTCTTCGGAATATTTTTCCATGGTATTCTGCTTCGAGTGCTTCACGGATAAACCTTTCTGACTATCAGTCGTATACGTCAATTTTATTCGTCATACTAAAATCATTAAAAGCTCGTTATTAGTCAGTTTGACTTTGTACGAAAGAGTTTCATCTGCCAGTTAAAATCTTTCGTTTAGTTTCATTAAAGTTGTAGTTTAGGAATTTCCGCATGGAAATTTGTTTGAAGGGGGAACCCAACCGGGTTAAAAAAAACTTAAGTTATGATGAAAAAAGCCATGGCTATGGCCCTGCTTTCTCTTGCGTGCGCAACGGCGTCGGCAAGTATGAAGACAGGACAGTATCAGCCTGATTCGATTGCCTTGAACAGCAATCAAATCAAAACTGTGAACTTCAGGGACACCGGATTCAGATCTGCTGTCGATAATCCACTGCATTCATACCAAAACTTAGTCTATAAGCGTCGTCTGGATTCCCTTGAACAATCGGTTCCATTGTCTTACAATGAGCATGTTCAGAATTACATTGACATCTATGTATACAAACGCAAAGCGCAGATTGGAAAGGTGCTCGGCTTGTCCAAATATTATTTTCCGATTTTTGAAAAATCTTTAAGAGAAGTCGGCGTGCCTGTTGAGCTGAAATATGTTACTATCATTGAATCAGCGTTAAATCCGCATGCAGTTTCACGTTCCGGAGCGGTGGGGCCATGGCAGTTTATGTATACCACAGCAAAGGGCTATGGCCTTTTGATGGACAGCTATGTAGATGAACGAAAAGACCCTGTGCAGGCCAGTCATGCTGCGGCAGTCTACCTTAAAGACGCGTACAATAGGATTGGAGACTGGTTGCTGGCTATAGCTGCCTTTAACTGTGGTACTGGTGCTGTTACACGGGCTATTGCCCGCTCGGGCGGCGAAGCTGATTTTTGGAAAGTAAGGCCTTTCCTCCCGCGTGAAACTCAAAACTATGTACCTGCCTTCATTGCGACAGTTTACGCCATGAATTATTATGAGAAGCATGAGATCATTCCTCAGGAAGCGGCGTTCAATATTTTTACGGAGGTTATTGATGTAAACCGTATGGTATCATTTTCAAGCATTGCCCAGGCAGCCGAAATAGATGTAAACGAATTGCGCATATTGAATCCTTCGTATAAGAAACAGGTTGTAAACGGGACGCCGGCTTCGCCAAAGCAGCTTGTTATCCCTGCTATCAGCAAGCAGTTGTATGCATCCTTGTATGATGTACTAAACTCGGAGGTTCACGAGCAGCCGCAGGTCATTGCTGCGAGTAATCGTGTCTCGGACCCTAGCCCAATTACAATACCGGAAACTCATAGGGTCAAGGAAGGGCAGACCCTGGATATGGTAGCTAATCAATATGGCCTTGAGGTTCAGGACCTGAAGGTTTACAACAACCTGAAGAACCTGGAGGTCGTTCCCGGTCAGGTGGTTCGCCTGAAGTATGAGCGGACAATCCCTAAATCTAAAAAGGTTTCACCGTCGTATGTCACCTATATTGTAAAAGTTGGAGACACCTTATCAGAAATTGCCGGCAAATTCTCGGGAACTTCAGTGTCAAGGATAAAAGCCCTGAACGGCTTGAAAAAGAATACGGTACAGCCAGGAATGAGATTAAAGATTAACAAAGGTTAAGTTTTGCCATTATCGGTCTTAAGCCTTACTTAAACGTTTTCGTCAGTCAATCCCGAAAAGAATTGTAATTTTGCCGCTCTCACCAATGAGCTGATTAATGAGTAAGACTAACCGAAAGCAAGACGCACTGGACTATCATTCGCAAGGGCGCCCGGGCAAAATCCAAGTTGTTTCTACCAAGCCTACCAATTCACAGCGAGATCTCGCACTGGCATATTCACCAGGTGTGGCAGAGCCTTGCTTAAAAATAGCAGAGAATAAAGAAGACGTTTATAAGTATACCGCCAAAGGAAACCTGGTTGCTGTAATCAGCAATGGTACCGCTGTACTCGGGCTCGGCGATATTGGTCCTGAGGCCGGGAAACCGGTTATGGAGGGTAAAGGTATTTTGTTTAAGATATTTGCGGATATCGATGTTTTTGACCTGGAACTTGACACCAAGAATATAGACGAATTTGTCAATATTGTTAAAGCTCTGGAGCCCACTTTCGGAGGTATAAACCTGGAGGATATCAAGGCTCCGGAATGCTTTGAGATCGAGCGTCGACTGAAGGAGGAAATGAGCATTCCGGTGATGCATGATGACCAGCATGGTACTGCTATCATTTCATCTGCGGCATTGATCAATGCCTGCGAATTGCAGAGAAAAAAACTCGACCGCGTAAAGATTGTAGTGAACGGTGCTGGTGCCGCGGCTATTTCCTGTTCGAGACTGTACGTAAGTATGGGTGCTAAGCGTGAGAATATAGTAATGCTCGACCGCTCGGGGGTGATCCGTAAGGACCGTGCAAATCTTGAAGGTACGAAGCTTGAATTTGCCACCAGCCGAAAGATTAGCACCCTGGAAGAGGCTGTTAAAGATGCGGATGTATTTATCGGCCTGTCGTCTCCGGATGTATTAACCGCCGAGATGCTAAAGACAATGGCTAAAAACCCGATCGTCTTTGCTATGGCAAATCCCAATCCGGAGATAAGTTATGAACTGGCTTGTCGTACTCGTAAAGACATTATTATGGCAACCGGCCGATCTGACTATCCGAACCAGGTTAATAATGTGCTTGGATTTCCATATATCTTCCGGGGAGCACTGGATGTTAGGGCTACGGCAATTAATGAGGAGATGAAGATCGCTGCGGTTAAAGCTATCGCAGAACTTGCCAAGATGCCTGTTCCTGAAGCCGTAAATCTGGCTTATAACACAAAGAATTTAAAATTCGGTAAGGACTATATTATCCCGAAGCCTATCGATTTCCGGCTGATAACGGCTGTTTCGCCTGCGGTAGCTAAGGCAGCTATTGAGTCAGGTGTTGCCCGTAAAGTCATCAGCGACTGGGAAGCCTATAAAGATGAGTTAAAAACCCGCCTGGGAATGGATGACGCCCTCCTTCGTGCGGTAACCAACAAAGCAAAATCGGGTCCTAAACGTATCGTATTTGCCGAGGCAGATAACTATAAAATATTAAAAGCCGCACAGATCGTTAGAGAAGAGGGTATTGCTATCCCAATCTTGTTAGGAAACAGGGAAAGGATCCGTGAGATCATTCTGGAAAACGAACTGGAGCTTGACGGTGTGGAGATCATTAATCCACTTGAGGAGACTGAGAAGTCTTTGAAATATGCCGAATACCTTTTTAATAAACGTCAGCGGCGCGGACTAACACTTTTTGAAGCAAAGAAACTGATGCGCGACCGTAATTACTACGGTTCTACCATGGTGCAGTTTGGTGAGGCTGATGCATTGATCTCAGGACTTACCAAGAATTATGCAACTACTATTAAACCTGCGCTGCAGGTTATCGGTACAGAGGCTGGCGTAAATCGCGTTGCAGGCATGTATATGATGCTTACCAAAAAGGGACCTGTGTTTTTTGGGGACACAACCGTTAACGTAAACCCGACTGCTGAGGAACTGGTTGATATCACGATACTGCTCAATCGTTATGTCAAAAAGTTTAATATTTCACCGCGGATCGCTCTTCTCTCTTATTCCAATTTTGGCTCTAATGATGGCGAGGTACCTGAAAAAGCCAGGGAAGCAGTGACTATGATGCACGAGCATTATCCGGAAATTGTAGTCGACGGGGAAATGCAGGCGAACTTTGCAATGAATTCAAACTTATTAAAGGATAATTTCCCGTTCAGCGTTTTGAATGGTGCCCCGGCTAACGTACTGGTATTCCCGAACCTGGAATCGGGGAATATTGCCTACAAACTTCTCCAGGAACTAGGCGGTGCCGAAGCAGTTGGTCCGATCTTACTTGGACTGAACAAGCCGGTACATGTCCTGCAGTTGGGAAGTTCCGTAAGAGAGATCGTGAATATGGTTACCATTGCTGTTGTTGATGCCCAGTCCAAGCAAGATGGGAAAGAGGCAGACGCTCCACGTAAAGGTTTATTTAACCGGATGCGCAAGCCAAGTTCAAAATAGATTATGTACGATTATATTGATGGTAAGCTGGCTTTCAAGGCCCCCACTTATGTAGTAATTGAAACCAACGGGATTGGGTATCATATCAATATTTCACTCAATACTTTTTCGGCGATACAGGATAAAGAGCGGTGTAAATTGTATTTGTGGCTCCATGTAAAAGAGGATGCCCATACGCTCTATGGCTTCTTCGACGAGGGTGAGCGCCGCTTATTTCTGCACCTGATCTCTGTTTCAGGAATTGGAGCTAATACCGGCAGAATGATACTCTCTTCGATAACACCTGTGGAGATTCAAACCGCTATTGTAAAAGGCGACGTCCCACTCATTCAGCGTATAAAAGGTATCGGGCCTAAGTCTGCCCAGCGTATCATTCTTGAACTTCAGGATAAGCTTAAAAAAGAAGGCCCGGATTCGCTTATTTCAGTTCCGCAACATACTACAGCAAAGGAAGAAGCGTTATCCGCGCTGGTTATGCTGGGCTTCAACAAGGCTGTAGCCGATAAAACTTTAACCCAGTCAATCAGTAACTCGTCCGAAAATTTATCAGTTGAACAATTGATAAAAATTGCCTTGAAAAGCTTATAATTACTTTCAAGAAAAATCTGAGTTTGAAAAACGCTTTTGCTTTTATATTACTGAAAGTATGTTTTTTTGCGACATTATCGGGGGGGACGGTAAAAGCGCAGAATACCAGCTCTCAAACTGATACCGTTAAACTGGCTTATCCATTTAAAGATTACAAGACTCTTCCAGTCCAGCGAACTCCGGGTATCTATCTGCCAAATCCGTCAAATATCCGAAGAACTGTAGAGTTTGATCCGATAAGCAAACAGTACATTATAAGAGAACGGCTTGGTGACCGGCTTTACAGGCCACCGCAGTATCTCAGTATCGAGGAATACCAGCGCCTTGAAAACCAGATAATCAAGAGGAATTACTGGCGTGAGCTTTCAGATCTCCCCCTAGCTGAGGCACGGGCTCCTGGTTTTATTCCGCCGGTTAAGGTAAACAGCAAAACGTTCGAAAAGATCTTCGGAGGCTCAACCATTGACATACGTCCGCAGGGTTCTGCTGAACTGACTTTCGCAGGACGACTTAACCGTAATGAAAATCCGCTGTTCAATGAACGGCAGCGTAATCAGGGGAACTTCGATTTTAACCAGCGGATTCAAATGAATGTGGTGGGCCAGATAGGCGATAAGCTGCGAATCACGACTAATTATAATACCGAAGCGCAGTTTGATTTTGAGAACCAAATAAAATTAGATTATACCGGTAGAGAGGATGAGATCATCCAAAAGATAGAAGCGGGCAATGTTAGCCTGCCTTTAAGTTCCAGCCTGATCACCGGCAGTCAGTCACTGTTTGGATTAAAAACACAACTGCAGTTTGGCCGTCTGAATGTAACCAGCATTTTTTCGCAGCAAAAATCGCAGTCAAAGGAAATTACCATTACCAACGGATCACAACAAAATGAGTTTCGCATTTCTGCCGATAATTATGAGGTGAATAAACATTACTTCCTGGCCCAGTATTTCAGAAATAATTACAATAATGCCCTTTCGAATATCCCGGTTATAACGTCCAATGTTAATATCACGAAGATCGAAGTATGGGTGACGAACCGTTTAAGCAGCACTTCTGACTCGCGCGATGTGCTGGGACTCATCGATCTTGGGGAGAACCAGCCTTATAATACAACCCAGGTACAGGGAGGCGCCGGCTTTTCGGTATTGCCTGCCGGCTTTGTCGGACCGGGGTTTCCGCAGCAGTCGAATAATTTATTGCAAAATCTTCCCCCGGGAGTGAGACTCACGAATTCGAATGATGTAAATGCTTATTTCCAGGCTACTGGAGGCACAGATAACTTTTCGAAGCTGACTTATGCCCGCAAATTAACTGACAGGGAATTTACCTTGAACAGTCAGCTAGGTTATATTTCCTTAAATTCTGCTTTGAATGCTGATGAGGTGCTGGCAGTTGCTTACAGGTATACTGTCAACGGTGTTGAATATCAGGTGGGCGAACTGTCAAGCGACGTTCCGGTAGATATTGCAAGTCCGAAAGTTTTGTTTGTCAAACTTCTGAAAAATGAAACATTGAAGACTAACCTGCCGACCTGGGATCTGATGATGAAGAACATTTACTCCTTAGGGGCATACCAGGTTAGCCGTAACGATTTTCGGCTCAACGTGTTCAGGTTGGATGAAAATTCCGGTGTCGAGATGCCACAGATCACCGAAGGTGTGAATACAACTGGGCAGTTGTGGCTGCAGTTGACAAACCTGGATAACTTAAATCAGCAGAACGACCGGGTTCCGGACGGTTTTTTTGACTTTATCGAAGGCATAACGATCGATCCCCTGAATGGGAGAATTACGTTTCCGCAGGTAGAACCGTTCGGCGCGGACCTGGCCGCTAAGTTTAATCCGCTAACAGAGCAGGCCCTTATTGATCGATATGTTTTCCAGCCTTTGTATGACTCGACCAAAGTGGAGGCCCAGCAGCTTTTTCAGAAGCTTAACCGTTATTACATTCAGGGCACATACCAATCGCAGGCAGGCTCAGAGTTTCAACTGAATGCGATCAATATACCGCAGGGGTCAGTCCAGGTTGTTGCCGGAACCCTGCCTTTACAGGAGGGCGCCGACTTTACGGTTGACTATAACATCGGCCGTGTGCGGATACTCAACCAGGCCCTTTTAAATTCCGGGCAACCTATCCGGATCAGGCTTGAAAACAATGAGCTTTTTGGGATACAGCAGAAATCGTTAATGGGCTCGAGGTTTGATTACCGTGTTAACAATAAGCTGAATCTCGGCGGTACCATAATGAACCTGACAGAGAAACCGCTTACTCAAAAGATGAATATCGGGGAGGAAGCGATCTCTAATACTATATGGGGATTAGATTTGAACTATAATTCGGAGTCGCGCTGGCTAACCCGGATGGTTGACAAGCTGCCATTCATTAATACCAAGGAACCTTCGTCCATAACGTTCAGCGGCGAATATGCTAACCTGATACCCGGCCATCCCTCTGCATTAAACTTTGCGGGCAGCTCAAACGGTGCCAGCTACCTGGACGATTTTGAAGCAAGCCGCTCCGTTATCGATATTAAAAGCGCAACTCCCTGGCAGATTTCCGGTACGCCGCAATTGTTTCCGGAAGCACAGCTTATAAATGATCTGTCCTACAATTTTAACCGGGCGCGCCTCGCTTTCTATAATATCGACCCGATCTTTTTCAGGACCCAGAATTCGTCAACTCCTGACAATATCAAAGGCAACAAATCTGAGCTTTCCAACCACTATGTGAGGGAAGTATTTGAAAGGGAAGTATTTCCGTTCAAGCAGTCTGTCACAGGCCAACCCCTGACGCTGCCCACGTTTGATTTAAGCTATTATCCGAGTTTGCGGGGGCCATATAACTTTACAACCTCCGGCTTAAACCAGGATGGAAGCCTGACCAACCCGCAAAGCCGCTGGGGTGGTATTTTTCGAAAGCTGGAAACAACTGATTTTGAATCGCTTAATATTGAGTTTGTTGAGATGTGGGTACTGGATCCATTTCTCTACGAGCCCAATAGCCAGGGGGGCGATCTTTATATTAACCTTGGGAATATATCAGAGGATATTTTAAAGGACGGACGAAAGGGATTGGAGAACGGTTTACCGGTTGATGGAGACCTGTCCAAGACTGATCAGACTATATGGGGACGCGTTCCTAAGCTACAACCTGTTATCCAGGCGTTCGATAATAATCCGGATGCCAGGCAGTTTCAGGATATCGGGCTTGATGGCTTGAGTAGCGGCGATGAAAGACAACAGTTTTCTGCATTTCTTAACCAGGTGCGAACACAGGTTAATGCTACGGCCGCGCAGGCACTTGAAGTCGATCCGGCTTCAGATGATTACCAGTACTATCTTGGCGGAAACCTGGATGACTTAAATGCAGGAATTTTAAAGCGATATGAGCGATATAACGGAAGTGAAGGGAATTCTAAAACTACTCAGCAATCCCTGGATCAGACCGGTATTGAGAATTCGGCTGGAACACCTCTGCCGGACGGAGAAGATATTAACAGGGATAATAATTCCACCCAGGCAGATGAGTATTTTCAATATAAAGTTTCGATACGCCCCCAGGACCTGCTTACAATTGGCTCCAACTACGTGGTTGATATTGTACCTGCAGAAGTAAAACTGGCCAATGGAAGCACGGATAGGGTTCGATGGATACAGTTTAAGATTCCCCTTGCTGAGATAAAGGAAAAGGTGGGCAATATCCAGGATTTTAAATCGATCCGTTTCATCCGTATGTTCATGACCGGCTTTGCTGATACCACCGTTATGCGCTTTGGCAAGCTTCAGCTGGTACGTGGTGAGTGGCGCAGGTATAACACCGAAAATAGCCCGGCAAAGGTTATCGCGGATCCGGCCTTAATTAATCCCGGTATTGACAATTCGACGCTTGAAGTTACAACTATCAATATAGAGGAGAATGGACGGCGCACACCCATACCGTATGTCGTTCCACCGGGGATCGAACGCGAACGTGATTTCAGTAACTTCAGGGGCGAGACCCAGCAGAACGAACAGTCACTTGCCGTGACTGTAAAAAACTTGAGAGATGGATACGGAAGGGCAGCCTACCGGACTACATTTAATGATTTCAGGTCATACCGTCGTATGGAAATGTTTATCCATGCCGAGGGCGATTTAGTCGGTGATAATGAGGTCAGCGCTTTTATCAGGGTAGGTTCCGATAATCAGGATAATTACTATGAATATAACCTGCCCTTAAAGATCACCACTCCCGGTTCCCGTGATCCAAATGTCATCTGGCCCGAACAAAACAGGCTGGATATCGATATCAATTTATTCAAGATCGCTAAGACCGCTCGAAACAATGCAGTATTGAACGGGCAACCCTGGCCGATCAATGTTCCGTTTACTTACACGGAAGGTTTAAGCTCCATCACAGTGCTGGGACAGCCAGACCTCAGTAAGGTCCGCGTTTATATGCTCGGCGTGCGTAACCCTCTGCGTAACCAGGCTAATCCGGGCCCTGATGATGGGCTGGATAAATCGGTCCAGGTCTGGTTTAATGAACTTAGGCTTACCGACTTCGACGAGCGTGGGGGCTGGGCCGCAACAGCGAGATTGAATGCCCAACTTGCCGATTTCGCTGATGTTACTCTGTCGGGAAGTAAAAGCACTATCGGTTTTGGCTCCATAGATAAGAGGGTAGGTGAGCGAAGCCGGGCAGATGATCTGTTATTCGATTTATCTTCGAGTGTCGAGCTGGGTAAGTTTTTCTCCGACCGCTCGGGAATAAAGATCCCGATGTTCGTTAACTACTCTTCGCAGGTCGGAACTCCGCAGTATGACCCAAGAACTCCGGATATTGAACTAAAGACTGTATTAAGAAATTCACCGGAGCATGTGAGGGATTCGATCAGGTTCAATACGGAAGACTACACCACCAGGAGAAGTCTCAACTTTACCAATGTCCGCAAGATACGAACTACTGATGCCCCTGTAAGATTCTGGGATATTGAGAACTGGAGCGGGACTTATGCATTCAATGAATATAACCACCGCGATTTTATTAATGAGAGGACAATACAGAAATCATACCGGGCAGGCCTTGCATATAATTACTCGAATCAACCTAAGTCAGTTACCCCTTTTGACAAGCTAATTAAATCAAAAAGCCTGGGCGTTATTAAGGACTTTAATTTTAGTTTGCTTCCTTCCGTTTTGAACTTCCGGATAGATGTGGATCGTCTGTATTCGGAGAACACCCTGCGCAACAACGATCCGAATAACTTTTTGCCGGCTATGACCACTTTCAACAAGAACTTCCTGATGACCCGTTTATATGGCATCAGCTGGAATTTAACGAAGTCAGTGCAGTTGGACTTTAATGCAACGAACTATTCTATTATAGATGAACCTGCGGGCCGTGTTGATGAAGACGCTCGTGATACTATTTGGAATAACCTGAAAAGACTGGGACGTACTACCGACTACGGACATACATTGAATCTCACGTACAATGTTCCCCTAAATAAGATTCCGGCATTGAACTGGGTCAGCCTTGCAACGCGTTACGGCTCCAATTATAACTGGAGGAGCGAACCGCTGCTCACGCTTAGAGATCCTCAGATAGATTTTGGAAACGCAATCCAAAACACACGGATTATGCAAGTAAACCCTACCCTCAGCATGGTTGCGCTTTACAATAAGTTCGGTTTCCTTCGTAAGGCTAATAATGCAAGCAATAATAATTTTGGAAATTTCCTGCTGAATATTGTAACAGGCTTGAAGAATGTGACCGGCGCATATACGCGCACAGAGGGTACCTTTTTGCCGGGTTACCTTCCTGAAACGGACTTTTTAGGCCAGGATTTGGATGCCAACGCTCCTGGCTATGACTTTGTGTTCGGCAGCCAGCGCGACATCAGGGGACGTGCTCTGGCAAACGGGTGGATCACAACGGATTCGCTTCAAAGCCAGCTATATGTAACTAACGACAAAGAAGACATTAGCTACCGGGGAATTTTTGAGCCTTTCAGGGATTTCCGGATAGAGCTGATTGGCCAGCGTACAAAAAACTTCAATTACTCCACGAACTTCAGATTTCTGCCATCCAGTAACTCCTTCGAAAATTTAAGTCCGATTACAACTGGTGATTACAGTATAAGCTACTTTACGCTGCGTACAGCTTTTGATAAGGAGAACAAAATAAATAATTCGTCAAGGCTCTTCAGGCAGTTTGAAGCCAATCGCCAGGTAGTTTCCAATCGTCTCGGAACAGAGAACCCAAATTCTATTGGAAACGTGGGTGGATTTGCGGAAGGTTATGGGAAAAATTCACAGGATGTGGTGATCGCTGCATTCCTTGCAGCCTATACCGGCAAAGATGCCGGTACGGTTAGCCTGAGTGGATTTCCGAAAATTCCTGTACCTAACTGGAATGTAAATTATAACGGGCTTACCAAATATGATTTCTTCAGCGAGTTGTTCGCTTCTTTCGATCTTAGTCATGCCTACAGGTCGATATATAACGTCAACGGATTTAATTCGCTTTTAAGGTATCAAGAGGCAAATGGTGCGGTCAGTGTCAGGGATGCGAACGGCGATTTCCTTCCCCGTTACCAATTTTCGCAGGTAACATTGTTTGAACAGTTCATTCCTTTGCTCGGAGTAGATATGCGACTTAACAACGGCATGACTACCAACTTGGAGTATCGTAAATCCAGAGCTCTAAGCTTTAGCCTCGCCAACAGCCAGCTGGCTCAACTCAAAGAAGAAGCAATAGTAGTCGGTTTTGGTTTTCGTACCACGAAGTTCCGGTTTCCTTTTGGCTTGTTCCGGGGTCTAAAAATAAATAACGACATGAACTTCAAACTTGACTTCGCATTGAGAGACAGAAAAACTATTATCTTCCGGGCAGACGTCGAAGACGCTGAAGTTTCTTCAGGAGCGCAGAATATCACCATCAACCCGTCTATCGACTATGTATTAAACCAGCGATTTAATATCAGTATGTTCTATGACGGTAATATTACCAAGCCCTATACCTCTCAGACGTTCAATACTTCGTTCAGCAACTTTGGTGTTAGCCTAAGATTTACCCTGCAGTAGCTGGTAATTGAAAATTGAGTTGTTTGAATATGGTTATTTTTAACCTGATTGATCGTCAAAAAATTTAATGCAGACTCCCATGAGATTTTGTCGGGCCCGTATTTCATCATTCTTAATTTGCAAAGCAACGCACTTATCCTATTTTTGAACAACTAAATTTTAGCAAAATGAATTTCCCTCCAGAATTAAAGTATACTAAGGATCACGAATGGATTCGTGTTGAAGGTAGCCAGGCCGTTATTGGTATTACAGAATTTGCTCAGCGTGAATTAGGTGACATTGTTTATGTTGATATCAATACCGTAGGCGAAGAGATCAAAAAAGAGGATGTGTTTGGGACTGTTGAAGCTGTTAAAACTGTTTCTGATCTTTTCATGCCAATCAGCGGTCGCATCGCCGAATTCAACAAGAGTCTGGACACCAACCCTGAGTTGGTTAACAGCGATCCTTATGGAGAAGGCTGGATGGTAAAAATTGACATTTCAGAAGCCGGTGACCTTGAGCATCTTTTATCTGCTGAGGAATACCAGTCACAGGTCGGCGCTTAATGATTAATACTCTGAAACACCAATATCTGGCCATAATTTGGGCGGTATTGGTGTTAATTCTTTGTGATATACCAATGAAGGGTTCCGGGCGGATCCCTGTCTTTGAAGGCTTTGATAAGCTTGTTCATTTGGGGTTCTTCTTCGTGTTGACTGTTCTGCTTTTTTATGGAAAGATCCGGCAACAACTGAGCTACACATACCGTATAATAACCATTCTCAAGATCCTTTTGATAACCACATTGCTGGGCGGGGGAATTGAAATTTTACAGCTAACTGTTTTTACCTATCGCTCCGCCGAATGGTGGGACTTTTTTTGTGACATGACAGGTGTAGGTATGGGTATTTTTGGTTATATTTTTTTACATCGTTTCAGATTCAATGAAAAGCTGGTTTAAAGTATTCTTCCTTTTTGTTATTGCGCTAAGCTTCTCATCCTGTGGTATTTTCAAGAAAGGATGTGATTGTCCGCACTTCACGAAACACCCCATTGGGAAATCTTTTGCTTCAAAAAGATAGAGTCATTTTTATTTGACAGGCATATAGGACCTTCTTATTTGGATTTAATATAAATAAGATATATTTTTGGCCCAACAATACAGGGTATGAAGCTATCGCAACTGGAGCCAGGTCAAACCGGCATAATCAAAGAGTTTACAGATTTAGAAATGTCAGTTAAGTTAATGGAGATGGGATGTTTGCCTGGCGAATCAATCGTTGTTGAACGTTATGCTCCTCTTGGCGATCCTATGGCTATCACAGTTTCCGGATATCAGTTAAGCCTTCGCAAGCTGGAAGCTTCGACCATTATACTGCAATAATAAGTGAACGGCGATTTTAAAATTGCTCTCATTGGAAATCCCAATGCCGGAAAATCTACTCTTTTTAATGTTTTAACGGGGTTAAACCAAAAGATTGGAAATTTTCCAGGCGTTACTGTTGATAAAAAAACCGGCTACAGTAAACTTCCCGACGGCCGGATTCCACAAATAATAGACCTTCCAGGTACTTACAGTCTTTACCCGAAGAGTAAGGATGAGCTGATCGTGATGGAAGCTCTCGCTGATAAGAAGAGTTCGGTTCATCCCGATTTGATCGTTTTTGTAGCGGACGCGTCGAACCTTAAAAGAAACTTACTCCTTTATACACAAATAGCCGATCTCAAGATCCCGGTAATCATAGCTTTAAATATGATGGATCTTGCAAAACGAAACGGATTGGAGATCTCGGTTGATGCTCTGTCAAGAAAGCTGGGAGTTCAGGTTATACCTATTTCCGCCCGAAATCAACAGGGCATTGATAAGTTAAAGGAGGCGATTTGTAATGCCGGCAAAATTCCTCTTCAGGTTGAATCTATCGAAGTCGAGGCTTTAGCACCGGGTCTGGTTCAGAAGATACAGGCAGAGATGATGGTAGACCTTCCGTATGTAGCCCTGCAGTTTGCCCATCAGCACGAGCAGCTTCATTTTTTGTCGGCGGATCAGAGTGACCGGATTGAAGAGATTGAGCAGGAGTTTTCTTTTCATTCGCAAAAGGCACAGGCAGCTGAGACTATCGCCCGTTATAATTTCATTAACGAGGTATTATATGATACCATTACACGGAAAATTGATGCAAAGCAGGAAACAGTAAGTAATCGTATTGACAAGGTACTTACACACAAAATCTTCGGATTCCTGATCTTTTTTGTAATCCTGCTTCTCATTTTTCAGTCAATCTTTGCCTGGTCTGAATATCCCATGAGCCTGATCGAACAATTGTTCGTCTGGCTTGGCGAAGCTGGCCATCAGTATTTGCCAGCAGGGGTGTTTACGGATTTGCTGATCGACGGCATTTTAGCCGGTTTAAGCGGTGTGCTGGTTTTTATCCCACAGATTGCTATTCTGTTCGCGTTTATATCTATCCTGGAAGATACCGGCTACATGGCCCGGGTTACTTTTATGATGGACAAGATCATGCGAAAGGTAGGTCTCAGTGGTAAATCGGTTGTTCCGATGATTGGTGGATTTGCTTGCGCAGTACCTTCGATAATGAGTACCCGAAATATCGAAAGCTGGAAGGACCGGATGATCACGATAATGGTAACTCCCTTAATTACCTGTTCGGCAAGGCTGCCGGTTTATACACTGTTGATTTCGCTGGTTGTTCCTGATGAAAAGGTTTTCGGGTTTATCAACCTGCAGGGTATTGTCCTGATGTCTTTATATGTTCTCAGTATTATCAGTGCTATCCTGGTGGCATTGGTCATGAAATATATTATTAAATCTCGGGAACGGGGTTACTTCATAATGGAACTCCCTGTCTACAGGATGCCGCGGTGGAATAATGTAGCGCTGACGATGTATGAAAAGGTAAAGACCTTTGTGCTGGAAGCTGGAAAGGTGATCGTTGCCGTATCTATCGTCTTATGGGTATTAGCTTCATACGGCCCGGGAGAACGATTCAAGCAGATTGAAAAGGAATATCAGGCCACTGAATTCACAGAACGCTACTCTCCGGAAGAATTGGACCGGCTAAAGGCTTCATCGAAGCTGGAAAATTCCTACGCCGGAATTTTAGGTAAATCTATTGAGCCGGTTATAAAACCTTTGGGCTTTGACTGGAAGATCGGAATAGCGCTTATTACCTCATTTGCAGCACGTGAAGTGTTTGTCGGAACGATCGCCACGATCTATAGCGTTGACGGAGATGACGCACATATGGAATCGGTTCGCGAGAAAATGCAATCAGCAAAAGATCCCGAAACCGGGTTACCTGTATTTACCGCTGCGGTTGCTTTCTCATTGATGATCTTTTATGCTTTCGCTATGCAATGTATAAGTACAATTGCAATTGTATACCGTGAGACTAAGCACTGGAAATGGCCGGCAATCCAGTTTGCATACATGACAGGTATGGCATATATCTCCAGCCTTATCGTCTACCAGTTGATGAAATAAATTCCGAAGGAAAAGCGTTTCTTCATAACTTGCGCTGATGGATAAAGTAAGCATCCTTGAGAAATATCTGCCTGAAGGAACAGCACCCATAGTTGGCCGCTGGATCGATTACTTTCAATGCGAATTCAAAATTTCAAAAAACCGCAATACTAAGTATGGCGACTATCGGCCGCCGTTTAAAGGAAGCGGACACCGGATTTCGGTTAACTTTAATCTCAATCGTTACGCCTTTCTTGTAACAACCGTTCATGAGTTTGCTCACTTGCTGACATGGAACGAACATAAGCGTAAGGCAAAGCCGCATGGCACTGAATGGAAGCTAAATTTCAAAAAGATGATGAGACCGTTCTTTGAGGCACATGCATTTCCGCAGGATGTTCAGAGGGCGATCATAACATATCTGAATAATCCTTCTGCTTCGAGTTGTACTGATTTAAACCTGTTTAGGGTGCTCAGGAGCTACGATACAAAGCCAGAGGGTGACAATACCGTCAGTGTAGAGAAATTGCCTGAGAGCAGCTTATTCTCGATGAAGAACGGGCGGGTATTCAGAAAGGAAATACGGGTAAGGAAACGTTATCGCTGTGTAGAACTAAAAAGCGGGGCGGTTTACTTGTTCAGCCCCTTAGCTGAAGTTATTCCATTATCCGAAGCCGTATAAATTCAGTAATTCAGAAGTCGCGTTAGATCGGCATGCAGACGCGACTTTGCCAGGAAATTTTCTTCAAGTGCCTTATTCATAGGGATTGCCGTATCCAGACTTGCACAACGGATCACAGGCGCGTCAAGATACCTGAAGCAATGCTCCGCAATATGAGCGCTGATCTCTCCACCAAATCCGCTGGTTAATGTATCTTCATGGAGCAGGAGCACACGTCCGGACTTCTTTACCGTAAGCTCAACGGCTTCCTTATCCCAGGGCTGAAGACTCCTCAGATCAAGAAGGTCCGCCGATATCTCAGGATGCTGATCTAAATATTCTAATGCCCAGTGAACACCTAAGCCATAAGTTATGATACTTACCTGTTCGCCTTGCCGAAGCAGGTTAGCCTTCCCGATTTCAATTTCATAAGGTGCGTCATAAATTTGTTCCGTCAGACCACGGTACAAATACTTATGTTCAAAATAGATAACCGGGTTCGGATCGTTAATAGCTGCAAGCAGCAGGCCTTTCGCATCTGAAGGAAATGCGGGGTAGACTACTTTAAGGCCGGGCGTTTTGGTGAACCAGGCTTCGTTACTTTGAGAATGGAATGGTCCTGCACCTGTTCCGGCTCCGGTAGGCATCCTGACAACAACATCTGCTTTTTCAGCCCACCGGTAATGGGTCTTGGCAAGGTTGTTAACTATTTGGTTAAAGCCGCATGTTGCGAAGTCAGCGAATTGCATTTCCATAACAGACTTATACCCGTTGATAGATAATCCCAATGCAGCACCTACAATTGCCGATTCGCAAATAGGCGTATTCCGCACCCTGTCTTTGCCAAACTCTGCCACGAAACCCTGAGTGATTTTAAAGGCGCCTCCGTATTCGGCGATATCCTGGCCCATAATTACCAGGTTAGGGTATTTGTGCATACCCTGACGCAATGCATCGCTTATAGCGTCCAGATATCGCTTATCCGACCGATGACCCTCGGAAGGCATGCTATCAACTTTCTCGTCGAAAGGATAGTACATGTCAGCAGATTCTGTTTCCGTAACAGCAATGATATCTTCCTCAGCAAACACCATTTCGATATCGCGTTCAATCTCATTCTTGAATTCAGATCTTATTTCGCGAATAAGATTCTCATTCAAAATGTTTTCCTCAAGCAGGAAACGCTCATAATTACCCAGCGGATCCTTTTCGGCCCAATGAGCGAATAATTCATCAGGCACATATTTAGTCCCTGAAGCTTCCTCGTGTCCCCTCATTCTGAAAGTCATGCATTCCACCAGCACCGGGCGGGGCCTTATTCGAATTTCTTCCGCTATATCATTTATTGTATGGTAGACTTCAAGGATGTTATTCCCGTCAATACGATGACCTTCCATTCCGTAACCGGGTGCCCGGTCAACAAGACGTTCGCAACGATACTGTTCGTTTGTAGGCGTTGAAAGACCGTAGCCGTTGTTTTCGATAATAAAGATCACAGGCAGGTCCCACACAGAGGCGACGTTTAAAGCTTCGTGAAAGTCGCCTTCACTTGTTGCCCCTTCGCCTGTAAACACCAGGGTGGCTTTCTTATCTTTTTGTAGTTTGTCTGCCAGGGCAATGCCATCGGCAATAGCCAACTGAGGACCCAGGTGCGAGATCATGCCAACGATCTTATATTGCTGGGTGCCGAAATGAAATGAGCGATCACGACCTTTAGTGAACCCCGAATTTTTTCCCTGCCACTGTGCCATCAATTTTGACAGCGGGATCTCGCGGCTTGTAAACACTCCAAGATTACGGTGCATGGGCAGGATATATTCATCTGCATGCATGGCGAGCGTAGATCCGACTGCAATAGCTTCCTGGCCGATTCCTGAAAACCATTTTCCAATGCGACCCTGGCGAAGTAGAATCAGCATCTTCTCTTCGATCATTCTGGGTTTCAATAAGTGCCTGTAAATATTCAACAGGGCCTGATCGCTAAGGTGTTTCCGTTCGAAATTCATGCGGGTAAATTACTGATTTTAACACCATCGTTATGCAAAGAATTAAGCTTGAATCCAATCAAAGACTATAAAAAAAAGAGACTGCCGACGAAGGCAGTCTCTTATATGATTGGTAGAAAGCTTAAAAAAGCTTTTTCCTTAATTTAGTTCTCTAACCCAAATATTGCGGAAACTTATAGGCGCACTCGGATCACCGTGAGACTGCAGCTTTATGGGTGACTTTCCGTGTGCTTTACTGTAGGAAGCTTTCCCGATATACTTCGTCGGACCTTGCAACTCTGCATCATTCTGAATCAGTATTCCATTATGGAAAACTGTGACATGGGCCGATGTTTTTAATGTACCGTCTGAATTAAAGACAGGAGCTGTCCAGACCACGTCATATGATTGCCACTCGCCGGGTTTTCTAGAGGAGTTGACCAGTGGTGGAAATTGCTTATAGATACTTCCTGCCTGACCATTTACATAAGTCTTATTGTTGTATGAATCCAAAACCTGTAGTTCATATCCTTCATCGCCGGGACCGGTAGATGCTAAGAATATACCGCTATTTCCTTTAGACTGCCCTTCTTCCTTTATATTTTCAGGAATTTTCCATTCGATATGAAGCTGATAGCTACCAAAGGATCTTTTAGTCTGAATATTTCCGGAGCTCTTGTTAACCGTTAAAACATTATTGCTTACTAACCATTTTGCGGGAGAATTTGTGTCCTTTACTGAAACCCATTGATCCAGGTTCTTTCCGTCAAAAAGAATAATAGCGTCAGAAGGAGCATCTGAATTAGCTCTGCCCGGTGTGATTTCCGCAGGTATTGGCGACCAAACTTCCGTATCCGCTGGTTTTGCGTCCTGGGCTTTAACTGAATACATGGATACTGCTAAAATTGCAAATATCGGGAGGATCTTATTTGTCATCATTAAAGTTTAAAAGTTCGTTGTGCTAATATTTAAGGTTAAAAAATTATTCCGGATTTTGTTCCTTCCACAGCTTATTAAAGGATTTAGGTGCTACCTCAGGTAAGCTTCGGGTGTCTCCCCAGGTTTTCCTGAAGAACATTCTCAAAAGCCTGTTCTTCCATCCTCCGGAAAGCATGTCCATCATGCTGCGTTTCATCATCCCGCTTTTCCAGCCTTTCCAGCCAAGCTTTTCGGCTTTGCCTGCTATACCTTCTTCAACAGCGTCTCTCCGGTTGAGTAACAGCATTTTATGGATGTCAATCTTAACCGGACAAACTTCCGTGCATTTACCGCATAGGCTGGAGGCATAGCTAAGATGTTTGAAGTTCTCCATTCCCTGCATGTGGGGGGTGATAATGGAACCGATGGGACCGCTATATGTACTTTCGTAAGTATGGCCGCCGATGTTCTTATAAACCGGGCATGCATTTAAACATGCACCACAGCGAATGCAATAAAGTCCCTGGCGCTGGTCTTTTTGCGCAAGCAGATTAGTACGGCCGTTATCAAGAAGAACGATATACATCTCTTCGGGTCCGTCGGTTTCTCCTTCCTGCCGCGGACCTCCCAGAATAGTATTATATACAGTAAGATTCTGTCCAGTACCATGAGATGCAAGTAAAGGCCAAAAGAGGTCCAGATCCGTAAGAGAGGGGACAATCTTTTCGATGCCTATAACTGCGATGTGGATTTTCGGAAACGTAGTTGTCAACCTGGCATTGCCTTCATTTTCAGTAAGCGCCATGCTCCCCGTGTCTGCGATTAAAAAATTTCCGCCAGTTATTCCCACATCAGCGGAAGTGTATTTTTCCCGAAGAAGTTCCCGGGCTTTTAATGTAAGCTGTTCCGGTGTTGCGTCAATTGGGGTGCCGAATTTCCGGTGAAATAGCCGGGCAATATCGGTTTTACTCAGGTGCATAGCCGGGGTAACAATGTGATATGGCTTTTGACCCAAGAGCTGAACAATGTATTCACCAAGGTCACTTTCCAGCGTTGTTATACTATGATGTTCTAGAAATTCATTAAGCTCGATCTCCTCAGTCACCATCGACTTGGATTTAATAACCGTTTTAGCGCCCGCCTTCTTTATGATGTTCAGGATCTCCTGGTTGGCTTCCTCCGCGTCGTTAGCCCATATAACCTTTCCACCTTTCCGTTGGAAGTTAGCTTCGAATTCCGGCAATAGCTTGTCGAGGTTTTCCATGACCTTCCATTTAACCACATGAGCCTTCCTTTTAGAATTTTCCAGGTTGTGAAACTTCGTCAGGCTACGTTCAACAGCCGTATCATATTTTCCGATATTATAATTAATGATCTTACGATGATCGAGGTCAAAAGACTTGCTGTGAGAAGCGATAGTAAAATCAGCGGCGTATTTTGTCATTATGCGAATTTAGCTTTTTGATATGAATGGCGGCAATTAAACAATGTTTTAATGGAAAATCACCCATAATAAGTAAATACAACAAGCTAAAGGTCAATCTTATTGTTCAAACTATTGAATTTTGGAGATCTGAAACCCCCGACATCCCTGCTCCCCAGATCAAAGCACAAAAAAGCCGTACTGGTTATCAGTACGGCTTTTTTGTTTATTCTATTTATTATCTGCTCGCAGGCATGTCATTCTTTACGTCTACAACTGGTCTCTTATCGCGGTTGGCAAGTTCCCAGCTGGTATAATAAACCAGTTGAGCTCGTTTCGCGAGTAATGGAAAGTTGATCTTGCTTACTTCATCACTTGGTTTATGATAATCCTCGTGAACTCCGTTGAAGTAAAAAATGATCGGTATGCCATGCTTGGCAAAATTATAATGATCAGAACGGTAATAGATACGCTCAGGATCCTTTGGATCATTGAACTTATAATCGATCTTTAAATTCGTGTAAGTCGAATTTGCTTCTTCGCTGATCCGGTGCAGGTCAGTACTTAATTTATCTGACCCGATCAGGTAGCAGTAATTTGCTGAATCGATGTTGCCTTTGTAAGCAGTGCCTGTGCGACCGATCATATCAATGTTCAGATCCGTTATCGTATTCTCCAATGGGAAAACCGGGTGCTCAGAGTACCATTCCGAACCTAACAGGCCTTTCTCTTCACCTGTCACTGCCAGAAATAAGATGCTTCTTCTTGGACCTTTGCCTGCTTTTTTAGCTTTCGCATAGGCACGGGCAATTGCAATAACGCCTGTTGTACCGGAACCATCGTCGTCAGCACCATTGTTAACTTTATCTGTTCCGCTTGTAGTTAATCCTACGTGGTCATAATGTGAAGAGATAACTAACACCTCATCTTTAAGGTCAGTACCTTGTAAAAAACCCAGCACGTTTGATGATTTTACATCTTTAACCTTTTGACCGAATGCGGCATTCACATTTGTCTGGATGGTCTGAGTTTGCGGAGCAGAATCGTTATCTATTGCCGCTTTCAGACTCTCATAAGTTTTTCCGGAAGATTTCAGGAACAGATCTGCAACAGCGGGAGCAATGTTTATTACTGCGGCACCTCTGCCTGCAGTTGCAGGTTTGTCAGACTTAAGGGATAACCTTCCGCCAGCCGAAGTAAAGTATGCTCCGTTCTTTTCTAGAAGCACCGCTACGTCAGGACTGACAGCAAGAATCGCAAGTGGGTTTTTGCTTTGAATATACTGGATACGTTTGTTCCGGCTCTTTGACCATTCCGATGTTTCAGTAGTTTTGGTGATAGCAGAGATGCCATTTTTCATAGGCTCTCCCTTATTGATGACCATAACTAATTTACCTGTGATATCAGTATTTTTCAGGTCACTGTAAGAATCGCTATCGATACCATAACCAATGAAAACGATCTCATTACTGTTAATGGTAGTTGCAGAAGGTGAACCGCCAAAATAATAATCCTTACCATAAGTTAAAGGTGTATTATTGACTGAAAAAGATTTAGCCTCAAGAGTACTCTCTACCAGGTTAACTTCCTGAAAGTAGGAGCCGTTTACCGGTGCCGTAAGGCCCAGGTTTTTGAATTCCGCCGCGATGTAATTAGCAGCTTTTTCGGCACCGGCTTTACCGGTTTCACGGCCTTCAAATTCATCAGATGCCAAAACGCTCAAATGCTTTTTAGCGTACTTTGGGCTGATTTGTTTAGCGAATTTCTGGGCATTCTTGTCCTGGGCAGTTGCCTGAACAGTAATACCAAGCGCTAACGCCCATAAAAGGTGTTTTCTCATTTTTTATTAAGGTTATAGTTTAGCAGGAAATTTTGTCAACGCGGTTCGAGTGACGGCCACCTTCAAAAGGTGTATTAATGAATTTCTCAGTGATCCTTTTGGCAAGATCCTGAGAGACAAAACGCGCGGGGATGCAAAGTACATTCGCATCGTTATGGCTGCGTGCTAGTTCAGCAAGCTCCTCATTCCAGCATATCGCGGCTCTTACGCCTTTATGCTTGTTTGCGGTCATTGCCACTCCGTTTGCGCTGCCGCAGATCAGGATGCCGAAATCTTTTTCCCCATTTTCAACAGCACCGGCCACAGGATGAGCGAAGTCGGGATAATCCACTGAATCTGCACTATAGGTGCCATAGTCCTTTACCTGGCTGTCCTGAAACTGGTCTTTTAAGAATTGTTTGTATTCGAAACCGGCATGATCAGCTCCGATTGCAATAGTTTTATGTTCGTTCATTATTGTAAAAGTAAGATTTAATAATGCAAGTTAAACGTAACTATTTTATAGATATACCTCTATGAGTTGTAGAACTCTGCCTCCGCTTTCAATTTTCTCTGCTCAACCCGGGCAGAGATATAAATACTTACCTCGTACAGAAGAAACAGCGGGAAGCTAACTGTAAGCATGGTAAGCAGGTCAGGTGTTGGTGTTACTATCGCGGCAATGATCAGAATAATAACAGTGGCATACCTTCTGGACGAGCGCATAAATTTGGGAGTCATCACCCCCAGTTTCGATAAGATGAATATAATGATCGGCAGTTCGAATATGATGCCTGACCCTATCGTCAGCGTAGCTACAGTTGAAAGGTAAGAATCGATCGTAATCTGATTATTGATAACATCGCTCACAGAATATTGTGCTAAAAAGCTGATAGAAAGAGGAGCAATGATATAGTACCCAAAGAGTATTCCTATTAAAAATAACAAGGTTGCATAAAAAGTAAATCCGCTTGCCGATTTTCTTTCCTTATCATGCAGTGCCGGTTTAACAAAACGCCAGATCTCAAACAGCAGGTAGGGAAAACCCAGCACAATACCGATCATCAGGGAGGAATTCATCTGGAGGGTGAATTGCCCGGCCATTTCTGTATTAATGATGTTAAACGGGATTTCTGTGATACAGAAGTCAGGGCCAAGGTTGAAACGTTCAGCCAGCGAACACATGATCCGGTAAGTCCAGAATTGTGGGCTTTTCGGCCCCATTATGATCTTATCAAATATGAAATCATAAAATACAAAAGCAAGGACCGTGAAAACCAGGATTGCCAGCGATGATCGGATCAGGTGCTTGCGCAGCACGTCCAGATGATCAAAAAACGACATTTCGGCTTCCAGGTTCTTTCCTTTCTCTTTTACAGCCTTTATCAGTGAACTTTCAGTCTCGCTCATATTAATTAAACAAAAATACCATCCTTTATTATAGAATGGTATTTACGGATATATTTTGTTATTGGATGGTGCCTATTCAGTTAGATCAAAAGTTTCCATGAACTTGGTCGTGAAATTACCAGCCCTGAAATTAGCATCTTTCATTAATCTCAAATGAAAAGGGATTGTGGTTTTCACCCCTTCGATCACAAATTCACTTAGTGCTCTTTCCATCGTGCAGATCGCTTCTTCGCGTGTCTGAGCCACGCAGATCAGCTTTGCTATCATCGAATCGTAGTTTGGCGGAATCTGGTAACCTGCATAAACATGTGTATCTACCCTGACACCGTGACCGCCCGGCGAATGAAAATGAGTTATTTTTCCTGGTGAAGGTCTGAAATTATTAAACGGATCTTCGGCATTGATGCGACATTCAATTGCGTGCATTGTTGGTTCATAATTTTTACCGGAGATTGGAATGCCTGCAGCTACCTTGATCTGTTCCTTGATCAGGTCAAAGTTAATCACCTCTTCTGTAACCGGATGCTCTACCTGAATACGGGTATTCATCTCCATGAAATAGAAGTTCCGGTGTTTGTCAACAAGAAATTCAACCGTTCCGGCTCCTTCGTAATTGACAGCCTGAGCTCCTTTAATAGCGGCAATTCCCATTTTCTCGCGGAGTTCAGAAGTCATGAACGGGGAAGGGGCTTCTTCAGTAAGTTTCTGATGACGGCGTTGAATAGAGCAATCGCGTTCAGAAAGGTGACATACCTTGCCATACTGATCCCCGATCACCTGTATCTCTATGTGCCGCGGATCTTCAACAAATTTTTCAAGATACAGACCGTCGTTGCCAAATGCAGCGCCTGATTCCTGGCGGGCTGAATCCCAGGCAGCTTCAAACTCCTCGTCCTTCCAGACGATACGCATACCACGACCGCCGCCCCCTGCTGTTGCCTTAAGTATAACCGGGTAACCAACTTCATTAGCTATCTTGATCCCGCTTTTTACGTCGGTTAACAAACCCTCTGAACCCGGAATAGTTGGTACACCAGCCTTTTTCATTGTTTCCTTGGCTGAAGCCTTATCGCCCATGCCATTGATCTGCTCGGCGGTGGCACCAATGAATTTAATGCCATATTCATGGCAAATCGCCGAAAACTTGGAGTTTTCGGATAAGAAACCGTATCCGGGGTGAATAGCATCCGCATTAGTTAACTCTGCTGCGGAAATAATGTTAGGTATATTAAGATAAGAGTCTTTGCTCGCTGGTGGTCCGATGCAAACGGCTTCATCAGCAAAACGAACATGAAGGCTATCGCGATCTGCGGTCGAATAAACAGCCACTGTCTTCACACCCATTTCTTTACAGGTGCGGATAATTCGAAGGGCTATCTCTCCGCGATTTGCAATAAGTATTTTTTTGAACATAGATTTCGATTTGTCAATGAGACAATTTGTTAATTTGTTAGGAATCAGGAACTAATTGTCAAATTAGCGAACTAACAAATTACATTGGTTCTACTAAAAACAATGGCTGATCGTACTCAACCGGACTTGAATTATCTACAAGGATCTTCACAATCTTTCCGGAAACCTCAGATTCAATTTCGTTAAAGAGTTTCATCGCTTCGATAATACAAACCACCTGGCCCGTTTTTACCTCGTCGCCAACATTGACAAACGATGGTTTGTCAGGGCTTGCCGAACGATAAAAGGTACCGATCATTGGCGATTTTATAGTGATATATCTGGATGAATCATCGATGGCAGGTTCTGCAGCTGCAGGTTTGCCTTCTGCAACCGGAGCGGCAGCTACAGCAGCTTGTGGCACTGGCAAAGGTGCTTGCGCCGGTGGAAGGCTCGCCGTTACATAGGTAGGTGCCTGGTTGGTTTTGATGGTAATTTTAAACTCTTTCTGTTCAATTGAAACTTCATTTACGCCAGACCTGCTGACAAATTTAATGAGTTCCTGAATTTGTTTAATATCCATTTTTTGGGGTTTAGTTTATAGAAATAAATATGAGCTAAAATTATAACAAAAAAATAAAGTAAGGACTTTTTTAATAAGCCCACTTGAGATACACCGATCCCCAGGTGAAACCGCCTCCGAAAGCGGCAAGGATTAAGTTATCTCCCTTTTTAACCTTGCCTTCCCATTCCCATAAGCACAGCGGAATCGTCCCGTTTGTCGTATTCCCGTATTTTTCAATGTTCACCATTACCTTATCCGAGCTCAGGCCGGTACGGTTAGTGGTGGCATCAATAATTCGTTTATTTGCCTGGTGTGGCACAAGCCAGTCAACGTCTTCCGAACTAAGGTTATTACGCTCCATAACCTCCGCAGCCACATCAGCCATGTTGGTTACAGCAAACTTGAAGACAGCTTGTCCTTCCTGATATAAATAATGGTCGTCGTTGTCAATTGTTTCATGACTTGCAGGATTTAATGAACCACCTGCATTTTGTTTCAGGTATTGTCCCCCGGACCCGTCGCTTCGAAGGATGGAATCAATAACGCCGTATCCTTCGGTGTTTGGCTCAAGTAAAACAGCACCGCATCCGTCGCCGAATATGATACAGCTGGAACGGTCTTTATAGTTAATAATGGAAGACATTTTATCTCCGCCAACAACCAGGACCTTCTGGTGTTTGCCTGATTCAATAAACTGTGAGCCGGTAGTTAGTCCGAATACAAAGCCTGAGCAGGCAGCGTTAAGGTCATAACCCCAGGCATTGATAGCACCGATCTTGTCGGCCAGGATATTTGCTGAAGCAGGAAACGCCATATCCGGTGTAGTGGTGCAAAAGATGATCAGGTCAATCTCATCAGCGCTGATCCCTCTTTTCTTAAGAAGGCCGTTGACGGCATGAACTGCCATTTCCGAAGTTCCAAAATGACCTTTCAAGATGCGGCGTTCCTTTATACCCGTGCGGGAGGTTATCCACTCATCATTCGTGTCAACCATTCCTTCCAACTCTTTATTGGTTAAAATATATTCGGGTACATACCCGTTAACCGCGGTAATTGCAGCATGAATTTTTTGCATGAGGAAATGGATTTAGATTATTTATTAAACGCTTCCCTGATCTTATCAATCAGGTTGGCCTCTATAACTGTCTGGGAAAGTAAGATCATGTTTTTTATCGCTTCAGGACTTGATATTCCATGGCCAATGATTACCGGCGCATTCACTCCTAAGATGGGGCTGCCACCGTATTGCTCATAGTTGAAGCGATCGAAGAACTCGTCCTTAAACCCCTTTTTTAATGTAAGAATGTAAAATGTCTCAGCAAGTTTCAAAGTCACGTTGCCGGTAAATCCATCGCAAACAATAACATCAGCTTTGTCATTAAAGAGATCACGGCCTTCAATATTTCCGATAAAATTAAAAAGGTTGGTGTCTTTCATTAAGGGAAAGGTAGCCTGGGTAAGCATATTCCCTTTTTCTTCTTCTTCTCCAAGGTTCATGAGTCCGACCTTGGGATTTGTCATTTTGTAAATGTGCTCGGCGTAAAGACTGCCTAAGACACCAAACTGAAGTAATACATCCGGTTTGCAGTCGGCATTAGCACCTACATCAAGCATAATTCCAAAGCCACTTTTAAGCTTCGGGACATTGGTGGCGATAGCGGGTCGTATAACTCCTGGAATGGTTTTAACACTGAACATCGCTCCAACAAGCATTGCCCCCGTATTTCCAGCAGAAGCAAACGAATCTATTTTGCCTTCCTTTAAATACTTGAATCCTAAACTGATACTGGAATTGGGTTTTTGAAAGACTGCTTTCGTCGCGTGTTCACCCATCCCGATCTCTTCGGTTGTATGAACGTATTCAAAGCAATCAGGAGAGATCCCCTGCTCTGATAAGAGAGGTAAGATTTGATCTTTATCTCCAAAAAGAACCAGCTTTTGGTTTGCTGTTAAGGCTTTTAGGGCTGCGATTGCTCCCAAAACTGTTGCTTTGGGAGCATAATCTCCGCCCATTATATCTAAGCCGATTTTCATCCGGTTATTTTAATGTTAATTGAGATAGAATGCTCATGGCCAGCTACTCTGCTTACAGGGTGTGAAAACCATGATAACTCCATCATAAGCTTAATCTATTGTAATGAAGAAATCCTTTGCCGGAATATTGCTGGCATTGAAACACTTAACACCAGTTTGGATGCCGTGTTTGGAACCGGATCGATTCATGTAAGAAAGTAACTTATGCAATTGAGGTATTCTCAATAACCAGCTTGCCATTGTAATACAAGTTACCATCCACGTTATAAGCACGGTGAGGTAAATGTATGGCTCCGGTAGTTTGGCAGGTAGTTAAGCCAGGTGCCACCGCTTTGTAATGCGTTCTTCTTTTGTCTCTTCTGGACTTAGATATTTTCCGTTTTGGATGTGCCATTTTGTGTTGATGTTAATTATTTACTTTTTTATGTTCTTTAACGCTTCCCAGCGTGGGTCGTCGGTATTATTATCTTCATTTTGATTAACGCCCGAAAGTTCATCTAGCTTCCGGATCATATCTTTATCACACCATTCGGTATTTCCCTCATCACCGCAACGGCTGATATATGGCACCGCCAGATTGATAAATTCGTAGATGAGCCCTGAAACATCTATTTCAAATTCATTACGGCTTAACATGATGATCTCTTCCGTATCATCCTCCAGGTCTTCATCGCCTGTAAACTTAACGATCTGCCGTTCTTCAATACTAACAGCAGCCGGATAGTTGGACAGACAAACATCACAGTTCATGTAAATTTCACCGTTGATTGTAAATCGCAGGATTAGCATAGTTTCCTGCTTGTCCAGCTCAAGATCAACAATCAGTTTGCCTGATTTCACTAACGAATATTCGAATTCACTAAAAAAGGCCTCATCAACTTCAAATCTGAAATTGTGTTTTTCGAGCTTAAGACCTTTAAATGGGATTCTATATTCCTGTAGCGATTTCAAAGCACTCCAATTAAGCCTGCAAATTTAGGAAAAATTATTTAGTTGAAAATGCTTTTTTGTAAATTGGACTCTGCCTTATGTAATTGGTCCTTCAGGAATCTACCTGAAATCACTACGGGTGCTGTTATCAGGGATTTTAAAACACCTAAATTACCGGAGAAAGATGCTGGTTAATCCCTGTCTTTTGACAAGCGGCTAATTTTTAACGGGTTTGCTGTCAGTTCCGCACTTTCCCGACGACGTTCAACGATATTAACTGCTGCAAATAGCGCTTCTCTGAACGATTGTTCGGATGCCAGATTCTTCCCGGCAATATCATAACCGGTGCCATGGTCTGGCGAAGTTCTGACCACCGGCAGGCCGGCGGTAAAGTTCACACCGTTATGAAAGCTGATCTGCTTAAACGGAATTAGTCCCTGGTCATGGTACATTGCCAATACGGCGTCAAACTGCAGGTAAGTATTGTTCGCGAAAAAGCCATCTGATGAATACGGGCCGAAGGTAAATATACCCTGGTTATTAGCCTGCTCAATAGCAGGAATTATAGTTTCAATCTCTTCATTCCCTATCAGCCCGTTATCCCCTGCGTGCGGGTTTAAACCCAACACCGCGATCTTCGGCTTTTGGATCCAGAAATCCTTTTTAAGGCTCTGGTTCATAAGGCTAAGTTTACTAAGGATCTTTTCAACAGTTACTTTCTGCGGAACTTCGGATACCGGGATGTGCCCGGTAACCACACCGACGCGCAGTTCATCGCTTACCAGGAACATTAAAGAGTCAGGCGAACTGGTTTTTGCCTGTATATACTCCGTGTGTCCTGCAAACTGAAAATCTTCATTTTGAATGTTATGCTTATTAATTGGGGCAGTGACAAGTGCATCGATATTTCCTGCCAGCAGATCTTCCATCGCACGCTCAAGAGAAAGAAAAGCATATTTTCCACCTGTTTCTGTGATCTGACCCAGCTCTATTTTTACGTCCTCTTCCCAGCAATTAATCATGTTTGGCCTTTTTTCATGGGCCTGTGACGGTGTACTGATCACGTTAAAGCTGAAGTCGTTGATCGCTAATGTCTTCCGATGGAAAGAGGCCACCTTGGTATGGCCGTAAACTATCGGAGTGCAATAGTCCAGAATACGGGAGTCCATTAAGGTTTTAATGACCACTTCCAAACCGATTCCGTTCACATCACCAATAGAAATTCCGACTTTAATTTTATCGTTCATATATATGCTGCCTAATATACTTTGGGAAGACCTTGCAAAATAAAGACTTTAATTTATTTCTGAAGCCCGGATTGACCGGGAACGCATCAAATATGGCAATTCTCCCACGTTTTTTGCCTTAATTTGCATTAAATCCCATGAAATGAGTTTAGTTAAAGCGAAGAAGCATCTTGGTCAGCACTTTCTCACCGATAAAAATATCGCTGAGAAAATTGTGAATAGCCTGCAGGGAGCAGGTGATTATGGCCAGGTGCTCGAGGTGGGACCGGGGATGGGTATCCTGTCAGATATCCTGCTTCAGCAAAAAGATTATCAAACCTACCTGATCGATATTGATACCGAATCATTCAACTTCCTGCAGAAGAAATATCCGCAGCTGGGTGATAAGCTGATCAACGGTGATTTTCTGCAGTTAAATTTTCGCGATGTATTCCCGGGTAAGTTCGGGATCATTGGCAACTTCCCTTACAATATATCTTCACAAATCTTATTTAAAATATTGGATAATCGTGACCAGGTGGTTGAAGTGGTTGGCATGTTTCAGAAGGAGGTGGCGCAGCGTTGTGCCGAAAAACCCGGCAGCAAAGAGTACGGTATACTTAGTGTCTTTTTGCAGGCATATTATAAGGTAGAATACTTGTTCACGGTGAAGGCCGGTGTATTTAATCCCCCTCCAAAAGTGCTTTCCGCAGTAATCCGCCTGACAAGAAATAATGTTGGTCAACTGGACTGTGATGAAAAGTTATTCTGGCAGGTTGTAAAGGCTGGCTTTAACCAGCGCCGCAAAACGCTGAGAAATGCTTTGGCATCCCTTGTCAATAAGGATCAAATGGGTGATGACCCGGTATTCGACTTGCGTGCCGAACGCCTGAGTGTCGCTGACTTTATTCGCCTAACCAACCTGATAGCAAATTCCCGTAGCGAAGTTTAATCATATATGTATCCCAGGATCCTGATCGTCGATGATCTCCACCACAAATTTAAAGAGGAAGCCGCAAAGCTAGGTTATCATTGTGACGACCGGCCCGACATTTCACGGGAGGAAGCGCTTTCGATTATTGCAGATTATGAAGGTTTAGCTATCCGAACTAAATTTCTGGTCGACCGCGAAGTGATTGATGCCGGAGCCAAACTCAGATTTATTGCGAGGGCCGGAGCAGGCATGGATAATGTTGATGAGGAATACGCTAAATCGAAGGACATTGCGTGTATCAATGCTCCTGAAGGTAACCGCGACGCGGTGGCTGAACATGCAATTGCAATGCTTCTCTCACTGATGGTAAACCTTCGAAAAGGAGACATCGAGATCCGGAATGGTAAGTGGGATCGTGAAGGAAATCGTGGCTGGGAACTGATGGGGAAAACAGTTGCATTGATCGGCTACGGAAACACGGGGCGTGCAATGGCGCGTAAGCTTTCAGGCTTTGATGTAGAAGTTATAGCGTTCGACAAATATAAGACCGGCTACAGTGATGCCTATGTTAGAGAGATGAGTATGGAGCAGATCGTAAAATTAGCCGATGTTATTAGTTTTCATATCCCGCTAACCCGTGAAACCCGACAGCTCGTGGATGATGAATATTTATTCCATTTTAAAAAGCCTGTATTCCTTCTTAATACTTCAAGGGGAGAGATCGTCAATACGGAGGCTATTCTAAAAGGGATTAATTCGGGTAGAATCCTGGGAGCGGGACTCGATGTACTGGAAATCGAAAAGTTCCCGGCATTGTCCGAAAAGCCCTGGTTCAGGGATCTTGTTCACACCGAGCGAGTGATCCTGAGTCCTCACGTAGCCGGCTGGACATTCGATTCATATCGTAAAATCTCGGAGGTCCTGTCCGAAAAATTGAAAAATTTGGAAATCTGATTTCTAAAATATTATCTTCGTAAAACACAAAGCAAGACTATATTGGCTTAGGCCGGCATAGTCTTGTTTGTTTTTTATACTACTATCAATTAAAACAGAGCGACATGGCTGAGGTTACATATTATACCCAGGAAGGATTAGAAAAACTTAAGGAAGAATTACATTTCTTAAAGACAGAAGGACGGGCGCAAATAGCAAAAGCGATTGCAGAAGCCAGGGATAAGGGTGACTTGTCTGAAAATGCAGAATACGATGCGGCGAAAGAAGCGCAGGGGCATCACGAGTCCAAGATCTCGAAATTAACCAATGTGCTTGCCACTGCCCGTCTGATTGATGAATCAAAACTGGACACATCAAAGGTCCTTGCTTTGTCTATTGTGAAGATTAAGAATTTGAACAATGGCGCGGAAATGACCTATCAGTTGGTCTCCGAAACAGAAGCCGATATGAAGTCCGGAAAGATCTCTGTCAAATCACCTATTGCCCAGGGATTGCTGGGAAAATCGGTTGGTCAGAAAGCGGAGATTGTTGTGCCAGCAGGCAAAATTGAATTCGAAGTATTAGAAATCTCCAGGTAAAGTTGTAAGTAATAAGTTTTACGTACTAAGTAGTAAGTTGTAAGTCATACTATCGTTCCCATAACGGATATAACTCATAACTTACTACTTATCTTTATGGAGTAACTCATAACTCACAACTCCAAACTCATAACTCATCATGGCTACAATATTCTCTAAGATCATTTCCGGCGAGATCCCTTCCCACAAAGTGGCGGAGACAATGGACTATCTGGCTTTTTTAGATATTCAACCACTTACCCGGGGGCATGTGCTGGTAATTCCGAAGAAGGAAGTAGACTATATTTTCGATCTGAGTGATGAGGATTATGCAGGTCTGTGGATATTTGCCCGTATTGTGGCCGACGGGATTAAGAAAGCAATTCCGTGTAAGAAAGTCGGCGTAGCAGTGATCGGCCTTGAGGTTCCTCACGCTCACATTCATCTTATACCGATGAACCGGGTGAATGATATGAATTTCAGCAGCCCAAAATTGAATCCAACGGATGAAGAACTTGCTGACACGGCTCTGGCAATAAAAGAGCAGTTGAAGATCATTACGGAGGAGTAGCTTCTACTTTACTCTCTTAAGATTGTCCTTGACAAAAGCGTCCCAGCCGGTATATGATTTCTTATCCGGATCCGAGGTAAGTTTCTGGAAACTATGGCAAACAGCCACCGCGAGACCGTCTGTAGCATCCAGGAATTCCGGGCTCTCAGTGAATTTCAGCAAGGTCTTCAGCATGGCAGCAACCTGCTCTTTCCCTGCATTCCCGTTACCGGTAATGGATTGTTTTATTTTTCGGGGGGAGTATTCGAAGATCGGCAGTTGACGGGAAAGCGCGGCAGCCATGGCCACTCCTTGTGCCCGTCCGAGTTTAAGCATCACCTGGATATTCTTTCCATAGAAAGGTGCTTCAATCGACAGGCAATCGGGCTGATATTGATCAATCAGTGCGACGGTCCTTTCGAAGATCTGTTTCAGTTTTGAGGGGTGATCATCAAGATGCTCCAGGCGGACAACGCCCATACAGATTAGATCGACCTGCGTCTTTACTTCCTTGACAAGGCCGTAACCCATCACACTTGTTCCCGGGTCTATTCCCAGGATGATCCGTTCCTTCGATCTTTCTTTTAGCACACAGCAATATTACAGGTTTTTATGATGCCATCTATAAGAGTTAAGAAAACATTCGTAATTGATATAACGCTGGTTATGTTTCTTTACAGTTAACTGATGTTGCATTCTAAGAGCAAACCACCAGGGAATATCAGGAGAATAACAGGAGAATAACAGGCGGACTGGCAGGAGATCGGTAGGGGTCAGGTAAAGGTTAGTCCGCTAAATTAGTGGACTAACCACTAGATGGTCGCAAGGAGTTTGCTGGAAGGTTTCAAACTTCGTTCGGCTTGAAGATTAAATCCCTTCGAATTCATTTCATCTACGTGTTCGGGGAATTTAATTATTAATTAAGGATGAAGCTGGATATTTATGCTTATTTTGTTTAAGCTTCCCAAAAACCTGAACAATCACAAATTCTGGCATCACTTTTCTTAACATTGCAGAAACCTATAACCTATTGGACCGGAAGAAAAAAAAGCTAATCAGTATAATCATTAAAGCGGCCATCCTGGTCCTGGCCTTTAGCTTCATTTACTACAAGCTGAGTGATAATGAAAATATCAGCAATTTCAGGTCGCTGATCAGCGCTCTGTCGATCCGAAGATTATACCTTGTATTGTCTGCTGTCGTTTTGATGATGTTCCTGAACTGGTTCCTGGAGTCGCTTAAGTGGAAATACCTCGTTGAGCGAATTGAGCGGATCAGCATTTGGAAGGCGGTTGAATCGGTCTTTTGCGGACTGACCTGGGCGGTATTTACACCCAACCGGATTGGTGAATATGGCGGGCGGGTATTCTTTCTTTCGCCACGTAAGCGGATCATCGGTGCAATTGCGATGGGCGTTGGATCAATCGGGCAAATGGTTGTTACCAATATTCTCGGTTCGCTGGCTTTGCTCTGGTTTGTGAAGCGTTTTCTAAATCCTGAGCCGCTGCTGTTTTATACATTAACATTTGTGGTTTTTATTTTTTGCGGGGCATTTCTGCTTTTTTATTTCAATATCCGCTGGTTGCAGGGCCTTCTTACCCGCATAAGCTTTATCAGGCCTTTCCATAAGTTTTTCCGAATCCTGGGACGTTACAGGGGGAGGGAATTAAGGAAGGTTTTTTTATACTGTATTGCCCGCTTTGCAGTATTTACCACGCAGTATTGCCTTATTATCCATCTTCTTTTACCTGACATCGCTCTGTTTGACATGACAATGATGATCTTCATCCTTTTCTTTATTCAGTCAGCGTTACCTTCGCTGGATCTTCTCGATATCGGGGTAAGAAGCATGACAGCTACTTATTTCTTTGGGTTTATTACTCAGCAGGACATCGCGATTATGGCAGCCGCAGCATGCATCTGGCTGGTAAATCTGATTATTCCTGCTATTTTAGGCTCGGTATTCGTTTTAAAACTTAACTTTTTTGGTAATAATCATTCTTAGTTCGTTAACCGCTCTTCTTACTTTATGGTACGTATTTGTTGTGCTTTACCTTCGCACCGGGTGGATTGCATTACCTGATCACTTTAGTTCAGATCTTCCGCCAGCCATTCACATAAGTATTATTATCGCAGCGCGGAATGAAGAAGCGAAGCTTGGCAATACGATCAGCGATCTACTGGCGCAGGATTACCCAAAGGAACTGCTGGAGATAATCGTGGTTGATGATCATTCAACAGACAGAACATCGGAAATCATCAGTTCATATGCTGATCGTGGTGTTATCCTCATCAAACTGAACGAAGACAAGCCGCTGAATTCTTATAAAAAGAAAGCCATATCGGAAGCCATCAGGATCTCGACCGGTGAACTCATCGTCACCACGGACGCCGATTGCCGGATGGGTACTAAATGGCTTACCACGATTGCTAACTATTATCAGCAACACAATCTAAAGATGATTTCATCCCCGGTAGCTTTTTTTGAGGAAAGAAATGATTTCGAGAGGATGCAAACGCTGGAATTTCTTTACCTGATTGGGCTTGGGGCGGCAACTATTGGCCATAAGATGCCTTCTACATGCAATGGTGCCAACCTGGCGTATCGCCGCGATGTCTTTTATGAAGTTAAGGGTTTCCAGGGAATCGATGATCTGGCCTCGGGCGATGATGAGTTATTGCTTCATAAGGTGGCATCACGTTATCCGGCGGGTATAGGCTTCTGCAAGTCAGCAGAGGCCGCGGTATATACACATGCTAAGCCAGACCTGAAGGCATTTATCCAACAGAGGAAGCGCTGGGCCTCCAAGAGTACAAAGTATAAAAATAAGAGCATCGTCGCCCTGGGTGTTTCGATCTGGCTTTTTAACGTGCTGATTATTATTAATACCATCCTTGGTTTCTTTAATCCGGTATATTTCCTTCTTTCGGCCGGGAGCTTATTCATGAAGTTTTCGGCGGAACTGGCATTCCTCATACCGATGTGCCGCTTTGCCCGCCGGCAGCCTTTACTATGGTATCAGCCTTTCTTAACAATCATTCATATATTTTATTTTGTATATATCGGCATAGCAGGCAACTCCGGTAAATACAACTGGAAAGACCGGATGGTGCGATGAGATGACCTTGTTAATACGTTTGAATGTTTTCGGACTTACGGTTTTGGTAGTTTGAGGGGGAGTTTATATGTTTACAAGCTTATAATAAACAGGTTTGCTTTAGTGCCGCCCATTCGATCAGATCAGGCTCCGCTTACTAATTACTCACCAACAAACAAATGGATTATTCACCGGCGCAGCGTACATGGAGAAGATTTAGGCGGAACAAGCTGGCGTTAAGCGGAGTTTTCATTATCATTCTTATGCTCGCCACCGGGGTTCTTGGATATCTGATAATGCCTGACAGATCGCCGATGGCCAATAATATGATGCTGCAGCTGAGCATCAAGAAACCGGGTTCTTCTTTCACGATCCTGAAGATCAGTCAAAACCGCCGATCAGATACCCTAAACATATTTCAGCAGATGCTCTACGGGCAGCCTTTGTTGTACAGGCAGGTACCCATTACCTCATATCGCTTTGCCGGCGATTCTATATCGATTAGGGAATACATAGGCGACGAAGAACAGGCTGAAGAAACTTTCATCTCACTGAAGGAAGTCCTGGGACCGCGCGACTCCGGGAAGAGTCTTAGTGAACAGCAACAACAGGTTGAACAACAGATTGAAAAGAAAACCTTCTGGCTGGGTACCGACATCTACGGCCGCGACCTTTTGAGCCGCCTCATCCTGGGCATCCGGATTTCCTTATCAGTGGGTGTAATGGCAGTGTTTATCTCACTGTTCATCGGCATTACCCTTGGTGCGCTTGCCGGGTATTACGGAGGATGGGTGGATGCTACCATCAGCTGGCTGATGAATGTGGTTTGGTCTTTGCCCGCGCTGCTTCTCGTTATTGCCATTTCCTTTGCTCTGGGTAAAGGCTTCTGGCAAATATTTATTGCGGTAGGTCTTTCCATGTGGGTGGAGGTTGCGCGGCTGGTTCGGGGACAGATCATTGCTTTGAAACACGTGGAATTTGTAGAGGCTGCTAAAGCGCTGGGTTTCTCAGACGGCCGGATCATTTTAAAGCATATTTTGCCAAACCTTGCAGGCCCGATACTGGTTGTAGCTTCATCAAACTTCGCTTCGGCCATACTTCTTGAAGCCGGCCTGAGCTTTCTGGGTTTCGGAGCTCAGCCACCGATGCCAACCTGGGGTGGAATGATCAAAGAGCATTATGGTTATATAATTATTGATGCTGCATATCTGGCAATACTTCCCGGGCTGGCGATTATGCTGATGGTGTATTCATTCAATTTAGTCGCTATTGGGCTTCAGGACGCTTTTGATGTGAAATCACAAAATACTTATGTGTAGCATTTCTCATATAATTTTATAAATTTAGCAATCACACACTAATTGAAGCGTTTGTATTGGTACATCTTCAAACTTCAAATCAAACAGACGAAGGGGAATTAATTCAACTTCTACTTAAGAGACAAGCCGAGCTGAATTCGCTTCTTGAGGTCACTCAGGCCATTAACAAGAACAGTCCGGCAACCGTTTTATTTGAAATGCTTCAGGTGATTCTGAACGTGCATCTAAAAATCGGTAAAATGCGACTTCTGATTAAGGAAGGCGGTCATTTTTATTGTGCAACGCGCTTTGGAGGTCAAAAGGAAAATCCTAAGGTACTTCAGGAAACCTGCGTTATTTTGCAGGATAATACCGGCATCAGCGAACTGAAATCCCATCCTCATCCGCTCGTCTGTATCTACGATTATTTCGTCCCGATTTTTCATAAGGAAGATTCGCAGGCTTTCGTTCTCCTTGGAGATTTTAATGTCAAACCGGAGTTAATAGGGAATGACCTTAGTTTTGTCCAAACCCTGATCAATGTGATCGTTGTTGCGCTTGAAAATAAAAAGCTCTTTAAGGAAAGTGTGCAAAGGGAACTCATGCAGCGGGATATGGAACTCGCAGGTGAAGTACAGAATATGCTTGTGCCGCAGAGACTGCCTAAGACAGGATCTGTTGAAGTAGGTTCCACCTATCTTCCGAACCAGAATATCGGCGGCGATTATTTCGATTTTATAGAGGTTAGACCCGGCGAGTTTGTCTGGTGTATTGCAGATGTATCCGGCAAGGGCGTGTCAGCCGCATTGCTGATGGCCAACCTGCAGGCAAGCTTACGTGCATGGGCTTCTGTAGAAAGTGACATGGCAAAAGTTGTTCTTAAACTGAATGAAATCGTCACTGCGAACACGAATGGCGAGCGTTTTATTACCTTGTTTATGGGCAGGTATAACGAAAAGAGCAGGGAATTTCAATATGTGAATGCGGGGCACAATGCGCCTATACTACTGTGTAATAACGATGTTAAGTTCCTGAAGAAAGGCACCACCATGATAGGTGCGTTTGACCAACTTCCCTTTATTCAGACCGGTTACGAGACGCTCTCGCCCGGCACCCTGATCTTTCATTATACTGATGGGCTTGTAGAGAGTGCGGAAGAAAATGTCTTTATTTCCGATGAAGAGCTGGTCGCGAGCCTGAAGAAATCGATGCACCTGCCGGTTGATGATCTGAATACAAAGATCCTTGGTAACATAAAAAGCACCTACAAGGCAGAGATGAACTCGGATGATATCACCATGTTATCGATTCGCATTTTGTAGAGAATTAAAATTCGGTAACCCTTTCATTTATAATCCCCATTCGGTTAAATTTGCGGCAACTTATCAGCTCACATTGCTGGATCTAACTACCTGAATGCTATTACCCTACTATCAATATGAACTGATTGAGGCCGGTTGCGATGAAGCCGGGCGAGGCTGTCTTGCCGGGCCGGTATTTGCAGCGGCTGTTATCCTGCCGCGGGATTTTCAACATGAAGTTTTAACGGACTCTAAACAGCTGACAGAAAAGGAACGGTATGAACTCCGGGATTATATTGAAGCCAAAGCCCTCGCCTTTGCGGTCGCCCAGGTCGATCATGAAGAAATTGACAGGATCAATATTCTGAATGCCTCTTTCCTGGCTATGCACAAAGCACTTGAACAGTTAAATCTCATTCCCGAACTTATCCTGGTTGACGGTAACAGGTTTAAGGCTTATTCCAATATTCCGCATGAATGCATCGTGCAGGGCGACGGAAAGTACTTTTCTATTGCCGCAGCTTCTATTCTGGCAAAGACTTACCGTGACGACTATATGCATAAGTTATCTGAGGAGTTTCCAATGTATCACTGGTTTACAAACAAAGGCTATGCTACAGCCCGTCATCGTGAGGCGGTCATAGAATTTGGTATGTCGCCCTATCATCGCCGAACCTTCCGGATTACAGATCCCCAACTCGAACTTTTTGGTTAAAACAATTGTGTACCAGCTGTTGATATGAAAAGCCGTAAATTGGCTTTTCATCATGTTGACTGGAGGCGATTGTCTCGGCGTCTTAGATTCAAGAGCGAGTTATGAGAATACTATACATTACTAATCGAGTTCCGTTTCCTCCCCATGGTGGCTATCCGATAGTGGTGTATAATTCGATAAAGGGAGCCTTAAATGAGGGTGCGGAAGTAACGCTTTTCAGCTTGAACACGAATAAGCATCATGTGTCCGTCCGGACAGTGAAGGATCCTCTACTGGATAGCATCTCATTTGTCACCTGCTCTATCAATATCGATGTAAACGCATGGGAAGAGGTTAAGAGTGTGATGTCTAAAAGGTCGCCCCATGTTTTCAGGTATTATAAAGCTGCTGCGATAAGCCAGCTGAAAAACATCCTGAGGAAAAATAAGTTCGATATCATTCAGTTTGAAGGCTTGTTTGTAGTTCCTTACCTGCCTTTGATTCGTCAACTTAGCCAGGCAATGGTGGTATACCGGGCGCATAACATAGAATACAGGATATGGGAACAGCAGGCATTCGCTGAAACATTTCCGATAAGAAAATTTTATCTAACCTATCTTTCCAGCCAGCTCCGGCAGTTTGAGTTTGATAATATGAACAAGTTTGACGCTGTTGTAACCCTGAATGAAGCGGACCTGCGTGAACTAAAATACCAGGGTTGCAGCGTGCGAATGGACAATTTTTCAGTGATGTTAGATCCGGATGATTACAGGCCTGATGCTGCTCCGACGGAAGCCTTATCGATATTTCATCTCGGCTCTATGGAATGGCTTCCGAATCAGGAAGGCCTGCAATGGTTTCTTGAGCATGTTTGGGATGATCTGCAAAAATTAAATGTAGGTCTGACCTTCCATATAGCGGGTACCAATATTCCGCAGGAGATAGAGGAACTTGCGGATCACGAGATAAAGGTATACCCGCACCTGGATGACGCTAAAAGCTTTATGAACTCCAAATCCATCATGGTCGTGCCCTTGCAGTCAGGGAGCGGAATGCGTGTAAAAATAATTGAAGGGATGGCTATGAAGAAATGTATCATATCTACATCCCTTGGTGCCGAAGGGATTCGTTATGAGCATGGAAAGAATATTTTGATAGCGGATACAGCCGACGATTTTTACCGGTACATTCTCCAGTGTACCACGGACAGCGGGCTTGTGGAACGAATTGGGGAGTACGCGCGTCTATTATTTGAAAAGGATCATCATATCGAGCCCGTTGCCAAACGGATGATGAACTTCTATCAGAAATTAACCCTTCAATAATCCGTTTCGGGGTTTTTTAATTAATTTGCGCAAAAATCCCGGAAAATATAACACATGAAGAACGTAGCGTTGAATGATATTCATACAGATTTAGGAGCTAAAATGGTCCCATTTGCAGGTTTCAATATGCCCGTGCAATATGCAGGGGTAAATGCCGAGCATGAAACTGTACGCAAGGCCGTTGGGGTGTTTGATGTCAGCCATATGGGCGAATTTATTCTGAAAGGCGAGGGTGCATTAGACCTGATCCAGAAAGTTACAAGCAATGATGCTTCCAGGTTATTTGATGGTAAGATCCAGTATTCCTGCCTGCCTAATGAGGAGGGGGGGATTGTGGACGATCTGCTTGTTTATAGGATAGATGAGAAAACCTATATGCTGGTCGTTAACGCTTCTAACATTGAAAAAGACCTTAACTGGATATCAAAGTACAATACCTTTGGTGTCGATATTAAGGATATTTCTGACCGCACTTCGCTGCTGGCAGTGCAGGGACCGAAGGCTGCTGAAGCTCTTCAAAGCCTCACCGATATCGATCTGTCGGCCATGGAGTATTATACATTCAAAAAAGGAACCTTTGCAGGTGTTGACAATGTGCTGATCTCAGCCACAGGTTATACAGGCGCCGGTGGCTTTGAACTTTACTTTGACAATGAGCATGCGGAAGAGATCTGGAACAAGATCTTTGAAGCCGGCGAATCGTTTGGCATTAAACCGATAGGATTGGCAGCACGCGATACACTGCGCCTGGAGATGGGGTTTTGCCTGTATGGAAACGATATCGATGACAGCACTTCACCGCTGGAAGCAGGCTTAGGCTGGATCACCAAGTTTACTAAAGACTTTGTTAATAGCCAGAACCTTGCCGCTCAAAAAGAAAATGGGGTTAGCCGAAAGTTGATAGGCTTCGAAATGGTAGACCGCGGTATTCCCCGTCACGATTATGAAATTGTTGATTCGGAAGGCAATAATATAGGTAAGGTGACTTCCGGTACCCAATCCCCATCCTTACAGAGAGCTGTTGGCCTGGGGTATGTTTCAAAAGACTTTGCTAAAGAAGGAACGGAGATATTTATAAATATCCGTGATAAAAAGGTAAAAGCAAAGGTTGTAAAGTTCCCTTTTAAATAGCTGTATAACCCTAAACCTAACTCTATAACCCAATAACCCTCTCACCCTTCTACTCTATGTCTGACCGCAAACTGGAAGTATGCCTGACACCGGCCCTGCTTCACCTTTATAATATTCGCGAAAGCATCGTCGTGGTAATTGATATATTCAGAGCGACTTCATCGATTTGTTATGGAATAGAGAACGGCGTTGAAGCTATTATCCCGGTCGCTTCAGTGGAAAGTTGCGAATCATACCGCCATACAGATTACCTGCTGGCGGCTGAGCGTAACGGAGAAGTGGTTGATGGCTTCGATTTCGGAAATTCTCCCTTTGCCTATGCTTCGGATAAGGTGCAGGGGAAAATTGTTGTATTAACGACCACCAACGGCACGCATGCCATTAACGAATCGCGCGAAGCCCGTAAAGTTGTAATTGGTTCTTTTCTGAATTTATCGGCGCTGAGCCATTGGTTAAAATCGCAGCCTCACGATGTACTGTTGGTTTGTGCGGGATGGAAAAACAACTTTAACCTGGAAGATACCTTGTTTGCCGGGGCAGTAGTACATCAGTTGAAAGATGAGTGCTATAAATTGGATGATTCCGCAATCGGCGCTGAGGATCTGTATGTGGCCGGTAAGCACGACCTGAACGAATATCTAAAGAAAACCTCGCACAGCGAGAGACTTAAGAAACTTGGCATCGAAGAAGATATCAGGTTCTGCCTAAATGTCGACCTCACGACGACCATCCCGGTCCTGGATGGCGACAGGCTTGTGCGCATGGAAGTGACGGAACTTATTGAGAAATGACCTGCAGGCTTAAAGCGCAGGTCCGGCCTTTTGTTCCTGATCCTTGATGCTTGGCCCTTGGTACTTAATTCTACATTCTTAATTCTTAATTGAGTTTTACCCCTTCAGCTTTTCATTATTCTGATGCCTTACCGCGTCCCTGGTACTTTTCTTTTCAAGATTTTTATGCAGTGCCTCAGTCAGATCAATCCCGGTCTGATTAGCCAGGCAGATGAGTACAAATAAAACATCTGCCAGTTCATCTCCAAGGTCAGCCTTTTCATCCGATTTCTTGAATGACTGTTCGCCGTATTTCCTGCTGATAATTCGGGCTACTTCCCCGACTTCTTCGGTGAGTATCGCCATATTGGTCAATTCACTGAAATAACGAACCCCTGTAGTATTGATCCAGGTGTCGACTGTTTGCTGTGCTTCTTTAATAGTCATTAGAAAGGCTAATTGGATGGGTTATCACTTATAGACACCAATTGCACGAATTAAGCGAATTTATTTTGATTAGGGGCTAATTGGGGGTTTCAGATTATAGGCACCAACTTGGTTTCACGCAAAGCATGCAAGATTAGCGCAGAGGACGCAAAGCTTAATCGGCCAACGCGTTCTTTGCAATTTTACTTAGCGCTCTACCGTGAATTTATTTCGCAATTGAAGCCGCATAGGTGAAACACTTCGATTAATTTGCGCAATTAGTGAAATCCATGCTCCTTAAAAAATCAAAAACTTATTAGTGATTATCCTTATCCCTTGTATCCATAATAATCGTCACTGGTCCGTCGTTCATCAAGCTGACTTTCATATCAGCACCGAAAATTCCTGCTTCTACTTTTGTATCAGTTATTCGTTCAAGCTCTTGCTGCATCTTCTCATATAAAGGGATAGCTTTTTCAGGCCGGGCGGCGCGTGTAAACCCCGGTCGGTTACCCTTTTTTGTCTGGGCGAATAACGTAAACTGGGAGATCAGTAGTATTCGGCCGTCAATATCGGCCAGCGACTTGTTCATCTGGTAGTTTTCGTCATTGAATACTCTCAGATTGGCGATCTTTTGAGCCAGCCATGTAAGGTCCGTCTCCTCGTCATCGCTCTCAATTCCTAACAGGATCAGGAAGCCCTGCTTAATTTGGCCGGTTACCTGGTTATCAACTTTTACGGAAGCCTCGGAAACTCTCTGAATTACTGCTCTCATCAATTATCAATTTGTCAATTTGTTAATTAGTCTATTTGTCAATTGGTGTGATAAGAATACTAAATCGGATGCATAACATTGACAAATGGCCGAATTGTCTAATTGGCAAATTGAATTTAGCTTCTTGTTTCATTGCCATTGTAGATACTCAGGTAGCTATTGTATCTCGATGGAGTGATCTCTTCATCACCCAGGGCATCAAGAACTGCGCAACCCGGCTCATTAATATGACGGCAGTTATGAAATTTGCATTGCCCCATCAGTTCCCTGAATTCTGGGAATAGTGGTCCCAGCTCTGCTTTCTCTATATCAATTATACCCAGTTCCCGGATTCCGGGGGTATCGATCAGGTAGCCGCCCATGGGCAATGTGAACATCTCAGCAAAGGTGGTAGTATGTTTGCCTTTATCACTCCAGTCGGATATTTCGCCGGTCTTAAGTTCTGAACCGGGAAGCAATGCGTTGATGAGTGTCGACTTTCCAACACCGGAATGACCAGTTACCAGCGTCACATTATTTTTGAGAAGCTCGTTGATCTCATCAAGGTGGGTTTTTTGCAATGCGGAAGTTGTATAGCAGGGATATCCGATGCTCTCGTAGATCGCCCGGTATTCCGCCAGTATTTCAAGTCCCTCTTCACTGAAAAGATCGAGTTTATTGAAAATAAGCTTTGCCGGTATATGGTATGCTTCAGCTGTAACCAGGAAACGGTCTATAAATCCTAGGGAAGTACGAGGGGATGCAAGCGTAACGATCAGAAATGCCTGGTCGAGATTAGCAGCTATGATCTGCCCCTGCTTGGAAAGATTAATGGATTTACGGATAATATAATTCTTACGCTCATGTAATTTGGTGATCACTGCGGTGTCCTGATCCGGTTCAAATTCATAATCAACCATATCGCCGACCGCCAGCGGATTTGTTGTAGTAATGCCTTTAGTTCTGAATTTACCCTTGATCCGGCTGTCAATTTCTTGCCCGTCTTCCGCTAAAACCCGGTACCAACTTCCAGTTGATTTGATGATTAATCCCTGCATGAATTGGTAAAGTTATAATTTGACCATTGTTATAGCTGCTTTTATTAATTGCATTTGCAGATGATGCGGGTTTTATTTCGAAGTTTTTAAAAATCAATTGATGTATTGACATCTTAACCGGAAACACCTTACTTTACAAAAGTAGCAATATCATGAATAACAACATTAGCACCATTATTACGATTACATCCATTACGTCAGAAACGACTCGATGGAAGTAACCCTTTGGTGTAAAGCGACATACTTAAACACTCAAGGCCTTCCTTCTAAAAAGGGAAGGCTTTTTTTATTCAATCAAATATGAAGATTCTGAAATTTGGCGGTACCTCTGTCGGTTCAATTGACAGCATTCATTCCCTCCTTAAAATATTGAAAACAGAACTTGCTTCAGGTTCGGCGCCGGTAGTTGTGCTTTCCGCCATGGGAGGAGTGACCAATATGCTGTCGCGTATGGCTGAGCAGGCAGTAGCGGGCCAGGACTTTGAAGCTGAGTTAAAGCAGCTGGAAGCCCGGCACTTTGATACCCTCAGAGCCTTCATTGGTCCGCAACACCAGAACCCCGTAATCACGAGGTTAAAGTTGCTCTTTAATGAACTCGAGGATATTTTGCAGGGAGTTAAAAGTCTTTCGGAACTAACTGACAGAACCCGGGATCTTATTCTTAGTTACGGCGAACGTTGTTCCACCGTGCTCGTCAGTAAAATAGCGGAGGAATCGATACCGGGAGCTCTTTATACGGATGCCACTATGCTGATCAAAACTGACAGCACCTTCGGGCATGCTAAGGTTGATACAGAGGTTTCAAACCTGCTGATTCAAAGCTATTTTGCTGAGAACACAGGCAAAGTATTATTTGTAACCGGGTTTATTGCTAGTAATACGGAAGGGAAGATCACCACGCTGGGAAGGGGCGGCAGTGACTATACCGCGGCAATCTTCGGAGCTGCCTTAAATGCTGAAGAGATCCAGATCTGGACGGATGTGAACGGCATGATGACCGCTGATCCCCGTATAGTCAAAAAGGCATTTCCGCTTCCGGAGCTCTCCTATACCGAGGCAATGGAGCTCTCGTTCTTTGGTGCAAAGGTTATCTATCCGCCGACAATGATACCGGCATTTTTGAAGAAGATACCTATCGTTATCAGGAACACTTTTGAACCCGAATTTAAAGGTACCGTTATACGCGCAGACTGCAGTCCGTCCAATCTCCCGATAAAAGGCATATCGTCTATAAACGAGATCAGCCTGATCAATCTCCAGGGGAGTGGTATGGTGGGTAAGGCGGGATTCAGCGGCCGGCTATTTTCACTGCTTGCCAGGGAGCAGATAAACGTCATCCTGATAACCCAGTCTTCTTCCGAGCATAGTATCACCTTTGCGGTTAACCCGGCGGATGCTGTCAAAGCCAAGCGTCTTATTTCCATCGAATTTGAACTCGAACTCCGCGCCCAAAAGCTGGATGAGCTGGTCATAGAGGATGACCTTTCGGCTCTGGCCATTGTAGGCGAGAATATGCGTCATACGCCGGGAATGGCCGGGCGCTTATTTCATGCGCTGGGTCGAAATGGGGTTAATGTCAGGGCGATAGCCCAGGGGTCTTCAGAGTACAATATCACGGTCATTGTCAGCAGGGTAGACCTTGCAAAGGCATTAAATGCTGTACATCAGTCCTTTTTTACGCAGCTTAAGAAAACGCTAAACGTCTTTTGTCTTGGAACCGGTCAGATTGGTACTACTCTCTTCCAGCAGTTACATTCGCACCAGGACTTTCTCCAGGAAAACAATGATATTCATGTTAGGGTGATCGGTATTAGCAATACCCGTAAAATGTTTATTAAGCCTGAAGGCATAGCCCTGGAAAGCTGGCAGGAGGAATTACTCGGAATGGGTACAGCGGCAGACCTCCCCAAATTTATCGATCATATGATTTCGCTAAACCTTCCGGATTGTGTCCTGGTGGATAACACGGCCAGTGCCGAACCGGTAAGTTTCTATGAAAAAGTATTGAATGCAAGTATATCCGTAGTTACCTGCAATAAGGTTGGCAACAGCGGCTCGTACGAGCAGTACCGTAGATTTAAAGACGCGGCCCGAAAACATAACGTTGACTTCTTTTATGAGACCAATGTGGGGGCAGGCCTTCCGATTGTCAAAACCCTGAAAGACCTGATGATGAGTGGTGACCGGGTGAGAAAGATTGAAGCTATTCTTTCAGGAACCATCTCATTCATATTTAATAATTTTAAAGGGAATGCGGATTTTCATGATATAGTGAAGCTGGCACAGGAGAAAGGCTACACGGAACCGGATCCAAGAGATGATCTCAATGGTACGGACTTTATGAGAAAGATGCTCATACTGTCTCGTGATGCCGGCCATGCTATGGAACCGGAGGACATAGAACTGGAGAACATGTTACCGGCGGCATGTATGGAAGCAGAATCTGTTGCTGACTTTTACGAGCAGCTGAAAGCTTCCGCCCACTACTTCAATGAGCTGAAGGCAAAAGCTGAAAGTTCCGGAAAAGTACTTCGTTATATAGGAAAGCTGGAGGACGGTAAGGTTAGTATTTCACTGCAAATGGTCGACGAGTCTCATCCTTTCTATATGCTGTCAGGCAGCGATAACATTATTTCTTTTAATACAGACCGGTATATTGATCGCCCTATGGTAGTCAAAGGCCCGGGAGCGGGAGCCGAGGTCACTGCTGCCGGTGTGTTCGCTGACCTGGTAAACGTGGGAGCGAACTAGATGGAAACAATAAGAGTTTTTGCTCCCGCAACCGTCGCGAATGTGGTGTGCGGCTATGACGTCCTCGGATTTGCAGTCAACGAGCCCGGAGATGAAGTTATCCTCCGTCTGACAGATAAGCCGGGGATACGCATTACAAAGATCACCGGAGATAATGGGAAGCTGCCATTGGATCCCCAAAGGAATACCGTTGGGGTAAGCGTATACCATTATCTGAATGGAATTGACAAGCCTGATACGGGTGTTGAAATAGAACTCCACAAGAAGATGCCCATAGGCAGCGGCCTGGGCTCCAGTTCAGCAAGTACGGTCGCCGGACTCTTCGCCCTGAACGAACTGATGGGCCGGAAGCTGTCGAGCTGCCAGTTACTCCCGTACGCCATGAAAGGCGAAGAGATGGCATGTGGCACCGGGCATGCGGACAATGTCGCTCCTGCTTTGATGGGCGGATTCGTTTTGATCCGGAGCTATGATCCTCTCGATGTAATTCGCCTGCCTTATCCTTCCGATCTGCATTGCGCTATCGTATTCCCTGATGTTGATGTTCCGACGAAAGATGCGCGGCGGATGATCAGGAGTAAGGTTCTCTTGAAGGATGCGGTTACGCAATGGGGAAATATTGCCGGATTAGTCAGCGGCTTATGTATGCACGATGTAGAGCTGATTGGGCGAAGCATGAAAGACATCATCGTTGAGCCTACCCGTTCGATCCTCATTCCCGGATTTGAGACTTTGAGACGGATAGCGCATGATAACGGTGCAGTTAGCTTTGGCATATCCGGTTCCGGTCCCTCCGTATTTTCCTTTACAAGGGACAAACAAACTTCTACAAGGATTACAAACGCCCTGCAGGAACATTTAAAAAGCCTGGGGGTGAAAAGCCTTTCTTTTGTTTCCGAAATAAATGCTGAAGGGCCTAAAGTACTTGATCAATGAAATTTTACAGCACGAACTCACCATCATTAAAAGTCGATTTTAAAGAGGCAGTGTTTAACAGCTTTCCCCTGGATAAAGGTCTATATATGCCGGAAGATATTCCCAAGCTGGAGGAACTCTTTATTCAGAATATAGAGAAATATTCGTTGCAGGAGATTGCGTTTGAAATAGCCCGAACGCTGTTGACAGGAAGTATTCCTGACACGGACCTTCGTCTTCTGATTGAGGATGCCATTAACTTCCCTGCGCCGATTGTGAAACTGGGAGACAACACATATGTACTCGAGCTATTCCACGGACCTTCTTTGGCATTTAAGGACTTTGGAGCACGCTTTATGAGCAGGGTGATGAGTTATTACCTCCGGCAAGATGAGAAGCTGCTCGATATACTGGTTGCTACCTCGGGTGATACGGGGGGAGCTGTAGCCCTCGGATTCCTGGGTGTTCCTGGTACCAGGGTTACGATATTGTATCCCGAAGGGAAAGTGAGTGAGATCCAGGAGCTGCAGTTGACTACCAATGATCAAAATATCCGGGCATTGGCTGTAAAGGGAACTTTCGATGACTGCCAGGCACTGGTCAAGCAAGCTTTCACAGATCCTGAGTTAAGCAATACTCTGCGACTGACATCTGCAAATTCCATTAATATCGCCAGGCTCATTCCGCAGACCTTTTATTACTTTAATGCCTTTGCTCAGTTGAAAAGGGAGGGAAGATCGGACGTTGTGTTTTCTGTCCCCAGCGGCAATTTCGGAAATATAGCCGCAGGTCTGCTGGCCTGGAAGATGGGCCTTCCGGTAAAACAGTTCCTGGCGGCAACCAACGTCAATGATACGGTTCCGGTATTCCTTAAAACGGGCGAATTTAAACCAAAGGCATCCGTTCAGACCTACTCCAACGCGATGGATGTCGGTGATCCAAGTAACTGGATCAGGATCATGGAACTTTTTAAAGGCGATATTAATCTGTTAAAGCAGCTTGTGACAGGATATAGTTATACCGACGCTCAAACAGTAGATGCAATGGATATCATCGGAAAGCGTTACGGATATGTAGCCTGTCCGCATACTGCTATTGCATGGATGGCTTTAGAAGATTGGTTTAAGCAGAACCCGGATGATGTGGTGGAGGGCGTATTCCTGTCAACCGCGCATCCGTGTAAATTCCCGGAAGTGATCCCGCAGGAAGTATCCAGCCTGCTTACTATACCTGAACAAGTGACCGGGTTAAAAAGTAAGCAAGCTGTCTATGATACTATTGAGCCTGATTTTGAAACGTTTAAAAGCTTTTTGCTGGCTGGCAATTGAAGAATGCTTAGAATATAGCCTCAGCAATTCTCTTAGTAGGCCCGGGATTGCTCATGGTATAGAAATGAAGTACCGGTACGCCAAACTTCACCAGTTCCTTACATTGCTCGATCATGAACTCGATTCCAACATCCTTTACTTCTTTTTCTGATTTGCACTTTAAAATGGCGTCGCTGAGCTCTTCGGGGATATCGATGTGAAAGAACTTGGCGAGTGAAATAAGCTGCTTGGATGAAGTAATAGGTTTAAGACCAGGAATGATTGGAACGTTAATTCCCTCTTCCCGGCAGCGCTTTACGAAGCTGCAGTACTTCGAGTTATCAAAGAACATCTGAGTTACGATAAATTCAGCGCCCATGTCAACCTTCTGCTTCAGGTATTTGAAATCCGCTTTCATATTCGGCGCTTCAAAATGTTTTTCAGGATAGCCGGCTACTCCGATACAGAAGTTCGTGCTGAAGGAACTGTCATGGTCTTCATGGAGGTAAAGACCGTTATTCATATTGCTCACCTGCTGAAGCAGGTCACAGGCATAAGTATGGCCTCCGGGCGTGGGTATAAATGAAGCATCCGCCTTTCTTGCGTCACCGCGTAATACAAGAACATTGTCTATGCCAAGGAACTGGAGATCAATAAGGGCATTCTCTGTTTCCTCTTTTGTGAAGCCTCCGCAGATCAGGTGAGGAACGGCATCCACTTTATAGCGGTTCATGATAGCTGCGCAGATAGCTACCGTTCCCGGTCGCTTCCGATAGGACACTTTTTCAAGAAGGCCGTTGTCGTGTTGTTTGTAGATATAATCTTCACGGTGATAAGTAACATCAATGAATGGCGGCTTAAACTCCATTAAGGGGTCGATGGCGTCATAAATTCCCTGGATACTCTGGCCTTTAACCGGAGGCAGTAATTCAAATGAGAAAAGCGTTTTGCCGTTTGCGTTCGCTATATGGTCAGTTATCTTCATTCCTTGTTGTCAGCTGTAATCGTCTGTGAGTTTCTATAATGTGTGGGTGATACGCTAGTAACTTAAATTAGGTCCCAGCCATTTTTCCGCTTCCTCAATGGTCATATTCTTCCGCACGGCGTAATCTTCAACCTGATCCTTTCCGATCTTTCCTAATCCGAAATAGCGTGACTGCGGGTGTGCGAAGTAGAATCCGCTTACAGCTGCTGCGGGATGCATAGCGTAATGATCCGTCAGGTGAATACCCGCTGCGGCTTCTGCATCCAGGATGTCAAACAGCGTTCGCTTTTCCGTATGGTCAGGGCATGCTGGGTAGCCTGGTGCCGGACGTATACCGGTGTACTTTTCCTTGATCAGGTCTTCATTGTCGAGGTGCTCTTCCGGCGCATAGCCCCAAAACTCTTTACGTACGCGTTCGTGCATCCGTTCGGCAAAGGCTTCAGCAAGCCTGTCCGCTAGCGCCTTCGCCAGGATACTGTTGTAGTCATCATGATCTTTTTCGAATCCTGCGACAAGTTCATCACAGCCTATCCCGGTTGTCACAGCAAAGCCCCCAAAGTAGTCAGGTTTACCGGTCCCCTTCTGAGCAACGAAATCAGATAAGGCATAGTAAGGCTCCGATTTCATCTTTTCGGTCTGCTGCCGAAGGGTGTGGATTTTGTTATAAACCTCAGTCCGGGTTTCGTCCGTGTAAAGTTCTATATCATCCCCTGTAGCATTTGCAGGCCAGAAACCTATCACGCCGTTTGCAGTAAGCAGCTTTTCATCAACGATCTTCTGTAGGAGCACCTGCGCGTCGTCGAAAAGCTTCTTAGCTTCCGTACCCACAAATTCATCTTCGAATATGCGCGGATAACTGCCTCGTAATTCCCAGGTGTGGAAAAACGGAGTCCAGTCTATATAAGGTACAAGTTCTTCGAGCGGGTACTTTTCGAATAAGCGCTGGCCCAGAAACGCCGGTTTCGGTGCTATCTGCCCGTCAAGGTTGATCTCGAATTTATTTCGACGGGCTTCCTCGATAGATTTATAACGTTTATCAGCCCGTTTATTTAGATGCGCTACCCGTGTTTTTTCATACTCATCACGAATGCCTGCTATATAGGTGTCGCGGTTTTCCTCACTCATCAGCGTGCTGCATACAGTTACGCTTCGCGAAGCATCCAGGACGTGAACAGTAGGACCTGAATAACCGGGTGCAACTTTTACCGCTGCATGGATTCTGGAAGTTGTTGCTCCGCCGATGATCAAAGGCACAGTAAATTGCTGCCGTTCCATCTCTTTCGCGAAATGAACCATTTCATCAAGAGAGGGAGTGATCAATCCGCTCAGGCCAATAATATCAACCTGTTGTTTTTTAGCCTCCTCAATGATACGCTGGGCTGGCACCATGACGCCGAGGTCTATCACTTCGAAATTATTGCAGGCAAGTACTACGCCGACAATATTTTTTCCAATGTCATGTACATCTCCCTTTACAGTAGCCAGTAAGACTTTACCGGCATTTTTCCGCTGAGAACTGTCCGCATTCTTTAATTTCTCTTCTTCAATATAGGGCAGGAGGTAGGCCACCGCCTTTTTCATTACCCGGGCAGACTTAACAACCTGCGGTAAGAACATTTTGCCTGAACCGAACAGGTCGCCGACTATGCCCATGCCATCCATTAATGGTCCCTCGATAACTTCCAGAGGCTTGGCATACTTCTGCCGTGCTTCTTCCACATCCTCATCGAGGTATTCAATAATTCCTTTAACCAAAGAATGAGAGAGGCGTTCTTCGACAGTTCCCTTCCGCCATTCTTCATCCTTAACCAGGACTTTCCCCTTCGATTTAATGGTTTCCGCGAATTCAACCAGTCGCTCTGTGGCGTCCTTGCGTCGGTTTAAAAGAACATCCTCCACCAGCTCCAGAAGGTCTTTGGGAATCTGTTCGTAGACTTCCAGCATTCCTGCATTTACAATACCCATATCCAGGCCGGCATTGATGGCATGGAAGAGGAATGCGGAATGCATCGCTTCCCGGACCGTATTATTTCCCCGGAATGAAAAAGAGATATTGCTGACACCTCCACTCACTTTCGCCAGCGGGAGGTTCTGCTTGATCCAGCGGGTAGCTTCAATAAAGTCGACAGCGTAATTGTTATGCTCTTCCAAACCGGTAGCAACTGTCAAGATATTCGGGTCGAAGATAATGTCCTGTGCCGGGAAGTCGATCTCATTTACCAGGATATCATACGAGCGCTTACATATTTCAATACGGCGTTCCAGGGAATCTGCCTGTCCCTGCTCGTCAAAAGCCATCACTACTGCCGCAGCTCCATACTGACGTATTTTGCGTGCATATTCCTTAAAGCTTTCTTCACCCTCCTTGAGGGAAATTGAGTTCACAATGCCTTTACCCTGCAGGCATTTCAAGCCAGCCTCAATAACGGTCCATTTAGAGGAATCGACCATTATCGGCAGTTTGGAAATATCGGGTTCAGAAGCAATGAGATTGAGGAATCTCGTCATCGATGCTTCGGAATCGATCATCCCTTCATCCATATTGACGTCGATGATCTGCGCGCCGCCTTCCACCTGCTGCCTGGCTACAGACAAAGCGCCTTCGAAATCATCACCAAGGATAAGCTTGGAGAACTTTGGCGAGCCGGTAATATTCGTCCGCTCACCTATATTAACAAAGTTCGTATCGGGTGTTAAGGTAACCGGCTCAAGGCCGCTTAAGCGCAGATAGGGCTCAACGACAGGGGGGACCCTTGGCGGGTACTTCGCCGCTTTTTCAGCAATACATTTTATATGGTCAGGTGTGGTACCGCAACATCCGCCGACAATATTTACAAAGCCGCTTTGAATAAAGTCCTCAACGAGGTGCGCGGTCTGGTGTGGTACTTCATCATATTCACCGAACTCGTTCGGAAGACCTGCGTTAGGGTAAGCCGAAATGAAGCAGGTCGCTTTATCGGAAAGTTCTTCAATATGCGGACGCATTTCCTTCGCGCCCAATGCACAATTTAAACCAACACTAAGCAGGTTGGCATGTGATACAGAATTCAGGAAGGCTTCTACAGTCTGTCCTGAAAGGGTACGGCCACTGGCATCAGTTATGGTACCCGATATCATCACCTCAAGAGGCTTTGATTTTAATTCTACCTCGTATTTTTTGATAGCAAAAAGCGCTGCTTTTGCATTCAGTGTGTCGAATATGGTTTCGACGAGGAGCACATCAGCGCCGCCGTCCACCAGTCCGCGCACTTGTTCGTAATAAGCTTCCACAAGATCATCGAAGGTTACGGCCCGGTAACCCGGGTCATTTACATTCGGTGACAGAGAGGCTGTACGATTTGTCGGACCGACAGCGCCGGCTACAAAACGTGGCTTTCCGGGATTGGCTACTGCAAATTCATCAGCAGCTTCCCTTGCCAGCCGTGCACCTTCAAAACTAAGCTCGTAAGCGAGATCCTCCATGCGGTAATCGGCCAGGGAGATTCGCTGGGTGCTGAATGTATTGGTTTCAATGATATCAGCTCCTGCTGCCAGGTATTCGCCATGAATGGCTTTAATGATATCGGGACGTGTGAGATTAAGCAGGTCATTATTGCCCTGCACATCACAGGGGTGATCTTTAAACCGTTCCCCCCTGAAGTCCTTCTCCGTTAATTGGTATCGCTGGATCATGGTGCCCATGGCACCATCAATCACCAGTATGCGTTTCTTTAATTCTTCTCTAATGCTCATGGTTATAGATATGAGATATGAGGTCTGAGATGTTAGAAAAGCAGACTATGGCGCTCGCGCACAATTGTCTCAGGTCTAATATCTCAGATCGAAAATCTCAAACAGGCTTATCTTCGAAAAGTCGGGTAATAATGGACTTTCACTTATCTGTTTCCGGATCATCCGGAATAGAATGTAGCACCTTGTTAGCACAGGTTGCTAAGACTTCGCAGGGTCTAATCCCTCCGTCTTTCTTAATAAGCAGTGCAAAAGTGCAGTGTTTTTTGCTGAATTGCAAATAATTAGCGATTTCTGCAAAATTTTGTTCCGCCTGCGAACACGAATGTACTTTAGCGGGAAACAATCTTTGGTTGATGAGGGGGTAGTTGCTTCAGATTGAGTATCAGCAGTCGGGTCGAACCGGGTCAGTTCAGAGTCAGGGTATCAATATCTCCGCATTGAAAGGCGGAGTTAGAGGCGGGGTTATGAGCTAGCCATATGTATCCTTAAGAATTCCTGGAACTCATCAGCGAAATGTACTTTTCGGTGGTGTTCTTCCTGCCGGTCAATATAAGCCCTGACCCTGTTAAGGACAGATTCGCTGACAGATGAGGCGAAATATTCATCTGCCCATTCGAATTTGGCGGGAATGAGATTTTGTTTATTCAGCCAGAAGGCAGATTCGCCCTTGATCAATTGCATCGCTTTACTGATGCTCATATCAGCGTTTAAACTGAACAGACAGTGAAGGTGTTCGGTATGACCATTAATTCGGTCAATATAAATCCCTTTTGAAGCAGCATTTTCTTTAATGTGATGGATGATTTTCCGGCGAATGTCAGGGGTGAGGAAGGGAGTTCTGTTCTTGGTTCCCCAGACAGCATGGATCATGATCTTTGTATAGGGCATATCAGTTAGATTAGGGGCTAAAGCCCGTTGACTTACTAGTTTGCTCTCTCCGCTCCGCCTTGAAAGGCGGTTTATACATAGATTGGGCTTATTGCCCGGCAGTTGTTACTTCATTCACAGCTCCGCCTTAAAAGGCGGAGTTAGGGAGGGCCTGGTACTGGTATTCCGCTCACTACCTAGATAATATCATTAACTCCGCCTTTTAAGGCGGAGTTAATAGAGAGGTAGTACTGTAGGGGCTTTAGCCCCTGAGATGGTATCTACCTACTTCCGGCTGCCAAATAAGCGCAGCAACATAAGGAACAGGTTGATGAAATCGAGGTAGAGTGTCAGTGCGCCCATGATGACCATCTTGCGCGCCGAGGCGTCTCCGTATTCGATTCCTTCGCCGATACGTTTGAGTTTTTGAACATCGTAAGCGGTAAGGCCGACAAATACGGCCACCCCGACGAAGCTGATGATATAGTCAAGCTGGCTGCTGTTCAGGAACCAGTTCACAATACTGGCGATGATGATACCCACCAGGAACATCATCAGGATAGAGCCGAACTTTGTCAGGTCCTGGTTAGTCGTGTAACCTGCGAAGGCCATCACACCAAATAATACGGAGGCTGAAATAAAGCAGGTGAATACGGATGAACTGGAATAGATCAGCAAAATAAAGCTGAGACTGATCCCGGTAATTGCGGAGTAAGCAACAAAAAGCAACGCAAGAACGGGAAAGGAGAGGCGGTTTAATCCGAAGGACATCGCTAATACGAAAGCCAGCGGCGCGAACATGGTCACCGTGCCAAGCATGGTCCTTGATCCTGTTTCGAAATCTACCAGCTGTCGCATTAAAGTTTCATCAACTGAAAAATAATAAGCGAATGCTGCGGAAAGGCCCAGGGCCACGAACATCCAGAGGAAAACATTGGGTAAGAAATTCCGTGAGGTTATCCCGTTATCATACTGGACGATTGAATTCGGATCGAATTTGTAAGAAGATTCCTGTTCTGTCATTTTATTATTTTTTCACTAAAATAATAAAAATCGTCAGATCCAACAGTTAAGCTTAATTAAGCCGCCTGGTGAGCTGCGCTTCAACGAGCTTGAAGAACTGTAAAGGTTTCAGGTTTCGCCAGTTCATGGAGTCAAGTACGCCGCCGAAATTGATGTAGTAGTCGAGGTTGTTGCGTTTGAATTCGCTGATCACATGTTCCCGGAAATTGATGCCGGCTATCCAGCCATCCTCCACATCCTGGAACCATTCCTCGTAATAGCAATCATCCGAAGAGTGAAAATTCAGAACATTCTCCCCAATCAGGATAAACTTGTTCAGGCCTTCATCGATCATGAGTTCCAGGATTTCCCGTTTGAGCGTCATGATATCATTATACAGGGCGTCATTCCATTCGCCGATAAATTCGATTATGGCAAAGCCGCGATCGTAATCCGCGTAGATAACTTTGAGATAAAGTGTCTGGGAGCCGAAGAAATCCCACTGGGGGTGGATATAGTAATTGTAGATCTGCTTGTCGTAGACGAATTCGCTGTATTGCGTCTCGAAAAAAGGCGAGCGTTCGTCTTCAGCTGCAATATAATCGTCTCTCCACTGGTAATATGGTTCTATATCCTGCATGATGACAGCCTTCCCAATTTCCCCTCTTGTCAGGAGGTTTATTTTATTGCCTGGAAGTTCTCAACAGCTTTGCGCACACTTCCGTATTTTTCTAAGAGCTGGTAGGCGGTTTCCCTGTCTGAATGGGTTGATTCCATGATCATATTCACAGCCCGGCCAACCAGTTTATGGTTAGTTAACTGCATATCGAACATTTTGTTGCCTTTTACACGTCCCAACTGTATCATTACGGAGGTGCTGATCATGTTCAGCACGAGCTTTTGTGCTGTGCCTGACTTCATGCGGGTCGAGCCGGTAACAAATTCGGGGCCTACGACAACTTCAACCGGATATTTAGCTTCAGCTGCTACGGGACTTCCCTCATTGCAGACAATACATCCGGTTACAATACCCATTTCATTTGCCTTTCTTAAACCGCCGATAACATAAGGGGTTGTGCCCGAAGCGGCTATACCGATCAGAACATCTGCCGGACTAATATCATAGACCAGAAGGTCCTTCCAGGCCTGCTCTTCATCATCCTCAGCATTTTCAACAGCTTTGCGGATGGCAGTGTCACCACCGGCTATAATGCCGACAACCATATCAAATGGAACGCCGTAAGTTGGCGGGCATTCTGATGCGTCCAGAATTCCCAGGCGGCCACTGGTGCCTGCTCCTATATAGAAGAGGCGTCCGCCATTCTTCATTTTTTCAGAAATGACTTCAACGAGTTTTTCAATGCGGGGTATTTCTTTTTCAACAGCGTAGGGTACCGACCTGTCTTCCTTGTTCATTCCCTGAAGTAGTTCGCCGATCGACATTTTCTCAAGGTCGTTATAATGCGAAGACTGTTCAGTAATCCGTTTCATGGTTCAATAATATCAGTAAAAATCGGAATATTCTATAAAAGCAAAAAATTAGGGCTTAATAAAATAAGCCCGATTTCGTCCTTGACCTGATAAAGTATTATTCTGACAGATGTAAAACTCTGGTTATTATTTAATTGTTTTATTAAGCCGGCGTCTGTATCAAATTAGAAAATTTGATATCCAGATGATGATTTATTTTCAATTTAAGTGATTTATGAACTAATCGTTACATTGTTTGTAATAGAAGTTTGATAATTTTGGAATTTACAGGAGATGGGATCGTTGACCAGAAAAAACTTACTTATTGCGGCAGCATATGCTTCAGTTTTAATTGCGGGAATGGTGTTGGGTCCCAAATTTTCCGGGGAAAATAAAAATACAAGAAACGGGTCGTTTTTGCCGTTTGGACTGGGGGACAGGTCAGAGAAGATCGAAAGACTCTTAAGGACGATCGACGAGAATTATGTGGACTCGATAGCTGTCGACACGCTTGAGGATAAAGCGATTGAAGAGATAGTCAACCAGCTGGATCCGCATACAACCTACCTTGCGCCTACTGAAGCAAAACTGCTGGCGGAGGATTTGGAGGGTAATTTCAACGGTATCGGGATTGAATATTATATATTAAATGACACGATCCTTGTGACCTCAGTGACTCCCGGTGGACCGGCAGATAAATCGGGATTATTGCGGGGCGATCAGATATTGAAGATCAATAACTTCAGCTCCTCAGGCAGTCATGCAAGCGCCACGCAGATCGTTCAGAACATCCGTGGGAAGACGGGCACCAGTGTTCGCCTGAAGATCAAGCGTGCCAATAATGTGAAAATCGTGGATGTCGTCCGCGAACAGATCACGATCAGCAGCATCGATGCCTCCTATATGCTTAATAATGAAACAGGCTATGTCAAGATCAGCAGATTTGGTGATCAGACGGACGAGGATTTCATCGCTTCGCTGTTGCGTCTTCAAAAGGCCGGGCTAAAGAACCTGGTACTTGATCTTAGGCAGAATGGCGGAGGCTACCTGAATTCAGCAACTGAACTGGCGGATCAGTTCCTTGGAAATAAGAAACTGATTGTTTACACAGAGGGGGCACATGAGCCAAGAACAGAATATTACGCGACATCGGAAGGCCGGTTCGAGCAGGGTAAGCTGATTGTGCTGATTGACGAGAACTCCGCTTCCGCAAGTGAGATCGTAGCCGGTGCGGTTCAGGATCTGGATCGTGGTACGATCATCGGCAGGCGTTCTTTTGGAAAAGGGCTTGTTCAGGAACAGTTTGACTTCGGTGATGGCTCAGCACTAAGCCTGACTGTCGCCCGTTACTATACTCCCTCAGGAAGGTCAATTCAAAAGTCTTATAAGAAGGGAACTGATGACTACTACGGGGAAGTGGGCCTTCGAATGAAGAACGGCGAACTTTCTTCTGACGGAAAGCATTTAAGTGATACCCTTTATGATAAAGAGCATACTTACGTGACAAAAAACGGCAAGGTGGTCTATGGCGGCGGCGGCATTATGCCTGATATATACGTTCCTGTTGATACAAGCGGTTACACGCCTTATTACTATGAGTTAAGTGCGAAAGGCGTATTGAATGATTTCGTTTTCAAATATCTCGCTTCAAACGAAAGCCAGTATAAAACTGTCGATCAACTGATAAAGGATTTCAGGCTTTCGGATGCAGGTTACCTAAAGCTGAAACAGATAGCCGTAAAGCGTGATATTCAGGAGAATGAACGTCAGGCTGTTCTTTCGAGAAAATTGGTTGAGTCGGATTTAAAAGCGTTACTCGCGCGCTATTATTTCGGCGATGAGGGTTTCTACCGGGCGCTTAATGCCGGCGACCGTGTGATCGCAAGATCTATAGAAGTATTAAAATAAAAAAGACTCTAGAAGGGTCTTTTTTATTTAGCCGCGTTAATTTCATTCACTGCTTTGTCATAGCCCCTGTTGGCTAAAGATGTGCCAGATTTACGCCATTTCATTATTGTTCAAGTTAGGTCTTGCAACAGCTCATGTAGCACTCATGTAAAGGTTAGTCCACTAAATTAGTGGACTAACCCCTAGCAGACCCTAGCCATTCCGCTCCTAATTAGTCCTTCGATACATACAAATCCATCTATCCGTTTGAAGATCTTTTACGCTTCCTTTAACTTTAAGGAACCATAAACCCGTGGATAGGATCTGAATCTAAAAAAATGAGCCCGATAGAATATCGGGCTCATAAACTTAATTTAACGTAATTTTAATAGGTCAGCTTTTGGCGGCCAGACCCTTAAAGGGCCTTTTTTATTTACTAGAATCTGCCTAAAGAGAACCTGTATCTGAATTTAGAGAATCCGTATCTGAATGCAGTGAGTCAGTTTTCAGAGCTTCATTCAGCATGGAGTCCGCCGCTGCCTGTGCGGCAATTGAATCTTCCTTTGCATCACTTTTCTTTTCCGTATTGCAGGCTGTAATGGCAATAACAGCAAAAAACATCATGATAATTCTTTTCATAGTCGGTGTTTGAATTAAATAAAAGTACTTGTTCGAATTTAAGAGCTGGCAAATTTATAAACCTATAACTTTATAAACCTATAAACCATGCCGCCATTCCTACTTTTGTCTGAAGAATATCTGTATCGGCACCCCAGTAAAGTCGAATTGCTCCCTTAGCTTATTTTCTAAAAAACGCTTGTAAGGCTCCTTAACATACTGGGGCAGGTTACAGAAGAATGCAAACATCGGGGATGACCCGTTGATCTGCGTGATGTACTTGATCTTTACATATTTGCCTTTAAGGGCAGGTGGTGGAAACTTCTCAATTAATGGCAGCAGTACGTCGTTCAGCTTTGATGTAGGTATCTTCTTGAGTTTATTCTCATACACTTTAGAAGCGGCTTCGACAGCCTTATAGATACGCTGTTTCTCTACGACAGAAGTGAAAACGATAGGCACGTCATTGAAAGGCGCCAGCTTATGCCGGATCTTTTCTTCGAATTCCTTCGTTGTTTTGGTGTCTTTTTCTACCAGGTCCCATTTGTTCACCAGGATAACCACACCTTTTTTGTTTTTCTCGGCAAGGTGAAAGATGTTGATGTCCTGCGATTCGATGCCTTCGATCGCATCGATCATCAGGATGGTTACATCTGCTTCTTCCAAAGCCTTGATGGTACGCATCACGGAATAAAACTCGATGTTTTCCTTCACCTTGGTCTTTTTACGCAGACCGGCAGTGTCGATCAGCATGAATTCGTGACCAAACTGATTATAGTGAATATGGATTGAATCGCGGGTGGTACCGGCGATCGGCGTAACGATATTACGTTCCCTGCCTATCAGCGCATTGATCAGCGATGATTTGCCCACATTCGGACGGCCAACGATGGCATACTTGGGAAGCTGATTATCTTCTTCAGGTACCTCTTCGAAGTGTTTGATCACATCGTCGAGTAATTCACCCGTTCCGGATCCGGTTATGGAAGAAAGAGAATAAAGTTCACCCAAACCAAGGCTGTAAAAGACATTCGCATCATTCAGGCGCTGGTTGTTGTCTACTTTATTAACTACTACAAATACAGGCTTTTTACTGCGTCTCAGTAATTTGGCGATCTCATCATCCAGGTCAGTAATACCCGTGGTAACGTCAACCATGAAAAGTATGACTGTCGCTTCCTCTATAGCTATTACTACCTGCTCGCGGATAGCTGCTTCGAAAACGTCTTCCGAGTTGGCTACGTATCCCCCGGTGTCGATCACCGTGAAGTTTTTGTCTGTCCATTCGGCCGTTCCGTAATGGCGGTCGCGGGTTACCCCGCTGAAATCATCAACAATCGCTTTACGCGTTTCTGTTAAACGATTATATAATGTTGATTTACCCACATTCGGGCGGCCAACTATTGCTACTATGTTACTCATTCTTTGGTATTTAGTATAAAGTATCTGGTATCAGGATATGGTTTTCTCTAAGGCGAAAATCATTCTTTGTAAGTCAGATATTTTAACATTTGTTTCTTGTGTTACTTCTGTATTAATTAAACCTAAACGGTTTGCGATTATGAGTTGGGTTTCAATTTCAAATAATGAGCCCAAACTGACGGATAAAAAGTGTTTAAATTCTTTGTTGGAATTTCTTCCAGCACCTTCCGCAATGTTGGAAGGTATCGAAACAGCCGCACGCTTCATCTGAGAGATTAGCCCGAATTTTTCTTCAGGGGGGAAGGTGGATAATAACGCATAAATTTCAGTGGTTAGTTCGATTGACTTCTGCCAAACCCTTAAATCTTTGAAATTATGCATATTGACTATCTGTTTTTTTTTATGTTTTTTTTAATTTTTCTCCCTTCCTGATACCTGATACTTTATACCAGATACTTTAAATCTGCTACTCTCTATCCTTCGTACCCAAACTGCTTCAGGTAGTTCTTCCGGTTCCGCCAGTCGGGGATCACTTTGACGAACATTTCAAGGAACACTTTCTTTTGCAAAAACTCCTCCATATCCTTACGGGCGTAGGTTCCTACTTTCTTAAGCATTTCGCCTGCTTTGCCAATGATGATGTTCTTCTGGGAGTCACGTTCAACGATTATTTCTGAACTGATCCGGATTATATTAGGTTCATCTTTAAACGCTGTGATGATGATCTCCGTACTGTAGGGGATCTCCTTTTCGTAAAGTTTGAAGATCTTCTCCCTGATTATTTCTGAAACAAAAAAGCGCTCATTCTTATCAGTCAGGGCATCCTTCTCGTAATAAGCCGGGTGTTCGGGAAGGTTGTCCATAATGAACTGCATGACTGCCGGTACATTATGATCATGAAGAGCCGAGACCGCAAAGACTGCCTGCGGCTTTAAGGTCTCATTCCAGTATTCTATCTTTTCCTTAACGGCTTCTTCGTCCGATTTATCGATCTTGTTGACAATGACGGCAAGCGGTGAAGTGGTTTTTGAAAGTTTTTCTATTACGTCACTTTCATCATACTTTTCGTTGATGTCCGTAACAAACAGGATGATATCGGCATCCACAATGGAGCTATTAACGAAACTCATCATGGATTCCTGCATTCCATAGACAGGCTTGATCACCCCCGGGGTGTCAGAGAAGACGATCTGATAATCAGGCTCGTTCACGATTCCCAAAATACGATGGCGTGTAGTTTGTGCCTTTGGAGTGATTATAGAAAGCTTTTCGCCAACCAGGGCGTTCATCAGTGTTGATTTCCCTACGTTTGGCTTCCCTATCAAACTAACAAATCCGGCTTTATGCGACATGAAAAAATTATTTTAAAATTTATTTGGAGTGCAAAGAAACGAAATATATCTTTGCAGACCAATTTAAAGGAACAGGATATTAATCTTAAGCTTTGAAAAGGTCACCAAAACAGTGCGGGATGGAGCAGTTGGTAGCTCGTCGGGCTCATAACCCGAAGGTCGTCAGTTCGAGTCTGGCTCCCGCTACCTAAAGTTGAAGTACGCTTCAACTTTTTTTTGAGAGGCCCGTTCGTCTAGGGGTGAGGACGCCAGATTTTCATTCTGGAAACAGGGGTTCGATTCCCCTACGGGCTACGTTTAAATGAAGAAACCCGCTAACTTTTAATAAGTTAGCGGGTTTTTAATTTTAATGATGTCACATTGGATGTCGCTCTTTCCTCTGCCAGTATCCCGCGGACAATCATACTAGGTAAAAGGACAGATTTCACTATACCAGTATACCTACTCAAACTTAATAATACCAAGGCTGTAAATCAGAAAGTTATATTCTTTGTAGGTATTGCCAGTAAATGTTGCCACAATGGAGTCTCGCAGCCGGGCGTCTATCTCGGCAATCTCTCCCAAGCTGACCAGGGTCGTTTTCTTTAATCCATAACCTATATCAGTTAGTTTACCAGACTTTTCAAACGTTAAAATGACCTGGACGAAATCTTCATTTTTACGAAGATTTTCAAGTTTGGCCTTCACTATTCCTTGTATAATGGCGTAGGCAGCTGATCTATCAAAATGGAAATCTTCCCGTTTTAAAGGCGCGGCAAGGGGGTTATCACTTACGGGCCCTCCTTTTGCATGCTTGCTTTTTAAGTTATAAATAACAATCATATCATTGTCCAGGCCAGCATATTCAATCTTAAATTGCTCGTTTTTAACCTTGGAAACGCCTTCTTTAAACATGTTCTGCGCATAGCATCCTACACTGATCAGCGACCCGAGTGTTATAAAAAAAAGTTGGATTCTCATACGGATAAATCTGTTGTTAAGATGGTTCATTATAGGCAATTTGGGCTTGTTTTTAAAATGTTGTAAAGGGCCGAAGGTTTCAGGGTTGATAAAACGCGGCTTGAATACTTCACCCAGCTTCTTAGAGCGACCCTTTAATTATTTCCCTCCATTATAAATATTATAAACCTGATTAAGGGAGTAATGTCTACAATTTGGAATGTGCGTTCACTTTGAATTTGTATACTTCAACCTTAACACACACAAGCGTCCTGCAAGCTGAACGATAATAATCAACTGGGCAGTAATTTTTTTCTCCCTGGGCGTAGGGGTAAAGTCGTTTAGGGTTGTCTCATCCCGAAATAGGATGAATGAAAATACAAATTACACAACCAAGATTAGAACGGTCGCTAAAAATGCTTATCGCATTTCTCGCGTTAATGGCTCTTTACCTTAGTTCAAATGCTCAGGTAATTATTCCAGATAAAGTTAATATAGGTCTTATCTATCCGATCAGTACAAATGGTACGCATGCAGCTGCGGATACAAATCTGTTTTCATTCAATCTGTTAGCCGGAGTTTCAGCTGCTGAGAAGGGATTCACCTTTGCAGGATTTTCGAATGTAGTACGATACGATGCCAAGGGTATGCAATTCGCGGGATTCTCAAATCATGTCGGCAAAAAGGTGGAAGGCATGATGTTCGCCGGATTCATCAATACTTATGGTGAAGGGAAAGGTGTGCAATTCGCCGGATTTACAAACATCGCTACAAATAATGTGGAGGGACTTCAGTTCTCCGGCTTTTTTAGCCGGGCAGCTGATGTTAAAGGTACCCAGTTCGCGGGTTTTCTAAATACTTCACGGGATGTTGTCGGAACCCAGATCGCTGGCTTTAGTAATGTTGCCAGAAATGTTAAAGGAACTCAGATAGCCGGGTTCACTAATACCGCCGGCGATGTGACGGGTTCACAAATAGCCGGGTTTTTTAACGTCGCTAAAAAAGTTAAAGGCGTTCAGATAGCAGCTTTTATTAATATCGCTGACAGCAGCGATCATCCAATTGGCCTTATAAATATCATCAGGAAGGGTGAAAAATCAATAGGTTTTAGCATTGACGAAAGCCAGACAGCAGTCGCCTCCTTCCGTTCAGGCGGTAGAATACTATACGGGATCATTGGTGGCGGTTACAATTTCAAGAACAAAGATGCAGTATATGCTCTGGAGGCCGGTTTTGGCGCCCACATGATCAACACGCGAGTGTTCAGGATCAATACAGAACTAAGCTTATTAACACTCGAAGATTTCTGGTCTGGAGGATATTTCAAAAGCTCCTTTAAGCTAATGCCGTCGATCAGGCCTTCCAGGCATATAGAGTTGTTCGGCGGACCGGTATTTAATTATATGATCACGAACACAACGGAGGGGCAGGCCTTAACTGACAACTATATCAAAACCTGGGAGAACCGGTGGGGGAATAACTTTGAGGCGATATATGTGGGCTATACCGGTGGAGTGAATATTCTTTTTTAGTAACAAGTATCAACGAGATAACAATAGACAATTAAAGCAATACACATTTAAAACAATACACACTATGAGAACTATATTATTTATCGCAATCATCAGCTTATTCAGCATTTCATGTAAAAAAGACAGATTAACAGCTGACGGGAACATCATCACCGAAGTACGTAAACCGGGAACTTTTACAGAGGTCCATAGCAGCGGGGCAAATCCACTTACGATTACTTATGGAACAGAGTATAAAGTGGAGGTTAAAGGGTCTGCGAACCTGATCCCAAGATATAAGTCAAATATCAATAACGGGGTTCTTAGTCTTGGATTCGAGCGTGTAAATGTACACGATAATGATATTGAAGTATTCGTTACCCTTCCAGAACTAAAAAAAGTGTCTATGAGCGGAAGCGGTGGACTTTGGATTGATGGAAATTTCCCTTCGTCGGATCTTTTCCGATTAAGCATCAGTGGCTCATCTAAAACCACTGTTAGAGGAGCGTTTTCTGCGAACGAAGTGAATGTTGATATTTCGGGCTCCGGCGATGCAAACCTTGAAAATATTCAGGCAAAAAAGGGTGATGTTAGGATCAGCGGCAGCGGCGACGTTCGTATGACAGTTCAAAATTCCCTTAAGGTGCGTATCAGTGGCAGTGGAGAAGTTTACTATCACGGGGATGCTACAGTGGATTCAGAAATTAGCGGCAGCGGAAAAGTTATCCGGTTTTAACAAGCAGCTTATCTATCAGTATCTTGATGCGTCGCGAGGAAATATATAAATACAAGTTAAAAAAACATGAAGTAGTTGGTCGAACGCTGAACTCACGTAATAACCGGCCTGTGATGAACAAATCATTCAGATACACTACCTAAATCTGATATATTTGAACAACAGTTAACCGGTGGAATTAATAGCAACAAACAAGGCGGGTACAGTAACAGGGTATGACGACCATGCTTTTGAGGAACTGTTTAAAGCTCATTTCAAGGCATTGCATTCCTATGCAAGCGTAATGCTTTATCAGGACAGCCATGCAGAAGAGATTGTGCAGAGTATGTTTGTCAGATTATGGGAGAAAAGGGCTCTGTTGGATGTGCAAATATCTATTAAGGCCTATCTCTACAAATGTGTACACAATGACTGTCTCAATTACCTCAAACATCACAAGATTAAAACGAAGTACCAGGATCATGCGGCCCTTACAATGAACGATCAGATAGAAAACACATCGGATAAATTAGTTCTTGGTGAACTTCAGGACCGCTTGCAGGCTGCATTGAACGAATTGCCGGAGCAATGCCGTACAATTTTCCAGATGAGCCGTTTTGAAGAATTAAAGTACAGGGAAATAGCGGAAGCGCTTGGGATATCGATCAAGACCGTAGAAAACCAGATGGGAAAAGCTTTGCGGATCCTGCGGGTTAAACTCGTAGATTTTCTGCCGATAATATTATTGTTTATGCACTATAAGGATTTATAACAGGGATGACCGAGCATGAATGATGATCTGATTATAAAATATCTTCTAAGAGAAGCCAGCCGGGAGGAGGAGGAACAGGTCCGGGAATGGAGTTCTGCCAGCCCGGAAAATGAAAAGGAATTTTCCCGTTTAAAACTGATATGGGATAGCAGTAAAAAACTTGAACAAAAGAGTGTTCTGGATACCGAGGTAGCATGGGTTAATTTCAAGGCCAGGGTGTCCAAAACCGGAAGGAATAAGGTTGTCGGTTTTTTGGGCCGGCGTCGTGGCTGGCTCACAATTGCGGCAGTATTTTTCATTGTTGCAGGGGTATGGTCCTTTTATTCTGTTTTTAATAGCGGATATAATACCATCGAAGCCGGTGACCTCGTACGTACAGAAATACTCCCTGACGGTTCTGAAGTGACTCTTAATAGAAATACTTTCCTTTCCTACCGCAAGAATTTCAAAGGCGAAACCCGGGATGTAAAGCTTGAAAATGGGGAAGCATTCTTTAAAGTTAGTCCGGATAAATCGAAGCCTTTTGTTATTGAAGCGGACGACGTTACTGTAACGGTGGTTGGTACGTCGTTCAATGTGAAACATAATAAGGAAAGCACGGAAGTTATAGTAGAAACAGGCCTGGTACAGGTGAGTATGGACAAGCAGATGATCCGATTGACGCGTGGCGAAAAAGTTTTGATCAGGGATAAAAACTCCGACCTTCGCAAGGAGGCAAATACCGACCAGCTTTATAATTATTACAGAAGCAAATTGTTTGTAGCTGATAATACACCTTTATGGAGGGTTGTTGAAATTCTCAATGAAGCATATGACAGCAAAATAATTATCGAAAACGCTCAAATTAAAGACCTGCGTCTGACCACCACTTTCAGGGACGACTCGCTTGATAATATCATTCATGTCATTACTGAAACTTTTAAGATCACGGCTGTTAAAAAGGACGGTAAGATCATACTCCGATGATTTGAAATGAGCAAGAAAGTTATCCTCGTACTGATTATTCTAGGCTTTGTTTCTGGCTCGTATGCTCAGCATACTTCATATCTTCCGAATTTATACAAACGGGTTTCCCTTGATATTTCACGTCAGCCTGTCGGAGACGTTCTGGATCAGATAAGTAAAAGGGGGGACTTCTATTTCTCTTACAGCGGCAATGCGTTTAATAGGGACAGCCTGATCAGTCTGAATGTAAAAAATCAAACTGTCCGGGATGTTCTGGATAAGATCTTTCTTGGGACGGTTGATTACCGGGAGAGCAATAACTATATCATTCTGAGGTCGACACTTCTGCATTTCGCTATCGAGCCTGACTTGATAACAACTGATTCACGGCATTATCTGATTACGGGCAAGGTAGTGGATGTTTATACAGGAAAAACGGTTCCGGATGCCAGTGTATACGAGAAGCAGTTACTTGTATCTACCCTTACCAATGAAGATGGCTATTTCCGCATGCGGATTCGTGGAGATCTTCAGTCGGTTGTACTTACCGTGAGTAAGGAGGCTTACCGGGATACCAGCATCATGTTCCTTTCTACTGTCACCATTAAGCCTGAAGGTTATGTTTATAAGGATGAGGATTACTCTGGCTATACTTCAAATATTGTAGAGCGCCTCGGCCTCGGACGATTCCTCGTGTCGGCAAAGCAACAGATCCAAAGTTTAAATATCCCCGGGTTTATGGCGAGCAGCCCATTCCAGGCTTCTTTGTTACCGGGCATAAGCTCGCATGGAATGTTTAGTTCTCAGGTTGTGAATAAGGCCTCCTTAAATGTGTTTGGTGGTTATACAGCCGGAGTTAATGGGATTGAAGTAGCGGGCCTGTTTAATATAAACAAAGGGGATGTTAAGCATGTACAGCTTGCAGGCCTTACAAACCTTGTAGGTGGTTCAGTGCGTGGGTTCCAGGCAGGCGGAATAGGGAATTCAGTTCTCGATAGTGTTCGGGGCTTCCAGGCCGGGGGTATCATGAATGATGTACGGAAGAATATGGATGGATGGCAGGCAGCCGGTATCCTTAACCACGTTCGCAAAGATTTCAAAGGCGTTCAGGTGGCGGGCATTTCTAACATAGTTTCTAATAAGGTACGGGGAGTACAGCTTGCCGGGATCGGAAATGTGGCGAAAAACATGGATGGGCTGCAGATTTCCGCAATTTCAAATGTAGCAAGGCACGAAATGCAGGGGATGCAGATTGCCGCTATTTTCAACCATGCTAAAAAGATGAATGGTGTTCAGATCGGGCTGATCAATTATGCGGACAGCTCTTCCGGTGTAAGTGTTGGCTTGATCAATTGGGTGAATAAAGGCTACCATAAGGTGAGCCTTTCGTCTAATGATGTATTTAATTATCAGGCGGGCATAAAAACAGGTAATGCTAAACTTTATTCTATTCTGATCGGTGCGGCAACGTTCAAGGAGGGTGAAAAAGTATACTCAGCAGGGTTGGGCTTCGGGCACGACTTTATTTTCAATAACCGTTTGTCGGCCTCCATGGAAATATCGTCACAGGGTTTATACTTAGGAAATTTTGATGCAGCGAACATTCTCAGCAGAGCGCAGCTTAATGCCCAGGTCAAAATTGTGAAAGGGATCAGTCTTTTCGCCGGGCCGGCTTACAATATTTATTATACAGACCCGAATGTTTCAAGTGCTGAGGGATTTAAAAAGCGGATCGGTCCGGTGAGCTCTGGTAATAAATCTCCCAGAGGATGGCTTGGCTGGAGTGCAGGAATAACGTTTCTGTGATTTTTTGAAGGATCGTATGATAAACACTCCTCATTTATAGTCATTATTCGGGCTCACAATCCAGTTCTATCGGACTATTGTGGAGTAAGGGAATTGTGTTGGAGATATTCTAATCTTTTGATATTTCTGTAGCATATGTATAGAGGAATTATACCAATTACTCCGAAAGAGCAATCTATTAGTTGCCAAAACAAGGGGATATTCCTTATTGGGCCTGCGATGAATGCTAAAGGGATCACCATCATGCAGGCTATCATACCAAACTGAACCACCCGGATATTTCTTACAGGATCTCGAAGAGGCCCGATAAAAGCTGTGGCAATTACGATATGGGCAAATGCCAGCCAGTCCGTACCATACGCCAGATAGGGGTAATTATCGTTTGTTGATTTAACCGCATCATAAATCGTAATGAGCCAATGTTGAATAGTCACAGGGAAGATGTCCAGGTAATTCATCGCGACAGCAAGCTGACTTTCTATAGGGAAAGCGGTAATTCCACTCAGGACGAGTGCCGCGATAAAGAAGATCATCAATCGCTTAATTTTACTTTTTAATCGCTGCTCAGGAGTTTTCATATGACCAGATTTGCGGTTGTTGATTCTGCTTTTTGTTTTATAACCTGATTACGGTGTTCGATGAGGTTCTGCATATACTTTCTGAGAAACAACAGATCTGCAAGGTAGCCGAGTATGCCCAAAGGCGACTCATACACAAATTTGTCTGTCATTAAGGTATATCCTTGCATTTGTTCAAATACATGCCTGTGCTTCATCATTTTGAAGGGACCGTCAACCATTTCATCAGCAAAGGTTACCGGATAGACACATTCCGTGATCTTGCTGGTTAATTTTAGAGATACTCCAAAATGACGGGCTTTCCATGTTACAGTCTCATGCAGTCCGATCAAACCACTGGTAGTTCCGGCAATCGCTCTTTCGCCGGTATGCTTCATCGTGTCCAGATGGAGATCGATACTTCGGGCAAGATTGAAACAGACTTCAACCGGAGCATTTATCCGGGTGCTTAGGAGGATATTTGGCATATTTAGTTGATTTATTTAGATGAATGCTGGAACTGGTAGTGAGTGTTCTTCTCATAACTCAATTTCTGATACTTAAAAGGTCTTTCACCGCATGTTCTGCTTTTGAAAACAGAAAAGTATAACCACTATCAGTCAGTCGCTTTGGTAATACCCACCTGCTTTTCAAAATCAATTCAGTCTCTGTCCCGATTAATTTCGCTCCGATTTCAAGTAACCATGCCGGAGCTGGTAAACCGAAAGGAACTCCATATGCATTGCGAATTGCATACATTAAGGCGGCATTTTTTACCGGCTCTGGTGCTGTACAGTTGATCACCCCGTTGAGTTCATTGTGATTCATTAACCATTCAGTACACTTTGCGGCATCTTGTTCGTGTACCCATGAAATATACTGCTCGCCATCGCCCTGCTTCCCACCCAGTCCGCATTTTACCAGGGCAAGCAAGCGTGGGAAAGCCGCGTCTTTGCGCCCAAGTACAATGCCCATGCGCAGTGCAATCTTTCGGGTATGAGGGGTATTGGTACTAAAGAAAGCTTCTTCCCATTTGCGACAAACATCAATTGAAAATCCGTAACCTGTTTCTCCGTTTTCTTCATCCTGTGGACGATCTTCGGCATGCCTGTAAATGGTTGCAGAAGTAACATTAATCCAAAGCTTTGGCGGATTCTCCATCTCTGCGATCGCTTTCCCTAAAAGTGCTGTTGGAATTATCCTTGAATTGATGATTTCAGCTTTATTCTCTTCCGTGTATCTGCAGTTGACATTTTTACCGCAAAGGTTGATTAACATATCTGCACCATTCAAGCTGTCTATCCATTCTCCTTCTGTACGACCGTCCCATAGCACAGTTTGTATATTCTCGTCGTCTGCCTTGACCTTCCGGCTTAGAATAATCACGGTGTGTGCAAGAGGCTTATAATATTCGGCCAGCACTCCGCCAAGGTATCCATTACCTCCGGCCAGGACTATTTTTTTGTACTTCATGTTAGTTTGTTAAAAGGATGAATAAAAGAACCAGAATACGATACAGCACCCAACTGCTTGTTAAAATCCAACCCAGTTCTAAAAGCCTGCTTCTGCGGATGTGCTCCAGGAGCATAAGACCTGCTACTCCCATAAACCATACGGCGTAAAAGATCGGATGAAGATTTAGCCATTGTGCTAAAAGCAGAACGGGTAGTAGGAGCAGGGCGACTCCGAAGGAAATCGTCATCATATTTCCCAAGTAATCCCAGCCTTTGTCCTTGTGAATTATGCTGATGATTGCTCCCTGGAAAAATATCTGACCGCCGCAGATTAAATACTCCCGATATGCATTTCCTGCAGGTAGCAGGCCATTCATTAGCGCCGCGTAAGCAGAAAGGATAAATGCCGTAATGATCCATGTTACAAAAAGATATGCGATCCGGTAATCCAGCCTGAATGTGGGTTGAAGTTCAAAGCTGTTTGTTTCAATTGGCGCAGGAATGATAACCCGGCGGTTGAATGCAATAAACGCATAGATTTTGCTCATCAGCCAAACGAACGGGCTGAATAAAAACAAAGGCTTTAGGAAAGGAAAGGAAGCGGCGAACACTTTGAACAAACTTTCTACTCCGTAGGTTACTTCACCGGTTTCCTGATTGACCAGTGCGATCTCATTTACTGCACGCTGCCTGTCGAGCATCGGACAAGCCTGCGCCGGAATTTCCTGGTAGGCTGTTCTTCCATTGTTATCCAGCATTCCGATTTCTACAAAGGCATGAGTATACATCCGGCACATGGGGCATTCGGCGTCGAAAAGGATAAGGTGGTTCTTAAGCGTTTTCATCACACTTGCTATAGTTTATTTGTTTATACTTATTGAATTTTCAGTAAAAATTGAAAGTTATTTATAAAAAAATATTCTACTTGAATATTTTAAATAGGGAGCCCCAAAACCAGTTTTCTTCTGCCTTAAGCATTGTATCCAATGTTTTATCCACGTTCTTAGCCAGCTTATTGATATCGGTAACTGACTTATTAAATGTCTTGTAATCGGGATCGTTTACATCTCCCTCTACCTTTGATAATTCATCCAGCGCTTTTAACATCGGGTCCAGCTCTCTTTTCCGCCGCTCTTTAGCTACCTGGCGGGCAATGTTCCAGGTATCTTTATCAGCATAGAAATATTCCTTTCGCTCGCCTGCCTTATGTTGCTTTTCAATCAATCCCCAGCCTATTAAATCCCTTAAAGTCATGTTCGCATTCCCTCTGGAGATGCTTAATGTTTCCATGATCTCTTCGGTAGTGAGAGCCTCTGGTGAAATCAGCAATAAAGCATGTACCTGTGCCATGGTACGGTTTATGCCCCATTCAGATCCCAACTTTCCCCAGGTCTCAATAAACTTTTTCTTTGCTTCTGCCAGTTCCATGGAACAATATAGAGGAAGTTATTAAACTTTCAAAATATATTGAAAGTTTAATAATACTTAGTCCGACTTGATATTAATAATTGGTTTTTAGTCCGGGCGTAAAGGAGGAGGGTAGTGGGATGACACTTAAATTTTAACTTTTATCCTTTGTATATAGCGGTAAGACAGCCATCCTCCTGCTCCAAAAATAAAAACAGGCCAAACATGTGCTATGCCTATGATAATGGAAAGGAAGAAGTTGAAGCCGGAACCCAACGCATCTACGAAACGTCTATAAACAGGGAGCTGGTAAGCACTTAGGTCGTTGTTGGGTATAATCTCTTTTCTTAATAAACTGTTTTGATAAAAACGTAGGCTAACCGTACTATATCGTACACCTAGATCTGTTCTGCGATTATTCATTTTCCCATCTATGATAGCATCCTGTTGATCGGCTAGTTGAAGCGCATCATTGGTTCTAAGTGTATCCTTATTCAGTTCTTTATTGAGGATTTGCTGCCTGCTTTGTTGTTTCAGGGTACTGCCTAAATAATCTATACTACGGTCATCAATATTAACTAATGCGCTGTAAATCAGCGTGGCGTCAAGAGCTACCGCCTGCACAAAATCATTTAAATTTTCTGAAGGCACCCTTACGGTCATCTGCGCTTCTATCTTATAAGTAGAAATAACCTGTAATGAGTCATTCGAGACGGGTATTGTTTTACTATCCATCTCTGAAGTCTTGATATCAGTGTACATTACCAGGCCCCCAAGGTTCTTAACGTTCTTCTGGATATTGCTACTGCTTTTATAAACATCTTTTACCTGGAAATCAAGATCTGCTGTTTTAACCAGTTTATCCGAATTTTCAGGAAGATCAGCGACCAGACCTGCTGTTGTATTTAATGTATCAGCCGATGCCAACTCGGATTCTTCGGATCTGTTACTGCTACATGCTGCAAAAGTCAGGGCAATACAAATCCCTAATGAGAATTTTGTCATTTTCATTTTCGTTGGTGTTTAGGTTTATAAATTGATGTTGTTTACTTCTGGAGTTAGGCTTGCAAAGAAGATATTAGAAATGCATTTTTCGTTGAACCACGGTGTTTTAAGGCAATAGATATCCTCGAAGAATAAAATAGTTCCATGCTTATAATTAATTTTAAAGAAAATCAGCGTTAAATACAATGTCACATTATAAAGTGGCAGGGAGATAGAAATCACCTTAAAAGTAACAGTTTTGAAGTTTTTTACACTCTTTTTAACTTAATATTTTTTATTTTATAATTTCTTTGTAATTAATACTCAAATTCAAAATAAGTAACCCTGAATAAAAATATATTTAGCTGAAACTAATAGCATCCTGCATTTTACTGGCCTAACTAACTCAGGTCCATCCTAAAAGTTTTTATCGGATTTCCTCTGCTTAAAGAAAGATGAGATAGCCACTGATTTACTTGATTTTGTGCTAATTGTTCCGCCTGCCAGCTCATCACTTTAGCTTCCAGCCTGCTCAAACACAACTTTTTGTTTTCCAGCTGCGAACGGCTGTCCATAGCGAACACCTGAATACCTGAGGGAATATGCGTGCCTCTAACTGCCGTTTCCACTTTATTGACATTTTGGCCACCCGGGCCGGAGGCTCTGCAGGTTTCTATTTTTACCTCATGCGGATTCCATTCAGCGAACTCCTTAACATCAAAGATTGAAACGCCGGCAAACCAGTTTTTACGTTGATGGTATGGACGATAGGGGCTTTTAGCTATCCATTGAATTGTACCCTTCCATTCCTGAATGAATGCTTGCAGGTTGTCACCCTGGGCGGCAAGGGTAACCGAAAGCAACGTGGCATCTCTATCTGCCTTTTTGCTATCAATCTCGACAATATTGATTCCTTGTGCGGAAGCTTGTTTAATCATGATTTCACGAATTCGGAAAACTGCCCGGCAACATTCTGCCGGGCCTTTTCCTGATGTGAGTTGTATAATTACCTTCTTCATAGCTTAATCCTTGTTCATTCTTACAATACGGGGTGTAAACTTCCCTTGAATATCAACCAGATCCCTTTGCGCCTGAATTACCTTTTCGATGTCTTTATAGGCTAAAGGGTTTTCCTCGACGCTGCCACCGATAAGTGTTACTCCGGCATTTAGCAAGAGCTTTCTCATTGCCGAAACCGTCATATTGTCTTTGGCTTTCTGGCGGCTCATGACACGGCCAGCCCCATGCGAAGCAGAATTCAGAGCAGTATTGACACCTTTCCCTGCTACCAGGTAGGCAGGTGAGATCATACTGCCGGGAATGATTCCCAATTCTCCCCTGTTTGCTGGTGTTGCGCCTTTGCGGTGAACAATCACCTCCTTTCCATCATGCATCTCTTTCCAGGCAAAATTGTGATGGTTCTCAATAACCTGAATGGCTTTTAGTCCCAGGGCTTTAAGCAGGTTAGCATGGATCTGTTCGTGGCAGGCTTTGGCGTAATCGCCAGCCAGTGTCATCGCCAGCCAGTATTCCTGACCAGCCTCACTATCCATATCGAGCCAGGCGAGTTGTTTTGCGTGCCGCGGTAGTTTGCAGGTATTCATCGCCACCTGGGTATAATGCTTTGCTATTGCCGCACCTAGTCCGCGACTACCAGAATGTGATAGTAAGGCAGTGTACTTCTTCGCAGGTAATCCCAATGTGTTGTTTTCTGCGAGCTCGATTTCACCAAACTCCACAAAATGGTTACCGTTACCGGATGTACCCAATTGTCTTACTGCCTTACCTCGCAGCGGTTTCAGGAAAGCCAATTGCTGGAAAACAGGGCTGTCAAGCACCTCATGTTCCTGCCGGACCTCGAGTCCTCCTTCCATACCAAAGTGGGTAAAGTTTTTCAGGGCCTGTTTGATCTGGTATTCTGAGCGTTTGATAAAAGCATCAGTTTCATCAATGATCGACAAGGCCATTCGGCAACCGATATCCATTCCAACGGCGTAAGGAATAACTGCGCTCCTGGTAGCGAGTACTCCACCGATAGGCAAGCCAAATCCCATGCGTGCATCAGGCATTAAAGCACCCTGTACGCTTACCGGTAGTCTCGCTGCGAGTTCCATTTGCTTGATGGCGCTTGCTTCGATGTCCCTGGCACCATATACTTTGTAGGGCACAGCATCGTCCCGTAAATCGTAAGACTTAAAACCTGGTTCATCTACTTTACCAATTATCTTCGCGGCGATTTTCCCGGTGTGTACATCATCAATGTAGTTCTCCGGATTATTTTTAATGGCGGTTAATAAATCAATGATCTGCTCATTGTTATAATGCTTAAAGTGTTTTGAAACTACATTGATCACAAGGCTTCTTAACTGATTGTTGGTGTAGCCTAGTTTATTTAATTGTTTTGTTTTTAAATTTCCCATTTGGGTCTATTTTTTTTAATCCAAGTAGGCTTCTTTATCACCGTACGCTGGCATGTTCTTTAATTCGTTATGATACTTCGGCTTTTCGACATATTCCCAGGGACGGTAGCTTCTTCCATTTGTTAAGCGCCTTATCCTGGGCCATAAGTTGTTACTGTCGATGTGATTATCAATAGACTTTATTTCCTGTTCCAGGATTTCATCAAGCATTTTTACCTCTGTAATTATGTGAGGCATCACCTTAAGGACAAAGCGCCAGGTCTCTGTGTAAACGTATCTTACTTCCGTATACCGGGTCTTCAGGTGCATGGTCTCTGTTTTCAGGAAATATGCCTGCTCTTCTTCTGTTAACTTGAAATGATTCCTTTGCCAATCGTAATCGGAAATTTCCCGAAGTGATTGAGGAATAGTCTTCTGGCCATATCTTCTTTTGCGCCGTTTCTTTACTTTGAATGACTTATCGAAATGATAGATAACCGTATTGATCTTATCCAGTAAGGCCTGATGAAAGGCTTCGTTTGAAGACCTTTGAACATCGTCTCTGAGCACAAATAATCGCTTCCAACCCTTCTGATAAGGGCGATCAAGTGGGATCATCGGCAGGCTCCAGCGTATTTTCAATAACTCAGATTGTCTTCTGTCCAGTCTAATCAATTGTTTATCCCGATCTTTTCTGACGAGTCGTTTCTTTTGTCTGGCCGATCTTAAACGATACAGCCATTCCTGTGGGTCCATTGGATCCGGGTATTAAGAAATTCTAAAATTTTGTGATTTTAAACTTCATCTCTGGTAGAGATATACCCTTTGCGTATGCTCAAAAACCTAAAGGATGTCGGCAGGTAATAAATACGCTACAACTGCGAAATTGCACCACTTATATTCTCAAGAAAATGAATAGTATTTGGCCTGCCGTTTAGGCAATAAGCGAAAGGGGCGATATGGAAGTAAGATGCTTCATGGTTCCTTGTTATTAAGTTTAACAATTAAGGAATTAATTCAAAGGTACAATAATTTTCTAATTTCCTGTAAAAATCTCCAGTGTGCCGAATAATTACGCTATTAGATAGCTATGTGATGATTCGATTTTATACTATTCTCATGATTTTCCTGACCAGGATATTTGCCGGCGCTCGGGCACTTCCTTTTCTGCGTTTGTCGTCTATATCTCATTTTTTACAAATGAAAGCCTGTCAAGGTCTCATTTTTGTGGGTTTTAGCGGATACCAATTTAAGTGTTTAACCGGGAGGCGGTTATCGGCAGCAGAGCTAGTGTTATGGCATCTGCCGCTGATGCACTCCCTAAACGTTTTACTATGAGAAAAACAATTTTAGCGTTCCTGTTACTCGCAGGAATAACACTAGGTGTTAAAGCGCAGGACGACAAGACGAAGGTCGACGCGAAGGATGTGCCGCAGGAAGTAATGACTGCTTTTTCCAGTACGTTTGCCAACGCAACCGATGTGGAATGGAAAAAAAAGGATGCCGATTATAACGTGTCTTTTGAGATCGGCGATGTCGATCAGCATGCCATGTTCACTTCCACAGGTAAGCTGATTTACAAAGGCAAGGAGATAAAGGAAGCGGAACTTCCATCGGCTGTTTTGACTTCCGTGAAGAAAGATCATGCAGCTTATAAGATTGATGAGGCATGGGTGATCGAAAAAGAAGGTAAAACCATCTATAAGATCAGCCTGGATGGATCTCCTGATAAAAAGGTAAAGTACTCTGCCGACGGTAAGATGCTTGAGACTAAAGAGGTTAAAGCAAATCTCTAACTAATCCGGTGATCCGGTTTTATTTAAAAGGCCCCATGACAGGGGCCTTTTTTATTACACAGCCGGCGTTCGAAGGCCGGGGGTAAACTTTCGGCCGACTTTGATTGTTACGTTAATCACCTTGCTTTAATGCTTTTTGATCGAACCTGTTATGAACGTATTTTTCCTTTCCCCGGTTGTCTATTCTTTTAAATTAGCTCAGTGGCTCTTTAATCTCTGGGCGAAACATTCCAATAAGCGAAAACTACTAACATTATGCGTTCTCGGCTGCCTGAATGTTGTGAATGCTTACGCTCAGAGCAGTCCTGACTCATCTACTTTCGTACTGCAGGCAAAAGACGGACAGGTTAAGGTTGAGCGCTTAGCAACGCTCGTTGAACCATGGGGAATGACCTTCCTCCCGGATGGCCGCCTGCTTCTGACCGAAAAACCGGGGCGCCTGCGCATATTCGAAAAGGGTAAGCTGTCTGAACCGATCGCAGGGGTGCCGAAAGTTTTATACCACGGCCAGGGAGGGCTATTGGATGTGGAGATAGATCCGGCTTTTGCAAGTAATAAGCTGCTGTATCTTTATTTCACTGAAGCAGCCGAAAAACAGCCTGATGTTAAAAGTGACACCCCTGATCATCGTTTGGGACCTGGCCAGGACCTTACACATGTTATTCTGAAAGGAGGCGCCGTTGCGCGGGCAAGGTTTGAGGGTAACACCCTGAAAGACCTTAAAGTCATCTGGCGCCAGGAACCTATGCAGATTGGCAGAGGTCACTTTGGAGGGAGACTCGTATTTGCTCCGGACGGTAAACTCTTTATCACTTCCGGTGATCGCCAGCGCTTCGAACCTGCACAGGATTCGAGTGCCACGCTCGGTAAGATCATCCGGATCAATTCCGACGGCACTATACCTAAAGATAACCCCTTTGTAAACAGGAAAGGCTTCCGGCCGGATATTTATACACTTGGTCACCGCAATCCCCTTGGAGCGGCGATCAATCCCGTTACCAAACAGTTATGGATGCATGAAATGGGGCCCATGCATGGCGATGAACTGAATGTTATTGAAGCTGGAAAGAATTACGGATGGCCGCTTGTAAGTAACGGCACTCATTACGATGGTACGAAGATCCCCGATCACGACACCCAGCCGTCTTTCACCGGACCCCTGTATTTTTGGCATCCGGCTATTTCTCCATCTGGCCTGATGTTCTATACCGGCAGCCTGTTCAGCAAATGGCAGGGTAATGTTTTTATAGGCGGACTTTCTTCTCAGGCGGTGATCAAACTAACCCTTAAGGATAATAAGGTTAGCGCTGAAGAGCGTCTGCCGGTGAACAAGCGGGTCAGAGATGTAATCCAGGCGCCGGATGGTTCTATATGGCTGCTTACAGACTATAAGGATGGCGAACTGTTACGCCTTTCGCCGGTATCCGGTAAATAGGTTTATCGTTTTGGAAACAGGCACAGCAATTTATTGTTCTACGATTAAATTCAACTCATTATGGATAATAAGCAAAATGTTGGAAGTCAGGACAGGGACCGCATCAATGTAAATCAGGATCATGAATTAAAGCATTGGTCAGAGAAATATGGAGTTAGCCACGAAGAACTAAAGCAAGCGGTTAAAGCCGTCGGCCCCATGGCAAAAGATGTTGAAGAGTACTTAAAGAAGAGTAAACCCTTGACAAACCTATGAGTCTGGAAAAATATGTCAAAAAGCGGGATTTCTCGAAAACTTCTGAACCGAAGTCCGGGAAAAGCACCGATAAGGATAAACTCCATTTTGTCATACAGAAGCACGATGCTACACGTCTGCACTATGATTTCAGGCTTGAGATGGAAGGTGTTCTTAAAAGCTGGGCAGTACCGAAAGGGCCATCCACCGATCCGAAGAACAAACGCCTGGCTATGATGGTGGAAGATCATCCCTATGATTATCGTTTATTTGAGGGCATCATTCCTAAAGGTAATTATGGTGGTGGAACTGTCATCGTTTGGGATGAGGGCACGTACGAGCCTATAGAGAAGATCAAGGGTAAAAAAGCCCAGGAGAAGCATCTTCTTAAGCAGCTGAAGGACGGTTCATTGAAACTGATGCTTCACGGGAAGAAGCTCCAGGGCGAATATGCACTTGTGAAGACAAACGGAATGGGTGAGAACGGCTGGCTTCTTATTAAGCATAAGGACGAATTTGCCTCCGCAGATGATATTACCCAAAAGGACAAGTCTGTTATTTCGGGCAAAACCATAGAGTCCATGGAGAAGACCAGTGACAAAGTGTGGAAGGGTGGGAAAGAACAGACCATTGAAAAGGAGAAACGATCAGGCAAAAGGAAACTGGTTGAAGAAACAAATGATGAAGACTCTGAGGAGGAGGAGGTCGCTGACGCTCAGTCAATTTTAAAAAAGGCAAAAAAAGCAAAGATCCCTGAAGGGATTAAACCGATGCTCGCGACCCTGGTCGACAAGCCATTTGACGATCCGGATTGGGTGTACGAAGTAAAATGGGATGGCTACCGAGCGCTTGCATTTGTCAATAAGGGTGAGGTGGAATTGTTATCACGTAACAACAAGAGCTTTGATTCCAAGTTCTATCCTATCCACCAGGTTCTAAAAGAATGGAAGATGGATGCCGTCCTCGACGGGGAGATCCTGGTGATCAACGATAAAGGGATTTCCAATTTCGGCAACTTACAGAACTGGCGCAGTGAAGCTGACGGCGAATTGATTTTCTATGTGTTTGACCTTCTTTGGTATGACGGTAAGAGCCTGATGGATCTGCCGCTGATCGAAAGACAGGTAGTTCTTAAGGAAATACTACCGACAGATGATGACCGTATCCGCTTAAGCAAGGTGTTTCATGCGAAGGGGACTGACTTCTTTCAGGCCGCCGAGCGGATGGGGCTGGAGGGTATAATCGCTAAAAAAGCAGATAGTACATACTCCGCAAATAACCGCTCGCGGGAATGGCTGAAGATCAAGGTGAGTAAGCGGCAGGAAGTCATCATTGCCGGTTTTACAAAGAACGAGGATACACGCAAGCACTTTAGTTCCCTGCTTCTGGGAGTATATGAAAATAAGGAGCTTCAATATGTCGGAAAGGTAGGCACCGGGTTTTCTGATAAAACCCAAAAGGAGATGATGGCTTTATTTAAGCCGCTGATCACCGATAAGAATCCCTTCAGCTTCCTGCCAGACGTAAATAAACCATCTCGTTTCCGACCAAATCCTCCGAAGGCTAAAGCCACATGGCTGAAACCGGAACTGGTTTGCGAAGTAGCCTTTGCAGAGGTCACCAGCGATGGTGTATTTCGGCATCCTTCTTTCCAGGGGATGCGTGAAGACAAAAAGGCCTCAGAAGTGATAAGGGAAACTCCGGAAGAGGTAGAGGAAGTATTGGAGGAAACTGAGGAAACAACACAGCCCAAACACTCCAGGCATAAGACTGCAGTTAAGCCTCCAAAGAGCAAGCAACGAAAAACATTGCTTAACCCGACCGACGAAACGCAGGTTCGAAAGGTCTGCGGTCATGATCTCAAGTTTACCAACCTGAGCAAGGTATACTGGCCGGAAGATAATGTTACCAAGCGGGATATGTTCAACTTTTATTACCAGGTCGCCGAATATATATTACCCTACTTAAAAGACCGCCCGCTTTCCCTGAACCGGTATCCAGGCGGCATTCATGCGTCAAGCTTTTACCAGAAGGATGTAAAGGGTAAAGCTCCCGAATGGGCAAAGACATTTCCCTACAGTACCAGCGATGGGGAGGCCAAGGAATACCTGGTTGGAGATGACGAGGCAACACTATTGTGGGCAGCTTCTTTAGGCTGCATCGAGATGAACCCGTGGTTCAGCAGGGTACAGTCTCCGGACAACCCGGATTATTGTGTAATTGACCTGGATCCGGATAAGAACACGTTCGACCAGGTGATTGAAGCTGCACAGGAAGTGAAACGTGTCCTCGATGAGATAGATGTCCCCTCCTACGTTAAAACCTCCGGCTCGACCGGTATGCATATCTACATTCCGCTCGGAGCTAAGTACACCTTTGACCAGTCGCAGATGTTTGCGCGCATCATTGTGAACATCGTACATAAGAATCTTCCTGATTTTACAAGCATTGAGAGGATGGTCGCCAACCGCAATGGGAAGATGTACCTGGATTTCTTACAGAACCGACCCGGGGCTACCATTGCCGGTCCATACTCCCTACGACCTAAAGTTGGCGCTACAGTTTCCATGCCGCTGCACTGGGATGAGGTAAAGCCGGGTTTAAAAATGAAGGACTTCACAATCTTTAACTCCATTGAACGACTGAGAAGGGAAGGCGATCTCTTTAAAGGAGTAATGGGAAAAGGTGTTGACCTGGAAAAAGTGGTCGAAAAGGCAAAGAGCCTCTTCGGCTCCTAAGTTTCTGCAGCCAGGAATAGGGTTTAAATTCCCTGCCTTGGGGTTCCGGATATTTAAAGTTCCATAGGAGGAAAGTGCTAATATTTCCTTAAATTAAGATAGACCAGTCGCGATACTTATTGAGATAAGCCCTCTCCCGGTTTAAACATTCACACCTCAATAAAATCATTATGAAAAACTTTATTATCCCGGCAACGGTAATTGCAGGCTGCTTCCTGCTGTCGTTTACCGTCCGTATTGACGCATCAGAAAAGAAGGGCTACACAGCTGCTTTATCTGACACGGTAAAAAATAGTCAAAGTACCATGGGCCGTCAAAATACGATGGCCGTTTACAAAGGCATTGAAACGGGTGACCTCAGTGTAATGGATAAATTCGTTTCGAAGGATATTGTAGATCATGGCGGGCCGCAGGATGTCAAGGGTTTGGAGAACGTGAAAAAAATGCTGGCAGATATTCACAATCATTTCAGCAGTCTGAAGTTGACACTCATCAGTGATGCCGTGTCTGCTGACGGAATGTATCATTTCGCATTGGGCAGAATGACAGGAACTACTAAAGATGCCACTATGGGCCTGCCGGCTAATACCCCTGTTGACAGGATGAGCGTTGATGTGGTAAGAATTGAAAACGGCATGGCGGTAGAACACTGGAGTTTTGATGATCCGCGGGAGATGATGAAAATGATGCAGATGAAGAAAAAGTAATGCTGATCATTTAAGAATCTGCATTGCCATAGATGTTTGGTAACGATGAGATTACGACGAAAGCTTTCGTGATATCACATTCTTATGGCTTTATCCGGATAATTATCCCAAAATTTGCGGTCTTTAATTTCACACCTATAAATGAAGATCGTTATTGCTGAAAAGCCCTCTGTTGCACGTGAATTAGCCAAAGTGTTTGGAGCAACCACTAAAAAAGATGGTTATATAGAAGGCAAGGGTTATTCATTCACCTGGGCCTTCGGTCATTTATTGCAGCTGGCGCCACCACAGGATTATGGTTTCTACGGCTGGCGGATACAACACCTCCCTATGTTGCCGCAGCGCTTTAAACTGGCTGTCCGTAAGATCAAGACCAAGGATGGCGTGGTTGAAGATCCCGGCGTAAGAAAGCAGCTCGACACTATCAAAATGCTTTTCGATAGTGCAACCGAGATTATCGTAGCGACGGATGCGGGACGGGAAGGGGAACTCATCTTTCGGTACATCTACTATTATCTCAAATGTAAGAAGCCGTTCCGCAGACTCTGGATATCCTCCCAGACGGACGAAGCCATTAAGGAAGGGTTTCGGAATCTTAAGCCGGGCACTGATTACGACACTCTCTTCAACTCTGCTCACTGCCGCTCAGAATCAGACTGGCTGGTGGGTATGAACGCGACGCAGGCGCTTAGCATCTCTGCGGGCGGACGTTCCGTTCTTTCTTTAGGCCGGGTACAGACTCCCACCCTGGCAATGATCTGCTCACGCTATGTGGAAAGCAAGAACTTTGTTCCGCAGATCTACTACCAGGTAAGTATTCAACTGGCCAAGGACGAGCAGGTATTTAAGGCACTATCTGTTGACAGTTTTAAGGATAAAATGAAAGCCCAGGAAGTATTTGATAAAATACAGGATGTAGCAGCCGGCTTTCCAACGGGTGGTCATATTGTCAATGTCGAATCAAAGCCACGCAAGGAACAGCCGCCCCTGCTTCACGATCTGAGCAGCATTCAGCAGGAAGCCAACAAGCGAAAGGGCTTTACTGCTGATCAGACCCTTAATCTCCTCCAGAATTTATATGAAAGTAAACTGATCACTTATCCGCGTACAGGCAGCCGCTATATCGGTGACGACGTTTTTGCAGGCGTTCCGGCACTGATAGATAAACTCAAAGATCATCCCGATTTTGGTAAGCAGGCTGAAGTTCTTCTCAGTATTCCTCTGAATAAGCGGAGCGTGAACGCCAAAAAGGTCACCGATCACCATGCACTGTTGCCTACCGGAGAAAGGGCTACACATCTTTCAGCTGATAAGCAAGCGATATACGACATGGTTGCCGGCCGGATGCTGGAAGCATTTCACAAGGAGTGCATCAAAGAGATCACGAAGATCACAGTGGAGTCCGGTGCAACGTTTGTTGCCAACGGCACGGTCATACGTTCTGCAGGCTGGCGATCCGTGTTCAATGAGGCTGATGAGGAGAAGAAGGATGAAGAGAATGCCTCCCTTCCAAAAGTCACTGCAGGCGAATTGCTGCCAATTGTTGAAAAGACCCTGCTGGAAAAGCAAACGAAACCGAAGCCGCTCTACAACGAGGCCTCCCTGCTGAAGGCACTGGAAACATCCGGAAAAGAGATAGAAGATGAAGAGCTGCGGTATGCGATGAAAGACAGCGGGCTAGGGACCCCGGCAACCCGTGCCTCTATCATTGAAACTCTCATTAAAAGAGAGTATATACTTCGTGAGAAAAAAAACCTCGTACCCACTCCCAGGGGACTTGCGGTTTACGAGATCGTGAAAGATAAAAAAATAGCCCAGGCGGAACTGACAGGAGCATGGGAAAAACGCCTGGAAGAGATCCGCTCGGGTGCTTCAGTTCATGAATTTAACGAAGAGATCAAGACCTACACGCGGAACATTACGCAGGAACTCTTGCAGGCAGGAGCCGGATTGTCCGGGCTGCTTGCGAAGTAGAGAATTGCTAATATGCTAATGTGCGAATATGTTAATGGGTTAATGTGCTAAGTGTTAATATGCTAATATGTTGACGTGCTTACAGCAGGTAATTAATCAGACAGAATTTTAAGTAGCTCTTTTGCCACCGCTTCGGATGATGCAGGGTTCTGACCGGTAATTAACTGTCCGTCTTTTACTGAGTAGGAGGCCCAGTCTTCTTTTTTAGAAAAAATACCACCCCGAGTCTTTAATTCATCTTCCAGGAGGAATGGAACGACCTTAGTGAGCTGTACGGCTTCTTCTTCGCTGTTCGTGAAACCGGTTACCTGCTTGCCCTTAACCAGCGCGTCGCCATTAGAATCTCTTACATTAAGTAGTACTGCGGGTGCATGGCAGACTGCCGCTACAGGTTTTCCCGCATTCCAGAGCGTTTCGATTAATCTTATCGAATCCGGGTCATTTGTGAGGTCCCATAAGGGCCCGTGGCCTCCCGGGTAAAATACAGCATCAAAATCTTCCGGAGATACCGCCGACAACTTTTCTGTATTCGCCAGCCGCTTTTGCAAATCCGGGTCTGCATTAAATCGTTTAGTGGCTTCGGTCTGGTTTTCAGGTTCTGCGCTTTTAGGATCAATCGGGGGCTGGCCACCCTTCGGAGATGCAATGCTTATCTGAGCACCCGCATCACTCAATACATAGTACGGTGCTGCAAACTCTTCAATCCAGAAACCGGTTTTGTGACCGGTGTTTCCAAGCTCGCTATGCGAAGTCAATACGATTAATATTTTCATAATCCAGGGTTTTAAAACTTTGCTGGCAGACTATGTAGCCTGCCAGCGCAATATGTAACCTATACTACAAATTAGTTCAGATTCAGTTCTTCTAAACGTGGATAATCTGTAAAGCCTTTCAGTTCCATTGTATAAAAGCTGAACATTTGCACTTAAATAAGGAGTGTTCAGGTATGAACGAGATCATCTACCTGATACCTAATACCTTCCACCTTCCCTCCTTCCACCTCCACATTTCTTAACCTGGATCAAGGGTCAGGAAATTTGAGCTGGCTAATTTTGTTCTATCAAAACGCAACGTTTTGTGTTATGAATGAAATTAATTAAAAAGCTATGGCAACTAAATGGAAAATTGACCCGACGCACAGTGAGGTCCAGTTCAAAGTAAAACACCTGATGATCACTAATGTTACTGGGTATTTCGAAACTTTTGATGCATCATTAGAAACTGAAGGAGACGATATTCATACAGCATCAAACATCGTATTCACTGCTGACATCAGCTCGATCAGTACCAACAATGAGCAAAGGGATACACACCTTAAATCAGCAGATTTCTTTAATGCGGAAGAGCATGAGCAACTGAATTTTGTTGGAACAAAATATGAGTTAAACGGCGATGAAGCAAAACTTCATGGCGACCTGACAATACGTGGAACCACACGTCCCATTACGCTGAAAGTGGAGTATGGCGGAACAGTGGTAGATCCTTACGGACAGACCAAAGCCGGATTTACGGTGACCGGCAAGATCAGCAGGAAAGAATTTGGTCTTTTGTGGAATGCGGTAACCGAAGCCGGTGCTGTTGTGGTCAGTGATGATATCAGGCTGCACGCCGAGGTTCAGTTTGTGAAACAAGCATAACAAATCCGATCAGCCAAATATTCAACGTAAAAGTACTTGCCAACCGGTAAGTACTTTTATATTTGATAATGTTCAGTGAAATCGACCGTCATATCAGCCGGTGTACACCTGTTTCTGACGAAGAATTACAGATTTTTAATTCCCGGCTGAAGCATATGTCGGTTAAAAAGAAAACCATGCTCCTCCGGCAGGGAGAAGTATGCCGCTTTGAGGCTTATATTGTTAAAGGCTGTGTCAAAAAATACTATATTGATCAGAACGGCGACCAGGTGATCCTGCAGTTTGCGGTAGAGGACTGGTGGATCAGCGACATAGGCAGCTTTTCGGAACAAAGACCCTCGAATTTATTTATTGAGACGCTGGAAGATACAGAGCTGCTGACGGTTGATTTTGAAAGCAAGGAGAAGCTCTTCCGGGAGATTCCCAAACTTGAACGGGCATTTCGGATCATGGTGCAAAGGGCATACTCCGTTCTGGAGAGCCGGTTCTATGCTACCGTATCTCATTCGGCAGAAAGCCGCTACCAGGAATTTTTGAAAAGATATCCCTCCCTGCCTCAGCGGGTACCACAGCAACAGATCGCATCCTACCTTGGCATTACCCCGGAATCCCTGAGCAGGATAAAAACTCAAATGCTTAAGAAAAAATAATTTTCTTATCCTGCATCAAGAGTCAGCCTTTCGGCAGGCTGTAAATTTGTTTAACAATTACAGGATAGTTTGTTAATACTTTAAAAGATGGAAGATAGAATTTTAGGACTTCATCATATCACGGCGATAGCTGGTGAAGCAAAACGCAATCACAATTTTTATACAGGCGTATTAGGATTACGGCTGGTGAAGAAGACGGTCAACTTTGATGACCCGAATACATACCACTTTTACTATGGTGATAAAGTAGGTACTCCCGGTTCCATTCTTACTTTCTTTCCCTGGGAAGGAGTTCAGACTGGTCGCAGAGGTGCACGCCAGGTTACCGAGATCGGTTATTCAGTTCCCGAAAACAGCTTTGACTTCTGGCTGAAACGTTTTGAAAAAAAGAATGTGATCTATAACAAGGTCTCCGAGAAGTTCGGCGAGCAATACCTGACGTTTATTGATCCCGACGGCTTAAAGCTGGAGCTTACCGCATCGAAAAATCCTGATAACCGTCTCCCATGGGAAACTGATGAAGTGCCTGCGGAGTTCGCTACGAGGGGATTTCACAATGTGACCATTACAACAAATAAACTACAACCGACAGCCGATGTGCTGACGCACATATTCGGATACAAACTGCTGGAGACCCATGTGAACCGCTATCGTTTTATTACCGATGCGGTTGATAACGCTAACATCGTGGATGTTGTGGAAGTACCGGGCGAAGGTGCCGGGCATGTTGCCGGCGGATCTGTTCACCACGTTGCCTTCCGTGTTAAAGACGATAACATCCTGATGAAGTTCCGGGACAAGGTTGCCGCAGCCGGTTTACAGATCACTGACAAGATCGACCGCAATTATTTCTACTCCTTATATTTCAGGGAGCCGGGCGGCGTCTTATTCGAAATTGCCTCAGACAATCCCGGCTTTGCCATCGATGAAAATGTCGAGGACTTAGGTACCGGCCTGAAGCTGCCTGCGCAGTATGAAAGCCACCGGGAAGAGATCGCAGCAGTTTTACCTAAACTGGATTAAGATGTATACGCACAGCAAAGATGTCGTCCGGAGCGGAGTTCCGCTCAAGGATGCGAAAAGGGCCCTGATCATGATTCATGGCCGGGGGGCCACGCCTGAGAGTATCATTTCCCTGGAAGAACACCTTTACCTGATCGATACAGCTATCCTGGCACCCAGGGCTGCCAACAACAGCTGGTATCCCTACAGCTTTATGGCACCGGTGGAAGATAATCAGCCGGCCCTTGATTCAGCGTTATCCGTGATCAACGGCCTCGTTGATGATGTTGTGGCTCAAGGTATAGAACGTAAGAATATTTACTTTCTGGGCTTTTCGCAGGGTGCCTGCCTGGCGCTCGAATATGTGACCCGCCATGCAGATACTTACGGAGGAATGATCGCATTCACCGGCGGGCTTATCGGTAAAGAACTGGAGCAGGGAAATTATAAAGGTGATTTCAATAATACCCCGGTGCTTATTACAACCGGCGATCCGGACCCGCATGTTCCGTTAAGCCGCGTCGAGGAAAGCGTCGCAATTTTAAAGAAAATGAATGCCAGAGTGGATCTTAAGGTTTACCGGGGGAGGGTGCACACAATACAAATCGAGGAGCTTGAGCTTGCCAATGAGCAGGTGCTCGTATAAACTCCAATTTAAAACCGACCGCATCAGAAATGAAAGTATTTAATGTGACCAGGATCTATGCGGATGAGAACGGGGATACGCATTTCGAAGCTCTCAGCATGCCCCTTACGGCCTCCGGGCCGATAGGTTATCTTTCGGAAAGCATGCCTGTGAAAAATATTATTTTCCGCAAAGTTGAGCCCGACTACGACTACACTTTCCACACCGCTCCACACCGGCAGTTTATCGTTCTGCTGGATGTGGGAATTGAGGTTGAAACCTCATTGGGTGATAAAAGACAGTTTCAGGCAGGGGAGGTGCTGCAGGTAGAAGATGTAACCGGCAAAGGGCACCGGTCGAGAAACCTGGAAGCAAAGGAGCGGAGTTCCATTTTCATAACCTATTAAAGGCAGTCGATAATCCGGCGAAAGCCTAAGCTTCGTAGCCCTGGCAGCAAGCATTCATCAGCTCTCCGATAATATCTTTTCTAAGTTTTCAATGATGGGTACCTGCCCGGGGATTATTTTGATCTTCGCCTCGTCCAGCGAAAGCCAGTCCGCCCGGTCAACTTCCGGGATCTCGATCATCTTACCTGATCGTGGCGGCCATTCAAGTTCAAAAGTGTTGCTGACGATCGCGTCCGCATCCGTATCCTGCTCAAGCGCCCAGCTGTAGATAACCTTGCCGCTCTTTTGCTTTTGCGGCAGGAGTTCAATAAAGTCGCCTGCTACGTCGATCCCCAGTTCTTCCCTGACCTCCCGGATGGCGGCGCTAAGGGGCTTTTCATCATCATCAAATTCGCCTTTTGGAACAGACCATGCACCAATATCTTTATTTTTCCAAAAAGGGCCTCCCGGGTGTACCAGAAGAACCTCGGGTGATCCATTCGTTCGGCGAAATAACAATATGCCTGCACTCTTTTTTGCCATCTTTTCGAATCTATTGTCAGCTTAACAAATACGGAGGGCTAATGATTGGTAATTACCTTGCTTTCTGCAGTGACAGCCCCGCAAGGATTTCAAAAGAACGCAAACGGGCCTGGTGGTCATAAACAGGTGTTGTCACCATGAGTTCATCCACCCTAGTCTGCTCAAGAAACTGGCGGATCTGTTTCTCCACTGTTGCCACACTCCCGATAAAAGTATAGGTCAGCATCTGGGTAACAGCATACTTTTCTGACTCGTTCCAGAAATCATCCATATTATCAACCGGAGGCTGCATTGGGAGAGCCTTACCTTTGATCACATTAAGAAATGCCTGGTAAAGTGAAGTCGCAAGGTGCCGGGCTTCTTCGTCTGTCTCGGCAGCGATCACATTAATGACCGCCATCGTATGGGGAGCGGCCAGCGTATCGGAAGGCTGAAACGTCTCGCGGTAGAGCTTTAGCGATGAGAACAGCATGCTCGGTGCAAAATGACTGGCGAAAGAGAAGGGGAGTCCTAAGATAGCAGCCAGCTGTGCGCTGTAGGAGCTCGAGCCGAGCAGCCATACCGGGATCTCCGTGCCTTCCGCCTGAACTGCCCGGACCTTTGAATGCTGGTTATCGGCCGAGATGTATCTTCTCAGTTCCTGCACATTCTGCGGGAAGTCATCGACACCAATATCGAGGTGACGCCGAAGGGCCATAGCCGTTAACTGGTCCGTGCCTGGAGCCCGTCCAAGTCCAAGGTCTATACGGCCGGGATATAAATTAGCTAATGTTCCGAACTGCTCGGCAATTACCAGCGGCGCATGATTCGGAAGCATGACTCCGCCTGAGCCGACCCTGATTGTAGAAGTTCCCCCGGCAATATAGCCGATCAGTACGGAAGTGGCTGAACTGGCAATCCCGGGCATGTTATGATGCTCAGCAAGCCAGAATCGCTGGTAACCAAGTTTTTCGGTGTGGCGGGCAAGACCCAGACTATTGACGAAAGCGTCATGAACAGTTTTGCCGGCGAGAACCGGAACGAGGTCGAGAACAGATAGCGGCAGATTGTTGCTTTGGGAATTCATCCAGCAAAGAACGGTATGACATTACGAATCGGTGTAAAACAATTGTCAAGTTCGGGCAGCGCTAAACGGGCAAGTATCAGGGTGATATTCGGATGACCGGTTCGTTGATCTAAGTCAAGAATTTTTCCTGTTTAATGTCAATGGAAGCTTTTACCATCGCAGGCTACCTTTGCCTTATAATGTTTCGCTTAGCTCGCGAGGGAAGGTGAATTAAAGAATGTCAAAAATTATGAAAGTAGATATTTGGTCAGATGTGAGATGCCCGTTCTGTTACATCGGGAAACGAAAATTTGAAACCGCTTTAGAAAGTTTTCCTGCTAAGGATAAGGTCGAAGTAACCTGGAAAAGCTTTCAGCTGGACCCGGCACTGGAAACCCATCAGGGCGAGGATATATTCAGTTATTTCACCAGGGCTAAGGGAGTGTCGCATGAGCAGGCTGAAGAAATGTTCAGCAACGTTACCGCGATTGCCAAAGAGGTAGGCCTGGAATTTAATATCCCGGCATCCGTTCTTGCTAATTCCTTCAATGCTCACCGTCTGATCCAACTGGCCAAAGCCAGAGGGCTGGGAAGTGAGTCTGAGGAAGCCCTCTTCAGGATACACTTCACCGAAGGGAAAGATATTAACGACAAAAATACGCTTCTGGAAACCGGCATTTCTATCGGCTTGGGTGAGAGCGAGGTGAAAGAGATGCTGGATTCAGCGGCTTATTCAGACGAGGTTAGACAGGACGAGCAAGCGGCTCAGGCCATCGGTGTAAGAGGCGTTCCATTCTTTGTGTTCAATGACAAGTACGCCGTTTCCGGTGCGCAGTCGCCCGCCACGTTCCTGCAGGTGCTGGAAAAATCATGGTCAGAATACGAGCTTGATAAGGGCAGTTTACAGATAACGGAAGGCCAGAGCTGCGACACCGAGGGTGAATGTAAATAATACGGCTTTTATAGAATCACATAAATAATAATTATGAAAATAGCATTAATAGGAGCATCCGGCTTTGTAGGATCAGCGATCCTGAAGGAAGCATTGGACAGAGGCCATGAGGTAACCGCCATCGCGCGCAATCCTGAAAAATTAAATACAATTGACGATGAGAAACTAACCCTGAAACAGGCTGATATTATGAATACCGGTACACTGGCAGGGATACTTCAAGAGCATGACGCAGTCATCAGCGCTTACAACCCCGGCTGGACAAATCCGGAACTCTATTCTGATTTCATTAAAGGATCGCAGTCAATACAGGAAGCCGTTAAAAATTCAGGCGTTAAACGGCTGATCGTTGTCGGCGGTGCAGGCAGCCTGTTTGTTGCTCCCGGAGTCCAGTTACTCGATACACCGCATTTTCCCGAAGATTACCGTACCGGTGCTTCAGCCGCACGTGACTACCTGACGATCATCAAGGACGAGGAAGAACTCGAATGGACTTTCTTAAGCCCCGCTATCGAAATGCACCCGGGGACTTCCGGCGAAAGAAAAGGCACTTACCGTACCGGTCAGGAAAATCCGGTATTCGATGAAAATAACCGGAGCATTATTTCGGTTGAAGATATGGCCCTGGCCATTTTGGACGAAACGGAAGCACCCAAACAAGTTCGCCGCCGTTTTACAGTAGCATATTAAATCAAACAATAGATAATTATGAAAAAAGTATTTTCTTTCGTGATCCTTGCTTTATTAAGCACCTCACTTTTTGCACAAACGAGTTGGAACGCTGATCCGATGCATTCCAAAGTAACGTTCAGTACCGGTCATTTAGGCATCTCTGATGTAGCCGGTCTCTTTAAAAAATTCGAAGCATCCGCTACCGCAAACAAAGCTGATTTCAGCGATGCCGTATTCGAACTGTCAGTAGATGTGAACAGCATCGACACCGAAGTGGAAATGCGCGACAACCACCTGAGAAGCGCAGACTTCTTTGAAGTTGAAAAATATCCGAAGATGACCTTCAAAAGTACCGGTATTACAAAAACCGCTAAGGACAAATATAAATTGAAAGGTAACCTGACCCTGCGTGGTATCACCAAACCGGTGACTATGGACCTTTGGTACAGGGGTACTATCGAAAACCCGCAGTCGAAAGCCTTAACTTCCGGCTTCCAGCTTACCGGTACCATCAAACGTTCCGATTTCGAGGTTGGACCCAAATTCCCTGCGCCGATGCTGAGCGATGAAGTTCAGATCAAAGCAGACGGTGAGTTTGTGAGAAAATAATTCGCTCCATCTTTGTTAGAAAAACGGTTTTTGCCTGCGCGCAAAAGCCGTTTTTTTTTATTGCTTAAATTCAGACTTGTTCAGATCATGTTAACCTGAGTAATCCCGACCTCGCTGAGCCTGTAAGAGTTTAGACTACCACATGATTGAAATCGTTTATAATTTATGCAATCAAAATGACCTTGGTCGGGTTGTTTTAAAAACAGCGATGTATGAGAACCATTAAAGATATTCACCAGGCTGTAAGCGCGCCGATAGCTGACCTGGTCACCTATCGGGCACTGCCTACCCGGTCGATCGAACATATAGACCCATTTCTCTTTTTAAACCATCATGGTTACCAGGTATACCCGGCCAATAACCGCGGCTTGCCGTTTGGTCCGCATCCGCACCGCGGGTTTGAGACTGTTACGTTCATTCTAAAAGGTGATCTGTCACACAGGGACAGTAGCGGCGCAGAAAGCGTGATCGGGGCGGGAGGCATACAGTGGATGACGGCTGGCAGAGGCCTGATCCATGCGGAAGTTTCCTCCTCGGATTTTAAGCGCCATGGAGGGGAACTGGAGATCTTGCAGCTCTGGATAAATCTTCCGGCGAAATTCAAAATGATTGATCCTGCCTATACCGGTCTGCAGAAGGAGGATATTCCGGTGCTCGAACTTGATGAAGGACGGGTGCATATCGATGTGGTGTCCGGCAACTGGGGTGGGCGAAAAGGGGCATTCTCGCCGCTTACCGATATACAACTCGCCCTGGTGCACTTCATGCCGGGTGGTTCTTACAGGAAAGCCGTAGCCGATGAGCGAAACATTTTTTTCTACGTCGTGAAAGGAGCACTCGAAGTGAACGGCCGGCAGGCAAAAATGCACGACCTCGTAGAATTTGATAATGACGGTACAGACCTGCAGATAGATGCACTTGAAGACTCTGTCGTTTTGCTTGGCCATGCACAGCCATTCAACGAACCTATTGTAGCCCAGGGGCCATTTGTGATGAACACCCAGGACGAGATCATGGAAGCATATAATGATTATGAAAAAGGTGCATTCGGATCCTGGGATCATTAAATTACCATATTTTAAATAGTTCACGGTGAAACGGGGTCGGTATTTCGGCTCAAAAACTGTATCTCATGGAAGAAATTAAGCTCCGGCTAAATAATAATGGTGAAGGTTCGTTCTATGTGTTGGATAGCCAGGAACAGATAGCCCAGCTCGTGGTAAGTGTTTCAGGTGATGAGCTGACAGCACATCATACGGAGGTCTTCCCGAAAGGCGAAGGAAAGGAATTAGGGAAACGCCTGATGGCCAGAATGGCGGATTACGCCCGTGAGAACCACCTTAAGGTAACAGCGCTCTGTCCTTTTGTATTCGGTCAGTTTAAGCGGCATCCCGAGATATACTCAGATATCTGGAATAGCCCGCTGGAGTAGCACTTTTGTGGTCATAGTCAAATCGCGGGATCGCCCAATTTTCAAATTACCCGATCATTTTCAAATCATGCTATGAAATTCCGGTCAATTAACTGATTTTCGGGAATTCTAAAACTCTATGAAGGTACCAGGCGCTGTCATTTTACTTCTGTTCGTTCTTTTTTCAGCGTCATGCAATAAGGAACAGCCGAAAGGCTTCAAATCACTGCCTTTTTTTCGTGAAGTTATAGGAACCCAGTTCACCGAGGTGCGAAGAGCCTTCGATAACGGATTGTCGTTCGATAAGCAGGGCTTTCAGCTTGAACCGGACTGGCGGGTGAAGTTCCTGTCTGATGATTCCGTCAGGCTTTATAATCCGCTTGAAGACCAGAGCTATAATTTCCATGTACACTACGATCATGATTCGGTGATCAATATGGGACGGGTCTGGCTGCGCGTAAAAAACGTTTCCCGTGATAGCCTGAAACTCCAGTTACTTCAAATCGAGGGGCGGAATGTTTCTGCTGAACGTTCCAATATTTATATGACCTTTTATTCCGACCAGTATATCAGCGGTTTGAAGACAAGTGCTGAGCAGCTCAGGAAACCAAATGTTAAAGACAGTCTGTTTGTTCGCAATAAAATAAAGCAGGGGGGCAATCGTCCTGCTCACGCTTTTGGAGCCCGGGAACCGGTCAGGCTCATTCCAAAGAGCCCGCGAATAAAAGTAGAGAAGCTCGCCCTGGAGAAAGATCCTGCCGGTGCCCAGGCTTTGTCGGACGAATATCTATCGCCGGAATACAAAGTTGTTATCACCCCGGCCTATAAGGATTTTAACTATTCCTTTACGGCAACCGTTGATACGAACGGCCGTTTATACTTCGGCAAATCCACAGTGTACCTGATGCCCGAATTTGAGGAATCGCAAAACCGGGTCATGAAGGGGATCATGGATGTATATCTTCAAAACCTGCTGGAAATACGTCCCGGGAAGACCCTTGGCATGGAACATCCAAGCCTTATCACGCTGCATGTTAAAGGAGTTAAATAGAAGTTATTGCTTTTCGCGTGTAAAAGGGACAAAACGTACTTCCGTTACGTGTTTTTTGACAATTTTCCCCTTTCTCTTTTCCACCAGCATCAGCGTTTGAACAGCACGGGGTGCTCCGACCGGTATCACCATTCTTCCCCCTTCCTTCAGTTGTTCGATCAGGGGTGGCGGGATCTCTTCCGGTGCTGCGGTCACAATAATGCCGTCGAACGGGGCTTTTTCTTTCAGGCCCTTATAGCCGTCGCCGATGATGACCTTTACGTTTCGGTAGCCCTGCCTTTCCAGCAATTCTTTACTTCGTTCACCCAGTTCTGTTACGATCTCGATGGTATAGACCTCCTTCACGATCCCGGCAAGAACAGCGGCCTGGTATCCGGAGCCGGTGCCAATCTCCAATACACGATCTGACGGTTGTGGGTTCAGTAACTGGGTCATAGTAGCCACGATAAATGGCTGTGAGATCGTTTGCCCTAAACCGATGGGCAGCGCTGTATCGTCATAGGAAAACTTCCGGACTTCCGGTGGCACGAACAGATGCCGCTCCACTTTGCGCATCGCCGCCAGGGTGGCTTTGTGATCGATGCCCCGGGCTTCGATCTGCTGGCTGACCATATTTTCCCGCTGCACCTTATAATCCTGGAAGATACAGGCGCCTGATAAAATGAATGTAAGTAATATGGTCAGCAGCGGTTTCATCTGCCCGGACTAATGGATGATCTCTGGTACTAATTTACAAAATCCACCTCAGGTTCAGAGCAGGATGAATTAGCGAGCACGCACCGGTTGTGTCCATGCGGTCTCGACTTCACCGATGGCGTAAGGATTTTCTTTAACCTTAGTTGAGATCACTTTCGCCCGAACATAAAGATCCTCTTTGCCCAGGTTGTATGTTGCATCTATACCTTTAATCTCTTTTAAAAGGATACCCTCTTGTTCGCTGCCTTTTGTTTTTCCGGCTCCCCAGAATTGGATTCGGTATTGGACTCCTGATTCCTGTTTAACTTTTATATGCAGGGATTTCCCGCTGAAATCAAGTTTATCGAGCTCCACACCGGTGGTGGCATAGAAATCACCTTTTTCCATGGCTGCGATCAGCGATTCAGCTTCGAGCTTTTCAGCTCGTACCATGATCCAGCCACGACCGGGGTTGCTGGTTTTAATGTTAAATTCCAGAAAGTCGTGTGCATCGTCTGTCGCCAGTCCGTAAACTAGGTCCCGCCCTTCATTGATATAGTGGATCAGCAGCCGGTCCCATAGTTCCTCCGTGCCGATAGTGGTCGAATCGCCGTAATTGTGCACGTGTGGATGCCCGTTATATACCTCGAAGAAGCGTTCGCCCTTCAGCTGCATCATGTCTTCCACCTTGACCGCCCATCCGAAGTTTGGATGGTTGATGTGAGCAAACATTGCCTGGCCGGTACGTTCGCGCTGCTCATATACCTTGTTCAGGTTATTCTGCATAACCTGTGCAACGCTGTTTCCGCCCTGCGGACTGATCAGCTCTTTCACGTTCACCGCCCCGATATGGATCGGCTTCTTTTCAAATTTATCGGTGATCTCTTCGGCCTGTATGATCAGGAACTTGTCCTTCTCTTCGAATAGCGGCCTGTACTCAGCCAGGGTTTTCAGTCTGACACTGATGATTCCGGCTGTATCGGTTTTATAGTTAACCCACTCCTTGCCGTATTTCTCGAGGTAATCCCGGAAGCCTTTCTGACGGAAGGGATGCTTCGGAAGTTTTACCCACTTTTCAGAGTCTGCAAGGATATTATGGTCAGAGAGTGAAATAAAATCATAGCCATTAGATTTATACCAGTCAATGATCATTTCCGGGAATTCGTTGCCATCGCTCCAAAGCGAATGGGTGTGCGTATTGCCCTTGAACCATTTTAATGAGGTTTGCTGGGAGAAAGCGCCCAGGGGGAGAAGGAGGATAAGAATAAGGAGGATACGGCGCATGGGATTTTGATTATGCGTTAAAATTAACAAATTGTTTAGGGTTTATAGGTTTATAGGTTTAGGGGGAGAGTTTAGAGGTTTATGGGTTTAGGGAGAGCACTTTCATTCAAAGACAGTGGCAACTTGGACAATTTACATGGTAGCAAATTACATGGAGACCACCTCCGCCCTGCGGACATCCCGATTGATCGGGAACAAAAGTCCGCAATATCGTAAAGGGCGTGTTCCATAAGAATGTAAATGAGAAGCAGCCTCCTGGCAAACAAACTTTAATATCCTTAGAGACGATCCGAAGCACTATCCTCCGCCGGCGGAGGTGGATCCCGATCCTTTATCGGGAGACGGAGGTGGTTAGCAAATTGCCGAATTAGCAAATTACACTTCCCTCAGATGTTCGCAGATAAGGAACGCAGATTACGCTGATCTTATTAAATTAGCACATTACCGTATTAGGAAATTAACCAATTGCCGAATTAGCAAATTATCACATTATCACATTCCCCCATGTCTCTCCAACTCAACCGCACCACCTTCGGCGATCCTGCCAACAAAGGCAATGTCTTGTCGAAAACCGAAGCAGAACAGCTGTTTCATGAATGGGTATTAAATCCCCGTCTGCAGCTGCATATGCGCCAGGTAGGCAGGCTGATGCGGGCATGGGCGGCAGAGCAGGAAGGTCTTGGTGAATCTGATCAATGGCGGTGGGAGCTGGCAGGCCTTCTCCATGATGCCGACTGGGATCAGTGGCCAGAGCAGCACTGCCGGAAGATCATTGAAGAGCTGGAAACACGTCATGTCGACCCGGCGATCATCAGGGCGATAGCTTCCCACGGTCCCCTGCATTTTGGCGTCGAGCCGGAAACCCGGATGGATAAGATGCTTTATGCCTTTGATGAATTGAGTGGTTTTATCCACGCTTACTCATTGATGAGACCCAATGGCTATGAAGCAATGGACCTTAAAGGCGTTAAAAAGCGCTTAAAGGACAAGGCATTTGCGGCGAACGTTTCCCGTGAGGATATTGCCGACGCCTGCAGCAGGGCGGAGCTCAGCCTCGACGAACTGATAAGTTTCATTATAAGCAGGCAGGAGGGTTGATACAGAACTTGCATTTCCGAATCAGCAAATTATTTCTTTTCCAGGTATTTGACAATAGCAAGGCGAATATCTGAGCGCAGATCAGAAGGGTTGGCTACATAGGGATATACTTTCAGTACGTCCGGATTTTCTTTTTTCAGGAAGTCCATGTTCGCCTCTCCGCCGCTTAAGAGAAACTCCGGCAAGGCAACCCTGTAAGTCCTTCCGGGATCGATTGCTGTGCCTTGAAGCAGCCATGTGCCTGCTGCCGGATCATACTTCAATGCTTCAGAATAATGAAGGAAGCCCCCGATGCCACTGTTTTTACGCCCCGCCTCAAGTGTCTGGATTAAGAGGCCGCCTTTTATATCTGCCAAAAGAATTCCTCCGCCGAAAGGCATCGCCCGAAGAATATCATACTCAGTCACCGGCATCGGCAGAATGTCATCCACCCGGATAGAGCCGGCATTCATGAGAGATACTTCTGCCTCCGGTGCTGCTGCCTCCATTGCCGCAATGATCAGCCTGGACATATTGGTGGCTTGCTTCCTGATCTCTGACTCACGCCCGTCGAGTGGCTCAGAGTTTTTCAGTACCACCTTGCTGGGGTCAAATCCAATGGCTGCGTAGCTGTTGTTGGCGATATCGGTCCATTTCTCTACAACAGCGGCTGTGGCCTTATCATCAGCGACCGTCGTGTCGATCATCTTCAGTTCAGGCTTTACCTTCAGACGTTTTCTTTTCTTGTCGATCAGCAGCTCGGCGGAATAGACAGACCGGGCGTTCGCATGTGCTTTCAGCACATATACGCTGCCGACTTTCTCCATGCGCATATCATGTTCATGCCCGCCGAGTATCATAGCAAGGCCGGGCAGCCTTTTTGCAAGGAGAATATCATCTTCCACCAGCTGATGAGTGACAGCGATAATCGCATCACAGGAATCCTCAAGCTGCTTGTACAGTTTCTCGGCAGTTGCCAGGGGATCAGTGTAGCTGACATACGGAGCCTTATTAAAAGGCAGCGTTAGTCCGATATAACCGATACGTGCCCGTGTTCCGTCGGCATCAGTCACCGATTGTATCCAGGTTTCAGCGAAAGGCTCTTCGCCGGAGCTGGTCTCTTTCGCGAAAGGAACGATCGCCGGATTCTTTTTGTGAAATGTATTCGAAGCAACCCAGCGGAACGTTGATTCGTTGATACGTGCTTGTAATTCCGGCTCATTAATGTCGAACTCGTGGTTCCCGAAAACAGCAAGGTCCATACCTGCCGCGTTCATGGTTTCAACCATTTGACGCCCGCGAATTCGCTTACCATCATATTGTAGGCTGTTGAACACCGAGGGGCTTAGAAAATCGCCGGCCATTATGAGGTAAGTGTTTGGATTGAAGCGAAGGGATTCTTTTTTCAGCGTTGCCACCCGTGCCATACCTCCCACAGCGCCACCCCCAAGGGGAGCTATCTCATAGACATCATTCACAAGCAGGTAATTCACCGTGATGCGACCATCATCATTACCACCCGGTGGGGGTGTTTTTAAAGTCTTACAGGAATTAAGTGAAAGAAGGACCGGGAGGAGTAGTGTGAAAGAAAATTTTGCGTTGGTGAAGGATGTACAAAGGCGGAAAAAATGAAGTGAGTTGTGTTTGCTCATACAGGATTCTCAATTAAAAGGTGGGTGCCAGGGTTGTTAGCGTGAATCAGCGCGCCAGGTATCTTTTCTAACACTATGTGAAATCAATTATAACAGTATCACAAAGTTCACAATTTCAATATGATATGGCTTGATGACTACTTATTAACGTAAATTTATACAAAGATTTATTTATGTAAGTTCTCCTGTGTTCCACTAACGGGAGTGCTTTTTCTCTACCTGGTTCAGCTTTTTCTGGTTAACAGTCCCATGAAGATCAATAAGCGAATGATGAAAGCCCTTTGCTGCCTGCTTTTCTTTGTTTTGCCTGGGACCACCGTCCAGACACCACTGAAGTACCAAAAGTTTCCTGACTTAAAGTACCAAATAATCAGGTTACCTGACCATACTTTCGGCTATCAGATCTTAAATAAAAACCAGGTCTTCATTGACCAGCCCTTCGTACCCGGGTTACCGGGTAGAACTGGTTTTAAAACAGAGGTCAGGGCATCAACGATGGCCCGGCTTGTAATAAGCAAAATTCAGCAGGGTGAAATTCCTCCCACAGTGAGTATTGAGGAAATGAAAAAGTTAAAAGTCATTGATTGAAACAAACATTAAAATTACGGATGTGAAAAAGTTAACGATTCTTATTGTACTTATCCTGGGCATTCAGGCCTGTGAAAAACCAGGACCCGATACTATTTCAGACAACCCGTCGCAAACTGTTCAATCCGGCGAGGGATCCTGGGTTCAGCTGGCAGACTTTGCCGGCACTGCCCGGTATTACGCAGCAGCTTTTGGTATCGGTGCAAAGGGTTACCTGGGTACAGGATATTGTGAAAGCGGCCCGGCTTTGAATGATTTTTGGGAGTATAATACAACGACGGGAGTTTGGACCCAGGTAGCAAGCATGCCCGGCGCAGGACGCGCTTTAGCCGTAGCCTTCAGTATCGGGGAAAAGGGATATGCAGGCACCGGATTCAGGCAGGGTCAGGCACAGGGCGATCTGGGAGATTTTTATGAATACGACCCGGCAGCAAACAAATGGACTAAGCGGGCGCCGTTTGCGGGCGGTCCCAGGAACCAGGCCACGGGCTTTAGTATTGGTGGAAAAGGATACATAGGCACCGGAATAGGGCAGGGGGATTTTAAGAGCGATTTCTGGGAATACGATCCTTTGACCGATAGCTGGAGTCGGAAAGCTAATGTGCCCGGTGAAGGTAGAATCCAGGCGACTGGTTTTGGTATTGGTGCTAAAGGGTACCTGGGTACGGGCTTTGCGCCTAACGGTAATATGAAAGATTTCTGGGAATATGATCCTGCTTCAGATGTATGGACCCGGGTAGCCGACTTTGGTGGTGGCGAAAGGGTAAATGCTGTAGGCTTTAGCCTGGGCAACAGCGGATTTGTTGGGACAGGGATAGCCGATTTCAGTGTCCGGAAGAATGACTTTTGGGAATATATTCCAGCTGGCAATATCTGGCTGCGAAAATCCGATTTCGGCGGTGATGTAAGGGGCGCTGCAGCAGGCTTCAGCGCAGGCGGTAAGGGATATATCGGTACGGGCTACTACACGGGGGCTCCCGGATTTAAAAAAGATATTTGGGAGTTCAATCCTTTTTGACTGAACTCCCGGGTAAAGAATTGGGGAATTGGAAGGATCAGTTTCAAGCGGGCGGTGATGGGTTTAACTTGATAACACCCAGGCTTGCGACTCCGGCAAGGTCATAGCTGACATAGTCTCCTTTAGTACCATACGGTTCCGGTGTCAGAATCCAGTCCTTTCCGGCACCCGATGTGAAGAGGTCATGCAGTAATGTGCCGTTGCTATCCTTGAATATGATCCCGAAAAACACATTTCGGGAGTCGATGAAATCATTCCCTTTTTGTTCCAGTTCTTTCGTTATGATGGGAACCTGGTTTTGGTCAAAGCCGGTAAAGATCAGGGGCACGTGATTGCCGCTCCCGTCACGGAATGAGAGAACGATCCGTACCCCTTTCAGGTTTAAGTACTCGCTAATCAGACTTTGGGGAATGGTAACCGTATAATACTTTTTCTTAGCGGTATTTGTCGGAACGTTCGTTTCCCCGGCTTTAGTTGCTAGTTCTTTTTCCATATGATTGAATTTAGGTGTTTAAGGTTTCCTCTTATCCAGGCCGGGTAAACATCAGCAGATCATTTGGCGGGTGGTGATTGAATAATCAGGCTCATTGTTTATCCTCACGCTCGAATGCTTTTTCTTTTTCGGCTTCGTGACAGGCAGGGTATTCGCAAAGACTCTCATTGCGGTTACTGCACAGAAGATGATCACCAGCAGGGCGAAAATCGCATAGTACAGGTTCTCTCTTTTCATAATAAGCAATATTATATACTAATATAACTTTTATGAATGTTAATAGAGTATTGTTACAACTTATTTTCGGACTCTGGAAGTGATCTGGCGCTATTTCTTGTTTCGCGGATCTTCCGCCGGATTAAAATAGGTAATACCGAACGGACCTATGCCCTGAATCTGAACGATGGTTTCCTCCTTAGTCATCGCATAGTGCCCGGTCTTTGCAGGCATCAGGGAGTAGCTTCCGGGAATTAGCGATTTTACCTTTTTACTGTCAGTCTTCTCGCCCATGCCGAGCCACAAAGTGCCCGAGATCACCGTTACATGTTCATCTGTGGGATGCCAGTGTGCCGGAATATTAAAGTTTGCCGGGAATTTCAGCCGCAGGGTGAATAGACCGGGCTTTGAAGGGTCACCGGCCATTACAACGGCCTTTGCTCCCGGCGGCAGTCCCGGAGGACCGTCACCCCACTTGAGATCCCCGGGTAGTAGCATGACGTGCGCCTGTTTGGTCATGGACGAATCCATCACATGTTCCTGGGCTAAGACTCCCGTGTTCAGAAGAACTGAGCCCGTCAAAATCAGAAAGAAAGTTCTGCACGGAGAACTTTGTAGACACTTAATTTTCATGATCTTTCAAATTTAAACTCTCGTGCCGGGTTCCTGCCGGCAGTTTCGAACTTTTATCTAATGTCTAAATCTCATATCTAACATCTAATTGCGCTTTTTCTTAACAGGAAGGCTGCTGATCTCACCATAAAAGGATACTGGCTGTCGGTTATTGAACTGAACACTCAGGTTGGCATATCCGCTGGAGGAAACACTCATGGAGAATTCCTGTGCGTCGATCTTGGGATCTTCGGGCCGGATGTTGATCTGCGTTCTGTCCTTCTTGCCCGCCTCGCTGGTGTACTTGATGTTTGTCGCCTTAAAATCCAGGGGACTGTCTGTGGCCCCAACGCTCCCGGAGTAAGCCTTTCCGTAATAAGGAAGGTGAGAGACCAGGGTATCGTTACGGATTTCCAGCGAATAATTGTTGATCTGGATGCTGCGTCCGGTTTGGGTCTGTACCGATTGTGGTACAAAACGGTAGGTCCGGCTTTTCAACAGCTTCTGTACATCCGTCTCCTTCGCCGACTGCCCTTCTGTGGCTGTCGTTAGGGAGCCGGACCGTATACTAATACATGAAAGTATGATAAGCAGAAGCAGGGCGGTCTGAGATTTCATGATCTTAATAATTTGCACTCATATACCCATATAACCGCCCTGATTTCGAAATGTTTAACTGATCATTTTGTCCTTCTCCTTAATCTCTGCTTATTAATTATTAATTATTAATTCTCAATTGTCAATTCGTAATCCTTGCTCCTTGTTCCTTGCTCTTTAATCTTAATCTATCCTCCTTTAATTCGTAATTCGTAATTCATAATTCTTAATTCTACTTGATGAATAAACTTTACCGTTCACAGGCAAATACCGGCCGTTCACCCTTTTTTGTCGCGAATCCTGTTAAACAGTCATTCATATGATTTACTTTAACGGCGATATTTTCTGCAAACGCCAATTTTCCTAATCATAAATCACTTAACATTCCAGACTACATGAACCTTCGCCTGCCCTTATTACTGCTTACTTGCCTGATTGTACTATGCTCTTACAGTTCTTATGCCCAAAAAGCAAAGTATGTCGGCCTGACAGGCACCCTGGAAACCTCCACCCGCGCCTTCAAACCAGGTTTTGGGTTTCATTATGAACAGAGGTTCACCCGCCGAAGCGCCTTGGAAACGGGTTTATTTTTTCGCAACTACTCCCAGGGTGGGGCTATAACTTTTAGTGACGGGTCAAACTCTATATTTTCATCGATTAACGTCGCCGAACGTTACCTGTCAATTCCCGCCCTTTATAAATTTCACACAAAAATTGTCAATATCTCAGCAGGGCCCAGCTTTGAATTTTATCTCGGCTGGAAACAAACGAATCGCGACCCGATCATTAAGTTAGATGAGTATTATATTGATCCTGCTTTTCACATCGGACTCATAGCGAAAATCAGCAAAGACATTCGGGTCAATAAGCAGTTAATTGTAGAACCTGAAATAAGGTGGAACCCCATTTTAACCAGTGAACGGGGCTATTGGGGCTTAGGGATTGCGGCAAAATATAAGCTATGATCTGTACCATAATCTTTACTCCCAACTCCCAGCTCCCAACTCTTTAATTCGTAATTCTTAATTCTTACTCCTACCTCTTTCATTCGACTGTAACTAATTAACTAAATTTAAGCTACCTCAACCGAAGGCCATGAATAAAACATTCAGTCAGCTATTCCTGCTCCTACTGTCATTATTCGTGATCCCTGCCTGCAGGCACAGTGAAGCGCCGTCCCAGGCCGCTATCAGCGAACTGAATCTGAAGACGGGTGAGGTGGCTACCTGCGGCTCTTTCAAAAAGTTCGGGAAGCTTGCATTTGAAACCTCTTGCGCCCCTGCTGTCAAAGAAGATTTTGAGCTGGCCATGCAGTTGCTGCACTCATTTGAATATGAAGAGGCAGAAAAGGTCTTCGCGGGAATTATCAGCAAAGAACCTTCCTGTGCGATGGCTTACTGGGGCGTTGCTATGAGTAATTTCCACCCGCTCTGGACGCCGCCAACCCCTGACGAGCTGCAGAAAGGAGCCGGGGCTCTTAAGATCGCCCGTTCACTCAAAGCCGGATCAGTACGGGAAACGCAGTATATCAACGCTATCGGTGCATACTTTGACAATTACAGCCGGGGTCGGATCATAAGACCAGGAGCCTGCGCTTTGAAAAGGCAATGCGGCAGCTTTATGTCGATTATCCCGGGGATACGGAGACAGCGGTGTTTTATGCACTCGCGCTTAACGCGGCTGCCGATCCTGCCGATAAATCCTTTGCCCGGCAGAAGCACGCCGGCGCAATTCTGAATAAGCTCGAACCGGGTAAAAAGGATCATCCCGGCATCGTACACTATATCATACATACCTATGACTCGCCGGAACTGGCTACACTGGCACTTCCGGCCGCCCGCAGGTATGCAAGTGTTGCCCCGTCGTCGGCACATGCCCTGCATATGCCTTCTCATATCTTTACACGGCTGGGCCTGTGGCAGGAAGCTATCAACTCCAACCAGGCTTCAGTTTCTTCGGCACAGTGTTATGCCGAGTCGGCCGGCATTAAGGGCCACTGGGATGAGGAGCTTCACGGAATAGATTATCTCGCTTACGCATACCTGCAGAAAGGAAATAATGAGCAGGCTAAGAAGCAATGGGATTACCTCAACGACATCCGGGAGGTTCACCCTGTTAATTTCAAGGTCGCCTATGCCTTTGCTGCGGTTCCTTCCCGCTACCTGCTCGAAAATAAGCTATGGCAGGAAGCCGCAGCCCTTAAAACGCATAGCCCCGGCGTTACATGGACCGATTACCCCTGGCAGCATGCCATCGTCAATTTTACCAGGCTGCTCGGCGCTGTTCATACAGGCGATATAAAGACAGCACGGTCGGACCTGGAAGCACTTAAAACTAATCATGAATCACTTGTCCGGCAGAAGGATGCCTATAAGGCGAACCAGGTGCTGATTCAGTTGAAGGCTTCGGAAGCATGGATCCAGTTCAGGGAGGGAAGCAATGAAAAGGCCCTGGAACTGATGAAGCTCGCGGCCGATATGGAAGATAAAACCGAGAAGCACCCGGTTACCCCCTCGGAAGTTATTCCAGCACGGGAACTGCTTGGCGATATGTTGATGGAAATGGGAAAACGGGCGAAAGCCCTTGAAGCGTACCAGGCAGTTCTGTTAAAGCATCCCAACCGCTTCAATGCCCTTTACGGTGCCGGCACAGCCGCCCGGAAATCCGGCAAGCCGGAAGAAGCGGCTGAGTATTACCACACCCTCCTCAGCTTTGTCGATAAAAATTCCCCTCGAAAGGAACTAAAGGATATAAGGGAATTTGTCAATTAGTCAATTTGCCAATTAGTCAATTTGCCAATGGGCCCGTTGCAATGCGGGGAACCTATTGTAATCAGAGTCAGTAAATTGCCGGGACAATGTTCCGATCCCAATCTGTTTTAATTCGCGAAATCCGCGGAATTCGTGCTAATAAAAAAGGACTTTCAAGGACTGCACCCGTATCATCGGCAAATCGGTAAATTGTCTTATCGACAAATTGAAATCTGTGTTAATCCGCGAAATTCGTGCTCATAAAAAAAGACTTTCAAGGATTGCACTCGTCTCATTGGCCAATGGACAAATTGTCTCATCGACAAATTGATATCTCGTCAATTTTCACTATATTAAAGCAAAAGGATCACCGTATTAGGAAAGAAGATTTCTGGTATTCTTTTTGTCTTTATTGATAAAGAAACAATAGCACGTTCCTGTTTAATATTAAATTAAAACTCTCGACTATGGATTTCAACTACCCTGCAAACAGCTTTTATCGCGATTGCATCAATATCAAGGAATACTACGAAGTAGAATACTGGGCCAAAAAATTTGGCGTTAAACCCGGCCAGTTAAAGCAGGCTGTTCAGGCGGTAGGGTCCTCACCGAAGGACGTAGAGAACGAGCTGAAAAAATAATTCGGTAATTTGCTAATACGGTAATTTGCTAATGGGAGGTGACAATTTGCTGATTCGGCAATTTGTCAATTTGTCGATGGGAGAATCTTCCCAAAGATAATTTGTGCCATTCGTGTAATTTGTGTTGATCGATAAATCAGGAATAGTGCTTCGGTGCTGCTCAGTTCGATCCCTCCAGGTCGTTGTTATCGAGACTGGATAAATCTATAAACCTGTGATCCCTTCGGGATCAGATTCCCTTCATACAGGCATTCAATCCGTAGGATGATGATGGTTATTCGGTTGATCAGGCGGGTTATTTTAACGGGGCCGATGCCGAAGGTATCGAAGGTCTGTAGAAGAGAGTATGGTGATTGATCCCGACCACGAAGGCGGTCGCACAAAATCCATGTAATTTGGATAATCTGTGTGGATACCAAAAATAAGTCTTTGCTAATCCGTGGTAATTGGTGCTGTTAAATAACGTCTTTCCGGGGAAAATCGCTTCATAAATCCTCACAGCATTTCCGTTAACGCGATTCATTATCACATTAGCACATTATCACACTAGCACATTAGATAAAAAGCACATTCTGGCTTTGCTTGTCCCAGGTGTATTTTCCACGCACGTTTATAAACCTCTTGAATACTCTGGCGATAATTGATGAGAACCAGTGGAACAGATGCAGTATAGTGTTTTTCATAGCGGTAGCTTTTTACAAAGATCCCCTTCCCTTATGAAGAAGGTGTTTTATGCATGTTAAAATTTTGTTAAATCGGCAGCCTTCTTTCATTCAGCCTCCCTGCAAATTTCTTCGCAAAAAGCATCCCAAAAAACGAAGGTCCGCGGAATTATTTTAAAAGCGGGGAAGCTCCTTATCTTCTTTCGCCGAATTGGCGGGCAATCCAACAATAAAGTGACAAAAGACCCGCATAGTCCGGACAAGGCAGCGATCAGCTGTCTTGATAACAGGACAGAGTGCAGATATACAATTTGCCATTTGCACGTTTCCGAATTGAGTAGGACCACCTCCGTCCGCCGATAGGGGCAGCCACCTCCGCCAGCGGAGGATAGTGCTTCGGAGCGGCTTAACAGAAATTAAAGTTAGATGCCAGGCTCCTCGCCAAGCTGCGTCTTAACTTATATTTTGAGTTTGACTTTTACTGAATGCAGTTGCTTTTATCCTCCGCTGGCGGAGGTGCCCGAAGGGCGGAGGTGGTTCATTCCTCTAAACTTCTAAACCTCTAACCCTATAAACTCTTTAATAATTCGTGGAATCTGTGGTGGACTCAATTTGCTAATTAGTCTATTTTCTAATGGGAAGGGATTGCCTGTGGACAATCTGTGTTAATCCTAATTAGTGGAGCAGTGGAGATTTTCATATGGTCATTCGCTTTTTAATCAGAGTTGATCCCTAAACCCTAAACCTATAAACGCTTTAAGGTCCCTAAAAATGAAACATCTCCAGACGGGGAGAATGGAGATGTTTCTAACCAACCAATTAAACCGAGTTTGATACTAACCAATAATATGAACTCGCTGGGACAAATATAGTGTACTTTATACACTTAGTAAAATAAAATTTATCATTTCTTGCATTTTTATGAAAAGTGCGAAAAACAGCGTGTTTTTTGAAAATTTGCAAGGGGTTACCTGCCAAACTGATCGCGTTTTTTAAAAAATGTTAATTAGTAGGGGTGATTTATGGATTTTAGTCAGAAATTATACCTGATTATCTTGTCTTTTTGTCCCATTCCCGGGCCTTGTTGTTAAAATATTTAAACAAATAAGCTGTTTTATAATTATTAGGAGGGTATGTAGCTGGTAATTAAGGGATCTAATGAAATATAAAATTGTTTTTACCCATTCGGGAACATTTTTTAATACGAACCCAAAGACTTTAATAACGAATTGCCGCGCGCTCATCGAATCTGATCATCTGTTTTTAACGAATCAACAATCTGAAAATGGAACATAGAACGACAATCATATCATATAGTGAGTCAGCCTGCTGGCTGGAGGACGTGGAGTTTGCGGAGAACGAACTTCGCTTTCTGACCAAAGTCATCAATAAATACGACCAGCAGCAGCATTCCCGGAACCGACCGGATCTGGAGAAGATCAACAGGAGCATATTCCAGCTTCGAGTCCGCAAGCACTCCCTGCGGATCGACCTGGTTAACTACCGGCAGCTGATCGAACTGCTCAGGCATGGCGGCGCTGTGCAAAGCGAAGCAACCTCCACCAGTCAGCACCAGTACTTAAAGAGCCGCGTGCAGAATTTCCTGGCGGAAGTTAAACGCTTTAAGCAGGAGCTGTTTGAGGAAAGGATGTTCAGGTAATGTGTTAATGGGATAATTTGATAATGTGCTAATTCGGTAATTTGTCAATTTGCTAATGAGATGCGAATCCATTGATAATCTATGTAGATCCGTGTGTTCAGGGACAGACAGTAAAGCTGCATAACTTCTATCCTCCGCTGGCGGAGGTGGCTGCTCTATCGGCAGCCGGAGGTGGTCCTGCTAATAACCTGTGTTGATCTGTGTGTTCAGGGACAGGCAGTCAAGCTGCATGGCTTCTATCCTCCGCTAGACAGAAGTGGTTCACTCACCCTTATCGCAAAATTTAAATCCAGGCAAATATTGACCACCTCCACCCTGCGGGCACCTCCGCCAGCGGAGGATAGTGCTTCGGAGTGGCTTATTAAATATTAAAGTTTGTTGAGGAGCCATACTTCCCCTAAACTCCCAACTCAAAACTCTAAACTCCCAACTCAAAACTCCCAACTCCCAACTCAAAACCCTCCGCCCGGTGGCCTGCATCCCGGAGGACATGGATTCACACGAATAGCTATCTGCAGCGACTTGTCCGACATTTCGTAGCTCACATAGCCTTTACCGTCCGGCAGATCGCATTCAATGGGTCTGAGATCCCAGTCCCTGAGAGGTTCTTCGGTAAGAATATCGTGCAACAGTTTGTGTCCGCTCTCTTCCTCGAAGTATCCGAACTTCTTGTTTTCCAGTTCCACGTCATTATCTGGTGAGATAGCGTCCATCTTCTTATTGAAGCATTGCTTATCTCTTCATCATACCCTGCCAGGTGCAGTTTGACTCGTTTATTGTCGTTAACAAACCGGAACTTCATTTTCTTTGCCCCGCTTTTCACGTATTTGTCGATCATCTCAGCGGGAAGATGCAGGTAACAATGCATCTTCTTCCCCTGCAGCTCCGGCTCGTCTTTGTCAGGCAGTGAGAGCAGTTTTTTTACCAGAACAGCGAAGAATCCTGCGAACGCCACCGCGGCAGCGACAAGCCAGAGCCTTTTTTCATCAAATTTTGTCGGCATATCCCAATGATTTTAACACCAATATAACGCTTAGGCAGGCTAAGTATCCTGCTATTCAGGCTTTTGTGAAATAAGCACAGAATGCTGAGAAAAATGCGCAGGGATATTCACAGTTTTTCAATCCTTAACCATTTAATGAATTGACTTCTTTATAAGTTCTGCTTTTCGTAAAGTTAAATTTGCTGTAAAATTCCATCCGGATCTCCTGAGTTTTTCAAGGCTTTTTGCGGACACTTTGGATAGGTCTCGTATAGGTCATCTAGTAGTTAGTCCACTAATTTAGCGGACTAACCTAAAGAAGACCTAAGCCAAAGTATAGGAAGACCGCCACTGGATATCCTGAAGGAGGTTTTCGGGGTTAAATGCTCCTGACAATCAAAAAAATGGATAAAGCCCATCAGGCTTGAGTGAAGCCCAGACTGGCAGCCCGAATTTAACCTTTGGGTAAGTGCGGTTCCCGGTAAGCTTTCTTTGAATTATAAAATAGAATCCACCGTCTCGGTATGCTCCTCTTCCTGTCCGAGGAACCGGATGCCGACCAGGATGATCCATACAAGCCAGAGTGTGCTTCCCAGGAAACCGGCAATGCCGATCACCGGTAAACGCGGAATGACGGTATCCAGCAGTTCCGCCTGGGCGAGCAGGTAGATTAGCGAAGCGATATAGGCCCAGTAAGCCAGCCATTTCGGGATGATGCCTTCCTTTTGGAGGGCGGCGGCGGTAAAGACCGTCCATATAATGGTGAAGAGCTGCCCCAGGTGTTCGCCCAGCAGCACGCCGCCAAACTGGTGAATGACCTTGAAGCCGACGATCGCGGCTTCCCGGCTGGCAGGGTCTGTAGCCGTAATATAGTCGGTGGCCAGCACAGGCACCACGAACACCCACCTCAGGAGACCGATGAGCTGCACGACAACGGAGATGATCCCGACGGTCGTCACCCAGCGCATAGATGGCTGCAGGTCCTCGAGCTTATGGCCGATCATCGAATAGGCGACCAGCAGCGGAAGGCCCAGCAGGGCGAAGGCCAGCCAGGTTAGGATCAATGCCGCCCCGCCGTCGTGGAATTTCGTCAGTATGGTTCCGCTGGCTTCCCGCAGAATGTCGGGATAGTCGAAGGTAATGGTCAAAATGCTGTACGGTATCATGACCCCGATGGCACCTAGGATCAGGAGGAGGGCTATTGTTTTATTTTTGGACATTGCGGTGGTAATTAAGAATTAAGAATTAAGAATTATTAATTGATGGAGGTATTTGCTATCCAGAAGTTACGCATTAATTGGGAGTCTGGGGTAAGGTTTTGCAATGGGCGCTGTTGCATAATTCGCTGAAATAATGTATATTAAAGAGGGAATACGGTTATTCAAATTCCTCGTTTTCGCCGGAACCTTTCCGTTTAAGCCCTCTCACTACCCACCGTAAATTAAGCCTGACTGTTCGTTTGATATATCCTATTTCTTAGTTCTTACCTCCTTGGGTGGTGGCGACCGGCTGCAGCTCTCGCTCGCAGAAAATACATACAAGTACCATCAACAGTGGGAGATATTGGAAAGGTGAGTACCTGAGCACTCATTACGTATTACTTATTACTTATTACTTTCATGATAAATCGATATGAAAACCTTTAAACCAGGATTTGCAAAAAGAGGTCTTCTTATTTGCATTTTATTTTTCATCGTTCAATACGTCGCCGGCCAGGCCCGGTGGAACGTTAAGATGGTTCAACCAGGTAAGTATGTTGTGGAGATAACGCCTACGGTATACCTGGGGCAAGTAGAATGCGGTATTGTGCTTACCGAAGGCAATCGAAGACTTCATAAAACGATACAGTTTACAAATGAACGTTATTCTACATTAAGACCCGGAAACACGTATTCGAAAAGGATAACATGCGACAGGGCCTACACAAGTGCAAGCGGGGATTTTATAAAGGGCAACAGTTGGACCGGGATTAGTGATACAGGCGATGAAATTGCAGAAAGCTTCACCTTTAATAACAATAGCGGCAGCACTTTAACGAGTGGTCCAAAGATTACCATCACCGACACAGAAGATGTGCCGGTTATTTTTCCTAGGCCAGGAAAGCAATATGTCATCAATCAATACAACGACAAGCAGGTCATTACGGTGTTTGGTGATGCCAGTGATTCCGGGGCAAGCATAGAGCAGACTGCTTACAAGAAGCTCGACTCGCAGCTATGGATTTTTACGGCTTTGTCCGGGGCAGACAAAGGTTATTTTCTCATCCGCCCTGCTCAGAACAGCAGTATGTGCCTGGAAGCCCGTTTAGGTTCTTCACAGTCCGATGTAATTCAGACTCCTTGTGGCAGTAAAGAGAATCAGAAATGGAAACTGATCAAGCACGGGAACGGTAATTACTTCATACAACCAAAGCGAGATACGCGGGTTCTCACTTCATATGGCGGCGGCGACCGGATGCAGATCTCGCTGTATCAGAATACATACAAGTTCCACCAACAGTGGGAGATACAGGAGAGGTGAGTACATCAGTACTTACTACTTACTACTTAGTACTTAAAAAGCTATGAAAACCTTACATAAACCAGGGTTTGCAAAGAGAGGTATTCTGCTTTGCATATTATTCTTCATTGTTCAGCATGCACAGGGCCAGGCCCGGTGGAGCGTCAGGATGACTGAGCCCGGGAGGTTTGTGGTGGAAATAACGCCTACGAAATACCTGGAGCAGGTAGAATGCGGCATTTTGCTTTACGGACAGGGCATGGCACCATTAAAGGCGATGATAAAGTTTACGAACGACGATCACCATACTTTAGAGCCACGGAAAACTTACTCCAAAGAGATCGGTTGCGACAGGGCCTATACGAGAGCAAAGGGTTACCTGATGACCGGTAAGCTCTGGACCGGGTCTGCTAACACGCAGGGCGTAACTGGCAGGAGCTTTACCATTGATAGCGATAGCGGCGGCAGTTTAACAACAGGTCCAACGATTAAAATCACAGAGCCGGCTGAGGGAAATACTAAGTACTAAGTTCTAAGTATTTAGTATTTAGTATTAAGACTAGTTGGTGGCTAACTGGGAAATACGAATTTTAACTCGGAGTTGAGGGGGCAGCAATTATTTCCCGCAGATTCGCGCGGAAAATATTCGCAGATTTACGCTGAGATTGTACTGAAATCCGCGAATATCTACGATTCTTTTCTGCGAATATCTGCGGGCACTTATTGGGGAATAAATTCCTCATCGCCGAGGTAAGCGGGAAAGGAGAGCTTAGACATTAGATTTTAGACATCACACTCTAAACTCCAAGCTCCCAACTCCCTACTCATTCATTCACCTGGCAGGCTTCCAGCACGTTTCCGTCGGGATCATAAAAGGGGAAATAACTGACCAGGGCATCCTGGATCACCTCGCCGACCTCTACGTCCCGGCTTTCCAGCACTTCCCGGAGCAGGGTAGCGTCGGTGGTTTTAAAGATAGGGAATGAGGCGGTCCGCCGGTTGACGCTCACCAGCTGGTCTGTTTGCCAGAGCGTTAAGCTGGTGGGACTATTGGTGTCCAGCACCACCAGGCTCATCCTGGAGTCTTCCCAGATAGGCTTCAAGCCCAGTTTAACCTGGTACCAGGCCTTAGAAACGTCAATATTGCAAACCCTGAGAATGACAGTGTCTATTCCCTGCAGAAGTGTTTGGTCTTTGTTTTCCATTAAATTAAATGTTCCGGAATATGCCCCCTCTCAGAAACCCGGACCTTATTTTAATTGCGGTTAAATATTTCAAGCTGCCGATCCGACAGATCGCTTCTTGCAGGCAAGAATCATGCTAAGGGAAGCCTGGCTGGATATAAAAATTCACAAACCGGTTAAACGAAAACATTTCCAAACTTCTCTAAGTTCTAAATGGGAATGGAAATGAACCGGATATTGTCTTTGTTATTTTTGCTTTTTTGGGCCTTTGCAGGCTGTAAAGCCATTAAAAGTACCACGGATACGCAGGTTTCCCCGGCTTTAATGCAGCAGGTTGCAGCCTCCTGGGAAGGAGAACTCCCATGCGCAGATTGCGAAGGTATTGCTTACCGGTTAAGCCTGAAAGCGGATGGTTCTTTTGAGACTCATTCGGTCTATTTGGGGAAAGCAGGGACTGGATTTACTCAATCGGGAACGTGGCAGATCAGCCCCGACAGTCTTATTACTTTAACACCAGCCAAAGGAGACAAATTTCAGTATGCTTTTAAAGGCAATACTCTGGAGATGCTGGATCGTAACGGCAAGAAAATAAGCTCTGGTTTCCCTGAACTTTACCAACTACATAAAACGATCGGGGAAAGTAATGCGGCCCTCCGCAATGAGAAGGCAATACAGGGGGTGGATTTCTTAGCAAGCGGAAATGAACCCGCCTGGTCGCTGGAAATTGACTTCGACAGATCCATGCATTTTAAAACAATGGCCGGCCTGGAAATTACTGCACCTTCAGTAAAAGGCGTAAAAGCAGCCGACGCCAACGTAACCCGCTACCACGCTGAAACAGAGCAAGGCGTTCTTACCGTGCAACTATTTAAACAAGTCTGCACAAACAGTATGTCGGGTGAGAAGAGTGCCTGGAAAGTACAGGTTAGCGCGAAAAAGAATACAGATAACGCTTTTCAGGAGTTCAGTGGTTGCGGGAGGTTTATCGGGAACTATCGTTTGAACGAACATTGGACGTTGCAGCGCATCGGCTCGACGACAATGACTGCCGGTGCCGGAAAGAAAATACCTTTCCTGGAACTGAATCTTAATGAAGGCAAGGCTTCCGGCTACGGCGGCTGTAACCGTTTCACAGGCGGCTTCAGCATAACAGGACTTCAGATTTCCTTCAAGCCCCTTGCTTCGACTAAGATGGCTTGTCTTGAGGACAATATAGAAGATCGTTTCCTAAGCCTGCTAACCAGTAAACCACTTTCCTATAAAGTCAGTGATGAAATGCTTTACCTCGGGGAAGGTGAGGAGATGCTGGTTTTTAAGAGAGGGGAGTAATGGTAACGGTGGATGAGTAGGCTTAATTTGTGCTGTCGTGATCAGGAGTGGAAATGACGCAAAGCTTTAATAGTATTAGTAGATTCTTTCGCCGGGTGGAAATCGGGGTGCATTTGTACGTGATTTCCAATCGCCAAGCGCAGTTCGAAAGGTTTTACTGCAACGGCATCTGCAAATTGGTAATTCGCCCGGGATGCTCCGTCTTCAGTAATTTCTGTTACCTTCAATTGCCCGCCATCATACCTGTTCAAGGACGGGAAGAAGAGCAGCAACCGAGAGAAGTGCAATGAAAGTAGCCGTTTTATGTTTTTCCCTGATCTGGTTTACGACAATCAGCTTAGGAAAGTCGCCCCTTAACCAGCGATGAAAAGGATCAACTCGATTGATGTTACCCGTGGAATTGTTATGGTGATCATGGCGCTGGATCATGTACGCGACCTGATGCACGTCGATGCCATTACCCAAAGTCCTACTAATTTAGACACAACGACGCCGTTGTTGTTTTTCACCCGGTGGATCACGTATTTATGTGCTCCCACATTTGTTTTCTTAGCCGGGACCTCGGCGTATATCTCCTTTAAGAACGCGAACAATGCGGCGGCCAGCAGGCGTTTCCTCATTCAACGTGGGTGCTATCTAATAGCGCTGGAATTCCTGGTGGTCAATCTTATTTTGTTTTTCGACCCTGCATTTCATACGCTGCTGTTCGAAGTCATTGCTGCTATCGGATTCGGTTTTATCGTTCTTGGTTTGCTGCTGAATGCATCGCCGGTTACAATAGGCTTCATAGGCCTTGTCATCCTGTTTTGTCACAACCTGTTTCCATTGATACCATTCGCTGAAGGTTCTGCAAAAACGTTTTTTACATTGCTTTTTAATCTCACTGCCATTCCGCTTTCCCCGGGCAGAGTCTTCGTGATGGCTTATCCACCGGTTCCATGGTTAGGAATCATGCTTGTGGGTTTTGCTTCGGGAAAGTTTTTTGAGCTGGCGGATGAAAAAAGGAAAAGCTTATTCATCAGGATCGGTGTCGGCGCATTGCTTTTGTTTGCAGCGCTTCGATTGATCAATAGCTATGGCGATCCCGTAACCTGGACCCCACAAGAGACGACAGTATTTACGTTCCTGTCCTTTATTAATGTAACCAAGTATGCACCCTCCTTAATGTTCTGCCTGGTCACCTTGGGCATTATGTTCCTCATGCTGGCATTCACCGAAAGGTCCGCAAGCAGGCTTGGACGAATAGTTTCCGTTTATGGGAAAGTTCCCTTGTTCTATTTTCTGATGCACTTCCTCCTGATTCACCTTTTGCTGGTCGCACTATTGTTTCTGCAAGGTTTTTCCTGGGAGCAGATGGAATTTGCTTCCGGGACATTCGGGAGGCCGAAGGGAGTGGAAAGCGGGGTAGCACTTGGGGTGGTCTATTTACTTTGGATAGCGGTGCTTGTGATCCTATATAAACCATGCCTGTGGTATGGAAAGTATAAAGCAACGCATGGAGATTGGTGGTTGAAATACCTGTAAAAGTTTTGTGGGTTCTATCCGCTGGGTTCGGAAGCTTCGTTCTTCACCCGTTAGGTAACTGTTGATTAATCCTAATCGAGGCTTTCGAGGCACAAATGCCCTAAATGAAGCATATTTTCATCGCTTAGAAGATGGAAACTTCGTGCGGCTGGTTGTGATGGCATTTCTCACTACATAAACGGAGAAGCTGAGGTTGTTTTGAGGAGCGTTCTGGCTTTTTGGGGAAAGTGGGCGACGGTTTTACTCAAAGAGTAGGAGAGAATAGTTCTTAGAATTGCATGGTTTAGATTTATTGTAAACCATGCGTTATTTATCTATTTATTTTCGAAATTTATTAGACACTAGACATACTTAAAGATAATATGAGCGTCGAACTTATTCAAGCATTGAATATAGTAGATAACTGGCAATTGATAGTAATCAAGCCTTGTAGATTTCCTTAATACTAAAATTATGAGTTACCGTCATGATATTTTTGTAAGTTATAAATGGGGAGGTGATAGAAAAAGGTGGGTGGATCAGATATTTCTACCTATCCTCAGGGAATCCCTTGAAAATGTTAAAGGAACCATTAATCGAGACGACATATTTCATGATGTGAGCCAAACCCTGTCAGGCGCTTACTTGCCTGATGTCTTAAAGGATGGTGTTGCTTTTTCAAAATGCATGGTATGTATTATTACGCTTCCATACTTTGTTAATTCAATTTGGTGCCCTTCTGAATTTGCTGCTATGTTAAAAAGGGAAACGGTACTAAATATCAGAGCTAACAACCCGAATCATACGGGACTAATTTTCCCAATTGTCTTTGTTGATGAAGAAGAAACTACCATAGAAGAACAAAGTCCCGTTTTTAGAGATGTTGGAATGCGAAATTTAATTCTGAATATTTCTCCTTTGCGGTTAAACTTAAAGTATAATTCCGTTAGCAGTGGCTTTAAGGAAAGTTTAGCTTATGATGAACTTAGAACAATTGTACTAAGATGGGTAAGAAAAAGTATTTACCCTGTTGTTTCACAAGCTCCCTCATGGGACCCTGATTGGAGATCCGACTCATATTTTATTCCGCCGTTTAGCTATAGTGCAAGCCAAAATCCCATGCCACTACCTACTCTATGAATAAAAAAATAATAGACAAAGCTGGTACGATTGTAACTTTCTATTCTTATAAAGGGGGAGTCGGCCGAAGCTTTGCCTTGGCTAATGTTTCAGTAGTATTAGCTCAGTGGGGATATAAAACTCTAATAATAGATTGGGATTTAGAAGCACCGGGACTGGAGAATTTTTTTAAAGATTATATATCTATCGATAGCGCAAGGGCAAAACCAGGTTTGATTGATATACTCACCAGCGCAACAGATTCGACTACAAAAAAAGTTTCTTGGAGAGATTGTTTATTGCCCATTAAATATGATGATTTCAAATCTAATCTTAATATAGAATCCCTTAACCTGATAACTTCCGGCAATTTCGACGAAAATTATTATGACAAGGTGAGAGCGTTTGATTTCAATAATTTTTATACCAATAGTAACGGGGGCCAAATTATTGAGGATTTGAGGAACGATTGGAAAAAGGAATTTGATTTTATTTTTATAGACAGCCGCACCGGGGTAACGGATATAGGTGGTGTGTGTACTATTCAATTGCCAGATATTTTAGCGTTATTATTTACCCCTACTGATCAAGGTTTTGAAGGTGTAAGAAGGGTTGCGGCAAAAGCCGCAAAGGCTCAGATGAAGTTGCCATTTGATAGAATTAATTTATTGACCTTACCCATACCCACCAGGATTGATAATTCGGAGACGGAGAAAATTAATGAATGGATGGAAAAATTTGAAAAGGGTTTGGCTGAAATATATGACGTCTGGCTACCTAAAGATGTTAACCGAAAAACCTTTTTATTATTTACTAAAATACCATATACTCCATTTTACAGTTTTGGGGAACGTCTTCCGGTTATAGATGAGGGTTTAATTGATCCTGCTAGAATGGGCTATGCCTATGAAGCAATAGCCGCATTAATTGCCGTACAATTAAATCAGGCCAAATATTTGGTAGATAACAGAACTACACTAGTAAATTTGGCAAAGAACTCATCTTCTGTAATGCATTATTCAGGTGAAAATGAAGATATCGATCACACCACGATAACCGGTTCGATGAAATACAAAGACGATCTGTTGGAAACTCAGGTGAAAAGATTGAACTCCCTTGAATCTAAATATGAAGCTAAAAATCAGGAAATAGCAAAGAAGGAAAGAAAAATAAAGTTACTCACTTATGGCATGGCAGCCATTTTGCCTTTAGTTGCCTTCATTTTTTATTTGAGAATTAATCAACAATCTGATAATGTGGTACTTAAAAACCTAAGCGACTCATCCAAGTCAAACCTTAATACCGATTCAACGCTCGCGGAGCAAATAGATTCGGTTACTTCAGAATCAGCAGAAATTGATTCATCACAACTATCGCCGCGGTTAAAGGAAATATTCAATCAAGGTAAGCCAGTTGGGATTGATATCTCTAGATTAAACAAAATCGAGAGTTGGTTGAAAGTAAAGGGGTCAGGAGTAGACTTTATTTTAATGAAAGCGACTGATGGCAATGGACGAGTTGATATAAGCTTCGTTAATAACTGGCCGAATGCAAGAAAATTCAATTTTGTAAGGGGGGCATATCATTATTTCTCAGTTAAGACAGATCCATCAAAACAAGCGGATCTTTTCATCAAAACAGTTAAACTCCAACCTGGAGATCTTCCGCCGATTCTTAATTTAGATGCCCTATCTCATTCGGCAAATATTCAATCCTCATCTTTTATTCAGATGCTAAGAAATGTTAAAATAATACTCGATTTATTCGAAGAAGAATATAGAGTAAAACCCATTATTTACGCCCGCTACAATTTGGTAAAAGCCCTTGCCAATGAATCGGAATATGGTACTTATCCATTGTGGATTGGTGTTTACGGGAAGAATAGAATAAAATCCCCAATTTTGCCTGCCGGAGTAAAAAACTGGAGTTTTTGGCAATTTAGTACCACTGAAGTTGTCAACGGAATTTCAACATCCAATGGTCAAAGAGTTGATGTAAATCAATTTAATGGCACTCTTGAAGAACTTGATAAGTTTACTATGAAGAAACCTATAGATTGGAATTGATCATTTGTTCACTTTTCAATGTCGTTGCCAAATGATCCGCTCAAAATGGAAACCATGGTTTAGATTCGTTCGCTTGACTAGGTGCCAGTATCTTTCTTTAATTTTTTATGCTGAAAACATGGCTGATAACAAACAAAAACATTTAGAGTTTATCCAAAATGTAATTACTAGAATGAACTCCAATTCTTTTTTGATTAAGGGGTGGGCAATTACTTTAATTTCCGCAATTTGTGCTTTGGCGGCAAACGATGCTAATGTTAAATATATCCTGATCTCTTATATTTCTGTCCTAATTTTTTGGGGACTTGATGGATACTATTTAAGCAAAGAGAGGCAGTTTAGGGCATTATATAAAGTAGTAGCTGGCAAAGTAGATTCCGCGATAGATTATTCAATGGATGTTTCAAGTTACAATAACGGGAAAAACACTTGGATATCTAGTACATTCTCGGTAACTGTATGGGTTGTGTTTGTCGCGATTTTGTTAATTACCACAATAATCATGTGCTTGTTCATTTATGGTTGAGTTATAGAGAAGACTGGCCTGCCTTTATTTTGAGTAAATTCGAATCGTAGCACCTTTCTACTTCGAAAAATCTTTTTGCTTTCATAAAGGTGTGAATCCCAAGCCCTTGTTGCGGCGGGAAGCTCGCCACAAGTTAACTCCGACGGAAATTAACTGTCCGCAGATCTTTAAGAGAACCTGCGGTTAAGCCTTTGCTTTTTCGGTCAGACGAATTTATTTTAATGGCTTGTTATCTAGGAGGTAGCTAAGTTACGCAATAGGCCTTTTATATCAGAGAGCCATTTAAGCTAAAAACTCATCCCTGGTCAAGTGGATTTACCAGCTAGATCTCTAAAGATATTGGCTGCAATCAGCGTTTGAATTAACTATTTTGCTTTATATGGTAATGTCCTCAATAAATTACTACTTTAGGGCATCTACTTTTTAACAGCATGCAGGATTGGGACAAGCTTATACAAGAACTAATTAAGTTCAGGGAGGAACGCGACTGGCAGCAGTTTCACAATGCCAAGGACCTTGCTTTGGCACTCTCCATCGAAGCTTCGGAATTAAATGAATTGTTTCTCTGGAAGAAGGCCGAAGAAGCCGACCCTGAAAAGATCAAGGATGAGCTGGCTGACGTGATTGGTTATGCGTTACTGGTTGCAGAGAAATACGGCTTTGATATTAATAAGATCGTACTGGATAAGATAGAAAAGAATCGGGCGAAATACCCGGTGGATAAAGCGAAGGGAACTGCTAAGAAATACGATCAACTTTAGCGGATGATCGTATACCATTCTACCAAGACCCAGTTTCTGAATGATATTCTTTCCAACGACATTGAAAATATTGTTCGCGAGGACTTCGAAACCTACGCCGGAAAACGGGTAGGCTCAAGCGAGTTATTATCCTGGAAAAACTCCCTGATGTACATGGGTACCGTATTGCAGGATCCTGAAATTCCCGGCGACTGCAATGTGGCGATAGAATATCATATCCCTCAAACTTCCAAGCGCCTGGATTTTATTATTACAGGGCAGGATTCAAGCAATGCTGATCATGCGGTGCTGATCGAATTAAAGCAATGGTCGGAAGCCGAGCTAACCAACCGTGACAGCATTATCCGGACGCCATTCAGGGGGAGCTATAAGGATACTGCCCATCCTTCATACCAGGCATGGTCCTATGCAGCGCTGCTGAATGGTTTTAACCAGGCGGTTTATGACGAGAATATACAGCTCAGCCCATGCGCATACCTGCATAACTACACCGCGGATGGTATTATTGACAACAAATTCTATTCAGAGTATATAGAGAAGGCTCCGATATTCCTTAAGCCGGATGCCATCAAGCTTCGTGAATTCATTAAGCGCTTTGTAAAATTTGGAGACAGGAGCCGGATCATGTACCGTATTGAATGCGGGAAGATCAAGCCGTCTAAAAGTCTTGCGGACAGCATGGCCTCCATGCTCAAGGGTAATGATGAATTCATCCTGATCGATGATCAAAAGGTTGTATTTGAGACTGCAAAAGCACTTGCACAGCAGTCATCTGAAACCAATAAAAATGTGCTGATCGTTGAAGGCGGTCCCGGCACGGGAAAATCTGTTGTTGCCGTAAATCTTTTAGTCGAGCTTAATAAAAAGGGCCTGAATACACAGTATGTAACCAAGAACGCCGCACCGCGTGCCGTCTACGAGAGCAAACTTACAGGGACGCTGAAGAAAACGGTTATTTCTAACCTGTTCAAAGGTTCCGGGGCATATATTGGGGCAGATGCAAATACCTTTGATGCACTGGTAGTTGATGAAGCACACCGGCTCAATGAAAAGTCGGGCATGTTCAAGAACCTGGGTGAGAACCAGATAAAGGAGATCATTGAGGCTTCAAAATTCTCTGTATTCTTTATTGATGAGGATCAACGCGTAACTCTTAACGATATCGGCGAAAAGTCGGAATTAATTAATTGGGCGGTCGCCTCCGGTGCAAAAGTTCATGAACTGGATCTCACTTCACAATTTCGGTGTAACGGTTCGGACGGATACCTGGCATGGCTCGATCATAGCCTGCAGATAAAAGAAACGGCTAACCCTACGCTGGATACAAAAGACTATGACTTCCGCGTTTGCAGTTCACCTTCAGAATTGCGCGATCTGATCTTTGAGAAGAACAAGGAAAATAACAAGGCGCGCCTTGTGGCAGGATATTGCTGGGACTGGGTCAGCCAGAAAAATCCTTTAGCAAAAGATATTGTATTTCCGGATGATGATTTTGCCATGCAATGGAATTTAACCGATGACGGTAGCCTTTGGATCATGAGTCCGAACTCGGTTAATGAAGTAGGCTGTATTCATACATGCCAGGGACTGGAAGTAGATTACATTGGCGTTATTGTCGGAGAGGATCTTGTCGTTAGGGACGGTCAAATTATTACAGATGCAACCAAGCGATCTAAGAACGATTCTTCTGTGAGAGGCTACAAATCCCTGATGAAAAGAGCACCGACAGAGACAGCAGGACGCTTAGATAGAATCATTAAGAACACATATCGTACTTTGATGACCAGGGGGATGAAAGGGTGTTATGTGTATTTAGTGGATGAAGAGACCGAGGATTATTTTATTAAAACAGTTCAAATCAATTAGCAATTGAAATATGATAATGTTATTGAACAATAAATTTTATTGAATGAATTGGGATAGATTTTTTTTAGATGCCAATGTTACAGATTGGATACAGGCAACTGCAGCATTAGGCGCAGCAATCGGGCTCGTTCAAACACTAAAATTACAATCCAAGGCAAACTTACTGCAGCAGTTAAATATCGATCGTCAATTTCTGCCAGATATAATATATAATGCAGTGGGTGGGAGCATAGAGTATGACGGCATCAGGATGGTTCAAGTAGAAATTGAAGCTATAAACAATCCAATATTTAATTTCCGAATTGGTGCTCAAAGTGAGCTTAGCCAAAACAAACAACCTAACGATAAGCATTGGAAGATAATTGAACCAAGCTCTCCTATCTTGGTCAAACTGTATGTTCCCAAAGATGATTTAAGTGGTAAAGCCACATTCCAAGATTTTGCGGGAGGGGATTACACGCAAGAATGGAAAATAGTCCAGCAGTATAATCCTAGCAATGATGGCGGGATAATAAATTATGTTAACGTATCTCCACCCATTCATAATAAGTGGAAAAAGCTGTTTAAGAGTTAGACTGAATTAAATAAGTCCGCTTTGGACGAGTATTGTCCAACAACATTTTTAGAATAGAATTTAATAAGGTATTGGACAATAATAGATGTATTACCATGATCATGGAAACTGTAATGCTTAGGTCTCGGCAAAAGGAGATTACTGATTTAATAAAACTAAAGGGCTTAAAACTAAAGCAGTTTGATTTTCAACCGGTGACCAATAATTTTTTTAAGTTGACTTTTAGAGATACTGACCTGTACTTTAGAACAGATAAGGATGGTTTTGTAATGCGCCCGGGACCAGACAAAGTAATATCCCATTCTGCAAATGTTGGTGGGTGGAAGCCAAACTTGCCTTATTTGGAGATATGGCTTGATACGATAGTAACAGAGTTGGAGATTGGAGATCCTTGGACTGAAGACGAGTTTGAGCATCAACTTTACGAGGATATTAATGACGAATATCAGAATGGTGAAAAGTTTTTCTCTTCAATTGAAGTAGATCGTATTTCAAAAGGATTGTTGGATATTCAGAACTTAATTTTAGCCGACACGGCTTTATCAAAAACTCATGTTGATCTAGTACAAGCTGACATTAGAAGACTTGAAGCAAATAGCAATAAAATATCTTCTAAAGATTGGAGTTTGCTATTTATCGGTATAATGTTTTCGTGGGTAACCAGTGGGATTTTAGATCCTGAGATTCCGAAGTTATGGTTTAATAAATTTTCAGTTTATGTTTCAGGCCTAAAAGCTTCCCTATCCTTTTAAACAAAACCGTAATTCTGCCAGTTAAAATACAACCTGTTTTATAAATTCTCATTAAGCCGCACTCAAAATTTTAGTGACGAGGAAAGCCCTCACGGTATTGCATATTAAATCGACACCACGCCAATGACCAAAACATTAAAAAAATATGCCGACTTCATTAACTTCGGATTAGCGCTATTAGCTATAATACTTTCAATCTGGGGAATAATAAGTTCAGAAAGCATTGCGGAGCGGTCTGGAACCTTTGATAAACCAGAGCTTTCATTAAGCCTCGGAGGGCATAAGTTAAGTACAGAAGAAATTTCAGAGGTTTACATTGGAACCAAAATAAGTGAACAGTCAATTGATTTTGCCACGCTGCCAATTGATCTGCATAATAATGGAATGAAGGCTGCAGAAAAAGTCGATCTTATAATTAAATACCCACACTTGTCAAGGATCGCGGTTCCAGACAGTATTATATCCCTAAAAGTACAATCCATCGACACTGTGATTCGGAAATTTATATCTGCAGAGCCTTTTGACCAAGTCATTTTTAGATTTGCCACTATAAACCCAATGCTTTCATTGAATGCAAAAGATTTGATTGCATTAACACAAGAATCCAGATTGACTACCAACGTATCGGTGCCGACTAAAGACAATAAAATCTTAAACTTTCCAATCTCTATTGATTATGCATATCAAGTACATCTAGCGGTTAGCTCCGTTAATTTTGCTACAAGTGTTCACAAGTTAAATCTTCATGTTCTTAACTGCACAGATATTAACAGTTTAGTCAAGAAGATTGCTAAAACCAAGAAAACGGCAAAGTTTTATCTAATAATGCCTACAATAGTAAGTTCGAGCACGACTGATGGGAGTACAATAAGATATCTGGAATCTGATGGGGCTACATTTCTTTGTACACTTAATCCTCATGAAAAGATTGTGGAGGTTGAAAATCAATTAGGCCAAAAATCAATCATTAATTTATAAGCAGCTTCACATCCACAAACAACTGGATTACCTCGGAGGTGCATCAATTATATCCCTATCATTTTGTCAGGTCTATGTAAAACCTACGACAATGTCACAGGTTTTTTACTCAATATGCCATACTGTCACCCTATATGATTTTTTTTAAATTTTATGTACTAGTTAGTTTCGTTTAAATTAACACCAGATAGCAAGCTTTTCTAAAAATACTCGTATTATAAGTCTCCTTACTAATTTTTTTGGTACAAAATGTGAACTGAGCATGTCGGTTTATAAAGTAAAAGCCTGACCAGATGTGCGAAATCTTTCAGGCTTCAAACTTTATAAATGCTTAGTGGAGGGGTCTCCAAATAAACGTGTTTTGATTCAACGGTGCAAAAGTATCAATTGTTTTGTAATTGCAAACTTTTAACTCACTGCCTCAACAGGCTAAAACTAAACAACGCTTTTGTCGCTCCTTCCTTAGCCATGTGGTTACCAACATGCCAGTAATCGGAATTAGTTAATCCTGGCTACATGTGAAGTATGTTGGGGAGTATTAATTTGATGTTATAAACAATGGCCACAAATGGCAAATCAGGCGACAACCGCCGGCATGGAGCGGTAAAAGACCGTTCCCAAACATCTAACCCTACTATTGATCAATGGGTTAAAAGGGATTCTGAAACTGGAAGATTCATGGATGTTAAACAAGATGGCGAGCCTTTCAAAGGAGTCAGGAAGGAGACGTCCAAATGAACAGGGTTTTGAATCCAAGTAAGTACCTAAAAGAAATTGTACCAATAGGAGCGACCTTTTACATCGGTTTTGGAATTAAGAATCTTACTGATATTGCTAAGAAAGATTCGGACATAACGGACCTAGTAGCTCAGAGAAAATCCTCAGTGATTGTTACAGGTAAAAAAGGAGTACTAAAGGAAAATACTAAAGGCAAGCTTGTTCGAAAACAACCAGAAAGGAAAGAGGATATTTGGAAGCATATTCACTACTATAGTAAGAGATTTGAAAAGGATATTGATTATGATAGGGAGTTTCACATCTGGGAAAGGGAAGTTCTTCATAAGTATAACCTAGCTTTAGAAATAGCTGTAACACCACAAGGTGAAACTATTCTCCATTTTCCTGCCTTTAAAATGGCGGATGATGATGCTACTTACATGAAAGCAGGCGCGGCCATGAATTTGGCGATCGCATTAGGATCCTATTTCCTTCCCTATAATCATAAGTTCGAGCCCTTCATTCCGGTAACTAAACTTGAGAGTAGGAGAATTTTACCTCCAGGTAATTTTACTGTTTATGAAAAACTAGAAATAATAAAGAAGGATTTGATTACCAATGGCGACGGTATCTTATCTGAAGGTAATAGCTATAGATTTGCCTTACTAAATGAAAAAAAACCATCTGATGTAACAATGGGCGTGGGAGGGTTCAATGAATACTTAATGTTTGAATACTTCCCTGATGATTTAATGGTGTTGGAAAACCTTAAAACTGGCAATGCAACATTCCTATTTACTTTATCGCATTTTAACAAAAAAGCTGATTTAAATAAGCAAACGGCTATGACGGATCCGTCCTTTTTAAAAAGAATTATTCATCATAACCTGGAAGATTGGAGTCGTCAATTTGGCTCTTATTTTAAAAACAGCAAGTAAATGAAAGCCAGTTGTATATTCTACAACTGGCTTATTATGATATCTGCAGATACACCGTAAATTCCGATTATCTCCATCTTCCGATTTGACGGTTAAGTTGCCGGCATGTGCCTGGAAGATCTTTCCCTAACGCCCGACCAGTATCCTGACGTTATTTCTACCAGCTTAAGATCTTAACCCGGTGATCAGCAATGGTGGCCATTTTATTCACGGAATGTTTATGCCCGCTTTTTTATACATTCCAGCTTATTTCACCCGTTCAACATAAGTTCCAGAGCGGGTATCTACTTTTACTTTATCGCCCTGGTGGACTAACCGGTACTTTGATCTCGATGTTATTGCCGACCGTAGCGCTTTTTAATGCGTTGGTAGAGGTATCGCCTTTAACGGCGGGTTCAGAATAAGTTACTTCCAGCTCGACAAAGGAAGGAGCCATGATCGGTTCTTCACTCTCCATGGAAATGATCACATTCATTCCTTCAACCAGGAAACGGGCCGCATCGCCGAACAGTGTTTTTGGGATGTTGAACTGCTCATAACTGATCTGCTACAGCTCGGATAAATTTTACCACATTTATAACAGTCGTCATACCTGTAGATGAAGCCACTGTTCTTTGGCTGTCAAATGCACTGGATTTATACTTTGTAACAGGAATATCAAGTGCTGTGATGCTCTCTTGTAAAATAGTCTTTGACACGCCACACCGGCAAACTAGCCGTAAACTCCGATCCTTCTGCATCGTCGGATGTGGCGGTTAACTCGCCGCCTTAATAAAGTTCGCGATTCTTTCCTTTGCCCTCGAAAACGGATATCTTAGCAACCATGGTTATAGGGATTGTAAAATGGTATGATTTAAAAAAGGGTTTTGGGTTAATTGGGTCGGCTAGTCAACCTGATTTTAAAATTCGAGACACTGATTTTGTTGAAGAATGTATTTCGATTGCATCTGGGGATGCCTTCGCAATTCAAACCTGCGTTCAACCAAGAAAACAGATACAAGTTTACCGGCTAACCCTTTCACACTTATCCCTATGCCTATCTATTGATAGAAAAGCCGACGTGATTGTTGATGAACGGCGAAGTGTCAGCAGATACAATATCAGGTCAATATCACTTCGAACTATCAAGGAACTTTTACCAAAACAAACTAATAAAATAAAGTTTACTAGTGAGATGGTTGAATATTTTCAAATCGACGATATTGAAGATTTGGTTCCTTTTCTGCAACATTTAGATCTAGCCGATAAGGCGTTTATGCAGAAATTTGAAACATTTTTTATAAAGAAATTTAATCGAGACCTTTTGGGGCTTTATAAGGCGATTCCAGTTATTAGATCTGAATCAGACCTTATGAAATATAATGGAACAAAAAGCATTTACGGCATCAATTATTTGACTTCTGTTCAACAGCATGTTGATGAGAAGATAAAAAAAGCAATTATTAAACGTTGCGATGATAAAGTGCTTTTATGGGAGAACGGATTAGGCGAAATTCCTAACCTGTTAGATCTTTGCGATAGTACTGTTACTATGCAAAGACGAATCAACTTCCTTTCAAAACTTGATCTAATAGGTCAACTCGAACTCTTGAAGCTCTATAGTAAACAATACGGCTTGCTTTCAGGGTATTCACTTCTTGAAAGATTTGTAATGAACAAAAATTCTTTAAATAATTTTGCATTATCAACACAAATATTTAATCAAGAGTATTGGATTGACAAAACCGGATTTGATTTATTAACTTCCTTCAACCAGTATGTGGAATTTTCCAGTGACGACCAGGAAAAACTAATTCTTTATTGTGAAGGATTATATTTCCATATCGATGAAAGTATAATCACTAAAAACGTCTTAATTCTTGATAACAGGCAATTCATTGAGTTGTTAAAAAGAGTAAACAACTCTAAAAATATCGTAGCGTTGCTTTTGGTAAAAGCTAAAAATGATCACTCAATTAATCTGAGTTGGTTATGCAAATTAGCAAATGATTATTTGGAGCCAAGGGATTTCGAGTTGTTTAATGGTGAATTGTTCGAGCTACTTGATAGCGAAGCTTATCTCAATCTATGGGAATCTGGAGAAGTTTATATTTTTCCAAAGGCAGCTGTAGTAAAGTTAATACATGACATGTCATATGAGCAGGCAACAGTTAGATTAGACCGTTGGGCAATTATGGACTTATTCACCAGCCAAGAACAAGAAAAGATTATCTTAGAGTGTTTAAAGGAACAACAAATTATTACAAGCCGGGAAACGTTTAGAAGGCAGTATAAGTTAATTAAGCTGTTACACCGATCAAAAGATGTTGAAAATGTTCTACCTCAGTTGGACAAACTAAATAACCCTTTTTATTCCCTGATCCTTTGGTTTTTTGGTAGACAAGAAACTTTTGATTTCGAGTTCCTTAAAAATAAATTTATATATTTCGATTCATCCGACCAGATCAAAATAATTAAAAGGCTATTTTACTTGTGTGCACAGGGTGATTTTAGCCTAACAGTAGAAAAGCTTAATGAGATTAAACGGGTAGATGTAGATTTATACAAAATCGATACTGAATGGTCTAACGAATTAAAATGGGATCTGTCAATTGACATTATCATCAAAGGGTTGGTTAAATTCAAACAAGAACATCGTTTCTTAGCTGAATCCGAATTATTAGCATGTGTTCTGGAAAATCTGTATGGGAATAATAAAAGAAAATTTTCACTCGGCAATTTTTTTGAGGAATGTTCTGGCCGAATGGTTAATGAATTTAATTGGAAAACTAAAGGAAGTATAACAAAAAGGCATTTTGGTAACTCATTCTATTTCGCAATTTCCTTTGAGGTAGGTGAAGATGAAACGAACCATTATGGACATAACTATTTTGTCGTTAATCCTCATTTTAAACGTTTAAAGGAAAAGGTTAAAGAACTTCCTGGTCGTAAGTGGAATTCAGAGTTGTTACACTGGGGCGTACCAAAAAAATACGAAGAAGAGGTATATGATTTTGCGAAAAAGGAGAGGTTTTTTATCGATTTGCCAGGAAATAAATATATTAATAATGTTCACCTTGTTAACTATAAGCGAAGTGAAAAACCACCTGGAATCAAGTACTGCGAAGGGCGGCTAGCAAATAAAAAGCACGATACACTTAATCGAGACTTTTGGTGGTGTCGAGGTGGGCCTTGCTTCGAAAATTGTGAGACATCTCATAATCCCGAACAATGGGAACGTTACACTCTTCTGGATTTCTGCAACATCTTGGGTTTTGATACTGATGAAAGAAACAAAATGCAGGACCTAGTTCCAAAAGGCCAGTACTACAAATTTGTTTCGCTGATCAATCGATTTGGACGTTTGCTAGAAAGATTGTATTGTAACGATTGCGGCCAGATATTATTTCCTACTGATACTTCCCATTTTGCCGCCTACACGGTTGTACGTTTCTCTTGTAACAATGACAAATGTGGTGAATTCGAGAAAGAGGTTTATCTAACACATTGTCTAAATGGCCGGTGCAGCGGAATAATTGATAGCAGAATTTCACAGCGTTGTTCTAACGGACTAATCATTTGCGATGATTGCGGTACTTGCTGCTCACATGAAATGTTTAAAAGGAGGCTAGAAAACCTTTCATTAACTGGAGGATATATCCATCCAGAACTTGTTCATGCAGTGGCTAATAATACAGGACATCTCGAACGAGGTGAGTATTATTGTTATAAATGTCAGAAAGAGATGTCCGTGGTTGGAAAGGATTTATTTCAGTGTAATTGTTGTTACGTAAGATATGACACCAGCTCCTACAATTTTAATAGGCCGCATAAACTTCGAAAACAAAAACTGGCTGCTATCTGGCGGGAGGATGAATAAAGCAACAATCCAGAACACGTAGATTTGTCGCAAAAAGAATGAAAATGGGTACCCTATGAGGGGTTGCGCTAAAGCGTTGAGTATTTTAATATATCAATCGACCGATCTCTACGTCGTACCCAGATAGTAGTTGAATACACAAGAATATGCATGACCAATTAACCATGGCAGCAACGATTGCCATGCTTCAGTACGTTTCAAGCGGCCTGATTTTCGCCGTTCTTTTTTGGCATCCGCGGAAACCTATGTTTATTTTAAGGGCACTTACTTTGCAGAACCGGGTGCAGCTATTTTCTGCGGTGTTTCTGACCGGCTTGTATTCATTCAGCCACGAACCTGACCTTGCCTTATTATGGGGAACGATCCTATGCTTTACTATCCATTTAAGCAAGGAGCTTTCAAAGCGTGCGCCTCAGTACACGGACCATCTTGAGACGAATGTGAAAGTCCTGGCGTCAATGGATGCAATAAGTGCCTATATAAGGGAAGTTGGTAAAAGAAATCATAAGCGTGATAATTGAGGCCTGAAGTTTCAGCCCGGGATAAAGTAGCAGCAAGAAAAGGCTGGCCTGCTGTATCAGGGAGATCAGGAATTGATTGAATTCAGATTGATTGTGATCCACCCAAAACGAAAGGAATTGCCGGTTAGCAAAGCGGGCAGAAATTAGATGCCCGCTTTTTTATAAATTCCAGCTTATTTCACTCTTTCAACATAAGTTCCTGAGCGGGTATCTAATTTACTTTATCGCCCCGGTTGACAAACATTGGTACTCTGATCTCGATGTTATTGCCGACCGTAGCGCTTTATAGACGTCGTGCAGATGAAAGGTGTGTTGTCCGATGCAGTAGATTCTTTTTATGAGCCGAAAAAACTGACTACATTAGAGAATAAAATCAAATTAATATTGACTTATGAAACGAATTTTACTCTGCTTTACATTGCTGCTAACCCTTACGGTATTGCTGCAGTCCTGCAAAAAAGATGACATCGAAGAGCAGACAATAAGCGCAACGGTTAAAAAGAACCAGCTTTATCAGCATAATTTTGGATTGATCGGCATAGAAGATGGTTTCAGCGTGAGCAAACAGCCTAGCCGTTATGTGACCAGTGCTTTATCGAGAGATGATTCCGGGAATATTATTTATACTTATCAGCCGGCGCCAGATTTTGTTGGCAGCGACCAGGTTGAATTTACCCTGAGCATGTCGACCGGGGCGTCGGTTTATGATACCCGCAAAACAACCCTCAAACTCACGGTCACTGACTAGTGGTGAATGAACTGCCCTTTAAGGAACTGAATTATAGGATACAATAAAAAGAGGCCTGGATATCTTCCGGGCCTCTTTTTTAATATCTGAGAATCTATTTTACTCTTTCAACATAAGTCCCTGAGCGGGTATCTACTTTTACTTTATCTCCCTGGTTGACAAACATCGGTACTTTGATCTCGATGTTATTGCCAACCGTAGCGCTTTTTAATGCGTTGGTAGAGGTATCGCCTTTAACTGCGGGTTCAGAATATATTACTTCCAGCTCGACGAAGGAAGGAGCCTGCGCCATAATTGGTTCTTCACTCTCCATGGAAATGATCACATTCATTCCTTCAACCAGGAAACGGGCCGCATCGCCGAACAGTGTTTTAGGAATGTTGTGCTGCTCAAAACTGTTATTATCCATCACGACATAATAATCGCCGTCTTCATAAAGATACTGGTAATCATTTGTCTCCACGCGGCAGATCTCCACCTGCTCATCCGTACCTAAACGGGCTTCTACGGTTTTACTGCTTTTTATATTGCGGAATTTCCCAATATAGAATGCCCCGCCTTTTCCGGGCGTACGGTGCGTGATTTCCTCTACTACTACCAGGTCTCCATTGTATCTCAGGATGTTACCGGTTTTTATTTCTGATGCTTTTGCCATAATTATTTTATTTGTTCGTCTGCCAGGCAGGTGATCTTTTTCGGCCGTAAATATAGGGGCTTATATTTATAAGAACATGGGGATTAGGGGGGATTTCGGATTTTACGTAAACTGATTAAACTGATAAGCTAATCGGCCTGCAGAATCTAGTCGGGGAAGTGCACATAAAACTTCGTTTATACATAAATTTAAGTTTGTCCGCCTCATGGCCGGCGGGGGGCCTATTTCTTTTCCCTTGATGGAAAAGAAACAAAAGATCAAGGCTGCACAGCCCGGAGCTAAAAGTTCTAAACACGGCTATCTGCAATTCGAAGACGTGGGTATGGTAGTGGCGGTTTTATCGGTTTGTGCAACACTTCCCGAATTGCTTCTTGTTGTCGGCTGTTGAGGGTTTCTGCATGCCGCTTTTAGAACTTTCTTAACGCTCCATTCTGTGAGGCCGAACCCTGTGTCAGCGTTTCGGAATAGGTAGCATACCCGGTAGTTGGTGGAATTGCTGAAGAAAACTAAATTTGGTTTTACTTCAACGTTTTTGATCCTGATTTCTATTAATCAGGTAAATAAGAAATGACCAAGTCAAGTTTAATTTAAAGGCCGCCTGGGATCATTTACATCGGCGAAATAGTAAACTTCAACACAACTTTAAACCCTCAATTAATGAAAAAAACATTACTCCTGCTCGGAGCAGAAGGTGGGTCGGCCAGGATAACCTTACTTAAGGAAAACGGTGCTGAAGTTTTCCAGGTAACCGTTTCTGAGATGTTTAGTGCAGGAGACCAGGAAAGCTTTAGTACTAAAGAATTGGCCTGGGAGAAATTTCAAAAGCGTGTTCCCGCCTGGGTTATGCTATATCCCCTTGAATTATCAGAAGATTTAAGGCCGCTTGTACGAATAGCTTATGAAGAATCGGAGATGAAAGATGAGTACACTGATAAAAAATGGCAAGACCACTTAGCGTAAACCTCGTCTTAGACTACCATATGACTGTTAATTTAAACCGGCAAAGTCACAGTAAATTCCGATCCTTCCCCTTCTTCCGATTTGACGCTTAATTCCCCGCCGTGGGCTTTGATAATGTCGTAGCTAAGGGAGAGGCCGAGGCCGGTACCTTCGCCGGTGGGTTTGGTGGTGAAGAAGGGCTGGAAGATCTTTTCCAGTACCCCTTTCGGGATACCGGGTCCGTTGTCTCGTACCGTTATGACCACCCGCCTGTTTTTTCCTTCGCCGAGGAGCCGGGTTATCAGGGTGACTGTCGGAACATAATCATTGTCTTCGGGTAAGCCAGCGGCGGCAAGCTTCTTCTTATTTCCTGAGACGGCGTAAAAGGCGTTGTTTAAGAGATTCAACAGTACCCGGCCTACATCCTGGGGGATGATCTCCACCTTGCCGATGGATTCGTCGAAGTCGGTTTTATAAGTAGCATTGAAGGTCTTGTCCTTGGCCTTCAGCCCGTGGAAGGTCAGGATCAGGTATTCTTCCGCCAGGTAGTTCAGGTCCGTTGGTTCCTTTACGCCGGGGTTATTGCGACTGTGCAGCAGCATGCTATTGACGATGGCATCGGCGCGGCTGCCGTGGTGGTGGATCTTGTCGAAGCTCTCCCGGATGTCGGGCACCAGTCCCAGGGCGTCCTTGCTGTTGCCGTTCTCCAGTTCGGTGGTCATTTCATCCAGCAGTTCGCGGCCCAGTTCCGAGAAGTTATTGACGAAGTTCAGCGGGTTGCGGATCTCGTGGGCGATGCCGGCGGTCAGTTCTCCGAGGGATGCCATTTTCTCGGAGTGGATCAGCTGTGCCTGCGTAGCCTTCAGCTGGTGGTAGGCCTTCTTCACTTCGCGCGCCTGGTTCAGTTCCCGGATGCGGGCTTTTTCGCGCTCATCCTTCAGCAGGCGGTGTCTTTGCACGCGGTCGAAATAGTACAGGCCCAGCAGGATCAGTGCAAAATACAGGAGGTAAGCCCACCAGGTTTGCCACCACGGCGGGGTGATCTTCACTTTTACGGCCTTCTCGGCCCAGACACCGTCGCTGCCCGAGGCTTTCACCCGGAAGGTGTAAACGCCCGGCGGTACATTGAAATAATAGGCCGACTTGTCTGATCCCGCCTTGCGCCAGATCTTGTCGTAGCCTTCCAGCATATACTGGTGCTGGTTCACCTGCGGGTCGCGGTAGTCGATGGCGGCGAACTCGAAGGAAAAGTTATTCTCGTCCCATTCCAGGCGGATGTTCTCCGTTTGCTCGATGGGCCGCTTCATCACCTTGCGGTTCGAGGGCGGCACCAGTTCGTCGGCGATCTTGAAGGCGGTCAGCAGGATGCGCATCGGCTTCGGATCTGCGATCAGCTTCTCCGGGTAAAAGGCATGGTAACCGATGGCATCGCCGAAGAGCAGCTCGCCCTTGCTGGTCTTATCGCCGAAGATGAAGCCGGGTACGACACCGTAGGCCCGGCCGTAGAGGATGGTATGGTCTCGCTTGGCGTTGATCCGGAAGATGCCGGACATGGAGCTCGCCCAGAGATTCTGCTGATCGTCTTCAATGATGCTGGAGAAATAGGCCGAGCCTACTTCCGAATTGGCGTCGCGGAATACCGCGAAGTCTTTTGCGTTCGGGGTCTTCCGGTAGAGGCCGAGCTCGGTGCCGGCCCAGACTGTGCCAGCTGAATCAATATAGATGCTTTTCACCGAATGACCGGGGAGATAATGGATGCTTCGGCCGGTCCGGGGATTCATGCGGTTCAGGCCGGCTCCGCTGATCCGGGCGATCCAGAGGTCGCCCGCTTTGTCTTCTGCCAGGCCAAGGACCATATCATTAACAAGGTTGGAAGGCAGCTTCGGGTTTCGCCTATAGTGGTTGAACCTGCCGGTCTCGCGGTTCATCAGCGCCAGGCCGCCGAGACCGCCGATCCAGAACTGGCCCGACCGGCTTTCGTAAATGACATTCACGGAGCCCGAAAAGATGCTCTGCGGGTCTGACGGCAGATGCTGAAAACGTTCAAAGGTCTCCTTATGCGGGTCGAAGAGGTTCAGGCCGTTCTCCGTGCCAAGCCACATGCGCCCCTGCCGGTCGCGGTAGATCACGTTGATGATATTGTTGCTCATGGTACGGGTGTCGCCCATATCATGGCTGTAGCGCTTCGTTATCCTGCGATCCTTGTCCAGCTTAAATAAGCCGTTGTCAGTACCCAGCCACAGGCCTCCCGTCGGGGGTTCCTCGGCAAAGGAAAGGATGGCGACGCCCGTATTGGTATGCGGGATGGTGATGTGCGAAGGGTTGATCCGGTAAAGGTTATTCTGCTGCGTGCTCATCCAGATAACGCCGTCGCGGGAAGTATAGGCCCACCAGCAGGTATTATCTCCAAAGTCCTGGAGCGGGCTGCGGCCTTTGCCATAATGGTAGATCTTTTTCGCTGCGGGATCATAGCGGTTCAGTCCGCCGGCCATAGTGCCTATCCAGATGGTCTTCAGGCTGTCTTCGACGATGAAGGTGATATGATCGACACTGCCCGATAGCGGCGGACGGCTCAGCTGCCCGGGATTGTCATGATTATAAGTATGTCGGGTGAACTTGCCGCTGGCACGGTCCATGGTATGCAGCCCGTCGCCGGCAGTTCCCACCCAGAACGTTCCGCGGCTGTCTTCGTAGATCGCGCGGACCTTATTGTTGATCAGGCTCTGCGGATCCTTCGGGTCGTTCAGGAATCGGGTAAAGGTACCTGTCTGCCGTTCGAAGCGGTTGAGTCCGCCGTCCAGGGGTTTGGTCAGCTCGAGGAACATGCCCGTGCCGACCCAAAGGGTTCCCTGCCGGTCTTCGTAGAGTGAACGGATCGTATTGCTGCTTAAGCTTTTCGGATCGTCGGGCTTATGCGGGTAGTGGGTGAACTTCCCGGTCTGCTCGTCCAGCAGTTCCAGGCCGCCGTAACTTCCCACCCATAGCTTGCCCTTGCTGTCGCGCAGGATGGCCGCCACGGTATCGCTGCGGATGCTGGAGGGATCATTCTCATTATGGCGGTAATGCGTGAATCGCCCGGTCTTCGGATCGAATTTGTCGAGTCCCGTGCCATAGAAGCCGATCCATAATACGCCCGAGGTATCGGCAAAGATCACTTCGGGGTAGGTGCCGCCCAGCGAATGCGGGTTGTCGGGTTCATTGCGGTAGCTGGTCATGTGATAGCCGTCGAAACGGGTGATGCATCGCCGCGTCTGGTCGGAAAACCACATATAGCCGTTGGCATCCTGGGTGATACAGTTAACCTTACCTACGTTCACCCCGTCAATGCCGGTAAAGAGATTGAACTGCACCTCAGGTGACTGGGCGAAGGAGAAAGCAAGGGAACAGGTGAATAAAATGGACAAGCAGGTTCTATGAAAACACTTCATATATTGTCGATGGTTTTTATCATGAAATCTGTTCTGAAAAAAAACTCTATCTTCAGAGCTGTACTACAACTGCCGGAATCCCGTTAGCATGGCAGAAAGCCAGTACTAATGGGCAAATACTTATTATAAATATAAAATTTTTTTAGCTATTAGGGATTAGGTGAGAGGTATCGGGTATCAGGTAGGAGGTATCGGGTATCAGGTATCGGGTATCAGGTATCAGGTAGGAGGTATCAGGTGTTAGGTATCAGGTATCAGGTATCGGGTATCAGGTATCAGCCGTCAGCTATCAGGTAGGAGGTATCAGGTGAGAGGTATCAGGTATCAGGTGAGAGGTATCAGGTATCAGGTAAGGGGTAGCAGGTTTTGGCTTTTACCTTTCAGCTTTCCGCTTTCCGCTTTCCGCTTTCCGCTTTCCGCTTTCCGCTTTTACCTTTCACCTACTAAATACTAATTACTAACTACTACCTCTACTACCTACTAATGACCAACAGCTTTGGAATAAACATTATTCCTGAAAACGATAAGCAGCGCATTGAAGCGCTGCACCGCTACAAAATTTTAAATACACCGCCTGAAGGCGCTTTTGATAATGTTGCCCGGCTGGCTACCCAGATCTTCCGGACTCCTATATCCCTGATCTCCATTGTGGGTGCTGAGGAGGTATTTTTCAAAGCGAATATCGGGATGGGAAATGCCCGGAAGACCAACCGGGGCGACAGCGTCTGCTCTTTAGCGGTTTTGAAGCCTGAAGTGACCGTATTTGAAGATGCGGCCAGTGAGCCCTGCCTGCTGGCTAATCCGAATGTTGCCGGAAGTTTTGGTTTGAAGTTTTACGCCGGGGCTCCATTGATCACCCATGACGGTTATTTGATCGGAACGCTTTGCATTATTGATAAAAAGCCCAGGGAATTTTCACAGGAGGAGCGGGTTATACTCGAAGGGCTTGCAGCGATCGTGATGGATGAGATTGAGATCAGGCTGTCCGCGATTCATGAGAACGAGAAAATGCATGAGATCAATGCGATGCTCATGGCAAGTAACGAAGAGATCCAGGCTTCACAGGCCCTGTTGAAGACGGGGATGGACAAACTTTCTGCGAGTGAGGCCAGACTGCGTTATATGGTGCAGGATGCCCCGGTGGCGATCGCCGTGCTTGCGGGTACCGACCTGGTCATCGAAACAGCAAACAGGAAGATCCTGGAATACTGGGCTAAGGATGAGGCCATTATCGGGAAGGCTATTCTGCTGGCATTGCCTGAACTTGAGGGTCAGCCGGTCATGGCTTTGTTACAGGAGGTCTTTACAAGCGGCCGTGCTTTTCACTCAAGCGAACTGAAGGCTGTTCTTAACCTTGAAACCAGGCTCGAGGATGCTTATTACGATGTGGTGTTCCAGCCGCTGATGGATCCGCAGGGAATAACACATAGTATTATGATCGTTGCTAACGATGTGACGGAACAGGTTGCAGCGCGTAAGAAAACGCAGCAGGCCGAAGAGAACCTTCGGATAGCGACGGAATCTGCTGAGCTGGCAACCTGGTCACTGGATTCTGCGAGCGGTGAATTCGTTTCATCCCCAAGGCTGAAACAGATCTTCGGGCTGGACGCGGATGCGATGATGCCCTATGAAGCGGTCATCGAACAGGTACGTTCGGATTACCAGGCAATTGTCAGGGATGCTTTCAATGCCTCTATCCGCAGAGGCGACAGTTTCAATATAGAATTCCCCATTATTGAGCGGCAGGAAGGTAAGGAACGATGGGTGCGGTCATTAGGCAAGCAGATCGGTACCCGGAATGATACCGGGTACATTACCGGCGTCCTGCTGGATATCACCGAGCAGAAGCGTGATGAGCAGCGTAAGAACGACTTTATCGGAATGGTGAGTCACGAGCTGAAAACACCGCTGACCAGCCTGACGGCTTATATCCAGATGCTTAAGGGTAAAGCTCAGAAAAGCCACGATGACTTTAGTTATGGCGCGCTGGAGAAAGCCAATAAGCAGGTAGGGCGGATGAGCAACCTGATCAACGGCTTTCTGAATCTCTCCCGCCTTGAATCAGGAAAGATCTCTATCACGAAGACACGTTTTGATATAGCAGCGCTGATCCGGGATATGGAAAAAGAAACGATCGAGAGTATCACGACACACGAATTCATATTTGAACCGGTGCCCAGTATGATTGTTGACGCCGACCAGGACAAGATCAGCCAGGTAGTAAACAACTTCCTGAGCAATGCTGTCAAGTACTCGCCTGCCGGCAGCGTGATCACGGTATCATGTGTCACCGGTGACGGGAAAGCGCATGTTACCGTTAAGGATGAGGGAATGGGTATCAAAGCCCAGGATATTGACAAGCTTTTCGACCGCTACTTCCGGGTGGAGAATGCTCAGACAAAGTCGATCGCCGGTTTTGGTGTTGGACTCTATATCTGTTCGGAGATCATTCAGCGCCACGACGGTGAGATATGGGTAGAAAGTGAACTGGGTAAGGGATCGAGCTTTCATTTTACGGTGCCGGTATAGCTAGCAGGTAACAGGTAACAGGTATCAGGTAACAGGTAACAGGTATCAGGATCTCTGTCATCCTGAGCGAAGTCGAAGGACGACAGCACTGGGAATAGCTTTCTGCTTTCACCTTTCTGCGTTTCTGTCATCCTGAGCGCAGCATGTTCCGATCTATCGGGAAAGTCGAAGGACGGCAGCTCTGGGAATAGCTTTCTGCTTTCACCTTTCTGCTTTTCTGTCATCCTGAGCGCAGCATGTCCCGATCTATCGGGAAAGTCGAAGGACGACAGCGCTGGGAATAGCTGTCTGCTTTCACCTTTCTGCTTTTCTGTCATCCTGAGCGCAGCATGTCCCGATCTATCGGGAAAGTCCAAGGACGGCAGCTCTGGGATTTACTAGAAGTTACCCGGCGGTCGCTCTTCGACTCCGCTCAGAGTGACACTACCCCAAGCTCCCCACTCCCCACCCCTAACTCCAGACTCCAAACACCAAACTCCCAACTCCCAACTCCAATCTCCCAACTCCAACCTTCCGCCTTCCACCTTCCATCCTTCCCGCCCCTTTCATTTCCCAGTTAGAATCATTATTTTGTAGAATACCGACCTCCCTTATGAGAGTCACCTAAACCAACCAATGCATGCAAAAAAAGACTGTTATCGCCTGGGCGCTGGTAGTAGCGATGGGCGGCTTCCTCTTCGGTTTTGATACGGCCGTGATTTCGGGGGCAGAAAGAGCCATTCAACGCTACTGGGACCTCAATGTGTTTGAGCACGGACTGACCGTTTCCATCGCCCTGATCGGGACGGTTATCGGTTCCCTGCTCGGGTCGATACCTTCCGACAAGTATGGCCGGAAGAACACTTTGTATATGGTGGCTGCCTTGTACCTGCTTTCTTCGGTCGGCTCGGCCCTGGCGACAGACTGGTATGTGTTCCTGATCTTTCGTCTGATGGGTGGTTTTGGGGTCGGTATGTCATCCGTGACGGCACCTGTTTATATTTCCGAGATCTCACCGGCCAATTCACGAGGCCGCCTGGTGGCCTTATTTCAGCTGAATGTCGTACTGGGGATCCTGGTCTCTTACCTGTCGAATTACCTCATCGGGCAGACCGGCGAAGACGCATGGCGCTGGATGCTGGGTGTGCAGGCCTTCCCATCAGCCTTGTTCCTTGGGCTGATCACGCTTGTTCCGGAGAGCCCGCGCTGGCTGATCCTGCATAAGGGGAAAGATGCCGCAGCTCTTGAAGTGCTGAAGAGGATCAACCCAGCCAATTATAAGCAGGAGTTACAGGCGATTAAAGAATCGCATATTCCCCTGGAGAAGGATGAAAAGGAGCCTACCTTATTTTCCAGTAAGTACCGAACGCCGATCATGCTGGCGGTGCTTTTTGCCGTCTTCAACCAGGTGTCCGGGATAAACGCCATTATTTACTATTCCCCGCGGATCTTCGAAATGGCCGGACTGGGTACCCAATCATCCCTGCTGTCGACTGTGGGAATAGGAATAGTAAATTTTACATTCACCTTGCTGGCGATCGGATTTATTGATAAGATAGGGCGAAAGACGCTGATGCTCATCGGTTCGGTCGGCCTGATCGTCTCACTGGGATTGGTCTCACGCACTTTTTTCGCCAATGACTTTAGCGGCTACGCCATCACCGTGTACCTGATGGCCTACATCGCCTTTTTTGCTTTTTCGCAGGGCGCCGTTATCTGGGTGTTCATTTCAGAGATCTTCCCGAACGAGGTAAGGGCGAAGGGTCAGACTCTCGGCAGTTCGACACACTGGATCATGGCGGCAGCTATTGCCTTCAGCTTTCCCTACTTGTCGGAGATCGCGGGCGGCGGCAATACCTTTCTGTTCTTCAGCGTGATGATGATCATTCAGCTGGTATTTGTCTGGCGCGTGATGCCTGAAACCAAGGGGAAATCGCTTGAGAAGATAGAAGCGAGTATGGTGCTTCATTAGATATGAGATATGAGATGGGGAATCCGGGTTCCTCTATGCTCTTAAAATCTGAAAATTAAACCGTTAATCCTTGACCCATGAAAAAACTGCACATTCCATACTTCATGATGTTTTGCCTGTTCCTGCTAGTGCAGGCCTGTGGTCCAAAGACAGATGATCCTGAGGCGCATCGCCCCCAATTCCATTTTACACCGCCTTCCAAATGGATGAACAATCCCAATGGCATGGTATTCCATAAGGGTGTTTATCATCTTTTTTATCAGCATTACCCGGATTCGACCGTTTGGGGGCCGATGCACTGGGGCCATGCCGTCAGTAAAGACATGATCCGTTGGGAACATAAGCCGATTGCCTTATTTCCGGACAGCCTGGGTTATATATTTTCGGGCAGCGTGGTGGTCGATGTGAATAATACCAGCGGGTTCGGAAAGAATGGCCAGGTGCCTTTGGTAGCCATCTTCACCCATCATGATCCCAAAGGTGAAAAGGCGAAAAAGCTCGATTACCAGGTTCAGAGCCTTGCTTATAGTCTCGACGACGGAGAGACATGGACAAAATATCCTGGTAACCCGGTGCTGAAGAATCCGGGGATCATTGATTTCCGGGATCCTAAGGTCATGTGGTTTGAAAAGGGTAAAAAGTGGGTGATGGCCCTGGCGGTGAAGGACCGGATCACGTTTTATTCATCACCCGATCTGAAGACCTGGAAAAAGGAGAGTGAGTTCGGTGAAAAGCTGGGCGCCCACGACGGTGTATGGGAATGCCCGGATCTCTTTCCCCTGGAATTCGAGGGTAAAACGCACTGGGTGCTGCTGGTCAGCATCAATCCCGGTGGACCGAACGGCGGCTCTGCCACGCAGTATTTTGTCGGTGATTTTGACGGCTCCACCTTTACGCCGAACAGCATCGATACAAAGTGGGTGGATTGGGGACCGGATAACTACGCCGGTGTCACCTGGTCTAATACCGGGAAGCGGAAGATCTTCCTTGGCTGGATGAGCAACTGGCAGTATGCCAATCTTGTGCCTACCATCAACTGGAGAAGCGCCATGACGGTTCCGCGGGAGCTCAGCCTGGCGCATACGGAGGGTGCGTATTACCTGCGTTCTCAGCCTATAGAGGAGCTGAATAGTATTGTCTCCGATCCCCGCGAGAGCCCGGAGCTTAAAATAGCAGGTGATATGGATCTTTCAGAAAATGTGAAGGACCTGGGCGGGAAGTACGTCCTGACACTCAGCAGCAAGGAGATACAGGACTTTGCGATCGTGCTTTCCAATGACCTCGGAGAAGAACTGCTGGTGGGTTACGATAAGGAAGCCAATGTATATTTTATCGACCGGACCAGAGCGGGAAAGAAGGATTTTAAAAAGGGCTTTGCTAAACGGCTGACCTCGCCGCGGGTTTCCACAGATTTGCCGGTGGATCTGACCCTGGTGGTGGATGTCGCCTCGGTGGAACTCTTTGCTGATAAGGGCTTGTCGCTTATGACCGGTATTTTCTTCCCGAATGAGACTATGGAAAACCTGGGAATCCGCTCGCCGGGAATCAATATCGATATGGTAACTTATTCGAAGGTGGCAGGCATCTGGCCTAAGCGGGAGGATTGATTTTGATCAGATTGAAAGATGATCCGGGCTTATAATCAAATCCTGAATGCCTTCTGGACAGTCCTGGCTTTCATTCCTGTTCTGCGGTATTGGATAAATTATTATTCAGGCCCGGATTTGTTCTGGATACTTGGGGTTAGTATGGTTCCGCTCTTCCTGCCGGCCAGTTGGTTTGATTACCTGCAGTTCAGCAGAAAGCGGTCTTTTTATGAAAGCATCGGTATCCGGAAAATGCAGGCTTTCACCCAGGACGGCTACCTGGTCAACCAGCTGATCAGGAGAACGAAGCCCGGTTACCGGACGGTCAGAAGCCGGCGTGATTACAACAGTTTAAGGAGCCGGATGCTGGTTTATGAGAAGTTCCACTGGGCTTGCTTTGACTTCTTTCTCTTAACCTTCTGCCTTGCCCTGCGGGAGCATGAGTATGGGCTGGCTGCCTTCATTTTGCTCGCGAACTTATTTTATAATTTGGTGCCGGTGCTGATACAGCAGTATATAAGGGTGAGGATGGGGTTTTGAGTTTGGAGTTTGGAGTGAGGAGTTGGGAGTTGGGGGTTAATAGTTTGGAGTTGGGGGATGATGAGAGCCGCTTCTTACTTACATTTTTATTTACATTTCCTCTGAGACGACTTTTTCGGTAGAACGGACTTTTGTCTTTAGATTTTCTCAATAACGCTAGGTTAACCACCTCCGTCTCCCGATGAAAAATCGGGATCCACCTCCGCCAGCGGAGGATAGTGCTTCGGATCGGTTTTAGGGATATTAGAGTTGTTTGTGGGGGCCTTCTTGAAGTTTGCTCCTCATTTACATTTCTTAGGGAACCGACTTTTCCGATGGCACGGACTCTTGTCCTTCGCTGGCAGAGGTGCCCTCAGGGCGGAGGTGGTCAATGTATTTGTGTAGGTGAAGTTTTTGCAATGAAGACAGGTTAACCACTTCCGTCTCCCGATAAAGGATCGGGATCCATCCCGATAAAATCGGGAATAGTGCTTCGGATCGGTTTTAAGAATATTTAAGTTTGTTTGCCTACTACAATGAAGGCTGCTTCTCATTCACATTTTTTGGGAAACACCCTTTATCCTTTGCGGACTTTTATCCTCCGCTGGCGGAGGTGGTCAGACATCGAAAGTCAGCATTGAAATTCAAATCGAGCACAGGATTTCTTTCATTAAATTCAGCTATGGAAGCTAGTAAAGAGAATCTATACGCTTATAATACGCATTTGCAACCCTTCGCTTTATCACTTCGAAAGCAAATGACAAAGGCAGAGGCATGTCTGTGGAAATATGTCTTAAAGGCACGTAAACTTCGCGGGTACCAGTTCAGAAGGCAAAGACCCGTTCTTAGGTATATCGCTGACTTTATGTGCACTGAGTTAATGTTGATAATTGAAGTTGATGGAATAACGCATGACTGGGAGGAGATTCATGAAAAAGACCTTACAAGAGAGCAGGAAATTAAAGCAGTAGGGTTTACCATTTTGAGATTTACGGATGAAGAAGTTCTTAAGAATATAAATGCGGTACTTGCGTATTTAGAGGATTGGATTGATAAGCGATATTTAAATAATCATTTATAGAAACCTGAACGGTCAACCACCTCCGTCTGCCGATAGGGGCAGCCACCTCCGCCAGCGGAGGATAGTGCATCGCTGCGGTTTTAGGGATGTTAGAGTTGTTTGTGGGGCCTCCTTGAAGTTTGCTCCTCATTTACATTTCTTAGGGAACCGACTTTTCCGATGGCACGGACTCTTGTCCTCCGCTGGCGGAGGTGCCCGAAGGGCGGAGGTGGTTCTACTGACCTGTCAATTGTTAATTTGCTAGTGGCCTGAAAGGGGTCCTTTACCTCCCCGCCTTATATTCCACCACCATCCCACCTACAAGCATCTTATTACCATTCCGGCTAAGCTCGCCACCGGCGGGAACAAATACCAGGATCGCTGAGCCATTGGCAGGCAGCTTTATCTTTTTCGTGCCTTTGATATTACGGGCTACAAAACGCCCGCTCACGGTGTCATACAGGTCTGTTTCTTTGTTACCAACTGGTACAGCAACTTTTTTGCTGCGGTCATAGGGATTATAATACAGGAATGCCGGGTGTGACTTTTCCTGGTAGAAATCTGTGGTCTGCAGGTTCAGCTGTAAGATGCCTTCCACGTTGGTGGACCGTACAATGCCGCCGAAGATGCCTGCATGCGCGCTGCCGTAGACACTGAACTGCGAAACCTCCGGGTTTTTGCCGGGTACCCACTTGGGACCGTCGCCCTGGGCTACGGGAGATTTCAGGCTTGTGTATTTATCATCGTATGTGGAAGTTTTGGAGATCCCTTCGTATGCGATCACGCCTTTTGTTACGCTGGCATATTGCGGGATTGTCTGGTGCTCCTTCGGCATATACTGCGGATAGAAGTAGCGCGAGGCATTGACCGCATTCAGCATCCATTTTCCGATAGCGGTGGCATAGGCAGGTTCGTACTTCACCAGCGGGATCAGCGGCCAGGCTGCGTCGAAAGTATTCATCAGGAATCCGTAACCGCCATGATCTACCGTACTCCCGACTGTTCCTGAAATATCAATTCCGTTCCAGTTGCCGATCAGGAAGCCCCAGCCTTCCCGGCAGATGGCCGTTCCGTCGAATGTCCAATCGAGCATTTTTGCTACGTCATAGTCAGTGCCCTGCTCCGCATTCATGCGGGCAGCTACATAAGCTCCGAAAGGCATCAGTAATTCATAGGTGGGATTGATCTTATTGCTTTCAAGAGCTTTCATCGCACTTTTGGCGCCTTCCAGGTAGCGCTTATCACCAAATTTCCTGTAAGCCGAATAAAGCACGTAGGCATGGCCTGCCGCCGCATCCGGCTGCGCACAGATATTGTTGGTCATCGGCTTCATTTTGCCGTAATCGAAGTAGGAGTAGTTATAGTTCCCGTTCAGGATAGAATCGGCTTTATAGAACTTCTCGGCAATAGTCTTAGCTATCCCGTCAAAACCAGGTTCATTCTGGTACTTGTCATAGACTGCATAGAACAGCACATTGGGATAAACATCATACCACCAGTCGCGACCATAGCCGCCGCCCAGTAGCGCGACTTCAGGGGCGGTATTATTCATCATAATGTCCCAGCCAGTACCGCTGTTGAAATAGTTCTTCAGCATGGCCACATAATTACGGCCGTCCTGCTTGCTCTTATCAATGCCCACGAGTGTCGCTCCGAGCACGGAACCCATGCTGGCCACTGCTTCATGGAACATCCCCTTATTATTGATGCCCTGGCGCACATCACCGACTGCGGTGTACATGCCTACGACATCCTGGTTGAAATTCTTGCGGGTGCTGTCCACCCAGACCATCGGCCAGTATTCGCCTTTGGCATTGAAATCATAGATCGTGCTGTCGAAGTCACGCGACATCTTATGCCAGTCAATTATTTGCAGGGGTTTCGGGAGATCGGCCATTTTATCTACCCGCGGAATATTCAGTTGCTTAACCTGGGCATAGCTGCAGGTCGTAGTAATTAAAAGGAGGGAAAGCGTTCTTAAGAGATATCTCATAGGGTCGGATTAATTGTTGCTCGGGCAACGGTATCATCAACTAAGGGCTCATCAATGGGCTCTTCGTTCTTCAGGATCTTACCCTGGGCAATAATGTTCTTTGCTACGAAGATGGAGCAGAGCTGCATGATGGCTACTGCCAGGATCGCCCAGCGAAGGGCAGCCTCGGTTGAGAAGAGGTATGCGATGAGCAGGAAGGTGCCTGCCCCGGTGAAACGGCCCACGTATAGTCCCGCTTCATGGTTCAGGATGTAAGCAAATTCGCCCCGCTTTTCGATCTTCGACACGATATCGATCACCTTGAACTGTATCGGGAAATAGGCCAGGTCCATCAGTGGTTTGGCTATCAGTAACAGCAGCATGAACAGTATCACCCCCAGTTCATTGAACAGGATCCCATTCAGGAACGCACCGGTCGCAAACAGGGTCAGTCCTGCGGCGAAGATATTCAGGCGATGCTCCGGTTTGGAGATCCGCCCGATAATATACATCAGGATAGCAGCGATCACGGCGCCCACAGACTGCGCGGTACCCAGCGCTCCTTCCTTACCCAGCAGCAGCATGATCAGCATGGCCGGTGCAGTTACCAGGAAGCCCTGCACGAGGCCTTTCAGCGAGGCAAGAAGCAATAGTTTATTCCAAAGCGGGTGGAACTTAAAGAAGACATACTTTTTCTGTGCGGGATTGGTGAAGGTTCCCCTGAAGCATACGATGGAAGCAACAATGGTAATAAGGAAGACAAGTCCCGTGATGATCTTGTAGGCCACGGAGATCTGTGAGGCCTGCTGACTGGCTACCTGCCCGCCCTGCGTCTCGATGAACCAGCCAATGGCTACCGGTACGACCACAGCAATAATGGTATAAAAGAAGGTTTCCAGTCCGTAATAATAGTTCCGGTTACTGTCATTGGTAATCGCCAGTGCCAGGTAATCGCGGTTCGCCCAGTAAAAGCCGAAGGACATTCCCATGATCATCCCGGCAAAACCGATACCCACAATGTCCAGGGTTTTTAAGGACATCATCACCATCATGGAAATTCCGCTGAGCAGCATGCCTGCGGAGTAAAGCTTGCGGATATTGAAATGCTTCAGCAGCCACCCGTTCAGCAGGAAGGTCAGGGGAATGCCGGTGTAGATGGTCAGCTGGTAAATGACCACTTTGGAAGGGTCATTCGAGCTGCGCATCACATAAGCGGCAACGAAAATATCGATGACCGGCAGTACAAGCGCATAGACCAGGTTCGTCATCATCAGGATCTGAAAATTATGAGGCTGGCTTTTAAAATGCGCAATTTCAACTTTCAATTTATTGAACATCAGGTCTTATTTAAGTAATGATAATATTTCTTTGATTGAGAAGTCAGCACCGCATACAAATTCATCGGCGGCCCCGTAATACATCGTCAGTGTATCGCCGTCAGGGCTCAGAACATGGCCGTTGGTAAAGACCACATTGCCGAAAAAGCCGCTTAGCTCGTAGGGAGTAGAAGGGATCATGATCGGATCTTCGGTCCGGGCCAGCACTTTAGAGGGATCATCCAGGTCGAGGAGTAAGGCACCGAGGCAATACTGGTGCTGCTTGTTGGCACCGTGGTAGATCTCAAGCCAGCCGCGTTCGGTTCTGATGGGTGCTGCGCCTGCGCCGATCCGGGCACTGTCCCAGCTGTCTGGGCGAGTCCGGGCAAGGCATTTATGATTTCCCCAATGGATGCCGTCAGGTGATTCCGCAAGCCAGATATAGTTGCCGCCGATATCGACACTACTCGGGCGGTGCAGCGCATAGTACTTGCCGCCGATCGTTTCCTCGAAAATAGCGCAGTCCTTATTGTGCGGCGGGAGGATCATCCCATGGTCCTCAAAGTCTTTCCAGTCAGTAGTGGTGCGCATGGCTACACCTACACCATTACCAGATACCGCGGTGAAGGTGAGGTAATATTTGTTGTCAATACAGGTAACGCGGCAGTCTTCGATACCGAAACTCTGGAGCATGCCTTCACCTGCCAGGTGCCGGTAGCCCTCAGGTTCATAGAAGCGGATACCGTCATCGCTGCAAAGCAGGCGCAAATGCGAAAGTGTTGTCAGGTAATCGGTACCCTTGTAATTGATCACGCGCGGGTCGCTGGCATTCAGCTCCGGGTCATTCAGCGCGATTTCTATTATTTCAGTTCCTGTGGGCGTTAGGATCGGGAAGGAGATGATGCCGTCCTTCTGGGCAGGCCTTTCGGCGACACGTACGATCAGCCAGGTCTTGTCCTCATAGCGAAACACGCCGGGATTCAGCAGGCAGGTGATTTCCAGGCCTTCCGTACTGGGCTTCAGTTCGGCCGGACTCAGCAGGGGATTTTGTGAAAACCTTTGTGCAAGATCTTTCATGAAAATGGGATAAAGCGAAGACTCTTAGCGCTTCGCTCTATAAATATCTGATTTATAGCGAGTAATTAGTTAAATGTCCCCCGATTTTGTCAATTTCTCTGCGGGACTGAGTATCGGTTCAGGTTAAGGCCATAAATTTGCAGGGTAGTAGAAGATTCAATTGCTCATGCCGCTGAAAATTTTAGCTGTGGGAGACGTCCATGGAAAGGATGTGTTGACACGTCTCGACCCCTCATGCTACGATAAGATCATTTTCCTGGGCGATTACGTGGATCCCCCTGCGGGCGAAGAATTGAGTGATCTGCTTATTCTGGAAAACCTGGAAAGGATCATCGCTTTCAAGGCAGCTCAGCATGAAAAGGTGGTCCTGCTCCTTGGGAACCATGATGTCCATTATATGTATCCTGAGGAGGCCGGTATATGCAGCGGCTTCAGGCCGCAGATGTTCGCGGATCTCAGGGCTATTTACCGGCAGAACGCAGAACTCTTCCGGATGGCGTTTCAATATCAAACTTACCTCTTCACTCATGCGGGAATTTCAAACCGCTGGCTTCATGCTTACGAGGGGCTGATCAGGCAGGAACTGCAGAACATCACATCAAATGATCCATCTTTAACCGGCCTTTCAATTGCCGAAATACTGAATCATTTGCGCTCAACAGCGCGCGGCCGGCAGATACTATTTACGGTTTCTGGCCTGCGGATCTATCCTCCGGACCCGGGTATTTCAGGCGGTATCATATGGGCGGATAAACGTGAAACGGAGCATGACTGCCTGACAGGTTACCACCAGGTAGTTGGACATACGGTCGTCGGGTCTATCGAGCGGATCAGCGATCCGGGTGACAGTAATACTTCCATAACCTACGTTGATACCGGCGGTCGGGAATTCCTTGAATTAACTCTCTGACAGAAGGCGTCCGGATGCATCGCATGAGCATGTGTTAAAGATTGTTAAAGCCCCGGGTCAGGCTGCTGTTTACCGGTATATTAGTTGGTAAATTTTTGAGAATGGAAAAGTACAACCGGATCAATATTCTTTTTGGCTGGCTAAGCTTTGCTTTGGCTTTCACGGTCTATATGTTGACTCTTCAGCCATCAGGCAGCTTCTGGGATTGCGGAGAATTTATAGCAACAGCTTATGGAATTCAGGTAGGGCATCAACCCGGGGCACCCTTATTTATGATGCTGGGAAGACTGTTTTCATTCCTGGCTGGGGATTCTGGGGAAGTTGCCTTTTGGGTGAACTCCCTTTCCGCCCTGGCCAGTGCCCTGACCGTCATGTTTTTGTTCTGGACGATCACCGCCCTTGGCCGCAAACTGGTAGCTGCAGAGAAAGACTCAACCCGCAAGTTGGTTACCGTCATGGGCGCCGGGCTCACCGGAGCCTTGGCTTATGCCTTCACAGATTCTTTCTGGTTCTCGGCAGTTGAAGCAGAGGTTTACTCCTTTTCATCTTTATGTACAGCTATCGTTTTCTGGGGGGCGCTGAAATGGGAGGCTTCTTCCGGGCCTGCCGCAAACAGATGGCTTGTTTTCATCGCATACATGATCGGACTTTCTATAGGCATTCACCTGCTAAGTTTACTTGCCATTCCCGGGATCGTACTGCTCTGGTATTTTAAGCAAAATAAGTCGGCAAACAAAAAAGGAGCATTTCTTGCCCTGTTAGCCGGCTGCCTGATCCTTGGCTTTGTACAGGTGGGAATAGTGCAATACCTCCTCCTCTTTGCTTTCAAGACTGACCTGCTCTTTGTTAATAGTCTGAATATGTCCTTCGGAAGCGGCGTCTTGTTTTTCGGCCTGGTGCTCGTTGCAGCTATTGGTTTCGGAATCAGGTACTCGCACCGGCGTAAAAAACCGGTTTTAAATCTGGCACTGGTTTGTGTTTCCTTCATTATCCTGGGTTACAGCAGCTATGCGATGATCCTGATCAGGGCGGGAGCTAAGACCTCTATCAATATCAGCAACCCTGACAATGCTTACTCCCTGCTGCGGTATGTTTCCCGCGGTCAATATAGCCAGGCGCCCTTGCTTTATGGCCAGTATTTCGACTCAGAGACAACGGGGGTGGCTCAAGGGAAAATGACCTACCGGGAGGATAAGGGCAAATATGCGGAAGCAGGCCCTGACCGGAAATATCAGTATGACCGGAATACCCTATTTCCACGGATCTACAGCGACGAAGCCAGTGATGTAGCCTTCTACCGTAACTGGCTGGGGCTTGATGAAAGTAGCCGGCCTGATTTTAAGGACAACCTGCAGTTCTTCAGTTCTTACCAGCTGGGTTTCATGTATATGCGTTACCTGATGTGGAACTTCGCCGGCCGGCAGGACGATGAACAGGGCCAGGGAAGTAATGTTAATGGAAACTGGATAAGTGGTGTGAAACCGCTCGATCAGCTGCGCCTGGGTGCGCATGCAGAAGTTTCGCCCCTGGGGCAGCAAAACGAGGGTTATAATCGTTTTTACGGATTGCCGTTTGTCCTTGGGATCTGCGGCCTGATCTTTCATTTCCGGCGACGTAGCAAGGACGCTCTGGTTTTGGCTGTTTTCTTCTTTTTTACCGGCCTGGGAATAGTACTCTATCTTAACCAGGATCCGCTACAGGTCAGGGAACGCGACTATGCCTATGTCGGATCATTCTATGTCTTCGCCATCTGGCTGGGATTGGGGGTGCTCGCCGTGCAGCATTGGCTGTCGGGAATAGCCAAAGCAAGAACCGCATCAATACTGGCAATACTTATATGTTTTGCAGCGGCGCCGTTTTTAATGATCAGGGAGGGCTGGAATGATCATGACCGTTCTGAAAACCGGGTCGCACGGGAGATGGCTGTTAACTACCTTGAATCATGTGCGCCGAATGCAATACTTTTCACAAATGCTGATAACGATACTTATCCCTTATGGTATGCGCAGGAAGTGGAAGGTATCCGGCCGGATGTCAGGATCGTCAATTTACAGCTGCTTTTCGACCCGGATTACGTTACCGCACTGAAAAAGAAAATTAATAATTCTGATCCCTTACCGGTAACGATGTCTGCGGAAAAATACAAGGCAGGTGTCCGGGATGTGATCTATTATATGGATTATGGACTGTCTGATTCTGTAGAGCTTAAGGATCTGTTTGAGTTGCTGGTTTCTGATCATGAATCGGACAAGGTGCCGATGAATGACGGTTCAAAGGTTAATTTTCTCCCTTCCAAAAAGTTTCGGATGAGCGTCAACAGGGAAGAGCTGCTTAAAACCGGTACGCTAAGTAAAGAGGAGATAGTTAACGCTGAAGACAGCATGCAATGGACTTACCCCCGGAATTACATGACCCGAAGCGATCTGGCTTTGATGGATATTCTTGCACATAATAACTGGAAAAGGCCTATATATTTTACGTTTGGGGTCTCCGACGACAGCTATTTCGGCCTTGACCGTTATCTTCACCTGGAGGGCTTCACTTACCGGCTTTTACCACTCAGACGTGACGCTGAGGATAAGCGGGATAAGTCCGAAGTCACTCATTCACGGGTGTTTTATTCCAATCTAAAAAACAAGTTTCTACTGGATTCTTTCAACAAAGCCGCTTACCTAGATCCTGAATCGCGACGGGTAGCCAGGCAGACCTGGAACCTCCTGAATACGCTCGCTGCTGATCTGGGTGCTGAAGGCAGAACAGCTGAGGCAAAAGATGTCATCAGCAGAGCTGTAGAAAATCTTCCAATGCGAAACTATACTATCCGCGACAGCGTGGAAAAGTATAGGGCGGCAGTTACCCTTTACCGGCTGAATGAACCTGCTGAGGCAAACAGAATAGCAGCCAGCACGGTTCAGTTCCTGGCCGCGGAGCTTCGGTTCCTGGGCTCCCTGGATAAAGAAAAACAGGAGAGCCGTATGGATGAGATCAGCCTGGCTGCTTCCGTTCTGAACGGATTTCGCGAGGAGGCGGGAAAATTTAAGCAGCTGGCGGTCGTCTCTGAAGTAGACGGAATTTTCGCTGAAATTGAAAAAAGCAGATAAACTGGGAAGACTTTCGCATTCGACTACATTCCTGCGATTAAGTTTTGCGGTCATACTTTCTGTCGTAGCTTTGCGGCCGCAGTGTTCCCTGCTTGATCTACATTTATCTATCCGTAATTGAAACATCCTTCTCTCCTCATACTCTTCCTGTTACTAAGCATTTTAAAGGTGAATGGCCAGTTTGTCTTCAGGGCTAATAAGCTTCCCGAACAAACTTCCATCATCAAATATTCATCGATTGCGGATGCCGGGAACCGGGAGCTGAGTATTAAAGATGTTGTGGGTAATCAAAGCGATTTATTATTCCGGCCGGTAAAAGGTCTGACCGGCAACCTCGGATTTACAGATCACACCTACTGGCTGAAGTTTGACCTTCATAATGCATCTGATCTGCCGGTTTACTATTACCTCGAAACGGCAGAGCCGGTTACCGACAATGTGCGTTTGTATTTGCTGGGCCAGGACAATAAATACAAAGTGCAGGAGAGCGGGGACAATCTGTCTTTTGATAAAAGAATTGTTGATTTCAGAAAGACGGTTTTTAAACTGCAGTTACATCCGGGTGAAAAAAAGCAGGCTGTCATGGAAGTAAGAAATGACGGTGAGAAAAATAACCTGCCTCTCACCCTGATCAGCCAGGAACGTTTCCTGGAGATCGTTTATCATGACCAGCTCATGATGGGGGTCTTTTACGGCATCCTGCTGATCATTACCATTACTTACCTATTCTTCTATTTCGCGATCAATGAGCGGATCTTTCTTTTTTATACGCTGTATGTCGCCTTTGTCGCCCTCTGCCAGTTTGCCCTCGACGGATTCTTCCACCAATATATAGACCGGAGTAACTCCTGGGTCAACTTACATGCGGTCATTATTTCTGCCATCGGGGGTGCTTACTTCTTTGGGAAGTACAGCGAACTGGTACTGAATGTTAAAAAGAATGACAGGAAGATCTATATAGCCTTTAAGTTCCTGTACATCCTGCTCGGTGTCACACTGGCGCTTATAGTTTTTGTTCCGGCATTTCTTCCCTATTCCTACCCGGCGGTGAATGTGTTGACCTTAATCGGCATGCTGCTCATTGCGATAGCCATCATTACCCTGATCATCAGGAAACAAGGGGTCGACTTGTTCTATACGACTGGTATTGCGATCCTGTTCATCTGTTTCACGCTGGCCATCATGATGAATTTCGGCCTCATCACCGCTTTTACAATTGACAATATCACCAAGCCCGCGATCGGACTGGAGGTAATCATGCTATCCCTGTCAATGGCTAACCGCATCCGCCTGCTAAAGAGTAAAAAGGAGGAGCTGCAGGCCCTGGCCCTGAAGAAGTCGGAGGAAATGAATGAAGTGAAGTCATACTTTCTTTCTAATATGAGTCATGAGTTACGCACGCCGCTGAATGCTATCCTTGGTTTGACCAGTGCGATGGAGCGCGAAACGGCGAACTCTGGAATACTGGCGAATTGCGCAGAAATAAACAACGCAGCCTTTAACCTGATCTCTTCGGTGAATGACATTATGGACTTTTCCATGATCGAGAAAGGCGAGATCCGCCTCGAGAAGGTGAAGTTCTCACCTTTTGAGATTCTTGAAAAGGTAAAGTTAAACCACCAGGGTCAGGCCCTTATCAAAGGTCTTGAATTTAATTATTCCACGAACCTGCCGCCTGCATTACAGGTATTAGGTGACCCGGCACGCCTTCAGCAAATGGTCAATAATATCCTGAGCAATGCTATAAAATTTACTTCCTCAGGCTCCGTTTCAATTAAGGTTGAGGGTCAACAAAACAGTGCCGGTGAACTGGATCTCCTGGTAAGTATCAGTGATACCGGTATTGGTATCTCCCCTGAAAAACTCTCTTCCGTATTTGAGATGTTTTCGCAGGTGGATATCAGCAATAAACGGAAGTACGGCGGCTTCGGGATCGGGCTTTGTGTCGTTAACGCGCTCGTTACTTTGCACGGCGGTAAGATAGAGTTGATCAGCCGGCAGCATGAGGGAACAAGCTGCTCGCTGGCAATACCCTATGAACTGGCTCCTGCCGAAGTCAAATTCATTAATAAATTTCCTTCCGATTCTTACGACCTGATGGGTAAGCATGTACTGGTTGTCGAAGATAATCCCATGAACCAGATGGTGATGAAGATGATGATGAAGAAATGGCTGAACACCACGGTAAGCTTTTCAGACAACGGTGCCGCAAGCCTGGAGGCACTTAAGAACAACCCGATCGACCTTGTGCTGATGGACCTGCAGATGCCGGTTATGGATGGGTATGAAGCTACTGAGGCTATACGTAAAGGGAAAGCCGGTCTGGAGAATGATTCAGTCCCGATCATAGTCCTGACAGCCGACGTCATGGAAACTACCCGTACGCGCATCATGGAGCTGGGTGCCGATGATTTTATGACTAAACCCGTCGATCAGAAGCTTTTGTATCAGAAGATCACGGCCTTGCTGTCATAAACGTATCACTTTTCTGATTGTCTTTTACAACATATTAACAACCGGCTATTTCTCCACAGCGCAGATACACTGCATCTTCAGCCCCTATCTTTGAAACATTATTACTACCTGACCTCATGAAGATATTGCATACTGCCGACTGGCACCTGGGAAAGAAGCTGGATAGGTTCTCGCGTTTGGAGGAGCAGAAGCAGGTGATGGAAGAGATCATTCGCATTGCCGATGAGCAGCATGCCGATGCGGTGCTGATCGCCGGGGATCTTTACGATGCCTTCAATCCTTCAACAGAAGCAGTAGAATTATTTTATAAAACGGTAAAACGGCTTTCGAATAACGGGAAGCGGGTGGTAGTGGCTATCGCAGGTAATCACGATTCTCCCGACAGGATAGAGGCCCCTGATCCGCTGGCGCGGGAATGCGGGATTATATTTGCCGGCTACCCGGGATCCCATATATCAACCTGTGAACTCGAATCCGGGATCTGCGTGCTAAAAAGTGAGCCTGGCTTTATCGAACTGAAAGTTCCGGGGCATTCTTACCCGCTGCGCTTATTGCTGACTCCCTATGCCAACGAATATCGCTTAAAGACTTTCCTGGGAACAGAAAATGAAGAGGAAGAGCTACGGTTGGTTCTTGAACATTCATGGAAGGACCTTGCCGATAAGTACTGCGATGAACAGGGCATTAACATGCTGATGGCCCATCTGTATATGATGAAGAAGGGAGAGATCCCTCCTGAGGAACCGGAAGATGAAAAGCCTATCCTGCATGTAGGCGGAGCACAGGCAATTTATTCGGAGAATATTCCTTCGCAAATTCAGTATGCTGCGCTGGGACATTTGCATCGCTACCAGGTAATTGATAAGGCACCTTGTCCGGTGATTTATAGCAGCAGTCCCTTGAGTTACAGCTTCGGCGAAGCTGAACAGCAAAAGTATGTGGTCATGCTTGAAGCGGAACCGGGCCAACCGGTAAAGTATAAGAAGCATGCTTTAAGCAAGGGCCGTCAGCTTTATCGTAAACGCTTTGAAGGCGTAGATGCCGCTTTAACATGGCTCGGGGAGAATCCTGACGCTCTGGTAGAGTTAACATTGCAGACGGAACATTACCTCACTGCGGAAGACCGTAAGCGACTGGCTAATGGTCATGATGGTATTATTACGATCATTCCGGACGTAAAGAATCCCCAACAGGCAGGTGATGATAGAAAAACGATAGATCTTAATCAGAATATAGAAGAGTTGTTCATGCAGTTCTTTCAGCATAACCAGCGCGGACAGCTGCCAAATGCAGAGCTGCTGGAGTTATTTAAAGAAGTAAGAGCAGAAGGGAGGGAAGCATGATACCGGTTTCATTAACCATAAAGGGACTCTATTCCTACCAGGAAGAGCAGGAAATAGATTTTAACAAACTTACTGAAGGCCAGCTCTTCGGGATCTTCGGAGCCGTAGGTTCGGGTAAATCCTCCATTTTGGAGGCTATTTCTTTTGCCTTATATGGTGAGACAGAGCGACTGAACCGGGCAGAGAACCGGGGGTATAATATGATGAATTTGAAGTCGGATGAACTGCTTATCGACTTCGTCTTCAGAAATTATGATCAGCAGCAATACCGCTTCATCGTCAGGGGGAGGCGAAATAAAAAGACCTTCGAAAAAGTAGATACATTCGAGCGCACGGCATACGTCTTTGAAAATAACAGCTGGCTTCCTTTAGAAAGTGCTGCTGCCGATAAGATCATCGGGCTGAGTTATGAGAACTTCCGGCGGACCATCATTATTCCGCAGGGGAAATTCCAGGAGTTCCTCCAGCTCACCGACAAGCATCGCACGGACATGTTGAAAGAGATCTTCCAGCTGGATAAATACGAGTTCTTTTTTCAAACCGCCTCCCTGGATAAAAAGAACAACGAGGCTATTCAAAACCTGAAAGGAAGGCTTTCTCATTATGAAGCTGCGACACAGGAGCTTATTGCGGAAAAGGAACTGCTTGTTAAGGAACTTTCTGATAGTCTCAAGCAACAAAGAGATCTTCTAACGGAACAAAAAACGGAGGCTGACAAGCAGGAAGCCCGCAAGAAGCTTTTCGACGACCTGGAACTTAGTCGCAGACAGCTTACCACGATGCTTGCTGATGAACAGCGTCATGAGGAGTATTCCCGGAAGATCAGTGATTATGATTACTGCCAGAAGCACTTCAAAGACAACCTGAGCCGCAAAAAGGAACTGGAGATCTCTATTAGTAAACGCAGACAGGCAATCGTTGAACTCACAAGTTCTTATAACACATGCTGTACTGAGCTCGACGAACTTCAAAAGGCGAGTGTCGTCATTAATGAAGCTTTTCTAAAGCAGGATGAACAGAAGGAGATACTGAATGATTACAGGCTGATCCTGCAGTTGCTGCAGTTGAAGGACTCCATCGGGATATTAAAATCTCGAACTGATCAGGGTCAAATGCATGTAGATCGGGCCCTGGCTGAAAAGAATGCTTCGGAAAATAAGCTTATTGAGTTGAAAGCTCAGCTCAGGGCACAGAAAGGAGCGGTTCCTGATCTTGCTCAGCTTGGTGAACTGCGAAACTGGTTCGTAAAGAAGGACCTCGTCTGCAGGAATATTGAAAGTTTGCGTAAAGAGCTTAGTGGCCTGGAAGACCAGATACACGCGGTTTCGAAAGATATTCACGCGCAGTTAACGCATCCAGCCCTTGGGAACGTTGAGAAAGGCGACTCCCCAAATTATTACACCGAACAGGTGCGGGAGCTTAGGAAGGAAGTGCAGGAGAAGCAAATTGCTCTGCATAACCAGGTTGCCCAATATAACATGCAGGTTAAGCTCGGGGAATTCAGTTCCAGGCTGAACAACGAAGACCCCTGTATGCTTTGCGGCTCAACCCATCACCCCAGCGTTCTGCGGGTCGAAGATGTGGAGGAAAGCATAGCACTTACGCAGGAAGAAATAGATCGTCAGCGTAACCTGGATCATTCATATGAAACGATCCTTAATCAGTTGTCTGGCTTTATTCAGCGTGAGCAGTATCTGGTTCAGCAGGCAGAGGATGTCAGGCAAAAGCTGATAAAGGAAATTACAACAGAAAAGAGCCTTGTGGAAGCATTTCATTGGACACCATACACCATTGAAGATAAGGAGAAGGTTGAAACCGCATTTTTGAATGCCGGTAAACTTCAGTCGGCTTTAATAGCACTTGAAACGAGCATCGATGAAGAGGAAAAGGTGTTAAGCGCAGCGGGTAAGGATCATGAGAAATTCAAAGCTGCTATCGAAGGCCTTAACGGTCAGCTTATAGCTATAGTCGCCGAAAGCAAAACATTGGAAAGCCAGGTAAGAAAGGTCAATCTTCCCGCACATATGCACTTGTCCCAACAGGAAATTCAGTCGCGGGCGGATGAACTGGGTATTCACATCAGCAAGGTCAAGACACAGTTTGAACAGCAAAATACTAAGATCAATGACCACGGCCTTTTAAAAGCTTCCTTGCTGGAGCGGAAAAGTTCGGCGGTCAGCACGCTCGCAGACGAAGAAGAAAAATTTGAAGCTGTAGAAAAGGCGATTAAAGGGGCTCTTGAATCTTCTACCTACAAGGATTGTGATGAAGTGATCTCTATTCTTGGGGATACCTTCGACTATGAGGAATTAAAGATCCAGGTTTCAAGTTACCGCGAACGGCTTTATGCCGCCAGGCAGCTATTTGCCGACCTGGAAAAGAAAACAAATGGCGAGTCATTCGATTCTGAAGCTTACGGCCTGTTACTCGACAGCATTAAAGAACTCACCGGAGCTTGTGAGCAATTGAATACTCACTTCATAAAAGAAAGTTCTGCATTTGAACAACTCAGCAGGCAATATCAGCAAAAGCTGTTACTCGAAGAGGAGCATGCGAAGCTGCAGCATCGAGCCGGTAACCTGGCCACCCTGAAAAACCTGTTTAAGGGGAGTGGCTTCGTTAGTTATATTTCTTCGGTTTACCTGCAGAATCTTTGTCTTGCAGCCAATGAGCGCTTTTATAAACTGACCCGTCAGCAGCTGCAGCTGGAAGTGACCGATAAGAATGACTTCCAGGTCCGAGATTTTCTGAATAACGGGAAGGTGCGAAGCGTGAAAACACTATCCGGCGGACAGACATTCCAGGCTTCGCTTTCTCTCGCACTTGCGTTGGCAGAAAGCGTTCAGCAGCAAAATAAGGCCGATCAGAATTTCTTCTTCCTGGATGAAGGTTTTGGGTCTCTCGACAAGGAGTCGCTGCAAGTAGCTTTTGATACTCTAAAGTCGCTGAGAAAGGAAAACAGGATAGTAGGAATTATCTCCCATGTGGAGGAATTGCAACAGGAAATCGATGTCTATCTGAAGGTGCAGAATGATCCGGTTAAGGGGAGTAATATAGCAGGAAGCTGGGAATCCTGATCCCGCTTCCCCCGATTGGAGCAATTAATACACCGTTTATTTCTTCAGCCAGCTTCAGTGCTGCCGCTATGAAAAATTCTCCGGATGTATCTTTCTGAAGGCAGCCGCGATTCTTTCACCGATCTTTTCTTTTAATATTGCGGGTTCAAGAACTTCCGCTTCATTTCCATAACTCAGGATCACACTTTCGAGTTCATAGTTCAACGTTAAGGTTAGCTGGATGGTCAGCGAATCCGGCGTCTCATCAATGATCTCCTGGCTTTCATGAATCGGCTGGCTGCGGATATACGGCAACTGGGCACCTGTGAATTTCAGGATGACTTTTTCCGGGCCTGCATTGTTTAAAGTGATTCCGATGGTGTTCCTAAAATAGGTATCTGGATCCGGTTTGTGCAGATCGATGTAGTCGGTATCAGGGCTCTCTTCAAAGCCTGTTATTCGGTCAAGCGCAAACGTCTTGACATACTTCCCTTCGTCAAACCAGCCCAGGATATACCAGCGGTTGTGATACTCCTTCAGGAAGTAAGGATGAAAGATGTAGCTTTTTACTTCCTCAGTGTTGTACTTTTTATACGACAGCTTAAGAACCTGTTTTGACAGGATAGCCGCCATCAGTGAATTTACTTTATCGTGACCGCAGCTCTGCGGTACCTGCTCGAAACAAATGATCTTCTGTACCTCCGAGTAGGTTTTGACATGAACCTGTTTCTCGAGTTTGTTGATCAGGCTTTCCACTTCAGTAAAGAATTCAAGGCCTTTATAGGTTCGGAACATTTTAATGGCTGCGGCCATACTTTTGATGTCCGCCTGGGAGACGGTTGCATTCCGGATTGAATATTCCGGGTCTTCGTAGAAATATCCCCCGCTCCTGACTCCTATAGGCGCTTCATATCCCAAAAGATTGCTGCGCATGATCTTGATATCGTTCTGTATGGTTCGCTTGCTGATACTGTCCTTTTTTAGGTTACCCGTGGCGTCGATAATGGCGTCGGTGCATTTCTCCGCAAGTTCTTCCCAGGTCCAGGTTCGGTACCGGTTCTGCAGGCACTGATCAATCGTATGGTACCGCAGTACAGCGTCAAAATTCGTCGGCATATTGAGTTTTAGAATTTATAAAGGTCTGGCATTATTTTTAATAAAATGTTTCCGTGCAAATAGGCTGCATCTGCCTGCGGCATACTTGTAATACAGAACAGAATTTAAAGGCTGCTGATTCGGAAATTAATAAAGATAAAGGACTCTGCATTTACCTATGCGCCCTGTTTCCGGGTCAGCTGATTCTTTAAGGTCAACAGTAATTAACATTTAAGCCGAGACATGGAACTATTTATCAGTACGACAGAAGAAAAGGAAAAAGAAGTAAAAACCGCTTTTATGGGCGCCATCCGGAAACTATCCGGCTATCCCGTACTGCCAGCTGATATAAAGGTTGAATTTGTATTTAAGGAAGAGGATTTTATCAATGTTCAGATCTTTATACGGGGTGCGAAGGAAGCTTTTTCACTGGTTGACGTCCTGTACAACGATGCCGAAAGATTTTTAAGATCCTTGCAGTCGGAGGTTTCCGAAGAACTTTTCAAATATCTTTTGTTCAATAACCGTATTTCATATATGTCCTTCTATCTCAATCTGTATAGAAAAGTACGATTAACTATTTTGGAAGAGTTGTCCGGCGAGAAACACTGTCATGAGCTTTTGATCAGGAAATAAGCCGCCAGTCTTAATGTTGAAATGACAGATTAAAAATTCCATATTAGATTTACGGCAGCTCCATATGCGGGGCTAGCCCGTAAATCTAATGTTGTTAATGTTCAGGATTGGATACATCCTCTATTCGAAATTCCCTGATCCCGCCAGGCATTTCCCAACGCACCATTGCCCCCTGCCTGTAGCCAAGCATCGCAACACCGATCGGTGATAAGATTGAAATTGTATTGTTCTTCCGTTTTGCTTTATCCGGGGCCACCAGCCGATAACTGGTCTCTTCGCCGGATGAAAGATCTTTCACACGCACTGAACGGTCTACCGTCACGACATCATGAGGAAGTTCCCTCTTCAGTACCTGGATTGCAGACTTGAGTTCCAGGCTAAGTTTATTTTCATTGTATTTACTCAGTTTGCGCTTGCGCAACTGCTCTTTCAAAAGGTCGTACATCCCTGTTGATAAAATGATTGGAGGATTGCTCTCTCCTGATATAATCGTAGTCATGTCGTTAATTATTTGTTTAAATTAATACTGCGACTGAAAAGCCGGATCTAAGGAATCGAGAGCAGTGTGGAAGGCTCTTTTTCGGCCCTGGTCACACTCAGGAGTCTATAAGCCCTAAGGCCTGCAGGGGTTTCCCACTTAATTTCGGCGCCTGTCCGGTAACCGAATAATGCCATTCCAATTGGAGACAGGCATGAAACCTTTTTACTTTTAATATCCGCGAAATCCGGCATAACCAGGTAAAAATTAAACTCCTGCATGGACTCCAGGTCAAGCAGCTTAACAAATGAGTTTGTAGTCACAACATCTGCAGGTAGTTCGTCCGCCGTGACTTTCACTGCGTTTTGCAGGTCAGCTGAAAGTTGGGTTTTATTGAATACCGACAAGTTTTCGCTGGATTCAATGTGTTGACGGATCATGTCCAGGTTGTTCTGAGTGATTATGAGGGTTGTATTTTTCATATCTGATTTTTTAGATCGTCCTAATGCAGTCTGAAGCCAAAGCGATATGAATTGCCCGGCCACAGGATGACATTCAGTTCCAATAGGGCGCTTGCCGAATACCTGAACTGAAAATGTTTATTTAAAACTCGAAATGAGGGTCCCCGGCCCGGAAGAGGGCGGGGCTTAATTTATGAAGTCCTTGCTGCTTTTGAGGAATGAGTCTCCCAGACGAAATTGCAGAAACAGGAAACGGCTGAACATAGCCCGGGCAGTGCGCAACTGTCGCGTGAATTGTTCTTCGATAATATTCCTGTTATTGATACCCATTATTTCAAAGATAGCTTAAATACCTGCCGGTAAAAATTTCGTCACTGTTTGATTGCATTTGTGACCCAATTATGCCAATTGGCAGCATGGAAATGCTGGTTGACGAATAGGAGCATTCGCCCATGTTAATATTATCCCTTACCTTTGCCACGTGATCAACCAGGTTAAAAGCAGTTTCCGTCATTCATTGATTCTTTCAGTTACCCGACTGAAGGCCGGGCTGAATTCTGCTCATCCTGTTCACTTCAACTGCTTCTGCAATAAAGTATACTACTTTTCAAACTTCAAGGATTTTAACACCCTTGCCCCGGCCTGCTGACAGATCCAGCCCCGGGGGACGCACTCAAGTTTCACTAGTTTTCTTTTCACATTAAACGTTTAACTATGTCACGGAATCCATCGATTTCGGCAAGGGGCATCGTGCTATCCATTATACTGGGTTTAAATACGACAGTCCTTGCTTCAGCAATATTTATCAGCCCCGACTGGCTTTGGTTCTTTGCAGGAACCCTGCCTTTACTTTTTCTGGCAGTTTACAATTTGAGGCAGAACACTCATACCATTCTTAAAAATTTTCCTTTACTGGGCTACGGCCGTTATTTCTTTGAATCAATAAGGCCCGAACTCAGGCAGTATTTCGGGGAATCTGACCTTGGTGGCAGACCTTTCAACCGCAGGCAGCGGTCTGTTGTTTATCAGCGTGCAAAGAATGTCAGGCAGACGGTTGCATTTGGGATGCTGGAAGATCCGGAAAAACCTGGTCATGATTGGGTTGCCCACTCGGTATACCCGGTTAATATTGAAGACAAAGACCTGCGGGTGATTATTGGTAATAAACAATGCAGGAAGCCTTACAGCGCAAGTATTCTTAATGTGGGCGCAATGAGTTACGGCGCCTTAAGTAAAACCGCTATCAGCGCTTTAAATGAGGGAGCTGTGATTGGAGGTTTTGCCCATAACACCGGGGAGGGTGGTATCAGCGATTATCACCTGAGAGGGGGAGATCTGATCTGGCAGATCGGAACCGGTTATTTCGGATGCCGTGATTCGGAAGGCAGGTTCTGGCCTGAGCTGTATAAAAAGAATGCAGCCCGGGAGAGCGTAAAAATGATTGAATTAAAACTTTCCCAGGGAGCGAAACCCGGACATGGAGGGATTCTTCCCGGCGATAAGAACACGAGTGAGATAGCGGTCATTCGTAATGTTAAACCAGGTACTACCGTTTATTCGCCCCCGGCACATAGCGCTTTTTCGAATTCTATGGAAATGGTTGGCTTTATCAGACAGCTAAGGCAGCTTTCAGGTGGTAAACCCGTAGGCTTTAAGATCTGTATAGGCGACAAATCTGAATTTGAGGATATCTGCAATGCGATTAATATAACGGGTATTCTGCCCGACTTTATAACCATCGACGGTTCTGAAGGAGGAACCGGTGCAGCTCCGCTGGAATTTACGGATAACATCGGCATGCCGCTTTATGAAGCACTCTCTTTTGCAAGCCAGACCTTGAAAAAATTTGGACTGCAGGATCATATCAAACTGATCGCAGCAGGTAAGATCATCACGGCTTTCGATATCCTGAAAGCCTTATCATTGGGTGCAACTGCGTGTTATAGTGCCCGGGGTATGATGTTTTCACTCGGCTGTATTCAGGCCCTGACGTGTGACAGTAATCGGTGCCCGGTAGGTATAGCTACCCAAAACCCTTCACTCTATTCGGGTTTGGATATTACAGAAAAACGTGTCCGGGTTGCAAACTTCCATCGTAACACGATGAAAGCAACTGTTGAGATGATGGAAGCCTGCGGCTTTAAATCGATTACCGATATTCATCCTGGTAAGTTTTTCCGAAAGATAGATCCGCTGCAAACTAAGAGTTTCCAGGATATTTATTTTTCTGAAGCAGATGAGCGTTTGAGCGAAAGGAATTTTCAGGCGATGGCCAATTGATCAGCCAGTCTGCTTTAAAAAGGATCACCTCGTCGGCGTAGGCGCGGCAAGTCATTGTTGGCTCAACCAATTTCTCCGCTGTTCGCAAAACCTGCACTCCGTTCAGGAGTTCAGGTTGGCTATTGGGTAGCTTTGGAAAATTAAGTTATTGAAAGGTATTAAAGTGAAAAAGATTGGATCAATGAAAGGTCTATTTTTTTCCCTTTCCCTTACCCTTCTTTTCGCCATTGTTTTGTTTGCCCTGGCCATTACCTTTGGCGGCCTGGTTGTGGCTCTTTCCACTTGCTGACGAAAGCTTTTTAGCCTGGCCGGGCGCAACTCCTTTATACTTTGGATGACCTTTTACGATATAGTATTTAGGATCATTACTATACCGGATGGTCGGTTGTTTGACCTTATTACCTTTGTAACGGGCATATTTTACTTTATGGCTACTGTTATAGAGATATGGCTTAGGAGAATTCAGAACGACCTTGTATCCGTTGTAAAGGTTGTAGCCGCTGTAACGAGCTGGTAAAGCGTTGTTAAAGGTCCATCTGTTATCCTGCAAATAGACGTACTGTTTTTTTGGTACATAATAATAGGTGTCAATATCCGGAAGATAGTAGTAATCAGCACGGTCGTATCCGGTAGGTCCCCACACGGGCTGTGCGCCTACATTGAAGTTTATGGATACCTGTGCGTTGGAGTTTCCTGCAAAAAAGGTAAGAAGTCCTGCGAGGCAGGCAATTAGCATTTTGTTGTTCATAATATGTAAGCTTATTCGAATGATATATAGCCAATGTCTGTGCCATTAAACTAAATTTTTAATCTTTGGCGCATGAAGTATCTATTTATCTGCTTATTGCTTGGTTTATCTGTGGCAGGTTCCGCGCAGGAGCTGCATTTAAAAGCACGTTCCAGGAACGCCCTCAGCGGTTCTGCATTTGCCGCATCGATCAGCGATAGCACCTTGAGTATTGACTCCCGGGAAGAGCGCATTTATAAAGAGATTCATAGTGGTAATGTCCCCGGTTTTTACCGTGACCTGATACAAGTGTCGGATACAGCAGTCATAAAGGGCAAGCGACATACGATCAAATATTTTGTATTGCCGGATTTTCTTACCATAGGGTCGGACTCTGATTACTTCTATTGTCCCATGCGCCCGGCCCTGGCCCAGCGGGTTGCGGATCTGTTAAAGTGTAGCCTGCCAACCAGGAAAGTGTCCGATCAGGTATATCGCCAGGCTCAGGTGAAGCTGATCCCCCTGCCAATTCCTCCCACCAAAGCAATGACGACCGTGCCGGTATTCATCAGGCACAATGGTATGGTCGCTCAGCAGCGGGACAGTGTGCTGTCAGATCACCGGAGAACGCTGGTGGCAGGAAATAAAAAGGATATCGTGATCTCCAATAAAATATATACCCCTGATCATAAATCGCATGTGGTGATCTATGGATGGCACCGTCCAGGAGGCAAAGCTATTCAGCCTCTATATAATGGCCATGATGCTGGCTGGGCCGATTACAGTCACGGTGTACGCCTGGTACAGCAGAGGATATGGGTCGATGGTAAGAAAACAACAGTAAGCAAGGTGTTAAGATCTGCAGACCTAAACGGGTTGCTGAGTGATGAAGGGATCATAGACCGACCATATTACCCGAAACAATTTTAAACGCGGGATATGTTGCAGGGGATTAATTAATGATATTTTTGCCCTTATTTAAGGTACGGCTTCAGAATACTTCTCCACAGATCATATCCTGCCTGCACCATATGTAAACTGTCTGATTGAAACAACTCGGGTCTTGGTCTGCCGTCAGCGGTAAGCATTGGGTTGTAGACATCTACAAAAGAAGTTCTCTTTTTTTCAGCCAGGAAGTCGCGGATCATCTTATTGGTTTTCACAATGGCCGGCATATATTGCTTCCTTGAGGGACTTGGTTTGATCGAAATATAGGTGATGAAAGCTTGCGGGTTTGACTCCTTAATCTTGCTATACAGAGCTTCGAAATCTTTAAGAACTTCGTCAGGCGTCTTTCCGGCGGCGATGTCATTATCTCCGGAATAGATCACGACTTGTTTAGGTTTGTAGGGCTTGATTATCCGGTCGGCGAAATGAACCACCTCAAAGGTTTGTGAGCCGCCAAAGGCCCTGTTCAGGATATTCTTATTTTGAAAATCCTCATGCAATGTTTTCCAGCCTACAATGGAGGAGCTGCCGGTGAAAACAATATATTTCCCCCGTTTCACGGGACTAGCCTGATCAGCTTTCTCAAACCTGGAAATGGCTGGTTCCCAATAACTGAAGTCCTGAGCACTGGCGGAGTCAGGTGCGAAAGAGAATGCTAAAGCGGCAAGCATCCAGAAAAGTTTATTGATTCTCAGCATCGTTAAATTTTTAATAAAGTGGTACGCTGCCGCTAAACTAAGCTTTTAGAGGGAAAGTGGAATGGAGAGTTAAATTAGTTTGATTACGCGTGTTTCGTGCAGACCATTACAAGCTAAACTATTACCGCGTTCTGAAGTTAAATTTATACATCCCTTCAACAATCCACATCGAGACCCAAAGAGAATTAGAATACTATGGCAATATCTGAAACCCTTTAAATGGCTTGTAGTGCTCACCATGCTATTGGCAGGTATTACGCAATTACTGCTGCTGATCGACCCGGTGATCTTCGGTAAGATAATCGACGAATACGCTTTAAACCCGGGTAATAAATCTGAGGACGAACTTATCAATGGAGTACTTTGGTGGCTGGTTATTGCGGTCGCCGTAGCTATGGCTGCACGCCTGAGCAAGAGTTTTCAGGACTATGTGTTAAGGCTCGTCGTTCAGAAGTTCGGTATGCAGATATTTAATGACGGGCTAAAGCAGACGCTCCGGCTTAGCTACCAGGAATTTGAAGAACAGCGCAGCGGCGAAACACTCTCCGTGCTGCAAAAGACCCAGCGGGACACTGAATCCTTTATTAATGCCTTCATTAACATCGTTTTTTCTTCACTCGTTGGGATCGGTTTCCTTATCTGGTATGCTGTGACGAAACACTGGGCGCTGATACCTGTATTTTTCATCGGTGTGTTTCTACTTGGTGGATTAACGGGATTACTGAGTAAAAAGATCAAAACTGTACAGCGGTCTATTTTTCGCGAGAACGCCCGGATGTCAGGAAGTATAACTGAATCATTGCGGAACATAGAGCTTGTAAAAAGTCTTGGCCTCACTTACTCCGAAGTACGCAGGCTGAAAGGGCTCACTCAAAAAATATTCGATCTTGAAATGCAGAAGGTTAAGCAGGTGAGAACGCTCTCCTTTCTGCAGGGAACCACACTAAACCTGCTGAAGCAATCCATTCTGTTTATCCTGTTGTGGCTTATCTTCCGGAAAGTACTGACTGCCGGCGAACTGATCTCCATGCAATTTATTACAAACGCTATTTTCGGACCCTTACAGGAACTCGGTAATATCATTCTCTCTTACCGGGAGGCGGAGGCTTCACTTCAGAATTTTGATTCTTTGATGAGGAAGCCCGTGGAGTACCGGCCTGAAGAGCCTATTGATACAGGCGAGATGGAAAGCCTCGAATTCGAAAATGTGGTGTTCAGGCATAAGACAGCCCGTGAGAATTCACTTGATCAGATTTCGTTCACTGCGAAACTGGGCGATTCGGTTGCCTTTGTAGGGCCTTCCGGTTCCGGTAAGTCTACGCTTGTTAAACTGCTGGTAGGCTTGTATAGCCCATTGGAAGGGAATATTTACTTTGACGGAACATCGGTAAAGGACATCCGCTATAACCGGATTCGAAAGCAGATCGGCTTTGTTACGCAGGATACACAGCTGTTCGCAGGGACCATCAGGGATAACCTGCTTTTTACAAAGCCGGATGCTACGGATGAAGAAATGATCACGGCTTTGAATAAAGCTTCTTCCGGCAAATTGCTAACCCGAACAGACAAAGGTTTGGATACTATCCTCGGGGAAGGCGGAACAAAGTTGTCCGGTGGTGAGAAGCAAAGGCTTTCTATAGCCAGCGCACTTCTCCGTAAACCCAGGTTACTCATCTTTGATGAAGCGACCTCGTCTCTCGACAGCATTACAGAGGAAGATATTACAGATACGATAAAAGACATCGCGGCTGAACAGAAACAGATCATCATTTCGATAGCACACCGCCTGAGTACGATCATGTCTGCCGATCGTATCTATGTGCTTGAAAAGGGCAGGATAGTTGAAACCGGTACCCACCAGGAGCTGGTCGGGTTAAAGGGCTTATATTATGCGATGTGGCGTCAGCAGATCGGTGAACGTAAAACGATAGCCACAATGGCGATGGAAGATGAACTTATCTTTAAAAAAGCGGATCATATGATCCGCTTTTTTAAAGATTTGTCTCAGGAACCTGAGACAAGCCTGGTTCCTTTCGGAAGCCTATTCTTAAGTTCTGAGACCGGCATCGTGATCATCCGGCCAACCGGTGTCTTTCCCTTATAGGTGATCACACGAAACTGGCTTGCATCGATAGGCACTAATAATGATTCGGTATACTTAGGATAAAACCGGTCGGGGTACGAGTTGTCGAAACTATAGTAAATATCCAGCCCTTCGACTTCAGTAGCAAGATCGATATACAAGCGGTTGTTCACAGCTTTAACATTAAATATCGGGTCATACACGCTTGGAGCATACTTTGTTTCGCCAGCATTGAAGCGCCCGAAATGGGTTTCAACACGACTGAAGAAATGTTTCCAATTTTTCTTTTCTTTTGGAGACCATAATGATTCAGCTAGCGCGAAGCCCCGTGGCCAGGTCATATATTCAGCCTGACGAATATTGTAGACCTGTTCTGTCCATAAGTTGCCCTGGCCGCCTTTAATATACCTTGGATTCACTCCCTCGGGTATAGGATCAAATTTATAGGATTCACTCAGGCGAAGGCTGGCATATACTTTTGGTTCCATCAGCTTGTCAGACTGCATATAGTCGAGGTAAGCGTAGGTCGTTGGACTCATAACCACTTCATGGTGCTTATTCGCTGCTTCCATGCCGTTCTTGATTCCGCGCCAGCTCATGATCGTAGCCGTAGTATCCAGGCCACCCTCCATGATCTCATCCCAACCAATGAATTTTTTACCTTTTGATCTGACAATTTTTTCAACCCGCTTGGTGAAATAACCCTGCACTGCATGCATGTCTTTTAGGTTTTCACTTTTCATTAAAGCCTTAATAGCTTCGCTCTTTTGCCAGAAATTGATCGGTGCCTCGTCGCCACCCATATGGATATATTCGAAAGGAAAAAGCTCTGCAACCTGGCTGATCACCTTGTCGAGAAACTCATAAACCTTTTCATTTGCCGGGCAAAGCGTATTATCAACTAACGCGATCGGAGGAGCGCCTTTCGACCAGTCCATGATCTGCTCCCCTGAGCGAACGCGGTACTGATCGGCTCCTTCGGTGCATGAGAGTTCAGGATAGGAGGCTATTGCTGCCAGGCTATGGCCGGGTACATCAATCTCCGGAAGGATATTGACAAATCTTTCCTGCGCATATTTTACTAATTCTTTTATGTCCTCCTGGGTGTAAAAACCGCCGTAATTACGCGGTTCGTCTGCGGTGGGCGGGATGAAGTTGCCAAACTCGCCTACTCGCTTCACATTCCAGGCACCGACTTCGGTAAGTCTTGGCAAGCCCTTAATTTCAATACGCCAGCCTTCATCATCCGTTAAATGAAAGTGTAGCAAATTATACTTGTACCGTACCATGGCATCAATATATTGTTTGACCTCGTCCTTGGTGAAAAAGTGCCTTGAGACATCAAACATTAAACCCCGCCAGCCAACGCGTGGATAGTCGGCAATATTGACTGCAGGTGCAGTCCACTTTACATGTTCAGCAAGCTCCTTACTTTCAATTTCTGCTGGAAAGAGCTGAAGAAGGGTCTGGGAGCCATAGAATATGCCCGCCGGTTCATTGGCACGGATAGTTATATTTTCGGGGGTCACAGCAAGACGATAACCTTCCTTGCCAATAACGGTATCCGGTTCGGCGTTCAGAATGAACCGGATACTTACATCATCCGAAGGCTCATGTACTTTAATTACTTTTCGGCTGGGGGCGGCAGAAAAGCGTTTCTCAAGCAGAGCAAGCGACGAAAGCAGCCCCGGGTGTTTGCTACTTTGAATGATCACATTTTTAGGAAGTTTGAACTGCCCTTCATGAACGACCATTGAAACCGGTTCCGGGATAATAGCAATTTTTGGAGTATCGGTTTGAGCATTCGCCCCGAAAGAAATGAGGCAGAAGATGAAAAGTGGAAGTAGGAGCTTTTTCATATAATGAGTTTGATGGTCTGCGATTTAGATAAATGAAAAGGGGCCGCAGGAACGGGGCGTAAATTAATTAAAAATAGTGAGAATTGATTTTAGATCGTTTCCTTCCTGTCGCCTGCACTGTTCAGAAGATCGATCGAGTCTTTGTCAAGCTTAATTTCCGTAGCCCGCACAAGCGATCTTAGCTGGTCCACATCAGTAGCGCTGGCAATTGGTGCGGTCACCGAGGGTCGCGCAAGCAGCCAGGCAATGGCGATGGTGGCAGGGGTGCATTGATACCGCGCGGCTACCTCATCCAGTGCAGCGAGGATAGCAAAGCCCTTTTCATTGAGGTACTTTTTATTGCCGGCACCGCGGGCACTCTTACCAAGATCACTTTCAGAGCGGTATTTGCCGCTAAGAAAGCCGCTGGCCAGCGAATAATAGTTCAGTACGCCAATGGAATGTTTCAAACAAAAGGGCTCCAGTTCCTTTTCAAAGACTTCCCGGTCATATAAATTATACAAAGGTTGCAGGGTCTGGTATAGCGGGTAACCATTTTTCTCACTGATCTCCAGTGACTGAGCAAGGCGCTCCTTTGTAAAGTTTGATGCGCCTGTGATCCGAACCTTACCTTCTCTCACAAGCTGCATATATGTTTCGAGAGTTTCCCCCATAGGGGTGCCGGGATCATCATAATGACTTTGATAAAGATCAATATAATCTGTTTGCAAGCGCTTCAAGGAGTCTTCAACCGCTTTTCGGATATGTATGCGTGACAGTTCTCTTTTCCCCTGTCCCATATCACCGCCTACTTTTGTAGCGATTACCACATGATTGCGATTCCCCCGTTCCTTCATCCATTTTCCGATGATCGTCTCCGATTCGCCGCCATGATTGCCAGGAGCCCACCGGGAATAAACATCAGCTGTATCAATAAAATTGAACCCTGAGGCCACGAAAGCATCAAGGATTTCGAAGGATTTTCTTTCATCCAGTGTCCATCCAAAAACATTGCCACCAAAGGCTAAGGGCGCAACGTAAATATCAGATTTGCCTATTTTTCTGTGTTCCATTACAAATGTTGTTCTATATTACTATGGCGTTTCAGCACTTACAAATTGAGCTTTTAACAACGAGATATGAAAGGCTTTGGTTTAAAAAAAACAGGTCTGACGGTCATTTGTTAGGAAGCAGGTGCGGAGCACCGGGATTATTTCCCTTAGATACATTGCGACAGCATACAAACCAGGAAAGAAAAGATATCATATGGATCAAATAATCAAGAAAGTAGTCGTAGTAGGTGGCGGATTCGCCGGAATTAATTTAATTAAGAAGCTAACAAACGATGAGCATTTTCAGGTCACTTTAGTTGATACTCATAATTATCATTTTTTTCCGCCTTTGTTATATCAGGTAGCCACAGCTTTTATTGAGCCATCTAATATCAGTTATCCCTTCAGACGGATGTTCCAGGAAAAAAAGAATCTTCGTTTCCATCTGGGCTGCTTTATCAGGATTAATCAGCAGAACAATAGCATCGAGACAGACACAGGCGTGCTTGAATATGATTATCTGGTTATTGCACTTGGAACTGAGACCAACTTTTTCGGGATGGAGAACGTGAAAAAGCATGCTCTGCCTATGAAGACAATCAGCGATGCACTAAATCTGCGTAACTATTTGCTCCTGAGCATGGAGAAAGCGGTACGCGAGCAAGATCGCGCCGTAAGGGAAAAATATATAAATATTGTAATCGCCGGCGGAGGTCCGACCGGTGTTGAAATAGCGGGAATGCTTGCAGAAATGGGGCATAACATCAGGGTAAAGGAATATCCGGAGATCACCGATCTTCAGGGACATATTTACCTGGTCGACGCAGGTCCCGTGCTGCTAGGTCCCATGAGCGTAAAAGCCCAGGTTGAAGCTACGCAGGTATTAAGAAAACTGGGTGTTAAAATTATGTCAAACACAGCAGTTAAAGACTATGTTGATGGCCAGGTGATCCTCGCCGACGGTAGAGTTATTGAAAGTAATGTCCTGATCTGGGCATCGGGCGTCACCGGAAGGGAAGTGCCTGGGCTGCCGGCCGAGGTAGTGGGTCGCGGACGCAGGATACAGGTGGATGAATTTAATAAGGTGAAGGGAACCAGTAATATTTATGCAATAGGGGATATTTCGCTCCAGACTACCGATAGTAAATTTCCGCAGGGACATCCGCAGCTTGCCCAGGTGGCTATACAGCAAGGTGCACTTCTCGCTGCTAATCTTCAGAGAACCCTCCGCGGTGAGCCTTTGAAGCAATTTAGCTACCATGATAAGGGTAGTATGGCCATCATTTCCAAATACAAGGCAGTTGCAGATCTGCCGAATCTATTCTTTAAAGGATTTTTTGCTTGGATAGTGTGGTTATTCATACATATAATACCGATAGCCGGATTCAGAAATAAGGTTAAGCTGGCCTTTAGCTGGCTCTGGTCTTTCATGACGAACGACCCGACACTGAGGCTGATAATCCGCCCAAATACGGATGAATTCAAATAGCAGCTTTCTGGTATGTAGTTTTAAGGCTCTCTTATTTCTAAATATCACCTTCAATCCGAACAAGAACCTAAGGTGCCAGATATAAGTCAGGTAGCACTCAAGTAAAGGCCTTAGCCAGATCCTGTCTGTTTTTATAAAATACTGTCTGATTCGTTTTTATACCTGATTGCCAAAGATTTCTACTTGTATTGCAAATTGTGAATGGAGTTTAAGCTTTAATATTTATTATTGTACTCTTATTGGGAGAGTATAGTATCATTTTTTGAGAAACGATAGGCTGTCACACTATATCTTTATTATATTTAAAGCAAATAATTCATAAATAGTTTAATGGAAAAACGCATTTTGATTTGTGATGATGATGCCGATATTCTTTCGATATGTACCTACATTTTAGAAGAGCAGGGTTGGGAGGTGCATACACGTACACATTGCAATAATATCCTGGACGTTATTGGAGACATCAGACCACACGTTATCCTCATGGACAACTGGATTCCTGAAACTGGTGGGATAAAAGCTACCCAGGCTATAAAGGCTGTCGATGAATTTAAAAGCATTCCTGTTGTCTATTTTTCAGCGAATAATGATATTAAAAGCCTCGCAGAACAGGCTGGGGCCGATACCTACCTTGCCAAGCCATTCGATATTGATGAACTGGAACGGGTGATCAATAGTGTTTCGGTTCAGTCTGACCTGAAATAATTTGCCCTCTAAGTTATCCTGCGGGTGTCTATAGCTTCAACCCATTCATCTCTTTTGCACGCAGGGCATTCAACCTTGCCTTTCTCAATCTCCTTTGTTTGTCCGCAAAATGCACAAGCATACACCGCTTTCTTAACCAGCTCTGAATGTTTCTTGTTGTAAGCATCAGGGATCAATGGTAATCCCGGTTTGACATCATTATCCTCATAAAAGAAGAGACTCATTTCGCCGGTGGGTTCTAATAGGCCTACCCGCACCTGGCCGAGATGTTCCACACTCTTTTCCCGCAATTCTGAGAAAAACTCCGTTTGTGCGAGATCTTCTTTCTCGAAGTTTTCTAATGAAAATCTACCGTCGCGGATAACGCAAACAGCACTTCCTTCTAGTAATTCTCCCACTTTATTAACCTTCCCTGACAGCCAGGTAGTTAGCCGGTACAACAGAATGATTGTCAGGAAGACAAGCATTGCCGGCAGCAACCCAACATCTTCGTAGAACATGGGATCCCCGGCGGCGCTTCCCAGTCCAATGATCAGCACCAGTTCGTAAACCGACAGTTGCTTTACTCCCCGTTTCCCTGACGAGCGCAGCGCTACCAGTATGACCAGATACATGACTGAAGTGCGCACAAGCACTTCAATAAGAAACATAGCCGGAAGTTCATTGAGCAGAACGCGTTCCCATTCAAATATTTCGTTCATAATTTTTTAAAGGCTTCACATTAAGTATCTACTTGATTTTTCAGGTTGCTTTACCTTTAAGTTCCCAGTGGTCTTTGACTATTTTGCTTTCCTCATCTTTTTTCAGCGTGCGGGCATATCGTGAACCCTTTATCCTGCCGTTCTCATCCATGTTGCCAAGAAAGAGTAAAATAGCTTGTCCTTCTTCATCGGTTTTAAAGGCGATATCTAATCCTTTAAATTTCATATTGACAATACTGTCAGGCTCATAAAGTTGGCTCAGCAATTTAATAAGTTCAGGACCGAGTTTCATGACCGGGTTTTAGTTAGCAAACACCCTGCCCACAATCTTGTTTCATTGGAAGAAATGTGGATAATCTAAAATACTGGCAATGAATGTCTTTTCATCGCTGATAAGCCTTTTAATTATGCTTATCCACAAATGCTCGTATATTAGTTCCTTCAAAAAATGACACATGGCAGCAGAAGTAAATATCCCAAGACTTGATCTTAACGATTACATCAATGGAACTCCGGAGCAGAAGAAGAAATTTTCTGATGACATTGGTAAGGCATATAATGAAACAGGCTTCGTAACCATCGCCAATCATGGCATGACAAAAGAGCTTATGGACGAACTTTACGCGGAAGTAAAGAAGTTCTTTTTTCTGCCGGATGAAGAAAAATTAAAATACGAAAAGCCTGAACTGGCCGGCCAGCGCGGTTATACCAGCAAGGGAAAAGAGAAGGCTAAAGATTCAAAAACGCCGGATCTGAAAGAATTCTGGCAAAGCGGACAGGTCGTTACCGATGGTGATGCCGTGAAAGAGGAATACCCGGATAATGTTCAGGTTGAAGAATTGCCACGTTTCAACGACGTGACACGGGAGGTCTATAAACGCCTGGAGGAAGCTGGTAAGCATTTGCTTCGTGCGATTTCGGTTTACCTGGAACTGCCTGAGAACTATTTTGACGACAAGGTGCATAACGGTAATTCTATCCTGCGTGCTATACACTATTTTCCTATTGAAGATCCGGATGCTTTACCTGAGGATGCGGTACGCGCCGGTGCTCATGAAGATATAAACCTGATCACATTATTAATCGGCGCCAGTGCAGACGGGCTGGAAGTATTAACCCGTGATAACCAGTGGTACCCTGTTAAAGCAAACGCTGAGGATATAGTAGTGAATGTTGGTGATATGCTTCAGAGATTAACCAATAACAAGTTAAAGTCTACCACCCACCGCGTGGTTAATCCACCGAGAGAGATGATGCGCTCATCCCGATTCTCAGTGCCGTTTTTCCTGCACCCGAAATCGGAAATGGATCTAACCTGTCTAGAAGGTTGCGTTGACGCAGAACACCCGAAGGCTTACGAGAACATCACTGCAGGCGAATACCTGGATGAACGCCTCCGTGAGATCGGGCTGAAAAAGTAACGATAAAAAATACAGTATAGATATAAAAGGCCATCCTGATCAATCAGGATGGCCTTTTTAGTCAGTGGGCACCATAAGCCCATAACCACTAACCAGCCCTGCTCCCTGACAAGGGTGATCTCATGGCAAGATGGATAGTTCTTTCAAATTCTTCCGGGCAGTGAGTTCCGATAACATAAATTAATCCATCCCTGTCTGTTAATCTAACGGCATCCTTTCCACCGGCATAAAAGCGAATCGTCCCCTTTTTATGAAGATTGTAAACCGGGTTATTAATGAGAAAGGGACTGTATTGAGTCCGCTCAACTGCGGTGATATCATTCAGGGATATAACTACCTGCGAGGTGGTCCATAAGCCATCCAGGATGATGGAGCTCCCGGTAACAGTAGTCCGGTAGTGAAGCAGGAACATCATGATGATAGAAACGATCAGGATACCACAACCAACAACCAGGAACAGGTCGGCATTCTGTTCGCGTCTTTCAGTGATATAATAAGCTGCAAAGCAAAATAATGCCATTACCATCCGAATGCTTATGCGGCCATAATCACGACCTAAGTACTGTTTCTCTACAAACAAGGGTTTATTTTCCATCGGTTCTGCTTTGTTCGGACGCATCGGCGGCCACTTTTTCTAAGATAAATATTTTTTTACACGCTGCCCCGATCTTGTATCGATCGTCTGACCGGTGTCCGGCAACCCAGACAATATCACCGTTCCCGTTTTCCAGTATCCCGATATTATCCTTAAGCTGCCTCGGAATCTTCTGGTCAATGAAATAATCGCTTATTTTTTTTTTGCCCTTCATCCCGAAAGGGTAAAAGTAGTCACCCTGCATCCAGGTTCTTAACCTGAGTGGAAACTTAAGCATATTCTGATCAAGCTGAACAATGGTATTTGAAAATTTACTTTCCGGATTGAGGCCCGGAATTACATAACTGCGGTACAATTCATTGTTCCAGTAAAATTCGCCTTCTTCCTCCGGAATTAGCAGTTCCGCAGGTTTGACTCTATCTTTCCGGCTTAGTATCAGTTGCCCGCGATCCAGAGATATCCGGTGAGTAGCTGAATCAAATACCTTCCCCGGCTGTTTGTCAAGTGAGTTAAGCAGATCCTTTAGGACAGCCTCCGTAAAATGATAAGGGCTAAATAAGCCATACACTAAAGTTTGGAGGGGCCTTAATTCTTTTAGTTTACTAACAGGAATATTTATCTCCCCGGTAACATTTGATATAAAAAGTTTTTCCCTGAGTTCGTCGACACGTTGATTTAACAATTCTTCGAGCTCCGCAAATCTCAGTGCATTGGCTTTAAATGTTTCATCCAGGCGTGGATTGAGTTCCTTTAGCACAGGGACTACCTTTAGTCTGATCTTGTTTCTCGCGTACTTTGAGGATTGGTTAGAACTGTCGTCACGGTATTCAAATCCTTCAGAGTCTATAATATGATCGATCTCCGGGCGGCTGAGGAATAGAAGCGGGCGGATCAATCGGCCTCGTTTAGGCAAAATGCCATGGAGTCCGGAGATGCCTGTGCCGCGGGTAAGATTGAGAAGCACCGTTTCTACGGCATCGCTCTGGTGATGGGCGAGAGCAACATAGTCGTATCCGAAATCAACCCTGATCTCTTCCAGCCAGCTGTAACGCAATTCCCGGGCAGCCATTTGAATAGAGATGCCATGTTCGGAGGCATATGCGGCGGTGTCGAAGTAAGTGGTATAAAAAGGCACATCCAGGTCCTCGGCAAGTTCGGAAGTGAATTGTTCCTCAGCATCGGCTTCGTCGCCCCTCAATTTAAAATTACAGTGCGCAATACCAAAAGTTAGACCTGCCTGTTTGAAATAATGCACCATCAGAACAGAATCCCGTCCGCCGCTAACGGCCAGCAGGATCTTACACCCGCTTTCGAAGAGGGCATGCTGTTTGATGAATGAATAAAAGGGTGCCAGGTTTAACATAGAGCAGGTTGCCGCTTCAGCTTACAATATTACAAAGGAATAATAAACATTATTATCAGGTGCGGATTATTCATTTTTTGACAGTAAATAATTAATTATTATTCCCTATTCAAAAAACTAATTTTGCAGGGTGAGAAAATACATTCTTTTTATTTTGATAAGTGCCCTGTACTCATCTGCTTTGGCTCAGACCGGCCAAAAGGTAGAGCTGATCTCGTCGCAGCTTTCCAAGGGGTTCACGGCACAGGGGCTGATCAGGATTATCAAGCCGGTATTTTCTCACGATGGCTCAACCCTTGCCGCTGATAGCGCGAATTTTGATCAGAAAAGGAATGTCTTTGATGCCTTCGGGAATATCGTTATCACCCAGCCTAACGGCACCACAGTTTACTCTGATCTCCTGAATTATAATGGGAATACCAAACTGGCTGTGTTAACACGCAATGTGCGGCTTGTGGACGGTGACGCTACCCTGACCACCGGTCTGCTTACCTATAACATGGGGACTAAAATAGGAACCTACCTTGGCGGCGGTAAAATTGTGAACGGGGCGAATGTGCTGACAAGCAAGCGGGGGTATTATTTCGCCAATTCGAGAGATGCCTATTTCCGCAATGACGTAGTGCTTACTACTCCGGATGCACTCATCAAATCGGATACTCTGCGATACAACACCACCAGTAAGATTGCCTATTTCTATGGGCCGACCAATATTTACGGGAAGGATGATACCCTTTATACCGAGAATGGGCAATACAATACGGTCAATGACCAGGCACGTTTTGGAAAAAAGAATTTATATACACAGGGAAAAAAGTCCCTGAAAGGAGATAGCTTGTTTTACGACCGCCGGCAGGGTTTCGGCCGTGCCATCGGGAATATCACCTTTGTCGACGCAGCAGAAAATATAACATTCAAGGGGGATATCGGCTTGTACCGGAAGGAAGATGAAAGTATACTTGCCACAAAAAATGCCTATGTGATCATAACTACTGAGTCAGATTCGGCGAAAGTAGATTCGATCTATATGACGGCAGATACGCTCTTCAGTAAAGTGGTGCCTGACAGGCTGATCAAGCCTTCTGGTAAGGAAAAATTAAAGTCAGACAAAGATATTAAGGCAGAGGAGGCTATTGCTGCTAAAAAGGAAAGTGAGGCCGTAATTAAGGAGGATACACAAGCTGCCGTTAAGGAGGCTCCTGCGCTGAAGACGACTAAGCCCGGCAGAAAGGAACGGAAGGCTGCAAAGAATAAGCCCCCAGCCCCCGATAGTCTTGAGTCTGCGAAATTCAATCCTGAAGTAATTATCCAGCCTGATTCAGGTGCTGTAAAAAGAACGGATTCAGTTGCTGTGAAAAAGCCGGTGACTGATACGGTGGAAGTGAAGCTTGTTACGGATTCGGTTGTAAAGAAGCCGTCCAAAAAAGCTGCACGGAAAGCCGCTCTGGAAGGCCCTGCTCCTAAAGAGGTAAATCCTCTAAAAGCTTCGCTGCCGGCAGATACCGCCAGGACAAGGATAGTAATGGCCTATCATCAGGCTAAGATCTTCAAATCTGATCTGCAGGCTCGCGCGGATTCTATGTTTTTTAGCTATGGCGATTCTACTGTGAGGTGCTATGTGAAACCAATGATCTGGACCCAGGGTTCGCAGCTTTCAGGGGATACCGTTTATCTCCAGCTTAAAAATAAAAAGCTTGATAATATGCTGCTACAGCATAACAGTTTCATCGTAAATACCGACGAAGGTGATTCGACACACTTTAACCAGGTCAAGGGAAAGGTTATAACCGGTGTTTTTGCCGATGGCAAGCTTGACCGGATGTTTGTAGACGGTAATGCGGAAAGCATCTATTACGTGAAAGAGGATTCCGTTTACAGCGGTATGAACCGCATGTTAAGCAGCCGGATTAAGGTGGTTTTTAAAGAGAATAAGCTCAAAGACATTATCTCCATTTTAAAGCCTGAGGGTAATTATTACCCAATTGAAGAAATACCTAAAGACGAAGAAATCCTGAAGGGCTTTATCTGGAAGCCAAAGGACAGGCCTCGCTCTAAGGAAGAGATCATTCCGTCGCTGGCTGCAAAGAAGCAACCTGTTCGGAAAACGCCTGTTAAGAAGCCTGCCGCCAAAGTTGTTCCCGTGGCGAAGCGGTCTACCTAGCCGCCTTCAGGAATTCTATCAATTTATGCATGGCTTTCGCCCGGTGGCTGATGGAATTTTTTTCCTCAGATGTCATTTCGGCAAAGGTGATATCGTATCCGGAGGGCTGAAATATAGGGTCATAACCGAAGCCTTTCACACCGGCTTTCTCTTTTGTGATCTCGCCTTCGGCTACTCCTTCAAAAAGGTGCTCTTTACCATCCAGTATCAATGATATGACCGTGCGGAATCGGGCTGTTCGCATCCCGCTATCGCCAAGCTTATCAAGAACAAGCTGCAGGTTGGACTCTGAGTCGCGGGTCCCTCCATATCGGGCTGAATAAACGCCGGGCTCACCGTTCAGGCTATCGACCTCAAGACCTGAATCGTCAGCAAAGCAATTTAGCTGATAGCGGTTGTAAATAAACTGACTCTTTTGACTGGCATTGGCTTCAAACGTTTCACCGGTTTCAGGAATATCCTCCAGGCAATTTATATCGCTAAGGCTTTTTAGTTCTATGTCGGTTCCGACCATGGCCTGAACTTCTTCCAGCTTATGCTGATTATTGGTGGCAAATACAAGTTGCATCAGAAAGATTTCATTACGTTCCAGAATTCACGTTTCTTATCAGCGCTGTTGCGCATATCCTCCAGGCTGTAGGTAGCGAGCACTCTGACGTTGCCCGCCGACTGTTCTTTGTTGAGTTTCAAAGCAGCCAGGCCAATGTCGGAGGTCTGAACTCCGAACAGTACCACACGGGTGCAGCTGAAAAAGTTCTTTAAGGAATCAAACTTTACATCCGGATAGCGGCTGATGTTGACAATTGCCAGGTCCCGCAGTTCCAGTTTTTTTGCAGCCATAACCTTCAGGAGCATTTCCTGGTGGACAGGGTTCATTCTTGTATGGATCTTGTCGTCGTGAAGAATGAGGAAATATTTATTGTTGTCGCCAAGATATTCAAATGAGGAAGCCTGGAGATCTGATTCGGGCTTCGCAGGGGCTTCTACTGGAATAACTGCCGCCGGGATAACAGGGGCATGCTTTTCATTTTGGATAAGATAAATATCTTCTGTGAAAAGCATTTTCAACGATGCGGGATTTTGACTGATAAGACTTGACATATTGGTTTCCGCTGAATGATCCGGGATGCAAAGGTAAGAGGAAGGCGTTAATGTCCTTTATATTCCGGAATTTATTTGCGGCTGCTTCATCTGTTAAAAATAGTTAAATGGTCTGCCGGCAAGACTCAAAAGATTAACTTAGGCGAATTAACCTGATAAAAATCGTACCTGCCTATTTTAATGAGAAAGTTCCTCATTCCCTTTTCCTGTTTACTCTGGGGCTGCTCCCTGCAGGCGCAAACACTTGTTAGCATCGGCCCTGAGAAGATCAGCGTAGCGGAGTTTTTGTCGATATACAACAAAGGAGACAGGGTTCAAACAGATAAGGCAAAGGATCTTCGAAATTATCTTGATCTGTATATAAATTATAGACTGAAGGTGCTGGACGCCCGGGCTCAGGGTATGGACAAAAGCCAGGAGTTCAGAGAGGAGCTCAAAGGGTATCGTGACCGTCTGGCCAGTCGTTATTTGCTGGAACGGGAGGTCAGTGAAAAACTTGTAAGTGAAGCTTATCAACGATCTCTTAAAATAATCAACGTTAGTCATATCCTGATTATGTGTCCGCCCGAAGCATCGGCGAATGACACGCTGAAAGCCTATGAGAGAATAGCTCTTATTCGTGATAAAGCCGTAAGCGGAGCTTCCTTTGAGGAACTGGCTGCGGTCTATTCGGAAGAGCCCGGCTCGGCTCAGCGGAAGGGATACATCGGGGATTTCTCCGTTTTTCAGATGGTCTATCCTTTCGAGACTGCTGCTTATAATACGCCTCCGGGGTCGGTTTCCCAGGTAGTCAGAACCCGTTTCGGATATCACCTGATCAAAATACACTCGGTGCGGCCTAATCCCGGCCGGGTTGAAACGGATCAAATACTTATTCCGTCATCTGGTGAGGCCGGGGATAGTACTGGTAAAGCAAGAGCACAGGAGGTTCATAGACTGTTGACACAAGGTGCAGACTTTACCGTTATGGCTAAACAGTTCTCCGGGCGAAACGATGAAATGGCAGTGAATATCGTGCCCGGGCAGTCGGATCAGGTCCTGGAGGCTACGGCATTTGCTTTAAAAAATCCGGGTGATATTTCTCAGCCGGTTAAGACACAAAACGGCTGGCATATTTTACGCCTAACTCGCCTGGAACCAATACCGCCATTTGAGGTAGTCAAAGACAAGTTACGTCAACGTGTTGCTGCGGATGAACGCTCGGTGCTGGGTCAGGATGCTTTTATCAGCCGGCTAAAAAAGGAGTACAATTTCAAAGAAACGGAAGCGCTTACGAGTAATACGGCGTTATTGAACGCTAAGTTCGAGGCCGGAGATAAAGCGGGCAATGATGTTCTTTTTACCCTCAGCGATAAAGAGGTAGTGTTGTCAGACTTCTTAAAATTCATCGTTTCAAAGCATGCGGAAAATCAGAACACAGACCTTCTCTACGGGGATTTTGTAAAAGAAAAACTTACGGAGATGGAGGATCAGCTCCTTGAAAAGAAATACCCGGAGTTCAGATATCTTGTAGATGAATACAGGAACGGGATTTTACTTTTCAATATATCGGAACAGAAGCTGTGGACTCCGGCCCAGGCCGACACCGCCGGGCTTAGGAAGTTCTATGAAGAGCACACAAGTGATTATAGTTGGAAAGAAAGGGCCGAGGCTCGTATTTATATTGGAAATTCGGCAGAGGATCTAAAAAAAATTAGACTTATGCTTGATGAAAAAAAATCAGATCAGGAAATAGCGACTATATTTAACGCCGGCAGCCCCTTAAACTTAGTGATCAACAGTGGCGTTTATGAACGCGGCAGTCATATGTTTGTGGACCGTGCGAAATGGCAGGACAATACAGATTCGGACATTACTGTTGGAAATGCTTTCGCACTGGTTAAGATCAGCAGGGTACTCCCGCCAATAGCAAAGCCATTTGCCCAGGTGGAGGCCGATGTGATAGCGGATTACCAGGAATACCTTGAAATGCAATGGCTAAAGGGACTGAAACAGAAATATCCGGTTGAAATTAACCAGGTTGAATTAAAGAAGATAAGCAGGTAGTTTGAAAGAAACTTAAATTAGGGTCATAATTTCAGGACAAACGTTTAATATGCTTGATTAATAAATATATCTGATAATTTTGCGCAACTAAACGTGGCCCTTCTGAACGAAGCTGTCTACATAAAAAAACATACCGGTGCAAACGCCCGTAGACTAATAACTGAGAATAAATTAAAATGAAAAAAACCTTAGGGATAATTGTTGCATTACTTTTTACAACATTCATAAGCGTCCAGGCCCAAGTCCAGGCGCAAAAAAAATCTTTAGATAAAGTAGCCGCAGTGGTTGGTAGCAGCATCGTACTCCAATCCGATATTGAAATGCAGTATGCACAATACCTTGCACAGGGTAACCCCGAGGATCTGAATATCAAATGTGTTATTTTACAACAAATACTGGCTCAGAAGCTTCTGGCCCAGCAAGCAGTTATTGACTCTGTTACTGTTACCGAAGATCAGATTGACAGTGAGATCGACAGGCGCATGCGCGCGATGACTTCCAGAGCGGGAGGGCAGGAACGACTCGAACAGTTTCTTGGTCGGTCCCTGATTCAGTACAAAGATGAGATCCGTCCGGATATCCGCGAGAATCTTGTTGCCATGAGAATGGAAGCTAAGATCACGGAGAATGTTGGAATAACACCACTCGAGGTTCGCCGCTATTACGATGCTATTCCCAAAGACAGTTTGCCATCCTTTAATACGGAAGTGGAAATAGGAGAGATCGCTGTATTCCCAAAATTAACCAAAGAAGAAAAAGAAAAATTCAGAGATAAGGCTGAGTCCTTGAGATTGCGCATAAAAGGTGGTGAAGATTTCGCTACGCTGGCCAGCTTGTATTCGCAGGATCCCGGTTCAGCACCCGAGGGTGGCGATCTGGGGTTCCAGGACCGATCAACCTTCGTGAAAGAGTTTTCTGCTATGGCTTTTAAGCTTAAGCCCGGGGAACTTTCACCTGTATTTGAAACGGAATTTGGCTTTCACGTTTTGCAGGTTGTTGAACGCCGTGGCGAGCAGGTAAATGCCCGTCACATTCTTATCAAAACGGAATCGACGCCCGCTAGCTTAACAAGAACAAAGGCGCATATTGACAGCATTTACCAACAGATAGTTGATAAAAAGATCGACTTCGCAACTGCTGCTTCGCTTTACTCAGACAACACCGAGACGAAATACAACGGGGGAATGATGCTTAATGCTGAGAATGTTCAAAACAGAAGCACTTATATCCCCACCGATAAGCTTGATGCGCAGGTTTTTTTAACCGTTGATACGATGAAAGTGGGCACTTATTCCAAGCCTGATATCTTCACCTCACCTGCAGGGAAGCAAGGCTACAGGCTCCTTTATCTTAAGTCGAAGACAGGACCGCACCAGGCTAATCTTGAACAGGACTACCCGAAGATAAAGGAGGTTGCTTTTCAGGATAAAACAAACCGTACAGTTAGTGAATGGTTTGAGAAACGTCGTAAAACAACGTATATTAAGATCGACGAAGAGTTTAAAACCTGTGGGGTACTCAAGGACTGGATTACGCAACCGGCCCAATAATAGCCTGACTAAACTACATTTGGAAATATGTATAAAACTGAGGTAGAGGCAGTTGATGCCCTAAGCGAAGCCTACCGGGATATCCGGGATGAAATCGGACAAGTAATTGTCGGTCAGGACGAAGTCGTTAAATCAGTTTTAATCTCCATATTCAGCAATGGTCACTGCCTTTTGGTCGGTGTTCCGGGTCTCGCAAAAACTTTGCTTGTCCAAACCGTAGCCCAGGTACTCGATTTAAGTTATAACAGGATACAGTTTACCCCTGACCTGATGCCTTCCGATATCATAGGTTCAGAGATATTGGGTGAGGACAGGTCCTTTAAGTTCATCAGGGGGCCTGTATTCTCGAACATTATCCTTGCTGATGAGATAAACCGTACGCCACCCAAGACACAGGCGGCCTTGCTTGAGGCCATGCAGGAAAAAGTTGTAACTGTTAGCGGTCACACCCATCCGCTTCCTAAACCTTTCTTTGTACTGGCCACACAGAATCCAATTGAGCAGGAGGGTACTTATCCTTTGCCGGAAGCACAACTTGACAGGTTTATGTTCAATGTGTTGCTAACTTATCCGGGTTTCCAGGAAGAGTTGCTTATCGTTAAAAATACAACAGACAACCGGCAGGTAGAGTTGAAGAAAATCCTCAACGCAGAACAGATCCTTTACTTTCAGCAACTTGTTCGAAATATTCCGGTAACCAATAACGTGCTGGAATATGCAGTATCACTGGCTGCGAAGACCCGCCCCGGAACCGCTACGGCCACCGATGAAGTAAACAAGTTCCTGAGCTGGGGCGCAGGGCCGAGAGCTTCGCAGTTCCTGGTGCTTGGAGCGAAGTGCCATGCTGCGATTACAGGGAAATATTCGCCAGATAGGGAAGACGTGCAGGCTGTTGCCGAGTCTATTCTAAGACACCGTATAGTCAGGAACTATAAAGCTGAAGCCGAAGGGATAACGACCGAAAAATTAATCGCAAACCTTTTTTAATCTTCGACAGCGATATTTTTGATAAAGGCAGCCTTATGTTCATCCGCATAGGCTCCGTAGGCGTCGATTAAGATCCCCCGATGTCCCTCGTTACTTTCAATCGCGTACAGGATGGTGTTATCATCCGGATCACTCATTCCTTCAAAACGATAATACTCTGTTATTTTCAGATCTTCCGCTTTGAACCTTTCGCTGATAAGCTTGCAGTATAAACAAGCGTTCTCATAATCGTAATCATAAGTATACCCCCGTTCACGGAGGCTGTTTACTGCATCCAGCAAGGTCAAATAATTTTTTGGACTAGCACTCATGTCTTATAGATTTATCTAAATTTAGGCAATTAAGCTTGTATCATGAATTTTAAAAAAGTCAGACTTATATTATTTCTCTTGCTGTCAATTCCCTCATATCAGGTCTTTTCCCAGGAAGCTAAGCAAAAGCAAAAGTATGTAATGGTTATTCACGGCGGTGCCGGTACAATCCTGAAATCGCAGATGACTCCCGAGAAGGAGAAGGCCTACAAAGCAGCCCTTGCCCTGGCGCTTGAGACAGGCTTTCGCCGAATTAAGGCTGGCGAGAGCAGCATTAATGCGGTAGAAGCTGCTGTCAGGATTATGGAAGACTCCCCCTTGTTTAATGCCGGTAAAGGAGCTGTTTTTACTAATGAAGGGAAGAACGAGCTTGATGCCGCAATTATGGACGGGAATACCCTAATGGCAGGATCTGTGGCTGGTGTAACGACAATTCGTAATCCGGTGTCTGCTGCCCGTGCTGTTATGGAAAAGTCTGAGCATGTAATGATGGTCGGCAAGGGGGCAGAGAAATTTGCAGGTCAGGCGGGCCTGGAAATAGTCGATCCTAAATATTTCTGGACAAAGGACCGTTGGGAAAGCTTGCAGAAAGTGAAAAGACAGGACTCTATAAAAGCGATGGAGGGTGCAGGGGAAAAGAAATCGTTGAAACTGGGTACGGAGAACCGGGACAGTAAATTTGGAACCGTAGGGGCGGTGGCGCTCGACAAGCAGGGTAATCTGGCTGCTGCAACATCCACTGGTGGAATGACCAATAAAAAATATGGCCGGGTAGGTGACGCCCCGCTCATCGGGATAGGAACATATGCAAATAAACTCGTTGGTATCTCATGTACCGGCTGGGGTGAGTTTTTTATCAGGAACGTAGTAGCACATGATGTTGCTGCACTGATGGAATATAAAAATAAGACTGTTGAGGAAGCTTCTTCAGAAGTTGTCATGAAAAAAGTTCCGGCGCTCGGGGGAGATGGTGGACTTATAGCACTTGACCGGGATGGTAATGTCGCGATGCCATTTAATACAGCCGGAATGTACCGGGGAACGGTCACCAGCGACGGGAAAATTGAGGTTTTTATCTATAAAGAGTAAAATGCCATTTATCCGTAGTTTACTCGTTGGGTCTTCTTAGCCTTCGTCTGGCGTGAAGATCTCGAGAATAACATTCCATTTATAGCCGTCCTGAACTTCCCAGATGCGGACGTAATGGTATGACCGGGACTTTCCTTTCTGAATAATGTTTGCAGTTCCATAAGTGTAGGCCAGGTCACTGCCTGTCGCACGATCAGCGACTGTCGCTTCAGTGCTGATTTCAAGTTCCTGATCTCTCAGAAAGTCCGTTATCATTTTCTTTCCGATCACAGGTTCATGACCGGGAAATAAGAACCGCGCATCGTCTGCAAGAAATTCATTATATGCCAGGTTCTTGTATTTATCAAGAGTTTTAGCAAATAGCTGGTCGCTGGTCAGGACCATCTCTTCTCTTTGCTGTTGTCGCACTGCCGACTTTTGTCTGAAGAATTGGTAGCTTTTAGGATCTGCAAAGAAAAGCTGGGGTTCTTTTTTCGGCTTCATATGATTGATGCCAAGATCAATTGCCAGTTTCCAGACACCCTTGCTGTTCATCTTCCAAACCGAAACATAATCGCCATAAGTTGACTCAGTGGCTGTCTTATATTCAAATGGCCCGGTTGTAAAGCCCCAGTCACCGCTTTTTGAGATCTTCGCAAAAGCCGGGCGCCATGTAAGTTCGGCGTCGATGTCCTTTTGCTTGTCAAAGTAATTGACAGCCTTAATGGGCCGAGGTCTGAATATGATAGTTTCGTTATCACTTACTGAGAGGAATCCCTTTCTGATCCCTTTTTCTTTAACAAGACCTGCAAAGTAATTCTCGGCCGCCACGAGTGAGCTCACCTCTCCATTGGAAGTTTGGGCGATGCCGCTGATGTCAAAAAAAAGAAGGGAAATAAATAGGATAAGGAATATTCTCATATGGTCAGGCAATCTTGGTCAGTAATCGGCGGTCTAGTGTGAATACAAAGCGGTGGATCGGGTTATCGCCATCTGCCTGTACATGAATTGTGCCATTGTAAGCTCCCGCGACCTTCCGGCAAAAGTATAGATCTATGATATCAGGAAATGATTTACCTCCGTGTTGATTAGAGAGACGATCCGAATGGAACAGCCGCTCACCGATTTCGTTCGCTAATGCACCGCTTATCATTTCAATTTCTATTTTAACCGAATCTGCGTCTTCCATGGCTCTGATCTCAATGGACCGGCCAGGATCGGAAAATTGGAGAGCCTGATGCACCAGGCTTTTCAGGATGAGGCTAACCAGGGTTGGGCTGACGGCCACGCTTAGCTCCGGATCAATACCAATATTAACATCCTTATGTTTTTCAGGAAAATGAAGAGCCAGGCTCTGCACAGCCATTTCAGCTTCAGTTCTAAGGTTCACAGCCTGCAAGTTATCTGTGGTGATAGAATCGACTCTCATTAGTGATAATAAGATAGCCATCATTTCCAGCTCTTTCCTGGCTGATTGCTCAATAAGTTCGATATATTGGCTCGTATCCGCCTGGTCCCCCTTACTTTTGAGATAGCTTGCAAGCAGAACTATACTGCTGAGGGGACTTCTGAGGTCATGAGACAATATACTTGAAAAGTATTTCTTTTCGTTTTTGAGGTCATTTAATTCGTTAAGGAGCTCGTGGTCGTGGCTCACCATGGCAAGCGGTTCCTCGGTCTCTTTAACAGGCCAAATGATAACTCCACCCAGGAAAAGGATTGTGAACCCGCCAGCTAATGCAAGTATCATCAAACTGTAGCTTTCATCTTCATAAGGTTGAGAAATGAGGATTAGCAGGGCCGAAACAAGAAGAAAAGCACAAATAAGGATGATTGTTAAAATTAAAGCGCTGACAGAATGCTTTTTATTTTGATATTTAGATATTAAAACACTTCTGCTTAAATTCATAGGCATTCAAAATTATGGAAAAATCAGCATTTAAATTTATAAGTATTTTTTGCCTGTGCCTTATTTGTATTGCCGGACAGGCTCAGGTCATCCTGGACGAGAATGGCAGACCGCTCGTCGCACGCTATTATACGGATGTTCAGGGAAGTCCGTATCTCGCAGATAACTGGCAGAAAGGAACCGTCAGGCTTGCTAATGGCAAAGCTTATAACGACGTTGAACTCAAGTATGACCAGGTAGCAGAGGATGTGATCTTTAAGGGTTCTGCAGGTCAGGAACTGCGGTTTGCCGAGCCAGTCGGTGAGTTCAGAATACAAACAATTGAGAGCTTTGGCACTCCGGGTATACTCTTCCGCAGTGGCTATAAACCAACGGATGGGGCAACAGTTAAAACCTTCTACCAGGTTTTGAGTGACGGTGAAACACCACTGCTTAAGCGGTCCTTTAAAAAGGTTATGGAAAATAAACCTTACGGCTCCGCTACGACAGTGAAAACATTCCTGGATGTAAACGCTTATTACCTGGTTAAAAACGGCCAGCCGCTAAAAGTGAAGAGGGACAAGAAAGCGATTATAGCAGCATTAGGGGATTATAGCGCGGAGCTTGAAAATTTTATCAGTACCAATAAACTTTCCCTTAAGTCCGATTCTGATCTGATAATGCTTTTTACCTTTTACAACAGCCTTAAATAAAAAGCCTGTAAGGATAAGGTCTTACAGGCTGTGGATCATTCTATGGGTTTTTAAATGCGAATTACAACTTGCTCCAGGATGTCTCTTCTTTATTGTCTTTCAATTGTATTCCTATAGCCTGTAAAGCGTTTCGGATCTTATCAGAAGTCGCATAATCTTTCGTTGCCTTAGCCTCTGAACGTAAACTGATGATCAGCTCCATAAGTTTACCCATGTCCTCTGTTTGATTTCCTTCCTCCGTTAAGCCGAGAACATCAAATACAAAGTCATTCATGAGCTTGCGTAAACTATCCAGGTCGGCACTGCTGATGGTGGATTTGCCATCGTACACACTGTTAATAAAGCGACTGGCCTCAAACAGTTCCGCCAGCAATACCGGACTGTTGAAGTCATCATTCATAGCCGCATAGCAACTGTCAGACAGTTCTGCTAAATTAAACTCAGAGGTTGTTTCTGATGCCTTTAATTTGTCCAGTAATGTCACGGAAGCCATCAGTCGTCTGAAGCCTTTTTCAGAAGCCTCTAGTGCTTCATTAGAAAAATCAAGCGTGCTGCGATAATGCGCCTGCAGCATAAAGAAGCGTACCGCCATAGGCGAGTAGCCGTGGTTAAGAAGCGGATGGTTGCCGGTGAATAATTCTCCCGGCAGGAATCCGTTGCCCATCGATTTCGACATGCGTGTGCCATTAACCGTCAGCATATTTGTGTGCATCCAGTAACGGGCGGGAGTAGTATGATTACAGGCCTGTGACTGTGCGATCTCATTGGTATGGTGTGTAGCTGCCAGGTCCATACCTCCACCGTGAATGTCAAATTGTTCCCCGAGGTACTTGCTGCTCATCGCGGAACATTCAATGTGCCATCCGGGAAAACCAACACTCCACGGAGACGGCCAGTTCATAATATGTTCAGGCTTTGCCTTGATCCATAAAGCAAAATCAAGACGCCCGCGTTTCTCATCCTGTCCGCCCAGAGCCCGGGTGTTTTCCAGAAGATCCTCCAACTGGCGGTTCGTTAAAATACTGTAGTTATACTCCTTGCTGTATTTCTCAACGTCGAAATAAACGGTACCGTTCACTTCATAGCCATAACCGTTTTTGATGATCTGTTTAATCATCTCGATCTGTTCAGAGATATGCCCGGTTGCCGTTGGTTCAATGCTCGGGGGAAGTGTGTTGAAGAGCCTCAATACATCGTGAAATCCTAAAGTGTATTTCTGTACGATCTCCATCGGTTCCAGCTGCTCCAGGCGAGCTTTCTTTGCGAACTTATCCTCGCCTTCATCCCTGTCGCCTTCCAGATGGCCTGCATCGGTAATATTACGCACATAACGGACTTTGTACCCGAGGTGAAGAAGGTAGCGGTAGATCAGGTCGAAGGAAATAAAAGTTCGGCAATTACCAAGATGAACATCACTGTAAACAGTAGGCCCGCAAACGTATAAACCCACAAAGGGTGGATTCAGGGGCTCAAAAGCTTCTTTCGTTCGGGTTAGCGTATTGTAGACTACCATATTGTCTTTCATAAAAGATGGATGTGATGTTTTCTCAGGTTTAATTTAGTTCCAGATCGGTTCTGACCGGATAATGGTCAGACAATTTTTTACTTATGATCTGGTAATTCTTAATTTCAAATTCTTCTGAAGCGAGGATATAATCGATCTGGAAGTTCGGAAAATCTCCGTTATAGGTAATCCCAAATCCGCTGCCTTTTTTGCGAAACCCATTGCTTAGGCCCTCCGCCATTTCATTCACAGCGAAGGAAACCGGAGTGTCGTTAAAGTCTCCTGCTACAAGATACGGCGTTTTGCATTTTGCCGCATGTTCTTTGACCAGCTTAACCTGATCACTGCGTTTTAGGAACGCCTGCTTTAACCGGCTGCCTATCCGGCGCGAAGATTTTACATCGGTATCGATCTCTTTAGTTACTTCCTTCAGGTACTTATAATCTTCCGGTTGAAAGCTGATTGACTGGAAATGTACATTGTAGATCCTGAATGATCGTCCCTTGAATTTGAGGTCCATATACAGGGCTTCATTACCGGTCACATTTTTAAAAGGTATGTTACCCTTATCTATAACGGGTAGTTTTGTAAAAATAGCCATGCCGATAGCTTCATACTCGTTTTGCAGGCTGGGAACAAAATAATAATTGTTGCTTTCCATGATCTCGCTGATCAGTTTCCGGAAATTATATTCACCCTTTTTTCTCGAAAAGAATTCCTGGATACATAAAACGTCGGGCTGCTCATCCCGTATGATTGCCAGGATCTGATCCTTGGTGAACTGGTCGTTTTTGTCCCCGAACTGCTTGAAACTATGTACATTATAGGTCATCACCCTCAGGAAGTTCTGCGAGGACTTAGGAACTGCTATCGCTGTTTTTTCTCTGAAACCCACATAGCCCGTCAGAAATTTGAAGCCTATAAGTATGCATAACAGGGATATCAGCGAGTATTTGGGTGATCGCAACAGCCAATAAACGATAAACAGCAGGTTAAGCACCAGAAACATAGGATAGGCGAGACCAAAGAACGCAATGGGCCAGAAGGTATGGGGGTCTGTGAAAGAGGCCGTATAGCTAAGTAACAACAGGGCTGCTGCTATAACGTTGATAAGCAAGACGGTTTTACTGAATAAGCTGAACTTTGATTTCCTCCTGCGCCTCATTCCTTATTGCTCGCCTTAAATAACTGCTCTTTTTCCTTGCTGCTCAGGCTGTCGTAACCTGATTTGGAGATCTTATCCAATATCTGGTCAATAATCTCCTGGTCGGGTAGTTTGGACGGTTTAATAGTTGGATTGCCTTTCTGAACAATGGTAAGCTTCCTTCGCTTTCTGAATATTTTACTCCAGTCGTTTCCGGCCCGGAGCTGCCTGATGTAAACAAATCCTAATATCGCACCACCGATATGAGCAATACTGCCGCCGGGATTCGAACCGGCTATGCTGATCACGTCAATAAGAAAATAAACCAACGCCAGATACTTCAGTCGCACCGGGCCGATAAGAAGCAGGTGGATGGTAAAATCAGGCAACAGGGTGGCTGTAGCAGCTATCACGGCCATTACACTGGCCGAAGCACCGATCAACGGAATATGTAAAGCCGGTTTGAACACCGGGAAAATATTATAAGCTATGATAAAAAGGGCCGCCCCAGCAAGTCCGCCAGCCAGGTAGGTGAAAATGAACTGGCGTTTATTCAGAAAGTCAAGAAAAATGCGTCCCAGCCAGTAAAGCCAGAGCATATTAAAGAGAATATGGAATAAGCCGTCATGGTTGAACATATAGGTAATGATCGACCAGAATTTATAAGGTAAGGCAGGCAGGTAGGCCGGCATGGACAATTGCAGCTTTAGCCATTCAGATGAGGCTGTACTTCCCCCCGCAAACAGGAATTCGGCGACTGCAACGAGCTTTATCAATAAAAAAACAAGCACATTTATTCCAATGAACAGGTATAGTGGATTACCTGATTGAAATACTTTGTAGTATAAATCGCTGAAAAGTGATCTATTCATAAAAATTGCGCGAACGTTTAAGATCCCATAATTTTACTAAAATAAAGCCGAATAATGCTCCACCTAAGTGGGCAAAATGCGCTACTGAATCTCCTGAAAACTGGGCAACACCCAAAAATAACTCTAATAAAATATATACGGGAATAATGTATTTAGCTTTTACCGGTACCGGAATAAACATGATGAATAACTCCGCATTCGGGAAAAGCATACCGAATGCAATCAGCAGGCCAAAAATCGCACCAGATGCGCCGACCATCGGGCTATAATATATTTCGCTCAGCGTACGGATTGCGTTAGGGTCGGAAGACGTGTAAGTCGCCGGATCAATCGAAAAGCCTCCGGTTATACCGTATATCTCGATAGCCTGCACCAGCATCTGCAAAGCCAGGGCACCTAAGCCCGTGATCAGGTAAAAATTAAGGAAACGCTTGGAACCCATAATATACTCCAGCGAGGAGCCGAAAGTGAACAGGGCGAACATGTTGAATAAAATATGAGCAAAACCACCATGCATGAACATGTAGGAAACGACCTGCCAGACATTAAAACTCGGTGAGTCTACATAATAAACTCCGAGCATGCGGACGAGGGAAATACCTTTACTTTCAAATATAGCTGTAGCAACAAAAAACAGGATATTGATGATTAACAGGTTTTTTACTACCGGCGGGATGTTCGATAATGGTGATGAACGAAAGGTACTCATGAGGCCAATGGCTTTTTAATATTATTTGTCAAATTTTTGTATCAATTCTTCTAAGGTAATCGTTACGATCACAGGTTTACCGTTTAGCGAAGCATTTGGCATCTGGCAGGCGAATAATTCGTCCACCATGAGATTCATTTCAAGTGCTGTTAATCGGGTTCCGGTCTTTACCGCGGCGTTTCTGGCTAAGGACCTCGCCAGGTTATCGCGCTTATTAACCTTCAACTCTAACTGATTGCTCTTAAAGCCTTCTATGAGATGCTCCAGCATTTCCACCTCGCTGATATTATTGCCCAAATCGGCCGGAATACCTTCCACAACTACGGTGTTTCTTCCAAACTCACGTATCTGGAAGCCCAGCGCCTGAATATCCGGTAACAAGTCTCTTACCAGTTCAAAGTCAGCGGCGCTTAAAGACACTGTCTGAGGGAACAAGCTTTGCTGACTAGCCCCTTGCCGGTTTTCCAGCTGATCGAGGAACCGCTCATATAATATGCGCTCATGAGCTGCCTGTTGATCTATCAGCATAAAGCCTGATTTTATCTGCGAAATGATAAAACGGTTGTGCAATTGGAATATTTGTCTTTCCCCAAGTTTCTGTACTGCCTGGCTGCCAAGCTCAATTTCTTTATTTCCGCCTAAAGAAAATTGCTCCTGCTGCGGCGTATCGGTCTGAACGATCTCGTATAAAGAACCCCAGTTCTGAGGCACTTCCCTTCGGGACTCACCCGCACTCCGCAGAAAGGGAATTTCGCGATTCGGCTTTAGATCAGTGGAAAAGGGATTGAAATCGGGATTAAATGAAATCTGGGGAGGCACAATATCTTCCGGAGCCTTTTGGGTGATCATCTGGCTGAAGCCGGTTTCCTGGTTGAAATCCAGCGTCGGGCTGATATTATACCTTCCCAGTGAACGCTTTACGGCTGAACGGATAATAGCATATATTGCCTTTTCGTCCTGGTATTTAATTTCCGTTTTGGTCGGGTGAACATTGATATCGATTTTTGAAGGATCGATCTCAATAAATAGTACATACAGCGGAAAACTGTCGGGTTGTAAAACCTCCTGGAAAGCCGACAGCACCGCATGATTTAAATAGGCGTCTTTTATAAAGCGATTATTCACAAAAAAGAACTGCTCGCCACGGGTCTTTTTAGCGAATTCAGGCTTCCCTACATAGCCCTTCACCTGGATGATACTGGTATCTTCCTCTACTGGTACAAGTTTCTGGTTATAGGCATTGCCGAAAAGGTGAATGATCCGCTGTTTCAGGCTTCCCTTGGGAAGATGAAAAACTTCATTGCCGTCGTGATGAAATGTGAAAAATATATCGGGTTTAGCCAGCGCAACCCGTTGGAACTCGTCGATGATATGACGCATTTCAACAGAATTCCCCTTCAGGAAGTTGCGGCGGGCAGGAGTATTATAGAAAAGATTTTTTACGGAAATACTGGTGCCCGGCATAGCCGAAACAGGTTCCTGGCTGATTACCTCCGATGCTTCTATCCGGATACAGGTACCCAGCTCGTCTTCATGCCTGCGACTCTTCAATTCTACCTGGGCAATTGCGGCGATTGATGCCATAGCTTCGCCACGAAATCCCATAGTGCGGATGGCAAACAGATCTTCAGCCTTACGTATTTTGGAGGTCGCATGCCGCTCAAAGCACATTCGGGCATCGGTTATGCTCATCCCGCAACCATTATCGATCACCTGGATCAACGATTTGCCTGCGTCCTTAATGAGTAACTGAATTTTATCCGCCCCTGAATCGATCGCGTTCTCTATTAGTTCTTTCACCGCCGATGCCGGTCTCTGCACTACTTCACCTGCGGCAATCTGATTGGCAACCGAGTCGGGTAAAAGCTGGATTATATCAAACATATTGGCGCAAAAATAGCTAATTTTCTCTCAAGAGGCATTGGCAGGGATTGGCTTAAAAGAGCTTTATTGCGAAAGCCCTCAATTTTTTTCTCCCGTAACGTTGTTTAACGGTATTTGTTTTGAAACCGTCCTCTTAAAAGCTTTATTCTTTCTGATGGTAGCTTATAAAAGATGTTATCATTTATATTTACCGCGCAGAATACGCGACCGACAGGTCTGGCGTATCGTTTTTAAACCTCAAATATAAATGAAGAAACTATCACTGCTATTTGCTGCCGCATTATTTGCTTCCTGTGCCGTAGAAAAACAAGCTGATCTTGTTGTTTACAATGCCAATGTCTATACGGTCGATAATGCCTTTTCTACCGCCGAGGCATTTGCTGTTAAGGATGGCAGGATACTGGAGACCGGGAAATCAGAAACGATTAAAAATAAGTACAAATCCGCAAGCGAGCTGAACGCGGAAGGAAAGTTCGTTTACCCGGGCTTTATAGACGGTCACGCGCATTTTTATGCTTATGGGGAAGGGCTTCAGAATGTTAACCTGGTAGGCACTAAAAGCTGGGATGAGATAGTTAAGAAACTAATTGATTTTGCAACGGAAAATAAAACGGGTTGGATAATTGGAAGAGGGTGGGATCAGAATGACTGGGCAGATAAGGAGTTTCCTGACAATCAAAAGCTGAATGAGCTGTTTCCGGATCGGCCGGTACTGTTATCCAGGGTCGACGGACATGCCGCTGTCGTTAATCAGGCAGCTTTCGATGCCGCCGGAATAAAGGGCGGACAAAGTTTAACCGGTGGCGAGCTAGAAACAAAGGCCGGCAGGCTCACGGGAATACTCGTTGACAATGCCGTTGACCTGGTCTCCTCAAAAGTGCCTGCAGCCACAGCAGGACAACGTCGCGAGTCCTTGCTTGATGCTCAGAAGAATTGTTTTGCTGTCGGCTTAACCACCGTAGTTGATTGCGGGCTCGATTATCCGACCGTGGATCTGATCAATAAGCTTCAGGCAGATAATGAGCTTAAAATGCGGATGTATGTCATGCTTTCAGACAACCCAGCGAACATCGATTATCTCTTCAAAAATGGCGCTGTTAAAACTGACCGGCTGGATGTTCGCTCTTTCAAAGTCTATGCTGATGGGGCTTTGGGTTCACGTGGGGCCTGCTTGCTGCATCCGTACAGTGATAAACCCGGAAACCATGGCTTCCTGTTAAGTGACAAAAAACATTTTGCTGAACTGGCTGAAAAAATTGCGTCGAAGGGATTCCAGATGAATACACATGCAATCGGTGATTCGGCCAACCGTGAAATTCTGAATGTTTATTCGAAGGTATTGAAAGGCAAAAACGATCAGCGTTGGCGAATTGAGCACGCGCAGGTGATCAGTCCCGATGATTTCAGCTTATTTGGACAAAATAATGTGATCCCTTCAGTGCAGAGTACGCATGCGACCTCTGACATGTACTGGGCCGCTGACCGCCTGGGACCTGAAAGAGTTAAGGGAGCTTATGCATACAAACAACTGCTCGATCAGAACGGATGGCTGGTATTGGGTACTGATTTTCCGGTTGAGGACATTAATCCAATGCTTACATTTTATGCAGCCGTTGTTCGCAAGGATTCTAAAGGGTTCCCTGCCTCAGGATTTCAAATGGAAAACGCACTGAGTCGCGAGGAAGCACTCCGGGGAATGACGATATGGGCAGCAAAGGGGAGTTTTGAGGAGAAGGAAAAAGGGAGTATAGAAGCCGGGAAGTTTGCTGACTTTATTATCCTCGATCGGGATATCATGAAAGCTGAACCAGCGTCCCTCCTTCAGACTAAAGTCCTGAAAACTTATGTTAATGGTGAGGCCGTTCATAATGACACAGCTAACTAGTACTCGAGCCAATATCAAAAGCAAACAATATAGTGTCTTTGCAATTCTTTAATTTTTAATATGATCAATCCGAGAAACTTGATGAAATTTTTCCTCCCGGTTATAACCGCTCTGATAATTAATACGCTGTATTTGCCTGCATGCGCCCAGTCTAATCTTCACCAGCAAAATGAACGTCGGATCCAGGAGGACGCAAGTGCACTGAAGTCAACCGTCCTGCTGAATAATAAGGCAGGTGTCGTCCCCGTTAGGGACCTTGCCACCAGGAAGGTCGCAAGTGTAAATATGGGCATGGCCTTCTCGTCCAATTTTGACAGCCTCCTTAACAAGTATGCTTCAGTCACAAGCTTTACATCGACAGCTTACAATACCGACTCGCTGGATCTTGACGATCTGAGTGACGATCTGAAATTTTTCAATACCGTTGTTATTCAGGTTACGGATGAGGGAATGACCGACCCAAAAACAATCGGGTTTCTTCTGGACAACCAGCGGAACAAGCAGATCATTGTCTGCCTGTTTGGCAATGAAAAGAGTTTGAAGCTGCTGGAGGCTATCGACGCACCGATTATCTGGACAGAAAAGGAATCTGCTGCCTCAGCAGAGTTTGTTGCCCAGGGTATTTTCGGCGGTACGGCTTTTTCTTCAAGATTGAAGCACAATGTTTCGGCTGACTATAAGCGCGGAGATGGATTCACGACGGAGAGCATCCGTTTAAAGTATTCAGTTCCTGAAGCAGCCGGGATTAATATAGCGGATCTCAATGGTATCGACAATATTGCCGCGGAAGCTATCCGCGAAAGGGCGACCCCTGGTGCGGTTGTAATGGTAGTAAAGAATGGTACCGTTATTTTTAATAAGGCCTACGGCAATCACACCTATGATGGTAAGATGCCAACACGTATAAATGACATTTTCGACCTTGCTTCTGTAACGAAGATATCGGCGACAACGGTCGCTGTCATGCGCTTGTTTGAGCAGGATAAACTGAAGCTGGATACAAATATTGGTGCATATATTCCGAAAGCACGAAAGACCAACAAAAATGATATCTCCGTACGGGAGGTAATGTTGCACCAGGCCGGATTCGTTCCCTTCATCCCGTTCTATAAGAATATGAAGCCGACAGATTCCAGTCGCGATTCATCGGCCGCATACCCTGTTAAGGCTGCTGATAATTACTATATGCGGAAGGGATATTTTGAGACGACTATGTGGCCTCAGATGCTGAACTCAGCGGTGGTAACACGCGGTAAATATGTTTACAGCGACCTGAGTATGTACTTTATGAAGGAGATGGTAGAGCGGCAGTCCGGAGAGCACCTGGAAACTTACGTATTAAACGAGTTCTATAAGCCCCTGGGTATGAAAACGGCAGGCTTCAATCCCAGAAACCGCTTTTCAAAGGATCAGATAGTACCGACAGAAAACGATACCTATTTCCGCAAGACACTGCTCCACGGATATGTCCATGACCAGGGTGCAGCCATGGTCGGCGGAGTTTCGGGTCATGCAGGCTTATTTGCCAGTGCTAATGACCTCGCTATCGAATACCAGATGCTTCTTAATGGTGGCTCATACGGAGGAACCAGCTATTTTAAACCGGAAACTATCAAGATGTTTACATCGAAACAGTCGCCGGTCAGCCGGCGCGGTCTTGGATTCGACCGCTACGATCCTGACACGACCAAAGAATATCCTTCAAAATTGGCTTCGCCGGAAACATTCGGACATACCGGCTATACCGGAACCTGTGTTTGGGTAGACCCTAAATCGGACCTGATCTATATTTTCCTGTCGAACCGGGTGCATCCCGAAGTTTCCGATAAATTATTGAAGCTGAATATCAGGAGCCGTATTCAGGATGTTGTATATGAAGCAATTGGAAAGATAAACCAAACAACTATGGCGAAATAGGCTTTTATATAAAAAAAAGCTAGCGCTATGAAAGCATGGAAAAAATACTTCCCCTTGAGTTTAATGATGATTATCATTATGGGGAGCTGCTCCCCAAAGGTCAGCAATGAAAAAATCGACTCATTGGAGGGCCAGGAGGCTGTTTTGAAGAAGAGCACGGAGTTGAATAAACTTAAGCAGGATCTTGAGAAAAATCTTCTGAAGCAGGCCGACCTAACCAAGGAAGTGGAAGAAATAAACCGCGCTGCGGCAGCATCCGCAAAGGCTAATCCCATATCAGACGAAGCCGCGAAAGATGCAAAACAGGCCAAAAAGCTTACCGATCAATTAAAGGGTGTCAACAGCGATATCAGCGATTTGCGAAAGGATATAGAAAAGAAAGAAAAAGAGCTTAAGGAGCTTAAGGCGCGGGTCGAAGCTGCTCCTGCCAACTGATAATAATATTCCCGGGAATAGAAGGCCGTACGAAGATCGAATCGTACGGCCTTTTTATTTAATTGATAAATGACCGAAGAAAGGCGGGTTACAGTCCTGATGACCAGCAGGAAATCAGACCGGAATTATTTCCATCCTTGTACGGTTATTTTGAAACGCCACCCAGGCTGTGACAGCAAGGAGCTTTGTTTAGGTCTTGTTTAGGTCATGTTAAGGTTAGTCCACTAAATTAGCGGAATAACCTTAACATGATTGCTACCTGTCCTAAGCTAAGCCCCCCGGAAAGCCTCAGTCAAGATTAACCGGGCAGGACAACCCTGATAAATTATTACGTCTTAAGCACTGTATTCACTTTTATGTTACATTTTGGAAACATTTATATCTGGTTAAAATGTTTACTTTGTTTCAAACTGACAGGGCATGCTTGCCCGGTGATTTATAACGAGCATTTCAAATGAAAATAGGCATAGTATGTTATCCGACCTTTGGCGGAAGCGGAGTAGTAGCTACCGAGTTAGGTAAAGCCCTTGCGGATAATGGACACCAGATACATTTTATTACCTACAGCCAGCCTGCACGATTAGACTTTTTCTCGGAGAACCTGTTTTATCACGAAGTATCCGTATCCAAATACCCTTTATTTGATTATCCACCATATGAGCTGGCTCTGGCAAGTAAGCTCGTTGATGTGGTTCGGTTTGAGAAGCTGGAGCTTCTACACGTGCACTATGCGATTCCTCATGCCTCCGCCGCATTCATGGCCAAGCAGATCCTGGCTACCTATGGTATTCACATTCCGGTGGTGACCACCCTGCATGGGACAGATATCACATTGGTTGGAAAGGACCTCACATACAAGCCGGTAGTTACTTTTTCCATCAACCAGTCCGATGGCGTAACTGCTGTATCCCAGAACCTTAAAGACGATACCTATAAGCATTTCGACATTACGAATGACATTAGGGTAATTCCGAATTTTATTGACCTCAACCGGTTTAGCCTCAAGGCGAAAGATCATTTTAAAAAGGCTATTGCACCGAACAATGAGCGCATCATCATCCATACCTCTAACTTTCGGAAAGTAAAGCGTACGCTTGACGTTATCCGGATATTTGAAAAAGTACAAAAAGCAGTACCTTCTAAATTACTGATGGTCGGCGATGGTCCGGACCGGGTTTATAGCGAGCAACTTTGCCGTGACCTGGATATTTCTGAAAATGTACGATTTTTAGGTAAGCAGGATGCGGTGGAGGAGATTCTATCAGTGTCAGACCTGTTTATCATGCCGTCTGAATCTGAAAGTTTCGGACTGGCGGCCCTGGAGGCCATGGCATGTAAGGTCCCGGTGATCACCTCGAATGCCGGGGGACTTCCTGAACTCAACCTGGATGGGGTTACAGGCTTTATGGACAATGTAGGAGACATTGATTCTATGGCTGAGCATTCAATCTATATACTTCAGGATGAGGACCGTCTGACAACCTTTAAGAATAATGCGCTTGCACGTGCCCGTCAGTTTGATCTCAGCCTCATCCTCCCACTTTACGAAGACTTCTATAAAGAAGTGCTTGACAAAAGCATGGTGAAGGATTAGTTTTGAGTCGTGAGTTTTGAGTTGGGTGCTTACGGGTAAGTTTTGAGTGCCTTTATGCCGGTCTGGAGATTTAAGTACGCGACTCCTAACCTCCGGCCTATTTCGACTCCAAACTTTGAACTCCCAACTCCAGGCTCCCAACTCCCAACTTATAACTTAACAGCTGCGAACTTCAGACACACAGGCTGACCCACCTGGAGCCGCTTCCCGGTATCCGTCAATAGGCCTGAAGCCTGGTCCCTTCTGAATATGACCACTTCATCGCTGTTCTGGTTAGCTACTAAAAGGAACCGGCCGCTTGGATCGATTGCGAAATTTCTTGGCCCCTTTCCAAGTGTTGATTGTCTTGATGTGAGGCTAAGTTTTCCGTCATTATCGATACTGTAGACAATGATATCGTTGGCATCACCCCGGTTGGAAGCATAAAGGAACTTGCCGTCCGGGGAAACATGAATGTCGGCTGCACCAACATTTCCTTTAAAATCCGGTGCCAGCATGCTAATAAACTGAACAGGATTTAATTTACCTTTCTCATACTGGTAGACCGAAACATCCGCTGTGAGTTCATGAATAAGGTAGGCCACCTTACCGTTAGGGTGAAAGGTAAGATGTCTCGGGCCGCTTCCTGGTGCTACGCCTGTGAAAGGCGTTTGATTCTCCTGTAAAATATTCGGATAATTTCCATTGCGAATTTTGTAGGAGTTTACTTTGTCTGTGCCGAGATCAACTGCAAATAGATATTTGTTATCAGGCGATATGATCGTGCAGTGCACATGAGGCTTTTCCTGTCGCGATTTATCAGCGCCGCTTCCATTGTACTGGATCACCTGCATAGCATCATAGAGTGAGCCGTTTGGCTGAATGCCGAATGCGGACAGGTTTCCGCCGGAGTAGTTTGCAACAAATATGTGTTTACCTTTTTTGTCTACGCTGATATAGCAGGGATCGTCGCCCATGGACTTTACCTTATTTAAGAATTGAAGGTCGCCGCTTTTTGAATCAAATTTGAAAGAGCTTACTCCCCCCGGATTGTTACGTCCGGTTTCATTGACGGCGTAAACAAATTTCTGATCTTTTGTTATTGCCAGGTAGGAGGGATTAGTGATACCAGCTGCTTTTGCTTTGTAACTGAGCTCCCCGCTTTCAGGATTAAACTCGTAAACATACAAGCCCTCACTCTTTCCGGGTTGTGTGTATGTTCCAATGATGAGATTACTTTTTGCGGTTTTGGTTTTCTGAGCTGTAACCATAAGAGGCAATAAGATTGCAAGGAGCGGGCCGTAAAATTTCATGCTACAAGATAGAGCAAACCTGAGTATCAGCAAAGGTTTGCATTAAAAAAGGCTTCCGGAAAAATTCGGAAGCCTTTAAATTATTTGATCAGATGCTTTAGCTGAATGATTTCTTTTTCTTCAAGATAGCGCCAGTGACCCCTTGGGAGGTCTTTCTTAGTCAGGTTTGAATACACAACCCTGTCAAGTTTAACGACCTCATAGCCCAGATGTTCGAAGATACGTCGCACGATGCGGTTTTTTCCGCTATGTATTTGTATGCCGATCTCATTTTTGCTTCCACCGGCAACATAACTAACCTGGTCGGGTTTTATCAGCCCATCCTCCAGCTCAAGTCCGAAGGCGATCTTATTTAGGTCTCCCTGGGGTACATTACGGTTAAGTTCCACCTGGTAGATCTTGGTTACGTTATTACGCGGGTGCGATAATTTCTCAGCAAGATCACCGTCGTTCGTCATCAGCAATAAGCCGGTGGTATTGCGATCCAGGCGTCCAACCGGGTAAATACGTTCCTTTGAAGCCTTTTCAACAAGTTTCATAACCGTTTTGCGCTCCTGGGGATCGTCGGTGGTGGTGATATAATCCTTAGGCTTGTTTAATAGCACGTAAACCATCTTTTCGCGTTTCAGGGCAACGCCGTTGTATCGCACGAGATCTTTTGCAGGGTCAACTTTAAAACCAAGTTCCGTCACTGGCTCACCGTTTACGGATACAACGCCAGCCGCGATCAGCTCATCAGCCTTCCGGCGGGAACAGATACCGGCATTTGCAATAAAGCGATTTAAACGGATGAGGCCGTCATCCTTGGCTGCGGCTGGTTTCTTACTTCTGTTTACGGTTTTTAGAGTTTCTTCAGAACTCCATTTACGGTCATCCTTGCGGTAGTTCTTCGACCGGTCATACGGCCTGAAGTTTTCATCTGATCCGGTTCGTGGTTTCTTGTCAAAGCCGTCACCTTTATCAAATGGCCTTCTTTCAGTCCGGGGTTTGTCGCTGCTATATGGGCGGGCTCCCTCCGTACGACCATAAGGTTTTTTCTCAGAGCGATTGTCGTCCGACCTGTTGAACGGCTTTCTTTCTCCCTGCGGACGGTCGCCATAAGGCTTCCTGTCAGACTGGGGCCGGTCACTGCTATATGGTTTTCTTTCGGAACGGTTGTCGTCCGATCTTCCGAATGGCTTCCTTTCCCCTTGCGGGCGGTCACCATAAGGTTTTCGGTCAGACTGCGGCCTGTCGCCGTATGGTTTCCTTTCCGGGCGACTGTCATCCGATTTGCCGAATGACTTTCTTTCGCCCTGTGGACGGTCACCATAAGGTTTGCGTTCAAAGCGTTTTTCTCCGTCGCCGGGACGTGAAGTATATGGTTTTCTTTCTCCCTGCGGCTTATCGCCAAAGGGTTTTCTATCTGATCGTTTATTGTCGGAGAAGGAAGAGTCTTTACTGTATGATTTTTTCTCTCCGTATGGTTTGCCGGATTCGGGCCGGCCACGTTCTTCTGATCGGTTGAAAGATCCCTGGGGACGACCCTGGTCGCCGCCAAACAATTTCTTCCTGGTGGTGTTCGTTCCTTCGGGTCTGTCAGACTTACTTCTTTTATCTGAAGAAGTACTCTTTTCATTTCTGGCAGGCTTATTGAATTTTGTGGACTTGTCGTCGCGACTGTTCCTGTTGTTTTTGATTGGCATGTTATTATTTTATCCGCAAAAAAGAGCGGCTACAAAAGTAATCAAAAATACCGGATAAACGGCTGAAGGGCACAGTTTTTACAGAGGGTTTTAATCGAGAAAAATAAGTCAAAACCTGCGGCTTTACAAGGCCGGTTTTGTAACTATTTGATAATTAGGCTTATATTTTGTAAATTTGCAGCTTTTTATGTTTAAACTTAACGGAGGAGTACAATGATTAAGAAACACCTGATAACTTGCTCGGCAATGTTGGTAGTGTTGCTGGCAGCGAAATTCTTCATTTTCAGCACACCGGTAGATCACCTTAAAGTGATTCAATACAATAAAAAGGACCGGAAAACCGAGGTTTCAACAGATAAATATTACAGCACGCTTAGCTTTGCTAATGAGGATATTCCGACGAACGACAAATGGGTCAGAAGGCGGATAATGAAAATGTTAAAGTCGCATGACTATGAGAGCCTTCAAACGAACATTTTACATCGTAAGGCGGCGGTTTACTTTCCTATTATTGAGCCTATTCTGCGCTATTACGGTATTCCGGATGATTTCAAGTACCTGCCACTGGTAGAGAGTGGACTGAAAAGCGGCACTTCGCCTAAGGGCGCATCGGGTTACTGGCAATTTATGCCGCAGACAGCGCGTGATTTCGGATTGAGAGTAGATTCAGCGATTGACGAAAGACAAAGAATGAGAAAGTCCACGATCGCAGCCTGCAAATACCTTCGTTCTCTTCACCGGGAGTTTGGAAACTGGACTTTAGCGGCCGCTGCTTATAATATAGGGGAGGGAAGCCTGAAACGCCAGATGAACCGCCAGAATGAAGATAATTATTATAAGATGCGTCTGAACCATGAAACTGCGACCTATCTCTATAAACTGGTTACCATGAAGGAGATCATTGAGAATCCCCGGCTATACGGCTATAAAGGAAAAGCAGTTAGGTTGCTGGCGAAAGCACCGGCAATAAAGGAAAAGAATTATTCTCACTTTAATCCTGTAGCTGAGAATACATCGCTGCTATTGATGCCATTTAAAAGAAATTAGGCGTTTATGCGAAGGAAAAAGGCTGAAGGAGACTTCAGCCTTTTTTTATGGACTTTTAGATGATTTATACTTCTTCTTTGACCGTATAAGAACAATGGCCTGTTTAAAAAATCGCATCTTTACAAAATTTTTCAGCCGGAATAATTTATGAGCAAAACTGTTACAGACCTGGGCGAGCAAAGTGAAGTTGAAGTATTCGGCGCACGGGTTCATAATCTAAAAAATATAGATGTTTCTTTCCCCAGGAATAAACTGGTTGTTATTACAGGTTTAAGTGGCAGCGGGAAGTCCTCTTTAGCATTTGATACGATCTATGCAGAAGGCCAAAGGCGTTATATGGAAACGTTTAGTGCTTATTCCCGTCAGTTTTTAGGCGGGATGGAAAGACCGGACGTGGATAAGGTTTCAGGACTCAGTCCGGTGATTGCCATTGAACAGAAAACGACCAGTAAAAATCCTCGTTCAACAGTTGGCACCATTACTGAGATATATGATTTTATGCGGTTATTATTTGCCCGAACTGGGGAAGCTTATTCCTATGTTACTGGTGAAAAGATGGAGCGCATGTCTGAAGATCAGATATTTAACAGCATTCTTGAGAAATTTGACGGGCAGGCCGTTAATATCCTTGCGCCCGTTGTAAAAGGTCGAAAGGGGCATTACAGAGAGCTTTTTGAGCAGATCAGGAAGCAGGGATATCTCAAAGTCCGGGTGGATGGGGAGATCGTGGATATCACCGCAAAAATGCAACTAGACAGGTACAAGATTCATGATATTGAGATAGTGATCGATCGTCTGCTCGTAGCTGAGAATGATAAAAAGAGATTGTATGATTCATTGCAGTCTGCCCTTAAAGTATCGAAGGGAATCATTAAGGTTAGTAATAAAGAGAACCAGGAGTTCTTCTACAGCAAGTTTCTGATGGATCCGGTTTCAGGCATATCATACGATGAGCCTCAGCCTAATACATTTTCTTTTAATTCGCCATATGGTGCCTGTGAGCGATGCAGTGGTTTGGGTTATATTTTCGAGGTAGATCAGCACTCTGTAATTCCTAATCCAAAACTCAGTATTATGCAGGGCGGTTTGGCGCCTTTGGGCGAATACCGGGAAACCTGGGTATTCCAGATCCTGAAAGCGCTTTCTAAAAAATATAATTTTTCGTTGTCTGCGCCGATTGAAAAGATACCGGAGGAGATCGTTGAGATTATTTTAAATGGCTCGACTGATATTATCACTGTTCCGGTTGAATACAATAAATGGAATGTTCAGAACTACCAGATCTCGTTTGATGGTATTATCAAGATGCTCGAAGAGCAGACTGAACGTCGGGGGGATGCGGTAGGCGAGGATCTTGAGAATTACCGGGTCCTAAAGACTTGCCCGGTGTGCCATGGCGCCCGTTTGAAAAAGGAATCGTTGCATATTAAAGTCGGCGAAAAGAATATCTTCGAGTTAGCCACACTCGACATCTCAAGCCTTGCCCAGTGGTTTGAAGAGATTGAAGGCCGGTTAAATGAGCGTCAAAATACGATCGCGAAAGAGATCATTAAAGAAATACGTTCACGAATCGGCTTCCTGCTGGACGTGGGTTTAAATTATCTGACGCTCGATCGTACAGCCCGTACACTGTCAGGCGGCGAGGCACAGCGTATTCGTCTGGCCACGCAAATAGGCTCGCAACTGGTAAATGTCCTGTACATTCTGGATGAGCCGAGCATCGGCCTGCATCAGCGGGATAACGCCCGTTTGATTTCAGCACTGAAAAACCTGCGTGATATCGGTAATACGGTTCTGGTTGTGGAACACGATAAGGATATGATCATGGAGGCAGATCATGTTATTGACATGGGCCCTGCAGCCGGTGTTCACGGCGGCGAAGTTGTTGGGGAAGGTACTCCCAGGCAGTTTTCTAAAGTTCAGACCTTAACGAACGACTATATCAGCGGCAGAAAGGAAATCGCCGTTCCAAATGAACGGCGGAAAGGAAATGAGAAGTCACTGATCCTTAAGAATGCAACAGGCAACAATCTTAAAAATGTGAGCGTTGAATTTCCCCTTGGAAAGTTTATCTGTGTAAGCGGTGTCTCCGGCAGCGGAAAGTCAAGTCTGATCACTGAAACCCTGTATCCTATACTAAATCATCATTTCTTCAGGGCGAAGAAAAAGCCTATGCCTTATAAAAGGATCGAGGGCCTGGAGCATATAGATAAGGTGATTGAGATCGATCAGACGCCTATCGGGCGTACGCCGCGCTCCAATCCATCTACTTACACAGGCGTTTTTTCGGATATCCGGAATTTGTTTGTTATGCTTCCGGAAGCCCGGATCCGGGGCTATAAGCCTGGTCGTTTTTCGTTCAATGTGAAAGGCGGCCGCTGTGAAACATGTCAGGGTGCAGGATTGAAATTGATTGAGATGAACTTCCTGCCGGATGTTCAGGTTCCCTGCGAAGAATGCGGCGGCAAAAGATATAACCGGGAGACATTGGAGGTGCGTTATCGCGGAAAGTCTATCAGCGATGTGCTTGATATGAGCATTGAAGAGGCCGTACCTTTCTTCGAAGCGATTCCCGCTATTTATAGAAAGATCAAAACTCTGGATGATGTGGGCCTGGGATATATTAAGCTCGGACAGTCGTCAACAACCCTCTCTGGAGGGGAAGCGCAACGAGTCAAACTCGCAACGGAACTTTCTAAAAAGGATACCGGCAATACCTTCTATATCCTGGATGAACCGACCACCGGACTCCATTTTGAGGACATAAATGTGTTGCTCGGAGTTTTAAACCGTTTGGTAGATCACGGTAATACAGTACTGGTGATAGAGCACAATCTGGACGTGATCAAAGTGGCTGATTGGGTAATTGACCTTGGACCCGAAGGTGGATCTGGTGGAGGTGAAATTCTGTTCGCGGGAGCGCCGGAAGAGTTGATTAAATCCAGGAAAAGTCATACGGGTATCTTCCTGAAAAAAGAGATGCAGAGCGGTCCAGTTAAGGTCAGAACCTGAATAACAATAAAACAAATGTGACTACGGCGCTGGCTGTTAAGATATTGTCAATTAGGGCTCTCCTTGTATCATGTGATTTCTTCGTCTCGACATAAATCAGGTCGTTGTTTTTCAGGTAGAAATAAGGTGATTTGAAAATACTTTGTGATTCAATATCCAGGCGTATGAATTGCCTTTGTTTATTTATCTCCCTGATGAGCAGAATATTCGTTCTGACCGCCTCCTTATTCAGGTCACCCGCCAGGATGATGGCTTCCAATACCGTGATCCGTTCATTGGTTACGGTATATATGCCCGGTTTCCCTACGTCGCCAAAAACAGAAACCTTGAAATTCACTAATCTGACATTTACTACCGGATCTTTTAAATGATTTTTAAGTTGCTTTGTAATAAGATCATTAACTTCAATTGTAGTAAGACCTGAGACTTTTAAATTGCCTATTAAAGGAAGGTAAATCTCTCCATTCGGATTGACCAAATATCCGTCTCTTGTTTCGTCTTCTTCTGTCCCGATAGTTATCCTGGTGGGTGAGGGAGCAAATTGTTCGGCTTCTTTACTCAGACTTTTGACCGTTATATTTAGGACATCATTAGGCTGAATTACGACCGGGCTGTGATTGTCAATGTCCTGGTTTAACACTGCTGCCTGTGGAAGGTCCTTGAAATAAGGAGTATGCTTGTAAGACACACAGGAGTGTAATATTACAGTAACCGACAGAACTACGAAGGGTGCTTTGTGCAAAGCATTTTTAAATGTAATACACACATTTTCATTTTTTAGGTAAACATAAATCGCTTGCTAAGGTTTTTTATGCACTTTCTACCTCATTATAGGCAGCATGCAAACCCTTCTCACTTCTGAACAGACTCGGCGGGCGGACAAGTTTACAATCGGGGCCAGGGGGATTGCATCAATTGACCTCATGGAATCTGCTGCGACTGCCTTTGTTTCAGCTTTTAAAGGATACTTTGCCTGGCTGGATGTGGCGATCAGCATTTATTGCGGTACCGGTAATAACGGTGCCGACGGGCTCGCGATCGCAAGACTACTTAAGGAACAAGGTTATGACCGCCTGTCGGTAAAAATCGCGAGGTTTGGCAATACCACATCAGAAGATTTCCGGATCAATCTGGAACGGCTCAAGCTGACCGGGATATCTGTAACTGACATTGCAGCAAGCGACGAACTTCACTCCGAAGATGCTGATATAATTATAGATGCCTTACTCGGTTCCGGATTAAGCAGGCCTCTCGACGGGGAGTTTGATAAGCTTGCCGTGTACCTCAACAATCTCGGGAAAACCATCGTTTCTGTGGACGTCCCAACCGGATTTCCATCAGAGGATGTTATCAGGAAGGGATCAACTATCATCAAAGCCGGACTGGCAATATCGTTCCAGAGGCCCAGGATTAATTTTTTCTTTCCAGAATCGGCGCCTTATATCAAGCGATTCCGGTCTGTGGATATCGGGCTTGACGAATCTTTTATACAATCGCAACCGCGGGAATGGACATTGCTTGAACCTGATGATATCCGTGAAATAATGAAGCCGCGGGAAGCATTTAGTCATAAAGGAACTTTTGGACATGCGCTAATAGTTGCGGGCAATACCGGAACCATGGGGGCAGCCCTGCTTTGTGCAGATGCCTGCCTGCATTCCGGTGCCGGATTGACCACCGCCTGTATACCGGCTGAAGGACTTTCCGCCCTGAACTCCTTTTCACCAGAGGTTATGTATTTGCCCAGGAACAAAAGTGCGGAGATCGACTTTGCAAAATATCAGGCAATAGCTATCGGGCCAGGCCTTGGGACCGATGATCCTCAGGTTAAGCTCTTGAAGCACATCTTGTCGAATATTTCATCTCAGGTTGTTATGGATGCAGATGCGCTGAATATCATTTCAAGACATCCGGAAATACTTGGCATGCTTCCGCATAATGTCATATTTACTCCCCACCTGAAAGAATTTGACCGCTTATTCGGCGCGCATAACAGCTGGTGGGAAAGAGTTGCGACGGGAAGGTCGGTCGCCAGGCAGCATGCGATGATCATCATTATAAAAAACCGGTATACTTTTATTATTCTTCCTGACGGTAATGTGGTAATTAACCCGACTGGAAACCCGGCCATGGCAACCGGCGGAACGGGCGATGTATTAACAGGAGTTATAGCGGGGCTATTAGCCCAGGGATACAGTCCGGAACAGGCGGCCCTGGCTGGAGTTTACCTTCATGGGAAAGCAGGGGATATATTAGCGGAATGCTCTGGAATGTATTCGATTCCTTCCCGTTATCTTATTAAAAAATTGCCGGAAGTTATCGGTTCTTACGCCAGTGAATAGGGCTATCAGATTGCGCCCATTACCATCATTTGTTCCATAGTTGGTGACTGGCTTCCTCCCCGTGGTTCAAGTGTTACTGCAAAAGCCTGCGCGTTATCTATCGCTTTCATCTTCTTCATTCCCTCATCGTCAGCCTGCATATCAAACACTCCCAGGTCAACCGGCTTGCCGTCCACCAGTGCCCATAACTGGTATTGATGTTCTGTATCGTTAGCCGGCATCTCCATGGCTGCCATGTCAATCATCACTTCCTTTTTAGCCGGATTAAACGCTACCATCATGCTCGCTTGTGGTGCTTGTTTGGTGCCCTTTAGCTTAACCATCTTGTATTCGGGGTTTCTTAGCACGTTGAGAATCTGTTCTCTTTCAGAAAGCTTTTCGTCCATGAAATTAACCCTGTTTGAAAACTGCTGGTTGCTGGCTTGCAGTGCTGTGAGTTGTTGTCTGGATTCCTGAAGCCGGGAGTATAAACTGACCAGGGCACCAAGGCTCAGGATAAGTAATGCAACGCTGGCTGCAAACGCATATTTAAAAAATGAATCGCGGCGCGTGGGCAGCGTAATAATGTCGTTTCCGGCTATTGGCGTTTCAGCAATTGCCGTTGAAAGGTTCCCCAGGACTTTATCCCGCAGTGCGGCAGGAGGAGCTATCGAATAGGCTTTAGCATATTTTTCAAGGCTCTTTTCTATATCGGCTAACTCGGTCTTAAGCGTGGGATGTTTGATCAGCATTGCCTCTACTTCCAGCCTTTCTGTGGGATTTAAATCACCCGCCGCATAAAGCTCCAGTATTCCGCTTTCAATATATGATCTTAGATCTTCCACGTCTAATTAAAAAATTTCCTTAAAGTAATGATAGCCATTCTCATCCGTGTTTTGACAGTACCTAATGGTATTCCCAGTTCTTCAGCCGCTTCCACATGCGTGTAGCCTCTAAAATAAACTAAATCAAGAACGCTTTTTTGATCCGGCTTTAGTTGCTGAACCAGCTCCTTTACATCCAGTAAGTCGGGATTAATTGCGGTACTCCGTTGCTCATCGATGGAATTTACGGTGTTTTCAATATCCTGGTTTTTCGAGCTGTTCCTAAAGTCTTTAGACCGGATCTTATCTATCGACAGATTCCTGGCCACATTAGCCATCCATGTAAACAAGCGGCCTTTGGCAGGGTCGAAAGAAGTGAAAGAGTTCCAGATCTTTACAAATGTCTCCTGAAGGAGGTCTTCTGCAATCTCATCGTGCTGCACGATCCGGTAGATAATTCCATACAGGGATGCAGAATACATATCGTATAGGGCCTCTGCCCCGAATTTATCCCTCTGCCTTATTGCGCGGACAAGTTCATCTTCAGAAATAGTCTTTTTTTTGCTCAATGGGCAATTTTTAAATACAAAGATTACAACTCAAACAGGTGTTTTTCAGCATGGTAGGAAGATCGAACTAATGGTCCGCTTTCCACATACCGGAAACCCATTTCCAGCCCTAATTGTTTGTATTTTAAAAATTGTTCGGGAGTGATCCAGTCAATAACCGGGTGATGCGTACGGCTGGGCTGTAGGTACTGACCCAGTGTAAGAATATGTACACCTGCTTTCAGCAAGTCGGCCATAGCCTCAAGTACATCCTCTTCGGTTTCCCCTAATCCCAGCATAATTCCTGATTTAGTACGTAAGCCAGACTCAGCGATACGGCGAAGGCATTCCAGGCTTCGATCATACTTTGCCTGGATCCGGACTTCCCGGGTTAACCGTCTGACTGTTTCAAGATTATGTGATACCACTTCCGGACGTACCGCAAGAACGCGGTCAAGGTTTTCCCAGATTCCTTTAAAATCGGGTATTAATGTCTCAAGAGTGGTTTCAGGACTTTCGCGACGAATGGCATTAATTGTTTCTGCCCAGATAATTGATCCGCCGTCCTTTAAATCGTCACGGTCAACCGATGTGATGACACAGTGTTTTACCTGCATCAGTTTAACAGAATTAGCTACACGATTAGGCTCATCCACATCGACTGCCAGAGGTCTGCCGGTTGCAACGGCACAAAAAGAGCAGGAGCGCGTACAGATGTTCCCCAGTATCATAAACGTGGCGGTACCTGCACCCCAGCATTCGCCCATGTTCGGACAGTTTCCGCTTTCACAGATCGTATGAAGCTTATGGGTATCAACCAGGCTTCTGACGTGAGCATATTCTTTCCCAACAGGGAGTTTCACACGCAGCCAGTTCGGCTTGCGCTGCATTTGGTTCACAGGGATAACCGGTAAATCGATCATGTTGCAAAAGTAATTAATTTAAGGAAGATATGAATGAGCAGTACCAGTATGTTAGATTTTGACATTGCAATGTATTAGCCATTATTTCTTAGTTTTACGGCCTACACTTTTTAGATAAGCATAATGGCGACAATAGAAACCACTTACCTTGGCGAACTTCGAACAGAGGCTACTCACATTCTTTCAGGAAATAAGTTAATTACGGACGCGCCTTTGGATAATAAAGGAAAAGGGGAAGCTTTTTCACCATCCGATTTGCTTGCGACTGCCTTAGGTAGCTGTATGCTAACAATTATGGGAATCACGGCGCGTGAGCAGAATATCAATATAGACGGCACCACCTGTTCGATCACTAAGATTATGGCTTCTGATCCCCGCAGAGTCGGCGAGGCGCAGATTATCTTAAATTTACCTGCCGGTGATTATACGGAGAAAGACCGCACTGTATTAAAAAGAGCGGCTCTTACATGCCCGGTAGCTAAAAGCCTGCACCCGGAACTGTTACAGAATGTTGTTTTCAATTTTGGCGGCGAACAGGAACGGTAAGCAGCTTGCTATACTACCGCTATTTGTTCTGCAGTATCTTCAGCTGAGATCTCGCCATGTGAGGCTTCATAAACACATTCTCCATCTTTTATAAGAAGCAGCTGAGGGGATTCATGATGTACATCAAAGTCTTCGGCGATATAATTTGAAATCTCCCGGTAGCGGATCAGGTCCAGAAAGTATACACTGATGTTTTCAGGCAGAGCATGCCAGTCCAGTTCAAATCTCTTTTTTGCCATCATGCTGATGGAACAACGGGTACTATGTTTAAATATGAGTGAGGGCTGATCACTTGTTTTTATGTCGTCTAGTTGTTGCAGGTTGTCTAAAATGGTCCACTTCATTTCTTAGTAAATTTTTCGGGTTCTACACTGATCAATACACTAGCAACGGGAAAAGTTATAGCGTTGTTTTGATCAACATTCTCTTTGCGTGTTGATAATTTCAGGCCGCCGCCCAGATCTTTGTAATTTGTCCAGTTGAAAACGGAAGGTTCCTTTTTACCCTCCAATAAATATTTCCACCGCTTCACCTGGCCAGTTTCATGATCGATATATAGCCAATACTGGTCTCCCGGAGTAATACCTACCTGATCAAAATCAAGGTGCAGGACATCTACCCGAGCTCCTTCAACCTCCTCAGGGTCAAGAAGAGTAACATTTACGCCCGGATCCTCCAGCTTAAGAGGAGCAAGCAGCCAGTAAGAGTCGTTAATGAAATAGCTGTACGCTTGCTTTATCTGCGGAATATTCAAAGAATCGGGCAGGGCGTTCCCGTTAATAAAGGATCTCCCCTTCTGGTTATTAACATTAAAGAGAACTAAAAGTGATTTGTTATCCTTTGTCTTTGTTTCAAAACGGTAGTCGCCGGTGTAACGGTCCCATAAGTGACTTCGGCGAAACTGAACCTTGCCATCCTTAACAGGAGCAAACACAAAGGTTAAAAACCGTGACTCTTTCCAGGTACGTTTTCCGCCGGCACCTTCCCAGACCTTGCTGATCACCTCTTCCTTAGTCTGGCCAGTAACGCATCCTGACAAAAAAGCAATTGCCGCTACAACAAAACAAATCTTTTTCATCGGATAATTTTGCTTTACAGAATGAAAGGGGCTGTTAAATCAGCCTGGGAATTCTTTTTATAAAGATAAAAGAAGCTGAAAAGTTTTAGCTTCTCCCTTTGTTGGGATATGAGCCATACGCGGGGCAGAGCTTGGAGGAGCAGGATTCCAATGCGGTTGCTACAATAAACAAGGCCAGAATTCCTATAACTAATCTTTTCATAACGATTTGCAGTTTTATAAAACTATATTTTTTTTGGGGATATTACAATTACTAAAACCTAAACGACGAGGCTGTGCTGTATATGGGCCATCTGAATAGCAGTAACACCCGCTTCTTCGCCCTTATTGCCGTGCACGCCGCCTGCCCTGTCAAGCGCCTGCTGCAGGTTGTCCGTAGTTAATACGCCAAATATGACAGGTTTGTTGTGTTTTATTGAAACATTTGATATTCCGTTCGCAACTGCATCGCAAATAAAATCAAAATGCCGGGTCTCGCCCTGTATTACGCATCCAAGACAAATAACTGCATTAAACTGTCTGGAGGTTAGCAGCATATCGGCAGCAGAAATTAGTTCAAAACTTCCCGGTACCTGGATTGTGATAATGTTTTCCTCTGCCGCTTCATATTTTAACAACGTATCATAAGCGCCACGGTATAGAGCATTTGTCACTTCGTCATTCCATTGGGACACAATGATACCAAACCGATAGTTTTTTGCCGTCGGGATTTCCAGATTGGAAAAGTCCGATAAGTTTTTAAGATGTGTAGCCATGCCTTAAAATAAGAAATGGCTGCCGATTCAGCGGCAGCCATCTAAAATTTATATGATTTTTACTGATTTGCCTCAGCCCGTGCGATATAACTATCGACTACTGATGCTTCATAACTGTCCGGATACTCGCTTTTGATCTTTCCGTAAGCTTCAGCTGCAGATTTGTAATCTTTTAGTTCTTCATAAACAAGACCCAGTTTTTTCAGGAACAAAGGAGAGGTAAAGCTATTCTTGCTTTTGTCTGCTGCTTTTTTGTAATATGTAACGGCCTTACTATAGTCTTTTAATTCGCTGTAAGCATCGCCCAGCATTCCTAAAACCAGAGGGTCAATTACCGGACTGCCGGTATTGCTATAGTTACCCAGAGCCTCTACAGCTTTTTGAAATTCGCCTTTTTTAAGATAAAGTCCGCCAAGGTAAGCATTCGCTATATTTGCCGATTTCGTGTTCGAATATTCGTCAGCGATGGCTTCAAAGCCCGGATACGAGCCGTCGCCTTTAATAGCTTTATCACTTAATGAGTCGCTGGCAGCATATTGCTCCGCTTTGAACATTTCGTTAGCTGCTTTCTCAGCTCTTGGCGCGAGATAAAATTTCTGGTAACCGAAATATAATAGAATAAGGGCCAGGATAGCTCCGCCAATTACGGCGAGGCTTTTGGCATTTTCCTGCATAAACTTACCTGAGTTAGCAAGCGGGTTCTGAGGTTCCTGCAGATTATCTTTGTGTTGTTTTGACATTTGTATAGAAAAATTGAAGATTGCAAAAATACATTTTTAGTGCTAAGTATCAACCCTTAAATGGTTTCTGCAGATTTTTCTTTTCATCAGACCCTAAGCGGCTTAAAAACACTAAATTTGCAGCCCTGTCATGTGGCTTCGAAAATTATCCCTCATTAATTTTAAAAACTATTCTGAAGCAGAACTGAATTTTTCGGCTGCGGTGAATGCCTTTACAGGAAATAATGGCGCGGGCAAAACAAATTTACTGGATGCCATTCACTATCTCTCGCTTTGCAAAAGCTACTTTAACCCGATCGATGGTCAGCAAATTAAACACAACCACGATTTTTTTATGTTGCAGGGAGTGTTTAATAAGGACGGACAAGAAGATGTAGTCTCCTGCGGTCTTAAGCGTGGCCAGAAGAAGCAGTTCAAACGAAATAAAAAGGAATACCTGCGGCTTGCCGATCATATCGGCTTATTTCCGCTTGTAATGATCTCGCCGAATGACATCAGTATTATTATTGAAGGCAGCGAAGAAAGGCGCCGGTTTATTGATAATGTCATCTCGCAAACAGATCACCAGTATCTGGATGAACTGATTACCTATAATCGTAATCTCCAAAATCGAAATGCCCTGTTACGGCAAATAGCGGTTTCAGGTAAGTATGATCCGGCATTGCTTGAAATTTTTGACGAGCAGCTTATTTTATCAGGAAACAGGATATTCGAAAAGCGCCGGGCATTTATGAATGTCTTTACTGAAATATTCAATAAGCATTACCATTATATAAGTGATGGTGCTGAAAGCGTTGGGCTGCTTTATGACTCACCGTTGCTGAGAGCTGACTTCTCTGAGGCTCTCAAGCAGAACCTCGAGCGGGATCGTGTCATGGAACGCACAACGGTCGGGATACATAAAGATGACCTGGTATTTAGCCTGGGCGAAATGCCTTTGAAGAAGTTCGGATCGCAGGGGCAGCAAAAATCGTTTCTTATAGCGCTAAAGCTTTCTCAATATACTTTTCTTCAGCAACGCAAGGGTTTTAAACCTTTACTTTTACTGGATGATATTTTTGATAAGCTCGACGAAAACCGAACGCGCAAGCTCATGAAGATGGTATCTGATGAGGATTTCGGTCAGATCTTCATAACTGATACCAGCCGAAGCCGTATTGAAAAAATATTTAGTGAAATAGACTTTCCCGTGAGTATTTTTGATATTCACAAAGGCGAGGTAGGGTCAGAAACGGTTCACCGGTAAACCGGCCCGTTCTGTTGTTATTCATTAGCCTTTCACTTTACTCAATTTCTTATTCAAATTTACATGGGCCGCACAAACGATAAATCATTAAAAGACGCAATCGAGCAGATGTTAAAGGTTTATAAGCTTAAGCGGAAATTTGATGAAACCTCGCTCGTAGTTGCCTGGCCGGAGATGATGGGGAAGGCGGTGGCCAATCGTACGAAAGATATCTTTATACGCGACCGCAAACTTTTTATCAGGATTGAATCCGCAGTCATTAAAAATGAGCTTGTAATGATGCGATCAAACATCATCGATAAAATGAATGAAAGAGCAGGAGGCTCCGTGATAGACGAGATCGTCCTCCTCTAACTAGCGGGAGCGCTCATTGTAATTCTTCACCAGCAGGTAATACAGGACCGTGATAAAGAAAGCGATCGATAAGGCTTTCAGGAAAAACAGGTAATTGACGTTCGTATCAAAACCTGCCAGGTAGGAAATGCCAGCCGGAAGGATCAGCATTACTAAAAAGAAAATGATATAACGTTGCTGAAGGATCTTCATTCTAATTTAATTATTGGGCAGCCGGCGAATATCCGGCAAAAAAATCAAAAGGGGCTCATTTCGTTGAAAACAGGCCCCTTTTGATTTATAGAAGTTTACTTAAAAACGCTCAAATGCAGAAAAGAAGAAGTTACCTTCGATCTGCGCATTCTCATCCGAGTCAGACCCGTGGATCGCATTAGCGTCGATTGATTTTGCATACTTATTGCGGATTGTTCCAGCGTCAGCTTTAGAAGGGTCTGTAGCACCTATCAGTGTACGGAAGTCTTCAATAGCATTGTCTTTTTCCAGGATCGCTGCAACTATTGGTCCTGAGGACATAAATCCTACAAGGTCATTGTAGAAAGGACGTTCAGCATGCACAGCATAAAATTCACCTGCTTTGGCAGAGCTCAGGCTAGTGTATTTTAAGGCTACTATTTTGAAACCTCCTTTAATAATATCATCTAAAATTGCACCGGTGTGGCCATTGGCTACAGCATCGGGCTTAATCATGGTAAATGTTCTGTTTGTTGCCATTGTTTGTCTTTTCAAAAATCGCTGCAAAACTACTGTTAATAAACCATATGCGAAAGCATTTGTAAAAATCAGCGCTTGTCCATTCAGTAATTTTAATAGCTTTGCATTTCTTTTCAAATTAGATGTTAGAATTAACCCGGTTACAAGAACTATTAAACGAACCACGTCAAATAGTGATCACTACACACCATAAACCAGATGGTGATGCAATGGGATCTTCCCTGGGGTTATATAATTATCTAATCCAGAAGGGTCATCAGGTAAGGGTGATAACACCTACGGACTACCCGACATTCCTTCAATGGCTCCCAAACAATCCGGAAGTAATCATTTATACTGAGAAGCCATCGGAGTCGGAAAAACTGGTTCATGCCGCTGATATTATTTTTTGCCTTGATTTCAACGCGCTTTCGCGGATAAATGAACTTGGAAATTTCGTGAGGGAGTCATCCGCAGTGAAAGTGATGATCGATCATCACCTGGAGCCGGAAGGCTTTGATGATTTCCGTCACTGGTCAATAAACGCCTGTGCAACCGCACAACTCATTTATGATTTCATTGTCAATCTGATGAACGACAAAGAACTTATAAATAAGGACGTAGCTACTTGCCTCTATACAGGGATAATGACCGATTCAGGTTCTTTTCGCTTCCCAAATACCACTGCAGAGGTTCATCATATTGTGGCGGACCTGATAGCATGTGGTGCTGAGAACTCCAAGATCCACCAGATGGTGTATGATAACTTCTCTGAAAGCCGGCTGCGGTTTCTTGGCCACTGCCTTTTGAACAAACTGGAGGTTTTCGCCGAATTCAACTTCGCAATGATCACGGTAAGTAAAGAAGATCTCGAAAAATTCCAGATCACCACCGGAGACACGGAAGGAGTCGTTAATTATGCTCTTTCAATTAACGGAATCAAATTAGCTGCGCTTATCGTAGAACGTAAGGATAGGGTTAAACTGTCGCTGAGGTCAACGGGTGAGTTTCCTGCTAACGAGATATGTAAAAAGTTTTTTAACGGTGGGGGGCACCGAAATGCTGCCGGTGGTTTTTCTGATGAAAACCTGGCGGATACAATCGTTAAATTGAAGTCAGTGTTGCCCGAGTACAAGACATTATTAGTTCAGTAATTAAATTTTAAAAATAAACCGGCGAAACCATATATTGGAACGGAATTAAACCAAAAGCGCCAAACAAGTAAAAAAAAACATGAAAAAAATAGCAATCATTTTAGGGGTTGCAGTATTGGGACTATCCAGCTGTAAGCAGTATGAAAAAGGTGAAGGTGACATGATGTACAAAATCCACGAGGATAAAAGTGGAGAGACCATTAAGGACGGGGATTTTGTGGCTTTTAATGCAACCGAAAAAACGGAAGGTGATTCAGTATTATATAGTTCTTATGACTATGATCGTCCTTCTTTATTAGTAAAGGAACCTTCCCTGTTTAAAGGAGATCTTTTTGCCGCCCTTGCTATGTTGAGCGAAGGTGACAGCGCGACTTTCAAGATCAATATTGATTCGATGGTAACTAAAATGGGTCGTCCGAAACCGGCTGACACTACATCTAAGTACCTTGTATATACCATTAAAGTGGACAAAGTTATTCCTAAGGGAAAGCTTACTGACAGTTTATTCCGCGGCAAGATAGATGCTTACCTTAAAACAGAAATGGATAAGGCTAAGAACGGCGAAACTTCGAAATTCAATTCTTATATTTCTAAAGAAGACAAGAAACCAACAGTAACTACTTCAGGCTTAAACTACATTGTTACCCAGCAGGGTAGTGGAGCTAAAGCTGCAGCAGGCGATACCGTTCTGGTAAACTATACCGGCCGTTTTCTGACCGGGAAGGTTTTTGATACCAGTGTCCTGGAAGTTGCTAAAAAGGAAGGCGCGTTCAACGCACAACGTCCGTACGAGCCATTGAAAATGCCTGTAGGTATGAACGGGTCAATCCCGGGCTTTGAAGAAGGCCTAATGCTGTTCCCTGCGGGAACCAAGGCAAAGCTTATCCTGCCATCGAAACTGGCTTACGGAGAGCAGGGCGACCAGGGTATTGCACCTTATACTCCCCTGGTATTCGAGATAGAGATCGTAAAAATCATTCCAGCGAAGGCAGGTGCTGTGCCAGCTCCGTCACCGGTGGCTCCGAGATAATATATAAGAGCATAATTAAAAAAGCCTTTCAGATAGTTTCTGAGAGGCTTTTTTAATTTCGGCTGATATGATGCTGATCTTAGAAAATCATTATTTTCCAGCCCGTGTCTCGATATTGGAGTCATTTACGCCCTAAAAATGCAGTGAGGGAAAATATGAAATTCCGGATCGTTCACCTTAGGGCGCGGCATAGCGATGAGGCATTAAGCTGATTGGACTAGACTTTCTTAAGGACTTGTTCAGACCATCTAGTGGTTATTCCGCTAATTTGGTGGAATAACCTTAACATGACTACTATCTGACCTATGCCTGAATTGCCCGGAGCACAGCAGTATCGCTCTGAGGAATTGGTAGAAGAATACGTTTGTTTTGAAAGTCTATAGTCTAATAAGGGGTTATGGATTTCCTTAGTCGTGGATGTTTTGTAGTTTTAGCCCATGTTGCTAACGGATACTCATACCCACCTATATTACGAAACTGATGCGGCGAAGCGGCACGACTTAATCCAACGTTGTTTTGAGAATAAGGTAGAGAGACTTTTTTTGCCAAATGTCAACAGCGCTACCGTGCCCTTGGTACTAGGATTATGTAATGATTTCCCTGGCAACATCTTTCCGATGATTGGGCTTCACCCCTGCGATGTGAAAAAAACATCTGATGGCGAGGTTTTAAATTACAGGGAAGAACTGGATACACTTCGCAAAGTCATGGGAGACACCAGGTTTTATGCTGTTGGTGAAATTGGAATTGATCTTTACTGGGATAAGACAACACTGGATATACAGCGGGAAGCATTTATTACACAAATAAATTGGGCGAAGGAAATGGGTCTGCCAATCGTGATTCATTGCAGGGATGCTTTTGACGAGGTGTTCGATGTTCTTAAGGAACAGAAGGACGAAAAGTTGCGTGGCATTTTTCATTGTTTCACAGGTAATGCAGAACAGGCGCAAGAGGTGATAGACCTGGGTTTTTTGCTCGGCATAGGCGGTGTGGTTACCTATAAGAATTCCGGTCTGGATAAAGTTGTAGCCGGTCAGGATTTAAAGGACATCGTACTTGAGACTGATTCCCCTTATTTAACACCGGTTCCGTTTCGCGGAAAACCGAACGAAAGTAGTTATCTTATTCATGTGGCTCAGAAAGTTGCGGATTTGAAGCAGGTGTCCGTTGAAGAAGTGGCCCGCATAACGACTGAAAATTCCAAACGTGTATTTGGTATCTAGACCTGCTTCCATCTTTTGTAAAAAAGCCTATTAAAAACAAGTTCTAATATTCAGATGACCAATATTCTTATAATTTATACCGGCGGAACCATAGGCATGATCACAGATCCTGAAACAGGAACTTTGATGCCGTTCAATTTCGAGCAGATCACTGACAATGTGCCTGAGTTAAAGCGGCTCGACTATAAGCTGACGGTGCATTCCTTCGACCCGCTGATCGATTCATCAAACATGGATCCTGAAATATGGATCGGCATTGCCGGATTGATCGAAAAAGAGTATGATAAGTATGACGGATTCGTAGTGCTGCATGGGTCTGATACCATGGCGTTTACCGCTTCCGCCTTAAGCTTTATGCTGGAAAATCTGCAAAAACCCGTTGTCCTCACGGGTTCGCAACTGCCGATCAACGAGATTCGTACGGATGCCAAAGAGAACATGATCACAGCGTTACAGATTGCTGCCGCAAAGCACAATGGCGAATCCATCGTTCCGGAGGTCTGCATTTATTTTGATTATCAACTTTTCCGGGGTAACCGGACAATCAAGTATAACTCTACCAATTTCGATGCCTTCCGAACCCCAAATTATCCCAAACTCGCCGAGGCTGGCGTATATCTTAAATTTAACCACAAAGCTATAAGAACTCCCGGACAGGTACCTTTAAAAGTTCATTCAAATATGAACCGTGCGATCGCCATATTGAAGCTGTATCCCGGAATGGGATGCCAGGTAGTGGAGGCAGTTCTAACTTCCGATTGCGAAGCGATCATCATGGAAACTTTTGGTTCAGGAAATACTTCCACGAAACCCTGGTTCATCGGGCTTCTTAGGAAAGCTATCAACGCGGGAAAAATCATCCTCGATATATCTCAATGTAAGGTAGGATCCGTCGAGCTTGGCAGATATCAGACCAGTAAAGAACTAAAGGATATGGGGGTTGTGAGTGGCTATGATATGAGCTTTGAAGCCGCCGTTACCAAGCTCATGTTTCTGTTGGGAAGTGGCAACTCTAAAGAAGAGATTGTTAATTTGCTCGAGACCGACCTAAGAGGTGAGCTCAGTAAACAGTAAGTCATTAAAACTGTTTTAAAAGTTCAGATAGTCCCCATAGCATAATGGCTCTATTTCGCGTTCTGATGTAATTATTTCAATACCATTCTGAGGCGTGATTCCCACCTTCACCATATACTTTTGGACCTTATTACACACTTTATCATATAATATGGTAAACTGGGCCACAGTTTGCACAATTGCGAAATTCAAAGTCTGCTCACCGAAAATTTATTTAAATTAGTTAATAGAAGTTATTAAATTTTATTAATAGGATTTTCAGACTTGCTCTTCCTTATAAAAATTTGCACTTTTCTTATTAGGTCATACTCGTACTAGCTGTTACTTATTTTTTTGTGATACCGTAGTTTATTTTTTCTGCCCCTGGGACTGAGAGAGGCGAAGCCGTATACGAATGCGGGTAAAATTGAAGAATTATAGCAATGGAATTGAAATGGTTCGCTGTTTACACAAGGCCTCGATGGGAAAAAAAAGTGGCTGAGCTTTTAACCAGGGAGGGAATTGAAAATTATTGCCCGCTAAATAAGGTTTTAAAGCAGTGGAGCGACCGGAAAAAGACTGTTGAGGAACCACTTTTTACCTCGTATGTATTTGTAAGGGTTAGCCCAAAAGAGCAGGCTGCCTTACGAAAGGTAGACGGAATATTAAATCTGGTGTATTGGCTGGGCAAACCGGCCGTGATCCGGGATGAAGAGATCGATTTGATTAAGGAATTTTTAAATACGCACAGGAATGTGCGCCTTGAAAAAGCGCAATTGTTTGTAAACGAACGTGTTAAAATTATTAGTGGGCCATTAATGCAAATGCAAGGAATCATTATTTCAGTTAAGCGAAATACTGTAAAGGTCAATTTGCCTTCTTTAGGCTATTTCTTAACGGCGGAAATTGAAAGGCAGGATGTAATCGTAATTTAAATAAAAAGCATCCAAACTGCCACAGTTGCATCTGATAACTAGTAAAATAAAACTATCGTTATGGAGATCGTCAATCCTTTAATTCGTAGATCAACGCTTGATAATGTGAAAATCATTGATTTTCCTAAGATCCTGGATCCTCGCGGAAATTTATCCTTTCTCGAGGAAAACGCATCAGTACCCTTCAAAATTGAAAGGACTTACTGGATATATGATGTGCCCGGAGGCGAGATACGAGGGAGTCATGCTTTTAAGAATAATTGTGAGTTGATAGTAGCGTTATCGGGAAGCTTTGATGTGTGCCTAAATGATGGTTTCAGTGAAAGGAAAATTCCATTGAACCGATCCTATTACGGATTGTACGTCCCGGAAATGCTTTGGAGAAAGTTGGAAAATTTTTCTACAAATTCTTTAGCCTTAGTTCTTTCCTCAACTGTATATGACGAAAACGACTATATACGCGATTATGATCATTTTTTAACCTTAAAAGCGAATAAAAATGGAAGCAACCGCAGTGTATGATTGCGACATCATCAGGCTCAAGCAAATAAAAAATCGGTCTGGAAATATCACATCGTTAACCTGTAATCAGGAACTACCATTTGATATCAAGAGAGTTTTTTATTTATACGATATTCCTGCTGGAGAATCAAGGGGAGCTCATGCTCATAAGGAATGTCATCAATTTTTAGTTGCAGCTAGCGGTAGTTTTGAGGTGCTATTGAATGATGGTAGGACTGAGCGAATCATTCAGCTTAATCGGCCGTTTTACGGTCTTCATATTCCACCAGGGATATGGGCATCTGAAATTAATTTTTCATCTGGTTCCATTTGCCTGGTTCTAACTTCACATAGTTATGACCCGAATGACTACATAAGGGATTATGATGAATTTCTGGCAATGAACTTAATGGTAGGGATATCCAGTTTATCGGGAAGTACAAATTGAAATTTAAATGAGCTATTATGAAAATCTTTGAAAAAGTAAGACAATACCTTATTGAGGAATCCATGTGCGATCCGGATAAACTTTCGGATGATACTTTAATTTTTGATCAAGGGCTTTTGGATTCTATGGGATTACTTTATTTGGTGCAGTTCCTTAATGATGAATTTAAAGTAGTAGTGAATGATCAGGAACTGATCAAAGAAAATTTCGAATCGGTCAACGCCATAGCGTCCTTCGTTGCCGGAAAGTTAGAAGAGAAAAAGTCCTTGCCAGCCGAGCAAATGCCCTTGTAATATGTGCGGAATTGCGGGATTTTATCCACGGCTTGAAAAGGAAGCGTCTATCAGTGTCTTAAAGCGAATGCTGACAAGGATTAAGCATAGAGGTCCCGATCAAAGTGGCATTTATTTGAACAAAGCGGTTGGTATTGGTAGTGTTCGACTTAGTATTATCGATGTAGCGAGCGGCGGAATGCCTTTGTCAAATCAGGATGACTCTTTATGGATCGTTTTTAACGGGGAGATATTTAATTATGTTGAACTGAGGCGGGAATTGCAACGAAAAGGTCACGTTTTTAAAACAAATAGTGATACCGAAGTAATTCTGCACTTATATGAGGAGTATGGCTCCGGATTTTTACAAAAACTTAACGGCCAGTTCGCGATCGCTATTTGGGATGAAAAGAAAAACGAATTATTTATTGCCAGGGACCGGGTCGGCATCCGGCCAATATTTTATACAAGAATCAATGGCTTTTTCGTTTTTGGTTCCGAAATAAAAGCTTTGTCAGAGTTTCCGGGAGTTGAATTTAAAATTTGTCCGGAATCGTTATCACAAGTCTTTACTCTGTGGACAACGATTAGTCCAAAAACAGCATTCGAAAATATCTTCGAAGTGCCACCAGGGCATTTCTTAACTGTAAACTCCAAAGGAATTTTAGCAACATGCTACTGGGAACTTCCATTGATTCCCTCCGAAGGAATTGATAAAAGAAGTGTTTCATCTATAATTCCGGAGTTTAGAGATCTTTTAACGGACGCGGTAAGAATCAGACTACGGGCTGATGTTCCTGTAGGGGCCTACTTAAGCGGCGGAATTGATTCAAGTGTTATTACTTCTTTAATCCGGGATATTTCGCCCGACAATCTTCGAACATTTTCTATTGGTTTTGCAGATAAGGAATTTGATGAGACGGCATATCAAAGTATCGCAGTCAACTATTTGAAAACAGATCATACCTATATGAAATGTTGTTCGAATGAAATTGCTAATACTTTTTCTGATGTTGTATGGCATTCAGAAATCCCACTGTTAAGAACAGCTCCATGCCCGATGTATTTATTATCGAAAGTGGTCAATGGTAACAAGTTTAAGGTTGTGCTAACCGGGGAAGGAGCAGATGAGTTGTTAGGGGGGTATGATATATTCAAAGAGACAATAATCCGGGAATTCTGGTCCAGGCAACCCGCATCTAAGTTGAGACCCTTGCTGTTGAAAAAACTGTATTCTTATTTACCTCAAATGGACAATGCTAATATGACAGCATTGAAGATGTTTTATGGATATAAATTAAACGAAACCGCCTCGCCCGTCTATTCACACTTGTTAAGATGGAATAATACCTCAAGGATTAAAAACTACTTTTCGGAGGATCTTAAACAGGCAATTTCTTCGTATGACCCGATCCGCGAAATGGAGGATAAGGTCAGGGTGAAATTTCAGGACATTAAGTTGTTGAAGCGTGCCCAATGGCTTGAAGTAAATCTTTTTATGTCAGGCTATTTATTGTCTTCACAGGGCGATCGCATGGCTATGGCGAACTCAGTCGAAGGCAGATACCCCTTTTTGGATTACCGGGTAATAGAATTTTGTATGAAACTATCTTCGGAGCATAAGTTGCAGGGGTTGAACGAAAAGGTTCTCTTAAAAAAAATGATGAGTGGAAAGCTTCCGGAGCCTATTATAAACAGGACAAAGCAGCCTTATCGGGCTCCTGTCTTGGAAAGCTTTTTCTCAAACAAGGCTCCTTCCTATGTTCATGAAATGCTTAGCCGGGAGCAAGTTAATTCTGCCGGAATATTTGAACCTGATTCGGTGTCCAGGCTTCTTGGGAAGATATGCTCAGGGAAGACGGTATCGGAAATTGACAATATGGCAATAACCGGAATTTTATCGACGCAAATTTTGCATAGCCTTTTTACCAAAAAATCAAAGGGGAGTTTGTTGGAGTCAGATTTAGTCGATTTTGATATATGCGTAATCCGGGATAATTAACCAAAATTCAAAAACAAGCATTATGGAATCAAAAACCAAACTTCATTCACTGGAAAGATTACGCATTGAAGATGTTGAAAGTCTTTGCGATAAACTTACTGACAAACTCCGCAACGATGTGATCTATCAACTCAATCGTAGAGGTGCTGTAGTCGGAATAAGTGGAGGAATTGATTCGTCGGTAACATTAGCATTGGCTGTGAGGGCCTTTGGAGCTAAAAATGTTGTAGCAATAATGCTTCCGGAAAGGGATTCGAGTCCTGATAGTCTAAGATTAGGCAATGAATTGGCAAAAACATTTGGTGTTAAGGCTCTTGTTGAGGATCTTACTGAAGCGCTACAAGGGTTCGGTTGTTATAAACGCCGTGATGAGGCAATCTCAAGAGTATTTCCCTCTTTCAATCCGGCGACAGATAAAGCTAAGATCGTAATTAATCAAAATATTGGGAAAGCAATACCATCTGTATTTTCCGTAATGATAATTTCAGCCGATGGAAAAAAGCACAGTAAACTCCTTCCCGTCAGTGAATACTTGCAAATTGTAGCATCAACTAATTTTAAGCAACGAAGCCGAATGTCAATGCTGTATTATCATGCGGAAAGACTTCATTACGCGGTAATCGGAACGCCTAATAAGGCGGAAGTTGACCAGGGTTTTTTTGTCAAATATGGTGATGGAGGCGCGGATGTTATGCCTATTGGAGGTTTGTACAAAACCCAGGTATATCAACTGGCGGAATTTCTGGGAATACCGGACGAGATTATTCAGAGAACTCCTACTACAGATACTTATACGGCCGAGCAAACGCAAGAAGAATTTTTTTATCAGTTGCCGTTTGAAACTATGGATCTGATCTGGCATGGCTGGGAAAATAAATGTCCGCCTGAAGAACTTGCCCATGAACTGGATAAGTCGACGGACGAGATTAGAAACATCTATAACAGTTTTGAACGTAAGAGAAAAACTACTGATTACTTAAGAATGCCCCCCATATTTTATGATCATAACATGTAAGTTATGAATGCGTTCGATTTTTTTTTCAGCGATTCTAAAAATTTGTCCAAAGACTTTGTTCTAGGTTCAGCTGGAATTTCTTTCAATCAACTTTTTATAGCTAGTTTAAAGATAGCGGCCTATTTAAAAATCAATGTAGGCGAAAGGCAGAATATCATATTAGTGAGCCAGAACTCTGTATTTTTTGTTGTCACCTACCTGGCAATCCTTAAATCAGGAAATACTTGTATTCCTATAAGTCCCTCAATAGAGCAATCTAATTTTGACTATATAGTGAATAGCACGGGATGCAAAACGGTATTTGTGGAAGATAAGACCCAGCTCATAAAAAATCCCGAAATTCACTTTATTCAAAACTCATTCGTCGATAATCTATTGGCAATTCAGGATCTACCGGAGGATCTTTTCAATGATAATTTTGATAATGACCGGACAGCATTAGTACTATTCACATCAGGATCAACAGATCGCCCGAAAGGAGTGATGCTTAGTCATTTAAATTTAACCAGCAACACCGAATCCATTGTTAAATACCTGAACCTTACCGCCACCGATACTATGGGTGTGGTGCTGCCATTCCATTATTGTTACGGATTATCCTTACTTCATACCCATTTGAAGGTTGGCGGATCACTTGTTCTAATTAATAACTTTATTTTTCTGGCATCAGTTATTAAGGACTTGAAGAATTTCAATTGTACAGGCTTTGCAGGAGTGCCTAGTCATTTCCAAATTTTGTTAAGAAAATTTCTAACGTTTACTAAAACTGATTTTCCACATCTGAGATATGTTACTCAGGCAGGAGGGAAGCTTCACGATGTTTTTATTAAAGAGTTTAAGGAAGCATTCCCGGATATAGCATTTGTTGTTATGTACGGCCAGACGGAAGCTACAGCGCGGCTTGCTTATTTACCATCTGAGATGTTGCATGCAAAATTGGGGTCAATAGGCAAAGAAATACCAGGTGTGACTTTGGCTATTGTAGATGACCAACTCTGTGAGGTAAAAGTCGGAGAGGTGGGGGAAATAGCTGCAAAGGGTGATAATATAATGAAAGGCTATTACGGCGATCCTGATGCAACCGGGGAAGTACTGATGAATGGGTGGCTAATGACCGGAGACCTGGCGATGAGAGACGAAGATGGATTTATATTCCTGGTGGGTCGGAAAAAGGAAATTATTAAGGTAGGAGGCCGACGTGTAAGTCCGAAGGAAATCGAAGAAGTTATATTGACTGTTCAGCAAACAGTAGATTGTACCGTTGAGGGTATTTATGATGAAATATTAGGCGAAGGGATAAAAGCAAGTGTAGTACTTAAAGCGGGGTCGGATGAACTAAATGCCAAGGACGAGATTCTCAAAGCCTGCAACAAAAATCTTTCATCTTTTAAAATTCCTCAGGTGATCTGCTTCGAAAATTCACTTAATGTAAATACGTCAGGAAAGAAAATTAAAAATGTTTCGGTAGGTCGATAGAAGTTCCAGCATGCAACGGTTTCAAGGAAAATTTTCAGTTAGTAAATCTGCCAGAATTGGTAACAATGTACGCATTGGCCAGAATGCATTTATACATGACAATGTAGTGATTGGCGATAATTCAATTATTTGTGAGAATTGCATTATAGGTGAACCATCTGATGATTCCTACAATAATGAAAATTACGAAAACCCTCAGACTCTTATCGGAGCTAACTCATTAGTACGGAGTGGCAGTATTTTATATGCGGGAAGCCAGTTTGGCGAATATTTTCAAACAGGTAACATGGTTTCTATCAGAGAAAACACAGTATTCGGAAAGAGATGTGTGGTAGGAACCTTGTCAGATATCCAGGGCAATGCCGTTTTTGGTGACTATTGCAGACTCAATAGTCATGTGCAAGTTTCCGCCAAATGTATATTTGGCAATTTTGTTTTTATCTATCCATTCGTGGTTTTTGCAAATGACCCTCATCCTCCTTCAAACTATTTAGTAGGTGTCTCTGTTGGCGACTTTTCTCAGATAGCTGCTGCATCTGTGATTCTACCAGGTGTAAAAATTGGAAAACAGAGTTTGGTTGGGGCTAATTCAGTAATAAACAAGAATGTTGGGGATTTTGAATTGCATTCCGGGAACCCTGGTGTTAAGATTTGTAACCTCAATTTTATTTTATCCAAAGAGAAGAGTGGATCACACTATCCCTGGCCTTATAATTACGATAAGGGCCTCCCCTGGGAGAAACAAAACTTCGATGAATGGGCGGTTTCAAAAGAGGGAAGACTTTACGTTTAAGTATATATATAATTGAAAGTGATTATTTCGATATGAGAGGGAGCAATTTTTAGTATTCGCCTATCAGCTATCTTTTTGAAATTACCTCGGCAAATATAATTTTCTTGTTCTGAACACGGTAGTGGCCGCGGAAATTGGAAATGAACACCTTGCCGTATTGTCAAGATGAGTGATAAATATATTTATAAGCCTTACTAACCTAATATTGGATGAGAATATTACAAATTTATCTATCGTATTCTTTTGTGCTTACTTTGTTCCTATTGTTGACATCCTGTGGTTCATATAGAGAACTTCTTTATTTTCAGAATCTGGATCATTCCCGCCCGTTCAAGGAAAATATAGAAAATTTTACGGCAGTCACGATTCAGAATGACGATATCTTGGGGATAAATATAAGCAGCTTAAGTTCGGAGGCTTCAGCGCTTTTTAACGTCAATTTTGCAAGTAATGGCAATACACAGGGCCAGTCGCTGGGTTACCAGGTCGACACCAATGGAGCTATAGAGATTCCATTATTAGGAACTTTTAAGGTGGCAGGGTTAAGTACTACCGAATTACGTGACCAGATAAAACAAAAACTGCAGAAGTATTTAAAAGAGCCTATAGTAAATGTTCGGATCTTAAACTTTAAAGTTTCTGTGATGGGAGATGTCGGTAAACCTGGCGTCTATAATGTGGAAAATGAACGGATCACCTTACCGGAAGCAGTTACCTTAGCTGGTGATTTAAACGTTACTGCGGACAGGAATAATTTGTGGCTAATACGAGAGCGAGATAGTCAACGGGAATATATACCCATTGATCTGACATCCAAAGATATCTTTAAGTCTCCTTATTTTTATCTCAAAAATAATGATTTGCTTTATATACAGCCTGGTAAAGCTAAATATTCCTCAGTCTCCAACACCTATCAGATTTTGGGAATATTCCTCTCTGTTCTCTCGATAGTGGCTATTGTTATAACTAGTAATTGATATCATGGATTCACAGATGGTTCAATTTGTCTCCTATAATGAACTGCCTAAGGAAGAAGAAAATGGTAGTCTTAGGGTGACTCTGAAAAAGTATTTCTTTCATTGGCCCTTATTCGGCTCAGCTATAGCTACGTGCCTCCTGCTTGCATTTCTCTATGTTCGATATGCTGACAGAATTTTCAATGTCAGAGCCCAGCTTCTTTTCAAAGATGAACAAACAGGAAGCGGACACAGAGAATCTGCGCTTCAGGAATTGGACATGGTTTCGAGCAGCAAAGTAGTGGAGAATGAGATGGAGATATTAAAGTCCAGAATATTGATGACAAAGGTTGTTAACGATCTTCAATTATGGACTGCATACAAAAAAGTTGGATTGATAGCCGATCAGGACCTGTACGGTCAGTATCCAGTTGGACTGGTGCTTCTGAAACAAACAGGTTATTTTGCAGATACAAAGTTTGTAATTCGCATATTGGATGATAAGAAATATCTCCTCAAGCAAGGTGATCAAGAGTCTGAATTCTTTTTTTCTTCGAAATTAAAGACCGGTTCAGGGATATGGTCTCTCCAACCAACGGAGGACTTAAAGAATTTCATTGGAGAGACAATCATAATTACAGTAAACGAACCGGATTTAGTAGCTCAGGGTATTTTAGCGAATTTTAATACTGCTGTTATTGGTAAACAGGCTACTGTCGTGGAGTTGGCTTTAAAAGAGACAGTCCCTGAACGGGGTAAAGACATCCTTGATAGATTAATCGAAGTGTATAGTCTTGCCGCTATTCAGGACAACAATCGGGCGAATGAAAGCACTTTGAAGTTTTTAAATGAGCGGCTGGCTGAGGTTACTGTTGAACTCACTGGCGTAGAAAAGGAAGTGGAGTCATTTAAGAGCAGTAAGGGACTAACGGATATTTCGGCTCAATCGAATTTTTACCTTCAGAATGTTACTGATAATGACCGGCAATTAAACGGCGTCAATGTTGAAATTGAAGTTTTACGCGGTATTAGTCAATATATAAACTCCCCTAAAACAAGCAGACCACCAGCAACAACCGGTATCTCTGATCCTGCCCTGGCTACTTTAGTTAACCAGCTAATTAACCTGGAATCTCAACGTGATCGTCTGCTAGCCAATACACCTGAAAGTCATCCGATGTTTGAGCCAATCAACAGGCAGCTGTATACCACCAGGGAATCGATTAAAGATATCATCAAAGGTGTTAATACCTCACTTTTATCTACAAGGCGGAAATTGCAGTCGTATGACTCAAAATTTATGTCTTCTATCCGGGATCTTCCGTCCCAGGAAAGGCAGCATATTATCTTGCAGCGGCAGCAAGAAATTAAAGCAGATCTATATGTGTACCTATTAAAAAAGCGGGAGGAAGCCTCTCTGAGTTACGCCTCAACATTGTCTAATACCAGGATAGTGCAAAAGGCCTTTTATGGTGCCCCAATATCTCCGAGAACTTCCTTGACCTATGCTTTTGCTCTATTGATGGGCTTCATTATTCCGGCCGGGTTTATCTATGGCAGAGATATATTGAATAACAAGGTTCTTGATAGTAAGGAAATAGTGAATACAACACTGGTACCATTACTTGGTGAGTTAATGTACCAGGAAGGTCCCAAGGTGATTGTAATGAAAGAGCCGAATTGCAGGATACTCGCAGAACAGTTCAGATCTCTTCGGACTAATCTTCAATTTGTTCCCAGGAATGAGAGCAATGGCAGGGTAACCATGTTAACATCCAGCATGTCAGGGGAAGGCAAAAGTTTTATTGCCAGTAATTTAGGTGCCGCCTTCTCCGTGTCTGGCCGGAAAACGATAATTCTGGAGATGGATCTGCGTAAACCTACCATCTATAAATATTTCGGTTTAGAGAAAGCTCCCGGATTAACCAGTTATCTAAATGGAACTGCTGAGATAGAAGATATTATTCAACCTGCTGAAGGGCTTCCTAATCTTTTTATAATTAGGGTTGGGGAACTGCCTTCTAATCCTTCAGAGGTTTTGGAAGAGCCGGCAATTAAGGTTCTGATAGAGAAATTACGCTTATCATTTGATGAAATATTGATCGATACCCCCCCGGTGCAGTTGGTTACGGATGGTATGATTATATCTCAATACTGTGATATTCATCTATATGTGATCAGGCAGGGGATTACCTACAAGTCTCATCTGGAGTACTTGAAACAGCTTTACCAGGATAAAAAACTAAATAATCTTCATGTAGTATTTAATGGAGTTGAAATCAGCGGAAGAAATAGTTATAAAACAGATGTTGATTACGCTTACTATGCGAATGATAATATTCAAAAAAAGATGTCATTGGCTTCCACTATTAGAAGCTTAGGAAAGAGGTTCTAATTCGCAGACAACATAGTTATCAGCCGCAGTTGTAACAATATTACCTGAAATTTTAGATGCCCTTGTCTTTCATGACTTTCATTGAGGAGAATCATCATTTCGGGCAATATCGCCGCCGTAGCGAATAGGGAGGTTCCACTTAGCGTGAAAAGCGTTTATTATTTATATGATACTCCCAGCGGTGAAAAGAGAAGAAGTCATGCCCAGTCGGAACTCCAACAATCAAAAGTTGCCGCGACTATTAGCCTCAATTGCCGAAATATGAACGAAACATTAAGTTGGGAACCTGGAGGGAATTATCTATTTCTCATCAGGGTCTGTATTATTAGTGCATCTAAAGACTCAACGTTTACAAAGGCTCATAGCCCAATTTTCACGTAATCATCATTTAATGCCGCAATGTTTTAAACTTTATGAAAGGCCTGCAAGTTGTTTTATTGCCTGTCTTCTGTTTGCTTTCATGTTCAGACACACAAACACAAAGGACAAAAGGCGAGCAGGAAGTTGAAAGAATTATTCGTATTCTTTCTGCTGATGATATGCAGGGACGTGCAACACCTTCTCTCGGATTAGAGAAGGCATCTAAATTTATTGATGAAGAATTTCGGGCGATCGGATTAAAGGCATTTCTAGACAATGATAATTTTTTGCAACAGTTTCCAATCAGGCACATAAAACCGGAAGAATTGTGCGTAACTATAAATGGGAAGAAACTTGCTGCTATTTCAGTTATGGTTATAACTGATCTTCAAAAAGTATCAGCGAATCAAAAATCCCCGGTTAGGGTCATGTCAATTGAACGTGGCCAGCATTTGATTAAGAGATATCAGGAGATCCTAAAATCAGACAGTCTGGTATTGGTGTTGGTGGACGAATCTCATACAAAGGCTTTTAAAGACTTGCGCAATAAGAGTCTGAGTGCCCGCACAATCGAACCGGGAAAGGCGAAATCGGGAGTTGCGGTATTTGTATTAGGACTGAGGAAAGTCCATACCTTTGCAATAGATTTCAAAAATCAAATAGAAGATTCGTTATTGTCGAATGTTGTTGGAATCATTCCGGGAAAATCGAAGGCTAAGGAATCTGTAATTTTCTCGGCCCATTATGACCACCTTGGGATTATCAAGCCCGGGTCATTAAAGGCATATTTCAAGGCATGGCGTTTTAAAATTCTGGGGATTGATTCCATCGCCAATGGGGCAGATGATAATGCGTCTGGTGTTACCGCCATGATTGCTTTAGCCCGATATTTCAAAAATCTTAACAACAATGAACGCACTTTGATTTTTGCAGCTTTTACTGCAGAGGAAATTGGTGGTTATGGTTCTCGCCATTTTATAGAAGAAATTGATCCCTCAGATGTAGTAGCCGTGTTCAATATTGAAATGATAGGTAAACAATCAAAATTTGGGGAGAATAGTGCTTTCATTACTGGTTATGATAAAACAGATTTTGGGAAAATTTTACAAGCTAATTTAATTCATTCCGATTTCAAATTCTATCCGGATCCTTACCCCGAACTCAACCTGTTTTATCGAAGTGACAATGCAAATTTTGCGGCGCTGGGCATACCTGCCCATACCATATCTACAGATCAGATTGATGTTGACAGGTATTATCATACTGTTAAAGATGAATACGTCACGCTGAACATAACTCATATTGCAAATATTATTAAAGCTATTGAATTAAGCTCCAGAAGTATTGTGTCCGGTAAGGATACTCCTAAAAGAATTCCTGCATTGAGAAGTCCCCTAGCCGCCAGGTAGAAAATTTAAGTCGCGAAACGCATCTGATGACCATGATAAAATTTCTTGATATACAAAAGATAACTCAAAAGAATGCTGATGAATTTAAGCAAGCAGTAGGCCGGGTTATTGATTCGGGATGGTTTTTATTAGGTGATGAAGTTAGAAGTTTCGAAGATAATTTTTCTGCTTTTTGCGGAGTAAAGCATACGATCGGCGTTGGTAACGGGCTCGATGCATTACGATTAATCCTGAGAGCGTATATTGAAATGGGAATAATGGCGTACGGGGATGAAGTTGTCGTTCCCGCAAACACCTACATCGCGTCCATCCTGGCAATTACTGAAAATCGGTTGAGGCCGGTTTTGGTGGAACCAGAATTAGATTCTTATAATATTGATGCGGACAAAATAGAGGCTGCTATAACGCCAAAAACAAAGGCTGTTATGATTGTCCATCTGTACGGGCAATGCGCCTACAACGAAAAAATTCAAACTATTTGCAATAAGTATAATTTAAAATTAATTGAGGATAATGCCCAGGCGCAAGGCGCTATATACAATGGCAGATATACTGGTTGTTTGGGAGATGCAGCGGGAACTAGTTTCTATCCTGGCAAAAACCTTGGCGCTTTTGGAGATGCAGGGGCCGTTACGACCGACGACCCTAATTTAGCGGATGTAGTAAGAAAACTATCTAATTATGGTTCGTCGGTAAAATATGTTAATGAATATGCAGGCTTGAATAGCCGTATGGATGAAATACAAGCAGCGGTATTAAATGTTAAACTCAAATATCTGAATGAGGATACCAGGAAAAGGCGGGCTGCATCACATTTTTACAGACAAAACATATTAAACTCTGAAGTTATGTTACCTACTGCTATTAATGAAGAAGGTCATGTCTGGCATTTATTTGTGGTACGGACTAAGTCCCGGACTAAGTTACAGCAATATCTTTCAGATAATGACATTCAAACAATCATACATTATCCTATTCCACCGCACAAGCAAAAGGCCTATTGTGCCTTAAATTGTTTAAACTTCCCTTTAACCGATAAAATTCATAATGAAATATTAAGCCTGCCGATAAGCCCGGTGATAGCGGATTATGAACTGGATCAGGTGGTCTCGACAATTAATCGGTTCAAGCCTTAATCGATTCTTACCATGATATTTTTGTTCGAAATATCAGTAACGTGAGAAAATATGGAAAATTTATCGGTGACAACTACCAAGCCAATAATCGCTGTACCCTTTTGTGAAGACCTTAAAGAGCGATGGAATACCTTTATCGAGGTAGAAGCGATCAACTCTACATTTCTTCACTCAAGGAAATTTTATGATCATAACTCCTTGAACTCACTAGATGATGCCTCTTTGATGTTTTTTAAAGGTAATCGAATTGTAGCTGTTTTTCCAGCAGTGTTATATGTTGAGGATGGCAAAAAAATTCTGCATTCCCATTTACGATCTACCTATGGAGGTATAATAGTAAGTAAGCATGTCAATGTAGAAACTGCACTTGAGTTAGTAAGACTCATTATTTTATTTGCAAGAGAGAAGAAGGTCAACCAGGTTATTATTCGAAATCCCTTCCGCATATTTCAGGAGTATTTTTGCGATGAAACGAATTATGCTATGTGGTTTTATGGGTTTAAGATAAAAAGCAGGGAACTTGAAATGGCAATTCCTTTAAATGCCGACATACGACAAACCAGAATGCAATATCATTCTGATGTTGTTAAAAATTTAAGGAAATCCCAATCCCTAACTGTATATGGATTGAATGATCTTAAAGGACTTTGGATTCTCTTAGAAAGGAGTCTTTTAGAGAAACATGGCGTCAAACCTGTTCATGATTATGAATCGATAAAAAGACTAATTGAAAATGTTGGGAAAGAAAAATTCCTTTGTCTGGGGTCATATTACAGGCATAAGCTTATTGGCGGCTGCATAGTGTTTCTGGCAAATAACAGGGTTCTTCATGGACAATATATAGCGGCTGATAAGGAATATGCCCATCTGATGTCGAATCATGCTCTTATCGATCACATAGTTGAATACGGTTGTAATAATGGATTTCAATACTTCAATCTGGGAATGGCTAATGAAGATGAAGGCCGAAGTGCTAATTATGGTCTGTTTAGTTTTAAAGAGCATTTTGGAGCCAGAGGAGTGCTTAGAGAAACTATGCATTTAACATTGTAAAATGACCATCGTTTTTTTTCCTAAAGTTGCATATCAAGGAAAAGACGAGAAAACCGATAATAATTGGAACAGGTGAAACTGCAGAATAGCTTACGAATATTTCATGATGACCATACGACGTTGTAGCTTTAGCGTTACAAAGAAGCACTATCAAGATTCAACATTTTAGGGCTGCCCATTTATAACTTTGAAATTTAGAGAGCACTATTTCAACTTCAAACTATGACTGTGCAAGTCAAATCTAAAGGTTTTACGTGCGCCACATATGTAAGTAGTAAGGCCATTGTCTGGGATGTTAAATGTGTGTTCATTTTGAAAATAACGTTCTGCAGCTCCATGTAAAAATGGGTGATAATGTTATTCTATAGAGCAGCAATCTCATAGGTCATTGTACCGTTACAGCCAATTATGTATGTTTCTTCTCATTGTGTAATTTCAGGATTTTGTGAAATCGGAGAATATTCGTTATTGAGAGTTAACAGCACATATAATGATTATTCTATTATAGCGAAAGACAACAGAATTGGCAGTGGGATATTTGTAGTGAAACGCAGTGAAATAGGAAATGTTATGCTTGGATCTCCTGCAAAGCCTGCCCTCAAATCAAGTTATGATGCTTTCGATGTGGATGCCGGAAGAAATTTGATCTGGCACGGTTTAGAAAGCCAGGGAATATGACTAGAAGAGGCAGTTCTAAGAGGCATCCATTGCAATTCGATTGAGAAACAGGAAAACTGATGTTTTTATTGAATAGAATTCTTAAAAAAGATATAATCAAAGTATTCTCTTTGACTGCTGTTTCGACACTAGTTAAAATGTTCACGGGCTTTATTAGTATCAAAATCGTTGCATCACTGATAGGTCCAGCAGGTATTGCATTACTCGGGCAGCTTAATAATTTTTCTAATATTTTTTTGACAATTTCATCTGGTGGTATCAATACAGGTGTTACCAAATACATTGCTCAATACTCAGAATCGAGAAATAAGATAAGGCTGTTTATAATATCAGCAGTCTGGATTGTTGGTATAATGTCTATTCTGTGCGGATTCACACTGATAATTGGATCATCTTTCTTTGCAAGGTTTATATTAGATGATGAGAAGTATTCCTCGGTGTTAATGATTTTCGGGTTTACCATTATCTTTTATTCATTTAATTCGTTGTTTCTATCAATCTTAAACGGATACCGGGAATTCAAGAAGTTTGTATTTGTTACTATTATTAGCAGTCTGATTGGCCTGTTATTTAGCAGCATTCTAACGTTTATTTTTGGTATTCGCGGTGCTCTTACAGCCGCCGTAACCTTTGAACTAGTTGTCTTCGTCATTATCCTGCTAGTTATATCTAAAAGCACTCTTATCAGGCAACAAGAATTTTTTGGTAAATTTCGGAGAGACGCAGGTAAAAAGCTTGCAAATTATTCCTTGATGGCTCTGGTAACAGCTGCAACCGTTCCGGTAAGCCAGCTAATAATCCGCAGTAGTATCGTTAAGTACACATCGCTTGGCGATGCGGGCTTATGGGAAGCAATGAATAGATTGTCATCCATGTACTTACTTGTTATCACCTCATCCTTAAGCGTATATTACCTGCCCAGACTTTCCCAGATTAGTGCTGATACGGAGTTGCGGAGTGAAATTATAAGCATCTACAAGATTATTTTGCCACCATTACTAGTTTTTATCTTGATGATTTTTGTAATGAGGGATGCGATAATAAATTTTGTATTCAACGAACGATTTATTGGTATGGAAAGATTGTTTGGTTTTCAATTGATCGGTGATTTTTTTAAGATAAGCAGCTGGATCCTGGCCTATCAGATGGTCGCTCGGTCGATGACCAAGTATTATATTGTGACGGAAATTTTGGGAAGCATTCTGTCGGTGACGCTTGCTATGTTTCTAATCCGGATTTATGGCAATATCGGAGCAAACATAGGTTATGCAATAGCCTACATAATTTATTTTATAGTGATGCTGGTAATTTTCCGGAGGGTGCTTAGAGGATAAACGATATGCAATTTCAACAATCAATGAAGCCGTTGGTATCAGTTATAATACCGTGTTATAATCATCAATCTTATGTGGTGCAAGCATTACAGTCTGCTTTTGATCAAGATTACTCAAATTTTGAGGTAATTATTAGAGATGATTTCTCTACTGATGATTCAGCCGAAAAAATTAAAGAATTCCTGAGTTCTTTGCAAAATGTAAAAAATATACCTTATGTCGTAGACTTTGGGATCGAGAATATAGGAATGGTAAGAAGTGTAAACAAGTTAATAAGTTTGGCAAAGGGCGAAATTATATTTTCCTGTTCTTCCGATGACGTACTTAAGCCTTTTAGATTGTCGTATGTTGTAGCAAAAAGTAATCGATATAAAGAGATTGATCTATTTTTAAGTGATGCTGAGGTTATCGATTCTAACGGAAAATTGTTAAAAGAATCCTTCTATAATTTCAATGTCGCCTCCTTTGGTTCGGATGCCTCGAGTGTCGATGATGAGGATTATGTTTTTTCAAACAGGAATTATCGCTTTGCAGCGGGTATAAATTTTGGTGGATTCGGGATGGCGATCAGAAAGCGTATTCTTAAAGATTTTGAATATCAGATACCTGAACATTTGCCCTACGAAGATTATCTGTTATCTTTTCTGGGAATTGTACAGGGCGGCGTTATGTATACAAGTAAAAAATTGTTGCAATATCGCAGGACTGGAAATAATATATCGTCAATACAAAAATATCAGAATGAAGATGAGATAGTTGCTCAGGAAGCGAAGTTCTTGAGGTGGACTAATTTGGTTGAGTATGAGAAAATTAACTTCTTAAAAACCAAGGGGATAGCCAAGCCTTTGTCTAGCAAACGTAATTTGATGATACTGTTATTGAAACAGAATGTTGTTATGAATAAAATGATAATTTCTCTGGCAGAAAAAAGAAGTCGTTTCAAATTGGCGGTTGAACTATTACTGTTAATAATTGAGGGACCCAAAAGAAAGGTTTGTTTAAATTTTTTTGTAAAAAATCTTAGAACGAGTGCTTTGATGAGTTTAGTTAAAGACAAGTTTGAAAAGAGAGAAACATGGGCTTCTTCTTAATATAAAGCAGATGTGTGATTGGTATTCTGGATCATGGCAGTTATATTTTATTTAATAATAAGTATATACTTAGGACGGAGAAATCCTTTATTCTACCTGTTGTTTCCGCTTGCTCTTCAACAAGGGCCGGGGGCGTTTATCGATCAGACGGTTTCTCTCGGGAATAAAAAAATTTTTTCAGTAACTGATAACATTTTTAACGATGTGCTATTCTTTGTATTGTTATTTATAGCGATTTTCTTCATTAAAGTTAAGTTTCCCAGACTGAATAATGTTGGATCAAGCCTGATTATTATTTACTCTTTCTATTTACTTACACTGTTTATAGGTGATTTTTTCTCAGATGAAGATAGAACTGAAGTATTCCTCACCGCGCGAGACTTCTTCTATATTGGTGTAAATTTTATATTGTGGTTATCGGTATTTCACGTTGTAACCAGAGTTCAATATGAAGATTTTTTGCGGCTAATGTTTTACATAACTCCTGTTTCAGCTATTCTCTATGTCTTAAATTCAAGTAATATATTACCCATTTTTCCGAAAGAAATTATTTACAGCGAGGTTGATCATGAATCGTCACACTTCCTGAGGGATTTCGCAACGATTCCGTTTTTTTTAACTACGATAATTGTATTGTGCATTCAATCACTGTTAATGCCCATTCTAAAGGTTTCGAAATATATAATTTTCATAAATTTAATTTGTCTTTCGGGCGCACTCCTCTTTACATTTACCCGATCGATTATTATTACGGTTGCCATTCAAATAGCAGTGATTGTTATTTTAAAATGTTGTGTTGACGGTTGGAAGGGGATTTTTTATGCCCTGAAATTTACTTTAGTATTTTGCGCCTGCTTTGGGCCGATTTATCTGATTGCAAATAAGATGTTCCCGGGTCCGATGACCTATTTTAATAGTAGATTTTCATCGGCCTCAGTAGAAGGAAAAAATGATCAAAATGTCGATATCAGATTGAGATATCTAGATAAAGCGATCGATATTACTAATCACACTAATCCGCTTATCGGTGCTGGAATGAATCGAAAATATTATAGGGGAATGAACGATGTTGGGGCGTGGAAAGCTGATTCAACCATTCCGTTTTTTCTATATCATACAGGCTGGTTAGGTCTTATGCTTTTATATTCGATATTGCTTTACTTTTCGATAAGCAGTGTGATTCATTTCTTTAGAACGAGAGATTGGCTTGTAGCCTATTTAGCATCGTTCTTTATATCGACTACAATCTCTTCACTGATTATGGGTGGGCCTCTCTACGGTTCAATGTGGTCATTTATAAATTTTGCTTTATACATTACTATAAGAGCGAAATTTTGGAAGCGCCCAACTTTGATCCTTGTTAGAAATGAGTTCCCCCTAAAAATCATGGTTCAAAGCGGAAAATAGTTTTTACGCAAAACATTTCCATGTGTTCTATTGTAAAAGCTGCCACTAAGCATGTGCAAAATAACTGTCATTACTTCAGTATACAATTGCTCTCCTTTTTTAGAAGGATACTTCCGGGCAGTAGAGAAGATAACAAATAAACATGAAATTGAAATTTTGTTAATGCATAATGCGCCTCAACAAGCGGAGGTCGTTATTATTAGCGAATATGTTGAGCGTTTTCCGTTTATAAAGCATATAATTATACCGGAGCTAGAGGGTTTGTATACAAGCTGGAATAAGGGTATTCAATTGGCTAGGGGTAAATATATTGCCATCTGGAATACAGATGATATCCGGATGCCGTGCTCACTTTCGGACCAGGCTATTGCTTTGGATGAAGATCTGGATGCAGCCATGTCATATGGTGACTTTATAATAGTTGGCAAATATGGCGATCGGGAAGGCAGACCTGTAATGGAACCTAGGTTTAAGGATAATTCAAAGGCTTTTTTGAGGGAACATCATATCGGCTGTTTTCCCATGTGGCGGAAGGAGATTCACAAATCTGTTGGATACTTTGATGAGCAATTCAGACTTGTTGCCGACTTGGACTTTCAGATCCGCGTATCCTTAAAATATCCGCTCGTTAAGGTGAACACTATGTTAGGATATTACTTGGAAAATACTCCAAGCAATCTCAGCAGTAACAGAAAACTTCAACGTATGGAGAGAACTGCTTTAAATACTCGATATAGTAATTTTGATTTGCTTCATCTGCCTTATTTGTTCGGTTCTTTGAAGAAGGTAAAAATATCTAAATACAAATGGTATGATGCATACCACGATATAAGAAGTTGGTCAAATGGTGATGCCCGACGTGTTTGGTCAAAATTGCCCTTGATTTTCATTTCGATATCGAATCTTCCCTTAGATACCCTTCGATTCATTAAGTACTCTCTACCTAAGACATATCAGAATAAAATTGGAAGAAATTTATTTAGCCGCTTTTAGGTTGAATTCAGATGAAAATTTTACATATTATTTTTTCGTTGAATGTGGGTGGTGCTGAAACAATGTTGGTGGATATTGTGAACAGGCAGGCGGAAACGGACCAAGTGCACTTAATTGTTATTAACAACTCCTTCAGCTCCGAACTAATTGATGGTATTAAGCCTGATATTCTGGTGTACTTTGTGAAACGACCAGTTGGAAGTTTAAATATCTTAAAGATACTTCAGTTAAACTATTTGGTATTCAAAATTCAGCCAGATATAATTCATTTCCATGATCATAACGCTATTCGTTTAGTAAGGTTTAAAGGGACAGCGAAAACCTGCCTGACGGTTCATGACGTAAATAAGCCTATCGTAAATTTTAAAAAATATGATCGCTTATATTCTATCTCAGATGCGGTTAAGAATGATATTTTGCGCCGTAGTTTATCAAAGTCGACCCGGATCTATAATGGAATTGATTTCAATAAGGTAAAAAGACGCAAGAATTATGACTTTAAGCCTGTTTTTAAAATAGTTCAAGTTGGCAGACTGCATTCTGAAAAAAAAGGTCAAAATATTTTATTGCATGCCTTAGGATTGTTAATTAACGAGCGTCATATCTCGAACATTCGACTTGATTTCATTGGTGACGGCCCCTCTTTGGCGCAATTACAGGAGCTTTCTACTGAATTAAAAATATCCGGGCAGGTCGCTTTCTTAGGTGTTAAAACCAGGGAGCAGATATATAACGATTTGAGAGATTACCATTTGTTGGTCCAACCGTCCTATTATGAAGGATTTGGATTGACCGTGATAGAGGGCATTGCTGCGGGATTACCAGTAATTGTTTCCAATGTGGATGGACCTGCGGAAATTATTGAGGGTTTACCAAGCGCCTGGAGATTTGAGTTAACAGATGTTTGGACTTTGGCTGACCATATTGTTGAAATAATTGAGCTATATAGGCTCGGAAAGATTGAAACCCGCTGTCATTTGAGCTACTTAACCGCCCGAAACAAATTCTCAATAGTTAAAACGGCGCATAATTATGTCCGGAGTTATCATGGTTGATTACTGTCAGTCGATAATTGCGGCAGAAATATCAAATAAGATACTGGTGATTGGCCCTCATTATAAAAATCATAGGGGGGGTATAGGTGCTGTTATCGATGTTCAAAAGGATTTTTATCAAGTATTTAATTTTATTCCAACCTACCGATATGACACTAATAATTTAAAAAAAGCGCTTTTTTTTGGGTTGCAACTCTTCAAAGTCATTCGTTATCTTGTAACAAACAAACAGGTAGAATTAATTCATATTCATGGTTCGGTGTATGGAAGTCTCTATAGGAAATTTCTCATTGGCCTCATTGCCAAAAGTGTGTTTGGAAAAAAGATTGTCAATCATCTCCATTCCGGAGCTTACGACAGTTTTTATAATAATAGTACAATTGTTGGGAAGAACGTTATCCGAAGATATTTTGAACTGAGTGACGCGATCATTACTGTTTCACATCCAGTAAAAGATTATGTTTCTTCTCAATTCTCTATAGCTAACATACACGTAATAAATAATGTAATTGCAAAGGCCTTTGCAAAGCGGAATGAAATAAGACCCAGTATTATATCTCTTCTTTTTTTAGGATTGGTTGGTAACAATAAAGGGATTTTTGATCTGCTCGAAGTACTAGGGGATCATAGGGAATATTTCAAATCGAAAATTAGGCTAATAATTGGTGGCAATGGAGAACTAGACAGGTTAATCAGCACAATCAAGGAGAACGGCTTAGAGGAAATTGTTGAATTCAAGGGTTGGGTTTCTGGCCAAAGCAAACAAAAGTTATTACTTGAGGCAGATATCTTTATTTTGCCGTCTTACAGTGAGGGAATGCCGATCTCTATTTTAGAAGCTATGAGCTACGGAATGCCTATTATAGCAACCCAAGTCGGAGGGATTCCTCAAATAGTAAAACATGATCTGAATGGAAGATTAGTACGCCCCGGTGATTTAATGGCACTTTATCAGGCCATTAATTATTATTTGGTTTTTCCTAATAGAATTCAAGAACATGGAGAGGTATCATTGCGGATTATACAGGAATATTCTCCTGAAACTGTAATGCCCAAAGTTGAAGCTCTTTATAAATCGCTTATTTAAATGTCTGGTGGATTAAGATGGTATGTTAACCGTTTTAAAACTTTGACAGTTCGAGATTTAATTTTCCGTATCTGGCAAATCTGTAAACACATAATTTTAAAAAGAAACATTGGCAGAAAGTTCACGCCAGGTTTTTTCAAGACTCACGCTGCAAGACTTCTCTATACTGAGAATTTAGAGGATGTGTTAGGTGATCCTGCAATCCGGATTTTTGGCATTACCTTAAAGCCGACTGAAATTAGGGACTGGAGTGTTGATGTAAGTTCTGGCAAAAAATTTCCTGACGATTACTCCCCATCAATAAATATGCGGAATAGCCAGTACGGTAGTGCCAAGCATGTCTGGGAGTTGAATCGAATGCTGTTTTTGCCAAAATTAGCTTTACAGTATCAAAAATATAGGCAGCAAGAAACCTTAGATCTCATCGTCGCTCTATTATCTTCCTGGATAGATCAAAATCTTTATTTGAAAGGAATTAATTGGTACAGTAATATTGAAGTTAACATTCGGCTTATTAATTGGGTTTTAACCTGGGATATTTTAAATATCGATGAGTTAAAATACGGTAATGAAGATCTTAACAATTTTGTAGAAAAAAAATGGGGGCCCTCTATTTATGCTCATTGTAAGTTTTCTTTTGACAATCCGTCACTTCATTCTTCTGCTAATAATCACTTGATCTCCGAATATGCAGGGCTTTTTATCGCGAATTGTAAGTGGACATTTCCAGAATCCGTGAAATGGCTAAAGTATTCCAAAAATGGTCTGGAAAAGCAGATCGTTCTACAGCATTCGGAGAATGGTATCAATAGAGAAGAAACCGCAAAGTATATTCAGTTTATCACTGACTTTTTTTTAATCTGCATCGTATTTGGCGAAAAAGTTAATATCCCATTTTCTTCCGTTTTTAATAACCGATTTTATAAGATTCTTGGTTATATAGATGACTTATTAAATGTGGATGGCAAAGTTCTTAATTATGGTGATGAAGACGATGGCCGAGTATTCAATTTGGATTCCCACAGTGAAGTAAATACCTTTTATTCCCTGTTAACCAGCGGGGCTATCTATTTTAGGGATTCGTTTTTCCGCAAGGCAAATGTTACTGTAGATTTAAAAAATTTACTTTTATTTGGAAGTAACGGAGAGGGAATTTTTCAATCATTAAATACTAATTCAGAGTTGAAAACATCGAAGGCCTATTCGGAAGAAGGGCACTTCATTTTTCGATTGCAGGAAGACGCAAAGAAGGAGATACTTTTTCACTTTGATGCGGCACCATTGGGATATCTTGCTATCGCTGCCCATGGACATTCAGACGCCTTATCGTTCATTCTGCATGTTGACGGATCGCCATATTTAGTTGATCCTGGAACATACTGCTACCACACCCATCCGGAATGGCGGCAATATTTCTTGAGTACAAAAGCCCATAATACAATTACTGTTAATAATGAAAGTCAGGCGACATATGTTGGACCCACATTGTGGTTGAATCATTATGACGTTCGCATTAAGGACTTCGGGGTTTCGGATAAGTACGATTATGTTATCGCCGAGCATAATGGCTATAAGAATTACAATGTATATCATCAGAGAAAGGTTGAATTTTTCAGACATAAAAAGCAGTTCATTATTACTGACCAGATCTTTAATAACAGTAATAGGACGCTGCAAATAAAAATGCCTTTCCATATTCATCCAAAAATAGAATACCAGCTATTTCGAGACACCCTTTTATTGAGTTCGAACGCTAAAAACACAGTTCAACTTAAGCTCGATGGACAATTGACCTGGAATATTCATAAAGGCGAGACCTCCCCAATTTTGGGCTGGTATTCCGAATCCTTTTATTCAAAGACTCCATCCCCTGTTTGCTTAGGCTCCGTGCAGACAGGTTCATCTTTAAAATTAAATACTGTAATTAATATTTATTAGTTTAAAAAGTAGCTATTTATGTGCGGAGTCGCGGGTGCAGTGAATTGCGTTTTAACGCCCAAGGATCTTTGTAGTATTAGTCATCGTGGGCCTGATAATCAGGAGCTAATCGAGTTAGATGTCGAATCAAATAAAATATTTTTTGGACATACCCGTTTGGCAATTCTCGATTTGTCTCCAGCGGGAAATCAGCCTATGTTCAGCGAATGCAAAAACTATTGCATAGTTTTCAACGGCGAGATTTACAATCACTTAGAACTACGACGGAAGTTAAATGGAATTGAATTCTCAGGACACTCTGACACGGAAACCATACTTTATTATCTTCGGGAGTTTGGAATAGAATCTGTAAAGGATTTCATAGGAATTTTTGCCTTTGCTTTTTTAGACAAGCGCAAACATCAATTATTTCTCGTACGAGACCATTTCGGTGTTAAACCATTATATTACTATAAGAAGAATAATCAGTTGCTGTTCGCTTCAGAGCTGAAGATTATATTAAATAATGAAGCGTTTGCTAAGGAGCTTGACCTGACGGCGTTAAATTCATTTCTGACTTTTCGATATAACCCCGCTCCCCAAACTCTGATCAAAGGGATAAAGAAGTTAGAGCCGGCCCATTATCTTAAATACTGTTTGAAAGATGGGGAAACAGAAATTGTACCTTACTGGGTAAGCTCTCCTGTAATTAAAAGGATTTCTGACGCCGATGCAATTGAACAATACAAATTTTTACTTGTAAAAGCAGTAAAAAGGCAGTTGTTAAGTGATGTCCCTGTCGGGCTTCTTTTAAGCGGCGGGATCGATTCGGCGGTGCTTGGACATTTAATGAGTGAGATTTCAGATAAACCTATTAAAACTTTTACTATCGGATTTCATGGTAATGGCGATTACAATGAATTAGCTGATGCCAGGGAGACGTCCTCATTAATAAAATCAGAGCATTACGAGGTGCTTGTTGAAAAAAGGGAGTATCTGGATTTCTTTTATAAATCGTTTTATCATACAGAAGAGCCGATTGCCGAGCCCACAATCCCCGCTTTATTTTATGTTTCTCAGTTAGCTTCCAAACATGTTAAGGTTGTTTTAAGCGGTCAGGGTGCCGATGAACCCATGGCAGGTTATAAGCGATATGTAGGCGAACAAATCCTTTCTAAATACAAATGGTTTCTCCCGTTTATGCCAGTTAATATGGTTTCTAGGCTTCTCCCTGCAAATGGCACGCTTGCACGTGGCCTTTATGCCTCGAGATTTAACGAGAATCTTGATCGATTTATAGGGATATATACCTTGTTCACGCCGGAATTAAAGCGGAGATTATATAAGGACGATTATTTTTCGGCTTATCAGCAGGATCAAAGATTCCTCTTTGAAAAGAATTTTGCACGGACTGAGTTTTTAACTGATTCATTATCGAAACTGCTGTATCTGGACACTAGAACAATGCTGCCTGATAATTTACTGCTTTTTAATGATAAGTTGACAATGGCGAACTCTCTTGAAAATCGTGTCCCGTATCTGGATTTGGATTTGGTTAACTTCCTCGAAACCTTACCAATTGATTTAAAAATAAGAGGGAAAGTAGGAAAGTATCTCCATCGAAAAGCTGCTCAAGATTGGCTGCCGCTTTCTATCATAAATCGTAAAAAACGTGGATTTTCTACACCAATTGATGAATGGCTAAAATCCGATTTGTCAAAGCTGCTGATTGATTTGGTAGAAAGCCAGGATTCTCTAAGCAGGCAATATCTGAATATTGATTTTATTAAAACTATGGTAAGTTATCATAGGAATAAAAAGTGTGATTACGAACGGCAGCTCTTTATAATTCTGTCCCTGGAGCTTTGGTACAAGCATTTCTTCAATCAAAAACTAAATTGAATTCATATGCACATAAGTATTTTCGGTCTAGGTTACGTGGGATGCGTTAGTTTAGGTTGTCTGGCTAAAAACGGTCATTCGGTGATCGGAGTTGATGTAAGCGAAACAAAAGTACGTCAAATAAATAGTGGACTTCCTACTATTATTGAAAATGAAATCGATGTTATTATTCAGGATGAACATCTGAAAGGGACAATTTCTGCAACCACTGATTTTTTATATGCGGTCGAAAAAACCGACTTGTCAATTATTGCTGTAGGTACGCCTTCAACAAGCACAGGGCACTTAAACTTGACCTATATATTTAAGGTAGCTCATGACATAGCAGAGGGGATTCGGAAGAAAGAAACCTTCCACATAATCGTAATTAGATCGACAGTTCTTCCAGGCACTGGAGATAAATGTGCGAAAATTATTGAAAAACATTCTGGTAAAAAAGAGGGTAAAGACTTTGCGATTGTATCAAATCCTGAATTTCTTCGTGAAGGTACGGCTGTATACGATTATTATCACCCTCCCCTTACTTTAATAGGATCCTTTAATAAAGGTGCTGCAGAACAGGTCGCTTGCTTATATGACCAGTTACCTGCTCAGATTATTTTCACTGATTTAAAAGTTGCTGAGTTGATGAAATATGTAAATAATACTTTTCATGCTTTAAAAATATCATTCGCAAACGAAGTTGGTAATATATGTTCAGCAGCAAAGATTGATTCTCATAAAGTTATGGAAATCTTTTGTATGGATAAATTGCTTAATATTTCATCCTATTATTTGAAACCAGGGTTTGCTTATGGTGGGTCTTGTCTTCCTAAAGATTTAAAAGGTTTGCAAACCTTGGCTCATGACTTATATGTTGAAGCTCCTTTAATTCAGTGTATTGATAAAACCAATCAGTTGCAAATAGATCGAGCGATCGCATTGATAAGGCAGTTAGGTAAGCGGAAACTGGGATTTCTAGGGCTCAGTTTTAAACAAGGAACTGATGATTTACGGAACTCACCCGCAGTCGCTGTGATCGAAGCTCTTCTTGGAAAGGGTTTTGAAATTAAAATTTATGATAAGAATGTCAATCTCTCCAAGCTTACCGGTACCAATAAGGATTACATCGATAATCATATTCCCCATCTCTCCAGACTCATGGTCAATCATATGGAGGAGATGGTTGAAGGTTCTGAGGTAATAGTGATCAATAATCGGGAAAAGGAATATTTGGATATTTTGACAGAAACCGAATCGGGTGCCTATCTCATTGATATGATTCGGTTGCCGGAAGTAGTGCGAAAGAGAAAGAATTACATCGGAATTAATTGGTAAGTGATGAAACATGTACTGATCATTGTAGAAAACCTGCCTGTTCCGTTTGACAGAAGAGTATGGCAGGAGGCAGGCAGTTTGGCATCAAGCGGGATAAAAGTCTCTATTATTTGTCCCCGGATGAAAGGGTACACTAAATCATTTGAATGTATTGACAACATTGATATCTATAGACACTCTCTTCCTATCGAAGCCAAAGGGGCAGCCGGATATATAATCGAATATTTGATTGCGTTTTTTTGGCAACTTTATCTTAGTTGGAAAATTTTTTTTAAGCGAAAATTTGACGTAATCCATGGATGTAATCCTCCGGATCTAATATTTCTTGTAGCACTGTTCTTTAAGGTCTTCGGTGTAAAATTTGTTTTTGATCATCATGATATCAACCCGGAATTGTATATCGCCAAATATTCAAAGAAAGGCCTGTTTTATAGACTTTTGCTCTTTGTGGAGAAACTGACTTTCAAGGTAGCGGATTATAGCATAGCTACAAATGAAAGTTATAAGCACATAGCCTTAACCAGAGGTAACATGCCGGAGGACAGAGTTCAAGTTATTAGAAGCGGCCCAAATTTGAACAGGTTAAAGATTAGTCAGGGTGATAATAAATATAAAAAAGGACGGCGGTTCCTGGTGGGATATGTAGGGGTGATCGGTGAACAGGAAGGTCTTGATTTGTTATTGAAATCAGTTCAATCTATCATAAAAGTCAGACAGGATATTCAATTTGCAATTGTAGGAGGGGGTACAGAGCTTCTTAAAATTAAAAGTCTTGCTAAGGAATTGGAAGTTTCAGAATTTGTGGATTTTTATGGAAGAGTTGATGACACAATCTTGATTGAAATCTTAAATACAGCTGATGTTTGCGTGAATCCTGACAGACCGACTATTATGAATAATTTGTCGACAATGAATAAGATTATGGAGTATATGGCGCTGAGGAAGCCTATTGTGCAATATAGTTTGAAGGAAGGACAGTTTTCAGCGCAAAAGGCGTCTTTATATGCGTCTAATACTGATCCGGAAGACTTTGCTAATAAGGTGGTTTATTTAATTGACAATGTTGATTTGAGAAATGAGATGGGTGAATATGGTTATCGGAGGGTTGTGAATGAACTATCATGGGAATATGAGAGTAAGCGGTTGATTGCTTTTTATAACAGAATACTCGAAAGGGACGATAGATTCTCATTAAATGAGACTGTCTCGCCTTCTGTTCTCTCAAGCACAGATTGATTTAATAATCGAGCTGTAAAGCATTGCAGTAGGTTTGACTTTATTCTAAAATAGATGGAGAAAATCTCTTTAGTGAAATGGGGTAATACCTGTAAACATGTCTCGCAGGAAACAATTATTGATTTCGAAGAGGTTCTGCAATCTAGCTCGTTTATTAAAACCGTATATAATAAGCCGACATTTGGCAAAAAATTCGTTAATAAATTTCTTAAAATATTCTTCCTTAAGGTTGGTTTGAATTCAAATATAGCTCTCCACAAAAAGTCGGAATCTTCCCTGGCGATTTTGATGGGTGAGGAATTCGAAAAGTGTCTAATTAACTTCCTTTTGAGCCGTGAAAATGCAGCTTATTTTTTTGATGCATGGCCTGCTCATCATTTCAAAATACTAAAATTTTTAGAATCCTTTAATGTTAAGTATGTTTTCTTTTCCTCGAAAAGAGCGGCTGAGACATTTCAACTAAAATCATCTAAGTTTAAGGCGTTTTGGATTCCAGAAGCTATAAATATTTCCAAATACCGGTTTGATGGTTTTAACAGGAAGAGTATTGATGTTTTACAATTTGGAAGGAAATATGACCTGTATCACGACAAAATATCGCTTCCCTTGAAGGAACGGGGGGTTAACTATCTGTATGAACAAACCAAGGGTAGGGTGATATTTAATAGCCAGGAAGATTTCCTGGACGGTCTAGCCAAAACCAAGATTTCAATCTGCTTCCCTTCAAGCTTAACCCATCCAGCCAGGTCTGGAGAAATCAGCACAATGACAGTTCGATATTTACAGTCAATGGCTTCTAAATGTCTGGTTGTAGGCACAATGCCTGAGGATATGATAGAGTTGTTTAACTATACACCGATAATTGAAGTTAACTTTGAAGACCCCGTTGGACAATTATTATCAATCCTAAATAGCTATGATGACTATGTACCCCTTATTGAAAAAAATTACATCACAGTAAAAAACTGCCATACGTGGGCTCATCGATCTGATACTATTATTCAAATACTTTCAAAAAGTATTAATTGACGCTTGATTAATCAGAATGAGATGCTCAATGAAAAAAACAGTTATTTCTTGATGATATGAAAAGCTGAAAGTTTAGCATTATCAATATCAGTGTGAGAATCTATATTTAAAACACCGTCATTCACAGTCACGGTTTTAATGATATCCAATGCTTCCTTAGATCCCGCAGTTTCTACTATATCAAGGTTGCTGATCACTTCCAACCCTTCTAACGACAAATCAAACTGCCTGGCTTTAGTTCGGTTATGATAAATCTCTGCAAACTTGAAGGTAATTTCGTAAGTGCCGTTTTTCAAAGGGACTGCATAACTAAAGGAGCCATAACGCTCATTTTGGTAAAGGACATCATCTGAAGTTCCGCCTATGGTATCAGATGTCCGGAATATGTTTCCCCCGGAATAATAATCGTCCGCCTGATATGTAATTCCATTCTTGGCCGTATACGCATGTTCACCTGTATATAACGCAAATACGACAGGCAACAGAGCTCCATCTGCTTTTCGGGAATTCAACGGCGCAATATCATTATACGACGAATTTTCGTCGCCTATCTTAATATCATCGATATAAAGAGTACGGTTGTTTACACGCGAGCCAGTGCCTGACCACCCCCACTTGTAAATGCCCAATTTCATATAAGGTCCGGTTTCATCATTGTAATAAACTCCCGGGCCTGTTATCGTCATCATTTTAGTGCCATTCTTCCATAGCTCGAATATTCCCTCAGCCGTATGGGTAGCTTTAAAATGAATTACGAAATCCATCCATTCGTTCAATTTGTACTCGCCCAGGTCGTATGCTTTGCTGTTTACAGGTGAATTTGGATTAGACGCTACAGTGTTATATTGGTGAACGAAAACTAATCTGCCATTATTGGTTTCCAGCCGCCAGGGATTTTGAAACTTATACTTTCCCCAGCTTTCGCCAGACTTAAAGTTTGGAACGTTGTGCCATTGAAAAATACTTTCCGGAACCGGATCGTTAGAATAAGAAGAAGGAAGGTAAACGCTTAAACTATACCAGCGTTCGGCCTCTTTAGGTAAATGGGCGGTCTTAATTTCAGCCCGGTGACTACCTGAAACGAGGGCGTCCTTCTTGCTAATCGAGAATTTTGCCGAATAGTTGCCCGATTTTGCAACTTCCGATGATCGTGTAAGTGCCCCGGGGTTAGCTTCAAATTGCCAACTGCGTAAATCATTTTCTTCTTCAAATGAACTAGTTAAAAGCACACCATGAGATGCTGCAGATCCATCCATCATTTTAAGTTCGTCCCTATCAACGCTATTAGAAATTAAGCGTTTGGAATCATCCTTGTTACAACTGGTTGTAATTGCAAGGAATAATAATAATATGAAAGCTAATAGTGGCATATTGCTGACATTTAGGTGATTACATCGCGTGCAATTAAAAACGCTTGAAGCGTTGAATTGTTATGCTAGCTCATATAATTATTCATTTTTATGGCAGTGGACAAAAATAGCAGTGGACAAAGAAATAAGGGATATGCATTTTGAATTTGCAAAAAAAATGTTCAAAACACCAGCACCTAAGAACTGGTATTTTGAACATTTTATTGGATTACTGGTGAGTTTATTTACTTACAATATGAAAAGCTGCAAGCTGTGCATTATCAATGTCGTTTCTCGATTTGATGTTTAAAACTCCGTCGGTGACAGTAACAGTTTTGACGATGTCATGCGCCGTTTTAGTGCCCGCGGTTCTTACAAGATCCAAGTTGCTGATTACTTCATTTCCTTCGAGCAGTATATCAAATACTCTTTGAGATGCTGACACAAAATTAATTTCTGCAAACCTGAGCGTTACTTCGTATGTACCGTTGCTAACAGGAATGTTATATCCGAAGCTACCTCCGCTGCGTTCTGTCTGATATAAAACATCATCAGTAGTGTTAGCAATTGCAGAACTCGTAGAGTATACATTGCCTCCGGAATATTTCTGGTCTGCCTGATATGTTATTCCGTTTGAGGCCGTAAATGAGCCTCCGCCCGCGTTCACCGCTGATACTAATTTACCGGCCGGCACTGGAGCAGGAGCTGTTGTTGTGGATTTATTGATGATATGGAAAGCCGCAAGTTGTGCATTATTAATGTCATTTCTTGAAGTTATGTTCAAAGTTCCATCAGTCACAGTAATAGTTTTTACAACGTCATATGCCGTTTTGCTGCCGACCGTTTTTACAAGATCCAGGTTGCTGACAACTTCATTGCCTTCTAGCATGATATCGAACACTCGTTGGTTGGATGATGCGAAATAAATTTCCCCGAACTTCAAGGTAACTTCATAAGTACCGTTGGTTACAGGAATATTATAGCTGAAGTTACCTCCACTGCGTTCTGTCTGGTATAAGACATCGTCAGTTGTATTAGCAATTGCGGAACTGGTAGAATAGGTTTTGCCTCCGCTGTATGCTTTGTCAGCCTGATAGGTTATGCCATTTGAAGCTGTAAATGCACTTCCGCCGGAATTCACCGCTAATACGACTGGACCAGCAGGAGCAGGTGCAGGAGCAGGTTCCGGTGCTGGCGCTGGCGCGGGAGTAGAGGCTGAACTGGGTGCTACGTCATTGTAAGAGGAAGTCTGGTCGCCTATTTTTATCTGATCAAAATACAGGGTTCTGTTGCTGACAGTTGAACCTGTTCCAGACCAACCCCACTTATAGATACCCATTTTCATATAGGGGCCTGATTCGTCATTGTAGTAAACCCCTGGCCCGTTTATGGTCAGCACTTTACTTCCATTTTTCCAAAGTTCAAATATTCCGTCGGAAGCGAATGTTGCTTTAAAATGCACAACGAAGTCTGTCCAAACTCCAACCTGATACTCACCCAGATCATAGGATTTACTTCCTGCAAAAGAGCCGGATTGCGTACCATATTGGTGAACGAAAACTAACCTTCCGTTATTGGTCTCCAGGCGCCATGGGTTTTGAAATTTATAGCTGCTCCAGGTTTCGCCTGCTTTGAAGTTAGGAACATTATGCCATTGAAAGATGCTTTCAGGAATGGGGTCCTTGACGTATGTCGACGGTAAAAACACGCTCATCCCGTACCAGCGCTCCGAATTTATCGGCATTAGGTCAGTTTTTATCTCTGCACGGTAGCTGCCGGAGATAAGTGCATCGGTTTTGTTTATTGAAAATTTTGCGGAATAGCTTCCTTCTCTCGCAACAGTGTTCGACCGTGTGATCGCCCCTGGATTAGCTTCAGACTGCCATAAGCTTATAGCGTTAGATTCCTCGAAAGTGCTACTATTTAATAAACTGCCACTTGATACAGTTCCTGTAGCCATCGTTCTTGCACCCGGTTGATTTAGGATTTCATTGTTAAGATTCAATGATTCATCTTTTTTACAACTTGAAGCCAATACTATAGCTCCAAATAGGAGGGCAGTTAAGCCCTTGGTAGTAAGTGTATGTTTTACATTCATAACCACCACAAACGGGTGTTCTTCTAAAAATGTTACAGACACTACTTTTAAAGAAAAAATCCCGGGGTTTTATTTTCTTATATTTAACTGATAATCAAGTAGTTGAAGTGTTGAAAAAAAATAAATTAATTTTTTCTTATTTTATTCTGAAAATAAAAATACCTATAGTTAAAAAATAATACGTTTGACGATGTCTTTTGCTACCGGAAAAGGCTATTCCAGGTAATTCTGGATAAAGCGGTAAATGTTGAATTATCTGTGACGCTAACCATATGAAAACTAGTTAATTGAATCTATCTAATTAATTAAATTGTTATGGAAAATCGATTTTTATATTCTTTAAGAATAATATTGATACTTTCCGATTTGTTACTAATTAATAGTGCTTACTTCGTTGCGCACTATTTAAATAATATCACGCTGGGCGATCAGTCTTTTGACTATTACAAACAAAATTTAATTAGTGTTAATTTCATTTGGCTGATCTCCGCTAACGTTTTTCAGTTGTACAATAAGGCTAACATTGAGAATATTGAGCAGATTTTCCGCAGTACGTGGAAAAGTGTAGCACTGCATGCGGGTTTGTTTGTCTTCTATTTTGCTTTCTATCAGGAGTTGAAAATCTCCAATTATTTTATATTTCTCTTTTACTCTCTTTGCATCGGAGCTTTTATTGTAAGCCGTTTCCTTTGCACAGTATTGGAAATCGAATTTATCCGCCGCTATAAAACGGGCAGGTCCGTAGCTGTTTTAGGGTTAAATCAAATGGGTCTTCGTTTGGCCGCTTTTTTTGAGTCTAATAAAAAGCAATATTCTTTCCAGGGTTTTCTTGATTCCGACGATGACTCTATCCTGGTTGACCCGTCTGGCCAGCTATTGCCTGGTACATGTGAGCAAATCAGAATGGCATCTGAAAGAAATATCAAAGATGTATATGTCTCATTAAGAGCGGATCGGATGAATGAAGCGGGTTCTTTAATTGTTGAAGCGGAAAAACAGTGTGTCAGGTTAAAATTCGTTCCTGACTTCAGCCACTTATTAGACACTCCCTTTACAATCGATTATGTCGGCGAATTCCCCGTTTTTAGTGTTCGAAATGAACCTCTCGAAAGTATCGACAATCGTTTTAAAAAGCGGCTGGTTGACATCGTATTCAGTTTATTTGTCATCGTATTTTTGTTGAGCTGGCTGTTTCCGCTGATCGCCCTGATCATCAAATTGGAGAGTCGCGGGCCGATCATGTTCAAGCAACTCAGAAGCGGACGGGATAACTCTAAGTTTTTCTGTTATAAATTCCGGAGCATGAGTATCAATCGCGAGTCTGACAGCAGGCAGGCATCCAAAGGTGACGAACGGGTTACCTACTTTGGAAGGTTCATGAGGAAAACAAGCATGGATGAACTGCCTCAGTTCTTTAATGTACTGATTGGCAATATGAGCGTAGTCGGTCCACGTCCCCATATGCTCAGGCATACGGAAGAATACCGGGCAATTATCGATAAGTATATGGTTCGGCACCATCTAAAGCCAGGCATTACCGGCTGGGCCCAGATAAACGGACTTCGTGGCCAGACCGATCGCAGGGAACTGATGGAGAAAAGAGTGGAACATGATATATGGTATCTGAATAACTGGTCTATTATGCTTGACATTAAGATCATATTTTTGACCGTTATCAATATTGTTCGCGGTGAGACGAATGCTTACTGATCCGCGCCGGTCAGACGGATCTTCTGCAAAACTGTCAATGCGAAAATTTACAATTCATTAAGGATATTATTAAAGGTTAGAAAAGCTCTGCAAACTGCTGCAGGGCTTTTTTTGTGGCCGATCGGGAATATTCCTCTGCCGCCAGCCCCATCTAGCGACATGACACCTGTAGATTTGATCCCGTTATAATTCGTAGTGTGGATAGTCGATTTGCAAAAAATGGCAACTTATGTAGCTATTCCAGAACGAAACAGAAGGCGCTTTCCTTAGGACCTGTTCGGTTCAAGTCAAGGTCATGTCCATGAATTCATGGACATGACCTTGACTTGAGTGCTGCATGACTCCTAAAGTCGGTAAATAGATGTGGTAGTTGTTTGGCCAGGGGTCAGGCTGATGGAGAACGACAAAATCAATAGGAATAGGAAAGTGAATTTGAGTCTGCAGGCAAAATCTACTCTGTCGGATAAAATCCGATCAATTATCAGATATTTGACGACTGTAGATCTGGCGATGTGAAATTGTGCTAATAAATTAATTATGAACATTGATTCTTCGGAACTAAGAACAGTGAACGTTACACGTTACGTCACACCTTTGCGTGAGGGCGGTTCTATGCCTGCCATTGCGGAAGCTGATGATGAATTCCTGTACGTACTGAAATTCAGGGGTGCAGGACAGGGTGTGAAGGCACTTATAGCCGAACTTATTGGGGGCGAGATCGCAAGGATACTGGGATTCCGCGTTCCGGAGATAGTGTTTGCAAACCTGGATGAAGCCTTCGGGAGAACAGAGCCTGACGAAGAGATACAGGACCTCCTGAAGTTTAGCGTTGGCCTTAACCTGGCGCTGCATTACCTTTCGGGATCCATTACATTTGATCCAACAGTGACCAGTGTTGATTCCAGACTTGCTTCGCAGATCGTATGGCTGGATTGCCTCCTCACGAACATGGACCGAACCTGCCGGAACACCAACATGCTTCTCTGGCATAAGGAATTATGGCTTATCGATCATGGTGCATCACTTTACTTCCACCATTCCTGGCAAAATTGGGAGGAGCAGGCTCTTCGGCCCTTTGCATTGATCAAGGATCACGTATTGCTCAGCCGTGCCGGCGAATTGACCGCCGTTAACGAAGAATTCACTTCTATTTTAACGCCTGATCGCATTAATTCAGTTGTAAATTTAATACCGGACGAATGGCTGACCGGCGTTTTTGAAACAAGTGGCGAGCATCGCCAGGCTTACGCCCGGTTTTTGAATAACAGGATTGCTAGTTCAACTATTTTTGTAACCGAAGCTAAAAATGCAAGAGAAAGACTTATTTGAATATGCTGTGATCCGCGTTGTACCAAGGGTTGAACGTGAGGAATTCCTGAATGTTGGGGTCATCTTGTATTGTGCCAGGCAGAAGTTTTTACAAGCCATATGCGAACTGGATGTATCGAGACTATATGCCTTATCCGGGAAGGATGCGGATGTGGAAGAAATAAAACATAACCTTCGTTCCATCATAAAGATCGCTGAAGGCGGAAAGGCAGGTGGGCCAATCGGCGAACTGGATATGCCTTCCCGCTTTCGATGGCTTACCGCCACCCGGAGCACCGTAGTGCAGACCTCGAAGGTTCATCCGGGTTTTTGCAGTGATGCCGGCGAAACATTGAACCGGCTGTATTCGCAACTCGTGCTTTAATAAAATTAAAACTAAAAACCCGCTCATGCTCCAGGTGTCTTTCACCCCATTCCCAGTACTAGAGTCAGAACGATTATATCTAAGAGAGATCACAGACCAGGATGTGAATGAAGTTTTCGCGTTAAGGTCCGATCCCGCGACGATGCGGTATATACCCCGCCCGCTGGCAAAGACCCAACAGGACGCCCGCGATCATATTAGCATGATCTCTAAGGGCGTTTCCGACAATGAATTCATTAATTGGGCTATAGCGCTTAAGGAAGACAATAAGTTGATCGGTATGATTTGCCTGTTAAGGATGCAGCTTAAGAACTTTCGGACGGAAATAGGCTATATTCTCCATCCGGACTTTCACGGGAAGGGAATTATGGATGCAGCAATTAAAGAGGTGATTAATTATGCCTTCAACACTTTAAAGTTTCATTCTATTGAAGCGGTTATTGATCCTGCGAATTCCGCTTCCGAGAAAGTATTGTTAAGAAATAACTTCATAAAAGAGGGGCACCTTAAAGAAAATGAGTTTTACGACGGCAGGTTCCTGGATACTGTGATCTACTCCCTTATCAATAAAAACTCTTCCTGGCGCTAATGAAAGCAGTAATAAAGGATTGACTTGCTATATAAGGTTAGATTATCAGCCCCGCGAACGATAGACGAGAAATAAATTGCTTAATATTTAATTTGTATTCTTTTAATATAAGATTTTTTTTGATATTAGGTTCCAGCTTAATGAGTTTGTTTGTTATTGCCGAAACCGACTAAATAAAATGGATATTTTTCAATTTCTACTTTTAACTACCAGGCAAAGAGCTGAGGTCGTATCCCGCAAAGAACATTTATTCAAACGGGTAGAATTTACCAAAACCATTCTCTTGTATCAAATTAACAATTTCTTTGTGGAAGTTCACCTGGAGCCTAACACGAAGAAAATTGAAAGATTAATAGCCTTTAAATCCACGGAGTTATTAGAGCCTTACCTTTCAAATGTATGTTTTGCCGATATCGGGCACTTGCTTAACTAATAGGCTGCTATAAGCAAGCCAGCATACTGATATAAAATGCCAGCCGTGGTGAAGGTGGTAGGCCAGGGATTGGTGTCTGCATACTTGCCGAAAGGCACGAAATGAGCCGCCTTTACGCGGACACTATCGATAATTGGAACGCCCGACCCAGTGCTAGCGAGTACTACACTTATCTTCCGAGATTAGGCCATTTTGAAGGCTACGACGAGCAGCCATCTCCGCCGGTTTTCTATTTCGAAGCCTTCGAATCTTAAAGCACAGGAAAAACCTGACGACCAGAGGCCTGGGGATATTACAGGGCGGTGCTTCCTATGGCAAATCAAATTCCTGGGCGCATATCATGGTAGCATTATTTGACCTGAGCTTTGAAGTGTATAAGTTAATTCGGTGTTTTCCGTTACATTAGGGCACCGAACACGAGAAGCTGCTTTTAACGACCTAATATCCCTGCCCGTAATTTACATCTAAAACCACAATCGGAAAAACAAGTAATGGACAATACCGAAGACATCCAAAATATTTTTTTTGACTTATTTGAGCAACAAACGTTTGTTGAGGCGGAATTAGATTATTCCATTCTGGATAACCATAGACCTCTCTTGCAAAACCTGGCCGATACCGGCAATTCCATTGTAAGTGTGTTGGACGTTTACAAAAAGCAACATGTTTTTTATTCGTCTAATTTTGGTGCAGTATTGGGGTATAGTTCGCACGAAGTCGAGCAGTACGGTGATCATTTTATGAATGCTAAGGTACATCCTGAAGACCTCCTGTTGTTGATGGAAAACGGGCTAACGGGCTTTAAACTCTACCTTAACTTCTCAAAAGAGGAAAAAGTAAATTACAAAATGATCAATGAGTTTCGAATTCTAAATGCCTCGAACCAATACATTCGCGTGATCGAGCAACATCAGACATTGGAATTAGATAAACGGGGTAATTTATGGCTCGCTTTAAGCATCCTGGATATTTCCCCTAATCAGGATTTAAGTGAAGGATTGAAAAGCCAGTTGCTTAATTTCAGAACGGGTAAGTTTTTATCGGTCATACCAGGCGCTCCGGAATTTAAACTCTCTCTCACCAAACGGGAAGCAGAAATTCTTAAACTAGTAAAAGAGGGTTTTTTAAGTAAAGAAATCTCGGATAGGCTCTCGATCAGTATACATACCGTCAATACGCACCGGCAGCGGGTATTAGAAAAACTGGGAGCAAATAATTCAATGGAAGCTGTGGTGTTCTCTTCGAAATTGGGATTAGTGTAATTAATTATACTGATAAATCAGTATTGCACCACGGCTCTCTGCCAAAGACTTTTGCAGTATCAAACACCTGACACCTGGAAGTATGATACGCATAGTCTTTTTCTTTTTGATTTTTTGTTTCACTTCTAGGCTTTTTGCTCAGCAACCTACTCAAACTATCCGGGGAAAAGTAAGCGATGTATCATCGGGTCATCCCCTCGCATATGTAACTTTGAGCCTTGAGAATACATCCCGAGCTACCGCAACTGATAACAATGGGAACTTTATCATCCAAAATGTAGCAATAGGCAGATATAGCATTCAGGTATCCCTGGTTGGTTATGAACCACTGGTTTTAAGAGAAATATTGCTTACATCAGGTAAAGAGGTTTTTGTAAATATTTCGATGAAAGAAATGGCTACCTCGCTTGACGAGGTAGTTGTTCGTCCAAAAATTGATAAACAGCAAGCACTTAATCCGATGGCTACTGTAAGTGCAAAGATGTTAAGCGTGGAAGAAGCTAAACGCTATGCTGGAGGCTTTGACGATCCTGCCAGATTGGTTTCTGCTTTTGCTGGAGTGACTAGTAGTGGCGTTGGCAGCAATGCTATTGTGGTAAGAGGAAACAGTCCTCAATCTCTGCAATGGAAATTAGAAGGTGTTGAAATACCGAATCCTAACCACTTTGCGGACCTTGCCGCTTTTGGAGGTGGTGGACTGACTGCTTTAAGTGCTCAGCTTTTGGCAAATTCAGATTTTTTATCTGGGGCAATGCCCGCGGAGTATAGCAATGCCCTTTCAGGAGTATTCGATATTTTTATGAGAAGCGGCAACAGCCAAAAGCGGGAGCATACATTGCAGGTAGGGGCGATAGGTGTGGATATAGCTTCCGAGGGTCCGTTTAAAAGGGGAAGACATTCGTCTTATTTGTTCAATTATCGCTATTCTACTTTGGGCTTGCTTGAACCATTTTTAGGGGAGAATGCTGGAGGTACAAACTATCAGGACTTGTCTTTTAAAATGAATTTCCCTACGCAAAAAAGGGGTACTTTTTCAGTTTGGGGCATCGGTCTTATTGACCGCTCAGGAGCTACTGCGAAAGAAAATATTGACAACTGGCAGTATTATGAGGATAGAGAAAATTCGGATGTTAAACAGTATATGGGCGCAGGGGGCATTAATTACGGAGTTTCTCTAAACAAGAAGCAATTTCTAAGAACGACTTTGGCAGCAACAATTAATAGTATTGACATGGATACTGAAAGAGTTGATGGAAATCTAGTGGCTTCGCAGGAAAATGTAATAAACAATAAGACTTACAACCTGACTTTTTCTACATATCTAAATACTAAGTTTAATGCTAGTCATACTAATAAAACAGGTGTTGTTGTAACCAGCTTAAACTACCAGTTACTGTTAAGAAACGCAGGCGGAGCCTCCTTGCGAACAATTGTAGACGAAAATGACAATAGTAATCTGGTAAATGTATATAGCAGCTCTAGTCTGCAGGTTAGCGAAAAAATGATAGCTAATTTTGGTTTAAATGCTCAGTTTTTTACCTTCAATAACAGTTATTCTATAGAACCCCGGGCAGGCCTGAAATATAATTTCAACCCTAATCAATCGTTAAGCTTAGCCTATGGTCTGCATAGCCGGTTAGAGCGGTTGAATTATTACTTCATTAAAGATGCTTCAGATCGGATTATTAATAATGATTTGAGCTTTACAAAGGCTCATCATCTTATTTTGGGTTATGATTTTAGCCCATGGGAACTAAGCTATCTTAAGATCGAAGCCTATTACCAGAATCTATTTGATGTACCAGTAATAGCAAACACATCCTTCTCTATGATTAACCAGCAAAACGACTGGTTTCTCGACGAGCATTTAGAAAATAAAGGCAAAGGAAGAAACTATGGAGTTGACTTTACATTTGAAAAATACCTGTCCCAGGGGTATTATTTTATGAGTACTGCCTCTCTCTTTAGTTCAAAATATAAAGGGGACGACAATCAGTGGAGAAATACGAGGTACAACAGGAACTTTGCCCTGAATTTTCTCGCTGGTAAAGAATGGCAAGTGGGCAAAAACAAAAGCAAGGTCGTTGGATTAAATACAAGGCTTAGCTTTCAGGGAGGAGATCGGTATTCGCCTGTAAACCTGGCTGAGTCAATTGCAGAGAAAGAACCTGTTTTCGTTGAAAATAGCGCATTTAGCCAGCAATTATCGCCTGCCTTTACAAACCATTTCACTGCAACTTATAAAATCAACAAAAGGAAGTCAACCCAGGAGATCTCGCTAAAACTCATAAATACAACGATGTACAAAGAGTTCCAGGGCTTCCGGTACAACTTTACAAAGCATAGCGTTGACGAGAAAAGAGAAGCTGTTTTTATTCCGAATCTTAGTTACAAAATCGAATTTTAGGAAGGCTCTTATAAGCAATTTGAAGCGTTGGGAAGAAGCTTAAAATCTACTCGCCGAATCACTCACCTTTTCGGTGCGAAAGGTGCATAAACTGGGGTGTCGACTAAAACACAAAAGCCTGCAATTGATTATTTGCAGGCTAGTTTACTTTGTTGTTAAAACTTGCGGAGAAGGAGGGATTCGAACCCTCGGTACCCTTGCGAGTACACCAGCTTTCCAAGCTGGCTCATTCGACCACTCTGACACCTCTCCGGAGGGCTACAAAAGTATTAAAATTTCAGAACTTCTACATTTTAATTCAAATTCCTAAAATGACCGTCCGGCCTGCCTTTGATGCATTTAAATCCGCCTTTTTCAATATGTTTGCAACATTGTTTTAAATTACAAAAATCGCATTCAGCTTTAATGCCTGGCCTAAACGAGATTAAACAACCTATTTCTGCAGAACTCGACGCTTTTGAAAAGAAGTTTAAGGCTTCTATGCATAGTTCAGTTCCTCTTCTCGATCGCATCACTCATTATATTGTCAAGAGAAAAGGCAAGCAGATCCGGCCAATGTTCGTTTTTTTTTCCGCAAGCCTGTGCGGTGGTATAACTGAAGCTACCCATCGGGGAGCGGCTCTTGTTGAACTCCTTCACACGGCGACGCTGGTACACGATGATGTGGTGGACAACTCCTATGAAAGACGGGGCTTTTTCTCTGTTAACGCTTTATGGAAAAATAAGATCGCAGTGTTGGTCGGTGACTATCTTTTGTCTAAGGGACTTCTGTTATCTATAAACAATGGGGATTTTGATCTTTTAAAGATCGTATCACAAGCCGTAGAGCAGATGAGCGAAGGCGAACTGCTCCAGATAGAGAAAGCTCGCCACCTCGACATAGATGAAAAGGTATACTATGAAGTGATAAGGCAGAAAACAGCTTCCTTGATCGCCTCATGCTGCTCCTGCGGCGCTGCCTCAGCGGGGGCTGATGCTGAAACCATTGAGCGGATGAGGTTATTCGGTGAAAATATCGGCCTTGCATTTCAGATAAAGGATGATTTGTTTGATTTCGGCACCGATGACATCGGCAAGCCTCTAGGGATCGACATCAAGGAGAAAAAGATGACGCTGCCGCTAATCTATGCTTTGAGCAAAGCGGGCGGCTCTGAGAAAAGGCATATTATTAACCTTGTGAAAAACCATAACGAGAAACCAGATAAAATTTCGGAGGTTATTGGCTTTGTCAGGAACAGCGGCGGACTGGATTATGCATGCGCACAAATGCTTCGGTATCAGGACCAGGCATTTGAAATATTGAAAACCTTTCCTGATCATTCATCTCGTACCGGTCTTGAACAATTGGTACGTTTTACAACTGAACGAAAAAAATAATAATGTCAAACGAATTCCTCTTTTTTGGTTGCTTCCTGCTTTTCATTATCCTGATGCTTTCTATCGATCTGGGCGTGTTCAACAAAAAAGATCATGTGGTGAAGTTTAGGGAAGCGGCAGTAATGAGCTTTATTTGGGTGTCCTTCGCCCTTGGATTTTATTTCCTTCTCCTGACTGAAGGGCAGATACTACACGGTATTGAGAATTATACCCAGCTTGAAAACATCACTAAAAAGCACCTTCATAACATCACGCTTATCCCGGATAATTTTGTTGCCAGCCTGCATTTGTATAATCAAAACCTTGCGCTGGAATTCTTAACAGGCTATGTCATCGAGTATGCATTGTCAGTGGATAACATATTTGTAATGGTTCTTATTTTCAGCGCCTTCGGGGTAGAGGAGAAGTATTATCACAGGGTGCTGGTCTGGGGCATTATCGGCGCCATTCTTATGCGGTTCACCTTTATTTTCGTTGGTGCGACGCTGATCACTAAGTTCAGCTGGATATTGTACGTTTTCGGCGCATTCCTGGTATATACAGGTTTCATGATGTTTATTAAGCGCGATGAGGACGACAAAATTGATACGCAGAATCACAAGGTCGTGCGCTTTGCTTCACGCTTCTTTTCCGTATTTCCGGATTATGTGGGGAACAAATTTTTTGTCAGGCGAGATGGTAAGAGATTTGTAACTCCACTATTCGTCGTGCTTCTGATTGTAGAGTTCACCGATCTGATCTTTGCGGTTGACTCTATTCCGGCTATTTTTTCGATTACGAAGGATCCCTACATTGTGTTCTTTTCGAATATTTTTGCGATCCTCGGATTACGTTCTATGTTTTTTCTGTTAGTCAACGTAATTCACAAGTTTCATTATTTGAAGATCGGGCTCTCTATACTACTGATCTTTATTGGAGTGAAGATGCTGGGGCATCACTGGCTGGCGATGTGGGGTTTTAAAACAATGCACAGTTTATTCATAATCCTGGCTATTTTGACCGTAAGCGTTGTGGCCTCGCTGCTCTTCCCCAAGAAAGCAGACAAGTCGCATTAATTTAATTAAGAGTAACAGCTATAAGAGTAACAAATTATTTTTAGCAAAGCATGAACAGATTCCTTTTGTCCTTAGTATGTTGTATCGTCACAGCGCATGTTTCGATAGCCCAGCCGAATCCCCAATGGTCATCGACCTTCAGGAAGATCAACGATGAGGTTCAGACAAATTCCCGTGCGTATACCAGCCTTAAAGAGGCGACTGAAACGATCGGACATCGCCTTACGGGCTCAGCAAACGGAAAAAAGGCGGAGGAGTACGCATATAAGCTGTTAAAGTCATACGGCTACCAGGTGAAATACCAGCCTTTCCAGGTGGAAAGCTGGAGCAGAGGCACCATCAGCACTAAGATACAGAATGGTACTGGTCTGGCTGAGATCAAATCAGTATCCCTTGCTCATTCACCCGTTAAAGCAGAGATCGAGGGGTCATTGGTAGATATGGGCAATGGACTCGAAGAAGATTATCTTGCTAATTCAGACAGAATTAAAGGTAAGATAGCCCTGGTTTACCTTGGTATCCTTCCGGGCTCGAAAGCGGGTCTGAAAAATCTTCATCGGTCAGAGAAAACAGCGCTGGCTATCAGGTATGGTGCTTCGGGAATCATTATTTTTAACACCGTACCCAATGGCGTCCTGCTGACCGGTACGGCGTCGGTTACCGGGAAGTTAATACCTATTCCTGCAGTCTGCATTAGCCTTGAAGATGGGATGAAATTAAAGGAACAGTTAAAGACTCAGGATGTCAGAAGCCGTATTTTAATGAGCAATTTTTCAGGTATGATAAAAGCGCGAAATGTAATTGCCACCCTGAAGGGCAGCGATCTTCCGAATGAAAAGGTTGTTGTTGGGGGGCACCTTGATAGCTGGGACCTGGCTACCGGGGCGATAGATAACGGTATTGGATCTTTTTCTGTCCTGGATATGGCGCGGACCTTTTCGGCGCTTAAGTTAAAGCCAAAGAGAAGTATCGAATTCGTTATGTTCATGGGCGAGGAGCAGGGCTTACTGGGCTCTAAAGCTTATGTAGAAAAGGCGGCTAAGGATGGCTCGATTGGCAGGATCAGGTATATGCTTAATTACGATATGACGAATGACCCGAAAGGCTTTAGCTCGACTAACAGTGCTTCGAAGGAGCTATTCCAGTCGATCGGAAATCTAGCATCCGAAATAGACACAAATTTTAAGAATACTTTTTCGGCTGGTGCGGGATTGCACAGTGACCATCAGCCGTTCATGCTGCAGGGAATTCCAACCGGTGGGGCAGGTGGCGGAAGGCTGCCAAATAATTCCGGCCGCTGTTATCACGCTGATTGCGATGCCTTCGACCTTGTAGATGAACAGGGAATGAAAAATACCGTCCGGTTTAATTCTATGCTGATCTATGGACTGGCGGATTCTGAAATAATTGCAGCTCAGCGATTGACAGATAGCCAAACGCGCGACTTCCTGCTGAAGAACAATTTAAAAGAGCCGCTGGAGATTGCGGGGGAGTGGCGTTGGAAAGATGCCGAATAAAAAAAGGGGATTTGAACTGGTCAAATCCCCTTTTTTTATTTTAGGACTTATCGTGAAAGCAACTTTAAAATATCATCCAGATAGATCCTTTCATTTGCCAGGCGCGGAACTTTATGCTGTCCGCCCAGCTTGCCGCGGTTTTTCATCCAGGTATAGAAAGTGCCCTGGGGAGCGACATGTACTAATGGCCTGCGAAGTGCCATGTCTTTAAATCGTTTGGCATCATAGTCGGAGTTTACTTCCCTTAGGGTTTGATCCATTATGTCGGTGAATTGCTCAACATGCTCCGGATGTTTCTCAAATTCAATGATCCACTCATGTCCACCCGCTTCGTCTCCCTGGAAGTAGATGGGCCCCGCGGTATAATCACGGATCACGGCACCGGTTTCATGACAAGCCTTATCAAGAGCTTTCTCAGCATTATCTATGATGAGCTCTTCGCCGAAAGCATTGATAAAATGTTTAGTACGTCCTGTGATCTGTATCCTGTAAGGTGATAAAGACGTGAATTTCACGGTATCGCCGATCATGTACCTCCACAATCCCGCATTCGTTGAAATGATGATGGCGTAGTTCTTATTAAGTTCCACCTGGTCAAGACCCAAGGTTTCCGGGTTTTCTTCGCCAAACCTTTCCATAGGAAGGAACTCATAATAGATACCGTAATCCAGCATGAGGAGCATCTCTTCAGAATCCGGCAGATCCTGTATCCCGAAGAAGCCTTCTGACGCGTTATAAGTCTCGAGGTAATACATGTCATCGGAAGGGATCAGCTTCTTGAACTGGTCGCGGTAAGGCCGGAAGTTCACAGCACCGTGAAAGTATAGTTCGAGGTTTGGCCAGACTTCCAGGAGATTATTCTTGCCGGTGATCTCCAGGATCCGCTTGGCTAGTACAATATTCCAGGTAGGAACTCCGGAAATATTTGTAACATTCACATCAATGGTAGCCCTTGCCATTTTCTCAACCTTCTCCTCGAAGTTATCCATTAAGGTGATAGACATTTCCGGGGTTCGATAGAACTCGGCCCAGAAAGGAAGATTTTTGATCAGCACCGCTGAAAGGTCACCATACGATGATTCTGAATTTAGTTGATTGATCTGGTGGCTTCCTCCCAGAACAAGACATTTACCGGTAAAAATGCGTGCATCCGGCCGGTTGTTGCAATAGAGTGAGAGAAGGTCTTTGCCTCCTTTATAATGGCATTCTTCAAGTGATTCCTCACTTACCGGGATAAACTTGCTGCGGTCACTGGTAGTGCCCGATGATTTAGCAAACCATTTGATTTCTGAGGGCCAAAGTACGTTGTGTTCGCCTTTAAGCATGCGTTCAATGTACGGCTTCAGCGTATCATAGTTCTGCAATGGAACCCGCTCCTTGTATTGCTTTTGCGTGTAGATAGAAGAATAATCGTATTCTTTACCCCATTCGGTATGTTGTGCAGAAGATATGAGTGTTTGAAACCATTCTTCCTGGACATCATGCGGATACTTGATAAACAGCTCGATCTGATGCATCCGTTTTTTCATGATCCATGTAAAAATGGAATTTACTATCGCCATTGTGTGCTGTTTTAAATTATTATTTTCTTCTTACGAAGTTCAAAATTCTGACCAAGGTAGAATTTTTTGGCCATTTCATTATTCGCAATCTCTATTGGAGTGCCTGTCAGCATGATCTTTCCCTCCGCGAGCAAATATGCCCTGTCTGTAATTGAAAGGGTTTCCTGAACATTGTGGTCCGTGATCAGGATGCCGATATTTCTGTTTTTCAGCTTGGCCACAATCGCCTGGATCTCTTCCACTGCAATAGGGTCCACACCTGCGAAAGGTTCATCCAGGAGAATGAAATTCGGATCTGCAGCCAGAGCTCTTGCGATTTCTGTACGTCTTCTTTCACCACCGGAAAGCAGGTCGCCCCGATTCTTACGCACCTTTTGCAGGCTGAATTCTGTGATCAGTTGTTCAAGCTTCTCTCTCTGGTCATTCTTATTCAGGCTGGTCATTTCAAGTACCGCCTTAATATTATCCTCTACAGATAATTTACGGAATACAGAGGCTTCCTGTGCGAGATATCCTATTCCTTTTTTAGCTCGCCGATACATCGGGTTAGAAGTTATATCTTCATCTTCCAGGTAAACATGACCCTCATTGGGTTTAATAAGTCCGACGATCATATAGAACGAAGTGGTTTTCCCGGCTCCGTTCGGACCGAGTAACCCGACTATCTCTCCCTGCGAAACATGGAATGATACATTGTTAACAACGGTACGCTGCTTATATTTTTTTACGAGGTTCTCTGCCTTTAAGATCATTTACGTTAATCGTTAATTCGTTGGTTGTAAAAAGAGGCCGCGGACCTAGTGTGTGAGCTTAATTGCTTTGATATTTAACTGAAGGGATCGCTTGTTTTTAAATACGTTTTCTTCAATTGTGTAGCAAACGTCAAAGTGTGCACCTTTGTTCAGCGCATCCATATATTCTCCCAGTCCAAAACCAATACTCTCGAAAAAAGTAGAATCGTTCTGGCGGATGCACATTTTAATATGACTATTACCTGCCAGTGAAGCCTTTCCCTGTACAAATACATTCCGGCTTAGAAATACTGGTGCCATGTTTTGGGGACCAAAAGGTGCAAACTGATTTAATATTCTGAAAAAGCGGCCGTCGATCTGCTTTAAGTTTAATACCGCGTCAATATGTATAGATTGCACAAGGAGTTCGTCGGGGATGGAACCGGAAACTACCGTCTCAAACTTGTGTTGAAAGGCCTCCAGGTTTTCAGGCTTCATAGTTAAACCTGCAGCATATTTATGACCTCCAAACTGCAGCAGAAGATCACTGCATTCGCTCAGAGCTTCATAAAGATCGAAGTCCAGAACGGATCTTGCAGAACCGGCGATATGCCCGTTTGATTTGGTTAAGACAATGGTTGGCCGGTAGTATTTTTCTGTCAGGCGTGATGCAACAATGCCAATAACCCCCTTATGCCATTCCTCGTTATAAACTACTGTGGTTTTTTGAGAGATAAGCCGCTCATCGCAGTCTATCATAGCAAGTGCCTGCTCGGTAATGGAGGAGTCGTGAAGTTTTCGTTCGGTATTCTTCAGGTTGATTTCCTGTCCCCGGGCATATGCTGTTTCAATTGTATCCGATATCAGTAAACTCACCGCATGTTTAGCATCGTCAATACGCCCCGCCGCATTAATTCGCGGGCCGATCATGAAAACCACATCAGTAATCGTATAACCATCCTTTCGACCTGCGATATCAATAAGTGCTGAGAGTCCCTTACATGGTTCTGAATTTAATCGTTTCAATCCATGCCACGCAAGAACCCGGTTTTCTCCGGTAATGGGTACAATATCCGAAGCTATACTGACCATCACCAGGTCAAGATAACAAATGATTTCTTCGAAGGAAACTCCATTCTTAGTCGCATATGCCTGAACCAGCTTGAAGCCAATTCCACAACCGGAAAGTTCTTTGTAAGGATACTCGCAATCTGGACGTTTCGGGTCCAGTACTGCAACCGCGGCTGGAATGACTTCACCTGGCAAATGATGGTCGCAAATGATGAAGTCAACACCCTTGCTATTGGCATAATCGATCTTATCAACCGACTTTATTCCACAGTCTAATGCGATGATCAGTGTAAAATTGTTTTCGGCTGCGTAATCAATCCCCTGGCTCGATATTCCGTAGCCTTCTTTATACCTGTCCGGTATATAGTATTCAATTTGGGAATGATATTTTTTCAGGAAGCTGTAAACGAGCGCAACCGAGGTAGTTCCATCCACATCGTAATCACCATATACCAGAATCTTCTCATCTGAGGCGATAGCTTTTTCGATCCGGTAGATGGCTTTTTCCATGTCCTTCATCAGGAAGGGATCGTGAAGATGTCGTAAGTCTGGTCTGAAAAAGTTGCGGGCTTCTTCGAAATTGTGCACTCCCCGTTTCACCAGCAAAGTGGCAAGAACCTCATCGATATTCAATGCTGATTGCAATACGGCTACTGTTTCCGGGACTTCAAGTTCCCGTTCCACCCATCTTTTTTGCATATATTTGGCTCTTTGAAGCTGGCTTAGGGGCCGCATCCGAATCGTAAAAATAACCAATTAAGGCAATAAACATAACAAACATTGAAAGCTACCGCTCTTTACGAAGGATCTTACTCCGTTGATGTTTCTAAAAAATTCCTTCCTTTTGATCCTGCTGTTCATCACACTAAAGATCGGCCTGCATCACTGTTCGTTTATGTGCAGCCTTTTATTGTTAAAACTAAAAATGATCTCATAATACTGGATACAGGCTTAGGCTTCAGGGATGCGCAGGATAGATTTATTTTACATGAGAATATCCGAAAGGCAGGTTATACTCCGGAAGACGTAACACTGGTACTAATGTCGCATTTGCATTTCGACCATGCTGGCGGGATGGTATTCGCAGAGAACAGTAATCTTCAATTAAGCTTTCCCAATGCGGAATATGTAATTCAGAGAGGCGAATGGGAAACAGCCTATAGCAAACCGTCCAAGTCTTATAAAACTGAGATATTCGATGTTCTTCAGAGAAGTAACAGTGTTCATTTTGTCGAAGGATCCGGGAGACTTAACAAGGAGATAAGTTACGAGCTTACCGGCGGGCATACTGAATTTCACCAGGTATTCCTTATTGAAGAAGATGGTGAAACCGTATTGTTTGGCGGTGATATTTTACCGGAGCCTGAACAGTTACTTCGCAAGTTCATGGCGAAATATGACTTCGACGGCCGCCGCGCAATGGAGCTCCGAATAGAGTACGGGAAACGGGCGGCCGCGGAAAGCTGGACCTGTTTGTTTTATCATGCTAAGTCGAAGGCCATGGGTAAAGTCGGCTTTGACGGTGAGCACTTCAATATTATAGCTGTTTAGCCAACATGATTGTGCTGAAAACTTCGGATAAAAACTCGGGTGTGACGGGTTTTGAAATAAAGCCGGAGACTTCCGGGAACTGAGCCGCCTTCTCACTGTCTGTGGCATGAACTGATGAAGACAGCATGTAGATTCGGCTCTCCGGTATCTTGCTGATATTTTCAATTCGTAATTCATGCAATACATCCCAGCCTGTCATTTGAGGCATGTTAATGTCAAGGAACAGCAGGTCTATTTTCTTATCGTCGGCGACACACGAGTTAATATATTGAAGCGCCTCTACCGGGTTGGTAAAGGAAACTGTTTCTACAGGATAGCCACTTTTCTTTAGCAGGTGATTGAGTAAAAAAATGTTGATGTCATCGTCATCAACAACAAGGAGTTGGATCATCTTAATTGTATTCAAATTTATTAAATCCGATTGTAAATGTCGTTCCCTGATCAACTTTGCTGTCGACAGAGATGGTTCCGTTCATGGATTCGATCTGTGATTTTACGATAAACAAACCCAGACCCTTTCCTTCAGGCTTTCGGCTAAACCGTTGGTAAAGACCAAAGATCTTTGTTTGGTGCCGGTTAAGGTCAATCCCCTGACCGTTGTCCTTTACGTCAAGGTAATTCAGGCCGTTTAGTTGGTATGAGCTGATGTTGATAACCGGCTGACGGTCAGTAGATCTGTATTTTAAGGCATTCGATATGAGATTCAGTAAAACGCTGTGTAATACTTTGCGGGAATATTTTATTTGCGGCACATCGTCGAAGTTTACATTGATCTCTGCTTTTTCTTGTTTTAACAGATACTCTATAGAATTTAAGACATGATCCGTTTCTTCAGCCAGGTCAAGATCTTCTTTCGTCTCGGTGCAACCGGGCTTATTGGAGACTATTTCAATCAGGTCATTCAGCGTATCATTAAGCAGACGACTCGATCTGTGTATCTTATTAATAATCTCTCTATTGAGTTCATCATCGGGTTTATCGAAATTAAATAATTCAGATAAGCTTAATAAATTTACCGCAGGCGCCCTAAGGTTGTGTGACGTGATATAAGCAAACTTTTGCAGCTCTGTATTTGAATGCATCAATTCCCGGGTGATCTTGTGAAGTTCCAGCTGCTTGGCTTTCATATCATCAATGTCGAGGTGAACTCCTGTTACCTTCAATGCCTTCCCGGCCTCATTTCTCTCCTGCACTTTCAGGTAAGCCATGATCCATTTCCAGTCCCCAGATTTTGTTCTTACGCGGTGCTCGAACTGGTAATGATCCTCACCACTGCGTAAAAAGAATATTATATTGGACTTTACATTCGATACTTCTTCCGGATGTATATGACTTAGCCAGGTGGTAGAGTTTTGCTCAATCTCTGATAAGTTATAACCCATAATCGATGCCCACTTCTGATTATAGCTTATTTCCCTGGTGGCAAGTATCCAGGTGAATACTCCAAGTCCAACTCCTTCGACAGCCACATCGAACAATACCTTGTTAGCTTCGGCGAGAGCCTCCGCCTGTTGGCGATAGTTATTTTGTTCTGCTAGTTCCCTGGTCTTGCTTTCTACCTCCTGCTTTAGCTTTCCTGCCCTGACAATTAAGAAGCTGCAAATTAGTGTTGCCGCGGAAAGTAAAATCATATAGACTAATACAGTTAGATCCGCTGTCAATGCCAGGGGAACGATACTAAGACCAACCGTTCGAAGTTTTGGGATGCGTTGCCGTGTTGTGAAGGGAATGATTTTCTTGCTTGAAAGTTGTAAGTTTTTATTTACGTAGAGAGTATTAGGTGTAATATAGTCCTTAGTAAGCATAGAAGATCGCTGAATCCTATAATACGAATTGCAGAAGCTTAAGTTATAGAATTTTCGACTAATTTAAATATTCAAATCTCTGACAAAAAAAAACCTGCGATATTATCGCAGGTTTTTTGTGTGTATGTGTATTTATTTCTTGGCTACCAGATTGATTCCAAGCTCAAAATCATCCTCAATAGCTTTATTACCAATATCGTTGAAAAAGCTTTTTGAGCCATAACGAACATCAAATTTCGCGCGGTTAACCAGTACATTTTTTGCAACAGCAACAAGCGCCCCATCTTGTTTTTTAACTGCAGCAGGGAAGGTTATTGATTCGGTTATACCTTTAATCGTTAGATCTCCAGTTACATTGATTTGGTCTTTACCTGCAGCTGTAACTTTAGTGATAACAAACTTAGATGTCGGATTTTTTTCAACTGCAAAAAAATCATCAGTCTTTAAGTGCCCGGTTAGACGTTCTGAATCAGAAGTGATTGATTTCATATCCATTACGAATGATCCGCCTTTAATAGCGTTACCATTCGTTACCAGTTCGCCGGAAACTATTTTAATCTTACCATTATGCTGACCAGTTACTTTACGACCAATCCAATCGATGGAAGAAAGTTCGGTGTCAACCTTATAAGTTTCTGTTTTGACAGGTTTAGTAAACGCCATAAACAATACTACAGCGGTAGAAAGGGTTAATGTTGATAGTAATTTCTTCATTTTGATTTTTTTTTATAACACAAATATATCCGTAAGATAATAAATGTTTAAACAACTAATTTATCTTGGTGACATATTACTTAGCGCTGACAGACAATTCAGCGGATTGGTGATGCGGATCATAGAAGGAGATATTAAAAGTGGTGCCTTCGTTTTCAGTACTTTCGACCTCAATCTTTCCATCCATCGCTTCCACCTGCGACTTAATTATATATAATCCAAGGCCCTTGCCATCAATGTTATTGTGAAACCGCTGATAAAGGCCGAACACCTTGTGCCCGAATTTTTGCATGTTAATACCAATACCATTATCGGAGAAAGATAAGACCGTAAAGTCCTTGTCTATATAGGTTTTTACGCTAATTATCAGCGGCCTATCCGGCGACCGGTATTTTATTGCATTGGTCAATAAGTTCAGCAGAATACTTGTAAGATACCTTTTAGGGAAATTGATATGCTCTACCTCTGTGAAATCAGTTTCTATAAATGCTCCTGAGGACTGTATTTGATTCTCTATGCTGACCATTACCTGATCAAGTTCAATCATTAAATTCAGGCTTTCCCGGCTGATCTGCTCTCCCGATTTACTAGATACGATTTCTACGAGGTCGTTCAGCGTATTATCCAGCTGTTTGACAGATTGCCGGATCTTTGAGTTGATCTCTACTTCGAGCTCCGCGGGAAGGTCGCCCGCTGCATGCATTTCTGTAAGACTTTTAAGGTTAACCACAGGTGCCCTCAGGTTGTGAGAAGTTATGTAAGCAAATTTCTCAAGTTCGCCGTTCTTCTTTAATAGTTCTTTGGTTAGCTGCTGCAATTCGAATTCCTTCCTTTTGATGGAATCGATATCCAGGTGCAGGCCGGTTATATTAGTCGGTCGGCCGCTTTCATCACGTCCGGAAATTTTCCGGAAAGATAGGATCCATCGCCAGTCGCCATCGCTTGTTTTTACCCGGTAACTAATGGTATTCGAAGAGGTACTTGAAGCCAGGAAGTCCTTATTCACTTTCTCTACCCTTCCTTTATCCTCCGGGTGTACCAGAGAATCCCACTTACTGAGATCTTTCGATGTGTCATCCCAATCATATCCAAGCTGGTTTAGTATCCATCGTTGATTCAGATGAGCGGTCTTATTGTTAAGGTTCAGTTCCCATAGGCCAAGTCCGGCAGCTTCAATGGCCAGTTCAAGTCTTTCATCTGCCTTTCGTCGTTCTTCATTCTCAGATATCAGTGCACTGGTCTTTGTCATTACCTGCCGACGAAGTTCCCAGTTTAAAACAATCGCTATGATGAACAACAAGCCGCCGATCATCAGTGTATAGATAAGGATATCGTACCATCCGCCGTCGCCTGTCTCATCAGGGCTAAACAGGAATCCCTCTAATGTAAGGCTTTGATCTGCAAGTCCAAGTTCCTGGTATATTGAAAGCATGTTCTGCCATCTTCCTGCGTTCATATGACCAATTGGCACAAACTTGGGAAGGATCAGTTTTTCGAGTTCCTTCGCTTCGTCCAGGAGGTTTTGCTTGGTTATTCCATGCTGCTTTACATTAGGCAGTCCAAGAATATGGTCAGCCATTTTAACTTTATGGCTCAAGGCATACTCCCATCCCCGCCGGGTGGCTCTGTTAAAAGCTTCGACAACTTCAGGAGATTCTTCGGCAAACTTTCGTGAAGTAAAAACGACATCACCGTAAAAATCAACACCATAATCCAGCGGTTTCATAATGGCGGGATCTACACCGAGGTTTCTTAGACGGGTCGGTTGCGATGTATAATAGGTAATGACTGCGTCCGCTGTTTGATCTATCAGTTCTTCCGAATCTTTATGTCTTGGAATTATCTGTGTTTTATCGGTGGCGATCCCTTCCTTTAGCATGATCGCCTTGAAGATACTCCAGCCCTGATCCCCAGCTGATAACACCCGCTTTCCTACAAGATCGCTTGGCCGCCTGATTCCGCTTTCCGGCCGGGAAAGCACACCGTAAGGAGAACTTTGAAGTGTTGCGAAAACAGCGGTGAGCGGATTGTCTTTCGGGCTTTTAATGAGGATTTCAGGATCGTAGATGCCAAATTCGGCCTTTCCGGAAGTAACCATTTGGATAGGGGAAATGTCTTTGCTCCCCTCTAAAATCCGGATATCCAAACCTTCTTCTCTATAGTAACCTTTCAGTTGAGCAGCATAATATCCTGCAAACTGAAACTGGTGTGTCCATTTAAGTTGTAGCCTGACCTTAACTAATTGTCCGTAGCTGGCATTTGAATAGCTCAGACTGATCAGGAAAAGTAGCGTAACCAGGAAATTTTTTCTGAAATTAATGCTCATTGGTAAAGGTAACGAAGCTTTTAAAAGTCGTCTAAAATAATATAAGTATTTGATTTTAAGACATGTATTTTGTCGGCAGGGAAAATACAGATGAGAACGTCCCATTCACAGCAAGATTGACGATCTATGAAGCATGTTCCGCATGAATGGTCCATTTTCTTCCTGTTTTTTTCCAGATCTGTGATGATACTCCGCCCATTAACTTTTTACCGGCCAGTTCAATTTTCCAGCGATAAACATATAAAACAGTTTTTGCCGATAATACTTGAGTCTCCAGTGGTTGATACGTAAACGTACCCATTTTTGAGCGGTCACGAAATTCTTCAATATAACTATTAAAAACGGGCGTGAAGCCTTTTTCAATCCCGGCTCTGCTGATCCATAACAAATCGGGCGAGTTATAGTAATAAGCCATCGCATCTTCAAGCTTACCTTCATTCCACGCCTTTACCTGCTCTTCCAAAGATGCCCAGACCTGTTTTTTGGCTTTCTGTTGTGAAAAAGCAGGCCCCAGGAAAAATAATAAAAGTATGGTATAGATGATCCTCATGGCAGAATGGTTGAATGTGCTGAAAATATAAAGCCTTGTATCAGATAATACAAGGCTTTTATACGTGTAAAGCGGAATATTTAGTTCACTGCTTCTTCGGCATAGCTCTCGATCGGAGGACATGAGCAAATAAGGGTACGATCTCCAAAAGTATCATTTACCCGTCCCACAGATGGCCAGAATTTATAAGCGGCTACGTAAGGAAGTGGGAACGCAGCTTTTTGACGGCTGTAGGGATGATCCCACTCGTTAGCAGTAACTACCGCGGATGTATGCGGTGCATTCTTTAACGCATTATTTACTTTGTCAACAGATCCTGATTCAACCTCGTGTATCTCATGGCGAATGGCGATCATCGCATCGCAGAAACGATCGAGTTCATGCTTAGGCTCCGATTCTGTCGGCTCCACCATCACCGTACCTGCTACCGGGAAGGATACTGTGGGAGCATGGAAACCATAATCCATCAGTCGCTTGGCGATATCGGTCACCTCAATCCCGGACGACTTAAATGACCGGCAATCAAGTATCATTTCATGGGCGCAGCGACCTTTAGATCCGGAGTAAAGTACCGGGTATGAAGTTTCCAAACGCGTTTTGATATAATTCGCATTCAGGATGGCGTACTTCGTTGCGTTCGTCAAGCCTTCGCCACCCATCATCGCGATATAGGCATGCGATATAATGAGTATGGAAGATGAGCCCCAAGGAGCCGAAGAAACTGCATGAATTGACTTCTCATGATTAATGTCCACGATACTGTGTCCCGGAAGATATTTCACCAGGTGCTTGGCAACTCCGATCGGCCCCATACCCGGACCTCCGCCGCCATGCGGGATGCAGAAGGTTTTGTGCAGGTTCAGGTGACAGACGTCTGCGCCAATATTTGCCGGACTGGTCAGACCAACCTGCGCATTCATATTTGCACCATCCATATAGACCTGGCCGCCATTATCATGGATGATCTGGCAGATATCAATTATACTTTCTTCGAATACGCCGTGTGTAGATGGATAAGTTACCATCAGGCAGGAAAGGTCATCCTTATGTTCTTCAGCTTTCGCTTTCAGATCAGCAACATCGATATTGCCGCGTTCATCACACTTCACAACAACGATCTTCATTCCAGCCATTGCCGCCGATGCAGGGTTCGTTCCATGAGCAGATGATGGGATAAGTGCCACATTTCTGTGCTCATCGCCTCGATCCATATGGTATGCACGGATCACCATCAGGCCGGCATATTCACCCTGTGCACCCGAATTGGGCTGGAGGCTCATTGCCGCAAACCCGGTGATCTCGCTGAGCCAGTTATTCAGTTCGTTGAAGATTTGCATATAACCACCCACCTGGTCGGTTGGTGCAAAGGGATGCATTTTGCTGAACTCAGGCCATGTTACAGGAACCATCTCAGTAGTGGCATTCAACTTCATCGTACAGGATCCTAAGGCGATCATTGAATGACAAAGAGAAAGGTCTTTTGCCTCCAGAGATTTAATGTAACGCAGCATCTCATGCTCGGAATAATGCGTATTAAAAACCGGGTGGGTTAGAAACTCAGAGGTGCGGCTCAGATCAGCCGGCAATTGTGAGCTTACATCAGTTACAATGCTGTCAATATTGGAATCAGCCAAAGTTTTGCCTTTAACCTTCGCAAAAACTTTAACAAGTGTTCTCACATCTTCTGGTGACGTAGTTTCATCCAGGGAGATGCAAACGGACTGTCCCTTATAACGCAGGTTTGCCTCGTTATTCAGCGCTTCTGCATGAATCGGGCTTGCAAGATCTCCTAATTCAAATTTCAGTGTATCAAAGAAAAATTCGTTATCCTGTTTATAGCCAAGGTTCTCTAGCGAGCGGGATAAGACTACTGCCAGTCCATGGATCCGGCTCGCAATAGCCGTTAAACCTTTTGGCCCGTGATAAGCGGCGTACATACCTGCCATGATAGCCAGGAGCGCCTGCGCTGTACAAATGTTGGAAGTAGCCTTGTCGCGACGGATATGCTGCTCGCGGGTTTGCAGAGCCATACGCAGGGCGTAGTTGCCCGCACTGTCAATAGTAACGCCGATTATACGTCCCGGCATCGAGCGTTTATACTCCTCTTTTGTTGCAAAGAAAGCTGCATGCGGACCGCCGAATCCCATAGGTACACCAAACCGTTGGGTACTTCCGACTACGATATCAGCGCCCCATTCTCCCGGAGGAGTTAAAAGCGTGAGGCTCATAATATCGGCCACAACCGTAAGCTTAATTCCTTTCTCATGCCCGAGTCTGGCTAGTTCCGCATAGTTATAGACGGCACCATTACCCGCGGGGTATTGAACAATCGCTCCGAACATGTTATCTGTCAGTTCAACAGTCTCATGGTTGCCTATCTGAAGTTCAATGCCGTAGGGAGCAGAACGGGTTTTTAAAATGTCGATTGTTTGAGGGAAGAGTTCTTCCGAAACGAAGAAAACGTTTGCCTGCTGGTTTTTGCGCATGCTGTATTGCATGAACATCGCTTCTGCTGCAGCTGTCCCCTCATCAAGTAAGGAAGCGTTGGCAATCTCCATTCCCGTAAGGTCAACGACCATCGTTTGGAAATTTAACAAAGCCTGTAAGCGACCCTGGGCGATCTCCGCCTGGTAAGGAGTGTACTGAGTATACCAACCCGGATTTTCAAGAATATTTCGCTGTATAACACCCGGGACGATCACGTCATAATAGCCCTGACCGATATACGATTTGAAAACCTTGTTTTTAGAAGCAGTTTCTCTCAGGTCGTTCAGGTAATCGAACTCACTCTTGGCAGCCGGCAGGTTCAACGAATCTTTTAACCTGATCTGCGGCGGAACAGTTTGATCTATTAATTCATCAACAGTATTGACGCCGATAGTCTGAAGCATTTCAGCAGTGTCCTGCTCATTAGGAGCAATATGGCGATGCTCAAATTTTTCCTGGAAATCTATATTTAACTTCATTAAAATGAGGGTGTTTTTGGTGCTGCAAAAGTAAGGTTTTTCCCGATATTTTTACAGCAAGCCCAATAGCCGTTCCGTAATATTACAGAGTCCTTATTTTCCCGGGTCTTTATGTCAAATGATCCGGATCAACGCTTCGCTTTTTCTTTCTTCCAGCCAGCCGAAAGCCACTATATTTTTTTCAGGAATGCCATTGCTATGAAGCATAGCTTCAAATTCTTCGGCTTTGTCCGGGCTGATAGCAACCAGCAATCCGCCGCTTGTCTGCGGGTCGGCCAGGATGTGTTTTTGATGATCACTGATCTCCTTTACTTTGTGCCCATAACTCGCCCAATTGCGATTTGTTCCTCCGGGAATAGAACCCTGTTCTAAATATTCATCCAGGATGCTGATCTTCGGGACTTTGTCGAACTCAATAACGGCCTCTAAATTACTTCCTTCACACATTTCCGAAAGATGGCCCAACAAGCCGAAGCCGGTTACATCGGTCATCGCCTTTACATAGTCCAATTCACCCATACTTTCGCCTATCTTGTTCAGCATGGCCATGCTTTCAGGAGCGACAAACGTATGCCGGGGTTGCAGGATGCCTTTCTTTTGGGCAGTGGTCAGAATTCCCACGCCTAATGCTTTCGTCAGGTATAACTTGCATCCCGACTCAGCCGTGGAATTTTTCTTAAGATGTTTAATATCGACAATCCCGTTTACTGCAAGACCAAAAACCGGTTCGGGACAATCAATACTGTGCCCGCCAGCCAGTGTGATGCCCGCCTCTGCACATACGGCCCGTGATCCTTCCAGCACTTTTTGTGCAACCTCAGGCGATAGTTTGTCGATTGGCCAGCCCAAAATAGCGATCGCCAACACCGGCTTTCCGCCCATAGCGTACACATCACTGATAGCATTGGCAGAAGCTATACGTCCAAAATCGTAAGGATCGTCGACAATAGGCATGAAGAAGTCGGTCGTCGAAATAAGAGCGGTACCGTTGCCAAGATCATATACAGCGGCATCATCCCGGGTGTCATTTCCGACCAGCAGATTTGGATCCGCCTTATTAACGATCGGGCTATGTAAAATCTTGTCCAGGATAGCGGGACTGATCTTGCAGCCACAGCCGGCACCATGTGAATATTGTGTAAGCTTAATTGTTTCAGTACTCATATTTGAAGGGATGGGAAGGAGCGGGGATAAGGATTAAGAAAATTAGCTCACGCGGGTGAGAGTTGTAAGTTTTTATAGTAATTCAGAACAATATTAGCATTCTTAGCCGCGTCGGTGCCTGTGCATTCAACGGCGTGAATGCTGGCGGGTATACGTTTACTCTGGCCGGTACCATACGTTTTGTCGTAGTAGACCAATACTTGTCTTACAAAATCCGGAATACGATTTTCCTTAATTGCTGTAATGGCATCGCGGGTCTGAACGGGTCCAAGTCGTTTACCAATCCGTTCAGTGGATTCTATCAGGAAGTTGTGATCCAGACATCCGTATTCGGCTGCCAGAGAACTGACACGTTCCTCAAGCGGAACAACCATTTTGATAACAGTCGTTTCGCGCATCTGGTGCCATATGCCGTTTGGAATAAACCGTTTGCCGATAGTCAGGCTTTCATCCTCCAGCCACAGCGGCACATTCTTATCGACCATCGCCAGCTCGGTTGCCATCAGATTTTCAAAATGTTCCTGGCTTGGCTGCGAGGTTCTTCCCATTGATCCATAACTTGATCCCTGGTGCTCAGCGAGTTTTTCCAGGTCTACTACCTGCTGGCCTTTTCTTTTAAGCTCGTTCAAAACACGCGTTTTGCCGGAGCCGGTCATTCCGCCAAGTATCAGGATATTGAATTGTTCTTTGAATTTACTGAGCGCCCAGTTCCTGAATTTTTTATAACCGCCTTCGAGCACGTAAACTTCAAAACCATAAAGATTCAGGGCCCAGGCCATTGCGCCGCTTCGCATACCACCGCGCCAGCAATGCACACCGATCTTTTTATCGGGAGCAATTTCCAGAGCGGTTTTGATAAATCCTGACCACTTAGGTCCGGTCAGATCAAAGCCTAATAAGATCGCAGCTTCACGCCCCTCTTGCTTATAAGTGGTTCCAACTTTTACACGTTCCTCATTTGAAAAGATCGGAAGGTTGAAAGCGCCGGGAATATGAGCATGGTCGTATTCAAGCGGAGTCCGCACATCGACCACCGGTATCTTCCTGGCAGTTTTCAAGAAGTCATTAATACTCAGAGTTTTGATCATATGGTATTTCGAATCCGAGGATTTCTGTTCACGAAGATACAAAGTCTTGCCGGAGAAGAATTAGCTTTTGGCGAGCTGCCTTAGATACATTTGTATGGTATTTTCCAAACCATAATAAAGCGCATCGCAGATGAGCGCATGGCCAATGCTAACCTCCAGCAGGCCCGGAACATTCTCAGCAAAATATTTCAAATTATGGAGATCCAAGTCATGACCAGCATTCAGGCCTAAACCCAGCCTGCCTGCGAGTTTAGCAGATTCAGTATAAGGGCGAACCGCCTTTTCCTTGTCCCGGTGATAACCCGAAGCATACGCTTCCGTGTATAGCTCAATCCGGTCTGTCCCGGTTGTTGCGGCCGCTTCAATCATTTCCGCTACGGGGTCAACAAATATGGAAACCCGTATTCCTGCGTTCTTGAAGTCTGAAATTATGTCTTTCAGGTAGGACTGATGTTTAACAGTGTCCCAACCGTGATTGCTGGTTAGCTGCCCTTCAGCATCAGGCACCAGGGTAACCTGTGAGGGTTTATTGGCCAGAACCAGCTCAACAAACTTCTGTTCGGTGCAGTTGCCTTCAATATTAAATTCCGTACTGATAACCTTTTTAAGATCATAAACGTCCTGGTACCGGATATGACGTTCGTCAGGCCGCGGATGTACCGTTATTCCCTGCGCACCAAACCTCTCGGCGTCCAAAGCGACTTTTACAAGGTCGGGATTATTGCCACCGCGGGAATTGCGAAGGGTGGCTATCTTATTGATGTTGACGGAAAGTTTAGTCATAATAATTGAGGCCGAAAATTTCTTGCTAAAATTACTATTTCATCAGCAACCATCAGCAAATTATCGAATCAGCAAATTGCCGAATTCATTACCAAATTATCTAATTATTATTCTCTTCAGGCAGCAGCTTAAAGGAAGTGGCCTTAAAGCGATTGCCTTCGATATGTCCTGAAACACGTGCCTTCCTTACCTTTTGACAGAAACCATCCTTTGCATGTGCATCACCGTGCTCATCGATGCCGGTTCCGTCAACAAAATAAGCTTTGCCGTCAATCTTAACAGCCAGGTCACAGCTCTTGCCTGCCATATTAAATCGGCACTGCCCACAGGAAGCTTCTACAACTTTATTTAAAACAGTTTTAGGGACTGTCTTTTCAGCCGATGCCTTATCCTGGGCGCTGGCAGCTATTGTGAGGGATAGAAAGGTAAAAATGATCAGAATGGATCTCATAATTTTAACGATCAGGTAATAAAAAAGCCGACCTTAAAGATCGGCTTTCGCAATGTATATGCTACTAGTAGCGGTAAGTCTCAGGCTTGAACGGCCCGTCAACAGTAACGCCGATGTAGTCAGCCTGTTCTTGGTCAAGTACTTCCAGTTCCACACCAATTTTAGCAAGGTGTAAACGGGCAACTTTTTCGTCCAGGTGTTTAGGCAATGTGTAAACCTTATTCTCGTATTTGCCCGGATTCATCCAAAGTTCCAGTTGAGCAAGGGTCTGATTAGTAAAGGAGTTAGACATCACGAATGAAGGGTGTCCGGTAGCACAGCCTAAGTTTACCAAACGGCCTTCTGCAAGCACGATCACATCATCACCATCGATAGTATACTTATCTACCTGTGGTTTGATCTCTACTTTCGTGTTTCCGTAGTTCCCGTTTAACCAGGCCATATCGATCTCGTTGTCGAAGTGACCAATATTACAAACGATCGCTTTATCTTTCAGAGCTTTGAAATGTTCAGCACGAACGATATTGCAGTTTCCGGTAGCAGTAACCACGATATCCGCTTCTTTGATCGCGGTATTCAGTTTCTTCACTTCAAAACCTTCCATCGCAGCCTGTAAAGCACAGATCGGATCGATTTCAGTAACGATAACACGAACACCTGCGTTACGCAATGAATCTGCAGAACCTTTACCTACGTCACCAAAACCACAAACAACACCTACTTTACCGGCCATCATCACGTCGGTAGCACGACGGATCGCATCTACCAGTGATTCGCGGCAGCCATATTTATTGTCAAACTTCGATTTGGTAACCGAGTCATTTACGTTGATTGCAGGAATATGTAATGTGCCGTTTTTCATGCGCTCATATAAGCGATGAACTCCGGTAGTAGTTTCTTCAGAAAGACCTTTAATAGCAGCGATCAGTTCAGGGAACCTGTCGAACACCATGTTTGTCAAATCTCCGCCGTCGTCAAGGATCATATTCAGAGGCTGACGGTCAGGACCGAAATGCAGGGTTTGCTCGATACACCAGTCAAACTCTTCTTCATTCAGGCCTTTCCAGGCATAAACCGAGATCCCGGCAGCAGCGATTGCCGCAGCAGCATGATCCTGGGTTGAGAAGATATTGCAGGATGACCAGGTAACTTCTGCACCCAGTTCAACAAGTGTTTCGATGAGAACCGCTGTCTGGATGGTCATATGTAAACATCCGGCGATGCGGGCGCCTTTCAAGGGCTTTGATGGACCGAATTCTTCGCGAAGTGACATCAGGCCCGGCATTTCTGCTTCGGCTAATCCAATCTCTTTGCGGCCCCATTCGGCTAATGAAATGTCCTTAACTTTATAAGGAACGTAGGTTGTCTCTACTGATGACATAGATGTGTTTTTAAATGTTTGTATTAATTTACTGAGATGCAGTTATTAGGGCTTTTTCTGTTGCCTTATAAAAATGATTTACAAGGGAGACTGAATTAAGTCAATCTGATTCAGCGCACAAAAATACATAATGCAGTTGCTAATTCAAAAGGCCGGGCTTACTGTTGTGCAGAGGATTTGATTATTTGACACCTACCTCAGATAAATGCGCTTGCCTTAAAAAAGGAAAAATTCTTAGTCTTTTTGATGGGATGAACGAAGATGAATCTGATTATTGAAAGTCAACAACTCTAATATGTAGGTGTGCTTCCCGGGTTCCAGTTTTGTTTCCCCAACAAAATCTATTGGCTGTTGAACATACTCGACGTTGTTAATTTTCAATCTTACGTAAGCATAGCGGTACGCGGAAATAAACTCGCTATAGGCGGATTTTTCACCTTGCTCTATGGTGCCGAAAGTATGTTGTCCATCACCGGTATTAACGAATACTTCCTCTATCTTAAATCCGGTTTGATTATCTATTCTGATCAGAAGCGGACCGTCAGGTTTGTTTTTGCTGCAGGAGGAGATTATTAGGCAAATAATGAGGGTTACAAACAGTAATTTTTTCATAAAGCGAAGCTTAACGGCGGATTTATATTCTCTTTACGAAGAGGGCAACTGAAACCTAATTTAATAAAAAAGCATCAATTCGTAAGCCTACAACTCACGGCTAGCTCATCGCCTTAAAGCCCAGGTTAACGCTGTCTTTCTTGATTTCTAAATTTCTTCACTCTCTTCATCCTCCAGGGGTTCACTGCTATTATATTCTTGGATAAGTTTAACCGCCTGCTCATAGTCTGAACTTGACACGATAACCTTCACAGGATTAAATCCACTAGCTACCACTCTCCAGGGAGCGATAGTTCCCATCAGTTCATTTTCAAGAGATACCTGGATTTGATTGTCTTCTAGAATATTCTGAATCATCGTCGATTGCCATAGTTCGCCTGCAAACACTTCAATTAGTTTAATGTCGTTTTCTTTTTCCATTTTTATATCGAGGGTTTAGATGCTGAATGCTTGCGAGTCATTATTTGCATAGGTCGTTTCAGTGGTAGGCTGTTTTTCTGTCCTTGAGAACGAGTATGTATTGAATTATTACTAATACCGATAATAGCCACACTCCGAGCATTAAGCTAACTTCAGAGATTAGACTGTCAAGTATAAAAGTCATAATACATATGATATTGATTAACAGAAGATACGAGTGCACTTTTTTAAGTCTTGAGATTCTGAAAGTTGCTAATAGCATTACTGATAAAAGAAGGCTTATACCAATGACTACTCGTCCTTGTAAATTTTTATAAAATATTATAGAACCGAACCCTGAAATCGAATTTTTTGTAGGAAAAAATACTTCTTGGAGAACTTTTTCTGAAAATCCCTGACCTTGAGATTCGTTAAATAGGGTATCGGTCACGACTTCAGTTAAATAAGCACTAGTGTCGATAATTGCATCGGGAATAGCTTTTAAAGACTTCTCCTGCGTTAGGTTATTGATGTCTGCTTCCGTTTGATTGTATGACATATTAAGAACCGGCCCATTGCAAGTGGTTAAAAAAAATGTAAAAGGCAGGAAGTAGCACAGGATTGTTAAAAGTCTTAGACTAATTGTCATATGGCGTATGTCAGAGTTTGAAGCTTACCACTAACGTTTGCAGATTTGCGATGGGAGGGCTTTTCAGCACCAACCTTCATTCGGAGAACTGATTTCCTGTAACCACAAAACTGTTAGGTTTAGGCATACTTATGAGCAAGTGCAAAAATATTGCTTAAAGATATAATTGATTTCTATATTCAGATACGAGAGAAGACTTTCTGTTACTCTAGGTGCACTTCCTGCTATGCTTAATTGCAAGGCTTTATTTGGGCTCATCGAAAGCTCTACAACTTATCAATCATATCACCCAAATCACTCACACCCAGTGTGAACATGATAATGATTATACCTAGGACGATCTTCACCAGGATCGGAGCCAGTGAGCCCAGCCTTTTCCAGAGCAGGGCATTTGCCTGGGGTGTGTAGAGGAAGGCCAGAAAAATGTAAATAATTCCGGGAACGGGATGCACTAAAAATATATTCAATACGCCCACTACCAAAAGTACGATGGCGAATATGATGGAAATTAATTCTGTCTTTTTCATTTTAAGTTTTATTAGGAGCTGTCATTAGGGACCGCTATTGTTTCTCGTGCTATATAGTGAAGGATCCCGGAGCCGGAACTGCCAACCTGCCACTACTGTCTATTTGATGTACTAAACCGGATGTACCAACTCAGCCCCCTTTCATAAACTCCAGCTTGGCTTCGGTCGGTATCGCCAAATCGTCTTTCGGTTTTACTTTTGTCAGAATCGCTTCTAATACGGGGAGCATATTATTCAAATTTTTCGTCTTGATAAGAAAGTTCCAAATGGGTTCAAATTTTTTCCAGCCACCTGAATAGAAAAGGTGTTTTAGTTTGTGCTTGTGTGATTCGTGATTTAAACTACCCTTGAAAATATTTGACCAACTGTAAAACTCCCTGTAAGCCCAGTCATACCCATTTTTAAGTTCATCAGCCGTCAGATTTGTCGTTTGATAAACGACATTTCGGGTGTCATACAGATCCCAGTTCCTGGTCAAAATGCGTCCCTGACTCTCCATGTCTTTGTATAATTGTGTTCCGGGATAGGGCGTCAGTACGTGATAGGTTGATGTTGTGATCGAGTTTTTAACACCCCAATCGACTGTTCGTTTAAATACATCTTTGTCATCGTCGTCCAGGCCAAAAACAAAACTCCCGTTAATCATAATTCCTAAGGAGTGAAGCCTGTTTACGGCCGCTATATAGTCCTTTTCCAGGTTCTGCTTTTTGTTGCTTTGCTTTAAGTTGGCAGTTGAGAAAGTTTCAAAGCCTACAAACAAACTTCTTAACCCTGCCCTGGCTGCCTTCTCAATTAAATTTCCTCTGAGAACGGAGTCGACTGTCGCAGCACCCTGGAATACCCGGTTCATTCCAGTCATTCCTTCAAATAGTTCCCCTGCAAATTTTGAATTACCGAGCAGATGGTCATCGAGAAAGTATAAATGCTTTCCGGGAAGTCGATCAATTTCTGCCAGGGCATCGTCAACTACCTGCGTGTAAAAACCCTTACCGCCTTCAAAAAATGCATCCTTGTAACAAAAATTACAATGGTGCGGACAGCCTCTTGTTACCACAATCGAGTTTGGGACCAGGTAACGGCTTCTTTTTATTAAGTCGCGTCTGATTGGAGGTATTTTATCCAGGGTTCTTATGGAAGAGCTATAAACCTTTTTAGGTTCTTTGTTTTTAAAGTCCTTTAAAAATTGAGGGAATGTTGCTTCGCCGGGCCCTAGAAATATGGTGTCTGCATGCTGTGAAGCTTCATCTGGTAAGGAGGTTACATGAAGTCCCCCAAGTAAAACGTACGCTCCCTGTTTTCTGTAACGGTCGGCAATTTCATAGGCCCAGTAAGCATTTGTGATATAAACCTGGATAATTACCAGGTCAGGATTATCATTCAGGTTTAATTCTTCAACGTGCTGGTCCTGCAGATCAATCTCATCTTCTTCTGAGAGATATGCAGCTAGTGTCGCAAGTCCGAGGGGTGGAAATAAAGAATATTTTATAGGTCTCCAAAACGGACTTTCTGCTTCTGCAAGTGCAGGTAGTATCATTTTCACTTTCATAGTGATATACCTCCCGCGTATGATCTGTTAGTCATGATTATTCTCCCGCTTTTATTTGAAATTGAAGATCAGCGGAAATACGACGGTCACGATAAAGGCCCATACAACATAAACGGGCAGGTAAAAGACGATGGCTTTTCCGACTCCGTCGATGTCCTCCTTCTTAGAAAGTACCTTGTAGAACCGCCAGGTTACCAGGAAAAGATTGATCAGGATTAAGGTATTACTACCCAGGACCGCGGCCCTGTTGGGCGTAATTCCCCATTCAAAGATCCGGAATAGTATAGCGGAGAGGGTAATGCCATTAACCACGATGGTTACAGCCGAGAGCAGAAAAAGCACCCAGATCTCTGCCTGGCTTTTCGATGTCTTCGATGATTCGGCAATAGAAAAGAAAATTAATGCCATGACGGCAATCAAGAGTACATTGAAGAGCATCAGGAACTCGCGGTCATTATAAGGGTCTTTGCCGGAGAAAAACGTAGCTATGAGATAAATAACCAGCATGACCAGCACCAGCGGACTGAATATTTTAGCGATCACCGGTGAAACCTTACCCACTAACTGGGGGTTAGTCTGAGTCAGGTGTGTGCCTACAATCGGTGCGGCAGCAAGCCCGAAGATTCCGACATATTTAAAATAAAACTCCTCGATCTCAAAGCCGATGTATTTGAAAAGATTAAGTGTTACACCGGTCATGATTGCGCCCGCTATCAGGATCAGGGCGGTCATCACGATCAGGTCACCATTGTACTTTAAATAGCCGAGCCGCTTCTCATCATGATCTGTCGCTTCACCCACAAAGGCAAAACCCAGTATTGCCCATAGAATTAGAACTAAATGAATGCACGATAATGTCAACGTATCGCTGGTCTTCACATCCGGAAGGAAATTGATAAACACCAAACCAACCAGGCATGCCCCGGCTATGGCAGCTATTTTACCGCCTGATAATTTGTTCTTCCAGGCAAAGTAGGCGGATAAGGCCGGGAAGACGATGAATCCAATGTTTCTTGGATAGAAGAAGTCTTCGTCTATTGAGAAGAACGACGGGAATTTTGCGATCAGGCCTGCCAGTATAGAAGCTATGATCACAAATATTAATTCGCTGCGTGTCCCCCAGCCGATCTCATCACTTTCGTAATTCAACCGCTCATTCCAGAAATCGGCAAGTGCGCTGCCTTTAAGGTCCGGATACAGCGTTCTGAACTCCCGCTTAAAAGGTACTTTATTAGCTCGGTACATCTTTTCAAGTTGCCCGGGGTTTTCTAAATGGGCGAGGATTTGGTCTTTCATGTTTTTATCTTTAAAATTCTGTTCAGCTTTCATAATTAATCGTTGCGCAGTTTAATCCCACATGGTGCCGTCCAGGCCTAATACAATCCCCAGCCACAGTCCAATGAAGAAAACGAACAGGCTTAATATAACAGCTGCTGTTCTGTTCAATCCCCGGGAACTCAAATGATCCATTAAATAATAAAATGCACCTCCCATGGCGCCGGCGATCGGAGTGATTATCAAAGGCCTGATCATCCATAGTTTTCCCCATTCCGGGTTAGGCTGATCAACTCCGAATACAAAAAATGAGATTACAATTAAACCAAGGCCTGCGCCAACTAACATTGGCTTGGCTAATGGTAAGGTTTGATCTGGTGGCATTGCTGAATTGTCTGGTTTCATGATTTTTTAAATGAATTGGTTAATATTATTTGAGGTATTGGGGGAGCTTTTTTATTCAAAAGAACTTTGTTATTCAAAGCGTAGATGCATAAAAAATGAAATAGCCGATTCACACTGCTGAGAGGGTAGGAGGTTCGTATGAGGACTACAAGTCGTATGGTTCGTGTTTTCATTAAATTAGGTTCGTGTTCCAAATTAGCTAAAGTACTTTGCTTTTCAAAGTTAAGTAGAAATTGCAATTATACAATAGCTCTCAGAATTATTTTCAGATAAAAATGCCGGCAAAAAAAAGCCGCCAACCGGAGCGCCGGCTTGTGCTTAAATGGTTATTGGGCGACGAGCGCATATCACAGAATATATTCAAATTTGGGTACATTACACCTGGATCAGCATTTGTGACAATCGCTTGATTTTGCCTTTAGGTTGGATATACATAAAATCTTAATTTTGTAGCACGAATTGTAAATTCCCAAATCGAATCATAAAATTATGTATCCAGAATATTTAGTAGCGCCGATGCGCGAGGAACTTACCACTGCCGGCTTTGAAGATCTGAGAACTGCTGAAGAAGTAGAACAGGCTATCAAAACCGAAGGAACCGTTTTTGTGATGGTTAACTCAGTTTGCGGTTGTGCTGCTGCGAACGCCCGTCCGGCTGCAAAGATTGCAGCTAAGCAGGAAAAACGTCCTGACAAATTTATCACGGTATTTGCAGGGATGGAAAAAGACGCGGTGGACACGGCACGTGCAAAGATGCTCCCTTATCCGCCCTCATCACCGTCAATGGCTTTATTCAAAGATGGTAAGCTTGTTCACATGATCGAACGCCACCAGATCGAGGGTCGCCCCGCACAAATGATCGCGGATAACCTGATCCAGGCATTTGAACAATATTGTTAAATAAAAGGCTGACAGGGTTCCAAACCCTGTCAGCCTTTATTTTTAAAAATCTTTATTCAGGAGTTTCTCCAGCTCCATGAAACTCAGGTTCATCTTTACACGACCCTGCTTTGCATAGGCGATCTCACCCGTTTCTTCGGAGACGATAACCGCAACAGCATCACTCATTTCTGAAACCCCGATACCTGCCCGGTGACGTAAGCCGAACTGTGGGGGTAGCTGGTCATTGTCGGTAAGCGGTAGAATACAGCTGGCACAACGGATCTTATTCTCAGAAATCACTACCGCGCCGTCATGCAGGGGGCTGTTCTTTTGGAAAATACTTTCAAGCAAACGTTTCGAGATCCGCGCCTCTATAATCTCACCACTGTTCTGATAAAATTGCTCATCAAAATATTTAGCGAAAACCAATAAAGCTCCTGTACGGCTTTTCTGCATGCTCTTGCAGGCGTCAATAACCGGTTTTATTCTGGAAAGGTTGTTCTTCTCGATTTCCTTTCGTCCGAACAGGAACATCCACCAGGCTTTATCTTTTTGAAGCGATGCGTTCTTCCCTATCAGCAGCAGGAAACGCCTGATCTCCTGCTGAAAGACGACGATCAGGGCGATGAAGCCGACACTGACAAAGCCTCCCAATATTTCGGTTAAAAGCCGCATATGGGCCTGCTTAACAACCAGGTACACGACATAGATAATGGCAAGCCCGAAAAGTATGTTCAGGGCAATGGTTCCCCTGATCAGGTTGAATATGTAGTAGATGATAATCGCGACAAGCAAAATATCGACTACATCCAGGAAACGTAAGTTGAGGAAACTGAAGTCAAAGCCTTCCATATGGCCGAAAATTACAAATTAGATTCCGGATTCAGCAAGCCTAATCCCGTGACCAAAGTCTTGAATATGGAAATTTTATTTTGCGGCGGTCGTTCGTTCCACGATTTTTACCGCTTCCACTGCAGCTTTGACATCATGCACCCTGAGGATCTTTGCGCCGTTCAATAAGGCAATAGTATTCGCTGCGGTGGTCCCGTTAAGCGCGTGGTCAGGAGTGGTCTCCAGCGTTTTACAGATCATGGATTTCCGCGACAGGCCAGCCAGTACAGGAAACTCAAGTAATTTAAACTGGTCCAGTTTATTTAACAGCTCGAAGCTTTGATCAGCAGTTTTTGCGAACCCAAATCCCGGATCAATAATAATGTCGACTACACCAGCTTCCTGAAGTTCACTCGTCTTCCGGACAAAATAGTCGAAAACCTCTTCAAAGAGGTCGGTATAATTCGTTTCGTTAAGCATTGTCTGGGGCGTTCCCTTCATATGCATCAAAATATAGGGAACCTTCAGGTCAGTCATGGTGCGGAACATTTCCTTGTCCATCTCGCCGGCCGAGATGTCATTAACAATATGAGCGCCCTGGTTAATGGCCGCCCGCGCTACCTCAGCCCTGAACGTATCAATGGAGAGGATTGCGTCCGGAAATTCCCTGACAATTCCCTGGACCACGGGAATGAGCCTTTCCAACTCTGTCTCGGCAGTGATGTGCTCGGCGTTGGGACGGGAGGAGTACGCGCCAATGTCGATAAAAGCTGCACCTTCTTCCAGCATACGTCCAACCTGGCCCAGGGCCTTGCCGATGGTATAGGTCTTACCCCCATCATAAAAAGAATCCGGGGTTATGTTGACTATTCCCATAACTTTTGGACTGCTCAGATCGACGATGGTACCCCGTGCATTAAGCGTTGACTTCTGATGAAAAAATGTATTTTTATCGCTCATATTAACAAAATAGCGATAAATTCATCGCTTCATCAACAATCACTTCGTTTTGGCAAATAATACCTCCGCAGAATACCAGTCAGTCATTAAAGTTTGCAAAGAACTCTTTATAAAAAAGACAACCGATTATGGTACCGCCTGGCGTATTCTCAGGATCGCTTCCATAACCGACCAGATCTTTATTAAAGCGCAGCGGATCAGGACCCTGGAGGAGAAAAAGGTTTCAAAAGTAGGTGAAGACATTACTTCGGAGTATATCGGTATTGTGAACTATTGTGTGATCGCGATGATGCAGATGGACATGGAAGACAATAGTCCTTCTGAGCTGCCAGCCGAAGAGGTCAGCAGGCTTTACGATGAGAAGATCCGGGAAACACAGGAGTTGATGTTTGCCAAAAACCATGATTACGGTGAGGCCTGGCGCGATATGCGGATCAGCTCCCTGACAGACCTCATCCTGATGAAGCTGCTTCGCGTGAAACAGATCGAAGATAACATGGGTCAGACACTGGCATCCGAAGGTGTAAAGGCCAATTACCAGGATATGTTAAACTATTCTGTTTTTGCGCTGATCAAATTGGGTGTAAAATAATCAGAAAGAATTATCAGAAAACGTATGAAGAAATTTCTACTAACCTTTAGCCGTCTTTTTACCGGCATTCTCTTTATTTTTTCAGGACTGATAAAGGCCAATGACCCGCTCGGTTTTGGCTATAAGCTGCAGGAGTATTTCGAAGTTTTTCATATTTCTTTCCTCCACGACTATGCTACGGCCATTGCCATCCTGATCTGTACGCTTGAAATAATCCTGGGAGCCCTACTGCTTTTGGGTTTCTATGCCAGGAAGGTGGCTCTGGGCTTACTGCTGCTGATTGTCTTCTTTACGTTTTTAACATTCTATTCCGCGTTCTTCGAGGTTGTTACCTCATGCGGATGTTTCGGCGATGCGATTCCCCTCACCCCCTGGCAATCGTTCAGTAAAGATCTGATCCTGCTGGTATTGATACTGATCATTTACTTTAACCGCGACCGCATCTTGCCACTTATACATTCTGCGAAAATTCAGAAGGTACTGGTTATTATAATCCTGATTCTTTCTCTCGGCTTTAGTCTTTTTACCTATAATTTCCTCCCCATACTTGATTTTCTTCCATATAAAGTAGGCAATAACCTGCCTTCTTTAATGCGTATGCCGCCCGGAGCCGAACCCGATGTCTATGAGATCACTTACCAGCTGAAGAACAAGGCAACCGGTGAAACTAAAACCATGACAGATAAGGAATACCTCAAAACCCAGATCTGGAAGGATAAGAACTGGGAGATCTTTGGCGATCAGGAGAGTAAGCTTATCAAAAAGGGATACGACGTAAAGATCAAGGACCTGAAGATCACCGATTCGCAGGGAACCGATTACACCGCAGAGATAATTGAAAATCCCTATTATAACCTGGTTATCGTTGCATACGACCTCGATAAAACGAACGTCGAAGCTGTTCGCGAACTTAACGCTGTTGCCATCAATGCGGCAGAGGAGTTCAATATCCGCACAGTGCTGCTTACTTCCGCATCTGCAGAAGGGGCTGAGCAATTTGCAAAGGAGAATAAACTGGTGATGGAAATATTCTACGCAGATAACATTCCGTTAAAGAGTATGGTGCGGGCGAACCCCGGTCTCATGCTTCTGAAAAACGGCACCGTAATCGACAAATGGCACTACCACTCAATTCCCGATTACAAAGAACTTGCTGACGGCTATTTCGCCAAAAACTAATCATGTTCCGCTACGCACTAAAAAAAATAACCTACGGACTTGCTGTTTTGGCAGGGATCGTCGTTGTTGTTTTCTTTCTTTTCAATATCCTGCCTGGTGATCCGGCACGGATGACGCAGGGGCAGCGCTCAGATGTGCAATCGCTGGAAGCGGTAAGAAAGGAATTCGGTCTTGATAAGCCGGTTCCGATGCAATTCGTTTATTATGTAAACGATCTGCTGCCCGTTGCTATTCACGAAAGTGATTCGACTGCCCGCGCCAAATATCATTATACCGAACTGGTACCGATCAGCCCGGAAAAATCACTCGTTGCAAAATGGCCCTATTTACGCCGTTCCTATCAGACCAAACGGGATGTAAGTAATATCCTGGCGGAAACAATTCCCAACACCTTTATCCTGGCAACAACAGCCATGATCTTCGCTACCATCATCGGTATTTTCCTGGGAGTTATCTCCGCAGTAAATAAAGACACATGGATAGACCGCTCCGCCAATGCTTTTGCTATCCTGGGGATATCAGCACCGTCATTCTTTGCCGGTATCATCATTGCCTGGCTGTTCGGCTTTGTGCTGGGCGATTACACCGGGCTCAACATGTCCGGCAGCCTGTACAATTATGATCCCTTTCGCGGGGAAGTGATGAACTGGAAGAACCTGATCCTCCCGATGATCACTCTTGGATTAAGGCCATTGGCCATCATCGTTCAGCTGACACGCAGCGCTATGCTGGATGTCCTGAACCAGGACTATATTCGTACGGCCCGGGCAAAAGGCCTGAGTAACCGGCAGGTGATCTATGGCCATGCCCTGAAGAATGCCCTGAATCCGGTAGTGACCGCTATTTCCGGGTGGTTTGCCTCTCTGCTGGCCGGTTCCTTTTTCGTCGAATATATTTTCGGCTATAACGGCCTCGGTAAAGCTACAGTCGACGCTCTCGAGCTGTCTGATTTCCCGGTTGTCATGGGATCTATCCTTTTCGTAGCTTTTATTTTTGTCATCATCAATATCCTGGTCGACATAGCCTATGCCTTCCTCGATCCGAGAGTAAAACTGACTTAACAAAAAAGGGATGATCTCATATCTCAAATCTCATATCTCATATCTTTTCTCATGAAGATCTTCCTAACCGGATTTATGGGCAGCGGCAAAAGTACGGTCGGGAAAAGGCTGGCGACCTACCTTCAATATGACTTTGTCGACCTGGATAAGCTGATCGAAAAAGAAGCTGGAATGAAAATCCCGGAATACTTCAGCCGGCACGGGGAAGCAGCATTCCGGGATTTTGAAAGAGATGTTCTACAGCAAACCAGGTTTAGCGAAAACACGGTTATTGCAACCGGAGGTGGCGCTCCCTGCTATCACGATAATATGGAATGGATGAACAGGGAGGGTAAAGTGGTTTACCTGCATATGGAACCTAAAGCACTGGCAAGCCGTCTGAAGAACTCAAAAGGGGACAGGCCTTTGCTCAATGGACTTAATGAGGAAGAGATGATTGCATTTATCACAGAAAAGTTAGCTTCCCGCGAAGGGTTCTACCGGAGGGCGAAGGTGATTGTCAGTGGACTGGATCTTACCGCCGAAAAGCTGGCCGCTTACCTGGATTTGCCCGCTAAGTAGACCGATATCAGAAATTATATCCAACGCCAAACTTAACACCCATTTCGCCCAATCGTTCCTGGTAATCATTGCCTTCAAAAGGCAACAATCCATGTTTCTGAAAAAACGGGTTGACCACAACAGTCATTTTCTTGAAGCTGTACTTTCCGCCGGCTCCTAAACCATAACCTAAGCCCGACTGAGAATCAATGCCCCGGAATTCCTGCCCGGATATTTTCGTCTCCAGGTCTAGCATCAGTCCTCCGTTCACAAAAAGATATTTCAGGAAGGTGAAGTTCCCATAGAAAGGGAGGGAGATCATCTCAATTTGGTTTTTCGTGGTAATTCGCTCAAAGCCTGGATGAAACGCTGAAGTCGTCTCTATCTTATTCAATGAATATTCAAGCCCCGTTTCCAAAGCAAATGACCTGCTTAATGACCTGGAATACATTAATCCGAACGCCGAAGCACCTTTCCCTTCATGACTCGGACCGCCCGCGAGGTTAGCGCTCGTAAATAAAGCATTTGAAGCGAAACCCGTTTGAATAGTCAGCCGGTTTTTTGCCTGGGAATAGCTCTTCGTATTGAAACTAAAGCTGAAGAAAACCAGGATTAATAAGGGAGTATATCTCATAATACAAATACTGCTTTACTGTGCCAGCATGCTGGGCAAGCTTCTGCGATTTAACTCTAAGTTATAATATTCCTTAATGTTTTTTCAATTCAAATAAGGCATTTTGGAGAACCCTGCTAGCAGACTTGTTTAGGTCATGTTAAGGTTATTCCGCTAAATTAGTGGACTAACCTTAACATGGTCACTGTAAAGTCGCTTGAAAGTAGCAATAAGGCACTTTTTAATGAGATCAAAGTCTGTGGGAAGAAAAATTCCTTTCCGAATGTTCGCGAGGGTCTTTTTCCAAGTTTAACTGCTGGTTAAATTTTGAAAGTGTTCATTCAGGTCAGCTTAAGTATACACCATCTTCCTTGCCATCCTCATCCAGAACAACGGTTACGTGTTCCTTAAGGACTGTTGCCAGTTCGAGTCCGGTAAAGTCGGGGGAGACAGGAAAAATGCGATGGTTGCGATTTACCAGTACGAGGGTTCGTAATTTTTTAAGCGGTACATCGAGGAAAATGCCCAGGCCGTAGGCCAGTGTGCGGCCGCTGTTCAGCACATCGTCACAAAGGATGATTACCTTGTTCTGAACCGATTCGGCAGTAAAGTCGGTATCCGCCTTGAGATGAGTACTGGTCTTATCCAGCTCAATCTTCATCAGGGTCACGTGCAGCGGCGAGATCTTTTCGAGTATTTTCTTCAGCCTTTTCGCGATTGTATAGCCATGATCCACAATACCGGCAATCACCAGCTCCGTTTCGTTGAGGTTATCTTCAAGCACCTGGTAGGCCATGCGGTCTATTTTCTGGCTGATCTGTTTTTTATCAAGGATAAGCAGCTTTCGTTCGGGCATAGTGATCGGATTTTCTGGACTTGCGAGGTGTATAATACCCCCTGAAACATTTAAACGGAGGAAAATTACATAATTCCGGATGATTTGCCAGCTTTAATTGATATTCCCGGTGCAACCTTTTAAAAAGCGGGGCGTCATGTAAATAAAAGCAATTAAGAATATGAAGAATTTTTTCAAACTAAGCATGATGATCGTCTTACTGCTGGCCTGCCAGGTGGTATCAGCCCAGGACGATATGATCCGCGAAGAGCGTAAGGTTTCCGGGTTTTCAGCGGTTAAAGCATCCGGCATAGCCAATGTTTACCTGCAAAAGGGTAGCCAGGAAAAAGTAACCGTTGAGGTGAACGATAAAGAATTCAACGACCGGCTGAAAATAGAGGTAGTGAATAATGTCCTTATGATCAGAATGGAGAAGAATGAAGACCGGGACAACCGGGACAACCGGAATAGGAATATAAAACTTAAGGTCTACGTTACTTATACCAGCCTGAAAAGCCTGGAAGGCAGCGGCGCTACCAATTTTTATGCTGAGGATGAGATAAAGGCTGATGAATTTGAGTTGAGTTTATCAGGAGCGAATAACAGTAAACTGAAGCTGAACACGAAGAAACTGGACATCGAAACGAGCGGTGCGTCAAACGTAAATCTTACCGGTGAAGCCAATACGTTATCAATTAAATCTTCTGGCGCTTCAAATGTGAAGGCTTATGACCTGAAAGCCGGGAACGTTAGTGCTGAGTCAAGCGGTGTGGCGAACATTTATGTATCGGCGCAGGATGAACTGGAGGTAAAGGCCAGCGGTCTGTCGAATGTGAATTATAAAGGAAATGCGAAACTCACTACCAAAGAAGTTTCCAAAATGGCAAATGTCAACAAACACTGATACAGCTTTTTTTTCTGAGCTAAAAGATAAAGGCGTTTCGGGCAACTATGTGCTGCTGAAACGCCTTTATTTATTATGGGAACTGTTGCAATAGCTGCAACCTGTACTCAGGTATAGGGGAAGAAAATGAAATTTGCTCCCTCCGGGACGATCACGAACAGGCACATAAAGTCCCCGGGCTCTTTAAACTGCTTAATGAATTTTTCTTTCTTCTCCGGGTGAATAATTCCCCGCTCGACAAACTCTTCCAGAGTTGAGGCCTGGATGGTCCAGTTGGTATTCAGTTCATCTTTATCAAGTATGAGTTCGCCCAGCTTTACCTCATGCTGGTGAGCTACGAAGATCGGGTAAAGCGAGATGCCTTCGGCCATGATCTCCACAGCGACTTCTTTGATCGAGTCACTGTATATCTTCAGATCAGCCTCCAGGCTCTTCAGTGGGCTTTCCTTTACCTGGCTGCTTTCACCGTTATTGCTTTCCTGGTTTAATAGGTCTTTTAATTCCATGATCAGAGCGCTTGATTTCTTAAGGGGATTCGATACTTAAGCTTTGAATATTACAGTTTAAAATTAAAGAATTTCCGGTGAACGATCAGTAGTATTTAAGGTCATGAGTACTACATTTTCAACATGCTGGGTATGGGGGAACATATCAACCGGCCTGATACGGCTGACATCGTATTTCTCTTTGAGTAATGCAATGTCCCGGGCCTGTGTGGCGGCGTTACAGCTTACATATACAATCTTTGGTGCTTCCATCTCTAACAGGCGTTGTACCACATCCGCATGCATGCCTGCCCTTGGCGGGTCGGTTATCACAACATCGGGTTTGCCATGAGTAGCGACAAATTCAGCATTCAATACATCTTTCATATCGCCTGCGAAAAATTTCGTGTTGGCAATGTTATTTATGTCGGAATTGATGTAAGCATCTTCAATTGCTGTTGGAACATATTCAACACCGATAACTTCCTTCACATCCGCAGCCACGAAGTTGGCAATGGTACCGGCACCGGTATAAAGGTCGTATACAAGTTCATCACCTTTAAAGCCGGCAAAGTCACGGGCAATTTTATACAGCTCATATGCCTGGTCAGAGTTTGTCTGGTAAAAAGATTTAGGTCCGATCTTAAATTTTAGTGGCGGGTTGCCGGGCTTCCCGGCCGGCATGCTTTCGAAGATATGATCAGGGCCGTTATAGACTTGTATGTCCTGGTCGAAAATGGTGTCGTTCTTCTTCTGGTTAATGATATAAAGCAGGGAGGTGATTTGCGGAAATCCCTCTTTAAGGAATTGCATAACCTTACTGACCTGGTCTTCATCCGGGTAGGCGAATACGACAATCACCATCAGTTCGCCGGAGGTGGCGTTACGAATGATCAGGTTTCGCAGGGCACCGTGATGATTTTTCAGATCATAGAAAGAAATCTCTTGTTCCAGGGCAAAGCTGCGTAGCGAATTGCGGATATCATTTGAAGGATCAGCCTGTAAATGGCAGTGTTCAATGTCCAGGATCTTATCAAAGCGGCCCGGAATGTGATAACCGAGCGCATTCATTCCCAGATCTGCATCGGCACGATTGGCCATATCTTCGTCGGTGAGCCAGCGTTTATCGGAAAACGTGTATTCGAGTTTATTCCGGTAATAGCGGGTGGCTATTGAGGGCAGGATAGTCTCGGTACTGCTAACGTCAACTTTAGCAAGCCTCTGCAGGGCATCGGTCACACTTTTTTGTTTAAATACCAGCTGTGCCTCATAGCTCATATGCTGCCATTTGCATCCGCCGCAGGCGCCAAAGTGCTGGCAAAAAGGTTCTGTACGATGCTCTGAAGGTTTAACGATCTGCTTAACGCGGGCCTCGTAAAATTTTTTCTTCCGGCGCATCACTTCCACATCGACAAGGTCGCCGGGAACTGCTTTGTCAATAAAGATCACCATCTCGTCGGACCTGCCTATGCCTTTGCCTTCTTCGGCGATATCAATAACCTGTATATTTTGGAGGAATTTTTTGTCGGGTGAAAATTTCATTAATTAGATGTGAGATATTAGATATGAGATTTGAGACTGAGATGGAAGATGTGGAGAAACTTCTCCTTCGTCCTTGCTCCAAGAGCTTTCAGCCGGCAAAATTAGATATAAGATTTGGGATTTGAGATAGGGAATAGGATGTCACGCCTCTTTGCTCCTTGTTCTTTGCTCTTTGATCCTCAAAATAGCGCGCAGGAGCGCACATACTTTCTTTAGGTGAAGAAAGTGCGCAGGGAAAGATCAATTAAAAAGACGGAACAGGAAGGAGAAAAAACCTCCCGCCGGTTCATCCGGGCAATCGAACTGCTGGTCGATCAGCTTGGAGAACTCTAGTATTTCGTGGCTCATGTTAAAATACTTCATGTTATTCCCTTAAAAATAACACTATTTATACCAGAAACCAACCGGGTACAGAATTTGATCGCTACTTTACTTTAAGGTTACTTAACGGCGGCCTTTACGAGGTATGGGAGAATCTCTTTTTGAAATGAGATGAAGTTTTTTCGGACGTCCGAATCGGTAACAGAAGTAAATGCGAAGGAAAAGACAATGCTTTTACTGGCTTTGATCAGGAACCGGAGGCGCTCTGTATAATCTTCTGCGCTAAAAAACGGTTCTTCATTAAATGACTGAATGAGCAGGTTTTCGAGTTCATCGGAAAGTACCTTAAGAAATTCCTGGGCATTTGTCGATTCCCGGATAAATTCCCAGCCTATAAATTCGTTGCAGACGGTATAAGAAAGGCGACTGGTACGTAAAATGATATTGCTCAGGTATGCTTCCTGGTCCATATCTTCCTTTGGATTCTGGATAATCTCATGGACGCTATTGCGGATATAATCCATCAGGATAGCCTGAAGGAGCATGTCCTTGCTATCGAAATATTTATAAATGGTTGCCTTCGCTAACTTAGCCCTCCGGGCGATCTCGTTTACACTTGTTTTGTGATAACCGTATTTGCGAAACAGCTCGCGGGCAGCTTTCTTTATGGTTTCTTTTATCTTATCAATTTCCATTCTAGTTGATTACCGAAATTTCAAAATTGGTGACTATCACCTGGTACTGTTTTAATGGACGTTTTGCAGGTGCTTTCACCGGGGTTCCGTCATATAGGGAAAACTTTGCTCCGCTGCAGGGATCAGTGGCTGTCATTCCCGGGTCATCAGGAGTAACGGCGCAATTTTGCTCCGGGTTTACCGAACTGCATCGATCGAAAGCAACATAGGCATTATCCGGGCGCCGATAGATAATAAGTCCTGCCACACCATGGCCGGTAATCACGACTACACCACCGCCGCTATTCAGCCTTGCCAACCGCGGGTCATTTAATGGCGCCCTGAAATTCACCGGCACCTCTGGTATACGACCTTCCTGGTCCTTTGAACAGGACAGCAGGACCAGGCACACTGCCAGAAGTGCTAAAAGATGTTTCATTAAATCAGCTCAGATTGAAACTGCTGTAAAAAACGAACGTCGTTCTCTGAGAATAAGCGAAGGTCTTTTATCTGGTATTTAAGGTTGGTAATTCGCTCGATACCCATTCCGAAAGCATATCCTGTGTATTTTTCGCTATCGATCTTGCAATTCTCGAGTACGTTAGGGTCAACCATACCGCATCCCAGGATCTCTACCCAGCCGCTATATTTACAAAGCTGGCAGCCATCACCTTTACAGATCGTGCATGAAATATCCATTTCGGCAGATGGCTCGGTGAAGGGGAAGTAAGACGGCCGGAAGCGCACTTTAGTGCCCTCCCCGAACAATTCCTGTACGAAATAAAATAAGGTTTGCTTCAGATCGGCGAATGAAACGTTCTCATCGATATATAAGCCTTCAACCTGGTGGAAGAAGCAATGCGCTCTCGCCGAGATTGCCTCGTTGCGGTAAACCCTGCCCGGCATGATCGCACGGAACGGCGGCTTGCCATTCTCCATCATCCGTACCTGGACAGAGGAGGTATGGGTGCGCAAGGCAATATCTCCTTTTTCGCCACCTTTTTTAATGAAAAAAGTGTCCTGCATATCTCTCGCCGGATGCTCTTCCGGGAAGTTAAGGGCGGAAAAGTTGTGCCAGTCGTCTTCGATTTCAGGACCTTCCGTGACATTAAAGCCCAGCTTCTTGAATATTTCGATGATCTCTTTCCGTACAAGCGACAGGGGATGGCGTGAACCTGATTGGAAGCCTTCGCCCGGCAGCGTCAGGTCGGCTTCGGTGCCGGTAGTCTCCGATTCAACAGTTAAGCTTTCCTTCAGGCTTTGATACTTTCCTTCAGCCAGTTGTTTGAATTCATTCAGGACCTTCCCCATCACCCGCTTCTCTTCGGATGATACGGTCTTAAACTCTTCAAACAGATCCTTTATCAGGCCCTTCGTGCCCAAAAATCGGATTCGGAAAGTCTCCAGTTCTGCAGCATCGGCAGGTTGAAATGAATTGATTTCGGAAGTATATTGTTCTATTTTATTTTGCATTGCTTTCGTTTGGAGTTTTCGTACTATTTTAATACACCCAGTTCTTTGCCAACTTTTGTAAATGCGGCAATAGCCTTATCCAGGTGATGCTGATCATGCGCCGCAGATAGCTGAACCCTGATACGGGCCTGCCCTTTAGCCACCACCGGAAAGTAGAAGCCGATCACATAGATGCCTTCATCCAGTAATTTAGCAGCGAAATCCTGTGCCAGCTTGGCATCATATAGCATTATCGGGACAATAGGATGGACACCCGGCTTGATATCGAAACCTGCTGCGGTCATTTTTTCCCTGAAATATTTCGTGTTCTGTTCGAGCTTGTCACGCAGGTCGGTGGTTTCGCTCAACATGTCCAGTACCACGATGGAGGCACCCACTATTGAAGGTGCAAGCGTATTGGAGAACAGATAGGGGCGGGAACGCTGACGTAAGATATCGATCACTTCTTTCGGGCCGGAAGTAAATCCGCCGGAAGCACCACCAAGCGCCTTTCCCAGCGTGCCGGTGATGATATCAACCCTGCCCATTACGTTATGATGTTCGTGGGTTCCGCGACCTGTTTTGCCGATAAATCCGGAAGAATGGCATTCGTCGATCATTACCAGTGCTTTGTACTTGTCAGCCAGATCACAGATCTGATCAAGCTGCGCAATGGTGCCGTCCATTGAAAAAGAACCATCAGTAACAATAATACGATGACGCAGATGCTGAGTTTCTTTCAGTTTTTCTTCCAGGTCAGCCATATCATTATGATTATAGCGATAGCGCTGCGCCTTGCATAAGCGGACACCATCTATAATGGAAGCATGATTCAGGGCATCTGAAATGATAGCATCCTGTTCGTTGAATAAAGGTTCGAAAACGCCACCATTTGCATCGAAGGCTGCAGCATACAAAATGGTATCTTCTGTTCCGAGAAATTTAGAGATCTTTTGTTCGAGTTCTTTATGAATATCCTGCGTACCGCAAATAAAACGCACAGACGACATTCCGTAACCATGGGTATCGATTGCTTTCTTGGCAGCTTCGATTACCTTCGGATGAGATGAAAGACCGAGGTAGTTATTTGCACAAAAATTTATTACATCCTGTCCGCCCTGAACTTCGATATCGGCGCCCTGCGGTGTAGTGATAATTCTTTCTCGTTTATATAAGCCCGCATTTTCAATTTCCGTCAATTCGTTTTCCAGAACAGGTTTTAAGGTTTCGTACATAGTATGGTAATTTAATGCTGTAAAATTAGTAATTCTGCGCGATTGAGCCGTTTTAAAAGAAGGGAAGTTCTTTTCCGCTGAAAAATGCCATTTAACACAATTTAACTGATCTGTTGCGGGGCTTTTTGATGATATTATACATCTTTACTACAAATGAAAATATGAAAGCAGCCTTTACCTTTATTCTTACCCTGTTCGTAGCAGTCAATTCGTTTGCTCAAACCTTCACGCTCAGTGGAAAGGTAAGCGACCAGGAGGGTAATCCTGTTCCGTTCACAAGTGTTTATATCAGGAATACAAGCCGGGGCACTTCCGCTAACAGCGAAGGGACTTACCTGCTGAAACTGGCACCAGGCAAATATGAACTTGTGTTCAATGCCATTGGCTTTCGGCAATATAGCCAGGAAGTTGTCTTAACCTCAAATCAGCAGCTTGATGTTAAACTTGCCACTGAAATCTATGAACTCAAGGATGTCTTAATAAACCCGGGTGCTGAAGACCCGGCATATGCAATTATGCGAAAGGCGATCAGAGAGCGGAAAACGCATCTGAAAGAGGTCGATTCATATACCACCAACGTCTATATTAAGGGTATGCAAAAGCTGCTTGCAGCTCCCAAAAAATTTCTGGGTAAGGATGTTGCTAAAATCGGCAGGGAAATGGGGCTGGATTCTAACCGGCAGGGAATCATTTATCTTTCAGAATCCGAATCGCGGCTAAGTTTCATGCAGCCGGACCTGTTTCGTGAAGAAATGCTGTCATCCAAGGTATCCGGTAGCAACCGGGCTTTTAGTTTTAACAGGGCTACGGATGTGAAGGTCAATTTCTATGAAAATTACCAGGACTGGGAAGGCTTAAGCAATCGTCCTATAATTTCGCCGCTGGCGGATAATGCATTATTCTATTACCGGTACAAATATATCGGGGCGGCTACGGAAAACGGGCAGCCAGTTAATAAAATACAGGTAATTCCGCGCCGGGACACAGATCCGGTTTTCAGGGGATATATTTATATCCTGGAGGACAGCTGGCGGCTGCACAGCCTGGACCTTTTTCTGACGAGGGAAGCGAACATTAATTTCGTTGACACCCTGAAGGTGCACCAGCAGTTCATCCCGGTTGATGCTAAGATATGGATGCCTTCATCGGTCAGGTTTGATTTTACCGGGGCAGTGTTAGGATTTCGGTTCGGCGGATATTTCATGGCAATGTACAAAGACTATGATCTCGAGCCGGGCCTGATGCGGGAGAATTTTTCAGAGGTACTTCGGATCACCCCGGAGGTTAATAAGAAAGATTCGTCTTACTGGTCGCAGGTGCGACCGATACCATTAACGTCGGAGGAAAAAAACGATTACCGAAAAAAAGATACCCTTGCGGCCCGTCGGGAATCGAAGCCCTACCTGGATTCCCTGGATAGTGCTGGTAACAAGTTTAAGCCTGTGGCATTTGCAATTGGCTCGGGCTACGACCACTCCAACAGGTTCAAAAAGGAATCTTTCCACTTTAATCCCATTGCCACTTCCTTGTTTTATAATACAGTGGAGGGCTTCGGGTTTAACTATGGAGTGTCGTACCGCAAGGAGATAAATTCCCTGAGCAATAAACACGTCTTTTTTTCCGGCAACATTCGATATGGATTTTCAAGCAATGCCCTGTATGGCAATTTAACCGGCAGCATTCCTGTTCAAAGTATGGATGTTGGCTTCAGCCTGGGAAGTGATGTGTTGGATCTCAATAATTTTGGTTCGCTGCCCCCTCTTGGGAACTCGATCAATTCACTGTTTTATGAAATTAATTACATGAAGCTCTATGAAAAGAAATTTGCGCGTTTCTGGGCTTCGAGGCGTATCAGCGGTGGGTTTACAGGTTCTGTCACCACTGAATGGGCCAGGCGAAAAAGCCTTAGCAATTCAACGGATTTTACATTTATTGATCATGATAGCGAAGAATTTACATCGAATAATCCGTTCAATCCTTTAAATGATGAACCCTTGTTTCCGGAGAATAATTCGTTTAGGTTTGAATTAAGGATGACATATGACTTCAGCAAGGAATATGCTACCTATCCGACAGGCAGGGTCTATCAGCCCTCGAAGTACCCCCGCCTGGGATTAAGTTATACGGGTTCATTTAAGAATATTCTGGGATCGGATACACGGTTTGAACTTCTATCATTCGACATCAGCAAGGAAGATGTTAAACTTGGACTGTATGGAAAATCGTCCGTCTACCTAGGTGCCGGTAAATTTTTGAACAACGAGCAGTTATACTACCCTGATCATAAGCATTTCATCGGCACACGAAGCCTGGGCTACACGCCAAAGATTAACTCTTTCATGTTTCTTGACTATTACCTGTTCAGCACGGCTGACAAATATTTTGAAGGCCATTTTGAACATAACTTTTCAGGTTTCATTACCAACAAAGTTCCGCTGGTCAGGAAACTTAAATTACAGGAGATAGCCGGGGTAAAGTATCTTGCAACGCCCGTGCTGCGTAAATACACCGAGGTTTACTTTGGCCTGCAATATCTGATGTTCCGTGTGTCGTACGGAATGTCTTACATGGACGGAAAAAGAGCCGACAACGGTTTCCGCATCGCTTTACAGCTATAAAAATTAACGAGGGAATTTAGTAATATTAACCCTGTACGAATTAAATTCATGATGAGAAAATTAGGTTGGTTTCTTGCCCTTGCTGTAATAGCCGGTACGTTATTGGTTTTGCTGGTACCCAAAAAGACAGTGAGGAACCTGTATTATTATGTGAAATATGTCATAGGAACAAAGGCAGAACCAGGCACCACCGAACCAGTTATTGCTGCTTTCGACAGGGTAAACGGAGAGTTTAAATTCACATCGGACTCATTTCAATATATAAATTACCGTGTTCTGAATTCAGGCATTAAGAGATCGAAAGAATCTGGGGGCATTAAAAACGGGAAACCCCTGTTTATCACGGTTGAGATGTGGAATAATAATATTTCCGAAAATCCCCTGCAATCAATAGTAAGCGGGGAGTACGATAACGTGATCAATACTTTCTGCGCTGATTTTTCCGGAATGAAACAACCTGTTTTCATTCGCTGGAACCCGGAAATGGAAGTGCACGCAGAAGTTCATCCATGGCAGCAGCAGTCGCCGATACTTTATAACCAGGCGTTCCAATATTTCGCAGCCCGTTGCCGGAAATTAATTCCCGGAGTCAAAATAGTTTGGTCAACGGCCGGTTATCCCGGGGTACTGGATTATTTTCCAAAGGAAGACTTCATTGACTATGTCAGCGTCACCCTTGGAAGTGAATCGGAAAGATCAACGAAGGCTTTTCCTGATTATAAGTCAGCTTCCGAAGAGATCGTTAAGAAGATTCACCGGATGCGATTCATCGATAAGCCGGTACTGATACTTGCAAAGACCAAGGTTGCTAAAGGGGACTCATTGGATATAGCTTTAGTAAAAGCACAGGCATATCTGAAAGAGAACTCTGCTGCAATATTCCAAACAGCAAAAACTTCAGGAGAAAAAGCGGCAGCGAAGGAGGAAAGTAAAGGCCTCAGAATTGGAACCTATGATCCGGATCAAAAACTGAGTGGGATAAAGGAAGTTTCAACGGAGCATATTTTTATCAACTGGCATGACATGCAGGACGGATCATATGAAAGGCAGATCAGGGAAATAATTAATCGTAAACACGATATAGTTGTAACAATGGAACCGTGGCGGGAAAGTAATGTTAAACCTGATTCTAATGTACTAATAAGCGTTACTAAGGGGCGGTATGACAAGTACTTCAAAATGTTATTTAATGTTTTGTCGCAAACGGACCAAACAGTGTATTTACGCTGGATTCATGAGATGGAAATACCTGTCACGCGTTATCCCTGGCAGAGCCAGCCTCCCGTTAATTACATTAAAGCTTTCCGCTATTTTGCATCTTTCAGGAAGCCCGAAAATAAGAATATTAAGCTTGTTTGGGGACCGGCCGGAGATCGTGGCCTCCAGGATTTTTGGCCCGGTGACGATGTTGTAGATTATATCAGTATTGCTATTTATGGCCTTCCCGACAAAAACATAACCGACCACAAAAGACAAGAGTCGTTCAAATCAATTTTTAACAGGAAGAACAACCGTATGAGGCTTTTTAACAAGCCGATCTTTATTGCAGAATTTGGAATTAAAGGACCGGATGATTTTCAGCGCCAATGGCTATTGGCTGCGGCGGAAACTATTAAAGCAAATCCACAAATAAAGGGAGTTTGCTACTTCAATATGGTCGACAGTCCCAAAGCCTGGGGAGATATCGAAGCTCCGGTCTGGAAGATTTCCCCGGAGACATACCAGGTATTTATCAACGCTTTGAAGCAAAACACCAGAAGTACAGCTGCTGCCCGGGACTGATAGCCTGTCAGGATAATCATTGGCTGAGATAAATCCCGTTTTGCAGCTTTCCGGTCAGACCTGTATATTTGCACCGCATTAAACGCTGTTTGCAGCAGTATCAATGATCTATGATTAAATACCAAACCCTTTTATACTATTGTTATAGTACTATTGAGAATGCGGAACAATTCGCCGCAGACCATCTTAAATTTTGCAAGTCCATCAATCTTGTCGGCCGTATAATCGTTGCCGATGAAGGACTCAACGGGACAGTTTCCGGAACTGAGGAGTCCTGCAGGATCTATATGGATTCTATTCTTACTGATCCACGCTTTGCAAAGACAGATTTTAAGATCGATGAGGTGCCGGAACCTTCTTTCATCAAAATGCATTGCCGGTACAAGTCGGAAATCGTTTACTCAGGTTTGCGGGATCCGCACATTATCAATCCGCAGAAAAGAACCGGAACTCACCTGGAACCGGAGGAGTTTATGAAAATGAAGGATCGGGATGATGTTGTGATCCTTGATGTACGTTCAAATTACGAGCATTCAGTTGGACGGTTTAAGAATGCGGTTACCCTGGATATCGAAAACTTCCGGGAATTTCCCGATAAGATCAACGAGCTTGCAAAATATAAGGATAAGACAATACTGACCTACTGCACCGGTGGCATCAAATGTGAAAAGGCGTCCGCTTTATTACTTCATGAAGGCTTTAAAGATGTATACCAGCTGCACGGCGGAATTATCAAGTATGGTAAGGAAGCGGGAGGTCAGGATTTCGAAGGGAAATGTTACGTGTTTGATAACCGTCTGACGGTGGATGTTAATCAGGTAAATCCCGCCGTTATTTCACATTGCCGTAATTGCAATGCTGCGACCGATAAAATGATCAATTGCGCCAATCCGGAGTGTAATGAGCATTTCACTCAATGTGACGAATGCGGAGAACGGCTCGAAGGTGCATGCTCGGAAGCATGTAAATCACACCCCAGGAAACGGGTTTATGACGGTACGGGCTACTATGTGAAAGTTCCTCAGCCCGTGAACGTCCGGAAGCGGCGAGTTTCTGCCGAATTATAATTATCGTTTTTCCCTACATGCTTGAATTGTCACGCTGCAGCCGACTGTAGCGGATGGAGCTTGAGAAGCCGGTTATGAAGTTGATTTGATTTATTCGGAAACCCGCTGCGAATAAAAAAGAAAAATTGTATTATTACGATTGGAGGTTCTCAAGCGGACCGCCCCAGGGTCTGGAAGGTTCCAGGCAAAGGATCACAGCTTCATACATTTAACTATCGAAACGATAAAGCCTTTGAATCAGCCCCTATTCCGGCTTCGGCATAACGCATCACCTGAGGTAAAAGTTGTTTATACAGCAATCAGCCTGTTTTTTATATTAGTTCTTGTAAGGGGGAAAATACTTCATTTCGAATGGGATTCGGCCTATTTGCTGATTACTTACTTTCCAAGGGCATTTTTATCTGGCTTCTACGATTTTAGTTTTGTTTTGCTGCTGACTCTTGTGTTCCGGATCCTGTTATATGTATCCAGGGATAAGGGCAGGCATAAGCAATTCATATTCTATCTCTATGTCCTGGCAGCATTGATCACGGTGATCGCGGCGATCTTGAATGAACGTACAATACGGATCATAGGGAGTCCTTTTAACTATCAATGGCTTTATTACTCTGATTTTATGGGTAGCAGAGATTCAAAAAACGCCGTGCTGTCAAATGTGTCCTGGCAATTATCATCAATAATACTAATCTCATGTGTCCTCGTGCTTTTACTGCCAAGGCTGCTGCTGTTATTCCATAACTACCTGACACATGGCAAACCTGTGAGGTTGAAACGGGCTTTTGTTATTCTCGCGATATTTTCTGTTAGCTACTCGATCAGTTTCAGCTGGTATAAAAACCTTCGGGGCTGGCAATACAATCAACTGGCTAATCCAATTACGTTTTTCGTTGAATCTGTATTAAAAACAGACAAGAGTAATTTACTTTTTTCAATGGATGTGCCGGGCGATTTTGAAGATCTGCCGAATACTGGGATCCCAGTCACAAGGACGTTAAACAGCAGTTCTACCAAGATCAGGAATGTTGTTTTTTTTGTTTTAGAATCGGTGCCGGCTCAGTACATGGATCAATACGGAGGGAAGTTTAACGTAACCCCTGAGATAAGTAAGCTGAGGTCAAATTCCATGCTGTTCACAAATGCTTATGCGCATTCTCCGGCAACAAACAATTCAATGGTTTCTATTTTAGGTTCAGTTTATCCGTGGATCTCCTACAAAAGCATAACTAAGGAGTATCCCCAGCTCAAGCTTAATTCCATTACTTCCCTGTTGAAGGAAAGAAAATACCGTACTGCTTTTTATTCCTCCGGTGACCTTAAATTCCAGCGTGCCGATGAATTCCTGCGTCATCAGGGGTTCGACAACATTGAGGACTTTTCAAGCAAGTACTGCCGTGAAAAACAGTTTATAGTAAAAGGAAAACGATGGGATAATCCGGATGGATCGGATGATCAATGTATGGTCGATGCTTTCAGTGAGTGGGTTGATACCGATGATCAGCCTTTTTTTGCAACGCTTTGGAATGTGCAGACCCATTACCCGTATTTTTATTCAGGAAATGAGAAAGACTACCATGTTGAAAGTACTGATTTTAACCGTTATCTGAATGCACTCCGGCATGCCGATAAAACGTTGGGGAATTTAATGGCAGCTTTGAAAACACGTGGGCTGGAAGAGTCGACACTGGTCGTAATTGTCGGAGATCACGGAGAAGCTTTCGGTCAGCACCAGCAGTACACACATGCGTCGAAGATATATGAAGAAAATTTGCATGTACCGCTGATGTTCGTTAACAGGAATTTGTTTAGCGGTGAGACAAATGATATTATAGCTGGTCAAATTGATATAGTTCCAACGGTTATTTCTCTTTTGCAACTGCCGCGGGATGAGCAGTGGCAGGGATTTGACCTTTTTAGTGCAGATAAGAATAAGCGCGCATATTTCTTTGCTCCCTGGTCGGACCTGCTTTTTGGGTACAGGGAAGATAAGTTTAAGTTTATTTATAACGCGACGAAAAATATCACAGAAGTGTATGACCTGGAAAAAGATCCGGGGGAGAAAGTTAACATCGTGAGTCAATTTCCCGGGGAATACGTAGATCAGGGACAAAAAAGGCTGGCCAAATGGATACAGTATCAGGACGTTTTTATGAAGGCCTCAATCAAGAGCAGCTCATCGTCCCTGGCAAAAGAATAAAACGGTAATGCGCCGTTTTCTTGAGAGATCGTGTATCGGAGAGAGTTTTACTGGTGTTGCTTTATTTCATGGGCAGCGTATATTTAAACTCTTCTAAGGAACAAACAATTCGTAGATATATCGTTCTAATAGTTAAAGTATGAATGAATAGGAGGGCCGGATTAAATATCCGGATCATGACCTATATCAAGTATTAACTGCATGAAGAAAAAAATATCAATCATTGGCTGTCTCCTCTTCCACGTTTCAGTGCTGGTTGCTCAATCCACGCAGTTCAGTACCTATTGTAATCCGATCAACCTGGATTATACCTATATGATCTACAATTCGAACAATGATCTCTCTTATCGTTCGGGTGCCGATCCCGCTGTTGTAAAATTTAAGAATGAATATTACATGTTTGTTACCCGTTCGATGGGGTACTGGCATTCGACTGATCTCAATAACTGGTCATTTGTTACTCCTGAAAAGTGGTATTTTCAGGGCTCCAATGCTCCGGCCGCACATAACTATAAAGATTCCGTTTTATATGTAACCGGCGATCCTTCAGGATCTATGAGCATTCTTTATACCGACAACCCGAAGAAAGGAGACTGGAAAGCTGTTCCTTCCATCCTGAATGATCTGCAGGATCCGGACCTGTTTATCGATGATGATGGGAAGGCCTATATGTTCTGGGGGTCTTCGAATACCTACCCGATAAGGGCTAAGACCTTAAATAAGGATCTCCGGTTCCGGCCGTCAGAAAAAACCTATGAATTATTTCATCTCGACGGCAAAAAGCACGGGTGGGAGCGTTTCGGGGAGAATCATTCAGACACCGTGCTGAAGGGATATATTGAAGGGCCGTGGTTGACAAAATATAACAATACGTATTATATGCAGTATGCTGCACCGGGCACAGAATTCAATGTTTACGGTGACGGCGTATACACGAGTGATTCACCGCTGGGACCTTATAAATATGCGCCCAACAACCCGGTTTTTTATAAACCTGGCGGATTTATGAACGGGGCAGGACACGGCAGCACTGTCCTCGGTCCGCAAAACACACATTGGCACTTTGCTTCAATGGCTGTGTCGGTGAATGTGAACTGGGAACGGCGGCTGGCGATGTTTCCGGCTTACTTTGATAAAGATGGCCTGATGTATTCTAATACTTCGTTCGGGGATTATCCGCATTATGCTCCTGCGATACCCGGCAAACAGGGAACGTTCACGGGATGGATGCTTTTGTCCTATAAAAAGCCGGTGACTGCATCCTCCACGCTGGAAGGTTATCAGGCGGCGAATATCACTGATGAAAGTGTAAAGACCTTTTGGGTAGCCGGGAGGAATGATGATAAACAATGGGTAGAGATCGATCTTCAGAAGCCGGGAAAGGTCTATGCGATACAACTGAACTATCATGACTATAAATCGAACCTTTACGGCAGACTTCCCGGCCTTTATCACCGGTACGTGATCGAAGGATCAAATGATGGGAAGTCATGGCGGAAACTAGTCGACCGGGAAAACAGTTTCAGGGACGTTCCGAATGATTATGTTGAGCTTGGAATGCCCGAAACAGTACGTTATTTACGATACAGGAATATTCATGTTCCTACTCCCAACCTTGCGATATCCGGGCTGAGAGTTTTCGGTATTTCAGGTGGAAAAGCACCTTCCGCCGTGAAAGGATTTAAGGTTAACCGCTACAAGGACCGGCGCGATGCAATGCTCAGCTGGCAGAAAAAGGAGGGTGCCCAGGGGTATAATGTTCTGTGGGGAATAGCGCCCGATAAGCTATACAATTCGTGGATGGTCTATGATAAAGATTCCCTGGAGTTAAAAAGTCTTTCGGTTGATCAGGAGTACTATTTTTCTGTAGAAGCATTCAGCGAGAACGGAGTGTCTCCAAAGGTAAAACCGGTGAAGGCAGAATGAGCATTTCAAAAAAGATCAAATAGAAAGTCGTTTTATTTATTAAGCTATAATCCTCTCTCGAAGACTTAAACCGCATAATTATGAAGATCGTTAAAGTTTACCTCGTCTTATTTCTGCTCGCCGTAACAGGTGCCGTTGCGCAAACTTCTAAGGACCCTAAAATGGATCGTTTTGTTACAGACCTGATGAAGAAGATGACACTTCAGGAAAAGCTCGGGCAGTTAAATCTTCCCGGAGCCGGCGATATTACTACGGGACAAGCGTCAAGCTCGGACATCGCTCAGAAAATTAAGGACGGAAAGGTCGGGGGATTATTCAATATCAAGGGTGTCGAGAAAATAAGGGCCGTTCAAAAGGTCGCGGTCGAGAACAGCCGTTTGAAGATCCCGCTGTTATTCGGGATGGACGTTATTCATGGGTACCAAACAGTCTTCCCGATACCATTGGGATTATCGAGTAGCTGGGACATGGATCTGATCCGCCAGAGTGCCAGGATCGCTGCTATTGAGGCCAGCGCTGACGGCATCAACTGGACTTTTTCACCAATGGTTGATATATCAAGAGATCCGCGCTGGGGACGGGTTTCGGAAGGCTCAGGGGAAGACCCTTATCTGGGCTCTCAGATTGCGAAAGCGATGGTCACAGGTTATCAGGGGGATGACCTTTCTAAAAACAATACAATAATGGCTTGTGTCAAACACTTCGCGTTGTACGGTGCTGCGGAGGCAGGCCGTGATTACAACACTACGGATATGAGCCGCCTGCGTATGTATAATGAATTTTTCTCTCCGTACAAAGCAGCGATTGACGCAGGAGTCGCGAGCGTAATGACCTCTTTTAATGAAGTTGAGGGCGTTCCTGCCAGTGCCAATAAATGGCTGATGACTGATGTACTACGCAAGCAATGGGGCTTTGGAGGGTTTGTGGTTACCGATTATACGGCAATCAACGAAATGACCGATCATGGCCTGGGTGACCTGCAAACCGTATCTGCATTGGCGTTGAAAGCTGGCGTAGAGATGGATATGGTTGGGGAGGGATTTCTGACAACTTTGGAAAAATCATTGAAAGAAGGTAAAGTCACCCAGCAGCAGATCGAGATTGCCTGCAAAAAGATACTGGAAGCAAAGTATAAACTGGGCTTATTTGAAGACCCGTATCGCTATACCGATGTGCAGCGAAGTAAAACGGAAATATTTACAGACGCCAATCGTAAGATAGCAAGGCAGACCGCAGCTCAATCGTTTGTACTATTGAAAAACAACAACGTGCTGCCTATTAAAAGAGGCGGCACTATTGCCCTGATTGGTCCGCTGGCTGATGCAAAAGAAAATATGACCGGAACCTGGAGTGTGGCGGCGGATAATGATAAGTCAATTGCATTGCTCGCCGGCCTTAAAACTGTAGCAGGCAGCCAGACCAAAGTACTTTATGCAAAGGGGTCTAATTTAACTGCTGATACTCTTCTTGAGGAGAGAGGAACGATGTTCGGAAAGTCATTAAAGAGGGACAGAAGACCTGCGGACGTTATATTAAAAGAGGCCCTGGACGTAGCAGGTAAGTCGGACGTAATTGTTGCGGCACTTGGAGAATCAGCAGAGATGACTGGTGAAAGTTCAAGCAGAACGGACATTGAAATTCCCGAATTACAAAAGCAACTTCTGCAAGCCCTTTTAAAAACGGGAAAACCGGTGGTCCTGGTATTGTTTACAGGCAGGCCTTTGGCTTTGAAATGGGAAGATGAAAATGTTCCGGCAATTCTGAATGTATGGTTTGGTGGATCTGAAGCCGGACATGCGGTGGCAGATGTCTTATTTGGAGATGTGAACCCATCAGGTAAACTTAGCGCTACCTTTCCTCAAAACGTAGGGCAGGTACCGATCTTCTATAACCATAAAAATACCGGCCGTCCGCTTCCGGAAGGTAAATGGTTCCAGAAGTTCCGCTCCAATTATCTGGATGTCTCCAACGATCCCCTATATCCCTTCGGCTATGGACTAAGCTATACTACGTTTAAATATGGTGACATAAAGCTGAGCAATACATCATTGAAGACTGGGGAAAGCCTTACCGCCAGTATTACGGTTACAAATAGCGGATCCCGGGATGGTAAAGAAGTTGTACAGTTATATCTCCGGGACCTGGTTGGATCGGTCACCCGACCTGTGAAAGAATTAAAAGGCTTTCAGAAGATATCCTTGAAAGCGGGCGAGTCGAAAACCGTTTCATTTAAGATCACCGACGAGGATCTGAAGTTCTATAACGCGGACCTTAAGTTTACTGCCGAGCCAGGTGACTTCAAGCTTTTTATCGGAACGAATAGCAGGGATGTGAAAGAAGCCTCCTTCAAGTTCGCCAATTAGGTTGCTTTTATGAGACCTGACGGAGCAATCCTGTCGGTTTATAGTCCGGGGAATACAACTGTCAGGAGAAATAAACTAAAAGAAACCTTCACTGGCTTTGTCTTGTAAATTGATTGAGACAGATCACATAAATATCTTAAAACTCAAACAAATTTAGTCTTCAACGCTTATGCTGAAAGATAGGATTCGGTATATCCTTTTTTTAGTAAATTTAATTTAACTATCCAAACCAACCGTTATGAAGAGATTATCTACTTTCATTACGTCTGTGGTATTACTTCTGACCCTCTCTGTTCATGTATTGTTTGCTCAGGAAACGATTACAGTTTCCGGCAAAGTAACTGATGCAGCTACAAAAGAAAGCCTGATCGGCGTCACTGTAGTTGTAAAGGGGACCACTCAGGGAGTAACCACAAACGTTGATGGCCTTTATTCAATTAAAGCGCCAGCGAATGCCACGATCACTTTTTCCTACCTCGGGTACACTACCAAAGATGTGCCGGTAAACGGGGCCACGACACTCAACGTTCAGTTGGAATCATCCTCTGAAGTTTTGGAGCAGGTTGTCGTAGTCGGCTATGGCACCCAGCGCAAGAAGGATGTGACCGGTTCGGTTAGCCAGGTTAAAGGCGAGGATATTGCCCGGGAGCCTGTTTTGGCAGCTACCCAGGCCATACAAGGAAAGGTAGCCGGGGTGCAGATCATAAGTTCAGGAGCCCCAAACAGTGCACCTACCGTCAGGGTTCGGGGGACCGGAACGATGCTGGCAGGGGCCAATCCCCTGTACGTTGTTGATGGTGTTATCACGGATGACATTCGGAATATAAACTCCTCAGATATTGTCTCAATGGACATTCTAAAGGATGCGTCTGCAACAGCTATTTATGGTATGCGTGCTGCGAACGGAGTTTTGCTGATCACCACTAAGAAAGGAAAGTCCGGTGAAATGGTGATAGAGTACAATGGAACCGTTGGGGCCAAGCAAGCGACCCACCTGGTAAATATGGCTGGCCCGAATCAATATGCAGGTTATATCAATGAGGCAAATGTTTTTTACGGTACTGGCGAAGAGCTGATCACTCCCGAACAATTAGCCGCCGGGGGAAATACAGATTGGTACGACGATATCTTGAAGACGGGTTTTCAGCAAAACCATAATATATCCTTCTCCGGTGGAGGCGAAAAAACAACTTACTTTTTCAGTGCCGGGTATCTATCTGATGAGGGTATTATTAATACCAATAACTTTGAACGCCTGACACTCCGTTCCAATAATGAATATCATATTAACGACTGGTTAAAGATTTCGGGACTGGCCTCTTATTCCAGGTTTGATGTTAGGGAAGTGAACCTGGATGCTTTCAATCTTTCTTACCGTGCAGCGCCCTATGTTCCCTCCAAGGTGGGCGACTTGTATGGTAATACTTCTCTCTCGAATAACGTAGGTAACCCTCTTTTAAATCTTGAGAAAAATGACGATCGTGGTACCGGAAACAAAGTTCAGGGTACCTTCGCACTTGATGCTAACCCTTTGCCCTGGCTTACTCTCAGATCAAGTCTTGGAGTTGATCTTGATTTCTACAAAAATCCTATTTATGGATATCGTTTTGCAAATACAGGGCCTGATAATGTTTTTCTTACCGAGGGAGGTAATCAGCTCCGTACAAATAGTAGTTATAGTTTGAAGGATAATACTACTAATCGTTGGGTTTGGGATAACACAGCTACCTTCAATAGGACCTCTGGAGATCATAATATAAGTTTCCTGGTCGGAGTCACTGCAGAAAGCTACACGTTTAATAGCTTAACCGGAACCCGTTTAGATGTCCCTGAGAATAGGGATCAGTGGTACCTGGCAGCAGGTTCACCCATAGGTGCAACCAATGATAATACAGGGGACAAGGCTACCCGCAATTCTTATATAAGCCGATTGAACTATTCCTTTGCTAGTCGCTACCTGTTAACGGCCACGTTCAGAGCTGACGGTACATCCCGTTTTCCGTCAGAAAACCGCTGGGGATACTTTCCTTCTGTCGGCTTGGGTTGGAACATTATCGAAGAGGACTTCATGAAAGACCAGAATACTTTTACTGCTTTGAAAATTCGCGCCAGTTACGGCCAGGTTGGTAATGACCAGATCCCTACATCTACGTATTTTCCTATAGCAGCAATCAACCTGCCTTATTTTTTTGACGGTTCTGAATATCTTGGAATCTCGTTCAACCAGCTGCCCGATGAAAATGTTCAATGGGAAACGACGAAGGAATTTGACTTTGGGCTTGAGTTCGGATTTATTAATAATCAGCTGACAGGTACTGTCGATTATTATGATAAGAAAACGGAGGATGCCCTTATCAATATCGTAATACCCGGTATCCTGGGAGATACTGATAATCTTTTTACTACAAATGCATCAGATTTCAGCAATAAGGGTGTGGAAGTTGGCCTTAACTGGATTTCTGATTTGGGCAATGGTATTAAATACAGTATCGGCGTCAATGGTGCCTATAATAAAAATGAAATTACGGGATTAAACGGTGGCCAGGCATTGTTTGACGGCAGTGTCGGCACACAAGGCTTTGTTACCAAATCTGATAATGGTCAGCCGATAGGTAGTTTCTTTGTCTTACAGTCAGACGGGATCTTTCAGACCGCTGAAGAGATCGCTGCTTCTGCACAAAAGACTGCGAAGCCCGGAGATTTACGTTACAAGGATCTCAGTGGTCCGGCAGGAACTCCCGATGGGGTTATTGATGCTTTGGACAGAGATTTCTCAGGATCTTACCAGCCTAAATATACATACGGAGTAAACGGAACGTTTAACTACAAGTTATTTGATTTTAGTGTTTCGTCATATGGAACTGCAGGAGGGAAGGTCTACAATGCTAAGAAGGCAGCCCGTGCAGATACCCGTGATAACCTGGAAACCGAGATTGCGAAGAATCGATGGACTCCCAACAATCCGCAGACAGATGTTCCCCGAGCCAATTTAGCTCCTCTTCCCGCTTCTACTTATTTCCTGGAAAAGGGGGATTTCTTCCGGATCAACAATCTTACGCTGGGGTATACATTACCAGCCAGCTTCTTAACTAAATATAAGATAAGTAAGCTCAGGGCTTTTGTTACAGCCCAAAACCTGGCTACTATCACCCCCTACAGCGGATTTACGCCTGAAATCATTAGCACAAGTCCGCTTAACGGAGGTATTGAGGCTGGGATCTATCCTACTACCCGCACTTATGCGTTCGGTGTTAATATAGGATTTTAATCGACCACTAATCTTGACGATCATGATTAATATAAAACGATATTTAATAATATTCACAGTGCTGGTCACAATAATGAGCTGCAGCAAAGATTTCCTTGATGTTGATCCCCAGGGACAGCTAACGGAGATTCAGGCTTTGAGTGATCCGAACGCTGCTGAAAAATTGGTTGGCGGTGTTTATAATACGCTGTACTTCGGTGAATTTGGAAATACTACTGTAGGTTTCCTGTATGCCCTGGCAAACGATATAGCTTCGGACGATGCCGATAAAGGGAGTACCCCTTCAGATTACCCTGATGCCGCCCAGTTGGATAATTTTACTTTGACAGCCGGTAATGGCATTTTTAACAATTTATGGAACGGTCACTATACTGCTATTGCCCGGGCAAACCGGTCAATTGATATTCTTGAGCAAAGTACCTTTGAGGAATCCGTAAAGAACAGGCTTCTTGGTGAGGTACGTTTTCTCAGGGGATTATATTACTTCAATCTTGTTAGATTTTTCGGAGGTGTTCCTAAAGTGATTCGTGTACCTGATCCTGCAGAGGGAAACAGCGATGAGTTTCAGACAAGGGCGACCGCTGAAGAGATATACCAGGTAGTCCTGGAAGACCTGCAGTTTGCTGTGGATAACCTGCCCTTAAAAGGAGCAACGCCGGTTGGACGTGCAACTAAAGGCGCCGCTCAAAGTTACCTGGCAAAGGTGTATCTATATCGGAAAGACTTTCAGAAAGCATATGATTTATCCAGGGATGTAATCAATTCAGGACAATATAGTCTCGTACCAGACTATGCCCTGATTTTCCGTGAAAATCCTGTCAACGGTGCTGGAGGAAATAACAATTCCGAGTCGGTTTTTGAGGTGCAGACAGGCATAAACGTTGGCGAAACTGCAGTAAGTAAGTTATACAGCAATGGTCAGGGACCGAGGGGACGGGGCGGCTGGAATGATCTGGGATTTGGATTTAACAGCCCGTCGCAGGACTTGGCAAACGCCTATGAGGCAGATGATACGCGCAAAAATGCGACGATCATATTTATAACGCCAACCCTACCGGCCAATAGTCCCGGCACAGTTTTATGGGACGGCTATCGCATTCCTTCCAAGGATTCTGTAGAGAACGATAGGTATAATTACAAAGCATATCATAGCCCTTTGCTCGAATCGCCCCAGCTGACTAATAATAAAGACACCAAACCTAAAAATATCCGGCTGATGCGTTACGCCGAGGTATTGCTGATCAACGCCGAAGCAGCGGCAAACTTAGGCCTGGGTGATGCAACAACGAACCTGAATCTGGTTAGGTCAAGAGCAAATCTGCCTGCGTCCGTGGGAACTATCGACAATATCTGGAAGGAGCGCCGGGTAGAGCTGGCAATGGAACATGATCGATTCTTTGACCTTGTCAGACAGGGCCGGGCAAGTACAGTTTTAGGGCCTAAAGGCTTTGTAGCTGGGCGGAACGAAGTGTTTCCAATACCGCAGTCTCAGATTGACCTGAGTGGAAACAGATTAACACAGAATCCGGGTTATTAATAAATATTAGGATCATGAAAACGATTAAAAACAGTATATGGTTGGGGGTAGCATCAATTATCCTGACCGGGTTGACGAATTGTACTAAACCAGAAATGGACGATGATTTTCCTCCTGGCGACCCGCCGCCGGTTGAAGGGGGATTTGTCAATTCCGATGAAATATCTCCATCCACTCTTGTTGCTCATTTTTCATTTGAAGGAAACGTAAACGATGTAAAGAATGCTGTGACAGGCGGGGCCGCTTCCGGCACGACCAGCTTTACAGCGGGAGTTAAAGGTCAGGCTTATCAGGGTTCTGCAAACGGGTTCATTGGTTATACTGATCCCGGTCCTCTGGCCGGGCTCACCAGCTTTACCGTGAGCTTGTGGGTAAATACAGCTAAGCATCCTCGCGACGCTCAGGGGGTTTTTGCTCTCTCCAAGCAAGACGGCAGTTTCTGGAGTAATTTCTTTATGATGATCGAAGGGAATAATTCAAGTGACAATAAGATGTTTATGAAGTTCCATTTCGAAAATAATACAGCGACGTTTGTTGAACACTGGATCGAACCGTTCGGTGATTTCAGGCCGGATGATATGTATAATGGCTGGCGCCATATAGCGTTGTCTTATGATGCAGCTACCTCTAAGGTCGCATGGTATGTGAACGGCCAGAAAAAGAACCTTCCTCCAAATGCTGAAGATCGTAAAGCTAATTCAGCCGGAGACCCTTTAGGTCCATTGAGTTTCAAGAATCCAACAAGATTTATTATTGGGGGAATGCAAAACCATTTAGGAGCACCTTATAACGCTCCCGAAACATGGATGTTAAACTACACCGGTAAGCTCGACGAATTCAGAATTTATAACTCCGCACTGACATCCCAGGAAGTAAGTGCCCTCCAGATACTGGAGAGACAAGGACGTTAATTAATATGCATATACTAATCAATGTCAGGCGAACTCGTGGTTGCCTGACATTGATGTTGTTAGAGAATACAAATGCTCAGGTACGGGAATTCTAACACTATCAGTGAATTTGTAATAACCTGCAGGTTTCCGGTCATATCTATTTTACTGCTATTCTTAATTTCTTCATGTAAAGAAGACAAGGAGAAGCAGCCACCCCTTGTTAAGAAGAATCTCACCCTGGTTTCAATTTCTATTGATGGGATTACCAATACAAATAAGGTCTTTGCCGGAGTATCTCTCAGCCCGAATATAAAGATCGATTTTAAAGAACCTATTGACCCCGCGAGTATCTCTCAGAATGTGGTTTTAACTTCTTCGGTAAGCACATCGATACCCTTGATCACCGCCATCGAAAATGGTAATTCATTGGTGATCAGGACTTCCGGTGAGCTTTCCCCCCTGACTGCCTACACAATTACCGTTTCTGACATTCGCTCTTCAACTCAGGGGATATTACCAGCTCCCGTGGTTATTAAACTTGGGACATCCTATAGTAAGGCTGATAAATTTCCTGTCATCACAGATGAGGAGTTGCTCACTTTAGTTCAGCGTCAAACGTTTAAATATTTCTGGGATTTTGGCCATCCTGTAAGTGGCCTGGCGCGCGAAAGAGAGACGTCCGGAGACCTTGTCACCTCGGGAGGCTCAGGATTCACGATCATGGCTATTATTACGGGTGTCCACAGGCAATTTATTACACGAGCGGAAGCACTGGTGCGAATGCAGAAGATAGTAGGTTTCCTAAAAAATAATGCACAGCGTTTTCATGGGGCTTTTCCGCATTGGTTAAACGGAACCACCGGTGCTGTTATTCCCTTCAGCCCAAAGGATAATGGGGCCGATCTGGTTGAGACAGCCTATCTGATACAGGGTCTGTTAATCGCCCGTCAGTATTTCAGTGCAGATGATGCTGCGGAATCTGCACTCAGGTCTGATATAAATACAATCTGGAATGATGTCGAGTGGAACTGGTTTCGGAGGAATAATGAAGATGTCTTATATTGGCACTGGAGTCCTGACTTCGGATGGGAAATGAATCACCGGATCGAGGGTTGGAACGAAGCCCTGATCACTTATGTCCTCGCCGCATCCTCCAGATCTCCAATCCCAAAAGCCGTTTACGATAAAGGATGGGCACGGAACGGCCAGATGCGAAATGGCAAAATTTATTTTGGGCACCAGCTTCCATTAGGCCCTGAGATGGGAGGGCCTTTATTTTTCGCTCATTATTCGTTTTTAGGGATTAACCCTAAAGGCCTGACCGATGCTTATGCCAACTATGAGGCACAAAATATTTCACATTCCCTGATTAGCTATAATTATTGCAAAGCAAATCCCAGGGGATTCGTAGGATACAGTGAGTTGTGCTGGGGCCTGACAGCCAGTGATGACATTAACGGGTATCGCGTACATGAACCCTCGGGAGATACCGGAGTTATTTCGCCTACAGCAGCATTGTCTTCTATGCCTTATACACCTGATGAGTCGATGGCAGCATTAAAGTTCTTCTATTATAAACTTGGAGACAGGATCTTTAAAGAATATGGTTTTGTTGACGCATTTTCATTAACAGAACCCTGGGTAGCCAGCTCCTTCCTGGCAATTGATCAGGGACCTCAGATTATTATGATTGAGAATCATCGGAGCGGTTTGTTGTGGAATTTATTTATGAGTTGTCCGGAAATAAAATCCGGAATGAGAACATTGGGATTTCAAAGTCCCAATCTTTAGTATTATACAATAACGACTGACATATGAAACAAATATTGGTTTTGATTCTGCTTATCCTGATCTGGGTAAGTACAGGTATTGCTCAGAAAAAGAAAGCTGATCAATCCGGATTAATTCGTCCGGAGGGCATAATTAAGAATTTATCTGACAGCGCACTGCTCGACCAGGTACAAAAGCAGACTTTCCGCTATTTCTGGGACTTTGGTCATCCCGTAAGCGGTATGGCACGGGAACGCAGCAACACTTCTTTTGATTACGGAAATGAAGTTGTAACCACAGGCGGTACAGGTTTCGGTATCATGGCCATCATCGTAGCCGCTGAAAGAGGCTGGATAACAAGGGCGCAGGCGGCTGCACGGGTACAGAAAATTGTCAAATTCTTATTTAAGGCAGATATGTTCCATGGTGTTTTTCCCCACTGGTTGAATGGGGAAACCGGCAAGGTGATTCGGTTCAGTATGAAGGATGATGGCGGTGATCTTGTGGAAACTTCATTTCTTTTTCAGGGCCTGATATGTGCGAGGCAATATTTTAATGCACAGGATCCGGTAGAACAACAGATACGAAACCAGATACTATGGATGTGGGAAGGCGTTGAGTGGAACTGGCATACGCAGGGTGGCCAGAATGTCTTGTACTGGCACTGGAGTCCGAATAATGGCTGGAGTATGAACCACCAGATACGGGGATGGAATGAATGTCTAATAACTTATGTTCTGGCCGCTTCATCCCCCCGCTATGCTATTGAACCAAAAGTGTATCACCAGGGCTGGACCAGCAGTAATTTCTTCCGTAATGAAAGGACCTTCTATGATATCAAACTCCCGCTGGGTTTCGATTACGGGGGACCTTTGTTTTTTTCTCATTACTCCTTTCTTGGTCTCGATCCTCGCGGCCTGAAAGATCAGTATGCAGATTATTGGGAACAGAATAAAAGTCATACACTCATAAACAGAGCTTACTGTATCGACAATCCGAAAAAATTTAAAGGTTATTCTGAAAAAAGCTGGGGCCTTACTGCAAGCGATAGTCATGGAGGATATGCAGCACATTCGCCGGAGGAAGATCTTGGGGTTATTACACCCACCGCCGCTCTATCAGCTATGCCTTACACCCCAGAATTTTCTATGGAAGCCCTAAGGCATTTTTACTATGACAAAGGCGATAAATTATGGAGTGAATACGGTTTTGTTGACGCATTTAGCGAGTCGAAAGACTGGTATGCTGACTCACACCTTGCGATAGATCAGGGCCCTATTATCGTAATGATAGAAAATTATCGCAGTGGCCTGCTTTGGAAATTATTTATGAGTTCACCCGACGTACAAAGAGGATTGAACCGGCTTGGATTTCAAAGCCCTTCGATAAAGAAAGTGCCGGCAAATATCGATTAGTTACCCTCTAAAAGCTCCATTTTTTTAGCTGATTTGTACTCTAATCACCTTACATTTCTACGCTGGTGCACCGAGAAATAAAAAAGGATAGACCTTAGGTCTATCCTTCTAATAATCTAAAAGTCGATCTCCACATCCAGGTTATCCCATCGAATTCCTGAACCATCAGGTTTCAGCTTCCAATAAGCCCTTTCATCATCACTTGCATGCAAAAGCTTCGGGTGCCAGTCCAGGGGATAAGCAATTTCCTTCCCGTTATCCACCTTTATAAAAAGCAGACCTTTCTGAAACTTCACCTCAACTGGCTTCTGTTGTTTACGCGATGTGAATAATCCCATGATTTGATTCTTCGATTAATTGGTAATCGGATATTAAGGGATGAAATTATTACCTAAACTTTCCCACATTCCCACATTATCGTATTAGCACATTATCCTATTACCATACTAACTACTCCGCCATGTTATGGTAAACTGCCTGCACGTCATCATCCTCTTCCATTTTATCCAGCAGTTTTATAACATCTGCCGCCTGTTCTTCGGTAACAGCTGTTGTTGATTGCGGTAATCGCTCAAGCTTGGCGCTTATTACGGTGAGGCCTTTTTCTTCCAGTGCTTTCTGCATCTTTCCGAAATCCTCAAAAGAAGTGTGTATTACGCCCACATCCTTTCCTTCAGCATCTTCTTCAATAAAAAGATCCTCCAAACCAGCATCGATCAGTTCAAACTCCAGTTCTTCCATATCGAGTTCACCCGGTTCGAAGCGGAATACCGACTTGCGGGTAAAAATAAAGTCAAGAGAACCGGTTTTTCCTAATGATCCTCCGGTCTTAGTAAAATAGCTGCGTACGTTAGCCACTGTACGGTTTGTATTATCGGTAGCAGTTTCAACAAGTATTGCAACGCCATGCGGTGCATATCCTTCGTAAACGATCTCATCGTAGTTACTCTCGTCTTTGTTCGAAGCCCTTTTGATTGCCGCTTCCACACGATCCTTAGGCATATTTACCGCCTTAGCATTCTGCATTGCCGTACGTAAGCGGGAGTTGGCATCCGGATTCGAACCGCCTGCCTTCACTGCCATTACTATCTCTTTGCCAAGGCGCGTAAACTGAACCGCCATTTTAGCCCAGCGCTTAAATTTTCTTTCTTTACGGAATTCAAATGCTCTTCCCATTACTTTATCTATTTCTAATATTGAGTATATCTTAATGTACTAATAAGTACGACACTTAGCTTTTCAGGTTATGTAACATATCCTCTGTCATTCTGGCCAGGTCGAACTCGAGTTTCCAGTTCCAATCTTTCTGAGCCTGGCTGTCATCAATCGATTGCGGCCAGCTATTAGCGATCGCCTGACGCGGATCGTTCTTCATATAGCTTAACTTAAAGTCCGGGATATGTTTCCTGATCTCGGCAGCAAGTACTTCAGGTGTAAAACTGACGCCCGCAAAATTGTAGCTTGAACGGATGCTTATATTTTCAGCAGGTGCATTCATCAGCTCGATCGTACCCCGTATTGCATCATCCATATACATCATAGGCAGCTGGGTTTGTGCCGAGAGAAATGAGGTATAGCTTGCTTTTTTCAAGGCGTCATGAAAAATATGGATCGCATAATCGGTAGTCCCGCCGCCCGGAGCAGCCTTCCAGCTTATTAAACCCGGATATCGGATGCTTCGTACATCAAGACCGTATTTTTGAAAGTAGTATTCGCACCATCTTTCTCCGGCCAGCTTGCTGATACCATAAACCGTATTCGGATCCATGATACAGTATTGTGGGGTGTTGACTTTTGGTGAATTCACTCCGAAAGCTGCTATTGAACTTGGCCAGTATACCCGATGGGTTTTATAAATCAGGGCAAGATCCAGCACATTCAGTAAGCCGTTCATATTCAGATCCCAGGCAAGTTTGGGATTTTGCTCGCCGGTAGCCGAAAGCAATGCAGCGAGCAGGTAAACCTGTGTAGGTTTATATTTTTTGAAAATATTGTTGAGTATATCCTTCTCTAAAACATTGACAAATTCAAAGGGACCGGCATTTTTAATATCATAATCCGGGCGCCTGATATCGCATGCAATAACGTGATTCTCACCGTGTATTTTTCGAAGTTCTGTTACTAATTCTGTCCCAATCTGGCCGTTTGAGCCAATCACCAAAATAGTCTCTTTCATGTACGGGGTTTTGTTCAAAGGTAAAAAAGTTTAAGATTTAACCTTTGCCGCAATACAGAAAACCTGATGGGGCAAACCTAATTCAGCTTTTTTGCCAATACAACGGTTTTCCGGAATTTTTTTATCTCACCTTCGGTGTTAAAAAGCTCGGCATATAGAAGGTATATGCCTGCCGTTCTCACCGTGGCCGTATCATCCAGCCCGTTCCAGGTTAAGGTTCCCGCGGTTCCCAGGCTGTAGTTCTGATACAGTTTCCGGACAACATTCCCCCGGTCATTAAAAATGGTAATGTTGGCAATATAGCCCGGTTTATTCAGGCGGTAATGAAGTTCCATTTCGTCTTCAAAACCATCGTTGTCCGGAGAGAAAGTCAGTGACGCGAGTTTAAATTCATCCTCAGAATCATTATCGGGCTGGTATTGGGAGTTTTGGTAGCCAGGTGTGGCAAAGCCGACAGAGGCAGCCGCAGACCTGAAGTTTTTCGGCTCGTCAGCCGGTTTTTTATAATCCGACCTCTCCAGCGAGATCCCATCAGGATCCTTTATGAGCGGCATGTGCATTTTCTCTGAATAATTAAACTGGTCAATTATCTGCGCATTTTTTAATAGTGTGACGACTCCCTGGTCGTTATTATAGGCCGGGAAGTCCGGCATTTTCAGAAATGCGTTTGGCTTCTCGGTAAAGTATTCATTTTTGACCCTCTCGGGATCAGAGGTCAACACCATAAATTCACCGGGTCTTATTAATTGTTGGTCTTTACTTATTCGTTTCGCACGGTTTAGTGTATCCGGCTGCGACACATTGCTTATAGAGAGTTCTGCCAGGTCCAACTCCTGACCCGAATTGTTATAGATCTCTACAAAGTCGACACCTGCGGGCCTCGGGTTAAACAGAACCTCACTGATCAGGATACCCGATTTCCGGATCTCTGCGGGAATAAAGAATTCCATCGTGCCCGCGCCATTCTGAATTTCTGCACCGCTGCAATCCGTAATTCCTTCTGCAGAAAGTTTGTAGAACTTCCCCCGGACCAGCGGTACAGGTAGTTTAAGCGCTACCGTCAGCTGGTCTGACGTGGCATAAACAGCCGACAGGGGTTTGCCAACGCCATTATTCAGCAGGTAGTTGCCCGGGTTAACAGCGCTCAGGCTATCGGTAAAACGGTTAAAAGTAACAGCCAGGGTTATGCTGTCGATCAAGAGCACTTTGCTTACCTGCAGCGGGGGACCTTCATCAAAAAGTTTATACACGGAGTTCACCCTTCCCGGTGTACCACCCTTTGTATCAACACTGGCCAGCCAGTTTTTTATACCTGCACACACGGCATTTGGATCAACGAGCTCCAGTGTCCAGCCTCCATCTTGTTTTGTTCCGTCCCGATACCATTCGTTAGTATAGCTAAGGGTATTAATGATACGTCCTTTATCATCTTTCAGGCTAAGATGATCACCCGTATTATTTAATGCGGGCCAGGGTGATATTCCAAGAACGCGATCAAAAGTTTTGAATTTGCCGGTATCCGCATTAGCACAGAGGATCAGATGTTCACCGGCTTTAATCATTTCTGCTAAGAATCTGTAGCTCACAGAAGCATCACCATATGTCCAGCTTTTCAACGAGATATTTTGGCCTGTCCGGTTCCAAAGTTCAATGAATTCGGCATCGGGCAAACCCACAGAGGGATCAGGGTCGGCGAATATCTCATTTATAACGATATCGTTAAGCCTCGCTTCATAGGCTGGTGGGAGGTTGCTTTCCCATTCTTCAATTTTAAAGTCGTCAAGATAGAATTTGTCGGATCGTGTAGTGGTAAACTGGCAGGCGAAACCAAACCAGGCAGTCTGACTAAAAGTATTATCTGTAGTCAAACCCACGGGCTTAAAATTATAGCCTCCTTCTGAATCCGCATCGAGTTCCCAGTTTCCCGCTTCATCTCTTTTCACCTGCAGCCTGCAAATGACCTGATCAGGGTTTAGCCTGGGCTGCACGGGGCCATCCAGGATCTTAACGACGGAAGTGCCTGACTGCCTGTAAAGATCATATGAATCGGTATTGCCCGGTTCACCGATCTGAATGAAATATCCTTCCAAAGGGCCGGTAAGCATGTCTTTATCAGAGATCAGGTATACTCTTATCCTGTTCGTTGAAGAAGGATCGAAGTCCAGGCGGATATAGAACTCCCACCTGGCGGATTTAGCCAGATGGTTAGCCGTCACCAGGTGGGTAGTACTTCCAGCCTGTGACGCGTTGCTTTGAAGGTGTCCGGTTCCGTTGACCGAAAAAGAACTGATGTCGCCTTTCCATGACGGGTTGTGCGTAAAATTACCGTCATTAAAATCATCGTTTAGTTGAGAAAAGGCACATTTGCAGATCAATGAGAAAAAAATGAGTAAACAATTCTTCATATTTGCCTGATTCAAAAAATTAATTTACTAAACAAAAGTTACACATGAAAGTCGCAGTAGTAGGCGCTACCGGTCTTGTAGGATCGGTGATGTTAAAGGTTTTAGCAGAGCGCAATTTCCCAGTTACAGAATTGATCCCGGTAGCCTCAGCCAAGAGTGCAGGTAAACAGATCGAGTTCAAGGGAAAGAAGTACACTGTTGTAACTGTAGATGAAGCTATTGCGATGAAGCCGGATGTAGCGCTGTTTTCAGCCGGTGGAAGTACATCCTTAAAGGATGCTCCTCGCTTCGCTGAAGCAGGAACAACAGTTATCGACAACTCTTCAGCCTGGAGAATGGATCCGGACAAGAAACTGGTTGTCCCGGAAGTAAACGCACACGTTTTAGGAAAGGACGACAAGATAATCGCCAATCCGAATTGTTCCACAATACAGATGGTGGTGGTTCTGAAGCCACTGCACGATCGTTATAAGATCAAACGGGTGGTTGTATCTACATACCAGTCGGTAACAGGTACTGGTGTAAAGGCCGTGGAGCAAATGATGAATGAACGTCAGGGAATTAATGGCGAAATGGCTTATCCTTACACTATAGATCTGAATGTGATCCCGCAGATCGATGTTTTCCAGGAGAACGGATATACCAAGGAAGAAATGAAAATGATCCTGGAAACGAAGAAGATCATGGGTGATGATTCCATCAGGCTTACAGCGACCACCGTTCGCATCCCGGTGATGGGCGGCCACTCAGAGTCAGTGAACATCCAGTTCGAAAATGATTTCGACCTTGCAGAAGTTCGTTCTATTCTTGAAAAGGAAGAAGGAGTTATTGTTGTGGATGATCCGGCTAACCTGAAATACCCGATGCCAAAGGATGCGCACGAGAGGGATGAAGTTTTTGTCGGCCGAATTCGTCGTGATGAATCCCAGGACAATACTTTAAATCTTTGGATCGTTGCGGATAACCTGCGCAAAGGGGCTGCTACCAACGCTGTTCAGATCGCAGAACATTTGATTAAAAATGCTTTAATCGGCTAAGATCATTATTATAAATATTTAAACCCGGCTCTTAGGCCGGGTTTTTTGTTAGGGAAATTTCACAGAGTGGCCAGCCGCTCATCTAAAGCTTCGAATATTTCATTAAGGGTGTATATTTGAGGTGAACCTTATGGTAAATCAACTCATTAAAAATTAAAATCTTCAAAGTTAAACTCTATGCGATCATTCATTGTATGCACCATTCTTTGCCTTATGTTCGGGACAGCTTCTGCACAGCAGGACATTAACATCATGACCTACAACATTCGTTATAACAATCCCGGAGATAGTATAAACGCATGGCCCAACCGGAAGGAGTGGGTAAAAGACCTGGTTGAATTTTATGATACAGATATATTATGCGTTCAGGAGGCATTGAAAGAGCAGGTTGATTTTCTCCTGAACAGCAGTCGCTTTGGGCTGGAAGGTGTGGGACGGGAAGACGGAATGACCAAAGGTGAGTATACCGCTATCTATTATGATAAAGCGCGCTTTGAAAAAAAAGATGCCGGTACTTTCTGGCTCTCAGAAACGCCCGAAAAACCATCGAAGGGATGGGATGCGCAAATTATCCGGATCTGTACATGGGTAAAGTTGTTCGATAAGTCAGTGAAAAAGGAATTTTATGTGTTCAATACTCATTACGATCACATGGGAGGAAACGCAAGATTAAAGTCCTCCGAACTAATCCGTAAAAAGATAGGCGAGATCGCTGGGAAATTTCCTGTATTCCTGACCGGCGATCTGAATACGGCTCCCGATACGCCCCCGGTAACTGAGATCAAAACCCTTCTGAAAGATACGAAAGATGTTTCAAAAGCTAAGCCTTATGGTCCTGCGGGTACATTTAATGCTTTCAGGTTCAATGCAGAACTGAAGGAACGCATAGACTATATTTTTGTAAACGATAAGATCGGGGTATTGAAGTTTGCCGTTTTATCCGATTCTAAAAACCAGCGCTATCCTTCAGACCATCTGCCCGTTTTTGTAAAGGTCAGGTTAAAATAGGCTGTAAACACTTATTGTAATGCACCAATTCCGCCTTCAGAGATGAAATTATCCTTTACCGCATTTTTTTGCCTTTTTGTATTTCAAGCCTTTTCTCAGGCCCTTTCTCAGAAAGTTGAGAAAGCCTATTCAGCTCTCAAGAATGATGTTCAGCTGAAATATGCCAGCGCCTCATTAACGGTTTTAAATGCCGAGAGTGGCGAGATCGTCTTTTCTGACAATGGCAACACCGGACTGGCGCCTGCCTCTACCTTAAAGACTGTCACTTCAGCCGCTGCCTATCACCTGCTGGGTTCCGAGAATACCTGGAATACCACATTAGGTTATTCGGGGAGTATCAATGTGGATGGAGTCCTGAACGGCGATTTGATCATAAAAGGTGGGGGAGACCCAACTCTGGGCAGCTGGCGTTACAGTGAAACGAAGCAGGAAGCTGTTTTCAATAAATGGGTGCTGGCCATCAGGGCTAGTGGCATAAAAAGGGTGAACGGCAGGCTGATAGCGGATGATTCACTTCTCGGAACTCAAACCTTACCCGGCGGCTGGATCTGGCAGGATATAGGCAATTACTATGGAGCCGGACCCAACTCACTCACATGGCATGAGAACCAGTTCGATCTGATCTTTAGGCCCGGCAACAAAGCCGGCGACCCGGTGACATTGGTTAGAACGGTTCCCGAAATGAGCTATTTAAAGATCATTAATGAAGTGACAACGGGCAATGCAGGGAGTGGCGATAATGTATATGCCTACTCGGCGCCCTATACTAATATCATCTACCTCCGGGGAACTTATGGCCTCGACCTGAAAAAAACAATTGCGGCATCTGTTCCCGATCCTGCCTTTGAACTGGCCTACCGCCTGCAAGACACTTTAGGAAGCCTTGGTATCCGATTTACTTCCGGTCCTGTTACCGGCAGGCAGCTATCAGCTGATAAACAAAGTTTTCTGCCGGCTGGGAAGATTATTTCTGTGCATATATCTCCCACCTTGAGCCAGATCGTATACTGGTTTAACCAGAAAAGCATCAATTTGTATGGTGAACATCTGGTCAGATCTCTGGCGCTTAACTCCGGAAAAGGGGCGGAAACATCTGATGGTGTCGAAGCAGTAAAAGAACTGTGGCAGAATAAGCTCGGTATTGATCAAAACGCTTTGAATATTTACGACGGGAGCGGGCTTTCGCCGGCTAACCGGATCACAACGCTTGCCATGGCTCAAATACTCTTATCAGCCAGGAAAGAACCCTGGTTTAAATCTTATTTTGACAGCTTTCCGGTTTATAACAACATGAAGATGAAAAGCGGTAGTATCAATGATGTGATCGCTTACACTGGTTATGAAACCAGCGCATCTGGGGTGCCTGTTGTATTCTCCATCATCATCAATAATTACAGCGGCAGCAGCTCGGCGGTTAGGCAGAAGTTGTTCAGAGTGCTGGATGTTTTAAAATAACAGAACGCACTGTTCAATTATGAGCGTCTCTAATTGTGAATTCCGTAAGGATTTCTGTAAATTCATATAACCAATTTTTTAAAATTCATTAAAGGAGGTAACTATGAATACGGTACAGAAAATCGAACATTGGGGCGACGTTCATCATGCTAAATGGCTGGATGCTTTGCGTGTAGTGCTAGGCCTTGTGATACTAATGAAAGGAATCTCTTTTGTTTCTGACACCGATGTGCTTAAGGACTTTTTTGTTCAGAATAGTGTCTACAGCTTTTCAGGTTTAATGGCCATGGCCTTAACTCACGTAATTGCTTTTGCTCATCTTGTTGGCGGCGTTCTCATCATTATCGGCCTGGTTACAAGGTTTGCCGTCGTTATTCAGATTCCCATTTTGGTTGGTGCCGTTTTCTTTGTCAATATTTCAAAAGGATTTTCACCCCTTAATTCTGAACTCTGGTTGTCTGTTATTGTCCTGATGTTGTTGATCCTTTTCTGGGTAGTGGGCTCGGGACCTTACTCTGTAGATCACTGGATGAAAATGAATCGCTCTAAATAATTGTCATGATCCAAAGAAGTTAAGACTGCTCCACTAGGGGCAGTCTTTTTTTTGCCCGGGACTATTTTCTGTATTATTAAAGCTATGAAATGCTAGGCTAATCCAAAGACTGGGTATGCTCCTTTATGGTGCTCACTCAAATGCTTCTTTATTATTGCATTTATATACCTAAGGAACAATTTTTGTATTTTTGCATAACGCGACTAAAGGCGCACGCAATTAATTAGAAAATGGGCTATAATCTTCAGGTATCAATCGATAGGGATTCAGGATTCTGCTTTGGCGTTGTTTACGCCATCGATATGGCTGAAGATATTCTGGATAACGAAGGATATTTATACTGCCTGGGGGATATTGTTCACAATGATGAAGAAGTTGACCGCCTGAAAAGGAAGGGTTTAAGGATTATTTCGCATGAAGACCTGAAGTCTCTCAGAAATGAAAAGGTCCTGATCCGCGCACATGGTGAAGCCCCTGAAACTTATAAGCTGGCTCTGGAGAATAATATTACTCTCATCGATGCCTCCTGCCCTGTTGTATTAAAATTGCAGAACCGCATAAAGAATTCGCATGACGCAGAGGAAAAGATCCTGATCTTCGGAAAGCATGGACATGCTGAAGTTATCGGTTTGCAGGGACAAACGAACAACGAAGCCCTTGTTTTCCAGGATATTGCTGAGCTGGAGGATGTCGACCTTCCGGAGAAGTTTACGCTATACAGCCAGACGACGAAAAGCACCGATAAATTTTACAATATCAAGGATGAATTGATCAGCAGGGGCTATGAAGTTAAAGCCAACGATACAATCTGCCGGCAAGTCTCCAACCGGTATGATGATCTTCGGAAATTTGTAAAAGATTTCGATAAGATCATTTTTGTGTCGGGCGTTAAATCGTCTAACGGCAAAGTGCTTTATGAGGTGTGTCGCCAATATAACCCCAATACTGTCTTCATTTCAAAAGCTGAAGAACTCTCCCCTGGAATGTTTAGCCCCGATGATAAGGTTGGTATTTGCGGGGCAACCTCCACTCCGATGTGGCTGATGAAAGAAGTTAAAGATGTTCTTGAATCATATTAACCCGTTTATTGGAGGATATTTTTCGTTTAAGGTTTACCCATTGGTCATACGGCCGTAAAAAGAACTGATATTAATTGCCGTTAGTAGAGTCGTCTGGACTTTGCAGTATTTTTGCCGGCAAACGCCCGTATGAAAAGATATATAGGACTTTTAATTTTCATCTTTGGTATCAGCCCTGTGGTTGAGGCTCAAGTCAATGAGTTATCAACAGGTATTATAACCGGGAAGCTTACTGATGGACTAACAAACCAGGCGCTTCCGGGAGTCTCAGTAAATTTGCCGGATATCGGTAAGGCGACGATTACCGACTCAACGGGTTATTACAAGTTCAGCGGCTTAAAGCCGGGTGTTTACAATATCCGTTTCTCAAGCGTTGGATATAAAGCAAAAAGTGTTTTTGATATACAGGTCAGCAATTCCCGGACATCTTTCGTGGATGCGGAATTAGAAACGGAGGCGTCCACTCTCCAGGAAGTAAGTATCAGAACTCCTGTATTTATCAAGCCGGTAGAAAGCCCGGTATCCCTGAGAACTATTGGCTCAACGGAAATAAAGCGCAATCCGGGTGGTAACCGTGATATCTCCAGGGTCATTCAATCTTTACCAGGCGTATCAGCCCCGGTTAGCTTTCGGAATGATATCATCATCAGGGGCGGGGCACCCAATGAAAACCGGTTCTATATCGACGGGGTGGAGATTCCAAACATAAATCATTTCGCAACCCAGGGATCGTCCGGTGGGCCGGTCGGGCTGATCAATGTCGACTTCATTCGCGAGGTTGATTTTTATTCGGGAGCTTTCCCGGCTAACCGGGGGAACAGTTTAAGTTCTGTCTTTGAGTTCAAGCAAAAGGACGGCAACAAGGAAAAGCTGGCAGCATCGTTAACTGCCGGCTTCAGTGATGCAGCCGCGACTTTCGAAGGGCCGCTCAATGATAAAACCACTTTCATTGCGTCTTACCGCTACTCTTATCTCCAGGGTTTATTCAAAATCATCGGTTTGCCGTTTCTGCCGTCATACCAGGATTACCAGTTCAAGATCAAGACCCGCTTCAATTCTAAAAATGAATTAACATTACTGGGTTTAGGGGCTGTTGACCGGTTCAAGCTTAATTTCGATACCGATCCGACAGAACAGAACATCTATATCCTGTCTAACATTCCCGTCAATGAGCAGGATAGCTATACCATAGGAGCAAATTATAAAAACTACCGGAGTAGGGGATATTCTACTGTTGTTTTAAGTCGCAGCTATCTGGATAACAGAGCTGAAAAATTCCAGGATAACGATGAGAATAAGCTGAATACCTTGGATTATTCATCGAAAGAAATTGAGAATAAGCTACGGTTTGAGAACAACAGCCAGGAGGGCGCATACAAAATTAATTACGGTTTCGGGATTGAAAGTGCCGCATACAGCACAAGTTCGTTGTTTGTTCTACCTTTCGGAAGCTCCGAATACGCATCTGAACTGGACATTATTAAATATGGTTTATTTGGCCAGGTAAGTCGTTCGATGTTCGGCGAGAAATTGGTTATTTCCGCCGGATTAAGGGCCGATGCCAATACCTACTCAGCCAGAATGAATGACCTGAGCAGAACTATTTCCCCGCGGATCTCAGCTTCGTACAATTTCACTGATAAACTAAGCGTGAATGCCAATACCGGGATTTATTACCAGCTTCCGGCATATACCGTACTGGGATACCGGGCGCAAACCAGCGGACCTTTGTTAAATAAAGAGGTGGATTATATTCGTTCAAGCCAGGTTGTGCTCGGGTTAGAATATAACACGCTGAAAAACACGCGCTTCACAGTGGAAGGGTTCTATAAATATTACGATCAGTACCCGATCATTAATGTTTTGGGAAACGATATTCCGCTTGCGAACTTGGGTGCCGACTTCGGAGTTATTGGAAACAGGCCTGTAACGGGTTTTACTATCGGGCGGTCTTATGGAGCTGAGTTCCTGGCTCAGCAGCGACTGAACAAGGGTTTTTACGGAATATTTGCCTTAACTCTTTTCAAGAGCGAGTTCCAGGATAAGAATGACGTTTATGTGCCGTCATCATGGGATACGCGCTATATTGTCAGTATGACTGGCGGCAAGCTGCTTAAAAAAAACTGGGAGATCGGTGCTAAATTGAGATTGAGCGGCGGCAGTCCTTACAGTCCTTATGATATTGAGACCTCATCTCTTAAAAGTAATTACTCAGTATATCCGCAGGGAATTCAGGACTATGACCAGCTGAACGAAAACAGGTTAGGCAACTTCCATCAGTTAGATCTGCGTGTTGACAAAAAATATCCCTTTCAGAAGTTTAGCCTTAATGTTTATCTGGATATACAAAACCTGACATATAATAAATATAAGCTGCAGCCTATACTGCTTTTAGACCGTTCAGCTGATGGCTTGCCACAGGATGATCCGGCTGATACGGCACGTTACAAGACAAAATTAATAGATAATGAAAACGGGAATATTCTCCCGACAATAGGAGTGATCATCGAATTATAATGGGTAAAAAAGGAATTTTAATAGTCAACTTAGGTACGCCTGACAGTCCGTCGACTGCTGATGTAAGGAAATATCTGGATGAGTTTCTGATGGACGGTCGTGTTATTGATGTAAATCCGGTTTGGCGTGCGGCGCTGGTCAAAGGACTTATAGTTCCTTTCAGGGGTCCGAAATCGGCTAAATTGTATAAGGAGATCTGGTCAGATACTACGGGGTCACCTCTGCTGTATTATAGTATTCGTCAAGCGGAGCTGCTCCAGGAAAAGTTAGGGGAGGATTATCATGTGGAGCTGGCCATGCGGTATCAGAATCCTTCCATCGAATCAGCTTTGAACAAGCTAAAAGATCTAAAAGTTGACAGCATTCGGGTTCTTCCGCTCTTCCCGCATTATGCCTCCGCAAGCACCGGCTCAGTACTGGAAAAGGTAATGGAGCTGGTAGGCAAATGGCAAACTATTCCGAATATTTCCTTTATTAACTCTTTTCATGATAATGAAGGGATGATCGAGACATTTGCAGACAATGCAAGGAAACATCAGCCCGAAAACTTCGATCATATATTGTTTAGCTTTCACGGATTACCTCAGCGCCAGCTGGTGAAGGCTGATCATTCCGGCGTCCATTGCCTGAAAAAGGATAATTGCTGTTCGAGCCTGAATGAGAATAATAAGTTTTGCTATTCGGCTCAATGTTATGAGACGGCGAGACTCATTGCCTCCCGCCTGGGTGTAACACCCGACAAGTATACGGTCTGTTTTCAATCGCGACTGGGAAAAGATCCATGGGTTCAGCCTTACACGAGTGAGGTGATAAAGGAAGTGGCAGCAAAAGGTGTTAGAAGCCTGCTGGTATTTTGCCCGGCATTTGTGGCGGATTGCCTCGAAACAGTGTATGAAGTCACCGTGGAATATGGCGATGAATTTAAAGCGTTGGGCGGAGAACGGGTGCAGCTTGTCGAGAGCCTGAACGATCATCCGGTTTGGATAGAAGCGATGAAGGACTTGGTAGTTTCTTAGAACTGTTTATAAGATGATCGGGGAGTCAACACATGTTCTCGTCCGACGGCCAGGTACAAAAGGCCGGTTAATGTTGTCATCACCAGGAACCCTAAAGTCCACATAATTTTTTCAGAGATGCGAATATCACCGGACCATACTTCCAGTAGTGCAGCGACAACAAACATTATGGCGCGGACGAATGCAATCACTATAATCTCCTGACCGTGCGGCCAGTGCAGAATTTTGAAGGCAAGTCCCGTTATTAAACATAATATTGATACTGAGAAAGAAATTTTAAGTATTTACGGATCTCCTCATAAGAGACAAAGTTTTAATTCGGCGGATAATCAATATGCTTCAGAATCAGGTCGGTCGCACCGGTGTTAGTTTCCACGTAATTAAACGCCTTTGATCCCGCCTTTAGATAATTATCTTCTTCGCTTAATCTTTTTAGAACAGCCCTAAATGCATCAAGATCTGCAACCGGGAAGGCAGCTTCAAGTTCTATCAGGTCTTTTGCTTCTTTGAACTTACCATATTTGGGCCCAAATATCACAGGTAAACCAAAAGCAGCGGCCTCCAGCGTGTTGTGAATTCCTGCTCCAAACCCTCCGCCTATATACGCGATATTTCCATATTGATAAAGAGAGGAGAGCATACCGATATTGTCAATTATCAGAGTGCGAAACTCGGATTCCGTTGTCTCCACCCTGGTAAAGCGAACGCTGTCCGGAAATAATGCTTCAATTTCTTTGATCCGCGCTTCTTCGACCTCATGAGGTGCAATGATAAGTTTCCAGTTAGGAAGCATTTCATGTATGGACGAAACCAGCTTTTCATCAGGCAGCCAGGTACTGCCCGCAACGATGACCTTACGATCAGAGCAAAACTTTTTAACCAGGTCAATTCGTTTTGGGTTTTGTGTATTTTCATATACACGATCAAATCGTGTATCGCCGCTTACCCTCACATTTGTCAGATTTAATTGCTCAAGTAAAACTTTACTTTCCACATTTTGCACAAAAAACATCCTGACGCATGTTAATATTTTACGTTGTATTCCGCCAAACCATTTAAAAAAAGCCTGATCTTTTCTGAAAATTGCTGAGATCATGTACACTGGTATCTCCCTCTTCTTCAATTCTGTAAAGTAGTGATACCAGTATTCGTACTTGGTAAAAATTGCCATTTCGGGATTAACCGCGTTTATGAATCTTTCGGCATTATAACTGGTGTCGAGCGGGAGGTAAAAAATATGATCAGCCAGTGGGTAGTTTTTTCTTATTTCAAAGCCTGACGGTGAGAAGAATGTGATGAATATCCTGCTCTCGGGGTAGTTTTTGCGCATTTGTTCCAACACCGGGCGCCCCTGTTCGAATTCGCCGAGAGAGGCAAAATGAAACCAGATATGTTTTTGGCCGGGTATGATAGCATGCTCTATTCGCTCTAAAAGATTTTTTCGTCCGTTGATAAACGCTCTTGCTTTTAAACTTTTCAGGCATGCCAATTGTATGAGTACCTGATACAGCCGAATACCAAGATTATAAAATAAAAGCATTGGATTTCTTATATTCGGCCAAGTTAAACTTTAATCTTTTAATAATAATTTACCTAAAGAATGAAAATAGCTGTTATTGGTACGGGATACGTGGGTTTGGTAACCGGGACATGTCTTGCTGAGACTGGAAATGTTGTTACCTGTGTTGACATTAATGAAGAGAAAGTTCAAATGATGAGAGATGGGAAGGTTCCTATCTATGAGCCGGGACTGGATGTCTTATTTCACAGAAATATAGAGCAAAACCGACTGAAATTTACCACTGACCTGGCTGAAGCGATCGCCGATGCTAAAATAATATTTCTCGCCTTACCAACTCCCCCGGGGGAGAACGGCGCAGCCGATCTGAGCTATGTTTTAGGTGCCTCTAAAGATATCGCGAAGTTAATCACGGATTATAAGGTAGTTATTACAAAATCAACTGTTCCTGTTGGTACTGCGGATAAAGTTGTTAAAGTATTTAAAGAGAACACTTCGGTAGAAGTCGATGTGGTGTCAAACCCGGAATTCTTACGGGAAGGTGTTGCGGTTGACGATTTCATGAAGCCTGACCGGGTTGTGGTTGGAACTACCAGTGAAAAAGCTCAAAAGTTGATAACAGAACTATATGGACCCTATGTACGCCAGGGAAATCCGATAATATATATGGACGAACGTTCATCTGAATTAACCAAGTATGCTGCGAATTCATTTCTCGCGACTAAAATCTCATTCATGAATGAGATCGCCAATCTGTGCGAACTTGTTAATGCCGATGTAGATTCAGTTCGTAAGGGCATTGGTGCTGATGAACGGATCGGCAGGCGATTTCTTTTCCCGGGTGTTGGGTACGGGGGTAGCTGCTTTCCGAAAGATGTGCAGGCCCTTGCTAAATCTGCCAATGAGCATGAATATGATTTTAAGATCCTTAACGCTGTAATGGATGTAAATACCATTCAGAAGAAAGTTCTTGTAGAGAAAATGCGCAAATATTATAACGGCGATCTGTCGGGTAAGAAGTTTGCTCTCTGGGGACTGGCATTTAAACCGGCTACTGATGACATCCGGGAAGCACCCGCACTTTATATCATAGAAGAATTGCTTAAGGACGGAGCAACAGTTGTGGCTTTTGACCCTGAAGCAATGGATAATGTAAAGAAAGTAGTGGGTGATAAAATTGAATATGCAGCTAATCAGTATGATGCACTACAAAATGCAGACGCATTGATCATCGTGACTGAATGGTCTGTCTTCCGTACACCGGATTTTGAACAAATGGATAAAGCCTTAAAAAATAAGGTAATATTTGATGGAAGAAATCTGTATGACCTTCAAAAGATGATTGACTGTGGATACTACTATAATAGTATTGGAAGAAAAGTCATTACGACTTCAAACGCGCAGCCTGTTTTCGTCGCAAACGGGATTGGACAGTAAATGCCGGATCCGGGATCTATATCAAGCTTATTTTTTAAATGAAAGAAAGAAAACGTATACTGATAACCGGCGCCGCCGGTTTTCTTGGTTCTCACCTTTGCGATCGCTTTATCAAGGAAGATTACCATGTCATTGGGATGGATAACCTCATAACAGGTGATCTTCGAAATATTGAGCATCTTTTTAAACTCGAAAACTTTGAGTTTTACAATCATGATGTTTCCAAGTTTGTGCATGTATCAGGTGAGCTGGATTATATTCTGCACTTCGCATCACCGGCGAGCCCGATTGATTATCTGAAAATTCCTATTCAAACGCTCAAGGTAGGTTCTTTGGGAATTCATAATCTTTTAGGCCTGGCAAGAGCCAAAAATTCACGGTTATTGATCGCTTCTACTTCTGAAGTCTACGGAGATCCAAACGTTAATCCTCAGCCTGAAGAATACTGGGGTAACGTTAACCCTGTCGGTCCCCGCGGAGTGTATGATGAAGCAAAGAGGTTTCAGGAAGCAATGACGATGGCTTACCATACCTTTCACGGCTTAGAGACTCGGATCGTGAGGATATTTAATACTTATGGTCCCCGCATGCGGTTGAATGACGGGCGTGTTCTACCGGCTTTTATTGGCCAGGCATTGAGGGGTGAAGATCTGACAGTATTTGGAGATGGTTCGCAGACCCGTTCATTCTGTTATGTGGATGATCTGGTAGAAGGTATTTATCGTCTGTTATTATCAGATTACGCGCAGCCGGTAAACATTGGCAATCCGGATGAGATTACAATCAATCAGTTTTGCGAAGAGATCATCAAATTAACAGGAACGGATCAGAAGATCGTCTATAAGGAGTTACCTACGGATGATCCGAAACAGCGCCGGCCGGACATCACCAAGGCGAAAGCTATTTTGGGCTGGGAACCTAAGGTAAGCAGGGCAGAGGGATTGAAAATTACATATGATTATTTTAAGTCACTTCCTGAGCACGAGATATTACACAAAGATTTTGCCTATTATAATAAATAATGAGCGGTAAAAAGATTTTAGTTACCGGTGGCACAGGGTATATCGGTTCACATACTGTTGTCGAGTTATTTAATGCAGGATATCAACCGATTATTATTGATAATTTTTCCAATTCATCTGCCAGGATTATTGATCAGATTGAGGCGATAAACGGCATCCGGCCCGAATTTGTAAATCTCGATCTATGCGATGCCAGGCTTACCTCAGATTTTGTTAGTCAGCATCCTGACATTAGCGGAGTAATCCACTTTGCAGCTTATAAAGCAGTAGGTGAATCTGTTGAGCAGCCGCTGAAGTATTATCATAATAACCTTTTCTCCCTTATTAATCTCCTTAGCGCTTTTAGCGATAAACCAGTAAATTTTGTATTCTCATCAAGTTGCACCGTTTACGGTGAACCTGATCAGCTTCCGGTGACGGAGCGGGCGCCGGTGAAGAAGGCAGAGTCACCATATGGTAATACCAAACAAATTGCAGAAGAGATCTTATCCGAAGTTGCCGGTACGAGCAAGAGCTTAAAGGTAACGGCGCTTCGATATTTTAACCCCGTAGGTGCTCATCATTCAGCATTAATCGGAGAATTGCCTATCGGCGTTCCGCAAAACCTGGTGCCTTTTATTACCCAGTCTGCTATTGGGAAACGCGGTCCTCTGATAGTTCATGGGAATGATTATAACACTCCCGACGGAAGCTGCATAAGAGATTATATTCACGTAGTAGACCTGGCAAAAGCACATGTTTCCGCATTGAAATTCATGGAGAATTCTGATGAAGGTGGTTATGAAGTTTTCAATATAGGAACTGGTAAAGGAAGTACGGTGTTGCAGGTGATTAATACCTTTGAAACAGCTACCGGTGTCAAGCTGGAATACAAGATTGGTAAACGCCGTCCTGGTGACATCGAGAAGATCTATGGTGAGGTAAGTAAAGCAAAACATGATCTTGGCTGGAATGCGGAGTTGGACCTTGGCGAGATGATGAGTTCTGCCTGGGCATGGGAGAAATATATTCAGCAAAATCCTTTATAAGCTTAGCAATCCTCACACCAGGCGTTAATAGGGTGCAATGCCCGACATTTTTTCGGCCCTGCGTTTCTGCAGCGTTGTTTAATGTAAACTGATTGCAGATGATTTTCTTAACAATAACTTATAACGAGGTTTATATTCAAAGGCGATAATGTTTAACTTGTTTAAAAAGGCGAAGAAGGAACCTCAGCTTAACTTTTCGGTGCTCGAAGTTGATATGCATTCGCATGTCATTCCGGGTATAGATGATGGTGCCCAGAATCTGGGTCAATCACTGGCGCTTATCCATGCATACAAGGATATGGGTTTTCGCAAGATCATTACAACACCCCATATAATGGCCGACTATTACCGTAATACGCGTGATATAATCGAAAGAGGGCGGGATCAGCTTCGTGAGGAACTTATTTTACAGAATGTAGATTTCGAGGTTGAGGCTGCTGCGGAATATTATCTGGATGAAACATTTGAAACTAAACTCGAAAAGGGTGACATGCTGACTTTGGGAGATGGCTACCTGCTTTTCGAAATATCCTTTGTTAACTATCCTCAAAATCTGCTGGATATCATCAGGAAAGTACAGGATAAAGGCTATAAGCCGATTCTCGCTCATCCTGAACGCTACCCGTATCTGTATGATTCAATGGAACATTATCAGCGTATCAGGGAAACGGGTTGTTATCTTCAGCTCAACACAATCGCTTTGACAGGTTATTACGGGAAGAATTCTCAGAAGATCGCCGAAGAACTTGTTGACAGGATGATGATTGATTTTATTGGCAGTGACATGCATCATATAAAACATGCGATCGCACTGAAGAAGTCCTTAAATCTTCCGTATGTACAAAAATTACTTTCGGACTACCAGCTTCAGAATGTACTGCTGTAAGCAAGCAGCCACATGTGAGTACGCGATTGCTTAATTTTTAATCGGTGGAATTAACCTCCGGTAAAGTGCAGCGAGGTTTGGCTGAGAAACACCGATTTTGTATAAAAGGAAGAGCAGAAAGAAAATGGACTGCGTTTTATAGATACCGTTGTCAACATATTTACGAGCAGAAGTAACTACCGGCTCCGGCACAACTTTAAATCCAGTAACTCTTTTCAATCTGTAAATAATTTCCTGGTCTTCCATGATATAGAGCTTTTCATTAAAGCCTCCGATAGCCTGAAAGCTTTTATCCAGTATAAACAGACTCTGGTCGCCAAACCTGAAAAAATTCATATCAAAACGAGTCAGCCAGCAGCAGGCTTTTAAGAACCAGTGGCTATGGTCGAAACTCAGCCTGAAACAGCCTGCCTTGTTGCTTAGGACAGATGCTACTATTGAACTAGGGAATTTGTCTGGTGGAGTGGTATCGGCGTGCAGAAAGTACAGGATGTTTCCATGAGCCTTAAGCGCGCCATAATTCATCTGCGCTGCCCGGCCCCTTTTTTCGGATTCAAACACGGCATCGGCTCCGGCTTTGCGAGCTTCTTCAAGAGTCTGGTCCGAACTGCCACCATCAACAATAATTATCTCTACCGGATATTTGTCCGCAGCTTCACGCAGTCGGTGGATGGTGTTTCGAATCTGATCCTGTTCATTAAGAGTGGGAATGATTACGCTTATCATTTCTTGAGAACAGCTTTTGATTAAGCAAATTACTCGGCATACTTTTCAACGCCCGCTGCGGGTTGCCAGTGTGATTTTGGTTCAAAATAGTTCCACAAGAGTGCCGACAAATTTCTGATCAACCGGAACCCTTCGTTCTGCTGATTCCAGGAAGTATCTTTCTGATTTTTGGTAGTTATGCAGAAAACGTAATCTCCGTGCGGAGCATTTACTAATACAACTTCAGACCTGGCTTCATCTACGGCGCCGGATTTCGATGCGACCTGTATATAGGGTGGTATCTGAGACAATGCCTGGCCATCGTAGTAGATACGTATTAGATTTCGGTACATCCGTTCGCTTGCTGCCGGGCTTATTACTTTTCCCTCGCGGATCATTTCCACAAGCGTTGCCATCTCTCGGGGCGTTGTCTGCCCCCACCCATAAACCTCCCAGTTTGGTCTTCTTCCCGGTGTGCGAGAATTGACCCTGGTATGTTTGAAATCCATGGATTGCAGTATATTGTTTATCTTCTCCCCGCCCACAAGCTTTTGCAGCCACAAGCTTCCGGTATTATCACTTGTGGTAATACTTAGCATCTGGACTTTGCTTAAGCGGATCTTCTCACCATCTTTAAATGAGCCGATAATATCCTCCCCCTCATAAAGTAAACTGTCGCGATATATCAGTTCGGCATTATAGTTTAAATTTCCTTTTTCAATCTCATCAAATACACCGACCATTATTGGTATTTTGACCATGCTGGCGGTCGGGAAAAGGGTATCAGCGTTTACGAAGGCCGTTTTACCTGTTTTTAAATTCTTAACGTAAATTCCTGCTTCTCCCTGGAAACCTTTCACCAGATCGTGCAACCTACCTGTTAGGTTTTTATCGACCGGCTGCGCAAGTAATGAATTAGCGATTGAAAGAAAACAAATTATCAGGGTGATTTTTCTCATAACTGCGGTTTTAAGTCCAATGTAATTAAATGGAAGCGATCAAGCAATCAAAAACGTATTTTTACCGGCAAAACTAAGGAATGCGACTGCTTCGCCTGCTTTTATTTCCGTTTTCTTTTTTCTATGCGCTGGTTGTAATTATTCGCAACTGGGCGTATGATATCGGGATTTTGAAATCCCGCAGATTTAAAGTTCCGGTCATTTCGGTGGGCAACCTCTCGGTTGGTGGGGCGGGTAAGAGCCCGATGACCGAATACCTGGTTGGTATATTGAAGGATGATTTTAAAGTTGCCACTCTTAGCAGGGGTTATGGTCGCCGTACGAAAGGATTTCTGGCGGTAAAGACCTCTTCCATTGCCGAAGACATCGGCGATGAGCCGCTGCAGTTCAAGAGGAAATTTCCGGAAATTACAGTGGCTGTTTGCGAAGATCGGGTAGAAGGGATCAAGGAACTGAACCGGCATCATGACGTGATAGTTTTGGATGATGCATTTCAACATCGCGCAGTGAAGCCGGGACTGAGTATCGTGTTATTTGATTACGGCAGTCTGTGGAAGTTTCAATGGTTCCTCCCTACGGGCGATCTGCGCGAACCCTTAAGCGGTAGAAAGCGCGCTGATATTATTGTAATAACAAAAGCGCCTGAGGGACTGTCAGAGGAAGAACGTCGGGATTTAACAGTAAAAGTAGCTCCATTTCCACATCAACAAGTATTCTTTTCATCTTTCCAGTATGCATCATTACTGGATATCGCGGGATCACGAAGTGAGTTGAATTTATCGGATGTTAAACCAGATACACATGTGCTGTTGTTAACGGGGATAGCTAATCCAGCACCGCTGATTGAGCATATAAAGCTGTTTTCGGCCAATATCAGCCATTATCAGTATCCGGATCATCATCAGTTCACCAAAAAAAATATTATTAAACTTGTGAGAGAATTCAAGGGGATAACTTCTTCGGATAAAATCATCATTACTACCGAAAAGGATGCCCAGCGATTGAATTCTTATCACCTTCAAGAACTATTACGGGCGCTCCCGGTTTATTATCTCCCGGTGAAAGCTGCTATCCAATCGCCTGATGAAGAGCGGTTCAATGATTTGATTATAGAATATGTTAGAAAACATCCAGTTAACCACAGAGTACATAAAGCGTAAAATAGGGGATTTTGAGCCCGAAATAGGAATCATTTTAGGTACAGGCCTCGGTGGTCTTGTTGAACAGATCGTGGTTGAACACAAGATGATGTATTCTAATATTCCAAATTTCCCGATATCAACTCTTGAGTTTCATTCAGGCAAACTGATCTTTGGCACTTTGAGCGGTAAAAGGGTGGTGGCTATGCAAGGCCGGCTTCATTATTATGAAGGTTATAATATGAAACAGATAACTTTCCCAGTCCGGGTAATGAAGATGCTGGGAATTAAAAAGTTATTGGTATCGAATGCCAGCGGTGCTCTTAATCCGGATTTTCGGAAAGGTGAACTGATGATTATTGAAGACCATATCAATATGCAGCCAGATAATCCCTTGCGGGGAAGCAATGAAGATGAACTGGGACCTCGCTTTCCGGATATGAGTCAGCCTTATGATTCCGGAATGATAAGCACTGCCATTGATATAGCCGGGAAAAATAATATAACTTGTCATAAGGGAGTTTATGTTTCTGTAAGCGGGCCTAATTTGGAAACCAGGGCGGAGTACCGGTTTTTACGAACAATTGGTGGAGACGCCGTGGGCATGAGTACCGTCCCGGAAGTGATCGTAGCGAATCATATGAGTTTGCCGGTTTTTGCTATATCGGTTTTAACTGATGAGGGCTTTCCAGATACACTCGTTCCTGTTTCGGTGGAAGAAATTATAGAAATCGCCAAAGAAGCGGAGCCCCGGATGACACAAATATTGAAAGAACTGATCAGCGCCATTTAAATGAAGATACTTTTTAGCTTCCTGTTCTTTGTTTTGCTTAGCTTGTCCGTTACCAGTCTGTATGCCCAGGTTACGGGTGATGAACTGGATTCATTGCGCAAAAAAGAAGAGGAGACAGTCGATTCAGTCGTTTTTACAGCGAAATACATAAGATTTACGAACCGACAGCTTCTTAAGTCAGCAACTCAGACCCTGCCAATTGATACGAACCTGGAAAGCTTTCAGAATTATAGTCCGCTCTACCAGCCTCAAAGTCCAACCATTGGGTTGGGAAGTTTAGGAATTGCTTATCGGGATATGCTGTTCACGCCTTCAAAAACCATCGGGTTTGATGCCGGGTTTCACTCATTGGACCGCTACCTGATGACTCAGGATGATATTAGATATTACCGTGCAAGGTCGCCTTATACAGAATTGTATTACGTTAACGGAAGTTTTCAGGAACAGCTGCTACGAGTGACGCATTCTCAGAACGTCAAGCCTAACCTGAATATTGGTGCTAATTATAATCGTATAGGTTCAGAAGGGTATTATGCGAACCAGGACGCGAATCATTTAAATGCGGCTTTATTTACCTGGTATGAATCGCCGAATAAGAGATATAACTTGCTGGCAAATGCATTATTCAACACTATCAAGGCGGGTGAAAACGGATCGATTCTGAATGACAGTGTATTTACAGATGAATCTACACTTCGTAAGGATGCAGAAAGGGTACGGCTTAAGGCTACAGGTAGCAGCCAGCCTAAGCAAACGTGGAAGCAGCATGGCTTTTTTCTAAGGCAATCTTATTACCTGGGAAGGATGGACAGCCTGAAATCGGATAGCCTGTCATCTCAAATATTACCGACTCAAAGGATTGCATATGCTATATCATATACGGCCGACCGTTACAAATTCTTCAGGAATGAACTCGATGAGTTCGGGGCGCTTCCGGACACTACTGTAGCCGATTCAACATTCACAAATGATTCAACTATCGTTAATAATCTTCGGAATGAGTTTTCCTATAGTTTTTACCTCCGCGGTAAAACGGTCGGCTTTCTAAAAAATGAAGTAAAGCTGGATCTCGGGTTACAGCACGACCTATACCATTATGTGCAGAAAACGTATAAGCAAGACTTTCACAACATCACTCTGCGGGCTGGTATCGGTTATAGGTTTAGCGATCGGGTAAATATTGAAGCTGACCTGCGTCAGATAGCGACGGGACGCAACGCGGGTGATTTTCTTTATGAGGCGAATACCAGTTTCCTTTTAAGCAAATCATTGGGAAGGATAATTTTGGGCGCTTATTCACAAAATAAATCGCCAGAGCAAATGTACGAACGGATTGATTACCAGTTCCATAATTGGAATCTAAGCTTTGACCGTATGAAGGTTAATAAGCTTTCATTTTCTTATGATAATCCTAAGCTCCAGTTCCTCGGAAAAGCAGAATATTTCATGGTCGACAACTACCTGTACTATAAAGAGACTGCTATAGACAGACAGATAGAGCCGGCTCAGATGGGAAATCGCATCAACCTGTTGAAATTATCGGTTGGTAAGGATTTTCAATTTGGTGATCTTCATTTTGATAACTTTATTGTTTACCAGAAGACCGATTACCAGGACGTTTTACGGACACCACAACTTTACTCCCACCAAAGTCTGTATTATGCATTAAATCTTTTCAAAGTCCTGTATACTAATTTCGGAGTTGACATGCGTTTTAATAGTCCTTATCTAAATCCTGCCTATTCTATCAATACAGGACAGTTTTATAACGACAGATCCCCTGTTGAGTTCCAAGCAGATCCGATATTCGATCTCTGGATAAAAGCAAGTCTGCGCAGGACGAATTTATTTTTAAGATACGATTATGCTAATCAGGGTTGGCTGTCCAAGGGATTTTATACTGTTAAGAGGTATCCAATGCAGGATGCCCTGCTTAAATTTGGGTTTAGCTGGAAGTTCTATAATTAGAATGTGATAATGTGCTAATATGCAAATATGTTAATGTGCAAATATGTTAATGTGCAAATATGTTGATGGGCAAATATTAAGGTCTGTGTCTCACAGATTTATAGCCTTTCGAAGATAAGGGAATACTAAATTGAAATTTAAGACCTCGCACATTAGCTTGTTACCCTCATTAGCATATTAACAAATTACCCTAATTAGCATATTAACATATTACCTCATTAGCATATTAACCTCAGGTCTTCTGCTTTTTCTTTTTAGCTGCAGGGAAAAGGACGTTGTTAAGAATCAGTCGGTAACCTGGCGAGTTCGGATGTAAGTTTAGATCGGTTGGCGGATCCCCGACTGCGTGCTGGTAATCCTCCGGATCATGTCCTCCATAAAACGTCCATTGGCCTTTGCCAAATTCCCCGTGTACGTAGCGGGCTTCATTAGTCACCTTTGTTTCGCCCATAATTAACACTTCGGGTTTTATGAGCTCTTTTCTAAAGGCTGTAGTCTGACCCATGAAGCCCTTAATCACTTTATCATGATTCTGGGTCAGCATGGTAGGTACAATATCCCATTTTGCTGAGAAATCAAATAAGGTGAAAAAGTCATTTGTCCGATCGATGACTCTGGTTGGAGTAGCATCAATGGTTGAAAATTCATAATTGTTTGGATTCATGTCCAGCCGGAAATTATGGAATGCAAACGTTTGTGAAAAATCGATTTTGGATTGTGCCTGCGGATCGGCTCCATCGCCGTCGAACATACTTTCCACAATATCGATGCCCGCTGCTGAGAGGGCAATGTCGAATGTCTCAGGACCGGAACACATCGCAAACATAAATCCCCCGCCCGCACAGAAATTACGGATGTTCTGCGCAACGGCGAGTTTCATTTCGGAGACTTTCCGAAAGCCATTCTTTTTAGCCGTTGCTTCCTGAAGCCGTACATCTTCAATATACCAACCGGCATTTCTGAATGCACTGTAAAAACGGCCGTACTGTCCTGTGAAGTCTTCATGATGAAGATGAAGCCAGTCGTATTTGGGAAGTTCGCCTTTTAAGACCTCTTCATCATATACAATATCGTAAGGGATTTCCGCATAGCTCAAAACCATGGTAACAGCATCATCCCAGGGCAGTTTATTTTTTGGAGAGTATACAGCCACCTTAGGTGCCTTTTCCAGTTTAACCAGATCCATATTAACAGAGGGATCGCTGATTTCGTTGAGGATGGCATTTACTTTGGCGTCAGCTGTAACCTCATATGAAACTCCCCTGATTTTACATTCATTTTCTACTTGTTGTGAATATTTGATCAGGAAACTGCCGCCGCGATAGTTCAACAGCCAGTCAGCCTCTATTCCGTTCTTCAAAGTCCAGTAAGCGATCCCATAAGCTTTGAGATGATTCTTCTGATCTTCATCCATTGGAATTAGAATGGAGGCTGCCCTGCTCGCCAGGGAAATAAATAAAATTAATATCGTAAAACGCCACTTCAGCATATCCCGGGCTAGTTTGTCAGATTTAAAGTTAAGAATTCAAAAGGCAATCAGGAGATTTTGATGCAGATTAATATAATTGGCCGAAATAATTAACTTTGTCAGTTCATAAAAAGAAAGATATGAGTAAAGCAATTATAAAGACTGAGAAAGGTGATATGACCGTAGAATTCTACGATAAAGATGCTCCTAATACTGTAGACAACTTTTTAAAGCTGGCAAAGGAAGGATTCTATAACGGTGTGACCTTTCACCGCGTAATTCCTGACTTCGTAATCCAGGGAGGTGACCCTACAGGAACCGGAGCAGGTGGCCCTGGTTATAAAATCAAATGTGAGCTTGAAGGAGAGAATCAATATCATGACCGTGGCGTGTTGTCTATGGCGCATGCAGGACGTGACACCGGTGGTTCACAGTTCTTCATCTGTCACAGTCGCAACAATACCGCACACTTAGACCGCAACCATACTTGTTTTGGTAAAGTAGTTGAAAACGTTGACGTGGTTGATGATATCCGTCAGGGAGATAAAATATTAAGCATTGACGTTATTGAAGAATAAGCATTGCTGGTAGTTGAAAATTAGCTACAAGCAGAACATTAAACAGATTGGATTTCGGGTTATGGTTAATTCAAATCTGAACTTACACATCTCAAATATCAAAATATGAATTTAAGAGGACTTGTTTCTGTATCCGGAAAACCGGGGTTGTTTAGATTGATCGGGCAAAATAAGTCCGGGTTTATACTCGAAACCCTTGACGAGCAGAAAACAAAGACTGTTGTGAATATGACAACGTCTAAAATGGCAACACTGGAAGATATCACCGTGTTTGGTGAGGACGAGGACCTGAAGCTTATGAATATTCTTGAGACTATTAAATCGACTCAAAATATTCCGGACGTTAAAACAGCTGACTCTTCTGCTTTACGAAACTTTTTCAGAGAAGTAGCGCCCGGTCATGATGAAGAGCGGGTGTATGCCTCGGACATGAAAAAGATACTGAACTGGTATAACCTGATAAAGGAATTACCCTTATTTAATGAAGAGGCACCTGCACCGATAGCCGAAGGCAGTTCAATAGCGGAAACTCATGCGCCAGCTGTAAAGAAAACGGAGCACGTTCAATCAGAAAAGCCCAAAGCGACGAAGGCACCTGCAAAAAGTGCTACCAGAGTTTCTCAAAAAGCGAAGTAATCTGATCAAGATAATAACAAAGGCCGGAATTTCCGGCCTTTGTTATTTAAAAGAAATAGACAATGGCAGCTCCAATAGCCAGGGCTATGAGAATAAGAAGCCAAAAGCGCCTCTGTTCTTTTCCGGGATTTACTCCTTTATAATGATAATTACGTCTTCCGAATTCCATGTTAATATAGTTGGATAAAATTATTCGTGATGATAGGGTTCACCTTTCATTATTGTAAAGGCCCTGTAAACCTGCTCGATAAAAAACAACCGCACCATCTGGTGTGAAAAAGTCATTTTTGACAGGGATATTTTTTCCTGCGCCCGGTTATAAACTTCGCTGCTGAATCCATAGGGGCCACCCACTACAAATACAAGGTGCTGTACGCTGCCTACCATTTTCTTACTTAAAAATCCTGAGAACTGAATAGAAGACAAGTTAATACCGTTCTCATCCAAAAGTATAAGCTGATCCGTATTTGAAATGTTTTTGAATATCAGTTCGGCTTCCTTGCTCTTCTGCTGATCTTCCGAGAGATTTTTAGTGTTTTTAAGTTCCGGCAATTCAAGCACTCTGAAACTGATATAGTGCTTTAATCTCTTAAGGTATTTTTCCATGCCTTCAAGCAGGTATTTGTCTTCGGTTTTCCCGATTGTAAGAAAGGTTATTTTCATTCAGGTTTAAAGCTTCTACTAGCTGTTTTACAATCATCACTTAATGATAGTGATTGATCCGGATTTCTTTATTGGATCACCGTTAACACTTACAGCGTCTATTATATAATAATAGGTTCCAACTGGTAGAGGCTCGTTATTATAAACCCCTTTCCAGTTATCAAAAATATCATTTGTCTCGAATAAGGGCGTACCATACCGGTTATATATTTGAATCCGGTATGATTGGATGTTCGAGATAGTGATGACAAACTCATCATTTACGCTATCGGCGTTTGGTGTAAAAGTGTTCGGAACAAAAATCGTATTGTCGACCGTTATTACCAGGTTCCCCAAGGATACGGAGGCGCTGCAGGCACCACTTTTAGTCACCGTGAGAGTGACTTCATATTCACCAAAGGTCGCATATTCATGTTGCGGATTCTCCTCGGTAGAAGTAGTTCCGTCTCCGAAGTCCCACAACCAGGAATCCGCACCAGTTGAATTATTAATAAATTGAATCGTAACAGGGGCGGTTAATTTAGCAGGGAATTTTGGGTTTGAAGTGAAAGCAGCAACTGGCAGGCTGATAATTGGCGGTACAATATGGGTAGAGGCCTCACTACTGCACTGTCCCAAAGTGGCAACGAGGGTGTACTGCCCGGAAATATTGGTATTAGTCACCGGGATGCTTACCGATGCGCCTGTAGCAGTAAAATTGTTAGGCCCGCTCCACAGATAATTTACCCCAGTTACCAGAGGGGTGCTTAAGTTTATCGTGTCATTGATACAAAACATTTCTTTATTCACCTCAATCGGCGGTTTCAGTGGAATGACCGGCACATTTACTGTTCTGGAGATCATGACGGAACATCCCGAAATGGACCTCGCTGTGATCGTTATAGTCCGGCTTCCGGGGGTATCATAAGCTATGACATACGGGCCGTTACCTGTGCCAGACCGGACTATGACGCCCTGTCCGAAGTTAACCCTAAGCTCCTGGTAATCCGTTGCTGTGTAATTTATTCCAAAGCTTAGTTCATTGGTGCAGGGGTTGTTTTCTGTTACGTTCAGTGTTATTACCGGAGTTTGTAGAATTGCAGGGACCGTTATCGTTGAAGGCTCGCTGGTACAACCATTCAATGTGACGGTCAGGGTATAATTACCCGCCACACTGTTTGATGTTACCGGTATATTTACTGTCGCTCCATTAGCGGTAAAATTATTGGGCCCCGTCCAGGTGTAGGTTGCCCCCTCGATTGCCGGGGTTGATAAAATAATCGTTTCATTCAGGCAGAATGAAGATTTATTAATTGAAATGGGCGGTGATTCCGGTTTTACAGCGATGGTGAAAGTGTGTGAGGCAACCACGGAACAGCCTTTATCTCCAAATGCCTGAAGAACGACTGTTTTAATCCCCGGCGTAGAATAACGCACGGTATGCGGTCCTGCTGAAGCGGCGGTGTCTATACTGGCTCCCTGTCCGAAGGTCCATTTTAAGCGATTGTAGTTTGATGCCCGGCTGGTAAAAGTAAAGCTCTGTTCCGGGGTACAGATATTATTCGGCTGGAACTCAATAGCTGCCTGCGGACCGAGAAACTCACCGGTTCCTCCAAACTCGATGGTGAAACCATTATTCCCCCTGTCAAAATTGTTTACCAGCAAAGCGTATATATGTCCTTGCTGCATATCCACATAGCGAACAAATCCATCCTGACCTTCCAGGCATCCGCCATTCTCGCTAAGATCAAGCGATGTCATATTCAGGCCTGTCTTCGTATAACGGTTCTGACCCGGTCCGAAACAGTCTACACCCCGGCCTGCATCACATCGGATAGCAGTGGCAGCGCTTATTGCCGCGCAGTTGTCAGTGGTGCCAAGGTCATATAGAACCCAGTCAATATCATCATTAGCAGTCGGCGTGATTACAAAGGTTAATGTACCGTTGTTTGCTGCGGTCCATTTGTACCAGGCGCTGTTCTGTTCGGAGTTGACGCCAAAGGCCGACAAACAGGTTCCTGCGGCTTCATTGCTGTTCATTCCGCCTCCCGATACATCTAGCTGGGTAAAGGTTTCTTTGCTGCACAGTACAGAAGCAGAAGAACAATCCTGTCCGGGCTTAAAAATGGGGTTGTAATTATTAATGCACAGCTTGAAACTCCCGCTATTCGAGCCTGAGACCCGGACATAATATATATTGCCAATGATGAGCCCGCCTTTATAGGAGGTCGTAACGTTGTCAGAACTTACTTTGGAAGTAACAATCTCTGCGGAATTGCAGTCTAAGTACAGCGCTACTTCCGGATTTTGCAATGTTCCCCCAAGGTTGCCCGTGCCGTCTGTATTTCCGCTTACCGAGATATTTACATCAAACGCTCTCGCCGTAAATTGAAACCATACATCATTTCCAGCCGCATTTTCAGTGGTAAACTCTTTGTCTGCTGAACAATAGTTCATTACACTCTCAATAACCTTTGCCTGCTCGCATGCATCATTAGACGGCTGAGCCATCGTGAGCCCGGAGAGACAAAGAAATATTAACAGAAGAGCTATATTCTTCACATTCAGAATGATTGGAATATAAAAATATAAAAAAACCCTGCTCATTTTCACGAGCAGGGTCAATCAATAGCTTATAAAAGCCTATACGTTTTGTTTCATCCGGATAATGTTTAAAGCACCACCGGCTTTGAACCATTCAATCTGTTGTTCATTGTAAGTGTGATTTACGCTGAACGACTCGGTATTACCGTCAGAATGATGCAATACGATACTTAAAGGCTGGTCTGGAGTGAATGAAGTCAGCCCGGTGATATCAATGATATCATCTTCCAGAATCCTGTCGTAATCCAATGGATCAGAAAATGTCAATGCAAGCATACCCTGTTTTTTCAGGTTAGTTTCATGGATACGTGCAAACGATTTTACCAGAATAGCTCTTACACCCAGGTGACGCGGCTCCATGGCTGCGTGTTCACGGGAAGATCCCTCGCCGTAATTCTCGTCACCAACCACAATGCTGCCGATTCCGTCGGCTTTATATGCACGCGCTGTCGCTGGCACCGCTCCATATTCACCTGTCAGCTGGTTCTTTACGTTATCCGCCTTATCATTAAAAAAGTTAGTCGCACCAATTAACATGTTGTTGGAAATGTTATCCAGGTGGCCACGGAATTTCAGCCATGGGCCTGCCATCGAAATATGGTCGGTAGTACATTTTCCTTTTGCCCTGATCAAAAGACGCAGGCCAGTGATATCAGTTCCTTCCCAGGCTTTAAACGGTTCAAGAAGCTGAAGACGGGAAGAAGCCGGATCAACTTTTACCGTAACTGCACTGCCATCTTCCGCTGGTGCCTGATAACCGGCATCCTCAACCGCATAACCTTTTAAAGGCATTTCTAAACCCTGAGGTTCGTCAAGCATTACCTGCTCACCGTTCTTGTTTGTTAATTTGTCAGTCATCGGGTTGAAGCCCAGATCACCGGCAATGGTTAATGCCGTAACTACTTCCGGCGAGGCAACGAAAGCGTGTGTATTTGGGTTGCCATCGTTACGTGCTTTGAAGTTCCTGTTAAATGAAGTCAGAATTGAGTTCTTGCGGTTCGGGTCATCACTGTGACGTGCCCATTGACCGATGCAAGGGCCGCAGGCATTAGCCAGCACCACTCCACCCATCTGCTCGAAGGTGTTCAGGTAACCGTCCCGCTCTACAGTGTAGCGAACGAGTTCAGAACCTGGGGTAATCGTAAAGTCGGCTTTTGCTTGCAGGTTTTTATCAACCGCCTGTTGCGCAATTGAAGCCGCTCTGCTTATATCTTCGTAAGAAGAGTTGGTACATGATCCGATAAGACCTACCTCAAGGTGCTGAGGCCAGCCATGTTCACGTACCGCTTCTCCGAATTTCGATAATGGCCATGCCATATCCGGAGTAAATGGTCCGTTGATATGAGGTTCCAGCGTTGAAAGATCTATTTCAATAACCTGGTCAAAATACTCCTGTGGATTATTATAAACTTCTTCATCACCAGTTAAGTGTTCTCTAACCTGATCTGCAAGATTTGCAACGTCTTCGCGATTAGTACCTTTCAGGTAATCTGCGATCTTATCATCATAACCGAAAACCGAAGTTGTAGCTCCAATTTCAGCACCCATATTACAGATGGTGCCTTTACCAGTCGCAGAAAGTGAACGTGCACCCTCGCCAAAATATTCAACAATGTAACCTGTACCGCCTTTAACAGTTAATATTCCCGCTACCTTTAAGATCACATCCTTTGCAGAGGTCCAGCCTGAAAGTTTACCGGTTAGCTTGATACCGATCAGCTTAGGAAATTTCAACTCCCACGCCAGTCCGGCCATTACATCGCATGCATCGGCACCACCGACACCGATGGCGATCATTCCCAGGCCACCTGCATTCGGAGTGTGCGAATCAGTTCCGATCATCATACCACCAGGAAATGCATAGTTTTCTAATACAACCTGATGAATGATACCTGCACCGGGCTTCCAGAATCCGATTCCGTACTTATCCGACACAGAAGAAAGGAAATCAAAAACTTCTTTATTCTGGGTATTGGAAACCTGCAGATCTTCTGTGGCTCCCACTTTAGCCTGGATAAGGTGATCACAATGAACTGTGGAAGGAACGGCAACAGTTGGTCTTCCAGCCTGCATGAACTGCAAAAGCGCCATTTGAGCAGTCGCATCCTGCATTGCCACACGATCCGGGGCAAAATCCACGTAAGTTACACCACGCTCATAAGCCTGTGAAGCTTTGCCTTCCCACAGATGTGCGTATAAAATCTTTTCGGTTAAAGTGAGCGGTTTATTCACAACATTGCGGGCCGCGGCAATGCGCATACCATAGTTGTCATAAACCTTTTTGATCATGTCTAAATCAAATGCCATAATATGTCTGATCTTAAAGGGTAATTCTAAAAAAACTTTGTGCGAAGTTACAAAAACCCCCATTAATTTTTGTCACCCGTACACTTTAATACGTCAAACTAGTTAGATAAATTAACTCAGGTAATCATGCTCAGCTGCGTGAAACCGGAAAACTAGCTAGTTTGATTTCGCTGGATTCACATAATGAACGCAAAGAAACACCGCGAAGACACAGTTTATTCTACAGACCATTTACATACCTCTTACTTACATAATTGCCGGCTGCTTACTATGTAATAACAATGTACTCACTATATCCGGATATGGTCACGATATAGTAAGCATATAGTAAGCATATAGTTAGCACATAGTTAGCACATAATAAGCAACGTTAAAATATAGAGCTCGCCCTATGTCCGACTTTGAATGAAACCCGAAAATTACAGGGGAAGGAACTTGAATCCCCGGGAACTTAGATATTCAAGAGTTGCCGGTAATGCATATTGCAGGCGGGGATACGCCTTCAGGCTATCATGAAAAACAATGATAGATCCGTTCCTGGCATTTTTGATTACGTTTTCAAGGCACTTCTCCGGCCCTATGCTGTTGTCAAAGTCACCACTCAGTACGTCCCACATCACAATTTTTAATTCGGGTTTTAATTCCCGCAGCTGCGTAACCTGAGATCGCTTTATTCTCCCATATGGCGGACGAAACAAAAGGGAATCGACCATCTTATCGCATTGACAAAAATTATCAACGTAATCCCTATTGCTCGTATCCCAACCCCTTAAATGATTGAAAGTATGATTTCCTACCGCGTGTCCTTCAGATAATAACTGGGAGTAAATTTCCGGATGCCGCGCAATATTATCGCCAATACAAAAGAAAGTTGCTTTTGCATTAAAGGTTTTCAATGTATTTAGTACGAACGGTGTAACAACAGGTATGGGCCCATCGTCAAAGGTCAGGTAAATGAATTTCTCTCCGCGGCTTTTATGCCATACGAACGAAGGGTAAAGCCATTGTAACCAAAATGGTGAGTTTGCGAGGTACATGTTTGTCTGCGAATATAATATCGCTCTTTCATTACTTTCTAATAATTGGGATATAAAAACTAAATTGAGGGCTTCTTAGATTCTATGCGTTTAATTCATAAAAATACTTCAGCTATAAAAATTTCGGTTCTTACAGCTTTCGGCGTATTATTCGCCTTCAGCCAACTTCAGGCTCAGCAGACCATCACGTTACAACAGGCAACTGAACTGGCCTTAAAGAACAACCTGCAGGTCAAACAGGCCCAACTCACGGAGGCTTTGTCATCCGAAGATCTTAAACAAAGTAAGTTGGCGCTTTATCCGACATTAAACGCGAGTAATAATCTGAACTTTAATTACGGACGAAGCATTGACCCGCTTACTGATGTCTTTGTAAATCAGTCAGTCGCATCAACAAATGCAAACTTATTTACAGGTGTGACCCTGTTCCAGGGTTTCCAGAAGATTAACCAGATCTCCCAAAACAAATATGCGCTTGAAGCTGATAAGAGTAATACGCAGAAGACAAAAAACGACCTCCTTCTTTCTGTAGTTACAACATATCTCCAGGTATTAAACAGCCGCGATTTGCTGACTGCTTCAAAGCAGCAGTTAGAAATCACGCAACAACAGCTTGATCGGGAACAGAAATTTTTTGATGTCGGTAGCAAAACCCTTGCAGACCTTTCACAGGCCAAATCCCAACTGGCAACTGCCGAACTGAATGTAACGAATGCGCAAAACTCGCTTGATCTTAATTATTTAAGCCTGGCGCAGCTGTTGGAACTTGATCCGGCTGTTCCGTTCCAGGTAGAAGTACCTGTAATTGATGAAGAGAAAAATGTAAATACTGCCTACAGCGCGGCAGAGGTCTATACTACGGCATTAAAAAACTTTCCCGATATAAAATTAGCAGAATACAGGAGGATGGTGTTTGAGAAGGCCGTTGACGTTGCCAAAGGGAACTATTATCCCCAGCTTACCCTGCAGGCTGGTTTAGGTAGCGGATTTTCAAATAGCGGATTACAGGGGTTAGAGCCTATCCCTGATGGGACATTCAGACAGATTGGTGTCGTTCAGGGCACTAACCAGCCTGTGGTCTCACCTAACTTTACGCCGGTTTCCCAAAAGATACCGTTCGGCACACAGTTAGATCAGAACTTCAATCAGTCAATAGGCTTTAATTTATCGATTCCGATATTTAACGGATTCGGGGCACGGACGTCAGTACGCAAAGCCAAAATAAACCTGCGCAATTCTGAGGTCAATGAACAGATCTCCAAGAATAATCTAAACAAGGTAATTAACCAGGCAGTGTATGACCTCAGGGCTGCCGAAAGACGGTTCTATTCGGCTCAATCTGCATTTGAGTCTTCCAAGGAAGTCTTTAACGTGATCCAGCAGCGATATGAGGTCGGCCTTGTTAACTCCCTTGACTTCAACCAGTCTCAGACTAATTTAAATAAAGCCCAGTTTGATGTGATCCAGGCTCGTTACGACCTGATCTTTCGAAGTAAGGTGATCGACTATTACCTGGGCAATCCTATTTCTCTTTAAATCTCTAACAAACATTTCTTTATAACAATGGCAAAGAAAAAAAATACATTAAAATATGTGCTCATCGGAGCGGGTGTTCTGGTCGTTTTAGCGGTACTCGGTAATAAAATGGGCTGGTTTGGCAAGGGAGATGTTACCCAGGTGTCGGTGGATAAAGCCGGGAAGAGAAGGATCGTCGAGACCGTCTCCGCAAGTGGTAAAGTTCAGCCTGAGGTAGAAGTTAAGCTAAGCTCTGAGGTGTCGGGTGAGATAGTTCAGCTTTTGGTTAAAGAGGGAGAGGTGGTTAAAAAGGGTCAGCTTCTTTGCAAGGTACGTCCTGATGTCCTGCAGTCAGGTTATGACAGGGCTGTCGCTTCCCTGAATAGCCAGAGAGCCAGCCTTGCAAGTTCGGAGCAGCAGCTAAAACAGGCCGAGGCCAATTTTACCAATACCAGCGCCAGATACAAGCGTAACCAGGAACTTTTTACTAAAAAGGTAATTTCGGCGGCCGAGTTCGATGCAATCAAAGCAGAATACAATGCAGCTAAGGCAAACCTTGAATCTGTACGTCAGAATGTGATCGGATCGAAATTTGGAGTCGAGCAATCCAGTGCCGTAGTACAGGAGGCTGGCGCTAATCTGGCAAAGACCACTATTTATGCTCCTGTAGACGGGGTAATATCTAAATTATCTGTCGAGTTGGGAGACCGTATCCTCGGTACTTCTCAAATGGCAGGTACTGAACTGATGCGAATTTCTAATCTGCAGTCTATGGAGGTTAGTGTGGATGTAAATGAGAGTGATATAAACCGGGTCTCAAAAAATGATACGGCCGAGATTGAAGTTGATGCTTTTCAGGGAAAGAAATTCAAAGGCGTAGTGACTGAAATAGCTAGTTCTGCAAACGTGGTAGGTGCAAGTGCCGACCAGGTAACAAACTTCACTGTAAAAGTCCGGATCCTTCCGGAGTCATACGCCCAATTACTTCGCTCAGGCTCATTGAATCCCTCGCCTTTCCGTCCGGGATTATCCGCCACCGTGGATATTCAGACAGAAAGCTTCACCGGCGTAGCTGTTCCTATTCAGTCTGTCACCACGCGTGAAGAGAAAAAAGCTAAACCGGAGGAAGAAGAAAAACCAGCAAATGAAAAAAATGGTGACGATGAGGAGAAGAAGTCAAATGACCCCGTTAAGGAATACGTTTTCGTATATTCGGGTGGGAAGGTGAAGCAAGTGCAGGTTACCACCGGCATTCAGGATGATACTTATATACAGGTGCTGAAGGGTCTGAAGGGAGGAGAAGAAATAGTTTCGCGGCCATTCACGGCTATTTCTAAGACCCTGAAAGACGGGATGATGGTTGAAAAGGTCGATAAGGAAAAGCTGTTTGCAGCCGAGAAGAAAGAATAATCTCTTTAAATATCTTAACTTGTGCCCCGCATTGGCAGTGCAAGAATGATCACCAGATCATTTTTGCACTAACCATAACGGGGTTTTTTATTATATGTCGCAAAGCATCAGGAAGATTGCAGTTATTGGAGGAGGAAGCTGGGCAACGGCAATTGTCAAGATATTGACCGACAATACTGTTGACAAAGAAATTTTTTGGTGGATGCGAAGTGCCGGAGCGATCGAACATATCCGGCGATACAGGCACAACCCGAATTACCTAAGCTCAGTCGAGATCAGAGTATCTGCTCCGAATATAAGTTCCGATATAAAAGAAGTGATCCTGAAAGCGGATGCTATTCTATTAAATATCCCGGCAGCTTTCTTAAAAGAGGCACTTTCCGGCATTACAGCGGACGACTTAAAGGGGAAGAAAGTCATTTCAGCCATCAAAGGTATTGTTCCTGATGAAAACCTGATCATTGGGGAATTCATGAATCAAAAATATGGTGTGCCTTTAGATGACGTTCTGGTTATAAGCGGTCCTTGTCACGCGGAGGAGGTTGCACTTGAAAAATTATCTTACCTGACGATCGCTTCGCGGGATACCGAAGCAGCTGCTTGCTTTGCCGGGATGTTGAACACAAGGTACATTAAGACCAATGTTTCAGATGATATCTATGGTACCGAATATGGTGCTGTTCTCAAGAATATTTACGCAGTAGCGAGTGGCATATGCCATGGCGTTGGTTACGGAGATAATTTTCAGGCTGTATTGATCTCAAATGCTGTAAGGGAAATGAAACGGTTTGTGGATGCGGTGCATCCGATCGACCGGGACATTAAGGAGTCGGCCTATCTTGGCGACCTTTTGGTAACTGCTTACTCGCAGTTTAGCCGTAACAGAACCTTTGGCAATATGATTGGGAAGGGATATACCGTAAAGTCTGCTCAACTGGAAATGAATATGATTGCGGAGGGTTATTACGCTGCTAATTGCCTGCATCAGATCAATAAAATTTATAAAGTACACATGCCCATCTGCAGGGCCGTATACGCTGTTATCTACGAACAGCACTCACCTCAGATCGAGATGAAATTGCTCGCTGAGTTGCTTTCCTGATTTTGATTTTTTAAAACTTACTTTTCAGGAGGTTGTTATGAAGAAAAATATAACAGCCATGAACAACTCGATTAAAATTTTAGCAGTTATAGCGGGCGCCATTGGCGCGGCAGCTATTATTACAAGGAAAAGAGCTGACGGTACAAGTCTTTTTGATGATATCTCTGACGCCGGCAGAAGTTGGGGTGATAGGCTGGTGCAGTACGGAACTCAACTGAAGGACAGGCTCATGCCTGAAATGAAAGGTCCCAACGGAGAAAGTGTTTTTTCTGATATGTATGATCGTCATTATTATATGGACGGATCTGACCAAAGAGTATATACCGACGCTTAAATTTTAGATCATGAAAAAGATAATTGCATTTCTTTTCTCTGCACTGATATTTTCCTTCAGCGGTTCTCTATTGGCACAGAACGCTCCAACTCCCCCTCCTAAAACTAAACCTGATACCAGTGGTGTCGGTCATGATGTCAAAAAAGCGACGAAAGCCACCGGAAAAGCGGTCGGACAAGGTGGCAAGGCTGTTGGAAAGGGAGCAAGCAAGGCAGCCAAGAAGACCGCAGAGGTTGGCGCTAAAGGTGCAGCGAAAGTAACCGACAAATCATTAAAAAATCGTAAAGGGCCTAATGGTGAAACTGTTTATGTCAACAAATACGATCAAAAGTATTATGTTGATAAAAATGGTCGCCGGATTTATCTTGATGATTAAAACAAAAGGCCCCCAATTCGGGGGAGGGCCTTCTTACTCTGAGCTTTGAACATAAGCGGCCTGTAGAATAAACTGGGGAGATGTAAATTATTTTACACTGTCGATTCGGTGCATACCTCCAGACGGGTAGGTCGCCCACAACCTTTGCTGCGATACCTGCGTCCGCTATCAATACACGGAAACACATTTTATGATACCATCCTGAAAATATTTCGGGATGGTTTTTTTATCCAATCTTTCTTCGCGGGAAGGCTGTATGAGCAGAGCTGTTTAACGCTGACCAAAGGCAGCTTTCCTATTTTTCTCAGAATATCTATGGGTTGTCTAAAGTTACTGTCTAGGAGTAATGCTCAAGGGTATTCTCACAATAAAAGGCTTTGAGAGGGAGAATTTTTGTCAGATAGTCCCTTGTAGAATTTCGAAATTGGGATATGGGGAATTTTAACTTCTAGTTTAATATATATCCCATTGGCAGTATAAAGTCAGCTCGACTTTAAACTGCCTGTCATTTGCGGATTATTAATTATTAGAATAGAATTGAACCCGCCTCCTGAAGTCCTGCGGCAGTTTTTTAAAATATTTTAATTTTAAGCAAAATATATTTTTAAAAAATTTGTGTAGTGATAACACTATTATTACATTAGAGTAATATTATGTTCTTATAATAAGAAAATTGTATGCAGTTTACATTGTGTAAAATGCTGAATATGCCTTTCATTTATTAATGAATGAGGTTGGGATGCGCTGATCTGTCAGCTTGGGAAGATTTTTAAACCACTGTTTAATTATTTGTGAATTAAAATTTATCAACATATAAGATGAGGCTCGAAGGAGACTAACCAGGCCTTTTATAAACGTTAAAATTCCAACTAACCAATAACCATATTAAAAATGAAATTATGATTCACATGTTACACATTCAAAGAAGGCTAATATGCCTGACGATCATGCTTATGCTGGGATCGCTTATTGCGACAGCACAAACAAAGATTACAGGAAGGGTTCTTGGAAGTGACGATCGCCTTCCTATTGTAGGAGCGTCCGTAACACAGAAGGGAACGACTAACGGAACCAGGACTGACTCGGATGGAAGATTTTCTATCTCTGTAAAACAAGGTGACGTTATAGTAATAAGTTTCCTGGGTTACTCCACTCAGGAGATCACGGTAAGTTCCGAGACTAACTATAGCGTTGTTCTTTCGGTTTCAACAAGTGCACTGAACGAAGTGGTAGTTACAGGTTACACTTCTCAACGAAAGCAGGATATCACTGGAGCAGTAACGGTGGTAGACGTAGAGCATCTTAAAACTCAGCCAAGTTCGGATGCTACCACTCAGCTACAGGGAAGAGCTGCAGGCGTTACCGTTGTTCAGAATGGGGTACCGGGTTCTGCGTCCACCGTGCGTATCAGAGGAATTGGCTCCTTTAATAATAACAGCCCACTATATGTTGTTGATGGTGTTCAAACAGGAAATATCAACGGTTTAAATCCTAATGATATTGAAAGTATGCAGGTTCTTAAAGACGCTGCATCTGGTTCAATATACGGTGTTGAAGGTTCTAATGGCGTTATCGTTATAACCACTAAGCAAGGTAAAAAGAGTGGTTTGAACATGGCATATGATGGTTACTTTGGTTCTTCAAACCCCGGCAAAGGCTTTGACCTTTTAAATGCCCAGCAGGAAGCTGAATTGATTTTCCTGGCGCGTAAGAATAGCGGTCAGTCAACTGCAGGATCAGTATTTGGAAACGGCGCTTCACCGGTTTTACCTGATTATCTGTATGCTAGTGGGGTAGCAAATGGTGTTTTAATAAGCGAGGGAAATCCTGCCGTTAATCCAAGTAACTATTCATTAGACTATGGTCTTTTGGGTGATCCCGGATACAGCCCTAAGATTATTGTGCCCACCAATAAACAAGGTACTAACTGGTACGATGAAATCACGCGGAATGCACCGATTCAAAACCATAATATAACATTGAGCAGTGCCAATGAGGTGAGTCGTTTTTTATTTAGCGGAAACTATTTTAATCAGCAGGCTATCACGGAACATCAGTTTTTTAAACGTTACTCTGCACGTTTAAACAGTGAATTTAACCTATTTAAAACAGTAAGAATAGGTGAAAATGTTCAGTTTTTTAATTCTGAATCCAATGTGCCAGGAAATACGAACAATGCTGATGATGGCGGTATAGATAATAATAACGAAGGGGGCTTGATTGCAATGACCTATCGCCCTATGTCTATTATTCCGGTCTATACAATTGTTCCGGGTGATTTTGCCGGTACGCTTGGCGGAAGCGGATTTGGTACCTGGGGTAATGCTAAAAATCCTGTAGCGCAGTTATCCCGTACTCAAAATGACCGTGTAAATAATATTAATCTATTCGGAAATGTTTATGCAGAAGTAGATTTTGCTAAGCATTTTACCGCAAGAACGAGTTTCGGTGGTTCAACGAATACTGCCAATAACTTTGCTTATCCGTTTATTGAATATGAGCATGTCGAAAATAATGCGAATACTACTTTCAATGAGAGATTCATCAGAAACAATAATTGGATCTGGACAAATTTACTTTCGTACAAAAACACCATAGGCAAACATGATTTTAGCATGTTAGCCGGGGGGGAATCAAAAAAGTTTGGCGGCCGTCAGGTAATAGGTGCGTCATCTTCCTATTATAGCTATAATTATCAACCATTTATTAATTTAGGTAATGGTGGTATTCAAAATTTAGGAGGAAGCCAGATATTTACACCTACTACTACTTTATCCTATTTTGGAAAGGCAGATTATGCCTTTGATGGGAAATATCTTGTTTCAGCTACACTTAGGAGAGATGCCTCATCAAAATTCGCGGAAGATTTAAGGTGGGGTACTTTTCCTGCCTTTTCTCTCGGGTGGAGAATGAGCCAGGAGAACTTTATGAAATCTGTTACTTTCATTAATGATTTCAAGTTAAGAGGAAGTTGGGGAAAAATGGGAAATGCGGCAGCTGCAAATGGATCTAACGCATTTACCACATTTGGTAGTAATCGCCAGAGCTTCGCATATGACATCAATGGGACGCAGAATAACCCTGGTGTCGGTTTCGGGCTTAGCTTTACCGGAAATCCGGATGGTACCTGGGAAGAAAGTACTACAGCTAACATCGGATTTGATGCAACGATCTTAGGAGGAACAACAGATATTGTGTTCGATTATTATACGAAGAACATTGATGACCTGTTATACAATCCAGCCGGGCAGGCAATTGGTGGTGCGGTAGGTGTGAATGCAGCGGCATTTCGTAATATCGGAAGCATGGAAAATAAGGGTATCGATTTCATGCTCACTAATAGGACCAATGTTGGTAGGAACCTTAAACTTAATACCAGCGTTATCTTAACTACTTATAATAATAAAATAACCAAGATTAATGGTGATCAACAGTTCTTTGATTACAACAGTCCATTAGGTGAATCAAACCGGATTGGTGGAAATGCAACCAGAAACTTTGTCGGACATTCCACTAATACTTTTTTCGGTTATAATGTAATCGGTTTGTTTCAATCAGCCGCTGAAGTTACCTCATCCCCAACACAGGATGGTGCCGGGCCTGGCCGTTTTAAATATGAAGACGTAAATGGCGATAATAAGATAGATGCCAGCGATAGAAAGATCATTGGTAATCCAAATCCAGATTTCAGCTACGGTTTAAATTTAGGTGCTCAAATGAAAAACTTTGATGTTGCGGCATTCTTTTATGGAGTAGCCGGGAAAGATGCATTCAATTTTACCAGATGGTGGACTGATTTTTCTGGGGGCTTCCCTGGTGGCAGAAGTGTTAGAGCTTTAAATGATAGTTGGTTGCCCGATGGCAGCAGACCTAATGCAAAAACACCTATTCAGGAAACATCTGCCGGATTTAGCAGTTCAGGAGCTGTAAATTCATACTACGTTGAAAATGCCTCATATTTCCGGTTACGTAACCTGCAACTTGGATATACCTTGCCTGTATCAGTTTCCGGAAAGTTTAAAGCAACCAACATGCGTTTTTATCTCCAGGGAACTAATCTATTTACCATTACAAAATACTCTGGATTGGATCCGGATATTATTAGTACTGATGATCGTGCTGCAAGTATTGATGTTGGTTCATATCCAACTGTTAGGCAGTTTTTACTCGGAGCCAGTATTACCTTCTAATAGTTTAAAAGCCATTCTAAAGATTAAAAATGATGAAAAATAAACTTTCAATACTTATTCTGGCAATAACGCTTGCAACGGCTTTATATGCTTGTAAGAGAGATTTTCTTGATATAAAGCCTCAGGGTGCGCTGGATGAGGCAACTCTATCATCTGAAAAAGGTGTAAACAGGGTTTTACTAGGCGCTTACGCCATGTTAGACGGCCATGACGGTGGATTGAACCTTGGAGGGGAATGGGGTTCTTCTGGTTCTAACTTTCTATTCGGAAGTATTGGCGGTGCAGAAGCAAATAAGGGTAGTGATCCAACGGATCAGGCTCCTAATATGACTCCTGTCCAACGACATGAAGCGTCAGCCACTCTGGCGGCGTTAAACGATAGATGGAAAGCACTCTATGAGGGTGTTAAACGTACCAATACTACGCTGCAATTGTTGGAAAAAGTAGAACTTTCAGCTGACGCTCAAAAGAATATCACCGGACAGGCCCGTTTTTTAAGGGCATGGTATCATTTTCAACTTAGAATCACTTATGGAAAGGTTCCTTATCTTGATGAAAAGATTGATGCTGATTTAGCCTCAGGTGCAATAGAGGGCGTTTCAAATGAGACCGATATTTATCCTTTGATACTGGGTGATGCTAAATTCGCTTATGAAAATCTTCCAGCTTTACAGGATGCGGTTGGCCGGGCTAATAAATGGGCTGCAGGTGCTCTTTACGGCAAAATACTAATGTTTACAAAAGACTATGCCACTGCTAAAACCGTCTTAAATGATGTGGTGACTAATGGTACGAACCCTTTAGGCGTTAAATATGGGTTAAATGCAAATTTTGATGATAATTTCAATGTTGATTTCGATAACAGCAAGGAATCAGTATTGGCATTTCAATCATCTGCCCAGGATAATGCGGGTGCAAGGAATGGCAACTGGGGCGATGCGTTGAATACTCCCGCAAGCGAAGGAGGTGGCGGTTTCTTTACTCCGACTTATTATTTCGCTAATCATTTTAAAACGAATGCTGCTGGTTTACCGGTTTCTAACCCGCAAAATAATGAGGTATATGATCCATATGGCCAAGCTGGTTTTACTCAATATAGCGGCAATATAGACCCTCGTTTAGACTGGACTATAGGAAGAGAAGGCGTTCCTTTTCATGATTGGGGAACTTACTCCAATTCATGGGTTCGGGATAAATCTGCTGGCCCCTATGCAAGTAAGAAAGGGATGATCCGTGAGTCACAAGTGGGTGCTGCACATGATGCGAGTATTTGGTTTTCGTCCGGTGGTGTTTCATTAAATATGAATTTAATTCGGTTCTCCGATGTAATGCTTCTATTAGCGGAAGCTGAAGTTGAAGCCGGGTCAATTACTAATGCCTTAGGTTTAATAAACCAAATACGTAACAGAGCTGCAAATGGTAGAAAAGTACCAAGCACTGCAGGTGTTGTTCCTTTTGTACAACCTTATACTGCTTTCGCATCACAGGCGGAAGCCCGAACTGCGGTACGTTTAGAAAGAACGCTGGAGCTTGGTATGGAAGGTCATCGCTTCTTTGACTTAGTAAGATGGGGTATTGCAACTACTGAGATGAATGCTTACTATAATTACGAAAAAGTCTTTCCTTACCAGGTACTTCTGAAACAACCAACACCCGCTAGTTACGGGGGGGCTGCTAAAGATTACTACCCTGTTCCTCAGGAACAAATAGATCTAAGTAAAGGCTTTATTAAACCATAAATAGCTTTTTAGGCATATTAAAATTTGCAGAGGCTGTCTTTCTTGGAAAGACAGCCTCTTTTTTTTAGCTGGTTTTAATATTAAAAGCATAATCTTAAATAATTTGCTTTTTGGATTAATTTCATATATTACGAATGATAATCCGTAGCAATAATGACTGGGAAAACGCGAGTTTTAAACTTAAAATCAAAGTATTTTATAAAAATATTTATCCTTCTTTTTGGTGTAGCGTCTGTTTTCGTTTCCTGTAAAAATGACACTGGTAAATTCGTAAAACTGAGTTCCGGTAGCACTAATATTGATTTTACTAACACCATCCCTGAGAATGATACATTGAACATTTTTGATTTCGCCAATATTTACAATGGTGGTGGTGTAGGGGTTGGAGATTTTAATAATGATGGTAATCAGGATCTATACTTTACGGGTAATATGGTTCCTAATAAATTGTATCTGAATAAAGGAAAGATGCAATTTGAGGATGTTACCCGCGAGTCTAAGACTGATGGCAATGGAGTGTGGAGCAGAGGTGTCGCTGTAGTTGATATAAATAATGACGGTAAGTTAGATATGTATGTTTGTGCTACCGCCAAGAGAAGCCCTAAAGACCGCATCAATTTGTTATACGTTAATCAAGGTGTCGATAAGGATAATATACCTGTTTTCAAAGATATGGCCGCGGAATATGGCTTAGCCGATACCACTCAAAGTACGATGGCGTATTTCTTTGATTACGACAATGACCAGGATTTGGATTTATATATAGGTGTTAATCATATCATAAAAGATGAGTACGCCAATAAATTTAAAAAGAGGAATTTGAATGGGGAGCATCCAAGTACAAGTAAACTGTATCGTAACGACTGGGATGAAAAATTAAATCACCCTGTTTATACGGATGTGTCAAGGCAGGCAGGAATATTAATTGAGGGTTATACCCATGCGGTAAATATATTTGATGCGAACGATGACGGATGGCTGGATATTTTTGAAGCTAATGACTATATATCCAATAATGTGCTTTACATCAATAATCATGATGGCACATTTACAGATCATGTAATGGATTACTTCAAGCATGCAGCAGCCAATTCAATGGGTACCGATGCTGTTGATTTGAACAATGATGGACTAGAGGATATCGTGGAGGTGGATATGGCACCGCAGGATAACTTCAGAAAGAAAATGTTTCAGAATCCTCTTTCCTACCAGATGTATCAAAATAGTGATCAATTCGGATACCAGTATCAGTACACCCGCAATATGGTGCAGGCCAATCAGGGACCTACAATGGGCGCAGGTGATAGCATTAAGCATCCTGTTTTTTCGGACGTCGGTTTTTTTGCTGGGATTGCAGAAACTGACTGGAGCTGGACTCCTTTAGTGGGTGATTACGATAGTGACGGTTTTAGAGACATTCTGTTCACAAACGGCTTTCCAAAGGACATCACCGATCATGATTTTATTGTGTTCAGGCAGGAGGCCTTTCAGCTTACGTCTAAAAAAGACATGTTGTCTGAAATACCGGAGGTGAAAATTCATAATTACGTCTATAAAAATAATGGCCAATTCCGTTTTTCTGATAAAACGATGGATTGGGGCCTAGAAGAATCTAATTTTTCAAATGGGGCGGTCTATGCTGATTTGGATAATGATGGTGACATGGATGTTGTCATAAATAATATAAATGATCCCGCTTCGGTATACGAGAACAGAATAGTTAAACCTGAAAACCTTAATTACTTAAATGTAAATTTTAAGGGTTCTGATAAAAATATTAATGGCTTAGGAACCAAAGTTACCCTTCACCAAAAAAGCAATACTCAAACCTTTATTAATAATCCATTTAGAGGATATATTTCCTCCGTATCTCCGATAATGCATTTTGGCCTGGTTCCAAATGAGAAAATCGACTCTGTTGAGATTTTATGGCCGGGTGGGTTAAAACAGGTAATAAAGTCCGGCCTTAAGAATCAATTATTAACTGTTGATATTAAAAATGCCCAAGCTTTTCAAAAGGAAAAACAGGCTGTTCTTGCCTCTGATAATCTGTTCACAAATATTACGTCGAATGTTGGTGTTAGCTATGTTCATCAACAGAGGGACTATGTGGATTTTAATATTCAAAAATTACTACCGCATAAGTTCACAGAATATTCTCCGGGCATTGCAGTAGGAGATATCAATGGAGACAAGCTGGATGATTTTATAACTGGTGGTGCTCCTGGATTTAGTCCAATGGTGTTTACGCAAAATAGTAATGCAAAATTCACCCAGTCATCTTTGATGACAAATGTTCAGTCTGTTCAAAAGAAATCTGATGATAGGGGAGTTCTTTTATTTGATGCCGATGGGGATGGTGATCTTGATTTGTATACCTCTTCAGGTGGATATATATATGAACAAGGTGATATGTCATATTCGGATGCACTGTATATAAATAATGGTAAGGGTAAGTTTACACTTCTTCCTTCCGGACTTCCGGTAAATAATACAAGCAAATTCAGTGTTCGGGCTGCCGACTTTGACAGAGATGGAGATTTAGATCTATTTATTGCTGGCAGGGTAGACCCTCATTTTTATCCTAAGGCGACAAGCAGTTTTATATATAGAAATGATTCCCAAAATGGAAAAGTCTTGTTTACTGATGTCACTAAAATAGTAGCTCCTGCATTACAGAATATTGGACTCACCTGCGATGCTGTTTTTTCAGATTTTAATAATGATGGCTGGCCTGACATTCTGTTAGCTGGTGAGTGGATGTCAGTTAAATTTCTGTTGAATAAAAACGGGAAGTTTGTAGATGTTACATCAAATAGTGGCGTAGGAAATAAGGTAGGATGGTGGAATAGTATCACTCCGGGGGATTTTGATAATGACGGTGACATCGATTATGTTGCAGGGAATATTGGATTAAACTCTTTTTATCGTGCCACTGATAAGATGCCTGTGTCAATAAGAGCGAAAGATTTTGATAACAATGGAAGTTATGATGCCATACCATCTTTATTCTTGCCGGCAACATTAGAGAAAAACGCACCCTGGCTAGAGTTTCCTGCTCATGGAAGAGATGATATGGTAAAGCAAATAATTGGAACGAGGATTAAATTTCAGAATTACAATCTATTTGCGAATTCAATTATTGACACCCTGCTACCTCCCGAAAAAATGAAGGATGCTTTAAAGCTTTCTGCTAATTACATGGCATCCGCTTATTTGCAAAATGATGGAGGCGGACACTTTACAATGAAAGAACTTCCCCTAGCCTCCCAAGTGTCAGTACTTAATGGAATGGTTGCAGATGATTTCGACAATGACGGCAACCTGGATATCTGTATCAATACGAATGATTATGGTACAGATCCCAATGTTGGACGCTATGACGCTTTAAACGGCCTTGTTTTAAGAGGTGATGGTAAAGGCGGGTTTTTACCATTGTCAATACGGCAAAGTGGCATTTTCATTAAGGGAAATGGTAAAGGTTTAAGCAAGTTGAAGGGTGCGGATAACACTTATCTTCTGGCTGCAACTCAAAATAAAGGGCCTATCCAGATCTATAAAACCAGGCAGCAATTTGCAATGATTGATGCAAAACCCGATGATATGTTTGCGTTATTAACTTTTAAAAATGGGAAAAAGAGGAAGGTTGAATTATACTATGGGGCATCTTTCCTATCCCAAAGCAGTCGTTTTTTTGCAATAAATGATGTTAAATCTTGTATCATAACCAATTCCAAGGGAAGTACAAGAAGTGTTACAGTTAACTAGAGCTACTTAGATTTTTAACCTTTTGAAATGAATAAAATCTTCCAACTTAATTCTGTTTTTATCCTGATCCTTTTCATACTATGTGGTTGCAATAGTAAACAGAATACTAATGTCAGTGATCCGGACATTCTGCACAATAACCAGGATCAGCTCACCCAGGTAATTATTTACGATGTATTTACACCTCCGGTTGCCAGCCGGATTTATGCATATTCGTCGCTGGCATCTTATGAAGCTATGCGCTTTGCCAAACCGGGGTCACCTTCCTTAATTACCCAGTTAAATGGCTTTAAAATTTTGCCGGAACCGGAAAAGGGCAAAGATTATAATTATACACTTGCGGCAACCAGGGCATTCTTCACGGTTGTTCACAAAGTGGTTTTCTCACTGGATTCTTTAAAGGATTATGAGGAGCGAACTTATGCTCAGTTTAAGAATTCTCTTGACCAAAGCGTTTACGAACGATCGGTGCAGTTTGGCGATTCAATTGGTAAAGTAATTTTAGCAAGAGCTGCACAGGATAATTATAAACAGACAAGGGCAATGCCGAAGCATCTGGGAAATGATGCTCCTGGTAAATGGCGGCCTACTTCACCTGATTACTTTGATGGTGTTGAGGCTTACTGGGGCCGCATCAGGCCTTTTGTATTAGATTCAGCAGAACTTGCAAATGCTGAAATACAAGCTCTTCCAGAATATAGCTTAGAACCCAAAAGTAAATACCATCAGGAGGTGATGGGACTTTATAATGTGACCAATAAACTTACAAAAGAACAGAAAGAAATAGCCCGCTACTGGGATGATAATCCATTTGTTGTGGAGCATTCCGGTCATATGATGTTTGCTAATAAAAAAATAACTCCCGGCGGGCATTGGATGGGTATTACCGCCATCGCCAGTAAACAGACTAAAGCCGATGCCGTAAAAACAGCAAAGGCATATGCTGCAACGGCAATTGCAATGTATGATGGCTTTATTTGTTGCTGGAATCTGAAATATAAATACAATACTGTTCGCCCGATTACTGTCATCAACGAAAAAATTGATGGTCAATGGCAGCCCATGCTGCAAACCCCTCCCTTTCCTGAATTCCCAAGTGGGCACAGTACAATTACCAGTGCCGCGGCAACTGTTTTAACCAAGATATTTGGCGACAACTTTGCCTTTGAGGATACCAGTGACCTTAAGTATATCGGCATGAAGCGAAATTTTAAATCATTTCTGCAAGCAGCAAACGAAGCTTCTATTAGCCGTGTTTACGGCGGTATACATTATCGTTATAGTGTTGATCACGGATTTAATGAGGGTAAAAAGGTAGGTGATAGGGTAATTGAAAAGCTACGTTTGTAATTTTTTTAATAGTGATTTAAACGAAAAAAGCTCCTGATTTACAGGAGCTTTTTTCGTTTAAAAAGAAATATTTCTTAACTGCGTCTGCGTCTGTCACCACCGCCTTCACGACGAGGGCCGGCCGAACTGCTTCCACCACGGTCTTCACGGCGTTTGCCAGAGAAGTCACGGAAACCGCCACCTTCACGACTTCCGCCTTCACGATTTCCACCGGTACGGCCACGATAACCACCGCCACCACCACCGCTTCTTTCGCGGCTAAAGCCACCACGTTCGCCTCTGCCACCTTCACGGCTGCTTCCGCCTTCACGGTCGCCGGCAGGTTCGATGCGCACATCCCGTCCCTGGTAGTCTACAGACTTAAATGCCTGAGTAACCTGGTCGGCAACAGAGTTTTCAACTTCGAAAAATGTGAAAACACCTTTCAGGTCGATCTTTCCTACGCTCTTTCCGCTGATCTTGGCATTGTTACAGATAAACCCTAACATATCACCACGTGTAAAGTCATCCACAGAGCCAAGGTTCATAAATAAGCGAGTGAAGCCTGCGCTGGTACTCGATTTGAATGAACGGTCTCCACGGTCACCGGTACGCTCTTCATGAGTCGCATTCAGGTCAGGTGCATTCGAATAATATTCAAGGAAGCGATTGAATTCCAAAGAAGCAAAACGCTTAATAATGTCTTCTTTCTCCAGATCTTTAAATTCATCCATAATACGCGGGATGTATTGTTCGATCTGCTCTTCGTTCACTTCAACGTTATGCACTTTATGCACTAACGCAAATAATTGTTTCTCGCAAACGTCAAAGCCATTTGGAATTTCAGCTTTTGTAAACTGTTTTCCAATAACACGTTCGATCTGACGGATCTTGCCAAGCTCTTTAGAGTTAATGATAGCAATTGAAATTCCCATCTTACCGGCACGGGCTGTACGACCGCTTCGGTGAGTATAGTTTTCGATCTCATCAGGTAATGAATAGTTGATCACGTGCGTTACATCGTTCACGTCGATACCACGGGCAGCTACGTCAGTTGCAATTAACAACTGCAGGCTGCGGTCACGGTAACGTTTCATTACTTTATCTCTTTGTTGCTGAGATAGATCGCCGTGCAATGCATCGGCATTATATCCGTCTTTAATTAGAGATTCAGCAATTTCCTGTGTCTCGATCTTGGTACGGCAAAATACGATACCAAAGATCTCGGGGTTGAAATCAACGATGCGCTTAAATGCAGCATATTTATCCCGGGCACGTACAACATAATACTCGTGTGAGATATTAACGTTACCGGTATTTTTAGTACCCATTGTTAATTCAAACGGATCAGTCATGTACTTCTTAGCAATGCGGCGGACTTCGCCAGGCATTGTTGCAGAAAACAACCAGGTTTTTTTATCGTCCGGAGTGGTAGATAAGATCTGGTCAATGTCTTCCTGGAAACCCATGTTCAGCATTTCATCTGCTTCATCCAATACAACGTATTGAACCTGGGTAAAATCAATGGCTTTCCGGTTAATGATGTCAAGCATCCGGCCCGGTGTGGCCACTACAATTTGAACGCCTCTTTTAATCTGGCGTAATTGATCTGAAATGTTGGCTCCACCGTAAACGGCGACAACATTCACGTTCTTCATGTTCTTGGAGTACGTTTTCAAATCATTTGTGATCTGTAGACACAGTTCACGGGTTGGGCACAGAATAAGTGCCTGTGGATAATTTTCCTCGAAATCCAGTAATTCTAATAATGGGAGGCCGAAGGCTGCCGTTTTACCGGTTCCTGTTTGAGCTAATCCGACAAAATCGTTGCTGCCTGAAAGTAATACCGGGATGGCTTGCTCCTGGATCGGTGAGGGTTTTTCATACCCTAGTTCAGTAATGGCATTAACAATATCATGACGGATACCCAAGGTACTAAATGGGTTCATGATAATATATAAATCCCAACCTAATTGTTGGGCAGCCGCAAAGGTATGTAAAAATAACTGGCTATTTCAATAAATTCTTTGTCGCTTAACTTGTTGACAATTATCGTCTTAACGCAGTTTTTCGCTGGAAAAGCAGCGCGACGTTTAATTTAAACGCACGAATATTACCGTAGCCGGTCAGCAGATCTTACCAGTTTTTCGTCTTTCCGGATGCCTCGCAGAGCCAGTATAATGAACAAGATAGCCAGAGACGGCAGGATCACGCCGATCCCATAATTGCCTAATTGCAACGTGACGTTTCCAAGTACATTCTTTGCGGTTTGCACGAGCCAGAAACTATAACCCAGAATGGCCAGGATCGCAAGGTAACTGATATTGATCTGCTTTTTGCGATTGCGGTAGAAGAATATAATAACGAAAGGGATGAGTCCCAGTATGACCGTGGCAATCGTCAGAGCAAGGAACGGTTCTGTTTGAACAACCTGTCCGTTCATATCCTGGTATACCCCGGTAACTTTAAGCGCTTTCGCGGTGCCATCGGGACCCAAAACCTGGAGGTATGGAAACAGAAACAAGCTGAATATAGCAGCAGTTGCAAAAAAGAGCCAGATGGTTTGTACACGTTGAAGCATTTCTTTCGATTTTAGGCAAATATAGAAATTAAGCGCTCTTGCAAATACTTTTCAATCCTGATAATTATCTTTGCATCTTGAACGAAACACGGAGATATTTTATCGAAATCGCCTTCAAAGGCACCGCTTATCATGGCTGGCAAATTCAACAGAATGCGATCAGTGTACAGGAAATTCTCAATAAAGCTCTTTCGACTATCTTACGGCAAAATATTGAAACGGTGGGCTGCGGCCGTACGGATACCGGCGTACATGCAATCCAGCTGTTCGCGCATTTCGATATAGTAATTCCGAGTCCTGACTCCAAACTTCCAACTCCAAACTCCCAACTAATCACCAGCCTGAACTCCATACTCCCATACGATATCGCTGTGAAGCGGCTTTTTGAGGTTTTGCCAAACGCGCATGCACGTTTTGATGCGGTCATGCGTTCCTATCAGTATCATATCCATTTTGAAAAGGATCCGTTCCGGCAGGGAATGTCATGGCTTCTCCGTGATAAGCCGGATCTGGACCTCATGAACCGGGGAGCTTCAATAATTATGGAATATCGCGATTTTAGCTGTTTCAGTAAGTCCAATACGCAAACATTTACCAATAATTGCCTTATCAGCAAAGCCGAATGGCGGATGGAAGGAGATAAGATGGTCTTCTATATTTCCGCAGACCGCTTTCTTCGCAATATGGTGAGAGCAATTGTGGGAACATTAATAAAGGTAGGTAAGGGCGAGATCGAACCGGAGGCAGTTAGACAGATAATCGAAAGTAAAAGCCGGTCAAACGCAGGAATGTCGGTGCCGGCATGCGGACTGTTTCTGACTGAAGTGAAATACCCGTTTATGGAAGCTGACCAGATTAAGAACTAGTTATTTTGAATTGCACGCTCAGAATCCCCAAATAACAAAAAAGTAATTCCCTCTAATAAATGGCAAAAGTAAGCGGCAAAGCGGTTGATATTAACCTGTTACGGAGGCTACTTCATTATGTGAAGCCATATCGGGGCATTTTTATCTGGTCACTGCTGCTAACCATTGCCCTTGCTGTCTTAGCGCTCTTACGGCCTTTCCTCATCGAGTATACTCTTGATAAGTTTATCCTGAATAACAATAGCACCGGGCTGATACGTATGACCCTGTTAATGATCGGATTACTTTTGCTGCAAACGGTTGTACAATATTTTCACACCTTTCTGACTAACGTCTTAGGCCAGTCGGTCATTAAAGATCTCCGGGTAAATGTATTTAATCACATCAGCAGCCTGAGGCTGAAGTATTTCGACCGTACCCCGATCGGACAGCTCATTACACGGACAGTCTCCGACCTGGAAACTATTGCTGATATCTTTTCTGAGGGATTGATCGTCATTATTGGCGACATTCTGCTGGTGACTTTTATCATTGCCTTTATGCTGTATACGAATTGGGAGCTGACTCTTATTGTATTGATCCCAATGCCATTCTTAGTAGCTGCTTCCTATATTTTTAAAGAAGCCATCAAGTCGGCATTCCAGGCGGTCCGCACAGAAGTTTCCCATCTCAATACCTTTTTGCAGGAACATATAAGCGGGATGAGTATCATTCATTATTTCGGGCGCGAAAAACAGGAGATGGACAAATTCAAGATCATCAACGCGCGACATCGCGACGCTCATATCCGTTCCAACTGGTATTACTCCATATTCTTCCCGGTGGTCGAGATCATCTCTGCTGCGTCATTAGGGCTATTGGTCTGGTACGGCTCTAGGTCTATCCTCGAGAACGAGATCACACCTGGCGTTATTGTTTCGTTCATCATGTGTATCAACATGTTGTTCCGGCCGATCCGAGAGCTTGCTGACAAGTTCAATACGCTGCAGATGGGTATGGTAGGAGCGGAGCGGATCTTCAATGTTCTGGACACGAATGAAGTGACAGAAAACCCAGGCACTCTGAAACCGGAGGCACTTCAGGGAAAAATAGAATTCAGCCATGTCTGGTTCGCATATAACGAAGAAGACTGGGTGCTGAAGGATATTTCCTTTACGGTGATGCCCGGCGAAACACTCGCGCTGGTCGGAGCTACCGGCGCCGGAAAATCCTCCACTATTAACATATTAAACCGCTTTTACGAGATCAGCAGGGGAAGTGTAAAGATAGATGATGTCGATATAAGGGATTACGACCTTACCTATTTAAGGTCGCGGATAGCAACGGTACTTCAGGATGTATTTCTCTTCTCCGATACCATCGCTAATAATATCAATCTCAATAATGCGGATATCACACGGGAAAGACTTGTTCAGGCGGCCAGGGATGTCGGTGCCCATGATTTTATTGAGCGTCTCCCGGAAGGATACGATTATAATGTCATGGAAAGGGGTGCAACCCTGTCTGCAGGACAGTCGCAGCTCATTTCATTTATCAGGGCACTCGTTTATAACCCCCGCATCCTGGTGCTTGACGAAGCTACGTCTTCCGTCGATACGGAGACAGAGGAGCTGATCCAGAAGGCAATCAATCAATTAATGAAAGGCCGAACCTCCATCGTGATCGCCCATCGCCTCTCAACAATACAAAATGCAGATAAGATCATCGTGCTTGATCACGGTGAGATCAAGGAAATCGGGTCGCACCAGGAACTTCTGAAACTGGACGGCTACTATCGCCGGCTCTATGATCTCCAGTTCAATTCCGAAGGAATCGGGCGATGAGACATTAGATTTGAGACACTAGATATGAGATAACGTTGCATCAGGTTGATACTCTTGGCATTAGTCACAGGATTGGTACGACAACCATCTGCCTTAAAAAATTAGAAAATTAGGGATGAGGCATCATTTCTGGAGCAGCTTTGTCTGATGTCTGATGTCTAATATCTAATGTCTAATTTCTAGTGTCTAACATCTAATATCTCATATCTAAAATCTAATTTTTCTCTTAGCTTTGCGAAACAAAAAAGCAAGCTATGAGTGTTCTGGTTAATAAAGATTCAAAAGTAATTGTTCAGGGTTTCACAGGTAATGAAGGCACTTATCATGCTTCTCAGATGATTGAGTACGGAACTCAGTTGGTGGGTGGTGTTACGCCCGGAAAAGGTGGTCAGACGCACCTTGATAAACCTGTTTTCAATACCGTTAAAGATGCGGTGGAAAAAACGGGCGCCGATGTTTCAATTATTTTCGTTCCTCCTGCTTTTGCAGCGGATGCTATAATGGAAGCAGCTGAAGCAGGCATTAAAGTGATCGTTTGTATTACCGAAGGTATCCCGACAAAGGATATGATTCTGGTGAAGGAATACATTTCGAACAGGGACTGCCGTCTGATCGGACCAAACTGCCCGGGAATCATTACTGCTGATGAATCGAAGATCGGTATCATGCCCGGCTTTATCTTTAAGAAAGGTACTGTTGGGGTAGTTTCTAAATCAGGAACATTAACTTACGAAGCCGTTGATCAGGTCGTTAAAGCTGGTCTCGGTATTACTACTGCAGTTGGTATTGGTGGCGATCCGATCATCGGAACCACTACGAAGGAAGCTGTTGAATTGCTGATGAATGATCCGGAAACCCATGGAATTATCATGATCGGCGAGATTGGCGGCGGCATGGAAGCTGAAGCTGCTCTGTGGATCAAAGAAAACGGTACCAAACCTGTAGTAGGATTTATTGCCGGTCAAACTGCGCCTCCGGGACGCCGTATGGGTCACGCAGGTGCGATCGTGGGTGGTGCTGATGATACAGCTGCCGCAAAAATGAAGATCATGCGCGAGTGTGGTATCCGCGTTGTTGAATCACCTGCCGAAATAGGAGCTGCAATGGCTGAAGAACTGAGTAAGTAAATTAAAACACAATAATAATTTTAAAAGACCTGCTTGAAAGAGCAGGTCTTTTTGGTTTTCAAGATGTTTTTCCCCATTCTACCTTTAATACCGTTTAAAAGAGGGCTGGATCTATTCCTGAGAAGCCAGTAATTTCCTTAACTATCATAAAGGTTTTCTAGTAGTTTTCTTGTAAGATCTTCCTATGAAACTACAACGATTATACATGTAAACTTTTGAAGCATTTATATTAAACTTGCGCATCTAATATGGTCTCCCAAACGGCCTCACTTTTTTAGAAGAATTTAATCTAAAGGAATAGCAGCCGTCATGGTTTCTTCGAATTCGCGGAATTTCTGAAAACCTTACCGTTTAAAAGATAATATCTACCGTTCACCCTTTTTATTTGGAGCGGGAACAGCTTAGTGTATCTTACGGGAAAAAAATAGCTAAATGAAAAATATCTTCTCTACTCATTACTGTAAATTGGTAAAAGAGATCCTGATAGTTATAGTGCTTCTTAGTTCAGCCCATTACTCCTTTGGACAGGACAAAAAAGATCTGACTATCACTTTGTCGAGTGGAATATTAAATAGTCCCTACTACCAGAAAGCAAATGCGAAAGATTTCTACGGAATTGATTTTGGCTATCAACTTGGCAAAAGACATATCCTCGGTGTCCAGTATTTCGCTGGAAAGCACAATTATTATGATGATGTGCTGTCTAACAATCCCGGCAGTATTTCCAGTGCGGATGGAACAAATTCAAGGGCCGAATACCGGACTTTCTCCGTTTTGTATAAGCGTAAAATCATTGATTTTGCGTCAGTAAGCCTTGTTCCAGGTGTGGGTGCCGGGATAATGACTCATACGAGGTCTTATCCATATCAGGATACTAATTCATCTTATACAAGAATTTCCTCCTGGTCAGACCTCGTTTTTCCTGTAAGCCTGGACCTGAATTTCAAGATTTCTAAGAAGTGGCAAACAGGTTTAACCAGTGGTTTTTTAATTCATCCAGACTATCCCATTTTAGCGTTACACGCTGGACCAAAACTATCCTATACTATTAAATAATTAAAGCGCCAGGCTGAGTGCTTTTGCCTATAATATTCAGAATGGGTTGGGTATTTTTGCACATAAGCGGTCAAAACCTGCATAATTAGCTTTGAAAAAACGGGAACCCGTTAAATGCCGTATTTATAATATAAGTTTATAAAATATGAAAAAGAGCATTTGTTTCATTGTAGCATTGATACTCAGCGTCGGTGCTGTTTCTGGCCAGACAGCCACAGGAAAAGTTGCTAAAAAGGAGACCTCTTCAACGGAATACCGCAAACTGACCAAGGAGGAAGAAAGCGTTATCGTCTATAAGGGGACCGAAAGACCCCATACCGGTGAATACACTAATAATACGGCTAAAGGTCTTTATCTCTGCAAACGCTGCAGCAAACCATTGTACACATCGGAATCCAAGTTTAAATCAGATTGCGGTTGGCCAAGCTTTGACCAGGAGATCAAGGGAGCAGTTAAACAGATACCGGATGCGGATGGAATGCGGATGGAGATCGTATGCGCAAATTGTAAGGCACACCTTGGACATGTGTTCTACGGTGAAGAATTTACGGCCAAAAATACCAGGCACTGTGTGAATTCTATATCTATGGTTTTCGTTCCGGCGAAGAAATAGGAGCTGTTAAAACAAACCCGCTGTCAGAATTCTTATTTATTGGAATGATTTAATTAATATGAGCTACAATAAATTAACACCTGAAGAAGAGTATGTGATCCTGCAGAAGGGAACTGAAAGGCCTTTTACCGGTGAGTATACTGATAATAAAGCCGCGGGAACCTATATCTGCAGGCAATGTGACACACCTTTATATAAGTCGGATGATAAGTTTGATTCCCATTGCGGTTGGCCGAGCTTCGACGATGAGATTCCGGGCGCGGTAAAGCGTGTAACAGATGCCGACGGAAGCCGAACAGAGATCGTCTGCACAAACTGCGGTGCTCACTTGGGGCATGTATTTGAAGGAGAGCGGTTTACTCCTAAGAATACAAGGCACTGTGTGAATTCTATATCGATGAAATTTATTCCCGCCAGTTCCTGATTGATACCTGTCAGAACATTGAGTAAAATAGGAAGCCGGTAGCAGACCGGCTTCTTTATTTTACATATACTTCCCCTTTGTACGGGTCGATGGTTGCGTGAAAATTGAAGCCTGCAATGTGCAGGAGGTAGTAGGTCATGATATCACACCAGCAGATCTCATCCTTAAACATCTCCAGCTGGGGAATGGTCCCGCGCTGGCAGCTTTGCTCCTTATCATAGTCATACTCGCCGTCATTGTCCTTGCACCACTTTTTAAATAACTCGAATTCCTTTGGGTCTGAGAATACGATCTTAAAAAAAGTTTCCTCACGGACGTCCTTAAGGTCGTCGTTCATATAATGATGATACTTATGCCGGTGGCGAATGATCTTGGCTGTTGTCATAAAAATTATTTCTTCATTAACCCTGAAGCCCTGTTATTGTTCTGGGCGGATCAAATCGCCTCTTTCCCGGCCCATACAACAGCCCACATAATGTTCTTCCATATTACATCTACATCTTTAAACCCGGAGGCCTCTAACTGCCGGAGATGCCAGTTAACGGGGGTATGGTAGTCGTGTGCATCCTGATGCTCCATCCACATATCCCAGTTCTCCTGTGTCGAGCCAAGTTTAAAAGCCTCCTCTTTCCATCGGGAAATATGTTTTTCGTAGATCTCGTTCGTTATGCCGCGGGTCTGATCGGCAAAAATGAAAAGTCCCCCGGCTTTTAAGGCCTGGAAAATATCCCGGTTTAGGTCTATTTTATCCTCGTCGGGTATATGGTGAATAGCAATGGTAGAAAGGATGAGGTCGTATGATCCGGGTGCAAGGTGCATCTCACGGAAATCCGCCTGGATGTAACGTACGTTCGGCTGAGACATAAATCTTTTCTGACTTTCCTTCAGTATATCCGCCGAAATATCCAGGGCATCAATTTCTGCTTCGGGATAATGCTTTAATACCTGGTCTGTCAGGTTTCCCGTTCCGCAACCCAGGTCGAGGATCCTTTTCGGCTTACAGCCTTCCGGGATATAATGGAACATATTATACATAAGTTCGCCATAGCGGGGCACGCACTTATTGATCAGATCAGTATATTGACTGCTGAGTTCATCGTAGAAGGTCTGGACGGATTTCATTTTTTTCTTAGTACTTGGTGGATAGTATTTAGTAGTTAGTATTTAGAACACCTAAGGATAATAGTTATTGCCAATTTAATAATTTAGGTATTGCAATATCCTCCTTAATATAACCTACCAACAATATTTAGAGCCCTAACGATAATGGTTTTGTAAATTAATAATTGTGTTATTAGCATCAGTGCATATAGAATTGTTCGGTAGACATAGCATATCCCGTACTAAATACTAACTACTACCTACTTCGTACTAAGTAATTCCTTAATTTCACAGCTTTAAATTTTGATTATGAAATTACTCGAAGGGAAAACCGCAATAATCACTGGTGCCTCAAAGGGCATCGGACGTAAGATAGCAGAAAAGTTTGCTGAGCATGGGGCCAACGTTGCTTTCACCTATTTATCATCAGTAGAGAAAGGTCAGGCATTGGAGCAGGAATTGCAAAGTTTTGGCACGAAGGTAAAGGGCTATCGCTCGGATGCGTCCAAGTTTGATGAAGCTGAAAAGTTGATCAATGACGTTGTTGCTGAATTCGGAACAATTGATGTCGTGGTCAATAATGCGGGCATCACTAAAGATGGTTTACTGATGCGGATGACTGAAGAGAACTGGGACGACGTGATGAATGTTAACCTGAAGTCGATATTTAATGTGACTAAGGCGGCATCAAAGGTTATGATGAAAAACCGTAAAGGTGTTTTCATTAATATGAGCTCAGTGGTGGGAGTACAGGGGAATGCTGGTCAGGCTAATTATGCGGCTTCAAAATCGGGCATCATCGGTTTTTCAAAATCGGTAGCAAAAGAACTGGGATCGCGGAATATCCGGACTAACGTGGTTGCACCGGGATTCATTCGCACGGAAATGACTGAAGTTCTTGATCCGAAGGTAGTTGAAGGTTGGGCCCAGGCTATTCCGTTAAAGAGAGCAGGTGAGGCTGAAGACGTAGCTAACCTGTGTGTATTCCTTGGCTCTGATATGGCAGCTTATATTACCGGGCAGGTTATTCCTGTTGACGGCGGAATGTTATAGAAAATAGCAAAACAGCAGGACCCCTTACGCGCCTTGCCAAACGCTTCATTAAGCCCCGGATCTCTCGTCCGGGGCTTTGTTATAATATATCAAAAGGAAATTATAACTTAAGAGGGTTAAACGTCATCTATTAACCGATCATAAATTCGATGCAATGGCTATTACCAACCGTCTGATCATTCCGGCCCTTATTCTCGGTCTTGCCGCTGTTATATCTACGGCGGTTTTCTCAGGTACCTGGCGTAAGGTGAAAAGCGAGAACCAAACCATCACTGTCACTGGCTCCGCTAAGAAAGTAATGGTCTCAGACCTGGGGATTTTACGCGGAACACTTAATGCGTCCGGAATTACAGCCAGCGAGGCCTACAGGGCATTGCAGGCGCAGAAGCCAATTCTTATTGAGTATATCCGGTCGAAGGGCTTCCCTGCGGACAAGATCAATTTCCAGACGATCAATAATTATCCTATCTACAATTATAGTCAGACCGGTCAGCAGCTCGACGTCCGCTCATATAATGCATCGCAAATGATTGATATTCAATCCGGCGATGTGGAACTGATCAAGTCGATCTCTTTAGAGATCAGCGGGCTGGTTGAACGGGGTGTCAATTTCCAGGTCAATCAGCCGGAATATTACTACACCAAGGTAGGCGATATCAAAATTGAGATCCAGGCTGAAGCGGCTAAGGATGCGATGATCCGGGGGCAGCGGATCGCAAAAGCAACAGGGCGGGAACTTGGAACGCTTAAAAGTGCACGCATGGGCGTATTGCAGATCACGCCTGAAAATTCAAACATGACCTCCGACTACGGTATTAATGATGTTAGCTCAATTCGGAAGGAAATTACTGCGGTGGTGAATGCGAATTTCGAGATTGATTGATTGTCGGGATCTGGATTAAAGGATTAATGGATCGTATGGAAGAGGATTAATTGATCGATTTCAGTTATAGAAACAAATTACCTTAAACAATGCTCCTATGGAGGGTGAGAAAATAGAAGACAAACTCACGTATAAAATAATTGGTTGTGCCATGAAAGTGCATGGTACTTTAGGAAATGGTTTTCAGGAAGTGATCTGTCAGCAGCCCCTGGCTATCGAGTTAGGGAATATGGGGCTTTCGTTTTAAAGGGAAGTGCCGATGCAGATATTTTATGAAGGTGAGAATATTGGAAGCAGGAGAGTCGAATTTTTTGGTTGAGGATAAGGTTATGGTTGAGCTGAAAGCAGTGGCACGTTTAGAAGATGTACAATTGGCCCAGGGATTAAATTACCTGGTTGCGTATAAATTGGACAAAGGCTTACTATTAAACTTTGGAGCCAGGAGTTTAGAAGTTAAACGATTAATGCATTCCAAAAATAAGATGTTAAATACGATCCCTCAGATAGAATCCGTCAATCCTCCAATCCAATAAATCCCGATCCAGACATGTTCACTGCCCCAATATTCTTCTGGCTTCTTGGATGTCTTGCTTTAGGGGCAGGGTATGCTCTCTTGCTTTACCGGTGGCAGACACGCCTGGACAAATCGCTCCGGAATATTCTTTTTGTTTTGCGAACACTGGCCGTTGCCGCTATCACATTTCTACTTTTCGCACCACCAATAAAGACTACCGACAGAACCTCTGAGAAGCCTCTGATCATCCTCGCGCAGGACAATTCGCAGTCTATTAACGTATCGAAAGCCGCCGGTTTCAACCCGGTAACCTATGCGGAACAGTTCAGGGCATTAGAGAAAGCGCTATCGGAGGAATACGATGTTAGGTCGTTCAGTTTTGGCGCGGCTGTGGACCGGGGCCTGAAATTTCGATACGATGGTAAACTAACCAACCTGGCTTCTGTTTTTCAGATGATCGATAATGATTTTGCCAATCGTAATGTTGGGGCGGTCATAGTCGCCTCAGATGGCATTTATAACAAAGGCGGCAATCCTGTTTATGAAAGCAAAAATTTAAAGGCTCCGGTATATTCAGTAGCACTGGGTGATACGGTGCCGAAAAAGGATCTCCTTATCTCAAATGTTAACTATAATAATATTGCCTACCTCGATAACCAGTTTCAGATCGAGGTAAGTGTTGAAGCGTTTCAAAGCCAGGGCGCCGTTAGCAGACTGACTGTCGCCGATCAGTCAGGTACCTTGTTTACAAGGCAGTTGGCAATAGGATCTAACGAGTTCCGGCTTACAGTACCAATATCCCTGCCTGCCAAGCGTCGGGGTATTCAGCGATACACGATCAATCTTTCACCAGTTGCCAATGAACTGTCGAAGGAAAACAACACCCAGACTATTTTTGTGGAGGTAATAGATGGGCGCCAGAACGTGCTTATAATTGCCAATGCACCGCACCCCGATATTGCCGCGTTGCGCCAATCGATCGAGATCAATAAAAATTATGAAGTACAGATCGCCTACGCTGATGATGTCAATGAAGCCGCTGTACGCAAGGCAGGACTTGTTATCCTGCATCAGCTTCCATCCCTCAGCAACACGGCATCGAAGCTCCAGCAACAGCTTTCAGCTAAGCCTGTTCTTTATGTTCTGGGTGCTCAGAGTAGCCCCACCCTTTTTTCAACTTCTCAGGACGTTCTGAATATCAATTCCTCGGGTACCACCCAGGAAGTTCTGGCAAGGGTTTCGCCGGATTTTTACGGGTTCACCCTGAGTGATAACAGCAAGACAAAATTACAGGGCTTTGCTCCACTGATTGCACCGTTTGGAAATTACGGAGTAAAAGGACCTGCAACCGTCGCGCTGCTGCAGCAAATAGGGAAGGTTTCCACCAACATTCCCTTGTTGATCTTTGGCGGCGATCAACAAAGAAAAGTTGGTGTCCTGGCTGGCGAGGGTATCTGGCGCTGGCGCCTTGAGGAATTCCAGGAGAGTAATTCTCATGAAGCGGTCAATGAACTGATCAGTAAGACCATTCAGTATCTTTCTACCAGGGACGATAAGCGTAAGTTCAGGATCTACCCGGCTAAGAATTCATTTGATGAGAACGAACAGGTCATCCTGAATGCAGAACTTTACAATGATGCTTATGAATTAATCAATGAGCCGGATGTCAATGTTTCCCTGAAGAATCGGGATGGTAAAGGCTATTCTTTTTTATTTTCTAGAATTGGGAATGCATACACACTGGATGCGGGAAGCTTACCGGCAGGAGAATATACATTCGATGGTAAGACCAGGCTTGGGAATAAAGAGTACAAAGCAGGTGGTCAGTTTGTGATCAGGCATCAGCAGGCAGAGTTGCAACAAACTACCGCAAACCATCAGCTGCTTTTTGCTCTGGCTGATCAGAACGGTGGACAAATGATCTATCCCGAACAGCTATCAAAACTGCCACAGCTGATAGATGCTAATGAGAATATAAAAACCGTTGTCTACGAAGACCGGAAATATGAAGAGGCAGTAAATTATAAATTACTGTTCTTTCTGATAATTAGTTTGTTGACTGCGGAGTGGTTCTTTAGAAAGCGAAACGGGGAGGTTTAGATAAAGAATCGAATTACCAATTAGAAAAAGGACTTTTCCTCTTCTTTTGGCTCTTCTTTTATAATGACGAAAACATCCTCATTCTCTTTTTTCATAAGATATTTCTCGCGAGCAAACTTTTCAAGCTTGTCCTTGTTGGTACTCAACTCATCGAGGTCCCTTTCTGCTTTTTCCGTTTCCTTGATATAGAATTCCTTTTCAGCCTGAAGCTTGTTTACCTCGGTGCGATAATCGTATTGAGACATCAGGTCATTCCGGTCAAAAAACAGCATCCAGGCTACAAAGGCGGTTGCCGAGAGAAAGTATTTATTTCTTAAAAGACTGATTAACCGGTTCATCACTGCAAATTAACTAAAACATCCGCAGATATATGCTTGCTCATATTTATCTTTTTTTAAAACTTTATCGAAAGCCTGCTGAAGAGATAGATTCCGTTGAAGCCCATCTGAACAGGCTCATAGATTCCTCCAGACTCACTGTTAACAGCATCTGATGTATTCGGAAGCACATTGAACAAATTGCTTCCTCCTATTGAAAACGAAAAGTTCTTGTTTAGAAGGAATCCCAATGTAAGATCGGTAGTGATTTTCGCATCATACTCATCAAACTCTTCATATTTGTAATCTAACAACTGGAGTTTATCAAACCGGACGAAACGAAGATTTGCATTGAATCTATTGTAGCGGTAGTCGAATATTAGATTCATTTTGCTTTTAGGTGCAGAGGCGATCAGAAATGCTCTTTCCCGGCCGTCAAAATAGATATCTTCTCTGCCCTGCAAACGTTCGGATGTTTTAATAGCTCCCGGTTTAAGCTCATTAAAGTTAGCCGCATACGAAACTGATAGATCATGTCCGCTATAATTTTGTGACCAGGTTAGAACAGCATCCAGGCCATAGGTCTCGGTATCCAGTGCATTGGTAAAAAATTTCACTTTTGAAACATTGAACGCATCCAGGTCCGGTGTTAATTCCGGTGCATTTTCCCGGCTGAAGTCACCGGTTAAAACGATACGGTCTTCGATTTTAATATAGTATCCGTCGATAGTGAGCGTTAAGGAATTAGAGGGTCGTGATGTAAATCCCAGGCTGGCATTAATCGTTTTCTCTTGTTTAAGCGGTTCGACTTCCAGAGTACGGGTGATATTGCTGTTATTTTTGGCCAGCAGGACTTCTTCGGGGACGCCTCCAATAACGTTGGTATAGGAAGTGTTAAAATATATCTGAGCCAGGGAGGGTGCGCGAAAGCCCGTGCTTACGGATCCCCGAAAGGTGAAAGCAGGTGAAAAGGTATATCGAGCCGCAAGTTTTCCGGTTAAAGAATTTCCGAAATCGTTATAGCGTTCAAATCGTGCTGCTGTGGCAATCAGGAACTGTCTACTGAAGTTAAATTCGACATCGGCATATACTCCCAGATTCGTCCGGTTCTCATTTACCTCGTTTCCCGGCTGAAATCCCGGAAAGCCCTGTGATCCGGCAGCCTGATCAGTATAACCCCGCCAGGAAGCTTCCTCTCCTGCAAAGATCTGATAGTTTTCTGAGCGAAATTCACTACCGAAAGCGAAGTTTGTACCGACAGCCAGAGTGTTTTCGAAATACCGGGTAAAGTTTAAGGTCAGCGTGTTCTGGCTGAGTTGAAATCCGCCTGCCGCAAATCGGGTGGGAGATTCAATGCCCAATGACGTATTTAATGTTTTGTCAACAAAGTAGTCAAATCTGTTAATGCCGAAAGTGTTATTAAAATCAACGTTCCAGCCATGGATATCGCCTTTTATCCCTGCTGATATAGACCGGTCCCTAATATTCGAAATGATTTGAGGATCGAAGCCGTTAGGATAGATCTCAGGAACGTTCCTCTCGCTTTCTGGATAGCGGGTAAATGCATAAGCATTGCCAAACCTTGTACTTATCCCGCCGAATGCGTAAAACTGAGCTTTATCACTTATATCGATCTGTGAATTGAACATACCGGTAAAACTTTCCACCAGGGCATCACCATAAAATCTTCTCGGTACATCTGAAGCAGGGTCGGCAAAATCTGCAGGATTTTCTGCGCGGTTTGTTCTATCCCTGTACAGGTAATCACCGGTAACATTTACAAAGCCTTTTTTGCCGATCTTCGCCCCGTAATTGCCATTAAAACCTAAATTCTCACCATCTCCCTCTGAATTGACGCCGAGATTTATATTGCCCGCAAATTCATCAACAGAATTTTTCAGCACAACATTAATGACCCCTGCAATAGCATCTGAACCGTATTGAGCGGAGGCACCATCCCTTAATATCTCAATTCTTTCGATTGATGCGGCTGGAATAGTATTCAGATCGGTACCCGTATTTCCCCGTCCGCGTGTGCCGAATAAGTTAATGAGAGAAGATTGATGTCTCCGTTTGCCGTTTATTAAAACCAATGTTTGATCTGGTCCCAGGCCTCTGAGGGAAGCTGGATCCACATGGTCTGCACCATCAGAACCCGTTTGGCGGTTTGAATTGAATGATGGGACAACAAACTGCATTAGCTGGTTCATATCTATTTGTCCTACAGAGTTGGTAACTTTTGCAATATTGATCACATCAATAGGGACAGGTGTTGAGGTTGCCGACCGGTTTGGGCTTCTGCTGCCTACAATGGTTAATCCTTCGAGAGTGATGCCTTCAGATTTCATGTTCACATTCAATTCAGTTCGGCCGTTGATCATAATTTCCTGGGTCGCAAAGCCCAGATATCTGAAAATAGCTATCGAATTAGCGCCGGAATACTTCAGCTGATAAAAGCCTTCGGAATTACTGCTGGTACCACTCACACTACCTTTCTCAAGCACGCTGACTCCGGAAATGGGATTTCCTTCCTCGTCAGTTATCTTCCCCCTAAGAATATTTTGTCCAACAACAGTAGTTAAAATCAGAAATGAAGTGAGTAGAGTGAAAAATAACTTTCTCATTGGATCTCTTTTTTTGATTAACACTCTAATTTATAGAATTTTAAGTTTAAAAATTAATCCATAAAAAAAGGAGTACCCCGTATGGAGTACTCCTTTTTTTTGCTCGAAAAATTTACTTTTTTAGAAACTTGAAATCTTTACCGATAAAACGGGCGGAACTTCCTAGCTCTTCTTCAATACGCAGCAGCTGGTTATATTTAGCAACCCTGTCTGAACGTGACGCGGAGCCGGTTTTTATTTGTCCGCAATTCAATGCTACAGCCAGGTCTGCGATCGTTACATCTTCTGTTTCGCCCGAACGGTGAGACATTACTGATGTGTAGCCATTGGTTTGAGCTAAAGACACAGCGTTAATAGTTTCTGTCAGCGAACCAATCTGGTTCACTTTTACCAGGATCGAGTTTCCTGTATTGTTATCAATTCCTCTTTGAAGGCGGGTTACGTTAGTAACAAATAAGTCATCGCCTACCAGCTGAACTTTATCACCGATTCTTTCGGTCAGCATTTTCCAGCCATCCCAGTCGTTCTCGTCCATTCCGTCTTCAATTGAGATGATCGGATATTTCTCGGCTAGTTGAGCCAGGTATTCAACCTGTTCAGCACTTGAGCGTTTTGCTCCCTTGTCGCCCTCAAATTTGGCATAATTGTATACTCCGTCTTTGTAGAATTCAGAAGCAGCACAATCGAATGCCAGGTAGATATCTTCGCCTGGTTTATAACCTGCTTTCTCAATTGCCTGCAGGATCGTTTCTACAGCATCTTCAGTACCTGCAAAGGTTGGAGCAAAACCTCCTTCATCACCTACAGCTGTAGACAGGCCGCGATCATGTAATATCTTTTTCAGATTATGAAAAACCTCAGTTCCCCAGCGCAATGCTTCTGAGAATGAAGGCGCACCAACCGGCATGATCATAAACTCCTGGAAAGCGATAGGCGCATCAGAGTGAGATCCGCCGTTTACGATGTTCATCATCGGGATCGGAAGCGTATTAGCGTTTACTCCCCCTATATAACGATATAAAGGCTGGCGGCTTTCCTGCGCTGCGGCCTTAGCAACAGCCAGGGAAACACCCAGAATGGCGTTTGCTCCTATTTTACCTTTATTTTCTGTACCGTCGATAGAAAGCATCAGGCTATCAATTGCATTTTGTTCGAATACATCTAAACCTTTCAGTTCTTTTGCAAGTATCTCGTTGACGTTCTTAACGGCATTTAAGACGCCTTTTCCCATGTAGGTTGACTTGTCGTCATCGCGAAGCTCGACAGCTTCATGCATACCAGTTGAAGCACCGGAAGGTACGGCAGCACGGCCAAGAACGCCATTTTCTGTTATTACATCGACTTCTACTGTCGGGTTACCGCGGGAGTCTAAGATCTGCCGGGCGTGAACATCAATAATTAAGCTCATTTTCTATTTATTTAAGAATGGAAGGTTAAAAATAAAAAGTCTTAGTGTTTAAACAACACTAAGACTTTCTTTATTCAAAATTACTTTTTTTAATACCAATGCAAAACATTTCGCGGTTATTATCACGCTTATAGGGCGGTTATTTTTTCATCATCGCGACAAAATCATCAAATAGATATCTTGAATCATGAGGACCTGGCGATGATTCCGGATGGTATTGAACGGAAAACGCTTTTTTGCCTTTAACACGAATTCCTTCTATCGACTGATCATTCAGATTTAAATGTGTTATCTCGACTTTGTCTGATTTACGAACCTCGTCAGGTATAACACCGAAGCCGTGATTTTGTGAGGTCACCTCACAATGATCCGTAATTATATTTTTGACGGGGTGATTTAACCCGCGGTGGCCGTTAAACATTTTCATTGTGCCAATTCCGTTTGCCTGCGCCAGAAGCTGATGGCCAAGGCATATTCCGAAAAGGGGCTTGTCTGCAGCCAGGATATCCTTTACGGTTTCAACGGCATAAGGCATTGCGGAAGGGTCGCCTGGCCCGTTCGAAATAAAGTAACCATCAGGATTCCATTTTTGCATTTCCTCGAAAGTTGTTTTGGCAGGGAATACTTTGGCATATACCCCACGTGAATCAAAGTTTCGAAGGATATTTTTCTTTACGCCGAGATCAAGAACTGCTACGCGGTGTTCGCCGTTCTCATCACCTGAAAAATACGGCTCCTTCGTTGAGACCTGAGATGAGAGTTCCAGTCCAGCCATAGAAGGCACAGTCGCCAGTTTTTCTTTCAATACTTCCAGGTCTAAAATTTCAGAAGAAATTATAGCATTCATAGCTCCCTTGTCACGTATATGACGAACAAGCGAACGAGTGTCAACATCCGATATTCCGACGATATTTTGGTCCTGGAAATAATCCTGGATTGAGACGTCCGACATTTTACGGCTGAACGCGATGTTAAAGTTTTTACATACCAGTCCCGCAATCTTTATGGCTCCTGACTCAATTTCATCATGATGAATTCCGTAATTACCAATGTGAGAATTGGTAGCAACCATGATCTGTCCAAAGTACGAAGGGTCAGTAAAGATCTCCTGGTAACCGGTCATGCCTGTATTGAAGCATATTTCGCCCGTGGTGGTTCCGATCTTGCCGGCAGCTTTTCCGTGATACACAGTGCCGTCTTCTAAAAGCAATACTGCTGGTAATTTGGTGTAATTAATCATTTAAAAAGGATGATTTGATGAAATAAAAAGAAAAAAGGGGGGTTGTTCCGAATGATTCCGGCTGTGTTTGAGACAACACATTGAAGTATATTACTTCATTATTCACGGGAGACAAAGGTATGGTTTTAAGAGCAAGTTTCAGCAGCGAATATTCAATTGCTTATCATATTTTATTGTTCAATCAAATAATACTTAATTATACCTTTACTTTGATTTTTATAAAGCTATAAACGATGTCTGTCCATAAAGAAGTTAAGCGAATTACAACAAACACCATTCAGGAGATGAAGCATAAGGGCGAGAAGATCGCCATGCTTACTTCTTATGATTATTCGATGGCGACAATTGTGGACGATGGTGGTATAGATGTTATACTGGTTGGCGATTCAGCGTCAAATGTGATGGCTGGTCATGAGACTACGCTACCTATAACATTAGATCAGATGATTTACCATGCAGCTTCGGTTGTCAGAGGTGTTAAGCGTGCCTTGGTAGTGGTTGATCTGCCATTCGGGTCCTACCAGGGAAATTCCAAGGAGGCTTTAAATTCAGCCATCCGTATAATGAAGGAATCGGGAGCCCATGCTGTTAAATTAGAGGGCGGAGCAGAAGTGCGGGAATCAATTGAACGGATAATTACAGCCGGAATACCGGTAATGGGCCATCTGGGATTAACGCCACAATCAATTTATAAGTTCGGAACCTACACTGTCAGAGCAAAGGAGGAGGCGGAAGCCAGAAAGTTGAAGGAGGATTCCCAGGTATTGCAGGAGGCAGGTTGCTTTTCGGTGGTACTGGAAAAAATACCGGCAATACTCGCCGCCGAGGTTACAAAGTCACTGAAAATTCCTACAATAGGAATAGGAGCAGGTCAGTATTGTGACGGACAGGTTTTGGTAATTAATGATATGATAGGACTTACCAAAGGCTTTCATCCACGCTTTTTGAGACAGTATCTGAATCTTTACGAGCAAATAGGCGGAGCCGTGCAGGAATATGTAAGGGACGTGAAGGAAGGCAGTTTCCCAAGTGAAAAAGAACAATACTAATCAGGCTATTTAGCGTGGGCCAGGATTTATATAAATGAACAAGTCTGAAGAAAAAAAAAAGATATCTGCAGTAAGTCTTGATATCACGGATAACGACATCCTTTTTGAAGATAATCACCTGATTGCGGTCAACAAGCGGGCCGGCGATATTGTGCAGGTTGATGATACGGGAGATGAGTCTTTAGACGAAAAGGTTAAGAAGTATATCGCTAAAAAATACAGCAAGCCAAACGGTGCATTTCTTGGCGTGGTACATCGTTTAGACCGGCCTGTAAGTGGTGTGATTTTGTTTGCGAAGACAAGTAAAGCCTTAGACCGGGTTAACAAGAAATTTAAGGACCGGGAAATGAAGAAAACTTATTGGGCAGTGGTTCGAAACCGCCCAGCGGTCGAGGAAGGAAACCTGGTTCATTGGCTGGTGAAAAATCCTCAGAAGAATATTACTAAAGCATATGATAAGGAAGTGGCAGGGAGTCAGCGCGCTGAATTGAATTATAAGCTTATCGGCGAGCTGAATGGCTACTACCTGATCGAGGTTGATCCGATCACCGGCCGACCTCACCAGATAAGGGTGCAGCTCTCTACACTTAATTGCCCGATTGTTGGTGACAATAAGTATGGGTATCCGCGCGGGAGTCTCAAAAAAAGTATCTGCCTTCATGCACGCAGGCTCCGTTTTTTACACCCTGTAAAGCTGGAGCCCGTTGATATTTTCGCTCCGCTGCCAAAGGACGGTTTTTGGGAGCGCTTCGAGACATTTGGTTAAGAAGATCAGCGGTTTCGTTAAAACCTTAAAATTTGTTTCCGGTTATTAGGTAGAATAAACCCTACTAATGGAAACGAACGATCAATTACTTTCGGAAGAGAATACGAAGAATCCCGATGGCCGGATTACCTCGGGAAATACGCTGTCTTATTGGGTCGATTCCGTCAAACCGATCAAATTCAAACCGCTTGCAGGTAATGTACGTACTGATGTTGTAATCGTAGGTGCCGGAATTTCGGGACTTACGACTGCTTATTGCCTGGCTAAATCCGGAAAGAACGTGGTAGTGGTTGAGGATGGATTCGTTGGGAGCGGTGAAACAGGGCGAACCACTGCGCACGCGACTAATGCGCTGGACGACCGCTATAGAGATATAGAGCAACTTCATGGCAGCGAAGGATCCAGGATAGCCGCCGATAGTCATACAGCTGCAATCGCTTTTATTGAATCAACCGCCCTTGCAGAAGGTATTGAGTGTGATTTTAAAAGACTTAACGGGTATCTGTTTCTTCATCCTTCGGATAAACGAGAGAATCTTGAAGAAGAGTTCAAAGCCACCCATAGAGCTGGTATTCCAACCGAATGGCTTGAAGCGGTTCCGGGAATCAGCTCCGAAAATGGGCCTTGCCTGAAGTTTCCGCATCAGGGACAATTTCATCCAATGAAATATCTTTCCGGATTAACAAGTGCGCTCAGTAAACTTGGGGTTAATATATATACTGAAACCAGGGTTTCTGATATTCAAAGGGGCCTGGTTAAAACATCCAGCGAGTTCGAAATAACAACTGATCATATCGTTGTGGCTACAAATAGTCCAATCAATGATCTGTTTACGATGCATACAAAACAGTACCCCTATAGAACTTACGTTATAGGCATGCTTCTGCTTAAGGGCAGCGTTGAAGGGGCTTTGTGGTGGGATACCGGCGATCAGAATTCTAAGTGGTTACCGATGCCATACCACTATGTAAGGCTGCAACCATATGATGAGCAGTCTGACCTTCTTATTTGTGGAGGGGAAGATCATAAGACCGGGCAGGAAGATAAGGCAGAATTTACAACGAATGAGCGGTTTGACGTACTGGAAGAGTGGCTGCGAAAGCGATTCGACAATTGCGGGCGGGTAGTATATCGCTGGTCAGGACAGGTAATGGAGCCCCTTGATGGTATGGGCTACATTGGCCGTAACCCGGGGGATAAAGAAATTTATATTGTTACAGGAGATTCGGGCAATGGCATTACGCATGGAACAATAGCTGGAATGCTTATCAATGACCTCATATTGGGCCGCGAGAACCCCTGGGAAGAGTTATATGACCCCGGACGGATTACCCTGAAGGTGACAGGGGATTATATCAGGGAGGCGGCGAATATGGTATCCCAATACGGAGATTATATAGCAAAAGGAGACGTTGAATCTGCGGAGCAATTGTTGGCAGGCGAAGGCGCGATCCTCAGCTCAGGCTTAAAAAAGTACGCCGCATACAAAGACGAGAGTGGTGTAGTTCACAAATTTTCGGCAGTGTGCCCTCACCTGGGATGTATCCTTCAATGGAATCCCGCAGAAAAATCATTTGACTGTCCGTGTCATGGTTCCCGCTTTACCTGCGAGGGTAAAGTAATAAATGGTCCGGCGAAAACTGACCTGTCTTCCATAACGCCGGATTAAAAATGTGTATTTAATTGCGAATTGGATACGGAAGCTTTATATCAGTCAGGTAGTAATTAAAGCGGTATGGGAAAGTGCAGGCTCAGCACTTTTTTTTAAATATGAATGTTGGAAATAGATGCCCAACATTCATTGGAGTCTGATTTGTATCTTAGAGGCCTCACTAGGATAACTTTAAAAAATGTTAAATGGATAAGAGTTCAATTTTTAAGAGTATTGAAAAAGACTTAGTTGCGAATGGTTTCGAAATCATAAGTCAGGATGACACGCGGCCCTGGGGTGGCTTTTTTGTAATTAATGAAGATCAGGCTCAGAAATTTGCTGCTGAATACTTTGCGGGAATTCCCGTTGAAGATCTGCGTATTTCAGGGAAGCTTAGTCCGAAAATTTTGGTAGTTGCGCCAAACAAGCGTCTGTCATGGCAATATCACCACAGGCGTGCCGAAATCTGGAAGGTTATTAGCGGGAATGTTGGTGTTGTTACCAGCCTCACAGATGAAGAGGGCGAACTCCAGGTGTTAAAGCCCGGTGAATTGATAACATTGCAGCAGGGCCAAAGGCATCGTCTTATAGGCACCAGCGAATGGGGTGTACTTGCTGAGATTTGGCAGCATACAGATAAGGAAAATCCTTCTGACGAAGACGATATTGTTCGTGTTCAGGATGATTTTGGAAGATAGTTGACACTGATAGATCAGGATACAAAACGTCCCCTTATAACAAAAGAGTTCTTGCATATGCAGGAACTCTTTTGTTATAAGGGCTAATTGTAATAAGTAGTTTCATTAAGCAACGTTTCGGGTTTCAGTCATTTCCAGTTGCCCCATCGTCTTTGTACGGGTATATTTAACTGATCTTAAATCTGCGGCTAAAATATCGCGTAGCTGATTATCGAATTTCTCGATTAATTTTTCACTTGCGGAGTTTTGTTGCTTTTTCATGGATGTGTGATTTAGGTTATTTTCTTAATTGTCTTTATCGTCGTTTCCGTCAGTTAAATTTTGATTACGCCGTTCTGCTTCTTCCTTCGCTCTTTCGAGCTTTTCTATTTCTCTGGGATCAGCAGCCTTCTCCGGGTTCTTAGGGTTTTCCCATTCTTTTTCATTGGGAATCTCCTTTTTCTTTCCGGGACCGGGTATGGGTTTCTTAATCATTATATGTTTAATAGCGGATACCGGCTTATATTCTAATAGCATGCCAAAAGTATTTGAAGTGTAAATTGTCTCGTAATTTTGTACGGTTGCTGTATTTGCAGGACGAATATCCCCCTGATTGTTTAGGAAGTGTCATTCAATTTCTGGACAGATGTACTAAAAATGTACAGGGCGCAGTGACGCTACCGTATGTAAATGATGTGTAAATGTTGATATTTAGCCCTGTTGAAGCCTGTTCAAAATTTTAGCTTTGCAGGGACTCGAAAAAATGGCAGAATTAAATTATAGTGAAGATAATATCCGGTCCCTTGACTGGAAGGAACACATACGTTTAAGACCCGGGATGTACATTGGTAAGCTTGGCGACGGCTCGGCTTATGATGATGGAATTTATGTTCTTCTCAAGGAAATTCTGGATAACTCGATCGATGAGTTTGTAATGGGTGCGGGCCGGACGATTGAGGTTACGGTTTCCGATATGAAGGTGTCGATACGTGATTATGGACGCGGTATTCCCCTGGGCAAAGTCATTGAGTGCGTTTCCAAGATGAATACCGGGGGCAAGTATGATTCGAAGGCTTTTCAGAAATCAGTGGGGCTGAATGGCGTCGGTACTAAGGCGACCAATGCCTTATCATCCAGCTTTGTCGTTCAGTCATATAGGGATGGACGAACAAAAAAAGCGGAATTTTCCAAGGGTGAATTAATTGCAGATCATTCAGAAATTGAAACTACGCAGCGTAACGGAACATCGGTTACCTTTTACCCTGACGATACTATTTTCAGGCACTATAGATATATCCCAGAATTCGTAGAAAGTATGATCTGGAATTATGTGTTTCTGAATGCCGGTCTTACTATCAGTTTTAACGGTAAAAAATTCTTTTCTGAGAGGGGGCTTTATGACCTTCTGGCCCGGAATACAGATGCCGAGAGTATACGGTATCCTATTATTCACTTAAAAGGCGATGATCTTGAAATTGCTATGACCCACGGTCAGCAGTATGGTGAAGAATATTATTCCTTTGTAAACGGACAGCACACCACCCAGGGTGGAACCCATCAGGCTGCTTTTCGGGAAGCCGTGGTTAAAACCATCCGGGAATTTTATAAAAAGGAGTTTGATGCTTCTGATATCAGGGCCTCGATTGTTTCAGCGATCTCCATCCGGGTACAGGAACCAGTTTTTGAATCGCAAACAAAGACAAAGCTAGGCTCCCAGAATGTTGCTCCGGATGGACCCAGCGTGAGGACGTTCATTAATGATTTCGTTAAGAAGTCTCTGGATGATTACCTGCATAAGCATCCCACTGATGCGGACGCTCTTTTGAAAAGAATTCTGCAATCAGAGCGCGAACGAAAGGATATTGCAGGAATTAAAAAATTAGCTAATGACCGGGCTAAAAAGGCTTCGCTTCACAATCGTAAGCTGAGGGATTGTAAAATTCATTTTGAAGATACTCACGAGCGGAAACAGGAAACTACCTTATTTATTACAGAGGGAGATTCGGCTAGTGGTTCGATTACAAAATCGCGCGACGTGATGACGCAAGCTGTCTTCAGCTTAAAAGGGAAGCCACTTAATTGTTTTGGACTCACTAAAAAAGTGGTATATGAAAACGAGGAATTTAATTTATTGCAGCATGCCCTTAATATAGAGGACGGACTCGATAACCTCCGATACAATAATATTGTAGTTGCAACTGATGCTGACGTTGACGGTATGCATATCCGCTTACTACTTATGACCTTTTTCCTGCAATTCTTTCCGGATTTGGTAAAAGCGGGGCACGTTTCAATTCTGCAAACACCCTTGTTCCGGGTTCGCAATAAGAAAGAGACGATATATTGTTATAGTGATGAGGAGCGGCAAAGAGCCATCCATAAGCTGGGTAATAAACCTGAAATCACTCGTTTTAAAGGTTTGGGCGAAATTTCACCTTCAGAATTTGAGTTATTCATAGGCAAAGACATCAGGCTTGATCCGGTTATCTTATCCAAGGAGCAAAGCATAAAAAATCTTCTCGAATATTACATGGGTAAAAATACTCCTGACAGACAGCAGCACATTATTAAGAATCTGCGCGTTGAAGTAGATGTTGTGCATGAAGAAAAGGAAGAGGTTGCTTCTGTAGCTGGTGCCGAGGATACTTTATCCGAGCCGGTATTGGCAGGATAAAATTAATTCATATATTGGTTGCCCTTTCCGCAGAGTAGCTGTCCGGAAGGCTTTATGCCAATTATGGAAGAAAAAACCTTTTCAATATCATTTCAGGAGTTTGCAACGATAGATGAACTTCCGGAACCGGATCAAGAGCTTTGCAGGGAAGCCGAGAAAGCGTTGAGCAGTTCATACTCACCATATTCTGAATTCAGGGTAGGAGCAGCTATCCGCCTTCAAAGTGGGCAAATAATCTATGGAAGTAACCAGGAAAATGTTGCTTTCCCTTCCGGCCTTTGTGCTGAACGGGTTGCTTTATTTAGTACCGGGGCGCAGCATACTGGTGATCCGATACTTTCGATCGCTATAACTGCTAAATCCGAGAAATTTGAAATCATTGATCCGGTCAGCCCTTGCGGCGCTTGTTTGCAGGTAATGGGTGATTTTGAACAGCGACAGGAAAACCCGATTAAAGTGTTGTTATACTGCCTCGGGAAAAGAATTCTTGTAAGCCACGGAGTAGCAAACTTTCTCCCATTTCAGTTTATTGAGCAGCGTCTGAAGGACTGATCTTCTTCTTTTTTGGAAGGTTATACTCCAGCTGGAATATAACTCCGGTAGACTGCAGGTCGACCTTACCCTGGCCAATACCTGTGAGCGGCAATTTAATATAGGGTTGAATGACAATGCTTGTCTGTTTATTCAAAGGCTTGTTTATTCCGACTGAAAAGTTAGTTACGCTAAGAAGGTGATTGTTTTCATTTTTGTAAGAATAACTCGGATTTGTATAGTTAGGATATCCTGACTGCGGTTTTGCGATTAAAGTATATGTTTCTTCGAGCATAAAATAAGAAGAAAGTCCTCCTGCTACGAAAAAAGACTGTTTGGAAGAACTTGCAAAGGTATACCTGAGATTTACAGGTACATCTAAAACCCGGCAGTCCGCATCAATTGATTCGACATATTTAGCTGCATTCGAATTTGACCATGATGCTTTGTACTGATAGGGCAATGCGGAATAAACCTTTTTTGAATAGCCGATGGCTGCCTCTACACTCAGTCGTGGAGTAATTTTGTAAGAGGCTCCCACTCCGATACTGCTTCCAATATCACTGTCAGAAAAGTTGCTGACAGAGTTGATATCCGGCGAAAACGAAAGGGCCAGACTGAGGCGACTATTTATGTTCTCACCCGATGTTTTTTCCGAATTATCTGCGATGCTTGCATTTTCAGGAGCCGGGGCAAGGACGTTTATCTCTGCTATTTCGGGGGCATTAAATTTATCACCTTCAGCATTGAATCTGTCCGTCGGAATCACAGGTTTTGCTTGCAGGAAAAGATTATTCCCGGAACTACCGGAACTAACTGTCTGCCCGGGTGTAAAGGAGTACAATTTATTGCTGATTTGTTTGGGAGCGGAAAGCGTTTTTAAAGGTTCCAAACCCGATGAAGTGTTCGCAACGGATGGCAAAGAACTTTTCATTCCTGAATTCTCACTTGCGGTATATTTCTTTTCCTCATCAGCTCTGGTCTTTTGACCACTTTTTATCGAAGAGTCAACACCGGTCTTACTGAGGGGCTGATTTTCGGTTTTCGATCCATCGGTTAACCACAACGAAACGAAAATCAACAGGGCAGCTGCTGCAGGCAGTAGCCAGGCAATTACTTTCTTTCTTGATTTACGCGGAAGCCTTGCTTCCAAACCCTTCCAGTCCTTTTTGTTATACTTTAGGTCTGGCGATTTCAGTGTTTCTTTGAAAAACCGATCGATCGGGTCCTCGCTCAACTTGTTCATTGTTTACTGATTCATTATTCCGCTTTAGGGGAACTATTTTGCTTGTCTTTATTTCTTCTTCCAGATAGTATCGGAGCTTTTGGCGAGCCTTAAACAAATTCGACTTGGATGTCCCTTCTGATATTCCTAATATTTCCCCAATCTCGGTGTGATTATAACCGTCAATTGCATACAGGTTAAAAACAGCACGATATCCAGGGGGAAGTCGTTGTACAAGTTTCAAAAGATCCTCATAGTTTAATTTTTGGAAAACCGTTGCTTCAGTAGTAATCTCTTCTGCTTCGGAAATATCAGCCATATAGCCAAACCTCAAGCGGCTGCGATAATGATCTATGGCAGTATTAGTCATGACTCTGCTGAGCCACGGTTTAAAAGGTTTTTCCGGGTTATACTTGTTAAAGTTGGTCAAGACTTTGAAAAACCCGTTATTCATAACTTCTATGGCCTCATCACGGTCGTTACAATACCGTAGACAAATGGCCAAAGCAAAGCCATAAAAACTTTGATAAAGTTTTCTTTGGCTACTTGGATTGCCGCGTAAGCATCCTTCACGCAGCTTTTCTGTTAAATCTGGTGGCGCCGTTTCCAAAAGCTGTTCGTCTGTTTCAGACACGCTAAAATAGTTATACCGGTTGCCTTAGTCATAAAATAAATATTTTGACAAGGTTGTTTAAATATAAGTAGTTAAAGGCTGTGTATAATTTCTCAATACTAATTTAGACTGAAAACTTATATTTACCCATCCCAAACAGAATATTAATAGGATGAGTGACGAGACCGAGAATTTAAAGAATGATGAGACTTTACATGCCGTTACCCCGCTTTCCGGATTATATGAAAACTGGTTTCTTGACTACGCCTCGTATGTAATACTGGACCGTGCGGTTCCGCATATCCATGATGGATTGAAACCGGTACAGCGCCGTATTCTTCATTCGTTAAAGGAAATGGATGATGGGCGGTTTAACAAAGCTGCTAACGTAATAGGTAACACCATGAAGTATCACCCGCATGGGGATGCATCAATAGGTGATGCCATGGTGCAGATCGGTCAGAAGAATCTGCTGATTGATATGCAGGGAAACTGGGGCGATCCCGTAACCGGGGATTCCGCTGCTGCTCCAAGGTACATTGAAGCACGTTTGTCAAAGTTTGCTCTTGATGTAGTCTTTAATCCAGACACAACAGAATGGCAAAGCAGCTATGATGGTCGTAACCGTGAGCCTGTTACCTTGCCTGTTAAATTTCCGTTGTTACTTGCTCAGGGTGCTGATGGTATCGCCGTCGGTCTTGCAACCAAGGTAATGCCCCACAATTTTATTGAGCTACTGGACGCCTCGGTTGAAGTATTAAAAGGCCAGCGTCCGAATCTTGTGCCCGATTTTCCAATGGGGGGGATGGCCGATTTTTCAAATTACAATGAGGGCATGCGCGGTGGAAAAGTAAGAGTAAGAGCACGAATTATCGAAAGGGATAAAAAAACGCTCGCAATTACAGAGATTCCATTTACCACTACCACAGGAGGCCTTATTGATAGTGTTATATCTGCTAATGACAAGGGTAAGATCAAGATCAAGAAGATTGAAGATAATACAGCTAAGGACGTAGAAATAATAATACACTTAGCTCCCGGAATTTCACCCGATGTAACGATAGATGCACTCTATGCATTTACAGATTGCGAAGTGTCAATTTCACCCAACACTTGCATCATTAAGAGCGACAGGCCATACTTTCTGAGTGTGAATGATATACTTATTGAAAGCACTCATCACACCAGGGCCTTATTGAAGCAGGAACTTGAGATTAAGCTTGCTGAATTAAAGGAAAAGATCTTTTTCAGCTCATTGCTCAAAATATTTATTCAGGAAGGAATGTATAAGAATCCTGAATATGAAAACTCTGGGAATTTTGATGCGGTACTGATTGTTTTAAACAATTTGTTCGAACCATTTTTCCCTCAGTTCTACAGGCAGATTGTTTCCGAGGATTACAAGAAGCTGATTGATAAACCAATGAGCAGTATCACCCGCTTTGATGTTAAAAAGGCTGATGAGCAAATGAAGGCTCTTGAAAATGAGATCAGGGAAGTGAATAAAAACCTGAAGCATCTTACCGATTTTACCATTGCCTGGTTTGAACGGTTGAAATCAAAGTACGGAGCAGGGCGGGAGAGAAAAACAGAAATTCGAGCCTTCGATAAGGTAGAAGCGGCGAAAGTTGCCCTTGCAAATGTTAAGCTCTTCATGAATCGACAGGATGGATTCATTGGAACTGGTTTACGTAAAGATGAGTTTGTCTGCGACTGTTCTGATCTGGACGAGATTATCGTTTTTCGTGAGGATGGAAAATTCACTGTTTCTAAAGTAGCTGAAAAGACCTTTGCCGGGAAAGGTATTATTCATGCCCAGGTGTTTAAAAAGAACGATGAACGTACAGTCTATAATCTGATCTATCGTGATGGGGAATCCGGGACCTCTTATGTAAAGCGTTTTTCTGTATTGGGTGTTACCCGCGATAAAGAATATGACCTTACGAAAGGAGGTAAGGGATCTAAGATTTTATACTTCACTGCAAATCCCAACGGCGAAGCAGAGATTGTAAATATCCAGTTAAAACCGCATTCTAAGTTAAAAAAGCTTCAGTTTGATCTGGATTTTGCAGTGCAGGCCATAAAGGGACGCAGTTCTATGGGTAATATTGTTACCAAATATCCTGTGAGAAAAGTAACCTTGAAAAGTAAAGGTGTTTCAACTCTTTCTGGTCGTAAGATCTGGTTTGATGAAATATTGAAACGCCTGAACGTTGATGGCCGTGGTAAGTATTTAGGGGAATTTGATGGTGATGATAAGATCATTACATTAAATAGAGACGGAGTTTATGAATTAAGTAGTTTCGATCTGAGCAATCATTTCGACGACCACTTGAAGATCATTGAAAAGTATGATGCTGAAAAAGTATTCAGTGTGATCTATCTGGAAGGTAAAACCAAAAACTATTATCTCAAGCGTTTTACATTTGAGAATGTCTCAGTTGGTAAAAAAAGCAGCATTATTTCTGAAGAAAACGGCTCGAAGCTGGTTCTGATCTCAGGATCAAAAAATCCCCTGGTTAAATTTCAACAGGTTAAAGGGAAGTCTCAGGTAGAGGAAGATGTTGAGTTGCGTCTCTCAGAAGCGATTGATGTAAAGGGAATGAGAGCAATGGGAAATAGGCTCTCTCCTCATGAAGTTAAAAATATTGAGTTAATAGCAGAAGACGAGCCGGAGGCCAACGAAGAAACCCTTGTTGTTGAACAGATTGAGAGGACAGAAATTTCACGTGCAGAGGAAGAGGTGATCGAAGTTTATGATGACCATGAAGGAGGAGGGCAGCACATGGCTTCTGAAAAATCAAGTTTAGCTATTGATATTCCTGATGATGAATTGCCAACAGAAACAAGCGAATCTGCTCAAAAACCAACGGAATCATCAACTGAACCGGTTAAGCCACCCCGGAAAATTGATTTTGAGATCACCAACCCGGATGATGTCGATATTGATGATAAGGGTCAGTTAGGTTTATTTTAGCAGTTCGAGAAATTATAAAGGACTTGCACCCTGGTTGCAAGTCCTTTTTTCCTGAAGGGTATCGTTAAAATGTCATTCCACTTTTTAAAGTTAGATAATTGCCTTCTTTCGACATTCCAAAGCTTGAGGATAACAGGAACTTATTATAAAGGTTTATCCATAGGCCGGGCCCATAACCCTTATGCCAGGTGCTTTCTTCCGGATTGTCGGAATATACTCTCCCTGAATCAAAGAAAGCAAACGCCCCCAGGTTACCGGTAAAAATATAGTTGCGGAAGTTTGTCAGCTTGAATCTTAATTCAGAGTTCTGATAGAGATACGAATGTCCGGTAAAGCGGTTGTTACGGAAACCCCTTAAATTGGTATTATTTCCCAGTGAGTTAGCCTGGTAAAACTTGTAGTCGCCAAAATTTCGTGCACCTCCCAACCGGAAGGCCGCCGTTACCGGGAAGTTGAAATTAGGCGTGGCATAAAATGAGACGTTTGCTTTTAACTGAAGAAACCTGTCTGCCTCATTCTTTATCTCATTGAAATAATTAGCTTCAGTTCTTAGACGTACGCCAGAGTTGGGGAAAATATTGTTGTTTACATAATTTATATCGGCAATGGTCCGTAGGGATAAGAATTTAGCAGGATGTTCTATATCTTCTTTTTCCGGAAAGAAAGGACTTGTCACAAAAGTGTTTTCTGGTTTTTCTACCCTGTATAATTCAAAGCCCGGACCAATACCAACTTTGAAGGCTTTGGTAAACCGGCGCTGCAGTATTGTAGCAAAGCTGATATTGTGGGTTCTGACCCGGAAGAAATCAATATCATCACCTACATTTAATGATGAATTGCCCTGGCCGAAATAATTAAAGGTGTATTTGGGACCGTTATAAGCCGCATGCACAATCAAGTCCAGATTTTTAGCGAACAGCGAATAAAAGTTGCCACGGTACTGAATTACGTGTGCGCTGGTCTTAGGTGCAAAATTGCCGACGAGACTTTGATCGTAGCTGTACGGTTCTTTTCTAAAACCATAGTGCTTTATCTGATAACCGCCGCCGATAAATAAGCCATCATCAGAGTTGTAGTCAAAAAAAGGCTTAAAGGCTTTCTTATCATAAACAAATGAATTGGGATCGTAGTCATTGATCCAGCTCTTATCCGAAAGACGGAGGGCTGTATGTTCCCCCTTTTCTATATTATTGTCTTCCGTGTTCTGATCGTAAAATAACGTTCGTCCGCCTTCTCCTTTATCGATTAAAGCGTCTTTGCCTTGCCCTCCGACGGCCCGAATTTTAATGCCATTACCGGAACCAGCGATAATTATACTGTCCTTACCATTTAGTCCATAGAGATTGATCTCCCCGGTTTCGCTATTTTTGAAAACCCTGTCATAGATTTTGTTATCTACCTTCTCATCTTTATCGATTTTATAAACGGATACCTGTGTTGTTTCCGGAGACCGATTTACATTGAAAAATTCTTTTTTGTCAGTTCCGGGAACAGTGACTTCTTTGGCTAAAACATGATAATACTCTTCAGCAGTGCTTAGAAGTTGGCTTCGACGGGATTTAAGTTTATCGATAATTTCCTGACCGGAAGATTTAAAGACTTCTTGGGGCATTTTCGACACGGCTGTTTCAATTACTTCATCAGTAAGCTTTGTCTGGATATCTGCCGCGATCTCTTTCCATTTATCGAGGGTTAATTTATTAAGAAGGTTTCTGTCAAGGTTTCTTGCTGCGATCGACATTTCGGCGGGATTACCCATTTCCGATTTGAATGATTGGATGTCCGGCAACATATAACTTGCAAAACCCGGGATTATACCATCAAATTTTGTGAAGGCCTGGTCTCTGTCACGGGGGATTGGCCGGAACAAGCTTCCTTTCTCTTTTTTAAATTCAGCCCAGCGCCACTGATCCTCGTGCCTGTCCCAGTCACCGATCAGAAGGTCGAAAAGGCGTGACCGAAGGAACATCTCCTGGTCAACTTCATTGTCGTTGTCTTCTCTTAATTCCTGGTACATCTTATTCGTGCTGACAGCATTTTTTGCGTTGCCGAAAGATTTGAAATCTGAAACATCTTCATCTGGTCTGGCTTCTATGATACCTAGTTTACCCCCTACTTGTTGAATGTAAGGGCCCAAAAGCGTTGAGTGGGGCATGTAGACAAGCTCAGGATTGGTATGGTAGATGCCAATGGCTTTTGCCATTCCCGGAATGATCAAAGCCCCGTAAGGATGGGCGGACGAAATCTGGTCCTGAACAAAATCCTCAGCAAACGTCTTCAAAAAACCCTCTGGAAGTAAAGCCGCCGGATTTTTTTCCACTGTTCTAAACTGGTATATATTGCCGTCCTTGCCCTGCAACTGAAGGCTGGTAGTTTGCTTACCACCGCCCATTTTTAATGGAGTCAAACCGCCGGCATAAGCCGACATATCAAGATATTTCACATTGATAGGAGTTGCCCAGGTATCCCGATAATGCTCACCGAACAGGCTTCTCTTAAAATTGCCAGCATTATATTGTGAACCTGCAACCAATGTCCTGGTACTGTCTTTATAGCTGATTAGTTTTTCCTCTTTTAGAGTCTCAGCGTTTTTGGACGGAATTGCATACAATGGGCTTCGGTAAACGATTTTTCCTGTAGAACCATCATCTATAGGCTCCCAGAATTCAATCCAGCATTGGCCGTTATCATAATAATTCAACCGTGCGAATCCTTTGGCGCCGCCTCCACCATAGGCAAACAGGGCATCGTTGCCTTTGATCATAGAAGTACTCTTACTTCCAGCGCCACTGATCACATGGTTAATATCCTTGTATTTATTTAACTGCATTGCATGCTCGTGTCCGGTTGCTATAACGATATTTTTCTCTTCCCCCAAGACAGATAATAAGCCCCGCTTGAGTTGCTGGTAATCTTTGTTGGACAGATCCTGCCGGGATACTCCATATTGTCTTAATAAGGGATACACAGAGCCTATTATGGGCAACGGAACCCACCAGTTATCTCTCACCAGGGTTAATGGGAATATATAATCGTTCAGGGTAAAGTATCCGCCATGCCGGCCATTACTAAACAAGGGATGATGCTGTGCCAGAACAATATGTTTACCTCTGTTACGAACAATAATGTCTTCAACTTGCTGAATAATATCCAGCCTGCTTGCCGAGCTGCAGTCATTGTCAGGAGCTAAGGGCTTATCGTACTTGTGTAACCACCATTCTGAATCAATAACGATAACAACGAGATTCTTATTTAGCTGCAGTTCAACAGGCCCTCCGCACCCATTGCTGGGAAGAAAGACATCAGCACTGTCCAGGTATTGTTCAATGAACTGTTCCTGCCTGTTTATTGCTGCCAGTCCGCCGCGCAGGCCTTCATTCCAATCATGATTTCCCGGTACAACGATACTGCGACCTTTGAAGTTTTTTACAACGTCCATCTGCGCTATGATCCGACGCTCTTTTTCCTTCCGATCGGATGCGTCAGGCTCGGGAAGCCCCTGCTCATAAATATTGTCACCCAAAAAGATAACGACATCCTCCTCATGCGAAGAATTGACAAACACCGTGTCTGAAACAGAGCCGGCGGTAATCAGTGTGTCTTTTGGGAATAATTGGGACTGCAATAATTTCAGCGCCGGTTCTTGTTTGTCTTTTTCCGGACTACCCGCATCTCCTACAAGAAAAACAGAGTATTTTAATCGTAAAGTGTCCGGACTATGTGCTGTTTCCCAGTTTTTCTGGGATTTATCATAAAATGGCTTTAAACTCGTACAAGCATGTAGACCAATACATACAAGGAGACTTCCGATGAACGGATATGATCTAATTCGCATACTTTAATTCAATGATATTCCCCTTGCCATTTTTTCCTGCTTCATTGGAGACAAATAAACTTCCGTTATCGGAAAACGCTAATCCTTCCGGTTGCTTATAATCCTTGCCTTCAAACTGAATGATTTCAGATATTTTACCGTCCGGCGTTAAAACGGCGATCAGGTTATTGATAGACGAGAGGACTAGTATCTTATTGGTTTTTGGCTCTACCGTAACAGCTGATGGCCTGAATACTTTATTGATATTCCGGTTTCCCAGGGCTTTTAAAAATTTCTTCGAACTTTCTTCCAGTGCATCTCCTTTAAAATATGATTCTATCTCATTAAGTCGGATTGAGTAAGCAGGGGTACTGTCCAACGTCATGGTTGCAAGGCTGAATCCATAAATCTCTTTTGTATTCTCATCCTTATCCATGCCATCAGCCTTAGCAGCCAGAAGAAGTCGTTTCTTTTGCGGTTCGTAGCCTAAACCCTCAATGTCATTATCCTTGGTTAGCGCAGTTTTAAACTTAGTTACCTGCGGTTTTTCAGACAGGAAATTCTTGACCTGGATAATAGTACCATTGCTCATAACAATATAAACATCTTTATCAACACGAACAACATCTTCATAATCATCTGGTTCTCCAAATTCGAACTCGTGGAGAATCTTCTCGTTTTTGATATCATATTGATACAATATTCCCTTTTCGTCCTGGATAGCAAGAACGATATCGTTATCTAAAAAACTAATTCCGGAGATCTCCCTGAGTTCGGCAGGGACTTCAAATAGTTTCAAATTTTCGGGCTCAATAACCTTGTTAACTGTCTGAGTATTTTCATCACTATTATTCTTATTTTTAAGAGGGTTATTGCAGGAAATTACGACAGCTGCAAGCAAGATCAGGAAAAGTTTTGCCATGGGTTAGTTTTTTTAAGGATGTTTACCATAATCATACCAGATTATACAATTGAAGCAAGCTCGTCGGAAGCAAGCTGGCACAGTTTTTAATAATTAGCTGATAATTTACGAAAGAATATGAAAAGTAATCCTGTGGTAAAAGACGTTTCGGAATATGTATTTAATTTATTTAAGGAGAAACTCTCGGCCGACTATGTTTATCATAACTACACTCATACTTTTGAGACTGTTAAAGCATGTAAAAAGCTCTCCAGTACTTACAACCTCACCAGCCGCGATTACGAAATTTTAATGCTCGCTGCCTGGTTTCATGATACCGGCTATGTTGAAACTTATAATGATCACGAGCAGGCGAGTGTCGGAATTATGAAGTCCTATCTCCAGGGTAATTATTCTGATGATGACATTGCAGAGATAGAATCGCTTATTCTCGCTACCAAACACGGGGCAAAGGCTGACGGCTCTTTACAGGAAATTATTCAGGATGCGGATTATATTAACGTGGGAGCTGATAACTTCAATCACCGGGCGGACCTTTTAAGGATTGAGTGGGAGCGCATACTGCAAAAAAAATATACTGAAATGGAATGGGCGCAAGTGCAGTTACAGTTCCTGATCAAGACGACTTTCAAAACGGAGGAAGCTATAGCGAAATATAATGAACAGCGCGAGGTAAATATTCGGAAGCAACATCAGAAGATTGCGAAGCTGATGGATAAAGAAAAGAAGGCTGAACTTCCAAATGAAAAGCCTAAGAAGGAGGGCCGGGGTATTGAAACCCTGTATCGCTCCGTATATGATTACCATATAAATTTAACATCCATTGCAGATAATAAAGCGAACATTATGATCAGTATCAACACGATCATCATCTCGCTGGTGATCACACTTTTTGGTACTGGCTTTACGTTTTCGACAGGTGACGAAGTTGGCAGTATTCGCTTTGTCTTTCCTATGGCGTTTTTATTACTTACCAGCCTGCTGGCAGTAGTTTTCGCAATCTTATCTGCAAGGCCCAATGTAACATCCAAAGATAAATACGAGTTGAGTAAGAAGGACAGCAGTATCTTATTCTTCGGGAATTTTGCCCAGCTACAGATACGTGAATTTGTTGATCAGATTAAATTGCTTAAAGCGCAAAAGGAGGAGCTTTATGATAACATGTCAGTCGATATTTATCACCTGGGAAGTGTATTAGTAAAAAAATACCGGTTTCTTACCTGGTCTTATAATATCTTCATGTTCGGCATGATTGCTTGTGCCATCGGATTTATTATTATAATGATATTTTCTTACTAAGCTTCAGACTTGGTACCAGGTCGACATCCTCCATGAATGGCATTTCCTCCAGCGTTATGTATTTGTAGGGAACAGCGCCAATGTAATCATAAACCTCTCTTCCTGAATGGAGCTCTTCCCAATGGAACCACCGCTCAAGTTTCTTTTTGTTCCTGATTTTACCGAGGTATCTTTCGGTCAGGAGTAAGTAGTTTAATTCGGGAATACCGTTTTTTAATAATTTGTGAGCTATGATTACGTCCTCACCCAATAGCTTCGTACGACCCTTTATGTTTGCCAGACTGGTGTGACCATGATGGATAACGATCTTCAGGCCAAGCTGATTCTCCGCAAGATATTTATCGTAGTTTTCTGGATCGTCGATTTTTAACTTAGCCAGAAAGTCTGAAAAGGTTTTATAGAGATGTTTACACTGTTCGGCTACACGGTTTACTCCCGGCAGTCTTCCGGCCTTATAGAAAAAAATAGCATCCCCTTCTATTTCTGCAACACTCATTTTTAAAATGTTCGCTTCAATCAATTTGCGCAATAGCGCAGGAATTACCTCCCTCGTAAAATTTATGTCCGAGGTAGCTATAAACTTAGTAAAGCCTGTAATATCGGGAACGCAAAAAAACACGGGTGTTAGGCCGTCTTTATTTTCCATAATTTTTATTCTAGTTCTCTAATCTAAAAACATAAAAGCCATCAGCCAAAATATAGTTTTAGCCTCACTAGTATTGCTTCCGAAAAATGTTAAATTCATCATAAATAAAAAAAGCCCCTGTAAGGGGCTTTAAGTAGCGGGGAGCAGGATCGAACTGCCGACCTCAGGGTTATGAATCCTGCGCTCTAACCATCTGAGCTACCCCGCCAAATACTGGCTTTTTTAATGAGAGTTGCAAATATAGCGGAAATTACTTTTCTTTAGAAACAAATGTGAAAAATTTGCCGTCCAAAGAAAATGAAATCATCCATAATGGTAGAAAAGAAGAAGTTTAATTTAGAGTACGAAGTCAATTCGTCTCCCAAAATATTGTTTTCGTTCCTCAACGAACCCAATGGCCTGGCGCAATGGTTTGCTGATGACGTATCATATCGGGATCAGATTTATACTTTCACATGGGATGATGAGCAACAAAAGGCTAAACTTCTTTCTATCAAGGAAAACAAACTTGTAAAATTCAAGTGGCTGGATGATGAGCCGCACTGTTATTTTGAAATGGAAATTCTTCAGGACGAATTAACAAACGACGTTGCTCTTTCAATTACCGATTTTGCTACCGAAGATACCCTACATGACCGCCGGCTTATCTGGGATAATCAAATTCAATATTTAATCAGTGTACTGGGTGCATAGGGTTTAATTTCCCTATTTTTGTACTGTGAAAAAAGTTTACCTCTTAGTGCTTAAGGCGTTCTTTCGGCCTTTCATCGTAACCTTTTTCATAGTCATGTTTATTTTGTTGATGTTATTTTTATTTAAATACATCGATGATCTCATTGGCAAAGGCTTTGAATGGTACGTTATTCTCGAGTTATTGCTCTACTCGTCTGCTACTAACGTAGCTATGGCCCTGCCGCTCGCTATCCTTCTTTCTTCCATCATGACCTTTGGCAGTTTAGGTGAGAACTATGAATTAGTCGCGCTTAAATCTGCCGGTATTTCCTTGCAACGGGCGATGATGCCGCTGGTGGTTGTAATAGGTATGATCAGTGTGGCTGCATTCTTTTTCTCCGATTATATGCTGCCTGTAGCTAACCTCAAATACGGATCGCTTATCTATGACGTAAGGAATCAAAAAGCGTCTTTCCTTATCGATGAGGGTATATTTAACAACAGTATCACCGGCTATTCAATTCGTGTAAAGAAAAAGGGAGATGACGGACAGACACTTCATGACATTGTTATTTACGACCACACCTCAAACAGTGGCAACGCCAGTATTTTGGTTGCTAAAGAAGGCCGTATGTATCGAACTGAAGATGATCAGACACTTGTCTTGAAGTTAAAGGATGGTAGGCGGTATGAAGAGAGCCAGGGCGACGCAACAACTTATAATCCAAGAGAGCAGTTAACACGTACTAAATTCAAGGAGACTGAACAGAAGTTTGACCTCTCGGGATTTAAACTGCAGCGTACGGATGAGAATTTGTTCAAGTCCAACTTCGCGATGTTGAACCTGCGACAGCTGGGTGTATATCGCGACTCCTTTAAGGTCAAGATTGATAGTAACAGGAAGACTGTATATAGTAATATCAGAGGATATTATAATCCACCACCGGTCGTCAACACAAATAAAACCAACATTAAAAGTCTGCCTCCTCTGAAGCCTTATAATGATGTTTTAGAAATGTTTGCACCGTATAATCGCATGTCTGCTATACAAAACGCAAGAAGCCAGATCAATTCATTAAAAGAAGTATTAAACCAAAAGGAAGCCTTTAACAGCGAGGCTGATAGCCGCGTACGCGGATTCCTTGTGGAATATTATAAGAAGTATACGTTGTCGGCTTCTTGTTTGCTCTTGTTCTTTATAGGCGCCCCGCTGGGAGCAATTATCAGGCGTGGTGGACTCGGTTTACCGGTTGTCATGTCGGTTTTATTTTTCCTCTTATATCATATAGTTTCAACCGTTGGCGAAAAATCAGTTAAAGAAGGTACTGTCGATCCAATGCTTGGCATGTGGATGTCAATTATTGCTTTTACGCCCCTCGGCATCTTTCTTACCTATAAAGCTACTGTCGATTCAGTATTGTTTGATGCTGATTTTTATAAAATGTGGTTAAAAAAGCTGTTCCCCGCCAGATTTAAGTACGGTGAAGAGGCTTAGGCCTGATAGCATTGGTTTATTGCACCTGACTTGAATGTTTAACGATGTTAAAACGCAGTACCAAACAAAATACTTAGATTTGTGAACCTGTTATTGATTTCGTAAAAACAATCTCTTCTGAGCGTTTTAATCCCGTCGAAACAGCATTAATTAACCGTCATACGGTTTCAAATAGAATTTCCTGAATATGTTTAATACCATAGAAGAAGCCATTGCAGATATAAAAGCTGGCAAAATAATAATAGTAGTAGATGATGAAGATAGAGAGAATGAGGGCGACTTTTTAACTGCTGCAGAAAATGCGACTCCGGAAGTTATAAATTTTATGGCCCGTCATGGCCGGGGACTGATCTGCGCACCTCTAACAGAAGAGCGTTGTGATGAGCTGAGACTCGAGCTGATGGTAGGTAATAATACAGCTACCCACGAAACGAATTTTACAGTTTCAGTTGATCTGATAGGTCATGGTTGCACAACAGGTATTTCTGCTTCCGACCGCTCTAAAACAATGTTGGCACTGACAAATCCTGAAACCAAAGCCGAAGATCTTGGACGCCCCGGACATATTTTTCCGTTGCGCGCTAAAAAAGGCGGTGTTTTGCGAAGGGCAGGTCATACAGAAGCTGCAGTGGATCTCGCCAGACTGGCCGGGTTAGAACCTGCGGGAGTGATTGTAGAGATCATGAACGAGGACGGCGAAATGGCTCGCTTACCTGATCTTGAAATTATTGCCAAGCAGTTTGATATGAAGCTTATTTCAATACAGGACCTTATTTCCTACAGGTTGTGTAAAGAATCGCTTATCAAAAAGGAAGTCTCTGTAAAGCTGCCGACTGACTACGGCGATTTTGAAATGGTAGCTTACACCCAGATCAATACCGGTGAACATCACCTGGCATTAGTAAAAGGAAGCTGGGAGCCCGACGAGCCGGTGCTGGTTAGAGTACATAGTTCATGCATAACCGGGGATATCTTTGGTTCCTGCCGTTGCGACTGTGGACCGCAACTGCATAAGGCAATGCAAATGATCGAAGAGGCTGGCAAGGGAATAGTTATTTATATGAACCAGGAGGGTAGAGGTATCGGTCTGATAAATAAACTGCATGCTTACAACCTGCAGGAAAACGGTTTGGATACTGTTGATGCAAATCTCGAACTGGGATTTAAAATGGATCAGCGGGACTACGGAATAGGTGCCCAGATGTTGAGAAGTCTCGGTGTAACAAAGATGAAGTTAATGTCTAATAATCCGACAAAAAGGGCAGGCTTAATTGGATACGGTCTTGAGGTTGTTGGTAATGTACCTATCGAAATTGAATCTAACCATCATAACGAGCTCTATTTGAAAGCCAAACGCGATAAGATGGGGCATACCATCATGAAAAACATTTAAGCCTACTCTTCTTCCGTTTCAGGTTCTTTAGGTGCTACGGCCTGTGGTTTCGTGGTCTTTGGAGCTTCTTTTTTCTTGCGCTCTTCCCGGCGGTTTCTGCTGATCAGCTGCTTTAGAAATTCGTCAAGATTATCGAATTCCTGGCGGTAGACCAGCCCCACGGCATTCACATATTCATCAATGGAACCGACGCTTAAGAAGCTTCGGTTTTGCAGTTTTTGAGAGGCTCTGATTACCAGGCTTCCGTCTCTGTTCAGCAGGTATGAAGCTTCGACATCCCTGGCTACAGATGAGGAGCCGATCAGGTCGTATTCCTGAAGGTTTCCCCTGCCCGTTACCCCGCCTGTTATGACAAGCCTGCTATTCAACAGCCTGAGCGAAGCACTGGCTTCGTTAAGGGAGCGGATGTTAAAGTCAACGTAATTCAGGTTTAAGCTTTGGGTAATTACCGTATTCAGGTTATTAAAAAAGAGTTCGGTTCCGGCGCTGATAATCGTTGATGTTGCCAGATCATCCAGGCTTGCCCCTGCATCCGTTGAGAAACCTCTCCGTACAATGAGGCTAAGCGCCTGTTTTTCCCGGTTATCTGCATCACTGAGATAACTTTGCAGCTCATCCTTTATGTAGGTGTCTGCCGGAAAATTAATATCGAATTTAATCGTAGGATGTAATAGCGAGCCATTCAGATCCATGACCGCTTCGGCTAATACACGCTGATCGACTGCGTCGGAACGCCCGGCGGCAGCATACAGGGGCTTCAAGCTGGTACGCACCCCATATACAGCGGTCAGGTTAATTGCCGCTTCGGTCGGGTTCCCTGTCCAGCGAATCGAGCCTCCCTGGCTGATATCAAAGATCTTATTAATAATATCCTGGGCGGTAAACTCAAACTTGCCCTCTGATATAAGATAATCACCGAACATCTCGAAATCCCCCAGGCTTGTGATTCTCAGATCAAGCCCCGCTTCTCCACGACCGGTTAGTTTGCCGAGATCCGTAAAAATATTCACTTCCGTTTTTTCATCTACCCGAAGGTCAAAGTTCATTGTAAGCCCGTTGAATGATGTCGGCTTCTTAACTGTAAGAGCAGAATCTTTAGCGACAAAAGTTATAAAATCATTTTCTCCGACAGTTTCTGACGAATTCAAAGGTATATTGAACACCGTACCTTCTTCCGTACTGGCATCGATATTTATCTTCATGTTATTTGTCGGACCATTGAAGCGAAACACTCCTGTGCCATAGGCAATTCCATAATAAAGTGGATTGTCCCTGGCAGTTGTGTTCAGGGCCAGGAAGTTCTTTGCCACCAGTGTGACCTGGATATCCGGTGTTTTTGGATTACGCATGTCCACCGTTCCGTTGACTATTGCGTCATTGTTCCGGGGATCTTTTAATACCAGGTTTGAAAGCCTGATGACGCTGTTCTCTACTGTAACCGCATCATCTATTTGGTAAGTCGTTTTCAGGTAATTGACGGTAAGGCCGGCATTTGATAGTTTAAGGTCACCGTTGATACGCGGGTTCGTTAACTGCCCGGTGATTTTGAGATCCGCGGAGACACGGCCCTTTAAGTTAGAAACTAATTTCCTGAGAAAAGGCTGAAAGATTACCACTTCGTTGTCTTTCATTCGAACGTCCATATCCAGGCTTTCGTTATCACTGTTCGCATTGTAAGTGCCGACTATATCGAGGGTTTTCTGGTTCTGATTGATGATGTCCATTTCGACATTGATCAGCCTCGTGGTATTATCAAGGTTTGCTGCAAGGTGAAGATCACCGATCGGGATATTATTAAAGTTTAATGTATCGATAGTGAGTGCGGCTTCAACGCTGGGGCTCTTACCCAGGACCGATAATTTTGCACTGCCGTTTAATTCACCTCTCAGGTTAATTCCAAGTGGCTTTGTCACCGGATTGAAGGTGGTCAGCTTAAACTTGTTGAAACCGACCAGAAGTTCATCGGCGGGATCCTTAGAAATGACGCCGTTTACCGTAAGCAGCTGGTTATCCCGGAACAGTTCAAAGTCTTTGACAATAACTTTACCCTTGTCGAATCCAAGGCGAACTTTTTCCTGGATACGCCATACTTCGCGGTTAATAATTACGTCGGAAGGCAGCAGGCTTAACATTGCGGCAGAATCAGCGACAGTACGGAATTCGACCAATCCGTTTAAATCGAGCTGATTGACCGCACTTTTATCAGACAACTTAATGTTCAGGCTTAAACTATCATTCTTTAATATATTGGCGATGTTTATATTCTGTATATAAAGGCTGTCTGTAATATCAATGCGATCGGATGTTATGAAGACACTCAGAGCCTTGGGGGTTGTGGTCTGGTCAAGAATGAAATTGTTTATTTTAATATTATTGTAAGTGATCAGTTTCGCAAAGCCGTTGAGGTTGGCAACGTTTTCAACTGAATTGAACAAGCCGGTCATACTGGCTCCTTCCGGGATCTTTATCTGTGGGAAAAAAAGTAGGCTTATCGGTTCGAAATACTTTAAATCGAGGCTAAACTGAAAATTCTGAGGTTTTGGTTTTACATATGAAATAGCGAGAGACGGAATGTAGGTTTTTGCAACAGATTTGAAATAGGAGGGAAGAGTGTTCAGATCATATTCACCTTTAATACTGGCATTAAGAATATCTGAATTGATCTTTAACTCCCTGTTCTTGCCAATGCCGACAGCCGACAATGCCACAGAGTCAACCACAAAGGAATGTTCGGAATTGGTTAAACGAATACTTTGTATGTTAAAATTCCCCTGGATGTTATCGAGGTTATTGCCCGTGAAATTAGTATTGAATTCAGCGTCTACCTGAATGGTGTCTTTAAGCAGTTTAAGCTTATGAAGGTTAGCGCTGCGTAAAACCGCTCTGAAGTTGAATACCGGGAGCTTAGGATTCAGGTTTACTCCGCCATCAAAGTCAAGTTTAATATTCCTGTCGTTCACATTAATGCGGCCATCGAAAAAATTATTTATAAAGCTGCCGTTAACCTTAATATTTGAATACCGGTAACCTTTGAAATCAAAATAAGTGATATCACCTTTGATCTGCTCATTCAGTTGTTTAACATTGAAGCCCTTTCCGGTGACATTGGCTGTCAGCGTTGTCCGTCCAAGGGTACTTTGATTCAATAACTCTCCCAGGTTAAAGTCGTACGCTTTTACAAGGCCGCTGTAGGTAGGCGTACCCTTCACAGGGATTTTCATCTGCATATCGGAAGCAAGTCTTCCCAAAGCGGTTTTAAATTCGCCGTATGCGATGAAGTTATTGGTAAAACCGGTGAAACGGCCCTTGAAGTTAATATTCCCGAATTTTTTCAGTATTACAGGTGTCAGAACTTTACTCTTACCGGTTGCCTGGGCTATGATGAAATCGATGTCTTTTTTATTCGTCGCTACCTGGGTGAAATCCAGGTCAAGCAAGGTCTCCTTAATCTTCGGCAATCCTTTTATGTTGAAGTTTCCCTTCAGGTATGTAGCCTTTCCTGCCCTTACCGAAAATTGCCGAGCCTTTAGATCGTTTACATAACCACTCACATCACCGTCTGCCCTTAAATCGATCTTCGCGTTTTTTAGAAGCGGACTGAAGTACGCGATATCCGGAGCATAAATGCGGGAATTCGACAGGTGGGCTTTCAAATATACCTTACTGACAAATTTTTTGAAGTGTTTAAGTGAATCATACTTGAAAAGCAGATAGTCCGACAGCCTTGTATTGGCAGTTTCGAGCAGGAGATTTTTAAACTCCATCTGATTTGAGTCTATCGTGGCTTTAGTGCTCAGGTTTTTCAGATAAAAACCGCTTTTTTCACGAAAACTGACATTGTTGAACTCAGCGGCCACTAAGTGTTTCTTAGTGTCTAAACCAATGATATTCGCGTTCAGGTTTCGAAGATCAATGTCATTGAAATTGATCCCTTTAATAACACTATTGTTATTGAAGTTCCTGTACTTAAAAGCAATGTTATTCAACACGAGCTTCCCGAAGGTAATATCATATGGCTTCCGGGGTTTTTTCTTCGGAGTGGTCGTGCCGGTGTCGAAATAATTAATGATGAACTCCAGGTTGGTTGTACTATCCTTGTATTGTTTCAGATAGAATTTACCGTTGTCCATCCGCGCAGTATTAATGCTAAGTTTCCGGACCTTTAAAGAAAACGTGTCAATATCAACGGTAAACTTGGGTGAAAAAAGTAATGTGTCCTTTTCCTGGTCTTCGATATAGAGCCCTTCAAGAACGAGGGACTTAAACGGTTTGATGTAAAGGCTTTCAACTTCCACCCGTGTTTTTAGTTCACCGGAAAGATATTTGGCTACTTTTTTCGCCACATAGGTTTGTACTGGCTTAAATTGAAGAGAAAAGATTAATGCCGCAAACAATAATATCACTGTTGCCAGCACCCACAAAGTTATTTTAAGTAGTTTTTTGATAGTTTTGTGCTTTAAATCAACAGACAAACAATATTTAAATTATTCAGTTTTGGCTATAATTCTCGGTATTGAGTCCTCTTGTGATGATACTTCTGCATCCATATTTATCGATGGAAAAATTTCATCAAACGTAATTGCCAATCAGCTGGTGCATCAGCATTACGGAGGTGTCGTACCCGAACTTGCCTCCAGGGTACATCAGCAGAACATTGTGCCGGCGGTTCATGAAGCCATTTCAATTGCTAAAATACACAAAAATGATATTGATGCGATAGCTTTTACCCGTGGACCTGGTTTGCTCGGGTCTCTGCTGGTCGGTACTTCCTTTGCAAAAGGATTTGCTTTGGCAAATAGCCTGCCGTTAATTGAAGTAAATCATATGCAGGCTCATATCCTGGCGCACTTTATTGATGAAGATAAACCGGAATTCCCCTTCCTGTGTCTTACCGTTTCAGGCGGACATACCCAGATCGTCCTGGTGAGGAATTATTTTGATATGGAGGTCATCGGGCAAACTCTTGACGATGCGGCCGGTGAAGCTTTCGACAAAACTGCCAAGATTCTTGGTCTGCCTTATCCTGGGGGGCCGCTGATCGATCGATATGCGCAATCCGGAAATCCCGGTGCCTTCAAATTCCCGGAACCCCAAATTCCCGGTCTCGATTTCAGTTTCAGTGGTTTGAAGACCTCTATCTTGTATTTCGTGAGAGATCGACTGAAAGAAGATCCTGAATTTCTGAATCAGAATCTTGCCGATATTTGTGCTTCCGTTCAGGGGCGAATCATATCCATACTGCTCAATAAATTAACAAAGGCTGCACGCCAGCATCAAATCCGCCATATCGCTATCGCAGGTGGGGTTTCCGCGAATTCCGGCCTTCGTAAGGCATTGGAAGCCATGGCCGATGAGAACAACTGGAAAGTTTTCATTCCAAAATTTGAATACTGTACTGACAACGCGGCTATGATAGCGATGGCTGGGTATTTCAAATATCTTAACAAGGAATTTACCGGGCAAAACGTCGCACCTTTATCCCGAATGCCATTCTGATTAGGTGCCGCTGATATCTAGTTTCTTGACGGCTTAACCATTGTTGAACTGATACCAGTTATAAGATTTGTTTAGACCATGTTAAGGTTAGTCCGCTAATTTAGTGGACTAACCTCTACCTGAGTACTACCAGGCCTAAAGATGTATGCCCGAAATATTATCCTGTTTGATGAGTACAAACTTCCTTACAAAGCAAAAGGCCGTCTTTATAAAAGACGGCCTTTTTGCTTTGTAATATAAGAAGCTGAAACTATACTTTTTCTTCCAGCAGGTCGCCGGTAACCACTGCCCGGATACGTGCTTCCAGTTCGTCCATCAGGTCCGGATTATCCAGGATAAGCTGCTTTACCGCATCACGTCCCTGCCCTAATTTAGTATCGCCGTAGCTGAACCAGGAGCCTGATTTTTTAACGATATCAAATTCAACACCAAGATCAATGATCTCTCCAGCCTTCGAAATTCCCTGTCCGAACATGATATCGAATTCCGCTATGCGGAAAGGCGGTGCAACTTTATTTTTAACAATTTTCACTTTTACACGATTTCCCGAAACTTCGTCCGAATCTTTGATCTGGGAAATGCGGCGAATATCAAGCCTGACAGAAGCATAGAACTTCAATGCATTACCTCCGGTTGTTGTTTCAGGATTTCCAAACATAACGCCGATCTTCTCGCGCAGCTGGTTGATGAAAATACAGCAACAGCCTGTTTTGGAAATTGTACCGGTCAGTTTACGCAAGGCTTGGGACATTAAACGAGCCTGAAGGCCCATTTTAGAATCACCCATCTCACCTTCAATTTCAGCCTTAGGAACTAGGGCAGCAACCGAGTCGATCACAATGATATCTATTGCACCCGAACGAATAAGATTATCTGCAATCTCCAGAGCCTGCTCGCCGTTGTCCGGTTGTGAAATAAGCAGGTTCTCAACATCAACTCCTAATTTTTTTGCGTAATATTTATCAAAAGCGTGTTCCGCATCAATGAAAGCAGCGATCCCGCCTTTTTTCTGAGCTTCAGCTATGGCATGAATGGCAAGGGTCGTTTTACCGGATGATTCAGGGCCATAAATTTCAATAACGCGTCCCTTTGGTAAGCCGCCAATGCCTAAAGCGATATCCAGGCCCAGTGAACCTGTTGAAATTGATTCAACCGCCTCTATCGCCGTATCACCCAATTTCATAATTGTGCCTTTACCGTAGGATTTTTCAAGTTTATCAAGCGTCAGTTGAAGGGCTTTTAGTTTATCTGTATTGCTCATTATATTAGTTTTGTGTGTCTTTTCTTTATTTCTTTGGTGTCAAAAATACTAAAAATATTATCATTTTATAGCTTTAATTCAACCTCATGAAGTTATTAATAAATTTACCAATATAGGTGTCATTTATTCCTGTACTTCTATCTTTTTTAGTTGGGCGGCGATCTTTTTTTGTTGTTGTAATCTGATCTTTTTTCTTTTCTCCGTTTCAAGCCTTCTTAATCCCGAGGGAGTTTGCAATTGCTGGTAATACTTGCAAAAATGGGTTAGGGGGCAGATCTCACACTTAGGGTTACGCGCCACGCATATGTAACGGCCATGCAGAATCAGCCAGTGATGGGCAATATAGATCAGTTCCTCTGGCAGAAATTTCACCAGTTGTTTTTCTACAGCCAGCGGGGTAAGGGCATTCTGTGTCAGGCCTATTCGGTTAGCCACCCTGAATACATGCGTATCAACCGCCATAGCAGGGGCATTATATATAACGGACACAATAACATTGGCAGTCTTTCGGCCTACTCCCGGTAGCTTTTGGAGGTCTTCAACGGTCGATGGAATCTCGCCATGGAAATCGTTCATTAGCATGCGGGCCATTCCAAGAAGATGTTTCGATTTATTATTGGGATAACTGACACTTCTGATCAGCTCAAATACTTCTTCCTGAGTAGCGTGTGAAAGACTAATGACGTCCGGATAGCGTTGGAAAAAATTCGGAGTGACCAGATTAATTCTTTTATCGGTGCACTGCGCAGAAAGAATTACTGCTACAAGCAGTTCATAAGTGTTGGAATAAACGAGTTCAGTTTCAGCTTCCGGTTGATGGGTAGAAAAATATTCGACAAAAGCTTTGTAACGGTCTCTTCTAAGCATCTGACAAAAATAGCTTAAAGGATGACGAATCGGAATTGTAACCTGTAGAAAATATAAACCCCCTCATCATAAGGGGGTTTATATTCTAAGTCTTTACAAAGATCGTGAATAACTCAGGATCTTGTCGATGACAGAGTCCTTAGGATTTACTTCCAGTTTTGCTAAATCTTTCTTAATAGAAGTATAGAACGATAGTTCTTCTTCACCAAGATCTTCAGTAGCTTCACTAATAGTAGCCTTGTCTTCGGGTAAAGAGTTAATAGTTTTTGTAGAAGTTTTAATCATAAGCATCTTGAGGGTTAATTATATACTTAATATAATTAAAATCAAAACGCAAATGTTTAGCCAATATTTTAATTTAACCAAATTTTATTTTAAACCTTTGTTGGTTAGTTTTTTAAACTTAATTCCTTAGAGGTTATCATCTTCCGAAGATTGTTCAATGCGTATCTCATACGACCCAGAGCGGTATTGATACTTACGCCGGTAATGTCAGCTATCTCTTTAAAGCTTAACTCACCATAATGGCGCATAATCAAGACTTCTTTCTGTTCGGATGGTAAAAGATGGATAAGACCCTTAAGATCTTTATGTGTCTGTTCTCTTACCATTCTATCTTCCATACTTTCCTCGTTGAAGTGTAACACTTCAAAAATGTCAAATCCGTCTACATTGGTAACAACTGGTGTCCGCTTTTCCCGCCGGAAGTAATCAATAACTAAATTATGGGCAATACGCATGACCCAGGGAAGAAATTTCCCTTCCTCATTGTATTTCCCGGCTTTCAGTGTGGCGATTACTTTGATAAATGTATCCTGAAAAATGTCCTCGGCAAGATAAGTGTCTTTAACTAACAGGTATATAGAAGTGTAGACTTTGGATTTGTAACGCCTGATCAGCTCTTCCAGGCTTGACTCTTGTCCTGAAATATACTGATGGATCAAATCCTGATCGCTCTCCAAATGGATTTTCATAGTACTCAACTTTAAATTTCCCCTTAATTTATAAGTGTTCTATGTAGAATTTATGCGATAGTTAATCTCCTGTTTTTAAGGTGTATATTTTTATATTTCACATCAAAAGAACCAAAAATTTTCCCCATTTCAAAGAAATTTTCTTAAATCATCGATATGAGATCATATAGGCGTATTTTTGCAAACAGCAAGTTACAAGAATTATTAAAAAACGGATTTACAGGCAGTTTAGAATTTATACATGGGTAAGGAAGAGGAAAAGGATCCCCGAAAACATATTATTATTAAAGGAGCACGGGTTCATAATCTAAAAAATATTGACGTAGCTATCCCGAAAAATAAACTGGTTGTCATCACCGGAATGTCGGGTTCTGGAAAATCCTCACTTGCATTTGATACCTTGTATGCCGAAGGGCAGAGGCGCTATGTCGAGAGTCTTTCTTCGTATGCCCGACAGTTTATGGGTCGTATGAATAAGCCTGATGTCGATTATATAAAAGGGATCGCGCCGGCAATCGCTATCGAGCAAAAGGTCATCACCAGCAATCCTCGTTCTACTGTTGGTACGTCTACAGAGATATATGATTACCTGAAGCTTCTCTATTCGCGGATCGGTAAAACATACTCGCCGGTATCGGGGACAGAAGTTAAGAAGGATACGGTCACGGATGTCGTTGACTTTATTTCCCAACTTCCGGAAGAGTCTACCGTCACCATTCTCTGCCCCTTGTATCCGCATAACAACCGTTCTTTAAAGGAAGAACTTGCGGTACTTCTTCAGAAAGGCTTTGTGAGGGTTCAGGTCGACGGTACTTTATCAAAAATAGAGGATGTTCTGGAAGACCAGTCTATAACGAGTCAGAAGCTGGAGGATGAAACGAAAGTAACGATCGTTATTGACCGATTAACAGTTGCCAGTGATGATGAAACGCTTAGCCGGGCAGCAGACTCTGTCCAGACGGCTTTCTTTGAGGGGAAGGGTGACTGTATTATAGAAGAGAATGGTAATGTTCACCACTTTTGCGACCGTTTTGAACTTGATGGTCTGCGTTTCGAAGAACCTAATCCTAACTTTTTCAGTTTCAATAATCCGTATGGTGCCTGCAAGCTATGTGAAGGTTACGGAAAGGTAATTGGCATCGACGAAGACCTGGTGATTCCTGATAAAAGCAAGTCTGTTTATGACGGTGCTATTGCACCATGGCGTGGTGAGAAGATGAAAGAATGGTTGGACAAGCTGGTCAAAACTGCGCTGAAGTTTGATTTTCCAATTCACCGTTCCTATAATCAGCTCACTCCGGAACAAAAGAAATTACTCTGGACGGGTAACCAATATTTCAGGGGCCTTGATGAGTTTTTTAAAGAGCTTGAAACTCAAACTTATAAAATACAATATCGTGTGATGCTTTCGCGCTACCGCGGAAAAACCACTTGTCCGGAATGCCTTGGAAGTCGTCTGCGCAAGGACGCCTCGTACGTGAAGATTTCCGGCAGGTCGATTACAGATATTGTGTTGATGCCGCTCGATAAGGCGCTGCAGTTTTTCGAGGAGATAGAATTGAACCCTACCCAGCAAAAGATAAGCAAGCGATTATTACTGGAAATAAACAGCCGGATCCAATTTCTGAACGATGTCGGTTTAAGTTACCTTACGCTCAACCGCCTGTCAAATACACTATCCGGCGGAGAATCGCAACGGATCAATCTTGCAACATCACTTGGCAGTTCCCTGGTGGGTTCAATCTATGTGTTGGATGAACCGAGCATCGGTTTGCATCCCCGCGATACGCACAGGCTGATTGGTGTATTGAAATCGCTGCGGGATGTAGGGAATACCGTCTTAGTGGTTGAACATGAAGAAGAGATCATGCATGCCGCAGATCATATTATTGATATCGGGCCTGAGGCAGGAACACATGGCGGACACCTGGTGTTTACCGGAACATTCAATGAGATATTAAAGGATAAGAACAGCCTGACGGGCCGTTACCTGAGCGGCGAGGTCAATATTGACATTCCTTTGCAGCGACGTAAATGGCATGACTTTATCGAGGTGAAGGGCGCAAGGGAAAATAATCTGAAGGATCTCAACGTCAAATTTCCTCTCAACATTTTAACAGTTGTCACCGGCGTCTCAGGTTCAGGTAAGACATCACTGGTAAAACGTATACTTCAACCCGCGGTTCAAAAAGCGATAGGGAATTATTCCGGCGAACAAACCGGCTCCTATGATAGCATTGAAGGAGATTATAATAAAATAGAGCAGGTAGAAATCGTAGACCAGAACCCCATAGGCCGTTCATCGAGATCGAATCCGGTAACCTATGTTAAAGCCTGGGATGAGATCAGAAACCTTTACGCAGCGCAGGCATCCGCTAAATCAGCGGGATTAAAGCCAGCTGCTTTTTCTTTCAATGTGGAAGGCGGACGATGCGATGTTTGTCAGGGCGAAGGCGAAGTGAAGATCGAGATGCAATTTATGGCAGATATTTTTCTGCCTTGCGAAGCTTGCAACGGCAAACGATTTAAACAACATGTGCTGGATATAACCTACCGGGATAAGAATGTGTCAGAAGTGCTTGATATGACCATTGATGAAGCGCTGGACTTCTTTGAGTCTGAGTCAAAGATCATAAGCAAACTGCGTCCCCTTGTGGATGTAGGCCTGGGCTACGTGCATTTAGGACAATCATCGAATACTCTTTCCGGTGGCGAGGCTCAGCGGATCAAATTGGCGTCATTCCTTATAAAAGGAAATAATAGCAGTAAAACCCTGTTTATTTTCGATGAGCCGACAACAGGTCTGCATTTTCATGATATCAAGAAGCTGCTTAAGTCTTTTAATGCCCTGATAGAACAGGGGAACACAATTATTGTGATTGAGCATAATATGGACGTTATTAAAAGTGCTGATTGGGTGATTGACATCGGCCCTGAGGGAGGCGATAAAGGAGGTACCTTAGTATTCGAAGGAACCCCTGAGAATTTGGTCAAAGATCAGGACTCATATACCGGGAAGTTCCTGAGCCAAAGAATAAGTAATTAGTAGAATACCGGCATCAATTTGCCGGAGGGATCGCTACCTTGCCATGGTCTGACCATCAGCAGGTATTAAACTACGTTAAAAAGAGAATGCTTTCAAAAAAAACACGCTACGCAATCAAGGCTCTCGTTATTATGGGGAAAAACTTTGGCAAGGAACCTATGCAGATATCCCGCATAGCTACCGAAGAGCATATTCCGAAAAAGTTTCTGGAGCAGATACTTCTGGACCTTCGCAATTCAGGGTTGCTTTACAGTAAAAAAGGTGCGGGCGGCGGCTATAGCCTTATCAAAGATCCGAAAGAGATCTTCCTGGTACAGGTGCTAAGGATCACGGGAGGACCGATCGCGCTGTTGCCCTGTGTGAGCCTGAATTTCTATCAAAGGTGTGAGGAATGCCTGAATGAAGGTACCTGCGGAATCCGCGATGTGTTCACAGATGTACGCAATGCCTCACTAAAAATTCTTTCTGAGACCAGTATTGCGGATGTAATTGATCGGGAAAACCGGCTCATAGGCTCCCAAACAGTGATTTAATATTTTTTTCTAAATAAAGACTACTAATTCTATATACATTATATATATTTGAACCGTGATACAAAACGCACTATATCTGATCTGTCTCAATATGCCCATGCATTACTGCTATATGATGCGTGAACAAATTTGAAGATGACTGGATGTATTAACCGCATAATAAGATCTAAGCCTCTTCAGCCCAAAGCAGAAGAGGCTTTTTATTAAATAGACCATGGATAGTTTTAGAACCGAATTAGAAAACCCCGTAGTACAAAGGGATATCATCGATCTTGAAAAAAAGATCCGGTTATATCGCGAGGGTAAGATTCACGATGACAAGTTCCGGAGCCTCAGGCTGGCGCGGGGTATTTATGGTCAGCGTCAGCCCGGCGTTCAGATGATACGGATCAAGCTGCCTTTTGGAAAAGTAACTTTCAAACAACTTTTACGGATTGCGGATATTTCGGATGAGTACGCTAGTAGCAATCTGCATCTCACCACCCGTCAGGATATTCAGATCCATTACGTAAGCCTTGACCGGACCCCAGAGTTATGGGCAAAGCTGGAACAGGATGACGTTACAATTCGTGAAGCCTGTGGTAATACAGTGAGGAATGTTACTGCCTCGCCAACTGCCGGTATAGATCCTGATGAACCGTTTGATGTATCACCTTATGCTCAGGCAACTTTTGAGTATTTCCTGAGGAATCCGATATGTCAGGAAATGGGTCGGAAATTTAAGATCGCGTTCTCTTCAAGTGAAAGGGATACAGCTTTCACTTTCATTCATGATCTTGGATTTATACCGAAAGTGCGTATCGAGAACGGTGTTGAAACTCGGGGATTCAAAGTACTGCTTGGAGGTGGCCTGGGCGCACAGCCTTACATTGCCCATGTAGTCTATGAATTCCTCCATGAAGACGAGCTAATCCCATATATAGAAACTGCCTTACGGGTATTCGACCGTCATGGCGAGCGTAATAACCGGAATAAAGCCCGGTTTAAATTCCTTATCCAGAAGATAGGCCTCGAAGAGGTGCTTCGTCTTATTGATGAAGAACGGACTGCTAATAAGTCGAAGCTTTATAAAGTAAACAGAGATACTATAGCTGTGCCGGAAATCCCTGAGCCAGTCGCAGGAGCCGTTCCTGAAATTACCGATCCGCTGGCTTTTGAGCGATGGCTGACTACAAATGTCTTTGAGCAAAAGCAGGCGGGCTTTTATGGTGTCTACGTAAAGGTTACCACAGGAGACATTTCAACTGAGATAGCCCGGAAATTTGTAGATGTAATAAAAGAACTGGTTGCTGACGAGATCCGGATCACTCAAAACCAGGGCTTGTTGCTGAAATTTGTTCGCCGGGAATCACTGGTATCCTTATACGCCGGTCTTGCTTCTCTCGGCCTTGCTGATGCGGGTTTTGACAGTGTGGCGGATGTGACTACCTGTCCTGGAACAGACACATGTAATTTGGGAATTTCCAACAGTACGGAGTTATCGAGAGTTCTGGAGAACGTGATCTATGAAGAATATGAGGATCTGATCTATAACAGTGATATTAAGATAAAAATCAGCGGCTGTATGAATTCCTGTGGTCAGCATGGTCTTGCACATATTGGCTTCCATGGAAGTTCGCTTAAAGCAAACGGTAAAGTAGTGCCGGCAGTACAGGTGTTGCTAGGCGGTGGTGTAGTAGGTGATGGTGCAGGAAGAGCGGCTGAGAAGATCATCAAAGTACCATCCAAGAGAGCGACAATTGTTCTGCGGATTGTTTTGAATGACTATTACGACAACAGCATACCTGATGAGCTATACAATGATTACTATGATCGCCAGGGCAAGGATTATTTCTACCAGCTCCTGAAGCCTGTCGCTGATAGCACGACACTAACAGATACGGACTATGTTGATTGGGGTCATGAAGAAATTTTTCAGACTGCGATTGGTGTAGGTGAGTGTGCTGGAGTGATGATAGATCTTGTGGCAACGCTGCTGCTCGAGACTGAAGAAAAACTCGAATGGGCACAGGAATCTTTCCGTAATGATGCTTATGCAGATTCAATTTACCATGCTTATAGTGTATTCGTGAGTGCCGCAAAAGCATTATTGCTCGACAAGGGCGTTAACAGCAGCACACAGACAGGTATAATCAAAGACTTTGATGAGCAGTTTCAGGACAAACGATTTATAACCGGAACTACCTTCAGTGATCTGGTTTTGCAGATAAACAAGAACGAGCCGACTCAGGAATTCGCATCCGCGTATCTTGAGGCTGCAACGAATTTTATTAATAAAGTTAAGGCGGATAGGGAGACGCTTATTTCAGTATGATACAGACAAAAGTTAAAACCGCGGTTAAAGAACCGAAAATTACATTGGTAGGTGCCGGTCCGGGTGATGCGGAGTTGATTACACTAAAAGCTATTAAAGCCCTGAAATCAGCAAATGTCGTTTTATATGACGCACTTGTAAATGAAGATCTGCTGGACTTTGCCCCGAAGAATGCGACACGAGTTTTTGTCGGTAAGCGTTCCGGCGATCATTCCTATTCACAGGATGCCGTTAATAAACTTATGATTGACTATGCTCTGAACTATGGTCACGTGGTACGTTTGAAAGGCGGCGATCCGTTTGTATTTGGCCGGGGTTATGAGGAACTCGACTTTGCTGCTTCTTACAGTATTGCGGCGGAAGTGATTCCCGGGATCTCAAGTTCAATTGCAGTTCCCGGACTTCAGGGTATCCCGGTAACGCACCGTGGATTGAGCGAGAGTTTTTGGGTAGTTACCGGCACTACGGCTTCGGGAAGTATTTCCGAGGATCTTTACCAGGCAGCAAAGTCACGCGCTACGGTTGTCGTTCTGATGGGAATTAAAAGGCTCGCAGAGATTGCCGAGATCTTTAAAGCCGAAGGAAAGCACCGTTTACCTGTGGCAGTTATTCAGAGCGGCTCGATGGAAAATGAAAAATTAGTCGTTGCAACCGTTGATACGATAGTTGAGGCAGCCGATGATCAGGGGATTGATTCGCCTGCGATCATTGTGTTCGGGGATGTTGTAGGACTGCATCCGTTATTTCAGCCTATCAGGGCTTTTTATGAGTTTGCCGAATAACATAAAAGACATAGCGGGTAAGGTTGAAACAGGAAATGAATTATTTCCTGTTTTTCTTAAACTCAATCAACTCCAGGTTTTGCTTGTGGGTGCGGGGAATGTTGGCCTGGAAAAACTGCGTGCAATTCTTAGTAATAGTCCGCAAACCCGGGTGACTGTCGTAGGAGAGAGAATAGCTCCTGAAATTGAGAATTACGTGCAGGAATACCCCGACGTTCAGGTATTCAGGAAAAGCTTTGATGAATCTGACCTGGACGGAAAGGACCTGGTTGTAGTTGCTACTGGTCAGCCGGTTTTGAATGAAGCAATCAGAAAACTCGCGAGAGAGCGCCGCTTACTAATTAATGTGGCGGATAAGCCGGATTTATGTGATTTCTACCTGGGATCGATAGTGAAGAAAGGAGATCTGAAACTGGCAATTTCGACAAATGGCAGATCGCCTACTGTGGCAAAAAGGCTGAAGGAAGTTCTTCAGACAAATTTACCTGATGAACTTGACGAGACATTACAACAGATCAATAAACTGAGAACAACCCTTAACGGGGATTTTGCATTTAAAGTGAAGGAATTAAATAAGGCAACGGCTATACTTGTAGCACCGCAGGTTGAACAAAGTTCGAGCAGAAAGCTGCGGTGGTTCATATCCGCATTGGTAGCGGTATGCGCGGGTATCGTTGCAATTTATTACTGGAATACCGATCCTGTTTTCCAGAGTTTTTTCCAGAACATACATCCTACATTTTATTACTTCCTGTGTGCAGGATTTTTGTTTGCTATGATCGATGGCGCTATTGGGATGTCTTATGGTGTAACATCAACCACATTTGCCTTATCTATGGGAATTCCTCCCGCGTCGGCCAGCACGGCTGTCCATGTTTCAGAGATTCTGAGTAATGGCATTGCTGGCTGGATGCATTACAGGATGAAAAATGTGAACATGCGCATGTTCTGGCTGCTTGTAGTACCGGGTATTATCGGAGCGGTTTCAGGAGCGTATATCTTATCATCACTGGAACATTACAGTCATTATACAAGGCCGGTAATTTCCATGTATACCCTGATCCTGGGTTGTGTTATCCTGCGTAAGGCATTTAATGTAGCCGGTAAAAGGTCCGGCACCAAACTGAAAAAGGTAGCCCCCTTAGGCTTCGGCGGCGGATTTATAGATGCCGTAGGTGGCGGCGGCTGGGGTTCGATTGTGTTATCATCCCTCATTGCGGGTGGACGGAATGCCCGCTATGCCCTGGGAACGGTTAAGCTTTCCCGGTTTTTTATAGCGCTGATGAGTTCTCTGACCTTTATCACAATGCTGGACGGTATTCATTGGGATGCATTGCTTGGCCTTGTAATAGGAAGTGCCATAGCATCACCAATTGCTGCAAGGTTATCAAATAAAATATCGGTAAAAGTGATCATGGTTTCGGTGGGAATCATCGTCATACTCGCCAGCTTAAAAAGCATTATAACTGCTATAATCAATAATTTATAAACAGCTATTTTTGCCGAAACAAGAATTAAGAATGAAGGAACAATCTAAACTTATCAGGAGCCAGGCAACCCGCTCATCCAATCGCGAGCATTCGGTACCATTGTACCTAACGTCAAGCTTTGTCTTTGACGATGCGGAACATGGACGAGCCATGTTTGCCGAAGAAATAGAAGGAAATGTGTATTCCAGGTATTCAAATCCGAATACCGCTGAACTGATAGATAAGATTGTTGAAATGGAAGGCGCAGAAGCAGGGCTTGCCTTTTCTTCCGGGATGGCGGGGGTATTTGCATCCATAGCAGGTCTTTTACGAAGCGGCGATCATATTGTAGCATTCCGTTCGGTCTTCGGCTCTACGCATCAGCTGTTTACTCAATTGCTTCCGAGATGGGGCATTACGACTACCTATGTTGATGTATCCAGGCCGGAGGATTTTGAGAAGGCCATCAGACCAGAAACGAAAATGGTTTTCCTGGAAACACCGTCCAATCCTGGATTGGAACTGGTCGACCTGGAATGGATTGGCGAATTAAAAAAGAAATACAATTTTATTTTAAACGTCGACAACTGCTTTGCTACTCCTTATTTGCAGAAACCAATTCCTTACGGTGCAGATCTGGTAAGTCACTCAGCTACCAAATATATGGATGGCCAGGGCCGGGTACTAGGTGGCCTGGTAGTGGGCAGGGCTGATCTCATCAAGGAGATGATGTTCTTCATCAGGCATACTGGTCCGGCAATGTCTGCATTTAACGCATGGACAATCTCAAAAAGCCTGGAGACCTTGACACTCCGTATGGACAGACACTGCGGAAGCGCACTAAAGGTAGCGGAGATGCTTGAACAGCATCCTGAAGTAGAAGAAGTGCGGTACCCTTTTCTGCCATCGCATCCGCAATATGAACTCGCCAAACGTCAGATGAAACAGGGTGGTGGCGTTGTGACATTCACAGTTAAGGGTGGATATGAACGGGCGAAGCGTTTTATGGATGGATTAGGTATGATTCTCCTGACATCAAATCTTGGGGATTCCCGTTCCATCGCTACTCATCCGGCTTCCACAACTCATTCAAAATTAAATGATGATGAAAGGGCACAGATCGGAATTTTTCCGGGGTCGATAAGAATATCGGTTGGTTTGGAGGATCTGGATGATATCATTGAGGATCTGGCGACAGCGCTCGATGAATCAAAATAACACGATTAATAAAATGGATTTAGCCGACAATATATATAAGGAAATCAGGGAGCTGGATATTGAAAAGGCTTTGGAAGTATTAGCCTATAAGTTTCCAGGTAAGGTGATTTTTTCCAGCAGCTTCGGCTGGGAGGATCAGGTGTTAACGCACATGATCTTTGCTAATGATCTTCCTATTAAGATTTTTACGCTTGAAACCGGGAGGCTTTTTCCTGAGACTTATTATGTTTGGAACCGAACCTTGGAAATTTACGGCAAACACATCCATGCTTATTACCCGGATACGCAGGCCGTGGAGAACATGGTCAGCAAAAAGGGACCAAACAGCTTTTACGAATCTGTTGAAAACCGTAAGGAATGCTGCGGAATTAGGAAGATCGAGCCTTTGAAGAGAGCTCTTGCAGGCAACGAGATCTGGATCACGGGTATTCGGGCAGAGCAGTCTGCCAATCGTGAGAATATGCATGGAATAGAATGGGATGCGCAGAACCAGATCATCAAATTCCATCCTTTATTCGACTGGACCTTAGACCAGGTTAAAGCTTATATCAAAGAGAAAAATATCCCATACAATCCGCTGCATGACAAAGGATTTCCCAGCATCGGCTGTGCGCCCTGTACAAGGGCCGTACGCGAAGGGGAAGATTTCCGTGCAGGCAGATGGTGGTGGGAAGACCAGAATAAAAAAGAATGCGGCTTACACACTTCGTAACGAATTAAAGAGGAGGGAACAAGGATTAAGAGCTCTTGTTCATAATAAATATACCTATGTCTGAAATAACATATTCCACACCTAATATCGCCAGACCAATGAACAAACAGGATACCGATTATTTAGATCAGCTTGAAGCAGAGGCTATTTACATATTGCGGGAAGTAGCCGGCCAGTTTGAAAAGCCTGCCTTGTTGTTTTCAGGCGGTAAAGATTCCATCACCCTGGTTCGCCTTGCGGAGAAGGCCTTTCGTCCGGGTAAATTCCCCTTTCCCCTGGTGCATATTGACACCGGTCATAATTTTCCGGAGACAATAGAGTACCGGGATGACATGATTGCACGGATAAACGAAAAGTTAATCGTTGGATATGTGCAGGACTCTATTGACCAGGGTAAAGTGATTGAACAGAAAGGCAAGAATGCAAGCCGGAATGCCTTGCAGACAATAACCTTACTGGACACTATTGCAGAAAACGGTTTTGATGCCTGCATTGGCGGAGCCCGGCGGGATGAGGAAAAAGCGAGAGCCAAGGAGCGGATATTTTCAGTGAGGGATGAATTCGGCCAGTGGGACCCGAAGCGGCAGCGGCCGGAGCTATGGAACATCTACAATGGCCGGATTCATAAAGGCGAGAACGTGCGTGTATTTCCGATCAGTAACTGGACTGAACTGGATGTATGGAACTATATCCGGAGGGAAAAAATCCCACTACCCACCATTTACTTTGCACACGAACGGGATGTCATTACCCGTAACGGACAGATAATGGCGGCGGCTGATCATTTGAACATGGATCACCTGGATATAATTTCGCGGAAGAAGGTTCGGTTCAGAACCGTAGGAGATATGACCTGCACGGCAGCTATTGAATCAGACGCTGACCAGATAGACGATATAATTGAAGAAATCAGGGCTTCCAAAATTTCAGAACGAGGTGCCCGCATGGACGACAAGGTTTCCGAGGCTGCCATGGAAGACCGCAAAAAAGGAGGATATTTTTAATGGATCTACTTAAATTTTTTACAGCTGGAAGTGTTGATGACGGTAAGAGCACGCTGATAGGACGCCTTCTATATGACAGTGAGTCCATACTCGCTGATCAGCTAGAAGCTTTACAGCGTTCAAATCGCAAGAATGATGACGGCACGATCGACCTGGCCATTCTGACAGACGGGCTTAAAGCCGAGCGTGAACAGGGGATAACCATTGATGTTGCATATAAATATTTTCAAACAGATAAACGCAAATTCATTATTGCCGATACTCCAGGGCACATCCAATATACCCGGAATATGGTAACCGGGGCTTCTAATTCAAATCTTGCGATCATACTGGTTGATGCCCGGAATGGAGTAGTCGAGCAAACTATCCGGCATTCCTTTATTGTGTCACTCCTTGAGCTGAAGCACGTGGTCGTTTGTATCAATAAAATGGATATGGTCGGTTATGATGAAGAGATTTTTGAAAAGATAAGACAAGATTATTCGGTCATTGCCAATAACCTGAATGTTCATGACGTGACCTATATTCCCGTAAGCGCACTTAAAGGAGATAACGTCGTTAACCCGTCCGAAAAAATGAGTTGGTATAACGGCAAGAGTCTGCTTGATCACCTTGAGACGGTTTCCTTACTTCAGGATGATAACCCTCAGCAGGCAAGAATGCCCGTGCAGTGGGTGATCAGGCCGCAGACCGATGATCTTCATGATTACCGCGGCTATGCCGGTCGGGTATTAAGCGGGAATTTCCACCTTAATGACCGCGTCACCGTTTTGCCATCCGGTATTAGTTCGTCTATTAGCCGGATTGAAGCCGATGAAACAGAGTTGCAGGAAACAGGGACCGGCAGGTCAGTGACCATTCATTTAAAGGACAATGTGGATGTCAGTCGCGGAGACCTGATCGTTAACTCGCTCCATCAGCCGAAGCTTTCCAATATTATCGAAGCTGATCTCTGCTGGATGGATACACGGCCCCTGGATCTTACCGTGACTTACCTGATTCAGCATAACAGTAAGGTCACCAGGTGCAAAGTTCAGGAAGTATTGCATAGGGTTAATATTAACACGCTTGAAAAGGTTCAGGCTGAAACGTTCCAGTTAAATGATATCGGAAGAGTTGTTGTTAAGACTGCAGGTGAGTTAGCTTTTGATCTATATCATGAGAATAAGGCGAATGGTGGCGCTATTTTAGTCGATAGCCGTACCAATCTTACCGTCGGTGCTCTGATGTTCAGAGCGGCGGTAGAATAATCAAAGAACAAGGAACAAAGAGCAAGGAAGAAGGATTAAAGGATTGAACAAGGATAAAAGAACAAGGAATAATGACTTAATTCTTTAATCTTTGTTCTTTGCTCCTTACTCCCCGAATTACGATGAAAATAGAAATAACACGCATTAACGACGCCGTTCATTTTGAGGCAAGCGCTTCTTCCAGTAAAGTAAAAGTCCAGATTGAAGGCTCACCGGCCATGGGTGGCCATGGTCAGGGAGTTCGTCCAATGGAATTGGTACTGATGGCACTGGCTTCCTGCACTTCGCTGGACCTTGTCCAAATACTCCGGAAACAAAGGCAAATTATAGAAGATATGTCAATAATAGCCGAGGGAGTCAGGACAGACAAAATCCCCCAGGTGTTTACTTCGATACACCTGACGATTAAACTTAAAGGCGACATCGATCAGACTAAGGCAGAAAGAGCTGCGGAACTTGCAGTTAAAAAGTACTGCTCAGTACATGATATGCTTGCTGCTGGCGGCGTAGATATTACCTACTCTATCTTACTTAACGAATAGTATAAACGAGTTCGACTATATCATCAGGGCCGACATCCATAATGGAGCCGGCCTTTCTTTTACTCTTACTGCTCGGATCTATCACATTGCCAGGTTGGTGATGCAGCATCTATAATCTCACTTTTTAAGAAATTCAAGGTTCCAGATCTTTTCCGCTTTTCTGCCCAGAAGCCAGAAGGAAACTGCCAGGATCATAAAGAAAATGGTTTTATCCGTAATGTCCCAGAGGTACTCGAAATATTTCGTGTAGAGATTGATGAGGAGAAATGTGATTCCGAATTCACGGGCTATTTCGTCCTTTCTGCGAAGCCCGTAAAAGGTGACCGCAAGAGTGATCAGTATAGAGATGATCCCCCAGTAAAAGAGTTCCGGTTGCTTAACCTTAAACCAGTCTTCCAGCGTGCCGAAGTTTCCGAATATGGATAAAAGCCACAGCGACAGGAACAGGTACATAAATCCGATGATATAGGTAAGTTCCCGAAAGAACTCCAGCTTACGCATTCTGCGCATCAGAAAGCTGAAAGCAACCAGTAATGCGCCGAAGAATACAAATCTCAAAGGATAGTTCATTCCGAGAAAGTAGTCTGCCCAGTCGGTTTGATAGCCGGTTTCGGTGCCAAACCAGCTTCCCAGGGAAATAAGCGCAAAAGCCCAGATCAGTCTTGATTTGAACTGACGGGCAAGAAAGCCATATACCAGGACAGATATCAAAAATAAGATTGAAAAGTGGCCTGTCCCCTTGTCGAAGGTTTTTCCCAAAAAGGCAATGCAACTGGCGGTAAAAAGAACACCCAGGAATATCAATGCTTCATTGCTGAATATCCTTTCCGGGTTTTCCTTCTTCTTTTTGTTCCCGATATAAAAAAAGAGTGCTGCCAGGCCACCGGAAATAATACTGATTAATATATCGGGTGTATCATAAAGCTTTTCAAGCCATTTGATCACGTTATCATCGATAATCAGTGAAGCAATGGCGATGATTCCGCAGGCGAGGGCAACCCAGAAGGAGTATTGGGCCAGACGACGCCAGTCGAATCCTTTAATCTCGATAGTGTCCCGTAGATTGTCAGCCGTTGTTTTGTCCAGCAAGCCCTCGGTTTCCCAATAACGGATGCTTCTTTCAAGGAATTCACTTTCCTGCTGATCAAGATTTAATTTTCCCAATTTAATATACTTAAGAGACAATCCAGTAATTCAGGTGACTCGAGTTTCTCATAAAATCTTGCTGTTTGCCGGAACGCAAGATATTATAAAACATTGTAATAAAAATTCGGACTTATCACGCAGTGACTAATGCAATAATACCTTTGGTCCCGAAGGGGAATAAGAATTCCACGCTGTTAATAAGAACTAAACCGCCTTACCGCGATCTCGTCCTTTTTTAGTTGCTCGGTTAATTCTTCGAGTGAATCAAACTTCTGGTCAGATCTTATGAAATCAAGAAAATGAAGACGAATAGTTTGGCCATAAATGTCCTGGTTAAAATCAAAGATATTAACCTCGATATTTCGTGTCATTCCATTGACCGTTGGCCTGTGACCGATATAGGCCATACCATTTAAAGGAAATTTGAGATTTGAGATTTGAGATTCGAGAAATGAACCCTGCTCATCTACCTTCCCGCCTTCAGCCTTCCCACCTTCCACCTTCCCACCTTCTATCATTTCTACCCTAACCGCGTATATCCCATCGGAGGGAATCAGTTTATAAGCCTCTTGAACAAACAAATTTGCGGTGGGGAAACCTATCTGACGACCTATCTGATCCCCGCGGATCACTTTGCCGGTGATCCTGAAGTTGTGACCAAGAAAATCATTTGCTGTTTCGATGTCGCCGATAAGGATCGCCTGCCTGATCTTTGTGGAACTGACTGCAACATCGTGAATATCCTGTTCCGGAATTTCCTCCACCTGGTATCCATAGTCCCTTGAATATTGCTGCAAATGTTCCAGGCCGCCCGAGCGGTCTTTTCCGAATCGATGATCGTAACCTATTACTATCCGGCTGGTGCCTATACGTTCTACGAGAAAGTCCTTAATATACTCCTGCGGGGAGAGGTTAGAAAAATCACGTGTAAAGGGGGTAATGATCAGATGATCCACACCGGCTTCCTCCAGCAGGGAGGCTTTTTCGCTCATCGTGCTGATGAGTTTTAAATTCACATCTTCCGGATGAAGGATCATACGCGGATGCGGGAAGAAAGTTAATATGACGCTCTCACCACCTGTCTGATCTGTGATCTCCAAAAGACGGTTAATGATCTTCTGGTGGCCGACATGTACCCCGTCAAATGTGCCGATAGTGACCACCGCATTATCTAACCGGGTAAATTCGTCAATATGGTTATATATTTTCATTTGCTGGGAAGCGTGAAATTACGCTTTTCAAATTCCATAAAAAATTAAGGCGGACTAATTACTCTCCAGGCTCCGTCTCTTCTTTTTCCCTGAGGCTTTTAATATGATTAACCAGTTCCATCACGCCATATGCATGGTCGACATGAAAATCGCCGCTGCGTGTACGACGAAGTTTTGCAAGATAAGCGCCATTGTTAAGGGCTCTCCCAAAGTCATATACTAAAGAACGAATATAGGTTCCTTTGCTGCAGACTACCCGGAAATCTATTTCAGGAAGATCGATGCGGGTTATCTCAAATTCGCTGATCGATACCTGGCGGGTTTTAGCTTCAAAACTCTCGCCACGTCGCGCCTTCATATAAAGACGTTCGCCGCCAACTTTAACAGCAGAGTGTGCAGGCGGAACCTGACTTATCTCACCAATAAACTGCTTGCAATTCTCACGGATCTCGTGCTCCGTGATATGGCTGATGTCGAAGGTGTCTGTTATCTCTGTTTCCAGGTCATAAGAGGGAGTCACCGCTCCAAGATAAAGTGTTCCGGTATACTCTTTTTCCTGGGCCTGGTATTCGTCGATCTTTTTTGTGAGTTTACCGGTACAGATGATCAGCAGTCCGGTAGCCAGCGGATCAAGGGTTCCCGCATGTCCCACCTTAAGTTTAAGGGGCTTAAAAGAGTTGCGGATTTTACCTACAACATCAAAACTGGTCCATTTATAAGGTTTGTTGATGAGCAGGAGCTCACCCTCCGCAAAATTGAATTCCGGAAATTTCTTTATAGAGTCTTCATTCATCAGATAACTTTCAAATCATATCCTGCTAATAGCAACACCAGGATAATTACACCCACCACTATTCGATACCATCCAAACATTCTGAAGCCATGTTTCTGTAAGTATGTAATAAAGTACTTAATGGCAATCATAGCAACAATGAAAGCCACAATGTTTCCAACTGCCAGGAGCTGCATCTCCTCGTTCGTGATCGTATAGCCATCTTTATAGAAATCGTAGATCTTCTTTACTGTAGCCCCGAACATCGTAGGAACCGCAAGGAAGAATGAGAATTCGGCCGCCGCTTTACGGGTCATTTTCTGAGACATACCTCCAATGATGGTAGCTGCTGACCTGGAAACGCCGGGTATCATCGAGATACACTGAAAAAAACCGATCTTAAGAGCGGTCAGGTAACCGATCTCATCTGAGTCATCTGTATCAGCGTTGCCAAACCATTTATCTACAAACAGTAATACGATGCCGCCTGCTACCAGTGAAATTGCTACTACAAGAGGGTTTTCCAGGAAACCATCAATCAAATCCTTAAATAGCAACCCAAATATGATAGCAGGAATGAAGGCCACCAGCAACTTAAAATAGAAGTCGATGCTTCGGAAAAAACGCTTAAAGTATAATACTACCACAGATAATATCGCACCAAACTGAATAGCAACAGTGAAAAGTTTGACAAATTCAAGTGATTGGATGCCCATCATGGACGAGCCGATGATCATATGCCCGGTCGATGAAACAGGCAAAAACTCAGTCAGGCCCTCAATGATGGCCAGAATGATTGCGTGCAAAAAATTCATCAGGGATTAGTTAGTCCGGTGTTTCTTCAGAATTGCAAAGAAGCCAAAAGCAAACCCGGCTAACACAACCATTGGAGCTAAGACAGTCTTGCGAAAATCGTAAATATCTGTTTCACCGATCATGAGGATAAAACCCAAAACAACAATTGCAATGCTTATAAGCATGTAACGGTAGTTGACTTTGCCGAAAACGAAATCTTCGTGAGGCTTGTCGCTATTTTCAATGTTTTTTTGTGCCATTATCTGTAAAGGTCGTAAATTTTTAAACGGAGGAACTTGCTGACTGCGAAATAGGTGCTTAATCCTGAAATAAGGATACCTATGCCAATAACACCAGCGAAAACAAGACTAAACTCAAACCAGTTACGGAGAAGTAAGATTTCCGGAACTTGTTGCTGAGCCAAGTATAAAATGCCAAGCAATAGTATGATGGCAATCAGCCCGGCAAGGAAGCCATGTAATATGCCATAGGTCATAAAAGGACCACGTATAAAGTTCTTGGTAGCACCAACCAGCTGCATACTTTTTATTAAAAAACGCTGCGAATAAATGGCGAGGCGAATAGTGTTGTTGATCAGCGCGATAGCTATGATCAGTAAGATAAAAGCGAAAGCCAGTATCACCAGTCCGATTCCCCGGATATTCTGATTAACCATATCAATCAGAGATTTCTGATAGATCACTTCCTTGATGAGCGGATTTTTGCTCAGTTGTTTGGTAAAGGCATTAATACTGTCATTGTTGGCATATTCGGCCTTCATATAAATGTCAATGGACGACAGTAAGGGGTTATAACCAAGAAAGTCTACAAAGTCTTCGCCCATTTCCTTCGTTAAATTCCTGGCCGCAAGTTCCTTGCTTACATACTGGGTTTTTAACACATATGGATTCGCGTCGAGTTGTTTCTGAAGAGCCCTGATATCCACTTCCTTCGCACCATCATTAACGATGATGTTCAAAACGATGTTTTCCTTCACATAATTCGACAGGTTCTTTGCATGCACAAGTATCAGCCCAAGCAGACCGGTCATCAGCAAAACCAAAGCGATACTGATGACTGTGGAAATATAAATGGTCTTTGTCTTTTTTGCGGATGCGCTGCCTTCAAATTCTTCCATATTACCGTTTTAAGAATGCGAAAATAAAGATTTCAGACTATAAACGTAAATATTTATAGGCTAAGTGTCGCATATACGCTGTTAAATTATGTTAAAGCCCGGAGAATCCTAAACCAGGGAAATGCGTTGCTGAAATAAATGTTTTGATTTTAGTATTTTCGCAGCTTATTAAAAAAGCGTAATGGATTATCAATTCAGGGATATTGAGAAGAGATGGCAGCAGTTCTGGGCCGAAAACCAAACTTATAAAGTCGATAATAATTCTGACAAACCTAAATACTTTGTACTCGATATGTTTCCTTATCCTTCAGGAGCTGGTTTACATGTCGGTCATCCGCTGGGCTATATAGCTTCTGATATCTTCTCACGATACAAGCGCCTTAAGGGTTTTAATGTACTGCATCCGATGGGTTATGATTCATTTGGCCTTCCGGCTGAGCAATACGCCATACAGACGGGGCAGCACCCGGCAATAACCACCGAAACCAATATCAATCGTTACCGTGAACAACTGGATAATATAGGCCTTTCATTTGACTGGAGCCGCGAAGTAAGAACAAGTGATCCAGATTATTACAAATGGACCCAGTGGATCTTTATTCAGCTTTTCAATTCATGGTATAACATTGAAACAGATAGGGCTGAAAAAATTGATTCTTTGATTTCGAAATTTAAGAGAGGAGGAAATTCTCATGTGAAGGCGATGTCAGATGATGACGTTCCCCTATTCGATGCTCAACAGTGGTCCCAAAAGTCTGAGAAGGAAAAGCAAGAGGTTTTGTTGAAATACCGACTAACATACCGTCGTGAAAGTACTGTGAATTGGTGTCCTGCGTTGGGTACAGTACTTGCGAACGATGAAGTTAAGGAAGGCTTCTCTGAGAGGGGTGGTTATCCGGTCGAACAAAAGAAAATGATGCAATGGAGTATGCGTATAACAGCGTACGCTGAACGCTTACTCCAGGGCTTGAACGTTATCGACTGGCCGGAGCCGCTGAAGGAGATGCAGCGGAACTGGATTGGGAAGAGTGTAGGGGCAATGGTCCAATTCAAAGTTCAAAACTCCAACTCTAAAATCGAAGTTTTTACAACAAGAGTTGATACAATATATGGTGTCTCTTTCTTAGTATTAGCCCCTGAGCATGAACTTGTTCAAGAACTCACCAAATTGGAGCATTCGAAGGAAGTTTTAAATTATATATCTCAAGCAAAGAAAAAGTCCGAATTAGACCGAATGGCAGATACCAAATCTGTTTCTGGGGCATTTACAGGAACTTATGCAATACATCCACTTACTGGCAGAAATATTCCTATATGGATTGCAGATTATGTGTTAGCTGGCTATGGTACTGGCGCCGTAATGGCAGTTCCATCAGGCGACCAACGTGATTGGTTATTTGCTAGGATGTTCGATTTACCTATTCCAGCTATTTCTGATATACAGCAAAACCTTGATCAGGAAGCTGACGCGAGCAAAGAAGGGAGATATATAAACTCTGAGTTAATTAATGGACTGACATATTCGGAAGCAACTGAAGTGATAATTCAGCGATTAGAAGAGCTTGGCGTAGGAAAGGCAAGGATTAATTTTCGCTTGCGAGATGCAATCTTTGGTCGCCAAAGATATTGGGGCGAACCTGTTCCTATCTATTATAAGGACGGAATTCCGTACACAATCAATGAGAAGGATTTACCTCTAGTTTTGCCTCAAGTTGATAAATATTTGCCTACAGATAGAGGCGAACCGCCACTTGCACGAGCGGAATATTGGAAATTTGATCCAATTGAAAACAAGCGATTCTCCACCCTAAGCAAAGGTCCTGAATCTTCAGAGGACGTAAGTATTATTTTGAATCTAGCGAGTCGAAGATTGATGCCTATTCTATCTTCTAGATTTAAAACAATAAGGCAGGAGTATAAAATTGGAGATTATCGATTTGACTTTTTTGTGGAAGAGAATAATGTTGGGATCGCATTTGAATTAGCGTTCCCAATTAAAAACAGGCAAAAAAATACACTTAGGAAAGAATATCTCCAATATTTCAATTATCACTTCGTTCCGATTCTGCTAGAAGAATTATTTGAACAAGACTTTGAAAAAAAACTTAGAAGAAAAATAGAAGAAATCTTAGTAAAGCCTCAACTTTCTTTTGCACTCAATTACAATTACCAAAATAAGTTCGAATATGAATTAAGTACAATGCCAGGATGGGCGGGTTCAAGTTGGTATTGGTTAAGATATATGGCCTCGAAAAGCGAGCGTAAAGGAAATACTTTTGTGCCTAATAAATCTATGCAATATTGGCGGGATGTAGATCTGTATATAGGAGGATCTGAACATGCTACAGGCCATCTGCTTTATAGTCGTTTTTGGAATATGTTCCTAAAAGATCTCGGATATGTCGTTGAAGAAGAGCCTTTTAAGAAACTCATAAATCAAGGAATGATTCAAGGCAGGTCAAACTTGGTTTACAGGCTTAACTATACGTTGGTTCCAAAAACAGAGTTTGCGGATCTCGATAAGGAAGTAGATTGGCATAATCATTATATAAATCGTTTGCCATTAATATTTCTATCAAAGGAGCTCGTATATAAGGTCGGAACTGACGAAGAATATTTGAAGAAACTAGAGACAAAAATTAATAGCTATGATTTGAAGGCAGAACTTAATGAACTAGGCGGAAAAATCCTGTTGAATTTAAGGCCTGAAAATATAATAAGTAAAATCCATGTAGATGTTAACATAGTCGAGAACGATATTTTAAATTTTGAAAAATTTAGAAACTGGAGACCTGAACTGCATAATGCTATTTTTCTTTCAGAACGTGGAAAATATTTGTGTGGACATGAAGTTGAGAAGATGTCGAAATCCAAGTTCAACGTTGTAAATCCGGATGACATCATTGAAAAGTATGGTGCTGACACACTGCGGTTATATGAAATGTTTCTCGGCCCGCTCGAACAGAGCAAACCCTGGAATACGAATGGTATTGAGGGTGTCTTCAAATTTCTGCGGAAGTTCTGGAAGCTGTTTCACAATGATGAGTTCACTTTTAATGTGAGTGATGAGAAGGCGACAAAAGCAGAACTGAAGGCATTGCATAAGATCATTAAAAAAGTAGAAGAAGATATTGAGCGTTTTTCATTCAATACCTCGGTTTCCAGTTTTATGATCTGTGTGAATGAGCTGACGGACCTTAAATGCAATAAGCGGAGTATCCTGCAGGAACTGGTTATTGTAGTGCATCCTTACGCACCCCATATTACGGAAGAACTATGGACATTGCTCGGCAATGAACAGGGCACCTTATCCTTTGCTCCCTATCCGGTTTTTAATCCGGAATACCTCGTGGAGAACGAGTTTGCCTATCCTATTTCTGTCAACGGAAAGATGAGAATGAACCTGAATATTGCCTTAAACCTGGAGCAGGCCGAAGTAGAAAAACTGGTTCTCGAAAATGATCATGTCCGGCAGTATCTTGATGGCAAGAATCCGAAAAAGATTGTCTTTGTAAAGGGCAAGATTGTGAACATTGTTGTTTAAGGAAATTCTTAAAACCTTGACGAAAAGAGGGTAGAAGCCCTCTTTTCTTTAAATCACACTTTTTTGCTCAGCTCTTAAACGCTTCAAGCATTTATTAACTAACCTTTTCCAGACCTGTAACTCAGATGTTACCTGCGAACGCTGTTACGGGCTGCCATAACTTGTAACAATCGATATACCTTTGCGACTAATTACCAAAATCAAGTACATGAAAAAAATATTTTTACTCTTAACATTAATGTCATATATAGGTATAGCAGCTGCACAGGCCCCTATGGGCGGTGGGACTGCTATCACCGGAAGAATCTCAGGGGTGATCCTGGATTCGCTGAGCAGGAAGCCGGTTGACTATGCCACCGTGGCTATCGGGCGCAGCGGCGCTGCTAAAACAACCAACGGCTCATTAACCGACGAGAAAGGAAGTTTTAAACTTGAACGTATCACTCCCGGATCATATCGGTTAACAATTGCCTTTCTGGGATACGAGACGAAGATCATTGATCCCGTAAAAACAACTCCGGAGCGCCCGGATCTGAACCTGGGTGAGATCATTCTTTCGCCAAGCAAGCAAATGCTGAAGGAAGTGCAAGTTAGCGGAACGGCTTCTGTCATCGAGAACAAGGTCGATAAGATTGTTTACAATGCCGAGCGTGATGTAACTGTTGGTGGCGGAAATGCTTCTGACGTTCTACGCAAAGTTCCATTATTATCCGTAGATATTGATGGTAACGTATCCCTGCGCGGAAGCCAGAACGTGAAAGTCCTGATCAATGGAAAACCATCCGGATCAATGGCTAACAACATGGCCGACGCATTGAAAATGATCCCTGCTGACCAGATCAAAAACGTCGAGGTGATTACAAGCCCGTCAGCAAAGTATGACGCGGAAGGTACATCAGGCATTATCAATATCATTACTAAAAAGAAAGATATCTCAGGTGTCAGCGGCTCAGTGAGCGGTGGTATAGGTACGCGTCAGAATAACGGGAATGCTAACCTGAATATCAAGACCGGACGCTTAGGACTTACTGGAAATATCGGCGGTCATGGTTCATGGCCATCGGAAACGATAAGTGACTTCAGCCAGAAAGATATGCAGGGCAATCCATTGTTTGCTCAAGCAAGCCAGAGCGAGATGAGCCGATTAGGCTTTCGTGGTTCGGTTGGAGCGGATTACGATTTCAATGCCTTTAATTCTATTACTTCTAATTTTGGCTTTAACCGTTTCGGGAATACATTTGCAGGAAATGTCAGTTCCACTCGTTTTATGCCCCCTTCATCCAGCGAGATTTCAAATATTTCAACAAGCAACACTGACCGTGAAATGAGAATGCCGGGTCTGGACTGGACTACCGACTACACTCATAAATTCAAAAAAGCGGGTCAGGAGCTTTCGTTTGCAAGCCAGGTAACCAGAGGCAAAAATCTACAGGATTATACTACCCTGTACGAGGGTGGTCTTAACCCGGATGAAATCGGAAGTAATAATGCGAAAAACAGGGAAATAACTTTCCAGGCAGATTATGTACAGCCTTTTAAAAAGCTGACTTGGGAAGTCGGTGCAAAAGCCATCACGAGGGATATCACCAGTGAAATCGATATTGATACACTTGCCGGATCTGCGTTTGTAACCAACTTTGACCGGTCGTACGTCTTTGACTATAACCAGGATGTTGCTGCAGGTTATTCAACACTGGGTTTCACCCTTGCGAAAAATTATGGGGTAAAAATGGGCGGCCGTTTAGAATATACCCGGATCTCGGGAAGTTCAGAATCAGGCAATGTGGTCCCTTTCAGCAATGATTATTATAATTTTGTCCCCAGCATTACCGTATCCCGGACATTTAAAAAGGCACAAACAGTGAAGGTCAGCTATAATAAACGCATTCAGCGTCCAAGCTTGTTTTTCCTGAACCCGTTCCGTAACGGAAGCGATCCGATCACCCAGAGCCAGGGAAATCCTTACTTATCCCCGGAGGTATCAAACAATTTTGAATTAGGATATTCTACCTTCGTGAAAACCACGGTAGTAAATGCCTCAGTTTATTATAGAAACACACAAAATGTGATTGAAAGTTTTGTTACTCAGGGCACTGACCTTACAACCGGAGCCCCAGTGAGTGTTCAGACCTTTAATAACGTAGGTACCAATAATTCTTTCGGAATGAACTTATTTGGTTCTATCAATCCGATTCAGAAACTGACACTTAGGGGAAACCTGAATCTGAATACCTACAACGTCACTACGCAACCAAACCTGAGTTCTTTAAATAATGACGACATCCACCTGGTGTACAATGCCTTCCTTAGCGGAAGCATGAACTTTAAAGGAGGATTTATCGCTGAGACCTTCCTTATCATCAATTCAGCTCGCCGTACATCACAGGGTACCAATGCTGGTTTCAATATGTGGAACGTTGGCTTTAAAAAGGAACTCTTCAAGAAAAAGGGTAGTATCGGTTTGAATATCATCGATCCTTTGAACGAGACTAAAAACTTTAAATCAGCTATAAACGGTCAGAATTTTACCCAGACATCGAATTTCGCTATTCCATTCCGTTCAGTCGGCGTGAACTTTAGCTGGACGTTTGGTAAGATGAACTTCAACCAGCAGCCTAAGAAAAAACGGATCAGCAATGATGACCAGAAACAAGGTGATCAGGGTGGAGGTAATTAATAAATAAATTTAACGCTCTTGAAAAGACCGCCTTAAAGGCGGTCTTTTTTTTGCTTCGATTTTTTGAATGAGGTTTGTCCTATGGATGTGTTTCCCGCACCTCCTAATGTTCCGAGTAACTTTTTCAGGGCCATAGGTGCAGCAGGTTGGTAGCCCCATGATGAAAGGTTTCATCGTGCCGCCAGGTACGAAACATAAATCGTCATTTATTCCAGATTGGATTTGCTCATAATCTGTAGACTTGCATTTATTGTTTTGCACCTACGGCGCAAACGAAACCTCCGCTTGGATTTTTTCTACCAACCTTCAGCCCCTACAGGGCTTATTATTAGCTGATAGGTTTATCGGACAATCGAGCCTTCCGCCTTCATTTTTATTGAGCTTGACGGATATGAAATTTCCGGGAAAATCGTCAATGTCACGTTTAGGTTTTATAGGGGTTTTCTAGTAGTTTCCTAGTAGTTTTCTGGTAACATGCTTCGAAAAAACTACAAGAAAGTTACTGCCAAACTCCTGTGATTATACGCTGATCCCATTGTTTGAGACAACTTTCTGCGCCGTAGGTGCAGAAGGTTGGTAGGACTATGACCGGTGGATTCGTCGTGCCGTCAGGTACGAGACATAGGCGGCATTTTGAAGATTAGATTTTGTATATACCCTGTATGTTAGAATTTGTTGTTTTGCACCTACGGCGCAAGGGAATGGCGGCGGATTTTTCTACCAACCTTGAGCCCCTACGGGGCTTCCAGATTAATTAATGTTTCTTTACAACGTTATACGTCGCCCAGTCGACGTTTATGAGTGGAAATGTTATTTCTTTATCACCCTTTTTAGTATCAGCAGGTTCTGGGCATTATTACTCATTCCGGTGATGTCATTCTGGTAGAGATTGATCAGCTGGTCATAGAATAACACGACTACCGGCGACTCTTCCATAACGAGATTGTCCATTTCCCGATAGAGTGCGTAGCGTTTTTCATTGTCCGTTTCTAAGAATGAACGCTCAAAGAGCGCGTCGAATTTTCGGTTTTTAAAACTGGTGTAATTAGGACCTATCGGTACATAGTTTTTGGAATAGAAGACCGACAGATAGTTCTCTCCATCCGGATAATCAGCGATCCAGGAGCCCCGGAAAAAGTTAATACTGTTTTTTGCGATCTGTTCCCGAAGGCTGGTAGCCTGGTTTACTTCAACGCGGCAGTTAATGCCGATTCCGTTGAGCTCCCCCTGCACAAATTCAATAAGATCTTTATAGGTGGTAGAGGTTTGCAGCTTGATTTCAGGCATTCCCTTTCCGTTTGGAAATCCTGCTTCAGATAGCAATCGTTTCGCTTTTGCGGGATTGTATTCATAGCCTTTAACCTTCTCCATGTCAAAACCGGGCATACCCTTGGGAATAAATCCCGCATGTGCCGGCGTGCCGATACTGTTACGCAGGTATTTGATCATTTTGCGGCGGTCTATCGCGTAGTTAATAGCTTTGCGGATTTTCTTGTCTCTTAATGGTGATGACTGCACGATGGCCATGCTGGTATCAACCAATATGCCCAGGTATTCAGTGTTCAGGTATGGACCGGTCCTTAATTGGAATTTCCCCTGGTATTTTTTCGTCATTTTCCCCGACTTGGTCAGGATGTCATCGCGATAGCTGCCATCGATGCTGTTAAAGAAGTCAAGGTTCTTTTTAATGAACTCCATAAAAGCAGTCTGCTTGTCGGAAATGAAGGTTGCCTTTACCGCATCCAGGTAAGGCAGTTTGTTAGTTCCATCGGTTTCCCAATATTTCTCATTCTTCAGCATGACCAGTATTTCACCTTCCTTCCAGTATTTGAATCTGAATGGTCCGGTTCCCACAGGATGATTCCTGAAGTCTTTTCCGTAGTGTTCTGCTACCTCGTGGGGGATGACTGAGCAATACTGGGCGGTCAGCATGCTCATAAACGGCGTGAAAGGCTTCTTTAACGTGATCTGTAATACGCTGTCACTAAGGGCTTTGAAGGCATCCTTTCCGTTTACCTTATCATTAAAGATCCAGGCTCCTGAAGAAGCAATTTTTGGATCGATGATGCGGCTGTAGCTATAGACAAAATCAGCAGCAACGACTTTTCGCCCCTTACCCTGCGGAAACAGGGGGTTGTCATGAAAATAGACATCCGGTCGCAGGAAAAAAGTGTACGTTCGGCCATCCGCGGAGATCTCCCAGCTCCTGGCAATAGCTGGCACAGTCTTCAGGCTATCATCAACCTGGACAAGCCCGTTAAAAAGCTGGTTTACCATCCAAAGAGCATTCTGATTTCTGGCAAACGCGGGATCGAGGGAAGTAAGTCCTTCGTTGAGATTGATATTAAATACTTTTTTACCCTTATCCTGATTTTTTTCAGCACATCCCAACAGTGAAAATAGGAGAATGATTAGAAAGGTGTATGGTATTATATGTTTCGAGAACGGAGGGTTGCCGGGGCTATTAGACATTAGTGCTTTTAGAATGATTTGTACATTTGCACAAATTAAGCGATTAATGAATGATAAAAAAATACTGTCGCTGCTGCCGGCGGCTACAGAAATAGTTTGTGCTTTAGGTTTGGATGATAATTTAACCGGGATCTCGCATGAATGTGATTTTCCGGAACACATACGGAACCGTCCGGTTTGTACCTCATCGAAGGTTGATTCTCAGGCGGGCAGCGAAGCGATTGATCGCGAGGTGAAAGGACTGTTATCGCAGGCGCTGTCTCTATATGACATTAATACGGCCGTAATTCAGGGTCTAAGGCCAGATGTGATCATTACGCAATCGCAGTGTGACGTATGCGCGGTGTCCCTTAGCGATGTGGAATCTCAGCTGGCGGGTATCCTCGATAAAGATGTCCGGATCATTTCGCTGGAGCCGCATTCACTCAGCGATGTTTTAGACGATATCAGGCGCGTAGGTTCGGAGCTAGATGTAGATGGCCGGGCTGAGGAAGTTGTGGATGAACTGGAAGAACGTATTAGCATCATCAGGCATAAGCTTAAGTTTATCGAAGCAAAACCTTCAGTTGCCTGCATCGAGTGGCTGTCGCCCCTTATGCTTGCCGGAAACTGGACGCCAGGCCTGGTGGATATAGCTGGTGGCAATGCTGTCCTGGTTGAAGATGGCAGGCATTCGCCATTTGTTGATTTTAATGACCTGGTAGCTTCTGACCCTGATGTGATCGTGATCATGCCCTGCGGTTTTTCTATTGAGCAGAGTCTGAGGGAAATACACCTGTTGCCTGAGTCTCCCGGATGGGCCGAACTGGCTGCGGTTAAGAATAACCGCGTATACATTGCTGATGGAAACCAGTATTTCAACCGTTCAGGTCCCCGGCTTGTAGATAGTATTGAGATACTTGCAGAGATCATTCATCCAAAACAATTTGTATTCGGATATGAAGGTTCAGGCTGGATCAGGTTTAATGTTGGATGAGTGGGAAGGGGTTTATAGGGTTAGTGGTTTAGTTTGAGGCACAAAAAACTTATACTCCACTAAACTATTTCGCCTTAACCGAATGAAATTTATGATCCGGATGTGTTTTTGATTTTCTGGTAAATGGCGTAATTTTAAGATACCGGCAATTCAGCTTATGGAAGGTTACAAATTAGAAGACAAAGTCTTGAAGTTTGAAGACATCGATCTCTCGGCAAGCTATACCTATGCTGATTATTTAAAATGGGAATTTGACGAGCGTTTGGAATTGATCAGAGGAAAGGTGTTCCGGATGTCGCCGGGTCCCAATACGTTTCATCAGCAGGTTTCCGGAGCAGTGTTTTATGCGTTATATAATTTTCTCAGGAAAAAGCCCTGTAAAGTTTTTGCCGCACCCTATGACGTGCGCTTCCCCCGACAGTCAAAGGATGATAAGGAGATCATAACCGTCCTTCAACCGGATATTTGTGTCATATGTGATCCCGGTAAAATTGATGCGCGGGGAGGGATAGGTGCGCCGGATATCGTCATTGAAATTCTTTCGCCGGGCAATAATAAGAAAGACTTGCAGAATAAATATGAGGTGTACGAAGAAGCAGGAGTCCGGGAATACTGGATAATTCACCCCGTTGAAAGAACGTTTATAAAATACACTCTTGATACCAACGGCAAATTTCAGCCTTCGCGTTTCTTAACATTGGGGGATGAAGTTACAAGTCCTGTTTTACTTGGTTTCTCGTTGGTCCTTGACGAGGTGTTTGAAGATTAGGATAAGTCCAAGCTTATTCGAGCACTTAAAACGCGATCAGCTGTTCTATCTGCTGGTTCACAAACCTTAGAGTATCTTCTTTAAAAAGGTTCCCATGATGATCAAATTCCTTATCGATCGTCGGAATATGAAGGCGCAGCGGCATGACGTGGAGGTGGATATAATGACAGATACCGGTAAAATGTTCGATACCGCGGATGTTACCATATTTTCCGGAAGAGATTCCCGTCAGCGCGGCCTTTTTACCGTAAAAACTATCCGGGAAAGTACAACCATCTATGAAAGTCTTTAATACGCCGGGAAATCCGCCATTGTATTCGGGAACGACAAACAGAAATTTTGTGCTGGCGGAGATCTTTTCCTGGATTGGTTTGAACATTTCACTGCGTTTTCCGTAAAGATCACTGGCGATAAAATCCGCGGGAAGTTCCGCAAGAGAAATGATCTCTGATGAAATACCTCTTTGATTTAGTGCGTTATGATAGTAGTTGGCAAGTGTTAACGTTTTGCTGGCAGGGCGGTTCGTACCCGCTATAATTGTGATCATTTGTGGATAAGATGTGCAAAACGAACTCTCGTCCCGCAGATTAAATTGTTTTAAGTTAGTATCTTAGTCGGTTGTTAAAAAGCACGTTGTAGCACCAAAAATAGCATTTTTCATTAGAATAAATTGTTTTAAAAGGTAATGAGGCTCTTATAGGGTCTTCATTTTTTGTACCAGATTTGATAAAAGCTTCGAATTTGGCTTTCAGGTAACAGCAGAGCTTTTTATATCACTTATTTGTAAATCTTAATATCTAGAATGGGTAAAATTATCGCGTTAGCCAATCAAAAGGGGGGAGTTGGTAAAACCACATCTTCTATCAATCTTGCAGCTAGTCTGGCAGTACTGGAATACCGTACTTTACTTGTTGATGCTGATCCGCAGGCTAACACAACTTCAGGAATAGGTTTTGATCCGCGCACAATAAAAGCCAGTATATACGAATGTATCATCAACGATATCAATCCGCATGAGGCTATTCAGAAAACGAGCACGCCAAACTTAGATCTGCTGCCGGCGCACATTGATTTAGTAGGTGCCGAGATCGAGATGATCAACCTGGATGATCGCGAATACAAAATGAAAGCAGTACTTAACCAGATCAAGGAGGAGTATGACTTCATTATTATAGACTGTTCGCCCTCCCTTGGTTTGATAACTATCAATGCGCTAAGCGCCGCTGATTCAGTGATCATCCCGGTTCAATGTGAATATTTTGCATTGGAAGGGCTTGGTAAATTATTGAACACCATCAAAATTGTGCAGAACCGCTTGAACACGGCCCTCCAGATCGAGGGTATTTTGCTGACAATGTATGACGTAAGACTTCGTCTGTCAAACCAGGTTGTTGAAGAGGTGAAGACACATTTCCAGGACCTGGTGTTCGATACAATTATTCAGCGTAATACGCGCCTTAGCGAAGCGCCAAGCTATGGTGTCTCAGTTATCATGCATGACGCTAATTGCAAGGGTGCAATCAACTATCTCAATTTAGCGCGCGAGATCATTCAGAAAAACGGGATGCTAACATTAGAAGAAGAAGCGAAACAAGAAACAGCATAAATGATGACGTATCAGAAAAAAACAGGATTAGGAAAAGGATTGAGTGCATTATTGGATGATACAGAAGTTGTTGAAAACAAAAGGCAGCAAATAAGTAATGAAGGTTCTTCTTTGGGAACCATCAGTCATATTAACATCAGCCAGGTTGAAGTAAACCCCTTTCAGCCACGTACAGAATTTGAGGCAGAGGCTTTAAAGGAGCTTTCTGATTCAATAAAGCTTCAGGGCTTAATTCAGCCTATCACCGTTCGCAGGGCGGGCCAGAACAGTTACCAGCTTATTTCCGGGGAACGCCGTTTGCGTGCTTCCAAACTTGCCGGGCTCACCCAGATCCCGGCTTATATACGTACGGCCAACGATCAGCAGATGCTGGAAATGGCGCTGATAGAGAACATTCAAAGGGAAAACCTCAATGCTATTGAGGTAGCTCTTAGTTTTCAGCGGATGATCGAGGAATGTAGTTTGAAGCAGGAAGAGTTGGGTGACCGTGTAAGTAAGAGCCGCTCAACCGTGACGAATTATCTCCGGCTGTTACGCCTTCCGCCCTCAATCCAGGCATCTATCCGCGATAACGAAATTTCCATGGGCCATGCAAGAGCTCTTATCTCTGTTGAAGATGTAGACAAGCAGCTTTATATTCACCGGGAAATAATAGACAAGGGTCTTTCTGTAAGGAAAGTAGAAGAATTGGTTCGTGAGATTCAGAAGCCCGGCAATAAAGTTAAAGCGACGAAGAAGCCGGCTAATATGTCCTTCCAGTTTCAAAAGATTCAGGATGATCTTGCTTCTAAATTCGGCACAAGAGTTAAGCTGAAAGTCCAGGATAAAGGAACCGGTGCTATAGAGATCCCATTCATGTCAGAAGATGACCTGAACAGGATATTGGAAATGTTAGACTGGTAAGGTGCTGCGGGTCCTGCTTATAGTTATTTCATTACTTGCCTTTACCAGCCTTCGGGCGCAGGTACCAGACAGTACCGGCGTGAGACAGGATACTGTTAGGAAGGTGCCAGCCAAACCCGCAACAGCGGCAGGTCAACCTGTGGTTAAAAGCGCGGCCCGGCTGGAACTGGAAAAGATGCCCCGGCGCGCCGCTACCCGCTCGGCGATAATTCCCGGGTGGGGACAGGTGACCAACCGCCGGTGGTGGAAAGTACCTCTTATTTACGGAGGATTTGTAGGCATCGCCCTTGTCTATGACTTTAATCAAACTCAGTACAAGCTGTTCCTGACAGAAGCACAGAACCGGGAGTACAACAGTCAAAACCCTGCTACTCCGAAGCCTGTTGATCCTGCGTATGCGACTTTAAGTGATAACGGAATAATTACCATCAAAGATGGCTACCGTCGAAATCGGGATCTGACCATATTGGCAGGTGTTGCTTTCTACACGATTAATATTATTGATGCCTATGTGGATGCGAAATTTTTTAGATTTGACATTTCTGACGAACTTGTCTTAAAGGTTAATCCTTCCCTGCAACAGCAGTCTAACGGATTTGCTTATGCCTTACCGACGCCATCCATTAAAGTAAGCGTTTCCCTAACTAAATGATCACCTTTTAAACTGATAGCTACATGAAACTTGCTCTGCTAGGATACGGCAAAATGGGCCATATAATAGAACAGATAGCCATTGATCGCGGTCATCAGATCGTTTTGCGTATTGATGCCCTGAACCCTGAAGACCTGACACCCGAGAACCTCCAAAAAGCTGACGTGGCTATTGATTTTAGTACGCCTGCTTCGGTCATGAAGAATATAGAAGCTTGTTTTGAAGCTTCTGTTCCTGTTGTTGTTGGGACTACCGGCTGGTACGATCAACTTCCTGAAGTTGAGCGCAAATGCCGGGTGGGTAACAAAAGCATGCTCTATGCATCTAACTTTAGTGTAGGCGTGAATGTATTTTTTCATATCAATAAAGCGCTTGCCCGTATTATGAATCGCTATCCTCAATACGAAGTGCAGGTAGAGGAGATTCATCATACACAGAAACTGGATTCCCCGAGCGGTACTGCGATAACTATAGCTGAAGGAATAGTCGGCCAGCTTGATCGTAAAAGCGAATGGATAAATGAACTTGTGGGCGATGACCGTGACATTGTTGCCCGCCCTGAGCAGCTACTGATCGAATCGCACAGGATAGAGGAAGTACCGGGGACTCACACAGTGATCTATAGCTCGGAGGTGGATGAGATAGAAATAAAGCATACGGCAAATAACCGGACTGGATTTGCACTTGGCGCGGTGATCGCAGCTGAGTGGCTGAAGGACCGTCAGGGGTTTTATAGTGTGACCGATATGTTTGATTTTAGCGTTTAAACCCTATATTGCCACAAAATTATTAGCATGAATTTAAATTTTCGGAAGAAGAATACAACCAATACCGATAAATCAAAGAAGAAGAAAAGCGCCGGACGGGAATGGTTTGATGCTATTCTATTTGCCGTGATAGCGGCAACTCTGATACGCGGGCTATTTATTGAAGCTTACACGATTCCTACAGGCTCGATGGAAAAGACCTTACTTGTAGGGGATTTCTTATTTGTCAGCAAGGTTAACTATGGTGCACGGACTACGATGACCCCGATTTCATTTCCGTTCGCTCATCACTCGATGCCCATTACCGGGACAAAAGCCTATTATGACGGTATAAAATGGGACTATCATCGTTTGCCAGGTCTTGAGGATGTGAAAAGAAACGATGTTGTAGTTTTCAACTTTCCGATGGAAGCTGACTCACCTTATTACCGGCCGGTTGATAAGCGCGAGAACTATATCAAACGATGTGTTGCAGCAGCTGGTGATACTCTAAGCATTGTGAATACACAAGTATTTGTGAATGGTAAAGCCGCTGAAAATCCGCAGTTCGGCGAAACAAGGTATTTCGTGAAGTCCGACGGAACTGATTTTAATCCTCAGAAGCTCGAGGATATGGATATTGAAGTGCAGCGATCTACGGCCGACGATTATATTTTTAACATGACCAGTGAGGATGCCAAACTGATCCGTAGCTGGCCGAGCGTGAAGTCCGTTACACCGATGATCAGGCCTGCCAATGATTACGAGCCGCAGATATTTCCTTACAACCCCAGATTCAAATGGAACGAAGATAACTTCGGTCCACTGATAGTTCCCAAAAAAGGCTGGACTGTAAAACTGGATAGTACTAACTTACCGCTATACCAACGGGCAATCACAATTTATGAAGGCAATAAGCTGGAACAATCAGGAAACGATATTCTGATCAACGGAAAGAAGACTGATAGCTATACTTTTAAGATGAACTATTACTGGATGATGGGTGACAACAGGCACAACTCCCTGGATTCAAGATACTGGGGATTTGTCCCTGAAGATCATATTGTGGGAAAAGCATTGTTCGTGTGGATGAGCTGGGATACCAATGGCTCATTCCTGAATAAGATCCGCTGGAGCAGGCTGCTTGGCGGTATCAATTAAGATTCTTGAATAATAACAAAAAAAGACCCCGCATCTGCTTAATAGTGGATGCGGGGTTTTGTTTTTCTGACAAATAAAATCTTATTTTTTCTTAGGACTGCTCTCACTTGGTTTTTTTGAAGCTTGTACTTTTCCCTGCACGTCGGGGTTTACATTTCCTTTATTGACGGTTGCCTGTTTATTATCTGTCTGATCAGACATTTGGCCGCCGCTGTTAGAAACTCCTCTCTGCTTCATGTCTCCTTTTGTTGACTTGATCGACCTGTTGAAAGTAGAACTCCCTTGATTCACATTTTTCATAATATTATGGTTTAGAACGGTGATAATATAAATTAAAAGAACGGGGCCGATTTTTTGTTTTGAAAATTATTTCTTGCTCTGAATGAAAACTGGAGGCTATATATAGTGTTCACTAAACAGAGAGAAATTGTGTTAACGGAAAGAACTATGATCACCGCCCTTCTGACCTTCAGGTCACAACAACAAAAATGGCCGCAAGAACAGGTATATCAAGGTGTCGTTACGGCGCTGTTAGCGGATCTGATGATCGGCTACTCAATTGTATTAAATATTCACGCGTTTATGACGAATTATGTCAATGTGAATATAGAGCTGAATGTGTTTGCTTTACTGCCTGTTGCGGGTTTTTAAGAATTTAAGGAGCAATTTTTAGCTGCTTAATTCCGAACTTAAGGGCGAGCTCATTTAGGTCATTGACCACAGACTCGACAATAGGAATCCCCGTAACCTTTCTTTCTTTCTCAGCTATTAGTTCCGGTTCACCGGGTATGATAACCTGCTGGTCACCGGACACAGGTCTTGCTGATTTAAAACGTTCTATCCAGTTATCCAGATGTGATTTAAACTCATCTACCGGTCGGAATCCATCCACCCGCATAGCACCCAGGAAGTGTCCAAGGCCCTGGCCAACCGGGTCAGAAGGAGGCTCAAGGAAAGCGACGAAGGGCGGTGCCCAGGGTCCGTAATTAGCCCCTGAAAGTACAGCGGAAAGAATATCAACGGTAGCGCTTAATCCGAAACCTTTATGGCTTCCATGATCCCGGTCACTACCGAGCGGAAGGAGTGAGCCTCCGTTCTTAAGTTCATGCGGATCTTCGGAAATTGCCCCCTTACTGTCCTGTATCCAGCCGCCCGGAACTGATTTGTGGGCTCGCTGAGCAATTTCCAGCTTGCCGTTAGCAGCAGCGGATGTAGCCATGTCCACTATTACCGGTGGGTATTTTCCTGCCGGGAATGCATAGCACATCGGATTTGTTCCGAGCATACGCTCCACAGAAAAGGTGGGTGCTACCAGCGGACTTGCATTAGTCATTGCAAAACCGATCATATCCCTCTCAACTGCCATTAAAGCATGATAGCCGGCTATTCCAAAATGATTTGAATTGCGTACGGACACCCAGCCTGATCCTACCTTTTCTGCTTTTTCAATCGCTACCTTCATGGCGAAGGGGGCGACTACTAATCCCAGGCCGCTGTCGCCGTCGATGGTAGCTGTACTGGGAGTTTCGTGTACTATCCGGATATCAGGGCTGGTGTTAATTCGTTTTTTTTCCCAAAGCCTCACATAGCCGTTTAATCGCGCTACTCCATGAGAATCAATGCCCCTTAGATCCGAACGAATTAAAACGTCTGTCGCCAGCATGGCGTGTTCAGCTGAACAGCCCATTTTTAAAAACACGTTGTTCGTAAAGCTTCGTAAGGTGGTTTCCGGAAAATTATAACTGGCCATTAATAGGTGGATATAGCTTTTTCTTCTTGGAGAATGGTGAATTTAAAATCGAGTGGCTTAAAGGTATTGATCAGGGAGTCTATAAATTCGTCGCCATTATGTACAGAGAACAGTCCAAAATTCTCGATACGTTCCTGGAGGACACCATTCGGAAATAATGAATTCTTCAAATTGTCTATCCTCTTTAAAGAATCTGAATGGTTGCGTTTTTCAGCTCTGATCAATTTCTTTTCCAGGTTCTTTATTGCTTTCTCAAGCCTGGCCTTCACTGCTTCGGTTGAGGGCGAGAGTGTAGGATCAATTTTATGCGTACGTAATTTGATCCTCTCAAACAGGCATTTAAATTCCTGCCACTCATCTGCAAGGTTCAGGGTATGCTCCGAGTGTCTAATAACCCATTGTTTCTTTAACTCTTCCGCAGATTTAAAAAGATCAGCGGGCGAAAGATTTAACTGATTCATTATACGCCCGGATTTCCCCTTGTCTACCAGCGCTGAGTTTCTTAAAATGAGTATAGGGAAGTCTACTTTATAATATTCGAAAGTTGCTTTAAGCTGTAGCCAATAGACCACTTCTGCTCCGCCGCCAACATAAGCGATGTTTGGAAGTATGACTTCCTGGTATAGTGGGCGCATAACGACATTTGGACTAAAGCGCTCCGGATGTGACTGGATCTCCTGTTTTAATTCTCCTTCCGAAAAAGCGATGTCTGTGTTTAAAACCCGGTACTTGTCATCTTCATAAACAATGCGTTCGCGCAGGTTATCTTCAAGATAGAAGAAATTTATTTCCCGCGGATTCACCTGCGCATGAACTCCTGCCGCCTCCAGTTTTTCGATACTAGAATTTATAGTCTTAAAGCTGTTTTGCTGGATGATGTCTTGCTGAATGATATTCGCAAACTGTTTCTTTAATGCCGGGTGATCTGCGTCAATGATCACAAGGCCGTAATCTTTAAACAATGCGTTTACCAGGTAACGTGTAGCTGCCGCCAGATTAGGCTGCGCATAGGCCGACTCGATTATTTCTGCAAGTTTTAAAGAATTCTCAGAAATCCCGAGAACTCCGGTGTATTCCTTAATGATTGACCCTAATTCCTTCGTGCAGATCCGTCCCGTGGCACCTTTCGCGTCATGTTCCCAGGTTATCTTCTTCCCGCCGATATAAGTATGATTGATCTCCTCAAAATCATGATCCTCAGTGGCCATCCAGTACACAGGTACGAAATCTTTATCGGGGAAGTTAACTTTAAGCTCCCGGGCAAGATTAATGGCAGTGACAATTTTAAAGATGAAATATAACGGACCGGTGAAGAGATTTAATTGGTGGCCCGTGGTAACGGTATATGTGGTTTCCTTTGAGAGAAGATCAATATTATCTGTTACAGCCTTCTGACTAGGAGATCCGGACGCGATGATGCCTGCATATTGATCTTTCAGCACACTTGTAAGCGCGCGCCTGTCGGCTTTGGTTTCTTTGTTGCTCAGAAGTTTCCTGAACCCTTCAATATCGGGCTGATAAGAAATGAAAGGAGTTAATTCAGGATCCTGATTAATGTAGCTTATTAGCCCGGGGGAAAAACTGTTGGTTTCGCTATATTCGATATAGGTTGCTTTCATCCGGGAACGAAATTAGAGGAATTTGTTGAATTCCTCTATGCGTTTCATTTATTTGACAATGTGTCCATACAAATCAAAATCTTCGGCACGGTCGATCTGAACGTTCACAAAACTACCAATATTTGCGTAATCGACACTGGCATCCAGAAGTACTTCGTTGTCAACCTCAGGAGAATCAAATTCAGTCCGGCCGATAAAATAGTCGCCGTCTTTCTTGTCTACCAATACCTTATAAGTCTGACCTGTTTTAGCCTGATTCTTCTCATAAGAGATTCCTTGCTGTATATCCATGATCTCCTCCACCCGCTGCTGTTTTACTTCTTCAGGGACATCATCGGTTAGAAGGTGTGCATGGGTCTTCTCTTCATGCGAATAGGTGAAGCAGCCCAGGCGATCAAATTTTGTTTCGGCAACCCAATCTTTCATCTCCTGGAAATCATACTCACTTTCACCCGGATAACCGCATATAAGCGTAGTTCGCAAAGCCAGGTTTGGAACCCTGTCACGAATTGCATTGACAAGATCAATGGTCTTCTGCTTTGTTGTACCGCGACGCATTGATTTAAGCATATTATCGGTGATATGCTGAAGCGGCATATCAAGATAGTTGCATATGTTGCTTCGCTCGTTCATGACGTCGAGCACATCCATAGGAAATCCGGAAGGGTAGGCGTATTGCAGGCGGATCCAGTCAATCCCGTCAACATCTGAAAGATGACGGAGAAGGTCGGCGAGGTTTCTTTTATTATAGAGATCCAAACCATAATAGGTCAGGTCCTGGGCGATAAGGATAAGTTCTTTTGTACCGTTCTTTGCCAGAAACTTGGCTTCCTTCACTAGGTCTTCGATTGGCTTAGAAACGTGCTTTCCGCGCATTAAAGGAATTGCGCAAAAGGAGCAGGGGCGATTACATCCTTCAGCAATTTTGAAGTACGCGAAATGTGATGGGGTCGTCAGTAGACGCTCTCCAAGAAGTTCGTGCTTATAGTCAGCGCCCAGGTTGCTTAAAATATTTTGCAGATCATTCGTTCCGAAGTACGCATCCACATTGCTGATCTCCGATTCAAGTTCGGGCTTGTATCGCTCAGAGAGGCATCCGGTGACCACTACTTTGCCGACCTTTCCCTGCTCTTTTAGTTCACTGTACTGCAGGATCGTATCAATGGATTCCTGTTTGGCATTATCGATAAATCCGCAGGTATTGATGACGATTATATCATTGCTTGCAAGGGATTCAGCTTCATGAACAACTTCCATCTGGTTACCGCGAAGTTGTCCCATTAGTACTTCACTGTCATGGATGTTCTTCGAACATCCCAATGTAATGACATTTACACGCGGCTTGCTGATTATCGGCTGCTGCTTAACTTTCGTTCTCATTCTTTCCTACCTTTCCTTGCTTGAATCAGTATTTAAACCTTTTCCTGTTTAAATAACGAGTCAACAAAATCTTGTTTGTTAAATAATTGAAGGTGATCTACACCTTCTCCAACACCTATATATTTCACCGGGATTTTAAATTCATCTGAAATACCGATAACCACTCCGCCTTTGGCTGTACCATCCAGCTTTGTGAGCGCCAGGGCGTTAACCGAGGTAGCCTGCGTAAACTGCTTGCATTGCTCAATAGCGTTCTGACCTGTCGATGCATCAAGCACGAGCAATATCTCATGCGGTGCGCCAGGCACAACCTTTTGCATCACCTGCTTGATCTTGGTAAGTTCATTCATCAGGGCAACCTTATTATGTAAGCGCCCGGCCGTATCGATTATGGCCACATCCTCTCCATTGGCAACCGCCGACTGCAGGGTGTCAAACGCTACCGACGCAGGGTCTGAGCCCATTGGCTGGGCGACAACCCGTACATTCACACGTTCACCCCATAGCTTTAACTGGTCTACTGCTGCGGCGCGGAAGGTATCTGCCGCACCCAGTACAACCTTGTTGCCGGCAATCTTCAATTTATGGGCAAGCTTACCGATGGTAGTTGTTTTTCCGACGCCATTAACACCAACAACCATGATCACGTAGGGCTTGTGATTCCCATATTCAAAATTACTGAAATCATTGCTGTTGTTTTCCGACAGCAAGTTCTGCACCTCCTCCTTAAGAATATTGTTCAGTTCGGAAGTGTTGACGTATTTATCTCGTGCAACCCGGTCTTCTATCCGGCCTATGATCTTCAAAGTGGTAGAAACACCGACATCCGAAGTGACCAGGATCTCTTCCAGTTCATCCAGCACCTCTTCATCCACGGTTGACTTACCAACGATAGCTTTCGTCAACTTGGAAAAGATACCTTCCTTGGTTTTTTCTAAACTCTTATCCAGATCCTGCTGCTCCTGAACGGTGGTATCTTTCTTCTTGAAAAAATCAAATAGTCCCATAGTTTTTAATACGAAAAAAGCCCCCCACGAAAAGTCGAGGGCGGCTCTTTAAAATTTCATTGTGCTTATTATTAGGAATTTTTTGAACCCGCGATTGCGTCTTTCACATGGTCGTTGTGAACGATCAATTCTTTAAATGAATACGCACCTGTTTTAGGTGATTTGGTCATTGTGATCACCTTTGAGTATTCTTTACCGGCACCGGTCTTCAGGGTTGCAACTACTTTCTTAGCCATTTTACTTTATATTATGCAATTGACGATTCAATTGCCAATGTTACTTAATTTCTTTGTGAACAGTTACTTTTCTTAACACCGGGTTGAATTTTTTCAACTCTAAGCGCTCAGTAGTATTTTTCTTATTCTTGGTGGTTACATAACGAGACATGCCCGGCATGCCAGTTTCTTTATGCTCAGTGCACTCTAAAATAACCTGAACTCTATTACCTTTCTTAGCCATTACTATTTAATTTTTTTGATTGTACCGGGTGAGTTTTGATGCCGAGAGATGTTTCTTTAACCTCAAACCTGACCGAATAACGATTGCTTATATAAAACCCTTTTTAAGGAATTTGTTAATTACAGGAGTGATCCCGTTTTTGGAGATGGTTCTGATAGCAGAAGTGCTAACTTTCAGCGTGATCCATCTGTTTTCTTCAGGTATGAAAAACTTTTTTACCTGCAGGTTCGGATAAAACTTACGTTTGGTTTTAACGTTTGAGTTTGAAACGTTGAAACCGTTCATTGTCATTTTTCCGGTTAAATCACAAATTTTCGACATGACTATATTGTGTTGTGTTTTAAAATTCAGTTCTTAAAGAGTTTGCAAATATCGAAATAATAAATAAAACGAGCAACACAAATTTAAATATTGTTTGTCAACCGGGATTAATGGTTTTGCCGGGGTAAAAAGCGAGCCTTTTCAGAAGGATCTAGTTATTCAAAGCAATCTCCATGGTGTATTTCCCGTCTTCGAGAAACTCCATATCGACTTCCTGGTCGCCAATTCTGAATATCGCCCGGAATGGAAAGGTTACCTGCTCCAGTTTATATGCTGTCTGTTTATGGTTTTCGAACAGGTTCACCATCCTGACAAAGGACCCCACTGCGATTGATACATCCTCAAGAATAGCCCTGGGCGTTACGGTTCCATTCAGATTAGGCATGTTCCCGGTAGTATTACTCAACATGATATTGATTTCGTTGGTTGGAGAAACTGTAAATTTGACATCGGTCTGGGTAACCTGCATCGTTCGGTGGTATAGCTTAAATGGCTTTTCGTATTTTGCTATGTATATATCCTTCTTCCAGAAGCCTGTAACTATACTGTCAGGTTTTCCTGGCCGTTTGTAAGCCATCCCGCCGTTACCTTCCTTCTGGCCCCGGACCCAATCGCCCTGATAGAAATTACCGTTTTTCCAGCGATAAATTCCTTTCCCGTGCGGCAAGCCCTCTTTAAACTCACCCGAATACTGATCAGTGCCTTCCGCTTTCCCTTCTCCGCTAGCTTTGCCTTTCTTGCAGCTTCCCTCATATGTTCCCGCTATCGATGGCATCAGAACTTTGCAGGCCTCCTGGGAAGCAGCCCGTTGATTTATGTAAAGGAACGGGATTAGCAAAAAGTAGAAGAACGGAGTTTTAATTCCGCGTTTCCATTCCATACTTAAATATAAGGATAATTCAATAGCTAATAAACAATTTTGGCTACCTGCACATAACTGTTACATAGCTGCTTCCCGATTTTCTGTGCATTTCCTTAACGTTTACTTGATTTATTTGCTATGATTGCTTTCAGAACTTATAAGCCCGTGTAAATGACAGACGAAAACCGGCAAACTGCTTCAGCCGATAAGAAGAAACTTTGGGGTGTTATTTCAGCATCATCAGTAGGAACGTTAATCGAATGGTATGACTTTTACATCTTTGGAAGCCTGGCGGCTATTCTCTCGGTGCAGTTCTTTCCGCAGGATAACCCGACCGCTGCCTTTCTGTCCACTCTTGCCACTTTCGCTGCGGGATTCATAGTCAGGCCTTTCGGCGCACTGGTGTTTGGCAGGCTGGGTGATATCCTGGGGCGTAAGTATACCTTCCTGCTGACCCTAATACTGATGGGCGGATCGACGTTTGCCATTGGCCTTATCCCGGGTTATGCCACCATAGGATACTGGGCTCCCGCTCTCGTCCTGATCCTGCGATTGATACAAGGCCTTGCGTTGGGTGGCGAATATGGTGGTGCCGCGACCTATGTTGCCGAGCATGCTCCCGCAAAACGCCGGGGCTTCTACACTTCCTTTATACAAACCACTGCAACCCTGGGATTATTTTTATCCATAGGGGTTATACTGCTAACAAGAAAAGCGGTTGGCGAGACCAGTTTCGTTGACGAGTGGGGTGGATGGAGAGTACCATTCTTATTGTCGCTGGTCCTTGTTGCCGTATCGATATTCATCCGCTTAAGAATGAAGGAATCGCCTATGTTCTCCAAGATCAAAGCTGAGGGCACCATCTCCAGGAACCCCCTAAAGGAATCTTTCGGAAAGCGGGAAAACTTAAAGATGGTATTACTGGCTTTGTTCGGAGCTACCGCAGGGCAGGGAGTTATCTGGTATACAGGTCAGTTCTATGCGCTTTCCTTCATTCAAAAAACCATGAACATCGAGTTTGTTCAATCGAATTATATCATTGCCATCGCTTTACTCATCGGAACGCCTTTTTTCGTATTGTTTGGCCATTGGTCTGACCGGATCGGGAGAAAAGGAATAATGCTTTGCGGAATGCTGCTTGCTATATTTCTCTACCGGCCCATATACAGCCAGATGCTGCAGTTATCGGACCTTAAAGGGAAAACGGAGCTCAGCGACGCTGGTTCATTACAAAGTTCTACCAGCCAGATCAGCGGGAGCAGTGACTCCTTAACTGTATCTACAGTTTCGAAGCGCTATTCGGATGGTACCGCTTATCATGAAATTTCCAGGCAGCGATTTACTGCGGTAAAAAAGGCACCGGCGGAAGTAAAGAGGGAAATCACTCTTTCCGACAGCTCATTCTGGATGCTGGTACTACTGGTCTCTATCCAGGTCATTTTTGTCGCGATGGTTTACGGGCCGATAGCCGCATTCCTCGTAGAATTATTTCCAACTCGGATACGTTACACATCTATGTCGCTGCCTTACCACATCGGTAATGGGGTGTTCGGAGGACTCACCCCGTTCATTGCGATAAGCCTGACATCCATGCCCGGGGCTTCGCCACTCGACGGTTTATGGTACCCGATAGTGATCGCGAGCATCTGTGTGGTGACGGGATTTTTATTCATTAATAAAGCAAGCTTTAAAACCCTCAACGACTAAGAAATGGACAGTATAAGAAAGATTTTCGGGTTTTTATGGATGGCAGGAGCCGTTCTGCTCGCTGTTTCACTACCTTATTTCGCCATCCGCAGGCTTAGTTCTGCTGCTGCCACGCAGGAAGACTATGTGTTCTGGATAGTAATTGTCACTATCTTTATTCCTATTATAATAGGTTTCCTGCTGTTTGGCTATTATGCCTTCCGCGGCGAATACAATGACAATAAACCACCTGTTAGATAATCAGAATAAATTTATAGTATGAATCTTGAGATAAAGTCGTTTGACGATTATAGGCGTGTATATGATTACAGCGTTGCCGAGCCGGAAAACTTCTGGGCTGCCGTAGCCGGTGACTTTTACTGGCGTAAGAAATGGGACCGTGTTTTGGACTGGAATTTCAGGGAGCCTGATGTAAAATGGTTCCAGGGTGCTAAGCTCAACATAACTGAGAATTGCCTGGACAGGCACCTGGAGAATAATGCGGATAGCGATGCCCTGATCTGGGAAGCCAATGATCCGGAAGAGCATTATCGTAAATTCAGCTATAAGGAACTGCATTTCAAGGTTTGCCAGTTCTCCAATGTCCTGGTAAATAACGGGGTTAAAAAGGGCGACCGGGTTTGTATCTACATGCCTATGGTACCCGAGCTGGCCATTGCGGTACTTGCCTGTGCGCGGGTAGGAGCTATCCATTCAGTAGTGTTCGGAGGTTTCTCCGCGCAGTCTATTGCCGACCGGATCAATGACGCACAATGTACGGTGGTGATCACGGCAGATGGCGGCTTCCGCGGACCTAAAGACATCCCCTTAAAGGAAGTTATTGATGATGCGTTGGTACAATGCCGCTCCGTCCAGAGAGTGATCGTACTTACCCGAAGCCGGACACCGGTGTCTATGATCAAAGGCCGTGATGTCTGGTGGGAGGATGAGATCAGAAAAGTCGAGACACAGGGTAACCCCGACTTCCCGGCTGTCGAAATGGATGCAGAGGATCCACTCTTTATTCTATATACCTCCGGATCAACAGGTAAACCCAAGGGGGTAGTACATACCTGCGGCGGTTATATGGTTTACACGGGCTATACCTTTAAGACCGTCTTCCAGTATCAGCCAGGTGAGATCCATTTCTGTACGGCTGATATCGGTTGGATCACCGGTCATTCCTATATTGTCTACGGCCCGCTCTCGCAGGGCGCTACTTCCCTGATGTTCGAGGGAGTTCCTACCTGGCCGGATGCCGGGCGTTTCTGGGAGATCGTTGACAAATATAAAGTCGACATTATTTATACTGCGCCGACCGCTATCCGCTCATTAATGAGCTTCGGTGATGAACCATTGCAAAACAAGGATCTCAGCTCCCTGAAGAAACTTGGTTCTGTAGGGGAGCCTATTAATGAAGAGGCCTGGCACTGGTATGATGAGAAGATTGGTAAGGGCAGGTGCCCTATCGTAGATACCTGGTGGCAGACGGAGAACGGCGGGATCATGATCTCTCCGATCGCAGGAATTACCCCAACGAAGCCGGGCTATGCCACTCTTCCCCTCCCGGGAATTCAGCCTGTGCTGGTTGACGAGAACGGAGCGGAAATAGAAGGCAACGGAGTAAACGGCAATTTGTGTATCAAATTTCCATGGCCGGGAATTATACGGACCACATATGGCGATCATGAACGCTGCCGGACAACCTATTTCAGTACCTACGAAGACAAGTATTTCACCGGCGACGGCTGTCTGCGTGATGAGGACGGTTACTATCGTATTACAGGGCGCGTCGATGATGTGATCAATGTATCCGGTCACAGGATCGGGACCGCTGAGGTTGAAAACGCTATTAACATGCACGCTGATGTGGTGGAAAGTGCTGTAGTTGGCTATCCTCATGATATCAAGGGCCAGGGAATATATGCTTATGTTATCCTGGGAAGCTCAGAACATGATATCGAACTCACTCGTCGGGATATATTGCAGACAGTAAGCCGCATTATCGGTGCTATTGCCCGGCCGGATAAAATCCAGTTTGTTTCAGGCCTGCCGAAAACGCGTTCCGGCAAGATCATGCGCCGTATACTGCGGAAGATCGCTGAAGGCGAGACGTCCAATTTTGGAGATATCTCAACACTGCTTGATCCGACCGTGGTAGAGGAGATCAAGGTTGGTGCAGGTAGAGTGAAATAGGCTGAACCGGCTAAAATTGCTACCCGGCTAAAACTTTCAGGCAATTGAACGGTTTTCTAATCATAAACCAATAAATCTACTACTATGGACAGATTAGAATTAAAAGGCACATGGAATGAGCTTAAAGGCAAGGTAAAACAAGAATACGGCGACCTGACTGATGATGATCTTATGTATGAAGAAGGTAAGGAGGATGAGCTGTACGGCCGTCTGCAACAAAAGACCGGCAAGACCCGCGAAGGTGTTATCGATTGGCTGAGAAGCTTATAGACCGGGAAACATAAAAAAAAGAGCTGAGAGATCAGCTCTTTTTTTTATGGCAAAGCATAAGCTGTTTGCCAGCCCTGCAAAACTAATTCAAGATCGTTCACCCTCGGTGGAGGACTTCTTTACATCATGTTAGGGTAAGTCCGTAAATTAATGGAATTTGAGCTTAAGCTGACTGTAACCGAACCACAGCAAAATAGCAACTTTTGCATGTCTTCTTAGTTCTCACTTTCATCCATCCCCCTTTTCGGCCTTTTTACGTAATTTCGCCGTGTGAAGAAAACGAGACCAAGAATTTTAGTAGTAAACGACGATGGCATCGATGCTCCCGGCATCAGGGCTCTGATAGAAGTAATGAAGGAACTGGGGGATGTTACCGTGGTAGCTCCCGACGGACCGCAATCCGGCATGGGCCATGCCATAACAATCGCCAAGCCACTGCGCCTCGATAAGGTTAACCTTTATGAAGGTGTTGAGATGTATAAATCATCAGGTACGCCCGTTGACTGTGTAAAGCTGGCGGTGAACCAGGTTTTTAAGGGGCAAAAGCCGGATCTCTGTGTTTCCGGTATCAATCACGGCCTGAACAACTCGATCAATGTTATCTATTCAGGTACGATGTCGGCGGCTGTTGAAGGAGCCATCGAAAGTATCCCATCTATCGGGTTTTCACTGGACGATTTTAAGTACGATGCCGACTTCAGCCATTGTAAGAAATTCATTAAAATTATTGCAAGCCGGGTTCTTGAACATGGGCTGCAGATAGGCACCTTACTGAATGTCAACTTCCCGAAGGGTGCAGACATAAAAGGTATCAAGATCTGTCGCCAGGCGAACGCGAAATGGGCCGAAGAGTTTGATGAGCGGCTCGATCCACACAAGCGGAACTATTACTGGCTAACGGGTGTTTTTCAGAACTATGACCAGGGCGAAGATACTGACGTATGGGCGCTTGAGAATGGTTATATATCTATGGTGCCGGTGCAATTTGATATGACGGCCCATCATGCGATACCGGTACTGAACAGCTGGGACCTGGATGTTTAAGAAAGACAAATTCCTTGCAGGAGCGCTTCTGGGGCTCATACCTCCGGCACTGGCCTGGTTCATCATCGAAATATTGAAATTCGATGCTGAAATTTTCGGAAAGAAGCATCTTTTATATATAGCAAGTGTGGTCATAAACCTGCTCCTGTTACGCTATTTCTTCCTGAATGACCGGCCGGAGACCGCCAGAGGTGTGATCTTTTCAACTTTTATCTCTGCGTTGCTCTTTGTAATTTTAAGCAGGATTAACTAAGTATTTGTCTTAATTTAATGTTGTTGGAAATCTATTAATTCAGCTATAATATGAAGTACTATATCGTAGCTGGCGAAGCTTCCGGTGATTTGCATGGGGCAAACCTTATGAAGTCGCTTAAAGCTGAAGACCCCGCTGCAGAATTCCGGTATTTTGGAGGTGACCTGATGGAGGCGCAGGGCGGAACCCTTGTAAAGCATTATTCAGAGATGGCTTTTATGGGTTTTGTTGAAGTAGTTACGAATATCGTGACGATCTATAAAAATCTTCAGCTAGCTAAAAAAGATATCATCGGGTATAAACCGGATGTTCTTATCCTGATTGACTTTCCCGGCTTTAACCTGAAGATCGCTGACTTCGCAAAGAAGCATCATATCACGGTATTTTATTATATCTCCCCGAAAGTCTGGGCCTGGAACCAGAAACGGGTTCTCAGGATCAAAAAGGTAGTTGACCGGATGTTCTGTATTCTGCCTTTTGAAGTCGATTTTTACAAAACCTGGGGTATGGAAGTGGACTATGTTGGCAACCCGCTGCTGGACGCTATCGAAGGAAATATCGAAGATGAGAGTTTCATATTGCGGCATAATCTTGCAGTAAACCCGGTTATCGCTTTGCTTCCCGGAAGCCGGCGGCAGGAACTTATGAAGGTTCTTCCCGATATGATAGCAGTGAGCGACCGCTTTCCCAACTACCAGTTCGTCATAGCGGGTGCTCCCGGCCTTTCTCCTGAGGAGTATAAACCCTTTATCGGCGACCGCAACATCCAGGTGATCTTTAATGAAACCTACAACCTGCTGCTGAACTCTATGGGTGCCGTGGTTACATCCGGAACCGCCACACTCGAAACAGCGCTGCTTAAGGTGCCCCAGGTGGTGGTATATAAGGGAAACGCCATATCTATCGCTATTGCCAGGCTGGTGGTGAAGATCCGGTTCATATCACTCGTCAACCTCATCATGGATGAGGAGGTTGTTAAAGAATTGATACAGGATGATTGCAACCCGGATAAAATTGAAGAAGAACTAAATAATATTCTGCATGATCCCCTGTACAGGACCCGTATGCTGATTAATTACGACGAACTGGCCGCCAGGATGGGTCAGCCCGGAGCATCCTCAAGGACCGCCAGGCTGATGAGGAATTACCTGGGAGCGTAATATTTAACGACTTGCCGGGATGATCAGGTCTTGTTCAGTTCAGGTGTGACATCAGTAACTTTCTTCCAAAAATTTCCTGATATTCTTGCAATAGCTTTTTCCTGTACACTGATCTGCCTGTTCAGCTGATTGATCGCATGTCTTTCATCAGGCAATTGCGTCGAAAACAGGTCGCGTGCCAGGATGCTGTCGTGCCACCGGCCAAGTGCTTCCTGCACCTGGTTTAGGTAAGGAGCATTTATATCGAAATTGCCGTTCACGACCTTAGCTACCCGTTTCTGATTATAAAGCAGGGTTTTGACCTGTTTACGGCACTCGTGCATCTCCTCATTAAATTCCCGTTTTTCCAGGGTGAGAGCTATCGCGTCCAACTCGGACCGGTAGAAATTGGTGATATGATTGGAGTCGATCCTTCTTAGTTCTGATCGAAGCTTCTTTCCCGTTCGCTTAATATCCTTAAAGTACTTCCGACCGGCCTCGCAGAACTTAGCCGTTTCATCCGACATTAATTGGGCTTGCTGCTGGTTAAAAGCGGAATGCTTTATTCCGAATTCATCTGCCAGCTGAAGATGGATGTGGGCATCGCGGATAAGGCCTGCGTCATGAAAGATCTTCCGGATCGGTTGAAAGACCTTCCATAGCTTAATATTTTTTTTGTTAATCGCGAACAGTACCAGGAGAGCTTTTAATTTTTTGATCTGCACCCGAAGCTGATGTAAAGCATCCTGTTCCCGCGTTGCCAGGAAGGCATCTAAAGCCTGTGCGATTGCCTGAATATCTTTTTCGAGAAGACGTTTTAATATTGCTTTTTTCACTTGGAGCGTGTGCTTTCACACACTACAGCTACTTAATGAGGATTGTTCGGTTATGCAGGCAGCAAGTTCCTATTGGCACTTGATTTTCTTAATAAGTCTATCGATAGTCCAACTATTAAAACAACTACTGATGATATCGGGCCGCTGATGATTACGGCTAATATGGAGTCAGATTGACCATAGCAAGCAATATTTGGACTAACGATAAGAATTAGAAGGGAGTTATTAATTAAGGTATAAATGGCTAGATTAAAAAGTCTGTAATACCTTTTATTTTGTCTTTCTTTCCAAGTCTTTTCCCATTTTAAAAGACGAAAAACGAATATTACAATAAGACCAATTGCAATTCCAAATAAACCCCATTCCGTTACCCAATAGGCCTTTTCGCAATCAATTTTGGTCCGTAGTCCTTCTGCTATAAAAACACCAAAGAAGATCGTCCATAAGGGGAAAATCGGAATCAAGGACCAAAGTGAATCGGTGAGAGCGAGTTTACTATAACGGTAGTTCATCAGATTGGTTAATTAATATAACATTTGAATGTGCTAAGCTACCATCTCTCAGATTTAATTTTTGCGCCTGCATTACTTTTGGAACAGACGCATTCTGAAGATGATGTAACCAATTAACAAAAAAAGCACCTACAAGTAAATGTAAGTGCTTCGTAACGAGTGGAGAATACCGGAGTCGAACCGGTGACCTCTTGCATGCCATGCAAGCGCTCTAGCCAGCTGAGCTAATCCCCCAAACAATGGAGCGCAATTATCAGCATTTTTATCGCCTTTTGCAAGTATAGATGCAGAGTTTTTGAAATTATTGAAACTAACTGCACGTACATCGCACGTACATGAGGGTATGCAATTGACCATTAAGCTAAGCACAATGGTATCAATTAAGATTATTCTAGACAAAAGAAGAGTTAAGTCAGACGGAACTTATCCACTAAACTACCAGATCTACTTTAACAGGAAAACACGGACCAGATATGCTGGACTCTCAGTTAGAGTTGATGACTGGGACGAAAAACTACAAGTTATTAAGAAGGGCCATCACAACTATAAGGTGCTTAATTCTAAGCTTAAGAAGGACCTTGCCGATATGCAGTCTGAGTTACTGTTAGGAACAGAGAGCGATGTTAACTCCTATTTAAAATATCCAAACAAAATAGTGTTAGCGATCCCTCCTAAGATCACTGTCTATCAATTCGCCTATAATCTTATTGCAGACCTGAAATCTATTGATAAAGTTGGGAACGCTTGGGTGTATGAATCTACAGTAAACGCGCTTAAAGGGTTTTATCCTAAGGATGACTTAGCATTCGAGCAAATCAATTATTTGTTTTTGGATTCGTACCAAAAGTATTTACTGCTAAGGGAAATTAAGCCAAACTCTATTTATCTATATATAAGAACAATAAGAATCTTTTATAATAAAGCGATTAGGCAGAAGCTAGTAGATAAGTCATTATACCCCTTTGATGACTTTAAATTGAAGCCTGAACGAACACGAAAGCGAGCTGTTAATAAGGACCTTATTAAACAGATTAAGAACTTAGACCTTATAAAAAATACAACAATATGGCATGTAAGGAATTGGTTTCTACTATCATTCTATCTCATTGGAATCTCGATAATTGATTTAGCACTACTCGGTCCCAAAAATGTTCATAACGGTAGGATAGAGTATAAACGGAAAAAGACCGGCAAGTGGTACGACATCAAGGTGGTACCTCAAGCATCTGAGATTATCCAGGTTTACATCGCCTCAGAGCGTCAAGTAAAAGACTATATTTTACCTATTATTAATTCTAAACCTAAATCAGAGGAAAACTTAATGCGTATAGTGAAGAGTAGAACTAAGCTTATCAATAAATATATTAAGAGATTAGGGGAGCTGATCGAATATGATGGGGACATTACTTCATATACTGTTAGACATTCATGGGCCACAACTGCTAAGAAGATGGGGTATAGCAATGAAGTGATTGCCGAAGCTTTAGGCCACGAGTATGGAAATGCGATAACTAACGTCTATCTAGACAAATTTGATAAACAAGTTGTTGATGAAGCAAATGAAAGAGTTTGCTCAAGTCTGGATTAGTTTAGATCCAGCCAAGTGCTGGATTAAAATTAGCACATAAAACTTAGGTAGTTGTTATCTCGACCTAGGCTGAAAGAAAGTCATGACTGATTATAATATAAAAAGCCCATCCTTTTGGAACGGGCTTTTATCATTTTAAGTTGGCAATCGCAATTGATGTTATTCAGGTTTTAATCTAAATACGGGCTTGTAAGCTTGGAGCTTACGATTCGAGTCATCCGTGATTCGTTCAAATAAGAATAATCTGAAGAAATCCGCTAGACTGGAAGACTTCACATTGAGGTATGGTTCAAGTCCAAGGGAACTCCGAACTTGACTAACTTCTTGAATTATCTGATCTGGAGTGTAGATACTCCCTGTTTCGAATGCTTCATATAGGGCATTTATATACTCCTTCTCGTGATAGGGAGCATGAAGAAGAGAATTAAGTTTCTTCTGCACTGATGGAAAAGAGTTCTCACCCTTAGTTGATAGATTTTTAATTACATCCATTGCTTCTTCACCATAAAAAGGGAGGAAGTAGTTATATCTTTCTTTTTGTTTTGGAGTTAATAAGGCTAACTCAGACCCTTCATTTACTGTAATTTCCATGATTAATTTTTTTTTTGATTTTATAAAAGTTATGATAATATAAAATCACACAGACTGGCTCTATAGTGTATCTATAGTTTTTCATGATTGCCAACATTTCAAAGAACATGGAATTGGGACGTCGTCACAGAGCCAAATCCAATCTCACAGACAACTTCAAGAGGCTTTGATAAGCTTCTACAAAGAATACTGTCGTAACTCCATAGGAGTCCAATCTGTGTGAAATTAGTTTTGCAACAAAACCAATGTTTGTTGCGACTCTGTAACTGAAACTACCCGGGTACAGCCCCATTATCGAAGGAGTAGCTTAAAAGAACTTACACCACTGGTAAGTCGGGCCTGCACGCTGAGTTATCTATTCTGGAGCAGTCTCTTAGCGAATAGTAGCTGATGCCAAAATTATGTATTTATTTACATTTTGCAAACTGGTGCAGAAGATTTTAATAAAAAATTAATATACTTGCATAAACCGCTGAAAATGAGTATATTTACATATCATTTCAGGATTAGGCACCAACAAAATGAATGACTTACAGGATCAGTTTTCGGACTGATCTTTTTATTTTCCCTCCAGTGTCCTAAAATTTTGGATGAAACTCAAGATAGGCTCAAAGGTCTGCATCTCTGCATACCGAACCCAAAGATCCATCCTCATTTTAAAGCCTAATCATATGTTTAATGTTAAACAGTACAGTAAGAATAAACCTGCCATTGACTGCAGGTTTCAAAGACGCTTTCCCAGATAAAAATAATCCAGACGGACTCATACCGAATAACTCAGTTGTAGATAAGGGCAAACCGGGCTTCGGCTTGACGTACTCGGAATTTAGATCTCTAAGACATAGCATCATGACAATTCCCTACCTACCCATCATAGATGATAAGGTTACGGAACATGCGGACTTCTCCCCATTCAAAGTTGCGGAAAGGGTAACCCCCGCGGACGTCGCTGAATACTTAGCAAATGCTGAAATTCAGTTTAAGAAGCTAGTTGTAACTCCTGAAGGGTTCTGGAAAATAATTGAAGCAGCTAAGAGTCTAGGTATTGAAGACACACTTTATGATGATTTCTTCTGTTTTTTGGATGAATGTCACTGCTATGCCTGTGACATGTTCAGAGAAGACATCTTGACTCCGTTTAAATATTTTTGGTCCTTTAAAAACAAAGCTATGGGCTCAGCTACTCCATATCCTTCATCTAATCCTAAATTTAAAGAGTTAACGTATTACAAAATCGAGTTCGATCAAAAATTAGGTAAGATTTCGTTAGTAGTGGATGATGATCCTAAGTCAGCATTACATTACGTTTTGACCCATCCTGAATCGTACCCCGGTAACGTGTTCATTTTTTACAACTCAGTAACTGCAATAGGTAATGCTATAGCAACGGCAGGGATTACTGATGTCAATATCTATTGTAGAGATGATGAAAAGAATATGATAAACTTGGAGGAAGCTTCCTTATATTATCAAAGCGACACGAACGCAGCTCAATTTAAAAAATTTAACTTTTTTACCTGTAGGTATAACGAGGGTTGGGATTTACGTGGTGAGCCGTTAGATACAATGGTACTAGTAACAGACGAATCTATACCTCATTCGATAGTTGGTATAAACTTCAGAGGTCTTCAAGCTGTCGGAAGGATCAGGTTAGATCCTGAAGAAAGACCAAATCAGATAATTCACATAACAAACACCATTGAACCAACGACTATGCGAACTCGAGAATCGATTGAAGAAAACGTTATTTATAGTGCCAAGAAGCACATCGCTGATTATATTAAGTTTAAGACCGACTGTAGGGAGGAGGATATGACAGACATCCTAGGCTTTGGAGATTTTGTTAATAATGTCAGTTCAGTAATTGATGCAAAAACTATCATCGACTACGAAAAGATAGATCAAATCGTATATAAAAAATCGTTTAAGCTCCAATATAGATCAAAAGAGTCAATTGAAGAAGCCTGGCAAAACTGCAACTATGAGACGGAGATAATAAAGTTTAGCCTCAAAACTATAAAGAGAGGAAGGTCCGCGGCTGAAATTAACAGGGAAATAATTGAACAAGTCGAATTGTATAATAGTTCTCCTCGGTCCTATGAATTTGGTAAAGCTCAGCGACAGATAAAGAAATGGAAAGAAGCAAGCCCAATTCTCTTTGAGGCATACCACGTTTTAGGTGTTAAAACATTAGAGGAGTTGGGATACAATAACGATAAAATGAAAGCAAAACTGATAGAAAAAAGCAATAAAAATCAAGAAGCAAGATTACACATACTCGTCACTGAACGTTTTGAGATAAGAGTGTACTCAAAAAAAGAGGTTAAGTCGATATTACAGGGTATTTATAATGAACTAGGGTTAAAAAAAGCTGACGGTTCAAAAAAAACTGCGTTTGCAGACGATTTGGATAGGCTCGGGTTGTTTAAAATTGAATTAGTGAAGGAACGTACAGCTACAGGGACAAGAGCCGAACAAATCAAAATAGTAAAAGCCCTTTACTCAATCGATAATGCTGCATAAAATTAGAGAAGGACCATTTGTCCTAAAATATTGAAATCAATACCCTTTATAGGTAACGACCAGTCACTTGTGAAATTTTAGGACAGACTCCAGTTTAAGCTAAAACGACGTTATTACTCAATTTGTTGGTAAACGAGCCTTTTAGCGTTAAAATTGATCAAAGCCAGGTTTTAGCTTAATGAGTAACGTAAAACCATCGGTCGATCTCGATTAAGAGGCATGTTAGCAATTTACCTTTTAAAGTAAGTACTTGCGATAAACACGAAAGGCACCCTCTAAGGTGCCTTTTTATGTCGTAAGCTATTTTTTATACGGTAGACCATCTAACCGGATTGTAATTGAGCTATCAGTTTATTATTCGCATATCTACACCTTACTGAGTTGGCCCACATATCTATGATGGAATCAACATTGAATGCCGAGTTTCCCACTATCTTTATCGAGCCATCATTAAATTGCCAGTTGATCTTGTCCGTAAACCCAAAGACCTTCGAGATCGTCTTTGATTCAGTATTTTCAATCTCCTCATAGCGAATGAAACCTTTTAAAGTAAGTGCTTGAAACTGCTTGTGGATAGTTCGATAAGTCAAACCAGATAAGGATGCAATCTCCCTAATCGAATTATCGCTTACCAGGTCATCACTACAGTACTCTCTTAGCAACAATAGCATAGACTTTTCGTGAGGATTCAAGGACTTATCCTCTAAAAGGTCATAAGGTATCTTATGGTAAGTTCCATTATCTGGAAATTTATAACAATGCTGTACCCTGCCTTTACCAAGTTTCCAAACGTGTAAGTATCCAGCTTTATCTAAGCGCATGATCGATTGTGAAATGAATTTAGAACTGAGACCGGTTCTTTTTTCTAGTGTCTTATAGCTTGGGTAACAGTATTTATCTCTTGTGTTATAGTATGACCTTATAGCAACGTAGGTCAGTATATCTTTGTAGTTCAACCCTTGTTCTGTTAGGTTGTTGAAAGTTGGCTTCAAAATGAAGCGCTTGGCATTATCCATTAAGTAATAAAAAGTTTGTTATTGATAAGGTAAATCTTGGAAATGAGGGATACCTCTTTGCTTATCTATTGACACTACGAAAGAACTTCGTGTGTTGCTGGAACTACTTAAAGATACCAAAAAGCAGGCGTCTTTCCTAGGTGACTATGAAAGTATCTGAAACTTTTCAATTTGGATTATTGTAGGAAATTGCCTGTAAGAAGGTGATAGGTGTAGGAAATCTATATTGTAAGCAAGAATAGATTTACCTTGAAAAGTGACCGAAGGTTAACTCACCTTGCATATTTTTTATAAGGTAAAAGCACATTGGATTTTATTAAACTAGAGCTACAATAGATCCTTAATTCTCGGCAACAAATATTTCATTATAAGCCCATGTTGTTATTCGGAAAAGGTACCTGATTGGAAATACAAGCAATAGTAAACCTATCAAAAAGTAATTCCAGTAAATCGGGTTTATTACGAACCTCGGTTTATGCTTCGCTTCTGCTATATTAATAATAGAACTTATTGAATCAGCACTCTTCCTACCAATATGATCGTTCACTGTCCATTTCCCATCGTCTGTGCCTGGGTCTTCACCAGCTCGCAACGCGTAACCTCGTCGGGATAACCTCTGCCCATAATAATCGAATGAGCTAGCTTTCTCACGTTCCTGCTTCACCCAACGATTAAACTTACTATTGTACTCAATTGCAAAATGATTATTCGTTTTAAACACAGCCCAGCTTAGTGAGATAATAATAAGTACAGCTGTTAGGTAAAGAATCTCTCTTGCAACTATCTTTCTAACTTTAGGTGAACGGAATTTCGATAACATCCTTGAATATAATCTTTTATTCGTATTAGCAAATCTCCATTAACTTACTATACTCCTCTTCATCTCCAACCTTAATAATAGGATATGCATCCAGAAACTCGTCTGGTACTGGATTTAACGCTTGTTTCTTTCTCTCATCATAGCTTAGTTCTTGATCTAACCAGATTTTAGCAGTTTCCTCAGTAAGAAAAGCAGGCATACGTCCTTTAGTATTATGAATCTGAGCCATCAAGGAATTAGCAGGGAGAGTGATTAATGTACAACTGGGAACCATCTCACCAGTTTCCCGATCAGTCCATACAGACCATAACCCAGCCATATAAGTGAACTTGCTATTCTTTGCTTTTATAAGGTGAGGCTTGCTGTTCTTCTTTTTAATAGGATCCTCATATTGCCATTCATAGAATCCTGATGTGATGATCACACAATGCCTCTTTCCTAATAACGGTTTCCACATCTGTGACTCTTCCAGGCGCTCGATGGTAGCATTGAACGTACTCATCTTGAAGTCTGGCTTACCCGTCTTTGAAAACGGTGGAATTAGACTCCAGGTGAAATACTGTAGATGATCGGGTTTGGTATTTGTGATTAGTGGGATCTTAAGAGTTGGAGGTACATTAATATGAGCCGGCATATGCTCTTGCTCAAACTTTAAACCGGTTTCTTCAACTATCTCTTGGGTTCTTGGCAACGTGATTCGTCCACACATAAGATATTTACTAATTTATCGAAAATACAAAAGTTACTGTAACTACACAGTGTTCCAGTCCATTGTTCCGAACTGTTAGACTTAACCCGACAGACGAAATGTGGATTTAAATGACCATACGTATATTAGTGCCATATTTATTAATGGTTGCATCCATCGAGTTTAATTGATTAATGGACTTTTCAGAGCTAATGGTTTTCATCCTCTCCTTCATTGCGTTTCTAGTTGGTATAGCATTCCTTAGAATTTCGGTATGGCATAAGCGCTTTAAAGCGCACGGAGCAAATAAAGACATAGGCGAATTGCTGAGAAAGCAGACTCGTCTGATGGCAGAAATGCTTAAGAACGAAAGCTAGCTGTAGGTTTCTAAGCAAAGAATTTATCGACCTTCCAACATCTCAAGCTGCTCCGCTATTCCTATTCAATTGATTAGAATCACCCCTTTTACCCGTAGATATAGATGGTCTGAAGGGCGCTACAAATCTGTTCTAAAAACTCTTCCGGTAAACTTGTACCGTTAATCAGTACCCAACCATAGTTTTTCTTCTGGCTCTCAAAATCCTTCCGGAACCAGTATTCCCTACCCTTAGAATTCAGTATATAGATACCCTGTGGATTTCTGGTTACCTCTCTACTGTACTTCATACCTTTGTATGCTATTTGGATAGTCGGCATTAGGCAAAGTTAAGCTATGCTAAGTTTCTTAGCAAGGAATGTTTTACCATTTTTTATATCCACACATTCAAAATAGTGTGGAAAACATAAACTTAACTATATCAACCGGGTGCTTATCTTCGAGTTAAGACACCCTTGTATTCAATGTTGTCTTACAAGAAAAAGTGTCGTTGTTGTAATTATGAAGGATAAGGAAAAAACAAAATGGTTAGACTGGAGTAGAAAAGCTGGTTTAATCATCCTAAAACATCTCTTAAGTGTATTGTTTTAGGTTGTGCAGGTGATTAAAGACAACAACAACCAACAACAACAAATGGAAAACCGAAGCACCCCTAAAAAGGTGCTTTTGTTGTTTATTGGGGTACTCTCTGATATACTGACCACCCCTCCCTCCAAGCATCGTTTACTTCTTTATTTTAGCTCTATTTCTTCCAAGAAATATTTTGAGCCTAATAACCACCCCTGGGTCGCTTAGATATACCGCCCCACCGTATCTCGCTAGTAAGCAAAAGATTTGAGAGTGTTTCACTCGTAGGGATCAGAACCATTCCTAAAAAATCTCCTCTAAAATGGAAACTTAAATTCCTGTCATTTCTGTCAATGACTAGTGCCTTACATTTCAACTCGATTGTATTCCCCATGCATTTTACTGGCACTTCAAGCTATTTTTTTATAAGCTAACCTTCGTTTGATTACCTATCAATCACCCTCTTTCTAGCATCTGGTCCATTAACTCACTTAAAAACTCTGTTATGACTCACTCAAACGCCACTAGCCTGTCCGAAGAGTTGCAGGCAACGAACAAAGCAATCGAAAAAGTCTACTTTAAAATCCTAAAAGAAATCGCTGAGCTATCGAAGAGCTTCGAGGATCCTGACCTTAGGTTTCGGATCGAAATAGACTTAAAACATTATCCAAAAGAGGAGAATGAAGTCTTTGAGCTGCTCACCTCTTATATGTACTTAGTACTGAATCGGAACGATGGCGGTCAGCTAAAAATTGGTTATGCTGTCAATGACACAGCTATCAGACACCTTGGACATCTTCACTATAACAAGCTCCTGAGAATCATTTATGCAAACACGAAACCGAAACCAGGAAGTGACGAATGCTTAGAAGTCTTTCCCTACTACAGCGACATTTATGAAGAAGCCAGGCACTTCGCAAGTGGCTTGGAAGAAGAAGATCCACACTACAAGCTAGTATTAGAAGACTATAAGGCCCGATGAGGGCCTTTTTCATTTAATAAATCACCATTTAAACTCAAAATCATGAATGTAGAAACTCAAGAACAAACCGATTTAAAAACTGCACAGGAACTTGAAGCAAGGAACGCAGAAGTAGAAAAAGCTTATTCGCGGATAGTTAAAGGAGCCAAAGCGTTGCTCTCACCGTTTGACAGCAAGAAGTACAGAACTTGGATACAGGTTGAACACGCGAAGAGCGGGAAGGAAACGAACCTGATCAATGAAAGCATCTGCTGCTTCTGGAACATCACGCTGACTTCAAATAAGGTGGGCTATAAGATGATCTACTTCTGCTATGACGAGGAGGCCTTGAACCGATTTGGAGCTAGACTTTATAACCGAGCGATCAGGCAGCTTTTTAAGCACACGATGCAGGAGAAGAACAAGCCGAACATTGAAGATTGCGTTCGAGTAACCAATCCTGGCAAGATCCAATCGTTCTTTCTTAACCGGCTGGCACAAGGAGAGAACGACTTTATAACCATCTCTGTTCAGGATAACGACTAACTTTTAGAGCCTGCTATTCGGTAGGCTCTTTAACTTCTTACCTTTTAAATAAATGCGTCATGAGAGAATTCAAGACTGAAGAAACAGCACCCGTCAAACCTGAAAATAGGCCTCAACGTTGGCCCAATAAATACTTTACCAAGGCAATAAACAGCAATGATCCAGCTAAGAGAATGCGAAACCAGATTGTAGACATGGTCTATGTTAGATTCTTGAAAACGGTTAAGGATTTCTATTCGAAGTTACCTGACTCAACAGAACGAATAGTCTGCGAACGAAACAGAAGGGTTGACCGATCATGCCCAGAATCTATCTGGAACTTTGCTACACCGACCTTTACGATGAACTTGACATGTGATCCATTGAGCCAATACTGGATTAATTACGACTTTAATAACTGTCCATTTGAGAAGGAGATTATTGACCTGTTCAGCGATTGTGGATTGATCAACCGATATATGACAAGGTTAAATATTCGTGACTATGAGAAATATTTCAACAATCTAGTCGATACCTATCCAGAGCAGACTTATACTCTGAAGAACATCCAACTATGAATATCATCATTATTGTTATTGTGTTCGCGGTAATAGGAGCTATTGTCGTAATGGCTGTTGGAGATGAGACATCAATGAAGAAAAAAGCTTTAGGAGGTGCCTTTATGGGAATTCTGACTTTGCTTGGCCTTCTTGTAAAAGTGGTTGTTCCAATTTTGATCTTAATGGCTCTCTTCAAAGCCTGTTTCTAGCGAGTTAGGCACTACGTGTGCCTAACTTGTAACTTATCTTAAGTTCTAACAGCGTTTTTTACTCATTGAGGTGGTTATCTGGCATAAAGTCCTTCGGTGAACAGTTGAAGATAATTGAAAGCTTATTGATATGATTGAGATTGTATTTAGCTGGATACTTCGAACTTTCCACTTGACCAATGAATCCGTTTGAGACTTCCAGCCTAACCGCTAATTCAGATTGTGAGATGTTGGCGTTCTCTCTTTTCTCTTTAACCTTATTGATTACATAGAATTCAATATCTGATTTAAGAGGCTTATCCATCAGATACGAAAGAATAAAAAGAAATTCCACTCTTCACTTAGTTATAACTAAGTGTTTGTTATTTTAGTCCCTAACTGAAGCGGTCACAAAAGTTTCATTTGAAGTGACTTTTAGAAAACAAAATTTTAATTTAAATTACAAAATATACTTACAAGCAAAAATATTTGTTTAACGAAAACCAATTAGCTATGAAACCAACCCAACCATTTATTAACATGATCAGTGGATTTTATCAACTCCGGCAGAAATCTGTCACCAATTCGGACTATAATAAACATCATAATGGATCAATATCTTTCTACGTTTTATCCGAAGCTAGAATGGAAAGTTTAAAGGTTGTACATCAAACAGAACCATTCAGCGATCAGAAGATGATCGAAATTTCCAAGAACGCTGAAAGTTTTATAATCGGTGATGACAGAAATCAAACAGAGTATAAAAGAGTTACTCCCATGAAGCTAGAAACCTATGAAGGTAAGAGCTTTTTGCACTGGAACGTGGAAAGTATGAATAAGGTACAGTTGACGGTAATTAAGCTCATGTCACCAGACGGATGTGTTCAATTAAAATTAATGAGTGCCGATCGAAAGACGCAGTGGGTCTATAACGTTTGTGAACTTCCGAATTAGCACCATGATATTAAAAGTATTGTTAATCATAATAGCAGGGATTGCTATTATGCTGATAATTAAAGGCCTAATTGCGACTGGAAACGAGATCAAAAACAAATAAGTATATGGAAATCATCATCGGTGCCTTAGTGGCACTAATCGTCTTAAAATTTGCTTGGAGTGTCATTTTCCAACAGGATAAGTATGATAAGAACGGAAATTATAGAGACTGACTAGGTAAAAGGGCGTTACGCTCTTTTACTTTTTGCATTAATATATTAAGCACTTAAGCAATTGGATAATTTACACTTAGGGTTAACAACGAAAATAACAGAACTTCTTTCAAGTTCTTTAAATCAACAGAGAATTCGACCGTTCGTAATTTCCGAAGAAGGACAAACTACATTACTGATTCACCTTCAAGAAATCACTTCGCCACTAGAACCTGATAATGCCGTTTACAAGTTCGAGAAGTCAACCCGAAGTAAAGCAATAAAGCTTTATGTCTTTTTGGATAACAAATATCAGGTAACTTCTTTCCTAACTTCTAATAAAATTGACTTGGTAGTGATAGGTAAATTTACCAGTTCTACTCATTCTAAAGATAACTACTGCGTTATGGACAGATCTAAATTGGAAGTTTATTCTTTTACAGCCAAGGGACAGAGCGAACGCTTGTCTGAGCTATCACTGGGGTTTTGCATAGGTATTTAATAATCAATAGACTACAATCTATTAAATTCTAATTCAAAACCTTAATTTCTATCGCGGTTTAGTGGGTAAGGCAGCTCCCTACCTAATATAGTAGGAAAAACTAATGAAGCAACTCTTCAATCCATTACCAGTTTTTTTAAAAGCGAAAAACCGCAATTATATTTCAAATACTCGATAATGAAAAACTACTTATTAGAAGAAACCTTACTTGTTGAACAACAACTTAAGAACCGCGAGTTAGAGAAGTGCTATTCCTATATCGTTGAAACTGTTAGCAGGATATCCAACCTCTTGGATAATGAATCTGTTAAGGGTATCATCAAAACAGATCACAGAGAGTTTCCAGGTACTGAAGCCACTATTTTTGAGTGTATTACTCCGTACTGCTGTGTTTCTTTAGGTGCTGATGACACCGGATATTACAATATCAATTACTCCATTGATTATAGAGCTACGGAAATGATTGGAGAATATGCGTTAACAAGCCTTTTGAGGAATATCTACCGATTTACGATGAATAATTTTACAGATACTGTAGTTGAACAGCGAGTATGGATTCACAGCCTTGCTTATGAAATCAAATTCGACGAGATCAAAGCTGTTTGGAATACTGAATCTAATCGGGAATTCGCAACCTTTAGTAATTAACATCCGCATGAGGCATGGCATTAAGTCATGCCTCTTAAATGGCTGTAATTTTAGATATCATCAACACCTTAAACTTGTACTAGACTTAGAGGCATTATAACACATTTTTAAACCACAGTGACTCAATTATTTGTCCTTTTAGTGTCCGAATATCCAATTTGTAAAATCCGCGTATTCATACACCTTTAAAGTAAAGGTATCGCTATCGACATTGAAAAGGTAAGTATAGTTTTTACTTGAATAAGTAGTATAGAAGGTATTATTGATGGCATTTGACAATTCCTTTTTTGCAGGCAAAGCTTTAACGACCTTAATAAGTGACATATAATCTTTATTGTCATGAAATTGGAACGCCACCCTGTTTGGTCCATTCTTTTGCCTACGAATGTGTAGCCATGCAATTGCGGTGGAATCAAATTCGCTGAAACTAAGTGCCCATGTTAATTTCTCTAATTCATCATCTGAAGCTGGGCTAGAAGAAATGAATTTCCAGTTTTTAGCAATCAACTCTTCATTTATCGATGATGCATCCTTTTTGGTGAATGATATAAGCTCAGCGAGTGACAGCAACTGCGCATGCGCTGTTCCAGTAATAATTATGAACAGCAGGGAAAGCAATGATCTCATAATTAACATTCCAAAGTGTATTGTAGATCTTTATATCAGTAAATTATAAAATTTATTAAGAAATTGGAAACGATTTTTCAGTTTGATCACTGGAAGAGAAGCTCAACTGGAACTTTTCAAATCATCATTCCAATCCTTTCCTCTTTAGCGGCTTATCGCGACGAAGGGTTCTTATTTAAAAGTTTATTGAAGCTGCCGGGATATTGAAACGCCACAGCCAGCTTGCTCACAATTCACTAATAGAAGACAATTCAGAGTGCCGCGACTTGTCTAGTCATATTTTGCTATTAATAACAAACGTTGTATATTAGCATCAACAGGAAAGGCTACCTATAATAGATAGCCTTCGTTATTGATCTGGAACATCAATCCTGTATTGAAACTTGAGTGAGCGAAATCCTTATTTGGCTAATGAGACCAATAAGCCATCGCAACTCTAATGTGGTCTGTATGATATACTTGATACACCACTCAAATTTGCAATCATTGAGAAAGCCGGGTAACCGGCTTTTGCTTTTAAAACAATTCAGTCTCCTCCTTCTTCGTTAATGCGGACTCATTGATATTATGTTGGTCGTGCGGGACACCGTTCACATCAAGCCATATTTCCCTACCGTAAAAGCTATTATTGTTGGACTTGCCAACCACGTACTTTACAATCTTTTTTTCTTTTAATAGATTTGACTTCGCGCTGCCTACTCCACGTTTTATCGCTTCGATATCAGATTCAGGTTCTAGTTGAGAAACCATATCGGCTATCTCTTTAAGTGATAAAAACCTATTCGCTTTCGACAAGACATAGGTAATCTTATACTTAAAGCTGCCATTTCGATTGTAGTCATTGCTGTTCTCAATTCTTCTTGGGCTAGTGGTGGTGCCCGCATTCGCATGGAATGCCGTTTGGTGAATTAGAATAAGTTGAGAGTTAAGTTCATATAGCCTAATAGTTTCATTGATAGCTTGAAGTTGTGATTCAAGTTTGCCTTTTAACTCATTTAGCTCCTTAAGTGTATTGTTTCCGTCTTTCATGACTATGATTTATAGAACACAACAAATATAAATGAAGTAAGACGAAATACAAGACGTGCAGTAAATAAGTTTTCAACATCCTGTTAGCTTTTTATTGAATCGTGATTTTAGAGCGCTTTTGGGTCCATTGTTCAGCAAGAAACAAAAACGGAAACAACGACGGCAACAACAACGGCAACATGAGCAGATACATCATTCCCAAACTCATCCCTTCCTCTCTTTGTGGCTTAGAGCGAGAAAGGGATGGTTTGGTCTTTTCTTTCTGGGTAAATAGGCCGCAGTGCTTTCTACTTCGCTCACTGCCAGCAGTCTCATCAATGAGCGTTTAGTACTAACTTGAGCGTTAGACGCAGGAAATAAGGCATTCATCCACTCCTTGCTTATCAACCAGGTCGCCAGATGTCGTTTCGTTAATAAGCTTTGCAAGCACATTAACTCCACTTGCTCCAACACACTAGTCTGCACATATTTTTTATAGCCTATACTCTATATACCCATCGCTAAAAAAATGTGCAGTCTCACCCTGGCTTCGCAATCTGTCACCCAGCTTGATCTAAGTAATCCGTTACTTCATTGAGAAGCTCCTAAATCTTTTATAAAGTCTCGCTGCGCTCAACCCTATAAAATCTTCCCGCTTCTCTTAGTTCTTGTGCTCGCCTGCGAATCGGTCCAGGCTTCGAGCTTGTCACACTTTTTGAGAACCGTAGCTCATTACCCTCGGGTCAAAAAGTTCGCCAAGCTCTTGTGTAGTGCAGGACGTTAGTCTTTTGCCCGTTCCTTACCTCTGCTTCCAAAAGACTCGTCCTTTCTACATAGGTCGCTACCGCACTCGTACCTCCTGCTACCGTAGCTCCCACCTTGACCTCAAACTCGCAGGGCGGCTCGCAAAGTCCATTCAAAAAGTAAGCTTTTATCCGTTGGAATTAACTCGATCGTGACTAATAAGCAATGACATTATAGAAAATATTTAATCGCTACGCACAATTCAATGTTAATCGTTAAATTAATACTGTAGTAGATACATTAGAATTTGCACGGATGAAAGCATTAATTATTTTAATACTCTCGCTTGGATCAATAAACGGCTATTCACAAAAAATCGGTAGGTTTCGAGACTCATTAACGCTTAGTAGCAACCGGACTTGGCATACCGTAAACGGTGCTCGTTTCACTAGAGTGAAGGATAATTGCTCTTTTGGTATGGAACTGACGTTTTACAAAGAGGGCAGTAAAGTTCGAGTGCGGGAATGCGAACAAGGAGCTTGGAAGGAGCTTATGCTTACATTTCGCGTAAGAGCCGCGGATGGTAATCATTATGTGGATCTTCTGGATCCTAAAACTAATACTGTCGGCTTATTGGAAGTTCAATTGCTTGGTGGCAATGGAAGGTTTAAAACAGAGCTAACATATTTTAACATCAAGGGAAGAGAATCCTACACCATGATTAGCGATGGGCATCAAAAGAAGCACTAGGGGACAGCCAGGAAAATTTGAACTGATTCTCAAGATCATTCCCATACTTTTAAGTTTCGTCGGACTACTATTTGCAGGATATAGACTTGTTGTCGAACATAAGAACACAATCGCTGAAGAACAGTCCTGGATACTTAAGAAGGAGATTTTAGCAGACGTCCAAACACTCTCAGGAAGAATTTATGCTGCTAGAGACAATGATTCCTTACTGCGTATATATCTATTGGAGTTTGAATCCCATCTGAGTGGTGATATGAAACTTGCAGGTGGCAAGGACTCGCTATTAATGTTGCGAATGTTGTCAGTCCAAAAGGACATCAAGAACAGCCTCTTACATCAGGACGACTTCTATCAAAACAATAAACTGGGAAAGAGCTGTAAACAACTGAGTGACCAGCTTACCGAGGCAATTGAAAAAGGTGATAAACAGTTTTAACTGCAACTCGGTTGAAAAGAGGGCAGTATTCTGTTTAACCTTGATTACAAGTCGAAAGCTCAGGTTTGGTTGGAAGAATCGAGTAATAAGCAAGTCTCTGATTTAATAAATCCTATGCTATCTGGATATTTAAGAATCGCCTTTTCAAGGCTCCTTTGAGACCCAAACTCCCTTCGCATGCTGGTGAGGTACATATACCTTTTTTAGGTATAACTGGGAATTGATCATCCTAAACATTGCAATTAGTCATAACGAGAGAAGAGTTGTGAGCCATATTCGCTTACCTATTTTAATTTCATACTTTAGAAGTCGTCATTTTTAAATATTATTTATCAAAAGCCAAGTTATTTTAGATAATGTCTAATCAAGGTTCCGTTTCTTCTGTTAGCTCCACAATTAAAGGGTTCTTTTGGACCGTTGTTACATGTGTAGTTGGCATTATCGTGGCTACATTTGTAGTTTTTATTATTGACGGGAGATTTAATACAAACGGTATTGATCCGAATATCTTTGGGCAATTCGGAGACTTCATTGCAGGCGTTGCTGGCACCCTTATTAACTTCACAGCAATCATTTTTTTGTATCTAACTTATCAAGCGCAAAAGAGGGAGGTAGAAGAAACAAAGAAGCTTACCAGGCTCCAGATGGAATTAGGGATGAAACCCGAACTGTATTTCAATGATGCATCATTGTATGTCTATGCGGAAACAATAAAGAATGGAGTGACTTATCCCGCGCTTTCGACTCAAAAAGCAAATGTAGAAGGAGGCAAACTTTTAGATTTGAGATTAATTAATGTTGGGGTGGGGACAGCAAAAGAAGTGAAATCAAACTGGGAGTACGATATTGATAAAGTCTATGAATATATTGAGAGCAGACTGTCATCAGAAGATTTTGAATTGACATTGAAAAGGGAGGCGTGGGGTGGTGTTTCACTCAGCTACCCTGGTACGTCTCAACGTTGGTTCAAACCATTCACGCACGACCAAACCCACAATTACATTCTTCCATACAAACAAAAAGAGGATTTAGCGTACATTGTTTACCCTATTGGCTATTTAGAGTTGTATGTAGTTGCATTTCAACTTGCTGCAATAAAAGTACTAGACACAGCTAGCTACCTTGCTGACTTTCCTGAATGTCGCTTAAATGTCAGGTATTTAGATATGGCCAATAATGTATACTCACGAACATTTATACTCAAGTTTGCATATAGCTATTATATGCGACCGGATCAGCCTGGCGACCTCATGATGCAAGGCCTATTGTCGGCCAAGAGTTTTGATCAATAAACCAATCAATTTTCGGCGGCTTTTGTAGATGAAATTGTTCCAAAGACTCTTTTAAAAGATGGTTAAATGGATAGCTACATCCTCCGATGACACCCAAACTCCATTCGTCTGCTGTTACCGGATAATCTAACTAATACATAGAGAAGTACTAAGTAGCCACTTGACGAGCTAACCTTCATTCCTCTTCTGGATTTGGTTAGCTGAAGTTTTATTATTTACCTTAGCTTTTTACCAATGAGCTAACCTTAACTGTTGATATATAATGGAAATTGATTTGAATAACCCTGGCGAATTCACTTTAGAGAGCCTTGCAGAGCTAATAGCATCAGAAGACGATTCAAAAGATACTCAGTTTAGAGTAACAAAAAGTGGGATCTTATATTTATCCAAGGAGGTAGGTAACACAAACTTAGAGGATACCGCCTTTCGGTTGGAGACGAATGGCGCTGGTAATGACTACGTTGGTGAAGAGGCCTCAAAAGATCTAGAATGGGTGACTCGAGTTTACAATGTAATCTCTAAAAACTGGCCCAACCCAAAAACTCCCTACTCGGATGACTTCTAACCAAAAGGCACAATAAACCACTTACTTTTTAAACTGTACGATCTCCTAGGCTCATGGCTTTAAGCTGGAATGAAATTAAAGAAAGAGCAGTTACCTTTTCTAAAGAGTGGGAGGATACTTACAACGAAGAAGCGGAAGCTAAATCATTCATTGAAGCCTTTTTTAATGTTTTCGGGATTACCCGGAAGCGTGTCGGAACATTTGAACACAGAGTTAAAAAACTCAGTGAAGCTGATGGATACATAGATCTACTCTGGAAGGGCAATATCCTGATAGAGATGAAAAGCAAGGGTAAAAACCTTGACAAGGCTTTTACACAGGCAAAAGAATACATCCACGGTCTTAAGGAACACGAACTTCCAAAATACATCCTAGTTTCAGACTTCGAAAACTTCAGGTTATTTGACACTGAAGAAAACAAAACTCTTGAGTTCAAGCTAAAAGATCTAGTTCATAACGTTCAGAATTTTGGTTTCATAGCAGGTTACCAAAAACGCATCTACAAAGAACAGGACCCTGTTAATATAAAGGCAGCTGACCTGATGGGCAAACTCCATGATAGGTTAGAGGAAATTGGTTACGAGGGTCATCCACTTGAAGTGTATCTAGTCCGTATTCTATTTTGCTTATTCGCAGAGGATACGACCATCTTTGAGAAACAACAATTTCAAAATTATATAGAAGATCGGACCAACGAAGACGGAAGCGATCTAGCCTCTAAAATCCAAGAGTTATTTCAGGTTCTTAACACTCCTAATGAAAAGCGCTTCAAAAACATTGATGAACAGCTAAATGGCTTCCCATATGTAAATGGAAAGTTGTTTGAAGAAACGTTGCCCTCAGCCAGCTTCGATGCAAAGATGCGAAGATCACTGTTGGACTGCTGTTATATAGATTGGAGTAAAATCTCACCTGCGATCTTCGGTTCAATGTTTCAAAGTGTGATGAACCCGAAAGAGCGGAGGAACCTTGGTGCACACTATACGAGTGAGAAGAACATTTTGAAGCTGATCAAACCTTTGTTCCTGGATGACCTCTGGCAGGAGTTTAATTCGATAAAAACCAATAAGGGCAAGTTGGGAGAGTTTCATAAACGAATAAGCAAGCTAAAGTTCTTAGATCCGGCTTGTGGTTGTGGAAACTTCTTGGTTATTACCTACCGAGAGCTGCGTTTATTGGAAATCGAGATTCTTCGAGCTTTAAACAAAGGTGGACAAGGGTTTTTAGATGTGCGGGAGATTATATGGCTTGATGTCGATATGATGTACGGAATCGAATATGAAGAGTTCCCTGCTCGTATTGCTGAAGTTGCCATGTGGCTGATGGATCATCAAATGAACATGCTCATTAGTAATGAGTTTGGGCAGTATTTTGTCAGATTGCCTCTAAAAAAAGCTGCAACCATTGTCCATGCCAATGCCCTTCAAACTGATTGGGAAAGTGTAGTCAACAAAGGTGAATTATCATACATATTAGGTAATCCTCCTTTTCTGGGAACTTCATATCAAAGCGCTCAACAAAAGCGTGACATGGCCTTAGTTTCAACTGGCATCGGCTCATGGGGAATGTTAGACTATGTCACCGGCTGGTACATTAAAGCAGCTCAGCTTGTACAAGACACACGAATAAAAGTAGCTTTCGTATCTACTAATTCGATTGTACAAGGTGAACAGCCTGGAATTTTATGGAATAGTTTGTACAACCAATACCAAATCAAAATTCACTTTGCTCATAAAACCTTTAAGTGGAATAATGAAGCTAAGGGTAACGCAGCTGTGCATGTGGTTATCATAGGTTTTGCCAACTTCGATGTTGACCGAAAATCAATTTATGAATACAACTCAATAACATCGGATCCTCAGGAGATATTTGTGAAGAACATTAGTCCTTATCTAATCCAAGGTAATGATATAGTTTTAACGTCAATACAAAAGCCAATCTGTAATGTACCAAGGATGCAATCGGGAAGTGCGGCAAGAGATGGTGGTTATTTGATTCTAAAGGATAAGGATAAACAAGATCTAATAAATGAAAATCCATCAATCAGTCAGTATTTAAGAAGACTTATTAGTGGCGATGACTTTATCAATAACGTTACGAGATGGTGCATATGGCTAAAGAACGTAAACCCTGTTGAATTCAGAAATATTCCTCAGTTTATAGCAATATTTAAGAGGGTAAGGTCGTTTCGAGAGTCAAGTTCCAGAATTGGCACCCGTAAGATGGCCGACCTTCCATATCTATTTGCCGAAGAAAGACAACCGGAGAATGATTTTTTACTCGTTCCCAAAGTATCATCCGAGAATAGAAAGTACATTCCAATAGCTTATCTTACTAAAGAAAATATTGTAACTGACAAGACTTTTATTATTCCCAATGCCACTTTATTTCATTTCGGAATATTGACTTCTTTGATGCATAACACATGGATGCGTCATACCTGCGGCAGAATGAAGAGTGACTACAGCTATTCAAATACAATTGTTTACAACAATTACCCATGGCCTGAAGGTTCTAGTACTAAACAAGTGGCAGCTGTAGAGTTGGCAGCACAAAAGGTCTTGGAGGTACGAAAAACTTATCAGACCGATAAAGTAATCGGTACAATTCGATCATCACCACCCACCGAAGAGCAGTTTAATAATGCTGCTTGGAAAGGTGAGGAAGAAGATATAATACAAAAGGGTGCTTCATTAGCGGATTTATATGATCCAATCACAATGCCACCAGACTTAGTTAAGGCTCATAATGAACTTGACAAAGCTGTGGATCTAGCTTATAGATCACAACCTTTCACGAGCGAAGCTAAGAGGATGGAGTTTCTATTTGAGCTATATGAGAAATATACCAGTGGTCTGTTTGTCGACGAGAAAGTGAATAAAACCAAATCTACGTTAAAGAAGACCGAACTAATATCTTCGATTACACGCTAACTCTATGACATTATCAAGTCTAGAGTTAGAATTAGACATCATTAGGGAGATTGCTCTTAAACTCAGAGCAGACATTTTTGGTGGACTAGTTCAATATGAGTATAGCCAATGCTTTCCTGAAGGAGGATGTGGGCCTGCATCTGATAAATTGAAGCTTAGGCTGATTGGGGTTGGTTATGAAGGAGTAAAATACGTTTATGGGTGGAGAGGAGATTCGTCACATGGGTGGCTAGAGTATAAAGGATTTATAATTGATATTACTGCTGATCAGTTCCCTGAGTTCAAAAAAGAGTCAGTACTTATAATTAAGAAAGAGAAATCTTCCCTTCATAAAGAATTTAAACCAGAACTAGGCATTTGACTATGATTAATCAAAGTTAAGGTGATAGCTATTGAAGCGTTAAAGCAATAACAACAGTCCTTCTCAAATACATTTTTAAAAGGTAAACGAGTCGTGTGGCCTTTTAAAAAGGTAAGAATCAGGTTCTATTCGAATTATCACTTTGTCCTAAAAAATACTAGGAAACCTTCTCTATAGATAAACCAAAGTCATTCTCAAAATTTTAGGACAACCCCGATCGGATACAAAAACTAGGGTTTGCCAAGATCTAAGCTAAAACAGCGTTTTAGCAATTAAATCAGCTAATGTCTTTGGTTAGCTACCGTTCCCTCAATAGTTCCTACCGTTTACCCTTTTCCTTGAGAATGTTTCGCTTATTAGATTATATTAACACTAATAACAAAAATCATATGCTCCTTTGGCGACTATTCGGTTGTTCGTGTGGAATTCTCCTCGTCTGTTGCCTAGCATGTTCGACTCGCAGTGATGATAGTAATAACGAAATTGATGAGCAACAGACTGTAGTTAGTGATTATGAAGAGAAGGCCGTTGAATACAGCGATAATGAATACTGCGCGACGATTGATTACTATAATCCATCTACTGGGACACGGTCCACCTACACGTTAACAGTGCTTGTGGAGGATGGAGAAGTTATTCAAATAAATTGGCCAAATGGTGGATGGTTAGATGATAGTCACTTCACGCCCGTGGGATTTGATGAGGACGGTATTTGCAGCTTTACCACGTACGAAGGACTGGAATATGATGTTAAAATAGAAGGCGAAGGAAATTGCAGTTACTCATCTAATTCAATGGATGAGGAGCAGCCTATCGAAGATTCTTACACAGATGAGGATCAGGAGGAGCAAGAAGAAACCGAGGAAGAAATTGACTATTAACTCATTAGTAATGATAGTACACAAATTAATCTTTGTTGTCTTTATATTCTTTTACCCTGGTACTAATACTATAGATAAGTGCTGTATAGGTAAGTGTTCTCCCACTGGAAGCTGTACGGCTTGCTCTAATTGTTCAGGGTGTAAAAACTGTAATTCTGGTGGTACTTGCAGTGTCTGCGCGACTTCAAAGAAGGAGTCTGTAAAGAGCGCTTCAAATAAAGCAACTCAGTGCGCATCAAAAACCAAGAAAGGTCCAAGATGCTCAAGAACTGCAGCTAATGGTGTTTACTGTTGGCAGCATGCTAAATAAGCACTGTAGTTACTAATAATTAACTAAACGATATCATTTAATCAACTTCATAATTACAACTATTACTAACATTTGATGAGCGAGGAACTGAATGATCTAGCCAAAAGTGCTGCTCAAGGAGTTGCAGAAGGGTTATCGAAACAGATTGTCCCACCTGTCTACCCTGACTTGCTAAAGCCAGCAACTCAACAGGTTGGTAAGGCATTAGGAACATTAGCAGGCGTAATTAATGTGGCTCTATCGCCTTTACAGGCTATGGTCTGGGGGTACGAAAGAATTGGAGATTGGCTGGCTGAGAATTTGGAAGAAAAATTAAAAGGCGTGAGCCCCGATGATATTCAGACCCCAAACCCGGCTGTTGCTGGTCCATCTTTGGAGGCCCTTCGCTTTACAGCAAACGATGTAAATTTGAGGGAACTCTACGCGAACCTTATCGCAAATGCGATGAACAAAAACAGTTCTCAACTAGCTCATCCGGGGTTTGTTGAAATAATTAAAAATTTGTCGACTGATGAGGCAATTATCTTTGATTTTTTAGCATCTTCAATAATAAACCCTTTAGTGGATGTTTCAATTGAACTCGATCAGGATAGGGGACAACATTTACTTGAATCTAACCTAATGATAATCCCCCCCGAATTAGATGAGAAGCTTGACTTTAGACTCAATTTAAGTGCCGCTATCGTAAATTTATCACGATTAGGTTTGATTGAAATTCCATCGGGAATGGCTTATACCAAAAAATCAAACTATGATACGTTAAAAAGTCAAATCATGTCAAGATATAATAACAGATCAGATATTATTATTGAAGAAAAGATGCTGATAATGACTGACTTTGGCAAACAATTTAAGCTAGCATGCTTATCGAATACAGAACCAGCTTAACGCGCTTATATGAACACATTCATTTTTCAATCTCTGCCAGAAAGGTACGACTTAAGAAGTAAGTTAGTTGTAGGTAAAAAGGATACTTGGTATGCCACTAGGTATCGTAATGAAATGAAGATCGGTGACTTGGTTTATTTTTGGATGGGTGGCGATGATCGATTTCGCGGGATTTATGGCTGGGGCACACTGATTAGCGAACCGTATAAAAAAAATGATTGGGATAGTTATGGCGTAGACGTGCAGTACCTACATAAATTTTCCCACCCAATTACCTCATCGTTTCTAAAGAATGATAATGATTTGAGAGATCTTTTAATAATTAGAGCTCCACAAGCAACCAATTTTTTAGTAGAAGATCAACAACATAAAAAGTTAGTCAAAGCAATTAAATCTTTGGATGAACAAGTACCCAAACAGATGATGATATGAGCCAGTCTGAAATTAATAGAACAGAAATAATAGAAGCTGTAAAGAGACCCATTAACTTTATGGTGCTTGTGTTATTAATGGTAGAGATACTGCTGGGGGCCATGGCTTTTAAATTCGAGGGAATTAGAGAACAGCTTGTTTGGGTAATAATTTCCTTCTTCGCCGTTTTTACTTTAATTGTGATTGTGCTTGGGATTTGGAGGCCAGAAGTATTGCAAGGAACACGAAATTGGGATATAAGTTACTCAGATAGACTTGCTGACAATATATATATAGCTATTGAAGGCTACTTTGAAAATCTCTCCCATGAGGAAAAAGTTGAAGCTTGGATGTCACTTTCTGATTTTCTGAAGAGTGAAAACAGTGCCAATGCTGAATTTGATGCTTTTTGTGTACGAATTGGAAGCCGCATAGCAAAGAAGGCCCAGCTAAATACAAAGCAATTGCAATCAAGGGCAATAGTAGTAGAATCGATCTAATCCATAACGTTCAAAGCTTAATAAGGATGTTCCTCTTTTTAAAAGGTAGATTGGTGAAGCTGCCTTTTCAAAATAGGTACCCTTATCGCTCAAGACATTTCCTGCCTTAACTAACAAGGGGTTTATAAATCCAATTTTGTAAGTAATAATTGTCAAAACTTAATGATATTGACAACTTTGTCGAACTAAAATGATTAATCCAGAGGGGCCAAATACAACTACTTTAAGTAGTAATGAGATAAATCAGCTTCTGAACCAAGTTGATATTTCTCTAATCGAAGAAGCTAAGAAGCTCCATCTGATGGCTGAATGCATGGAGTTTATACCAATACAAGAGTTTACATTAGATAGTCAGACCAAATGTATTTGCCATGACGAATACAACTTACCCGGAGTTTATCTCTTTGAGATCAAGGTAGTAGTTAGCACCAACATTATTGCATGGATGACTGATTTTACCAACTTATGGAGAGACGTTACTTTCAGTTGGGTACCAGGAATTAAAAATGTTAGGGTAAAATCACATAAAGAGCTCAAAGACTGGATGCCTATTTACATCGGAAAGAGTAAAAGGGTTGCCTCGAGAGTTAATGATCATTTATTAAAAAGCTCTGCAGCAACTACCTTCGCGATGAAACTAAAAGAACGCACAAATTTATATGGTAACACCTTTAGAATAAGTTGGATTCCAATGGATGTTCGAAACTATAACATGATAGTGCCGGCTATTGAAAGTGCGCTTAGGAACAGATATAATCCCATTATCGGAAGGCAGTGATCATTAGTATAAGGCTGTGAGGTGTACTCAGTTTACTGAGGAATAACAGCACTCTAAGATTATTAGTGTAGTTCTATTCGTGAGGATGTTTTATGAAGAGCCAAGTCTCTTGTTTACTTGTGTAATGAGTTTCTCCTTGAACCTCATAGCTGAAGTTAGCCGGCCGCGTAACAACCTTAAAATCATCCATATTTACTTCGTGCACGCTGTTCATCTTGGATTTAGCCGGTAAAGTAACTTTGTAAACCTTCATTGTGTCTGGGGATCCATCCCAATCCAAGTCTCTAATTGTATGTACGTATTCTTGTTTGTAGTTCTTTGATGAAACACCAATAACTTGCACCCTAATTGTGTTAGGTGCCTTCTCTGCTAATTTATTGTCTTTTAAAATAGTATACGATATGGGGTTAGATTCTCTTATGTCCTTTAATTTTTCAAGTTCATTAATCAATATCTCAGCTTCAAAAAAACCAACACCTAATTGCCGCCAAATTTTATCATCTCTTGTGGGGATTTGAATACTACAGGATGAAAGATATGCAACCTTCTCGCGAGCTTCTTCTATCGTTTCGCAAACGCACTCAACTCGTTTAGAACCTCCCAATAAACCAATAATCATTACCTTTTCTGTCATAAATAAGTAGGGCTTTAAAGTCTCAATATTAGCTTTTCACGAATATCTAAACAAGGATAATGTAAAACTGATAGCAGTCAGGATGTTTCTGGCTTCATTGCTGAACATTATATCGCAATTTTCATTCAGTAAGAGTTAGGCTATGAGCTGCTGAAAGCTTAAACATTAGGAACCAGTATTCAAACTCATTCTTTAAAAGGTAGATAGGTGAAGTAACTTTTAAAAAGTATATCTACCGAATCAAATTCCTACACTTCATTAAAACGGGGTATATAACCCTCTCAAATCAAAAAAGTGTAGGTATCTCCTCAAGTTTATAAACGAAAGATTAGAAATATAATATCATCATTAATCATTCACGCCAATTTAAGCTTGTAGCCTGAACACGCTTAAAGAAATTCCGGCATAAACCCACATTACAGCCCACTAGCCCATTTATTCCGTTGCTTCTTTGCTTAGTTCAGCTTAAAGCTTGGTCATGCTCTATAATTAATTCTAAATATTATGGAAAATCAAATCATGACCGTTGCCGAAGTGCAACTTATCTACAGATCAACAGTTAAATCCTCACTCAGGCCGAAGATCAACTCATCCAGAGACGCATTTGAAGTACTTAAGAAACATTGGAACTACGAAATTATTGAGTTTATTGAGGAATTTAAAGTAATGCTTCTCAATCGAGCTAATAGAGTTTTAGGACTCATTGATATTAGCTTGGGAGGTACCACAGGAACGGTTGCAGATCCCAAAGTGATCTTTGCAGCAGCTATAAAATCCAATGCCTGCGGAATCATCTTGGTACATAACCATCCTTCAGGTAACTTGAAACCAAGTCAAGCTGATATCGATTTGACGAGGAAGATCAAGACTGGAGGACAGATCCTCGACATTGGAGTCTTAGATCATATCATTATAACTAGTGAAAGCTTTTTCAGCTTCACGGATGAAGGGATGATTTAAATAATCTAATATTATTAAATTTAGAAAACAGATTATTAAACCGGTCAGTTGCACGCACGTGACACGTACACTAGGTTAAAAAGGTTAAAAAAGTTGATTTTGAAAGGGGAGGAGCAGATTTAGTTTTGCATGCCATGCAAGCGCTCTAGCCAGCTGAGCTAATCCCCCGTTTGGCAATTTATGTGATTCGAACCGCTGACCTTCCCGATTTCCATCGGGACACTCTAGCCAGCTGAGCTAATCCCAGTTTTAGAGGTGCAATAATCATCATTTTTATTTCTTAATGCAAGTTCTGGAAGGGATTTTTGAAAATCTATTTAGGAACAGCACTTGTCTGGTGCTTGGGATACCGAAGTTCTCTATTTAAAAGGCAAGCGGACTATTCGTTCTTGGGTAGGATCTGTGTAGGGTATCAGTGTTAGACGCAGGAAATAAGACATTAATCCACTCCTTGCTAATATATACGCTACGCTGGCAGATCAGAAAATTAGAATTTATTGCCGTAGACCACTTTGATATCATAGCTAATTTCCTTGTATTGTGCCAGAACCTGACTATGAACAGAAATTAATAAACATGGAAAAACTGTTTTCAAAATTTTATTTAATTCATAGCCAACAGAAATGCCTATCGGTGGATGAGACCTTTCACCAATCAAAATAGGTGTGTATGCAAGCCTAAACAACAGGCCGCTATTTATCGGTTGGTATCTATAACCTAAATTTAAGATGCTATAAAAATTAAACTGGTCATCAAAACGTTGAAAGGAAAATTCAGGGGTGAAAGAAACCCCGGCTTCCAATCCACTTCTTTTGTTCCCAAGTATATAATTAAAGTTTACGGGAAGAGTTGTATAGCGACTTCCAAAGGTTTCATTTGATGTATATGTGCCTTTTCCAAGTCCAACTCTTAAACCAAAACCTTGATTACTATTGGGTTTAAGTCGAAAATCATAGTTTAAAGAATAGAGCATCCCGCTTCCGAGCAATTCAAAAAATATAGCCTTTTTGTGTGATCCTGAATTGGTTCGGGCTTTAGTTATGCCGTTTATGGTTTGCCCCATGCTGTAACTATACCTTAAATCAAGCCCTGCAAAAGAGGACCTGGTATTATATGATCCATGGTATTCCGTTCGAAACATAAAGAGCTCCCTTTCTAATGGGAGATAACCCAAAATTTAATGCAAGGCCAGTTGTCAATGCACTGCGTTTAGATAATGTCTGTCTTATGCTGATCGTTGCCGGTAGTTAACATTTAATTGGTCATTTAACCTGTTCGATGAAATCAGGTAACTTAAGAGTTATATTCAGATATATCTTACCGTTCGCTCAAAAATTCCTACCGTTCACCCTTTTTCTGCGAAATGCTTCACTAAAAAGATTATCTTAATATCAAATGGTCAAAGTGTAAAAACTGCATTTGCAGGTGATGTTGTGCACTATATCCAATCATCAGCCGAAGAGTGTAGGTGAGTTTAGTAAATATGCCGCTAGACTCAAAAGGTCTTCTGTTGATTGGAATTAAGATATATAATTTAAAAAAAATGTTCATGAAGCAAAGCAAGTATTGTTCTTTCACTATAAGCGAAGTTTGGTCATATAGGTGTGCTCTAATTTTTCTATTGCTTCTGATAACGAACCTTGTTAAAGCTCAACAACCACTATATTTTATAACTGATAAAATGTATGATGAGAAGCTTGTCAATGTAGACTCTGCAAATGCTGAATTAAAAAAACGTATAAAACTATTGTTAGTTGAATTTAACTTATCAAATCTGTTCGTTCCTTTTGTTCACAGCAAGAAAGAGCTAGGAACGAATGATAATTATATAAAAATGTACAGTTCGTACAAATATATAACTGCAAAACAAAAAGAGTTTCTTGTCCCTAAGTTTATAGTTCATAAAAAAAACTGGCAAACACCTTATTATTATTCATATTTTATTGCACGTAAACAACCATCAAGGTTCAATACATTTAATGATTTTAAAACTATAAAAAAAATATATTTACAGGATAGTTCAATGTCAGGTTACTATGCTGCATTGTATAGATTTTGGGAAATGGGGTTAATTAAAAACCCGTCGGTTAGATCATTACAAGATGATCTGCACAAGGATGTTATCATTTGCAAAAATTCCAAAGAAGTAATTGATTCTGTAAGTATTGTAGAATATTCTATGGGAGCCACTGGTGAAGAATCATTTGGTGATTTAAATGTTGAAGTAAAATTAGTAAATATGGTTCTACCCCAAGATGTAATCTGTATTTCTAAAAATCTGATTCCTTATGAAACCAAATTAAATGATTTAATATTCAAACTATTCTCAGATACTAGTTTAATTAGAAATCCATTATTTAATATTACACGACTTGAACCTTTTACACAGACTTATTTGAACTCTTATAATCATAACGAAAGCATAATAAAAATAGTTGACTCTACAAAAAACAACTATAGCACAGATGTATACATGATGAGAGTTATTGGTAACGAAAAAATTGATTTCGACGATATAATAAACTTTATCGGAAGGAGTGAGCTTTCAGTTTTTATGTGGATATTGGGAATTTTCCTTTCAGTTTACACTTTCGGCTATAATACCGGACACATTTTTCTTCCGCTGCTTTCTAAAGCGAAGAAGATATTTGAAAAACCCTTTACATATAAAGGTGATGAGAAATGAAAGAGTATGATTAAGCTTAGAATTAACCTTCTTTGGACACAAATTTTGCTTAATCCCCTACATACTTTTCATAGGCTCTTTCACCAAAATAGGTAAAGTACTTTTTCCTGTCATACGCGGTCGATGACAGGAGAGACAGAATAAAGCCGTTCCTTGCCACCTGTTCCGTATGGAAGATCAGTCCGCCGGGATTTTCTTTCAGTATAAATTGTACTCTTCCATTTAAGGCTTTATGTGTAATAAATGCTGTGTCGGAAACGGTGGAAAACCGGAATGCAGCAGACAGATTTCTTTGCATCAGCCGGCTCCGGTACCAGGTACCACCGGTAGGGCTTACCAAAGGTTTGCCATTAAAGATGACCAGGCTGTCGTTATAAGCCAGCACGACCAGTTTATTGGTTTTGCTTTGACTCAGCCATCCGGTTAATTTCTTAGCATGCAGACTATCCACGTAGCCGTAATCACTATCCAAAAAAGCTATTCGTTCAACGTTTCCCGGAATCTCTTTTGCGGCATCCAGGAATCCGAAAATTAAACTTCCACCACCGCTATGACCGTTTAGTACCAGTTTAGGGTTATATGCTTTAAAAAGATTCGTTAAGCTGTCAACCATATCTTTAATCAAAGGAATCGAATTGGGGGTTGTTCGTTTCCAGGCAGGCCAGCTCTTAGGTTCTGCCATTAAATAGGCTACGATATACGTATTTTTCTTATCGAGATCTCGCACATACCGGGTTTGTGCGGCTATGTGCTGAATATCGAAATGCCAGTCATCACCGGGTTTTGTTTTCTTCCCTTTTGTCCATTCAATACTATTGCCGTTTGGTAAAGCATAAATAATTAAATAAGTTTTTCCTTTTGCTTGAAGCTGAATGGGTGCGTTGATGTTTATCTGCACATTTTGCCACTGATCTTTTATTGTTAATTCCTGCTCGTTAAATAGTTCGGTCGCTTTAAAGCCGGGCAGTACCTGGGCCTCAGAAAAGAAAGAAGCACCGGCTAATACAGTAAAAAGGAATAGGACTTTTAGGTACAGATGAAAGGCTAAAACTAATCTTCGTTTATTTATTTTTCCTGGCTTAACGCTACTGTTCATTTAAGGAATATCTTGTAGTAAAATTCTGACTAAAGTACAATTAAAAACGAGGTAGCCTGGTTTATCCAGGTGAATACTCATTCCCCATTTGCAGGTTCACTCATTAGCATATTAGCACATTAGCTTACCGCTCCCTCAATAAAACCTACCGTTCACCCTAAATATTAAGCTGTTGTTGGGAATTAGAATAGATTTGATTCGAGTAAGAAATAATATCTAGGTCGAACTATAGATCATTAATAATGCACCGAAACCTTTTACCTGTCCTGCTTTTATTATTTTCATCCTGTTCTAGTGCATCCGTTGACCGGACAACTTTAATAAATGATTCCGAGGCTGCCGGTATTACCTCTCAAAGTCAGGGTAATAGACTTACAGGCACCAGAAGCAAAGTATTAGGTGTATGGGCCGATGGTAGTACGGAAAATGCGACTTTTGAAATCAGGCCGGATTCAATCTATTATGTTGACAATTTCGAGAGTTATAGTTACATCATTGAAAGAGACTCTATTAAAATTGATTATAAAGATTATATCTATCAGGGGAAAATCCACTTCGTAGATGACACTTTAATAATGACGTCGGAAGATGAGATGTCCAGATTTTGGAGGTTCAAGAATTAACGTCCACTTCCGCCATGTGGGATAAAAGTTTTATATATCCAACGACATCAATCCTTACCTTTTATCAGCAAAATAGAGTTCAAATAAATGAGACCATTCCCTTTAGCAGCATTATTCTTTCTAAACCTAACGATAGTATTTGGACAGCAGGTAGTTAACAATAAATTAACTCCTGAACACCAAAATGTAGCTGGTACTAAAATAAGTTTAATTTCACCGAAGGGGTTCCATAAAGCGGCAAACTTCTTAGGCTTACAGCAAGACCAAAGCGGGTCGACCATGATGGTAATTGCCTTTCCAGGCCCATTTTCCCAGGTGTCCAGCGGTTTAACAAAGGAAGGTTTGCTAAGTCAGGGCGTAGAAGTTAAGGAAATCCAAAATTTGACCGTCAATAGCCTGCCTGCCATCTTAGTGACAGGAGAGCAGAACGCTAATGGAAAGGCATATACGAAGTACGTACTGGCCTTTGGAACGGAAACGGAAACCATAATGATAAACTGTGCCGTTCCAAAGAACTTAGGAGAGATAGGTAAGGAAGTAAAGGCCTCATTATTAACCGTTTTTTATGAGCCGGGAAAGAAAATAGATCCGCTTGAAACAGTTGACTATGAAATAGACCTGAAAGGAAGCAAACTGAAATTTGCCAGCAGTGTGGCAAATGTTTTGACATTTAACCTGGATGGCAAAACTCCAAACCAATCTCCTGACAGGACTTCACTGATAGTCGCTAAAGCCTTCTCAAATGTCGCTATTTCAGATAAAAAGCTCTTCGCTTTAAACAGAATTAAGAACTTACCTGTAGAAATTTTAAAAATAAATTCGGTCGAAGCGATCGATATTGATGGCATTTCCGGTTTTGAAATTCTGGCAGACGGCAAAGGCAAGAAAACCGGAGACGCAGAAAAGATATATCAAGTGATATTGTTTAGCGACTCTTTATACTACCTGATGATCGGTACGACGAATCAGGATTTTGAAATGAACATTTCGGAAATAAAAAGAGTGACACGATCCTTTAAAAGAAAATAGATCTTAAGATCAGACTTACAGGATTACGCAGCAGAAGTACGAAATTATTAAACTGCGATAGCTGTTGTTCCTACTAAAATTGGAATAAAACCTTGCCCTTAACTATTAAAAACTAACATATGAAATTATTATGCATTTTACTCGTGTTAACAGGACTCGCTGCCAATAGCTATGCTGCCCCGATCGTTAACAACAAGGATACCACAGGCTATGTCATTGTATCTAAAAAACCTGCTAAGAGTCCAATAGGCGCCCATATTAAAATTAAAGCAACTCTCCAATCTGCTCCTAATACCGTGCCCTACGGATTGGTGGATAAAAACGGAAAATTGGTTTTTCTTGCGTCTTCTAGTCCAAACGGTAAAATAGATTTTCACCTGTGGGGCGGTGACTTTTCAGTTGTTAGAGTTAGCTTAGTTGGGTATGCAACTGTCGATATTCCGCTAAAAGATCTCTACGGATATACTGTAGAAATAAATGTGAATTTAATGGATACACCAATCAATCATTAGAGTGGACGAATCTTATATAGTGTTGATTATAGCCATTCAAGCATGCAATTAATTTGATTAATTAACATCATTTCTACAGTCCGATCTGCCTTTCATTTACTTCTCTAACCCGATCAACAATGATCCATCATTTATTCATATTGACAGTATTGCTCTTCAATACCACAAACATTTCTTTCAGCCTGCCATTACAAGAGTGGAATGATATAGAGTATAAGAACATCCGGGTTACAAACGCCAAAAACAGCTTCTACTCATTGGGTTCGGCTGAAGAATTGCAAAAAGCATTTGGCAAAGCATCGATCGAAAAAGTGGAGGATGAAGTCCAGGGAGGGCATGGCTATGAATATAAGTATGAAGGCCTGGAAGTCTATTTTCATGAAAAGAAGTTCGATTGTGTTACAATAAGCAATGCTAAATTTCAAGTTTTACTAAATGGAAAAGCTTATAAAACAGGAGAGGGTATCTCTAGGCTAAAAAAAGACTTTCCTGAATCATTTAAAGAAAAGAAGTGGGAGTATGATCAGGGAATGATCCGTTTAGGTATCACTTATAAAAAGGTCTTGACCGACGCATTTATCATATTCAGTTACAATAATAAAGGCCTGATAACGGAGATTTGGATCGGAAATAATAATAGTTAAGTGTCTGACGGTACCAAAATCATTACCTTATGTTAAGCCTGCGAACAGATAAAATGTCCACCACATAGACATCCGCAAATATTAGAAAGGAAGTAACGTAAAAAAGCTGCCTGCCGTAACATTCGCTTTTACTTTATTCATGTTGTCCAAAGTAAGAATTAGCGGAAGAGCTATAGCATTTATATTTAGATCTTAAAATAAGTTTATGAAGTTTCTCATCGTTTTTATCGTTTTAACTGGGCTCACTTTCCATAGCTATGCATCGGCGACACCCAGCAATACGGATACCACAGGTTATGTAGTTGTATCTAAAACACCTGAGAAAAATCCCAGAACTACCCAGCTGAAAATTAAAGCGACACTCCAGTCTGCTCCTAATATCGTACAATATGGATTGGTAGATAAAAGTGGAAAATTGGTTTTTCTGTCTTATTCCGGGCCAGATGGGACGATATATGTTGAATTATGGGGAGGTGACTTTTCAGCTGTCAGAGTTAGATTGATTGGCTATACATTTGTCGATATTCCGCTAAAAGATCTTTACGGAAATACCGTAGAGATAAATGTGAATTTAATGGATACACCGATCAATCATTATAATTGACGAATCTTATTTAGTGTTGATTGTTGCCTTTTAAGATGCCTCCATTAATTTGATAGTTAGATCATTTCAAAACCTAATCCGCCTTCATTTCAATTAACCCATCAATGATCCATCACTTATTCACCCTGACAGCATTACTCTTCAATACCACCAATATTTCTTTCGTCCCGGCATTAATAGAGTCGAATTATGTAGAGTCTAAGAACATCCGGGTTACTAATGCCAAAAACAGCTTCTATACACTGGGTTCTGCTGAAGAACTGCAAAAGGCATTTGGTAAAGCGGCGATCGAAAAAGTGGGGGATGAAGTTCAGGGTGGATACGGTTACTACTATAAGTACGAAGGCCTGGAGGTGTACTTCCATGAAAGGCGTTTCAATTCCATTACTTTAAGCAACGCAAAATTTAAGGTTCTGCTCAATGGGAAAGCTTATAAAACAGGAGAGAATATCTCTAAGCTCAACAAAGACTTTCCTGTATCCTTTAAAAAAAGGGAATGGAGCTACGGTCAGGGGATGATTCGTTTGGACATCACCCATCAGAAGGTTTTCACCGACGCACTTATTATTTTCAGTTACGATACGAAGGGTCTTATAACTGAAATTTGGATCGGAAGTAATAATAGTTAAGTTAAGCTGGGCAAAGGGGAAATAACTAAAAACCCCACAGCTCTTATTTGCTGAAATTCGCTGCATTATACCGCTCAAAAAAAAAGCCGGTATTCATCTTTGAATACCGGCTTTTATCAATTTATCGCTCTCAGGGATATGTCTTTATACCTGAGCTCCAAAGGAAAAGTTACCTTTTTTTCGAAAAAGGCTCAGAAAGCTTATAAGTTTTCCTTCAATTAAAATCACATTGAACACAATCAGTACTCATTTTGTCGGTGTCAATTGTTCGAAGTACTTGTCGGGAAATCGGTTATAAAATGCCTGGACCTTTACACCCTTTATACCATTGTTAAAAAACTCGCAAAAGCGACGAAGGTAAATATTTGGAATAGGAAGAAGATCTGGAAAAGGAAAAGCTTCAAAGCACCTAAAAAGCCACAGTGTTATCGTGTCTTCACACAGAAACGCACATGCATTATATGGTTCAAAAAAAAGCCGGTATTCATCTTTGAATACCGGCTTTTATCAATTATCGCTCTCAGGGATATGTCTTTATACCTGAGCTGCAAAGGAATAGTTACCATTTTTTCGAAAAAGGCCCAGAGAACTTATAAGTTTTCCTTCTTTCCACCCGATTAGAATCGCCTCCTGCGAATTTTTGCCGGTGTAACCTGCTCCAAAAAGGAGTAGTCCAACCGGCTATGAAAACCACAAATTTCAGGACACTATTCCATTGCTGCCTGCTTCTTTTTCCCGCCTTAGCGGATGCGCAGACAATTGCCGATAAAGCTGATTCGCTTCTTTCAGCCTATCATAAGCAGGACCTGTTCACCGGCACGGTGATCATTGCCCGGCGCGGCAAGGTTCTTTTCGAAAGATCATACGGTATGGCTAACCGGGATGCAGGAATGCCAAATGCTTCCGGCACCCAATACAGGATCGGTTCCCTGTCGAAGCCTGTTACGGCGATCATCATGATGCAATTGAGGGAGAAAGGCATGCTTAAATTTAGCGACCCCCTCAGTAAATACCTTCCCGGTTTCACTAAAGGTGATTCCGTGACCGTTGAAGATCTCTTAAACCATACTTCCGGGATCCGGAGTCTGACATCCACCGCCCGTTACCGGACTGACCGGATGGGTATCAAAGGCCAGGCAGATGTTCTTGAGATCCTGCGCGCTGAACCATTCGCTTTCTCTCCCGGCAGTTCCTGGCAGTACAGCAACTCGAATTACATGCTGCTGAGCTATATTGCCGAAAAGGTAAGCGGGCGGTCTATGAGTGAGCTGGTAAGTGAGCTTGCTAAAAAGCAGGGCTTAAAAAAAACGGGAATGGATTACGACGGCCGGACTGACCGGAACAAGGCAGTGGGTTATGAGGCCGGCGCATTGCAGGATTATGTGCCTGTGGCCGACAATAATGTCTTGATTATAACAGGTGCTGGCGGTATTTATAGTACTGCGACCGATCTGCTCAAACTGGACAGAGCCTTATATTCGAAGGGGATACTTAGCAGGGAATCAAAGCAGGACATGTTCCGTGCCCGTAAAGGAGATTACGCCCTGGGCTGGGAGACAGGTGCCTATAAAAATAGGATTGAATTGGGGCATTCGGGATCGATAGAGGGTTTTAAAGCAATGATGCTTCGTTACCCGGAGTCTGAAACCACCATCATCTTCCTTTCCAATTACTGGAATACCCCGGGTCCGGCGATCTGCGAAAGCCTGAAAGCGATTAGCTTCGGGGAGCCATATAAAATGCCTGAAGCCAGGAGTTTTATATCATTTTCCGCAGAGCAGCTGAAAGCATATGAAGGTGACTATAGTTTTAACGGGGCGATGACCATGAACCTCAGTTCCGAATCGGGCGTACTTCTCAGTACCATTAAAGGGCAGCCGGTTGTCGGATTCAAACCCATGACAGATACTGATTTTTTTAATAAGTCGAATAATGCGCTGATAAAGTTTATTCGCGAAAGCGACGGCACCGTCGGTTCATTCAAACTTGTAAAGGGTCAGCAGGTGATGGAATGGAAAAGGCTTAAAGCAGGTAAGCAGTAACAAGCCTTTCGGGTGTTGATCAGCAATACGCACTAAAAGTCGAACGGCTTCGGAGGCTCATAGCTTGTTTTGCCATTCTGTGCCCGGCTAAGCGAATCAAAGTATGCTCCCTTATTCATGACTTTTTGAAAGCTTCATCCTTGTTGTTCCACTTTTTGGAGTCTTTCATGAAGGCTTGGCTTGAAACCCGTGTATCTTCAAGTAAAATACATCCGGACAGCATGGTAGCCAGGATGCCTGCAATCAGCAGATTCGCGTTTTTCGTCATGATCGGTTCTTAATAAGGAATGGCTCGGCAAATTTGATGTTAAATTGAAATTAATATTTATAATGAGAGTAGTCTTTATTGCCGGATTTTCATAAATAAATATAGATTTGAGAAACCTGAATCTTTTTATGAGACTTCCCCTGCTAATTATAGGCTTTCTGCTTTTGTTTGGATTTGAAATACTGCGGGTATATTTTATTATGCCCTTTCCCGGGAGTCAGAAACTGGATACCATCGCCTTAGCGTACTGGCTGCATAATAACATTATATGGCTCAGATTGGTGGCCATATTGCTGCTGATCTATCCATTGATCAGCGTTTTCCGGTCCCGGCAAAAGTTAACTACTGTCGTATGCTCCGTATTAGTGGTGGCTTATGCGGTCATATTTTTCTTCTTTAATTTTCGTTTCCAGGCTGATAAAATGTTCTATCAGCCGGTGAACAAGGATTTCGCAGCCGGGCGTGAGAATAAGATTAAGCCTGATAAGTTGGTCCTGGGCGTGGAGATCAACGGCGAGGCGAAGGCTTACCCGATCCAACTGATCGGTTACCATCACCAGGTACGGGACACGGTAGGCAATACCCCCGTGATGGTTACTTACTGTACGGTTTGCCGCACAGGTCGTGTGTTCAGCCCGATGGTAAACGATCTTAATGAAGAATTCCGGCTGGTGGGTATGGATCATTTTAATGCCATGTTCGAAGATAAAGCAACGGGCAGCTGGTGGCAGCAGGCCACAGGCAGAGCGGTTGCCGGCCCGCTGAAAGGAAGGGAGCTGAAAGAGATACCATCCCAGCAGGCGGCCCTGAAGACATGGCTCCGCCAGTATCCGAATTCTGAGGTCCTCCAGGCCGACTCGAATTTCAAGGAGGAGTATAAGCACCTGGCCAGCTACGATAAGGGTACCTCAAAAGGCGGTCTTGTAAAACGGGACCGGGGATCGTGGAAGTTTAAGTCATGGGTGGTCGGTGTCACTCATCAGACTGCGGCGCGGGCATACGACTGGAATCAGCTGCGAAAACAAAAGCTCATCCAGGATTCTCTCTTCACCTTACCCCTGATGGTCGTCCTGGAGAATGACCGGGTGACTTTCCATGCCTATGACAGAAGGGTTAAGGGCGATGCGCTTACGTTTTCCAAAATAAGGGGAAAAAACCTGTTGAGGGACAGAGAAACAGGATCGGAATGGAGTATGGAGGGACTTTGCCTGGCCGGACCGTTGAAAGGGCAGAAACTGAAAACCGTGCAGTCTTACCAGGAATTCTGGCACTCATGGAAAACCTTTCACCCAAACACCTCTCAATATAAATAATACGCAACACCGGCAGCAATTCTTTAGAGAGCACCTAAAAGGCTGGCAACGTCAATTGTTAGAGGTTTGATAAGCTATTTATGGCTATCTTTAAATAGTCTTCATTAATTCGCAGGCTTTTGCTTCCACAATCTGGCTTATAGCCATCTTCTATCGGATCTTTTTATTTTAAACTGATTTGTCATGCTGGTCAAATTTAAATTTACCACCCTGTTTATCTGTTGTTTTTTAGCCTGTAAAGGTGTTTTAGCACAGAATACTCAGGAAACAGAAATAAGGCGGATTGAGAACGCCGAGCGGGAAGCAATTCTGAATGCAGATACGACTGCGCTGCTCCGTATGATGTCGCCTAAGATCGTTGTCCATAATCCCGAAAACAAGATTGTCGGCCTGAGGGAAGTCATTAACCGGGTTAAGCAAGGAAAGATTGATTACGAGAAATTCGAGCGGTTGATTGAAAGAGTGACCTTTAACAATAATACGGCGATCGTGATGGGAAAGGAGATAATAAAGCCAAAGGGATCAACCAGCAATGCTGGCAAAACGGTCACCAGGCGATTTACGAACATCTGGTTAAAGGAAAATAACCGGTGGTGGCTGATCGCAAGGCAGTCAACCATCATTTCGATCGACTGAGTAATGTGCTGCCTGGGAATATGTCACTCTGAGCAGCCTGTCCCGATCTATCGGGAGAGTCGAAGAGCGACCGCCAGTAATTAGAGAAGTATGCTTAGGATACCGGAACAAGCTTAAAAAACGGCTTGTCAAACTGTAATTATTCGTCAAAAGAGGTATTAACACTCACTTCTTCCCATTCGTCGTAATTCTGCTGCAGGGATGTTAGTTTTTTACGAATTGCTTCCAGCGCGATCTTACCCAGGGCCAGTCTCAATGGTGGATTGTCGCTGTTTACCGCCTTGATAATTGCCCGAGCCCCCTTAACAGGGTCGCCTGGCTGTGTTCCCGTATAGCCGTTTACGGTTCGTATCATTAGTCCCGCTGTAGATTCATAATCCTCGATGATCTTTTTCGAGCGTACGGAGGAAGCACCTGCCCACAAGGTGCGGAAGGGACCTGGTTCAACCAGGGTGACCTTAATGTTCAGGTGGGCTGTTTCCAAAGCCAGCGCTTCGCTGAAACCTTCAAGGGCGAACTTACTGGCATTGTATAAGCCCATACCGGGATTGGAGCGAATCCCTGCCATAGATGAGATCTGGACGATATGACCTGAGCGCTGCCTGCGCATAACCGGTAACACGGCCTGTGTCAGTGCCAGCGCACTGAAAAAGTTTGTTTCCATCTGCCCACGTGCTTCTTCCATAGTGACTTCTTCAATCGCTCCGAACAGGCCATAACCCGCGTTATTCACCAGGACGTCCAGCTGGCCGAACTGGTCCCGTATATGGGCTATTAAAATATCTATCCTGGAATGGTCATTTACGTCGAGCTCCAGCCCAAACGTCTTACCGTGCACCAGCTGGTTAAATTCCTCTACCTGTTCAGGCTTTCTTACGGTGCCAAATACAATATCTCCCTGCCGGGCAGCCTCATGTGCGAGAGCCCTGCCTAATCCGCCTGAAACGCCTGTAATAAGCCAGACCTTTGAAAAATTAATCATGACCTTAATTTTTTGATTTATGATCGTTGATGAATATCCCCTGAAACAAAAAAACCGCCGGAACTGCCGGCGGTTTTAAGAAATTGTCTTTTGGGCTTATTTAGCCAGTTTAGCTTTCAGATTAGTGTCTATAGCTTCCAAAAACTCTTCAGTATACAGGTAGTGTTCACCATGCTTCACTTTGTTTCCATGGATGTTCACAGCAAGATCTTTCGTCATTTTACCGCTTTCAACGGTTTCAACGCAAACCTGCTCCAGTGTTTTGCAGAAATTGATTAGTTCCTCGTTGTTATCCAGCATTCCGCGGAATTCCAGCCCGCGTGTCCACGCGAAAATAGAAGCAATCGGATTTGTCGAAGTTGGCTTACCAGCCTGGTGATCACGATAGTGACGGGTTACAGTACCATGAGCCGCTTCTGCTTCCATGGTCTTGCCATCAGGAGTAACCAGGGTAGAGGTCATCAGACCTAATGAGCCGAAGCCCTGAGCTACCGTATCCGACTGAACATCACCATCGTAGTTTTTACAGGCCCATACAAAATTACCATGCCATTTTAAAGCTGATGCAACCATATCGTCGATCAGGCGGTGTTCGTATGTTAAACCATTGGCTTCGAATTCAGCTTTGAATTCCGCCTGGTAGATCTCTTCGAAAATGTCTTTGAAGCGACCATCGTATTTTTTCAGGATGGTATTCTTTGTTGAAAGATACAAAGGCCATTTTTTTAATAAAGCCTGATTGAAACATGCATGAGCGAAACCGCGGATACTCTCGTCGGTATTATACATCGCCAGGGCCACACCATCACCTTTAAAGTTATAAACTTCAAATGATTGCTCTTCTCCGCCGTCTTCAGGAGTAAAGGTGATCTTTAATTTCCCTTTTCCTTTAGTAAGGAAGTCTGTAGCACGGTACTGATCGCCGAATGCATGACGACCGATACAAATAGGAGCCGTCCAGTTAGGTACCAGGCGCGGTACGTTGCTCATAACGATCGGTTCGCGAAAAACAGTTCCGTCCAGTATATTCCGGATCGTTCCGTTAGGCGATTTCCACATCTGCTTCAGGCCAAATTCCTCAACACGCTGCTCATCAGGAGTAATAGTGGCACATTTGATTCCAACGCCATGCTCTTTGATCGCGTTTGCCGCATCAATCGTTACCTGGTCATTGGTCTCATCGCGGTGCTCCATTCCCAGGTCAAAATATTTAATGTCCAAATCCAGGTATGGAAAAATCAATTTGTCTTTAATAAATTTCCAGATGATACGGGTCATCTCATCCCCATCCAACTCTACAACCGGATTGGCTACTTTGATTTTTTCTGCTGACATATGGCTTGTAATTTTTTAATTAAAATTGAGCCCCAAAGATATAAAATTTGAATTTATGCGATGATTAAATCAGTAACAAGCTGAGACTTAATCGCCCGTGAAGAGAAATTAGTTACTGGCGGAAACAGGCAGCGGACTTGTTTAGGTCTGCTAGAGGTTAGTCCACTAATTTAGCGGACTAACCTTTACCTGAGTACTACCTGACCTATACCATTCGTTAGTTTAATTATTACATATCTGCTTAAGAAAATACTGAAACGATCCGCGGCTGAAAACTAAAAGTCGCACTGCCGGTTTTATAAGATATCACCATTTAACCTGAAGGTCATGAGCAAACAACAAAGTAAATTTCCCGGGCTTAATAATGAGAACGAGGAGCAGGACGGAGACCAAACATTAAGGGAAGACCTGGAATCAGGGGCAGGTATTCACAACCTGGTTTATAATAAGGAAGAAAATAGTTTTGAGTACGATGTGGTATCAGCGGATAAAGAATATGACCATCCCGATCCCTACAAAACCGCGGTTAAGAACGGGGGCGACATTAATTCAGACTATGATGAAGCCAATCCGACCGCAGTTGATGAGTATGACCAAAAAGATGAACTGATCGACGAGGAACTCGAAGATCTCGGGATGCACATAGATAATGGTGGTATTGTGGAAGTGAGCCCCGTAGATGAGGAACTGTCAAAAACTCCGGAAGACGACCGTGATGATCTCGATGAAGAGGGCTATCCTAAAAATGATATGGACAAGGACAGCGGTGATCTTATGAGGTAAACAACAGGCTGTTTAAGACGAGATTCATTAAGACGGGCCGGGCGGTAATATGTTGGTTTCCACCCTTGTTTGCTTCTGCTAAACCTGTCTGGCTGGATGACGATGGTTGATTAGGTCAATCATTTATTGCTAACGGGGCCGATGCCGAAGGTTTCTGAAAAGCCGTTTATTAATAATCAAGATCCAGGTTAAACCTCCGCCGGAATTCTTCAAGGCTGGGGTTTTTTTCTACCATATGCTGGTATTTTTCGGCCGAGGTGTACAATCGTTTTTTATTGGTCAGTTCAATCTGCTTGGTTACGATATCCACGCTGAAGTTTTGAAGTTCAACCCGCAAGAAGTTCAGCAGATCAATTTTTTCGTTGCTGAGCTGATTCTCCTGGATCTTATTCTCAATGATCAGTTCGATCTGATAATCGGGCAGCAGGGTAGGTGCATTGGCGGTCATCAGGGTGAAAATGTTAATCTTCCCATCCTGCTTGATCTTCTGGGCGTACTGGTTCCACAGCTTTAGCATCGTTTCTGCATTGAAATCCTGCCTGCTGTCGCCGCTGACATAATCAACCTTTTCCTCTTCCTTCTTTGAATAGCTGGCGCTCAGATCGTTCAGGTTTGGGATCAGCGAGGTACCAGTCATTAAGCCCGGTTTGGGCATGCTGACCTTTGGCTTTTCTGCCGGGGAACTGGCTGGTTCTTTCGCAGTGACAGGCGGTTCCTCTTTTTGAACCGGGACTGGCTGCGGTTCAGCTACTGCCGGGGCAGGCTTTGCCGGCTCCTGGTAAGTAACGGGCTGAGTTGCAGGTGTTTGTTTGCTCGAATGAGCTCCGGCAGTTACTGCATCAGTTTTTTTTTTTAATAAGCCTTCCGGCGATGAGCTGCCGTTAACAGGCATCTGGGATAAGTTAAGCGCCGACTGGATATGGCAAAGTTTGATCAGTGCCAGTTCGACTTGCAGACGCTGATTTTTACTTGTCCGGTAATTAAGGTCGCATTGGTTTGCTATGTTTAACGCAGATATAAGAAACGACGTTGAAGTTTCCTGCGACTGCTGCTGATAGCGCTGCCTGATACCCTCGCTCACTTCCAATAGCTTCAGGGTCACCGGGTCTTTGCCGACCAGCAGGTTCCTGAAATGCGAAGCAAGTCCGGTGATAAAATGATTGCCATCAAACCCGTGGCTTAATATCTCATCAAAAATGACAAGAGCCTCGGCTACCTCTTCAGCAAGGAGCGAATCGGTCAGCCTGAAATAATAGTCGTAATCGAGTATGTTCAGGTTGTCGATGACCGACCTGTAGGTAACGTTCTTATTTGAGAAGCTGACGATCTGGTCAAACATCGAAAGCGCATCCCTTAAGCCACCGTCGGCCTTTTGAGCGATCAGGTGCAGACCATCTGAGTCGAAGCTGACACTTTCTTTACCCGCGATATCGGCGAGGTGTCCGGCCATATCTTCTACCTTGATGCGGTTAAAATCGAAGATCTGGCATCGGGACAGGATGGTCGGTAGTATTTTATGCTTTTCGGTCGTCGCCAGGATGAATATAGCATAGTTGGGCGGTTCTTCCAGTGTCTTCAGGAAGGCATTGAATGCAGCCTGCGACAACATATGAACCTCATCGATAATATAGATCTTGTATTTTCCGGCCTGCGGCGGTATGCGTACCTGCTCAATCAGGCTGCGGATGTCATCAACGGAATTGTTAGACGCGGCATCAAGTTCATGGATATTGAAAGAATTGCCGTTCTGGAAACTCTGGCAAGAATGGCAGACGCCGCATGCTTCAGCCTGGGGGCTTAAGTTCTCGCAGTTAATGGTCTTTGCCAGGATCCGCGCGCAGGTGGTTTTACCAACCCCTCTTGGGCCGCAGAATAAGAAAGCCTGGGCCAGTTGGTTGTTTTTAATAGCATTTTTCAGCGTATTGGTAATATGTTGCTGCCCTACAACGGTTTGGAAGGTTGCCGGGCGGTACTTGCGTGCTGATACTATAAAATTATCCATTGCTGGCAAAAATAGTATTTTTAGTTGTGACTTTTAACTGGTTACAGACTGTAAAATTTCAACAGGAAGTCAAAAGTTTTGATCATTAGAAGGAGTTAAATTGCCATTATTTTTAGTATATTAAATGAGTGTCTTTTAGCCTGTTAGTAGGTTTTGCCAATGAAGGAGTATACGTCAGAAGATAAAGTTTACAGCTTTGAGGATATTGATCTTTCAGGTACGTATACCTATGCTGATTATTTGAGATGGGAGTTTAATGAGCGGCTTGAGTTGATTAGAGGCAAGGTCTTTCGCATGAGCCCGGGGCCGGCTACTCTACATCAGCGGGTCTTGCTGGAATTAAGTTATCAAATGCACCATTTTCTTAGAAGAAAATCCTGTGAAGTATTCGTTGCCCCTTTTGATGTTCGTTTGCCACTGAATTCATTCGAAGACAAAGAAATATACACTGTCGTTCAGCCTGATCTCTGTGTGATTTGCGATAAATCCAAATTAGATGTAAGAGGTTGCATCGGCGCTCCCGAGATCGTGGTGGAGATACTTTCTCCGGGCAATAGCAGAAAGGAGCTTAAGAATAAATTTGAAGTTTATGAAGAAGCCGGTGTTTTGGAATACTGGATATTACATCCTGAAGAAAAAACATTTTTTAGATATATTCTCGACAAAGGCAGGTTTCAGCCAACAAAGTTATTAACCCTTGGAGACGAGGTGAGCAGTTCTGTATTGCCGGGTTTTAAACTGAGGCTTGATGAGGTTTTCAGGTAGTACTTGGTATCTAGTATCTAGTATCTAGTATCTAGTATCTAGTATTAGTAGGTAGAAGTATGTATCCTTCATCCTTCACCCTTCATCCTTCTCCCTTCATCCTTTCTCCCGATCCCAGATCCTTAATTCGTAATTCTTAATTCGTAATTCTTAATTTTTAATCCTTCATCCTTCATCCTTGCTCCTTTATCCTTGCTCTTTGTTCCCTGCTCATTATTCCGCCGATCGGCAGCTGAATAGTAAACTCGGCAAACTCGCCTTCCTTTGTTTCCACATTTAATTCTCCGCCGTGTGCTTTTATGATGTCATAACTTAGCGACAATCCGAGGCCCGTTCCCAGTCCGGCAGGTTTGGTGGTGAAGAAAGGCTGAAAAATTTTATCAAGTACCTTTTGAGGAATTCCCATGCCATTATCTTTAACAGATAACTCTATTTTACTGTCAACTTTTTTGGTCCTTACGCAGATATGAGGTTCGTAAGCACAGTTTCCCTGCTTCCGCTTCTCTTCAACAGCATAGAATGCATTATTGTACAGGTTTAATAATACTCTTCCGATATCCTGCGGCAGAATCTCCACCTTACCAATGTTCTGGTCGAATTCTGTGGTATAAGATGCGTCAAAATTATTGTCTTTAGCTCTTAATCCATGGTAGCTTAAGCGCAGATACTCATTAGCCAAAGCATTAATATCTGTTAGTTCTTTTTTGCCGGTGCCTGACCTTGAATGCTGCAGCATTCCTTTAATGATGGAATCTGCCCGTTTACCATGATTACCTATTTTTTTAAGATTGTCCGCCAGGTTGTTGATAATGTCATCCGCTTCGGCTTTGTCCGGGGCTGTTAATTTATTCATTACCCCTTCCCGCAATTCGCCGAGCAGCTCGACAGTTACTTCCGCGAAGTTATTCACGAAATTTAAAGGGTTCTGTATTTCGTGGGCTATGCCCGCTGTCAGTTCCCCCAGAGAGGCCATTTTTGCTGCCTGGATAAGTTGTTTCTGGGTTAATTGCAACTCGCTAAGAGCTTCTTCGGCCTTTGCTTTTTGCGCATCTGTTTCCTGCTTTTGTAAATTCAGGATCTTATAAGCTTTTTGTTTATTTTGGTTATTCCTTATTAGGATGCTCAGAATGATGATGCTTAAACCAAGGATGATGCCCAGTGAAACAGTTAAATACCGCTCATTTCGTTTTTGCCTGTTAAGCATATTCACCTCTGCCTGTTTTTGAGAAACTTCATAGTCGGTGCGCAGATCAGCCATTTTCTTTACGCTGTTGAGGTTGTTGACGCTGTCGCGGTAGGCTATATGCTTTTTATAATAGTTTAGGGCCTCCTCCCGGTTACCGGTTTTTTCGTAGAGTTCCGATAATTTAAAGCTGGCACTCCCAATCTGGTCATTCAAGCCATACTGTTCTGCCAGGTGCAGGCTTCTGGATGCGTAGCTTAAGGCAGCAGGATAATCGCCCTTATTCAGGTACACATCGGCCATGGAAATGAGGTAATCACAGATGGGATGGTAATCCTGCATTTGCTCCAGGATGCGGATGCCTTCATTCATGTATTGCTCAGCGCGGTCATGGCGGCCCATATTGGCGTATACCATGCCCATATTACCCAGGCTATAAGCCTGGCCGCTCCGGTAGTTGACCGTATCAAAAATAAGCTTTGCCTCTTGTGTATACTTCAGGGAAGATCGATATTTCCCGGTTTTGCGCAGTTCATCCCCGGCATTTAGAAGATAGGAGGCCAGGCTGATTGAGTCGTTAGTTTTACGGAGAATATTGATTGCCTTATCATAATATGTTATCGCATTGCTGTGATTGTTCCCAATGGAGTAAATATCAGCAATGGCACCGTACGACTCGCCTTCCGCATTCAGGTGTCTTGACTCCCGGGCTATTTCGGCGCTCTTAAAGTAAGCCTCCAGGGCTTCATCCAGCCTGCCAAGGGATCTTTTTTTATTACCCTTCAGAAAATACCCGGTACGTAAATATTTACTGTCCCCGTTTTGTTTAGCCAGCCTGATCAGTTCTTCGGCATACATTAGGCCTTTCTTTGAATCCCTGAGTTCGTTGAAAGACAGATTTCCCAGCAAGTCTAATTTTGCTGAATCGGTCAGGCTTTTTTGCTGATAGATAAGCGCGAGGCTGTCTGCGATCTTCTGCTCCTGTGCAAAAACCGTAGATATGCTCATCAAAAAAAAAGCATAAAGAAAGAAGTAAACCTTTTTGTGAGCCATGCTAATGGCGGATAAATTTTTTTATATACTAATGAGGTAGAGGTTTCATTTCAAAACCCATTTCTGGGCAATCATCATGCTTCAGTAGGTGTGTTCGGAATTCGCTACAGCACTATTTTTTTATCTTTTTGTTCAAAAACCTTAGAGTTACTAGTATGCCAACGAAAGTGGAAACCCCAATCAGCAATTTTTTAAAAGGACTAGATGATGGCATGACTGAGATTTTGGGATCGTGTTCTCTTGGGCCCACGGCGCTTTGCCAACTTATATAATAATTATATTCCTCACCAACAGTGGCTCCCTGATTTACTGTTGCCGCCCAACTGCCATCGGTCTGGGGGGTCGGTGGATCCGCTGAAAATATATCAGTGCTTGGCGGAGCACCATTTCCTGTTTTCATATTGATATCTAATATGGATAGAACTCGGGTGCCAGATTTGAACGTCCATCGTACAGGAGCGTTCTTTTTCGCCCGGCCATTACCTTCTTTACTTGGCCATCCATTCACTTTAAACTTTAAAAGCCCGGTTGCCGGATCGCCATCCGTAATTTTAATTTTTAACATAGTTCCGATTTTAATGTGAAGTGATAGTAGTTCAAACTTATTTTGAACCAGGATGGTATGGATATCAGCTCTTCGACGATTTATGGCTTGACAGAGATCTTCGGATCGTACTCAAACTCCTTACCATCCTTTTGCCCTCTCCACCAAATTGAATAGTTATAGTCAGCGCCTTTTTTAGCGGTTACGCTGACCCATGCTTTCGTGCCGTCGTCAGTATGCTTCGAGGATGGTTTGCTAAAGAAAAAAAATATCTGCTCAGAATCTTTTTTTTGCTCGATCCTGAATGAATAGACCTTATCGGTAGCGATAGACCAGGTCACCCGGTGCAGTCTTTTCACTTCAACGACGTCGGCATTAACCGCTCCTATTGTTAAGCCCAGGTTGCCGGTGCCCTCATCAGCAGTTTCTATCAGAATTTCATGTTTCATAATTTCAATTTTTCTAAATGAAAGAATAAACCTGTTCGAATAAAGATATCCTGTATTAAAAATATAAATAATTTACTGGTAATTATTAAACTGTAGTTGAATATTTCTCCTTGGGAATATGTTTTCTGGGATAGGATGATACGGACGGTATTTCAATATTCCGGTTTTATCTTGACCCGATAAACGGACTATTCGGACTTGACGGAATTCCCCGGCCCCGGAGGGTTTTTGACTATTTGAATTATTCGGCAGGGGGGGTTGCTGGCAGGCAAGACTTGAGCAAATAGAGGGAGCCGCCTTTATGCTCAAAGCAGTAACAAGCTTTTACAAAATCCCTTGATAAATAGAAAAATATCCCTATTTTTGCGCTCCGCTACAAAAGCGGATTTATTAAAAAATAATTAAAGCACAATGCAACAGTACGAAACAGTGATCATTCTTACCCCGTTGTTATCAGAAGAAGCTGCTAAAGAGGTTATCACCAAATTTAGCAAGCTTATGAGCGATAACGGAGCCGAAATTATCCATGAAGATAATTGGGGTCTGAAAAAACTAGCGTATCCGATTGAAAAGAAAACAACCGGTTACTATCACCTAACTACATTTAACGCTCCGGGTGAGTTAATTAACAAAATTGAGATTGAGTACAGACGTGACGAACGTGTGATGCGCTTCTTAACAATTGCCTTAGATAAGCATGCAATGGCTTACAGCGAGAAAAAACGCAGCGGCGCTTTCAACAAGAAGAAAGAAACTAAAACAGAGGGAGTAGCATAATGGCAAAAGATACAATTCAGTACGTTACCGCTCCCAAGGTGGACGATAGCCGTAAAAAATATTGCCGTTTCAGAAAGAACGGTATCAAGTTTATTGATTACAAAGACGCTAACTTCTTATTAAAGTTTGTGAACGACCAGGGTAAAGTTTTACCACGTCGCTTAACCGGAACTTCACTGAAATTTCAGCGTAAAGTGGCCCAGGCTATCAAGCGTGCCCGCCACATCGGTTTATTACCTTATGTTACTGATTCATTAAAATAAGAGGGAGATAAGCGAAAATGGAACTAATATTAAAGCAAGACATCAAGAATCTCGGAGAGAAGGATGATGTTGTAAATGTAAAACCAGGTTACGGACGTAATTACCTGATCCCCCAGGGTTTTGCAACCATGGCTACTACCTCTGCAAAGAAAGTATTGGCTGAGAACTTAAAGCAGGCTGCTTTCAAACAAGATAAGATCAAGAAAGACGCGGATGCTATCGCAGCCCGTTTGGAAGGTGTTAAATTGACTATTGGCGCTAAGGCTGGTGAAAGCGGTAAGATCTTCGGATCCGTTAACACCATCCAGGTTGCTGACGCCTTGAAGAAAGAAGGATTTGATGTTGACCGTCGTCGCATCACTTTCGAAACTGAGCCTAAGTTCATCGGTGAGTACATCGTAAACTTAAACCTGCACAAAGAAGTGAAGGTTCAGGTTGCTTTCGAAGTTGTAGCCGAGTAGTAAGTAGTAGGTTATAAATCATACGTTATAAGTTTGAAATGCTTCCTGAAATTCAGGAGGCATTTTTTATTTGATATTATTCTCATTCATTAATGACTCGCAGAAAAAAGACCAAGCCAAAAAGAAAAAACTCCTACCTGCGGACTATTAGTCGGGTATTCCTGTGGTTCTTTGCTGTTACGATCTTATGGGTACTGGCTTATCGTTTTATTGATCCGCCGGTAAGCTGGCTGATGGTACAACGGGGTTATGAGCGGGAAGCAGAGGGGAAGAAATGGAAGATGGAAAAGAACTGGCTGTCGCTGGATGAACTGTCGTCGAACCTCAAGAAAGCGGCGATCGCGGGTGAGGATGCCAACTTTTTGAGTCATAACGGCTTTGACTTTAAGGCGATCGAAACGGCTTACGCGAAAAACCAGGCGGGCAAGAAAATGCGGGGCGGGAGTACGATCAGTCAGCAGACAGCGAAAAATGTTTTCCTTTGGCCCGGCCGTTCTTATATCCGGAAAGGCTTTGAAGCCTATTTCACCATCCTGATCGAGTTACTCTGGGGTAAGGAAAGAATACTGGAGGTCTACCTGAACGTTATTGAAACCGGCGATGGCATTTACGGGGCTGATGCAGCCGCCCGTGCCTACTATGGCAAATCAGCGGAGCGCTTAACACGCGGGCAGGCAGCCCTGCTTATTGCCGTGTTACCTAATCCCCGCCGCTGGTCCCCGGCAAAGCCCACACGCTATATTTATTTCAAACAGGGCCTGATCTTACGGAATATGCGGCGAATTGGCGACCTGGCTATTTAGATGATAGGCTGAGGCACTTAAAAGGGGTTCATCATTTCGGCCAAGCCCGGACGATCACTGGTCTGTGCTAACAACTGTTTGCGCCGGCTTATCAGGCAGGGTCATCAGGATGATTATGGAGATGATCGGGATCAGGAACGAGATCCAGAACCAGAACCAGAAACTCCTTCCGATGCTTCGGGCAAAAAAGGCAGCGATAAGCTGGGGAGCAATCAGCGTTAAAATAAAGGGCGCAAGAATGATCTCGAAGAATAAGAGAATAACAGAAAGGGTCATGCGGGTTTAAACTTCGCTTAAAATAAAGAGATTCGTATGCCAGCTTTCCCGCATCGGGATTTGCCACTTGGTTTCCAACGCTTTTATAGTGGATACCAGGTTATTGAAAACAATCGTATCGCCGTTAATCTTTCCAGTGCTCAAAAGCTCCTGGAATTCTTCCCGATTACATGTTCTGATCTCCTCACCATCACGATAAGCTAATTGAAAACGATCAAAAAGGCTGATGTTGAACTCCTTTTCCAGGTCGAGCATAAGTTTAACAGATTTATCTATTGAACAACCTGTGGCTCCGGCCTGCTGCTCATCTACCCCAAGGATAATGAACTGGTTATAACGTATCTCGGCCTGCGCTAATAGTTCTTGACCGTGTGCCAGCCACTGCGCGGTAAAAGCGTCGAGTCTTTCCTTAATCAGTTCGGTTTCACCGGGGGTAAAGACCCGGTCAGACTGGTAGATCCATATCCTGGAATGTTCAGAAATATTCATGCCGCAAAGTTATTGAATTTATTATTTTTAAAACGTCATATCTTAACAGGTACGAGCATGCATCTCAGGAAATTTCATCTAGTTAAACTGCTGACAGCGATCTTTTGCTGCGCTGCCCTGTGCGGTACGCTGGCATTTAAGGAATCTGCAGGGCTTCGTGAGTTGGCAGAGCAGACGATGATCAAACTGAATTCGGTATACCAGGCGGATGCCGCCGGTGCAAAGCTTAAGAAATATGAGCTGCTTATAAACAAGGACGGATTTTTCAGGTACCGCAAATACCTGCAGAATGGTAAGCAGGAGTATTATTCCTTCAATGTAATTCGCTTTAAGGACCTTGATTTCCTTGGTAATTCCGCATCGGGCACGCTGATATTGCGAACGCGGAGTGAGGATGTCATTGTGCAAACCTACAATGATCCTAAAGGCAATATCGACTCAATGGCTTACCAGCTACAGCTCCCCGTTAAAGATATAGAAGCAGAAGACCTTCACCTTATACGCGAAAACCTCCTGCAGATCAGACGGGAGCTTGAATAGTCCCGCGCTTTATAATACCATCCTAAAGACCATTAGCACGGGCGGTTATCTCGGCGATATCCAATACCTGCACTTCCTGCTCCTTATCGAAATTCTTGACGCCGTCGCTCAGCATGGTCATGCAGAAAGGACAGCCTGCGGCAATTACATTCGGTTTCAGGTCAAGGGCTTCTTCGATGCGTTCTATATTGATGTCTTTAGCGCCCTTTTCAGGTTCCTTAAACATCTGCGCACCGCCCGCTCCACAGCACAGACCGTTCGACTTGCAGCGCTTCATCTCCACAAGCTCCGCATCCAGGATCTCCAGGGCTCTTCTAGGCGCTTCATATACCCCGTTGCCACGACCTAAATAGCAGGGATCATGAAACGTGATCTTTCTTCCTTTAAATGACTCGCCGCCTTCGGCCTTCAGCTTGCCATCGTCGATCAGCTGCTGGATAAGCTGCGAGTGATGGATCACATCATAATTGCCTCCCAGTCCCGGGTATTCATTACGGATGGTGTTAAAGCAATGCGGACAGCCAGTCACGATCTTCTTGATATTATAACCATCCAGGACCTGGATATTGGTCATCGCCTGCATTTGGAACAGGAATTCATTGCCGGCTCTTTTGGCGGGATCACCGGTGCAGCTTTCTTCGGTACCCAAAACGGCGAATTTAATGCCTACATGATGCAGTATCTTGCATATATCCCGGGTGATCTTTTGTGCCCGTTCATCGAAGCTTCCCGCACAGCCTACCCAAAACAGGATCTCAGGCTCTTCGCCATTAGCGGCCATCTGGGCCATGGTTGGTATGTTAAATTTGTCCATTTGTCAATTAGTCAATTTGTTCAATTTGTCGATTAGTCAATTTGTCGATTAGTCAATTTCTGCGACGATTTTTAAGTGTCACCATAATTGGCAAATCAGCTCATTGACAAATCGACTAATCGTTAGCCCAGTTAAACCTGTCGCTTGGGGAATATTTCCATGGCGCGCCGTTGTTCTCGGTATTTCCGAACATATTATTCAAGCTGGATGGAGCCTGTGCATCTTCCATTACGGAATAGCGTCTAAGCTCAACGATGATCGCCAGGGGATCAATGTTGATCGGGCAGGCTTCAGTACAGGCATTACAGGTCGTACAGGCCCAGATCTCTTCCTGGGTGATGTAATCGTTCAGCAAGGATCTTTCGTCTTTAAAATCTTTTCCATGCTTGTCGATATTCCGCCCGATCTCTTCCATTCTGTCGCGGGTATCCATCATGATCTTACGTGGCGAGAGAAGCTTACCCGTAATGTTGGCCGGGCAGACCGAGGTACACCGGCCGCATTCGGTACAGGTGTATGCCTCCATCAGGTTTTTCCAGCTCAGGTCAGTAACGTCTTTGGCTCCGAATTTTCCGCCCTCGGCCACCGGTTCGGGTGTGAATGTCGGATCCAGCATGGCTTTAACTTCGTTGGTAACACTGGCCATATTCGAAAATTCACCTTTGGGCTCCAGGTTCGAATAGTAGGTATTGGGGAAGGCCATTATGATGTGGAAGTGTTTCGAATATGGCAGGTAATTTAAAAATGCGAGGATTCCGATGATGTGAAACCACCATGCAGCCCGTTCGATGAGGATGAGCGCGGATTCTGAATTTGGCAGTAAGGGTGCGATCAGGCTGCTGACAGGGAAGGAGCCGGCAGTGATATAATGCTGGGCACCAAGTTGCTGAAGCCGGTAATCGGCTGCATTCATGGTCAGAAAGGCGATCATTAACAGTGTTTCGATGATCAAAATATTGTTGGCATCCGAAAGTGGCCATTTGGTCATTTCGACGCCCGTGAATCTTTTTAGCCTGAGAAAGTTCCGGCGGGCATAGAAAGCGATCACACCAATCAGAACCAGCGCAGCCAATATTTCAAATGAGCCGATGAGTACATTATACAAGCCGCCGAGCGGGGACGCGAAGATCCGGTGGGTTCCGAAAAGCCCGTCGATGATGATCTCCAGTACTTCCAGGTTAATGATGATGAAACCCACATAGACAAAAAAGTGGAGGACCGCAGCAACGGGGCGCTTGGTCATTTTGGTTTGACCGAAGGCTACTTTGAGCATGACCATGAATCGTTCGGCAGGTCGGTCGGAGCGATCTTCAGGCCGTCCCAGGTTAATATTGCGGATGATCTTGCGTATGTTAATGGTAAACAGGGCAATAGCCGCGATGGCAATGATTAAAAATATAAGTTGAGGTATCATATATTTTGTATAGGATGGCTAAATTAAGTAATAAGTTTAAATCTGCCGGTCTCAGCACTACTTAATAGTGATTTCAAGGCGATTTTAAGCTGCCGGGAAGTTTTTTGAAAAAAGATTTTCATAAATGAAAAAAGACGCTACATTTGCAGTCCCAAGACGAAAGAAAGGGAATGGTGCCATAGCTCAGTCGGTAGAGCAAAGGACTGAAAATCCTTGTGTCCCTGGTTCGAATCCAGGTGGCACCACAAAAAAATCCTCGAAGTTTTACTTCGGGGATTTTTTGTTTTATAGCATTACTGTGCTATGATCATATTCCTTTTAACCTTCAGTTGAAAAGATCGCAGTCGAGCCTAAAAGCCAGGTGCTGTTTAAATGAACGTCCGGCTGACAGCTGATTAGCCGCTTAAGCTAATGGTCGTTAATTCGGGGTATACTTAAATTTCTGGCCGCCCACCGATGCTTCGTACATCACACCCCCTTTTTGTTGGGTGAATATCAGGACACCATTTGTAAACTTGACATTTGCTGAAGCGCCTTTCGTGGCCGCCACAGCTGACGCCTGTGCTGAGAATTCAAAATCGTTCCCCTTGAATTTATCCAGTGCTGCCTTGCTTTCAAAAAAAATGAGTTCCCGATATGCCTGTCCGCCGAATTGAAAACCGACGGTTACCTGCGACATCTTCGCTTTTCCTATAATTTTACCTTTTTCATAGACCATACCATTTCCGGTGGCGCCGCCCACACCAACAGCTCCCTTACCTACGTTGGGGAAGATGACATAGCCATAGGCGCTTTCAAACAAGTTTTTCAATAAGGGATCTGTTTGAATAAATTCTGCTTTGGCACTATCACAATCAGCAATAATTTTGTTGTCCTTGGACGATTGAGCCAGTGCGGCAGTTCCAATGAATAATAATGAAAATAAAATTATTGATCGCGCAAGCGTGATAACGGGTTGCTTTTTCATAGCGGTGAGTGTTTAAAAGATTAAGGTGGGAAGAACGACATTAATGAGAGAAGAAGTTTTTAATGTTAATTCACCCAAATTTAAAAATTATAATTAAGCAAAGAGCGAATTTCAGTGCTGAAATATTTGATAATTAAATAGATATGAATTAAAGCATAGGGAATTTATATATACCAGTAAAGAATCCCGGTAGAGAAAAATTTTTCAGCGTCGATTTAAACTAGAACTATCACTGGAAGAAATTAAAACAATAGTTAAAAAATTATTTTATTTAGTCCCTTTACTTTTGTATATTCAGTCTACATAATTCACCTGCCCGTACTGCTGGAAGGTGGTCGGGCTTAAAACCCAACCGACATGAGAAAGCTTTTAGTACTACTATTCGCGCTTCCATTGTTTGCCGTGGCGCAGAACAACAATGTCATTTCTGTCGACCGTTATTTCCCCAAAGCCGACAAAGTACCGCAATTTGAAAAGGCGCTTGCTGCACACGCGCAGAAATATCATAAAGGCGATACAAAATGGCTCGTACTCAGTATTGAAACGGGTCCCGATGCCGGTGGTTACCAGGTTGTTGAAGGACCTAAGACCTGGGATTCGGTCGATAAAAGGGGTGATCTGGGTAAAGCGCATATGGATGACTGGAATGGCTCGGTTCAACCATTTCTCAGCGACAGAGTCTCCTTTAGCTATATGACTTTTCGTGCGGACCTCAGCAGTGTGGCGCAAACGGATTATGCAGAAAAGATTGCGGTTAACCACGTTTTTTACAAGCCGGGTTATTACGATGAGATGCAGGAATCGATTACGACAATGAAAAAAGTATGGGAACAAAGTAATCAAAGCATCGCGGTGTATGAATCAAGTTCCTCAGGTGAGCCACAATTCACTGTAGTTACACGGTATAAGCAGGGTCTGAAAGAAAGAGAAACAGGATTTCGGGAACCGTTTCCTGTTCGTTATAAAAAAGCGCATGGCCAGGAGGGCTGGGATAAATATGTGGCGGGTGTGAGAGAGATGGTAACCCGCCAATGGTCGGAGTTGCTGTTTGTTAAATCCGAACTAGGCAGTAAATAGGTTATCAGAACCGGGTCAGATCAGGGTTTTTTAAAGAACCCTGATCTATCCTGCAGAGGGTATCAACCCCAGCTGTCTTGAGAAGCCTGTAGGAAAGTTATTGTAATAGGCCAAAATTGCTACCGGAAGTAGACCGGCCCGCTCATTGTCCTGATCAACAGTTCGTCAAGCGCCTTTGCAAGGGGAAGTTCTGTGGATTTACTTTTCTGGGGAACAATTTCCCGGTTACCCACAATCATTTCAAATTTAAGGGGTAAAATGAATTTAGAAGCATAAGCTTTTCCATTCCTCTGTGCAGGCAGCCAATAATTGGGGATTTGCTTGAGTGCATTAATCGCCTCTTTGCCACAGTCATCACCGATATCATTAATAACCTGATAATTGCCCGCCCTCCCTATCGTATCTATTTCAAAAGTCACATAAAACTTACCGGCAGTTTCATTGCTTCGAGCCCGTGCCGGATATCTTACACTTCGTTGAAGTGAACCCATGAAAACAGTCATACTTCCAAGGTATCGAGGCTGAGCGTCTAATTTAGACTTTGCCCATTGATCATTGATTTTTATGACAAATTCAGAAGTATCGGGTTTCAGGTACAAAAGTTTGGCGGTACTGTAGTTAATCTCTAATGCAAGTTCTCCCGGCTTATCATAATATCGCCAGATACTATCCTTATATCCTTTTTTTAAAGTCCCGTTTTCATATTGGCTATTGATTATTTTGGTTTGGGCGAAAACGGATTGTATACTAAAAAAGAATAGAACCGTAAGAAGTGCTTTCATGAATTTGTTATTCTAAAATTCCTTATAGAGTATTTATTGCGAGTTTCATTCTGGTATTCAGGTAATTGAAATTAAATGAATATAGAATCCGCAGTCAAAACGATATTTTTAAAGCTATCTCTTTTTTTGATAAAACAAATTGCAGGTGGTGACTCTAATGCGTTTCCCCTGGGTACAGCGACAAATTTGAATCATTTCTCCTTAAGAATTTGATTAGCCCCTTAAGATAAATAGATTTGGCGAATGGACAGGAAGTAAGCCTGGCCCCCAAATAACGCGATGATGAGAAAGGTAGTTCTGCTTTTAATGTTTTTTTTATTTTCCAGTGGCCTGATGCAGGCGCAAACAAAAATTGAGAACCTGATCATCATCACTTCGGATGGCTTGCGCTGGCAGGAAGTCTTTAAAGGCATGGATACCGTGTTAGCGAACAAAGAAAGATTTAACCAGGGGGACAGCAGTTATATATATGATAAGTACGGAGCCGGCAATCATCTGGAAAGGCGAAAAAGGCTTTTGCCATTCTTTTGGGAGACCTTGGCCAGGCATGGCCAGCTATACGGTAACCGGACACTCGGAAATAAGGTAAACAATGCGAATCCGCACTGGTTTTCCTACCCCGGGTATAGTGAGCTTTTTACAGGGTTCGCGGATTCGGCTATCAACTCCAACAACTATCCTCCAAATCCTCATACAACCATATTGGAATTTTTAAACAAGCAAGCAAAGTATAAGGACAGGGTTGCAGCTTTCGGCGCATGGGGCGCATTTGATAGAATACTGAATGAGGAGCGTGCAGGTTTTCCCGTGGTGTCAGCTTTTAATCCTACCGGGGGGAATAACCCGACTGAAAGGGAAGTTCTGCTCAACCAGATGCTTGCAGATAGCTTCAGGCCCTGGGGCAGCGGAGAATGCCTGGATGTATTTACTCATTACGCGGCTATGGAGCACCTTAAGACCAGAAAGCCTAAGATATTGTACATCGGTTACGGAGAAACTGACGAATGGGCTCATTCTGGTCAATACCGCTCTTATCTTGATGCCGCCAGGCAGGTAGATAAGTGGGTAGGGGACATATGGAAGTTTGTACAAAACGATCCGGCCTACAAAGATAAGACGGCATTATTGATCACAGTGGATCATGGCCGGGGTGATCAGAATAAAAATTTGTGGGTAGAGCACGGGCAAAGTGTTCCTGGCGCAAGTGAGACGTGGTTTGCTTTATTGGGTCCTGGAATTACCGCAAAGGGTGAGATAAGAAAAGACATGCAACTCTACCAGGAGCAACTTGCTCAAACCGTAGCCGGTTTACTGGGTCTCGAATTTAAGGCAGAACATCCGGTTGCCAGGGGAGTGGTCATCCGGTAATATACACGCTTTTATTGGTGAAGGATTCGAAGCGATCACTGCATATCGCTAAGCAGGTTTGCAAGGTCAGAAACCGGCAAGGGCTTATTTAGGACCGTTTTGACATATTTGTTATTGTGCGCTTTTTGAATATCAAAAGGGTCTAATGTAGATGATAACATAATAATCCGCGTATTGGATTTTATTTCCTCCGGTAAGAGTTCGTAGGCATTTAAGAATTCAAAGCCATCCATGTCAGGCATTCGCACATCCAGAAGAATGACCAGACCTTGTCCGAGCTGGTGCTGGTGTTTTAATAACCATTCCAGGCCACTGGCAGCACTGCTTGCCATATGAATTTCGGCGTTTTGAAATTTGTTTTTGAGCAACAAAGCACTTACAGGGAGATCTATCTGGCTGTCGTCTATGATAAGAATTTTTTGCTTAATGTCCATTTTAAAACTGTTTTTCAAGTTACATGCCAGAAATTGTTTTAGTAAGTTAGAAGTTTAGAAAATAGGATGGCAATTTCCAATCAATATACAAGAGAACACATAATAAGTTTTAAATGTTTAATCTTGCTGAGAAGAAATTAAAGCCATAGTTTAAGTGTTTTGGCTGTTAATGCTATCTAAGTTAACGAAAATACTGTTGAAAGCCAATATTTATAGGTGCTTGTAATTCGTATATTTACATTGGCTCTCATCGTATGAAATTATTTCTCCCCTTATTTTTAATACTCGTTACTTCTGGAGTTTTTGCCTCTGACGATCCGCGGGTACAAAAAATATTCAAGCTTCCTGCAGGTGTAAACTCCCGCGATTATTTGCCCAATAAGTTGATCATTAAGTACAAGGCTGACAGTACTCTCCCATCAGTGGCAAAAGGCCGCTTAAACGGAGTCAGCATACGGTCAGTTCAAATAACGGGCATGAAGAAGATATTTAGCAGCCCGGTTTCGGAGGAGACCTCCGTTTATAAAAAGAAGTTGAAGGATGATAGCGGCCTTGACAGAATTTATGAGTTCACCTTTGAGGGTAAGCGGCCAATCGATGATGTTATTAACGAACTTCTAAAAAATGAGAGCATTGAGTATGCTGAACCCAGTTACATTTATTACACCCAGTATACTCCAAACGATGCTTTTTTTGTTTCCCGTCAAAGTTATCTGAATCAGGTAAAAGCCACTCAGGCCTGGGACATGATAAGAAATTCTTCAAATGTTGTTATAGGTATAGTCGATTCAGGATCAGACTTGGATCATCCCGACCTGACCGCAAACATTTTTATTAATTCGGCTGATCCGGTTAATGGAATTGATGATGATCGCGATGGTTATATTGACAACAATCGCGGGTGGGATCTTATTGGGATGTCAGCCAGTAGTATTAAGGAAGATAATGACCCCAGTGTTACGAGCGATTCCACCGATCACGGGGTTCATGTTAGTGGCATCGCTGCCGCAGTCTCCGATAATGCGACAGGTGTTTCCAGTATATCGTTCAACGCTAAGCTACTGATCGTTAAGGTAGGTGCTGATGATAATTCGCGGGCTATTTACCGTGGTTATGAGGGTATAAAGTATGCCGCAGATCATGGTGCACAGATCATCAACTGCTCATGGGGCGGACCGGGCGGAGGCGCTTTCGGCCAGGATGTAGTGAATTACGCCATCGCAAAAGGTTGCCTGATCGTGGCAGCAGCCGGGAATGACAATACCAGCGTACCTGATTATCCTGCCTCATACCCGGCAGTGGTATCGGTTGCAAGCGTAGGAAGTAATGATCTCAAAAGTTCTTTTTCGAATTATGGATCAACTGTGGATATTTCTGCTCCCGGATCGGCAATCTACAATACCCGGAACAATGGCGCTTATGGTTCACGCTCGGGTACTTCTATGTCGGCTCCGATGCTCGCCAGTGCAGCTGCCCTTGTAAAAGCTAAATTCCCTGATCTGACGATGTTGCAGGTAGGTGAACAGCTCCGGATCACCTCGGATAGAATTGACGATAATAATCCGAGTTATGCCGGACAATTAGGTAAAGGCAGACTTAACGTTTTACGGGCTGTAAACGAGGCATCGCCTTCTATCAGGAACCAAAATCTAACGGTTGTTGATAAAGGTAACGGGGCGATACCGGCGGGAGATACAATAAAAATATATTTCGATATCAAAAACTTTCTTGCACCTGCATCAGGTCTGGTTGTAAATCTATCAACTACTAATACGCATGTTCAAATAATTGATAGCCAAATAAATATTGGATCACTAGGCACTTTGGAAACTAAAACCTCGATAGGGCCTTTCAGGGTATTTGTCAGGTCTAACGCGTCGGATAATGAGGAAGTGCAGTTTAAACTTAGTTACACTTCGAATGGGGGAAATTATAATGATTTTGAAATATTCAACGTGATCGTTTCATTGGATTATTTGAATATTGAAGTTAATAATGTGTCTTCCACGGTTACCAGTAATGGCAGGATCGGATATAGTTCGCCGGAGGCAGTGAATGGTATTGGATTCGCTTATAAAGGCCAGCCCATGCTATATGAAGCTTCATTGATGATCGGTAACTCGCCTGCCCGGGTTTCCAATAACGCCCGCAATGATGTCGGTCAAAGTGATGAGCACTTTGTGAAGCGCGTACGGGTCGGCCGAGTTAACAATTCTGAAGCTGCATTTGAAGGCAGATCGGAATTCGATGATTCAATGAATCCCGGGTTCCTGAACATTTATGTCAAACACAGGCAGCTTGCCTATACTGAAGTTCCAGATGATAAATATATTATTGCCGAATATGAAGTGTTCAATGAAAATGCCACCCCGCTGACGGGGGTTTATATTGGCTTATTTTCTGATTGGGATATAGATGAGAATAGCCGGGATATCACGCACTATGATGAAATAAACCGAATGGGTTATGTATACGGCAAAGCTGCAGGCACTAAATATGCCGGCGTGAAACTTCTTAAGAGCGTTGCGCCGGCCGCTTATTATCCTATGTCATACCAGGTGACCGGTGATCCGCTTGAAACCGGTGGTGGGTTTAGTTTGGCTGAAAAATATGAAACCTTATCCAGTGGAATTAAATCGTCGGGCCTTGGCGGCAGTCCTGCAAACGGTTATGATGTCATGTTTGTTATGGGTTCCGGGCCTTACGACATTCCTGCGAATGGCTCTGTTAAAGTTGCCTTTGCGATAATAGGCGGTGATAATTTACAGGATCTTCAAACCAGTGCTACGGCTGCTGAAAGTAAATATAATTCCATTTTAAACCCGGGACCTTTACCGGACGGCGGATTTTCGCTAAAGCAAAATTATCCTAACCCTGCGAATCAAAGGACCACCATCGAATTCAGTGTACCCAAGGCAGGTGCTACCAGTCTCAGCTTGTTTAATAGTATGGGAAAACATGTTAAGACGATCCTAAGCGAAAGTCTGCGTGAAGGTTCTTACAGGCTGGATGTTGATGTCAGTACGCTCACAAGCGGAATGTACTTTTGTCGCATGAATTATGATAATCAACAGCTATCGATAAAAATGCTGGTAGTTAAATAGTCGTTAAGAGCAATTATAAAGAATTATAGCAAATACGGCAGCGCGGTTCATAGCTTTCTTTCTCGCCAAGCAAGATCTTACTCTCGCTGGCTACGGTACGGTATGAATATGTAGCCGGACCGCCGCACTGTACGCAGACAGCATGCACTTTTGTAACCAGTTCAGCAATAGACATTAACGCGGGCATCGGTCCGAATGGCTGACCCTGGAAGTCCATATCCAAACCGGCTATAACCACCCGGATGCCCCGGTTCGCGAGTTTATTGCAGACTTCAGGTAATCCTTCATCGAAAAATTGAGCTTCATCGATCCCAACAACCTCTGTATTTGCTCCCAGGAGCAGGATCGCTGCCGAGTTCTCCACAGGAGTGGATTGAATTGAATTTAAATCATGCGAAACCACAGCTGTTTCATCATACCGAACATCTGTTTTGGGTTTGAAGATCTCAACATTCAGCTTTGCTATCTGGGCCCGCCTCAATCTGCGAATCAATTCCTCGGTTTTGCCTGAAAACATAGATCCGCAAATAACCTCGATGCTGCCTCCCAGTTCTTTTCTTCTTTTAAAATTATGCTCGCTAAACAACATCTGCCTTAATATGTTCTGATTTCCGGCGGCTAATATCTGGAATTTCAGTTTAATTAAATTGATTTTCGACAGCAAAGTGTCAACATTCTGAGGCATGGTAGTTATAATTGTCCTTATATTTATCGGTCTCAGCGGTACTGACGTAATGCTAAATCAGCCCCTTTGAGCGTTTTAAAAAAGTAAACTCAATCGTATGAACAAGACACTTATTTTCCGGAAGATCGGCGGTATTATATCTGAGTTAACTGAACAATATCAGTACCTCGCTGAAAATCCTGAAAATATTAACCCGCTGGAACTAGAACTATTCATTGCGAATTCACACTTTCTCGCAGAGCATCTGGCAATCCTGAAAAAACTCGAAGGTAGCCCTGAACTGCTGAACCAGAATAATCCTCCTGCACAGCCAGTACGGATCGAAACGACAACCGCTAAGCCCGTTCCTGAAGTCCATATTGAGTTTCCAGTAAATGAAGCAATTCCGCTCCCGGAAGAAACGCGCCCTCATCCTGCAGCAGTTAAGGAGGGCGAATGGTTTAGACCAGAACCGCCACAAGACTTAACCGTTAGCGATGAAGAGTCACACACCTTACCGGAAGGTGCCGGAGCGGCGGAAGTGAGAATCGTTAATACCCCGCAAGTACCCGATCCGTTAGAGGAAAGCTATAAGCTTCCGATTAATAGCAGTTCTTTTTCATCGGAGAATCTTCCTGATGAATCGGCAAAAGACCTGGTGCCCGACCTCTTAGTTAAGGAAGATCCATCCGGACCCACTGAGGCGGACGGAAAGGTTCCAACTCTAAATGAGATTCTCTCGGCAGGCATGAATAAGGAAAATATGGCTGCAAAAATTATTTCGCAGGAAGAGAAGGATTTAAAAAGTATGATCAAACTGAATGATAAGCTTATGTTTGTTCGTGATCTTTTTGGAGGCTACAACCTGGCTTACAGCGAAGCTATAGAGCTGGTAAACCGGTTCGACAGTTTCTTAGCTGCAGAGAATTTTCTAAAACAGAATTACGCGGTTAAAAATAAGTGGTCAGAAAAACAAGCCACGGTTGACCAGTTTTACGAGATCCTAAACAGGCGATTTTCCTAGGTATTGCAGCAATCGCTCGAATGTGTGAGTTAACCTGCTACACAACAGGATTAGATTATACCCATTCTATTTGAATCCAGCTTTAAGAGGATAAACAACAAAATAGTGAAACTCCAAAGTGACGATCCTCCATAGCTGATAAACGGAAGCGGGATACCTATAACGGGTACAAGACCCACCGTCATTCCAATATTGATGAAAAAGTGAAAAAAGATTATTGACGCCACTCCATAACCGTAAATTCGCGAAAAGGAAGATCGCTGCCGTTCGGCAATATTAACTATCCTGAGCAGCAGGAAAAGGTAAAGTCCGATCACGACGAAGCTTCCTGCAAATCCCCATTCCTCACCGATAGTGCAGAAAATAAAATCTGTACTTTGTTCCGGAACGAAATCATACTTGGTTTGCGTTCCCTGCAAATAACCACGGCCCCACATTCCACCCGAACCAATTGCGATCTTTGACTGGTTAACGTTGTAGCCTTCACCCTTGAGGTCCTTTACTGTACCCAACAGAACATCGATACGGTTCCGCTGATGCGATTGAAGAACATTGTTATAGGCAAAATCTACACAGAAGATAAAGACCACTGAAATGATAAATCCATAGATGACAGTGGTGATAAATGCCCTGTTCTTTTTATAGTTATAGATCAGTAAGGCGCAAATCAGGATCAGCGCTGCGATCAGATAAAGTTTGCTGAGGAGGAGCGTTAGAACGAAGAGCGCGATTAGAATTGCTCCGATCACGAGAAAATAACCTGACAAACCCTCCCTGTAAAGCACAAATATTAATGATCCAAAAGTTAGTGCAGAACCTGTATCAGGTTGCAGCATAATTAAACCCATCGGAATTAACAGGATAATTGCACAGACGCTTTGTGTCCGTAGGTCCTGAACTTTTGTGTTAATAGCACTCAGATACCTTGCCAACAATAAACAGGTAGAGAATTTGGCGAACTCGGATGGCTGTAGCCGGAAGCTACCGATCGGAATCCAGGCCTGGTTACCGCCCACATTTCTGCCGACAACAAGTACCAGCACAAGGAGGAGGAGGGTGATGCCATAAAATACAGGCGAAAAAGTATTAAAGAACTTACTGTCTAACAGGAGGATAACAAAGCCCAGAATAAGTGCAGATATGATAAAAATCAGCTGCTTTCCGTAATTAGTATCCAGATTGAAAATGCTGGGTTTTTCTGGATTATAAACGGCAGCATGAATGTTGAACCAGCCGATGATGCAGAGTGCCAGGAAAGTTAGGATTACTATCCAGTCGACATTAAAAAAAAGGCTTCTCTGATTGTTCATTCTGTGGAGACCTGAGTGGTTGTTGCCGGTACAAGTTTAACCGGCGTCTTTACTTTATTTGTATCTGTTTTTTGCTTGTTGGCCGGCTTAGGCTTCACTGACCCAGGGAGCAAATTGGCGTCCAGCAAACGGTCAACATAAGCTTTAGGCCTTGAAATATTACGGGTAATATACTTCTCAACCATTAAACTGGCAATGGGCGCCGACCATGTGGATCCAAAGCCAGCATTTTCAACCACCACCGCAATGGCAATCTTGGGATTATCACGTGGGGCAAATGCAACAAACACGGAGTGGTCGGCCCCATGTGGGTTTTGAACGGTTCCGGTCTTTCCACACATCTCGATTCCATCGATCCTGGAGTAAATAGCTGTTCCGCTCGGCGAGTTTACCACCTCGCTCATACCCTGGATAACAACATCAAAATATTTAGGGTCAATTCCCGCGTCATTCCGTTTGGTATATTCAGCTTTGATGACCTTTTTTTCACCAATCGCCTGGATTAAATGGGGCTTAAAATAGTATCCCCGGTTCGCCACAATAGCCATTACGTTAGCCATCTGTAAAGGAGTTATGCCAAGCTCACCCTGACCGATAGAAAGAGAGATGTTGAAACTTGATCTCCATTTGTCACTCCCCCAGCGTTTGGTATACAAATCCGATGTCGGTAGTAAGCCTTTGCGTTCATTTGGAAGGTCTATATTCAACCGGTCTCCAACCCCAAACTTTGCTACCGCTCCGCGCCACCTGTTAAATGCATTCACCGGTCGCATGCCTGCGCGGTCAATCATAAGGCTATACGTATAACCATAATAGGTATTGCAGGACTCTGCAATAGATTTGGAAAGATCGACCGACCCGTGAACGTGGGTACAGCCCATAAATCCCCTTTTTCCGTAGCGGTAGCCCCCGGGGCAATAGTAGGTTGTCTGAGGACTGATCAGGCCAAGCTGCTGGGCTACAAGGGCATTGATCACTTTGAATATGGACCCAGGTGGATATTCTGCCTGGATAGGCCGGATAAACATCGGCTTGGTCGGGTCATTAAGGAGCTTCATGTAGTTGTTGCCGCGCTGCCTGCCAACCATCAGGTTAGGATCGTAACCGGGACTGCTGACAAGCGAGAGAATTTCGCCGGTTGATGGCTCAATTGCGACAATGCTTCCGATCTTATTGTTCATCAGCTGTTCTCCGAATTTCTGCAGATCCTTGTCCATCGATGAGATAAGTCTTTCCCCCGATACCGCAAGAGTATCATATTTCCCGTCTGCAAAATGGCCTTTCGGTCTATTCAATGCATCAACCATCAAGTTCTGAACGCCGCGTTGGCCTCGCAGCAGCTCTTCGTAAGATTTTTCCACGCCGCTTATCCCGATATAATCTCCCTGCCGATAAAAACCATTTGACTTCTCGATGGCCTTTTCTGAAACTTCCCCTATATACCCAAGAAATGCCGCTGCCGTGCTGTCTGGATACCGGCGGACCGTTCTGTTTTGAACGAAAAAACCGGTGAATTCAAATAACCTTTCCTGGAACGTAGCGAATGTTTGTGCGGAAAGCTGTTTTTCAAAAATAGAGGCCTTATAGGGCGAGTAATTTTTAGCCTTTTTAAAACGCTTGTCAAAACCTTCTTTGTCTATGCCGATGAGTTTGCAGAATTGAAGGGTGTCGAACGGTTTAACTTCTCTCGGGATGACCATCAGGTCGTAGACAGGCTCATTCTGCACCAGTATCTTTTCATTGCGGTCAAGGATAATTCCCCTCGCCGGATAGATCAGGATCTTACGCAGGACGTTATTATTGGCTGATAGAAGATACTTATCACTGATAACCTGGATGTAAAATATCCGGGTTAATAATATAAGTGCAACAACTATAAATATTCCCTGGATGACAAACTTACGGGCAAAAAAACTATTCATTAACGCACTTTTTTACGGAAAAACATGAACTCGGCTAAAATCATTAAAAGTACAGTAAATAATGAACTTAAAATACTGCGGATTAGTATGTAACCGAACTCGGTAAACCGAAAAGTCTCGAAGCTGAACAATACCAAATGATGGAAAAACGTGAGGATGATTGCATAAAATATAAACCATCTTAAACCCATTATTCCAAGGCTGGGGTCTGGTTCATTGTCAAACCCCTCGCGCTGTACCGTAACACTAATAAATACGATTCTTACAAATGCCAGAACCGTACATGCGGCAGCATTCAGCCCCAGTGTATCATAAAAAACGTCTACAGTAAGTCCTGTCAGGAATGACAGAAGGAACAGTAACCCGTTTGGTATTTTAAATGGCAGAAGCAAGATAAACAGTATATAGAGAAAAGGGATTGCAAGGTTATAGTAGCCGATGTTTTTCAGCAGGAAAACCTGCAGGCAGATCAGCAGGATGAAGCGGAAAGTATTAATCAGAATGACGCGTCCCATTATTGCGGTTTATTAGGAGCCTCCAGTTCCTTTTGTTCCTGTGCAAGCAGGTTATTGATTACATACACATACTGGAGTTTTGAAAAATCAGTGCTTAGATAAATTTCGATATCGAGGAAGCTATCGCCCCCCTTAAGTCCGGTGCGGGTTACACGACCGATCTCGATACCCGATGGAAAAAGCGAGTAACCTGAGGTGACCACGCGATTACCCTTTTTAACAATGACATGATTGGGAATATCCCGCAGAATTGCCAATCGCGGATCACTGCTGTCTTCTCCCCAGACAAGGGAACCTATATTCCCGTTAACACTCGCACTTATGCGGGTATCGCTGTGCAGCACTGACTGTATAGTTGCAAAATGCTCAGAAACATTCAGGACAATTCCCACGACGCCTTTCGCACTAATCACACCCCATCCTTTTTTGATACCATGTTTAAGGCCGCGATTAATAGTGATATAATTATTCTTTTGATGCACAGAGTTGTTAACAACCTTAGCAACGATATAACTGTATTGCTGCTGGGTGAGGGTGTCATTCACCGAATGCTGCTCCACGCTGTCGTCAAAAAATGATGTTTTTAACTGATTATTCAGTCGGGCATTTTCTGCCGCAAGGCTGTCATTGGTACGGCCTAGGCTCAGGTAACTAGTGAACGCATTTACCCGTTCGTAGGCCTCGCCGATAAGCTGGTGTGATGAATTCCATACGCTGGCCCTCTGGTATGAATTGTTATTCACCAGCAAAATGAGTGATATCAACAGGAAAATGATCAGGAAAAAGAATGCGTTGTATTTACTGATAAAGATCCAGAGATTACGCATGTGTTTTAGATGTGAGATTTGAGATATAAGACATGAGATTTGAGATATGAGATATGAGACTTTGGAAGTTTTCCAGTCTAAAATCTAAATTCTAAAATCTAACATCTAATATCTCATATCTAATTATTGCATTAAAAATTTAAAATTCCCGATGTTTTTCAATGCGATTCCTGTACCGCGAACAACCGCACGTAAGGGGTCTTCCGCCACGTGAACCGGCAGCTTGGTTTTGGAAGCTACACGCTTATCCAGGCCGCGCAACAAGGCACCGCCTCCTGTAAGGTAAATACCAGTCTGGTAGATATCTGCAGACAGTTCAGGCGGAGTGATCTCCAATGCCTTCAGGATGGCTTCCTCAATTTTAGAAATCGACTTGTCAAGACAATGTGCGATCTCTGTATAAGATACGGTGATCTGCTTTGGAACCCCGGTCATCAGATCGCGACCCTGTACGGCGAAATCAGCAGGAGGATCAGAAAGCTCAGGAAGAGCGGAACCTACTTCAATCTTTATTTTCTCAGCTGTGCGATCGCCGATCATAATGTTATGCTGGCGACGAATATACTGAACGATGTCACTGTCAAAATTATCTCCCGCAACACGGATTGACTGATCACATACGATACCTGAGAGAGCAATAACGGCAATCTCCGTAGTACCTCCGCCGATATCAATGATCATGTTTCCCATCGGTTCTTCCACATCAATGCCAATCCCTACCGCTGCAGCCATAGGCTCGTGGATGAGATAAACCTCTTTCGCACCGGCTATCTCTGCCGAATCCCTGACCGCACGTTTTTCTACCTCGGTAATGCCCGAAGGGATACAGATAACCATTCTTAAGGAAGGGAAAAACCAGCCTTTTCCATTGTTGATCATCTTGATCATACCCCGGATCATATGCTCGGCAGCGTTGAAGTCCGCAATTACTCCATCCTTTAGGGGACGTACGGTGCGGATATTGTCGTGGGTCTTACCCTCCATCTGCATAGCCTGGCGGCCGATGGCAATAATTTTATTGGTAGTGCGGTCAAAAGCAACAATTGAAGGTTCATCAACTACAACTTTATCATTATGTATTATTAGGGTATTTGCCGTACCCAGGTCAATTGCGATTTCTTGTGTGAACCAGTTGAATAACCCCATTCTTATATATTGTTTTTATTGAAAAGTACGCAAAATTAACTGTTTTCGGTATTGATTATTGTAACCCGCCGTTTAGCGCCTAAAATTAATGTTTGAAATGTCTGACCCCCGTAGTTACCATAGCAATGCCCTTTTCATTGGCCATATCAATTGAATCCTGGTCTTTAATCGATCCCCCGGGTTGCAGAACAGCAACGATACCTGCGCCTGCAGCAATTTCAACACAGTCAGGAAATGGGAAAAAAGCATCCGAAGCCATTACACTTCCCTCCAGTTCGAACTTGAAAGCTTTAGCTTTGACAATTGCCTGCTGCAACGCATCCACGCGTGAAGTCTGACCGACGCCGCTGGCAACCAGTGCTCCCTTCCGGGCAATAACAATTGTGTTAGACTTCGTGTGTTTTACCAATTTGTTTGCAAATTCCAGGTCCTTCAACTCGGCTTCCGTAGGCTTACGGTCCGTCACCGAAGTCATCTGTTCAGCTGTCTCAATTGTAAGATCCTTATCCTGTTCGATTATTCCGTTCAGTAAGGTCTTAAATTGCTTAACTGGCAGTTTTACGTCATTTCGCTTCAATAAGATTCGGTTTTTTTTGCCGGTTAAAACAGCTAGTGCTTCCGGAGAAAAAGAAGGAGCGATAAGCACCTCAAAAAACAGCTTATTAATTTCCAGAGCTGTACTCTCATTAATCTCCCTGTTACAGATCAGTACACCTCCAAAGGCTGAGACCGGATCACAGGCAAGGGCATCCTGCCATGCAGTAAGAATGTTGTCACGCGATGCAACCCCGCAGGCATTCGTATGTTTTAAGATGGCAAAAGTCGGCTCGCTGAACTCATCAATCAGCGCTACAGCCGCATCTACATCCACCAGATTGTTATAGGAAAGTTCTTTACCGTTCAGCTTGTCAAACATCTCATCCAGGTTGCCATAAAAGAAGCCATTCTGATGAGGGTTCTCGCCATACCTCAATACACTTACCTGCTGTTCGCTAGACTTGAATACCGGCAGCGGATCTTCCTGGTTAAAGTAGTTGAAGATCGCGGTGTCATAATGTGAGGAAATATTAAACGCAGTACGTGCAAAGTTCCTCCGCTGTGCCAGGGTGGTATAACCAGCATTCTCGATCAAAATATCCGTTAATTGCTGATAGTCATTTTTTGATGCGATGATAACCACATCGTTGAAATTCTTCGCAGCTGCGCGGATCAGGGAAATGCCGCCGATGTCTATTTTCTCAATAATATCTTCTTCCTTCGCGCCCGATCTTACCGTCTCTTCAAACGGATAAAGATCAACGATCACCAGGTCAATCTCAGGTATCTCGTATTCGCTGATCTGAGCCTTATCTTCCGGCAATGCCCTCCGGTTTAGAATTCCACCAAAAACTTTGGGGTGAAGTGTTTTAACGCGACCGCCTAATATGGAAGGGTATCCGGTCAGGTCTTCCACTGCAATTACATCCATGCCAAGATCACGAATAAATTGTTCAGTCCCCCCGGTAGAATAAAATACAACGCCCTGACTGTTCAGCTGACGAAGTAGGGGCTCCAGGTTATCTTTATAGTAGACTGAAATTAAGGCATTTTTGATCTTTACCGGATGACTCATTACGATTGTGTTTTAGAGCCGCAAAGATAGGTTTTTTGAAATTATTTTGCAGGGTTAATTCCCTTTATAGCTAAATAATCAGGCGTTCAGATCTCGCGCATTTTCTTAAGCAGGAGTTCAATTACTTTGGGGTAGTGGAGGTGTTCGAGTTGCTGACCTTTGAATTTGATCATTTCCAGATCGTCATCTTTGTCGATATGAAAACGGCTTTGATGTATAATCTCACCTTCGTCGAAGTTTTCATTGACAAAATGAATGGTTATTCCCGACTCGGGATCCCCGGCTTCCATTATCGCTTTATGAACGTTGTCGCCATACATGCCTTTGCCGCCGTATTTAGGGAGAAGCGCAGGATGGAGGTTGATGATCCTGTTGGGAAAGGCCTTAAGGAGATTCCCTGGGATAAGCCACAGAAAGCCTGCCAGAACGATAATATCAATCTGGAGGTTTTTTAATAGTTGAATGATATCGTCAGTCTGATAGAATTCATGTCGGGTGAAGATGTGCGAGGGCACTTCGAAATTATCAGCTCGCTGCAATACGTACGCTTCGGGGTTATTCGTGAGAACGATGGCCACCTCCGCCTCGTTGTGTTTCTTGAAATGCTCCATTATTTTCTGGGCATTTGAGCCGGAGCCAGAAGCGAAAATAGCGATACGTTTCTTCAAATCCTTTTTGATATAATTTCATTCAAAGATATTAGTTTGAAGGTTTCTTCAAAACGAAATGTTTTATACCTCCACTTTCATATGCTTTTTAGTAATTTTTATTAAATTTAAGTAAATAAGCCCTAAACGCTTAAATATGTTTGGCAAATCGCCCCAGGCTCCCGAATCTGATTTCGTCAAGATCGAACGCGAAAGGCAGAGAACAAAGCGCCAGATGATGGTGCTCTTACTGATGGGAGCTATTTCCATCGTCGGATTGATTCTTGTATTTAGAGGTGTAGCGGGAAAGGGTGAGGCCGAAATCGATCTTAAGAATGCTAAATTCCACTTCAAAGTCGACAGGCCTATCGTCGAGCAGGTAAAACAAGAAACTCAAACCACCACCCTCAGGGGCGAAGAGATTGACTTTACAACGGGATCCATAGACCCTAGAGTGATCGATAAACTGCAGCAGGAAAATATCCGGATATCTCCTAACCAGTTTGCCGGTAAGAACTTAATCAATAAAGAAGCGGGTTATGTGCTAACAGTCGAAAATCCGGAGCAATGGACTGTTCAGTATAATCCTGCGGGCTTAAACGATCCCATGACACCGATCAACATCATCAGCGGACAGGGAGGTGATCTTCGGATCACAAGGTCGCCGATGCAGCCGGGCTTACCTTTCCAGGATCAGGTGCGGCTCACCATGGAAATGTTTCTGTACATGGGCCTGATAAGTGAAATGCCTGATATCAAGTACGATAATAATTACACCACCGCAATTCTGACTTATAATAACCAGCAAACCGGAGGTGTGAGTTATCAAAAGATCATTCTCCAAAACGGGATGCTTTATGCCCCCACCGCCAATTATAACAACATGATAACATCCGCCGAGGATCGGAACGCGCTCATCAATATGGTAGCTTCTTTTACCGTGATTGGTTCCTGATTTCCGTCACCATCTCACTAATTTTTCGTTAAGCCATATGGCCGAAAGGCAGAGGTCTTGTTAAGGTCAAGTCCATAAATTCATGGACTTGACCTTAACTTGAGTACCGCATGAAATACCGTTGATCATTGTGAAGTTGCTTCTGCTATCCTACACATAAATGCTTACAGTGAGGGCATGAGAAGTTCATTAATTTAAAATGAAGTAATTAACTAAACAATTTCCTGCGGGATATGTAAATCTTAGTGAAATGACCTTTAAATAAACCGCTATGGAAATGCTAAAAAACAGAAAGATCGCTATTCTGACAGAAAACGGTTTTGAAGAATCAGAACTGCTGAGTCCGAAGAAGGCATTGGAAGAAGCAGGTGCTACAGTGCATATTGTTTCTCCGCAAAAGGATAAAGTTCGTGGGATGAATCATCATGAGTGGTCTGTTGAATGCACCGTCGACCGGAATATCGCTGATGTTCAGAGAGCTCCAAGTGATTCCTTATAAACCTGCAAGGCCCGCTTTCTTGCCGCATCATGTTCCACGATGGGCTCCGGATAGTAATCCGGGAATCCTTTAATCCAGGTCTTGATATACTTTAGTTCCGGGTCAAATTTGCGGGTCTGTTCATGGGGGTTAAAGATCCGAAAGTAGGGTGCCGCATCGCAGCCGCAGCCTGCCGCCCATTGCCAGTTCCCGTTGTTGGAGGCAAGCTCGTAGTCGAGCAGCTTTTCTGCGAAGTATGCTTCCCCCCAGCGCCAGTCGATCAGCAGGTGCTTCACCAGGAAGCTGGCGACGATCATACGCACGCGGTTATGCATCCAGCCGGTCTCATTCAGCTGCCGCATGCCGGCGTCGACAATGGGGTAGCCTGTTTCGCCTTTGCACCATAATTCGAATTCATGCTCGTTATTGCGCCACCGGATCTGCTCATATTTCTTTTTAAAACAGCCAGCCACTACCTCCGGAAACTGAAAGAGGATCATCATAAAGAAATCCCGCCAGATGAGTTCGTTCAGCCATTGCTCGTTGAGTTCAGCAGCCAGTCGCACGAGGCGGCGAACGCTCACGGTTCCGAAGCGCAGATGCACACTCAGCTTACTGGTCCCGTCGACGGAAGGGATATTGCGGGTATCATGGTAATGCCGGAGGATCTCCTCATTGATCTCCGGGCTGCCGGTATGCACTTCGGCTTTTTCAAAGCCCAGTTCGGCCAGGGAAGGAAATGGAAAGAGGGCCGTCTTCAGGAGGGCATCCAGGTGTTCTTCGCTCGGGAATTCAGGTGTGGGTTCCGACCGGTATTTCTGTTTCCAGATTCTGGAATAGGGTGTGAAGACGGTGTATGGTGAGCCATCCGGTTTCATCACCTCCGACCTTTCGAAGATCACCTGGTCCTTGAAGGTCCGGAAGGGTATTGCCTGCCCGGCCAGCATGCTGCCGATCTTCGCATCGCGATCAATCGCATAGGGCTCATAGTCATGATTCGTGAAGACATTTTTCACATCGAAGCGGCTGCAAAGCTTTTCAAAACACGCGGGCGGCTCGCCGTGCAGGATTAACAGTGATGATCCCCGCTCGCGCAGCGCCTCCTGCAGGTTGCGCAGCGATTGATGGATAAAGCTGACGCGCCGGTCATTTTTATCGGGAAGCTTTTCCAGTATCAGCGTGTCGAAAATGAAGATAAGCAGTACGGGATGACCACTCATTAATGCATGGTACAATGCTGCATTATCAAACAAACGCAGATCGCGCCGTAACCAGCAAACACTTACCTGCTCCTTCATAGCTCTCAATTCGGATTCAGCATATTGAAAATGCTTTTCCTGTTCTTATACGCGTGCATGCCAATGCTCAGTAATACTATGACGGAAACTGCAATGGCAGTATGACCAACGATTTGCTCTTTATGCCAGTTGGCGGCTGCAACCGCGGTCAGTCCCCATACGCCGACCAGGGCAAACTCGCGGAGGTTTCTTTTCCAGGTAATATAGACATTTACCACTCCGGCAACCAGGATCATGATAAGGGCCCAGGTTACGCCTGATAATCCAAAACCATCCCACCCAACTTTAGTCAGGTAAGCGGCAACGTTTGCGATCGCTGCGACGGTTATCCAGCCTGAGTAAAAGGCGAAGGGCCACCACAGGAAAGCCAGCTTACTTACCGGAACTTCATCCAGTTCCATACGGGTTCGCAGGATGATTTTTACCAGGCAAAAAAGGAGGATGAACATGAGGACGACCGAGATGCCAGTCAGATCGTAGAGCCAGGCCAGGATCCAGAGGGAATTGGCAGCACAGGATATAACAAACCACCAGCCGACCTGCGAAACAACATCATCGGACTTTGTTTTCTTCGCTATGCTTCGGGCCTGGTAGACGACGAAACCGAGCAAGCCCAGATAGATCAGGCCCCAGATAGAAAATGCATATCCGGCAGGGGTGAACAGGTTCTGATACCGGTCGGACACGGTGCTCATGGTGTTCCCGTTAAAGAACCCTGTATTGGAAAGATAGTTGAAAATAATTGTGATGCTGAACGCGGCTGTATTAGCAATACTTAGAAATTTTCTCATAAATAACGACGCCTGCAAGGCCGGCGTTCCAATGCTTTTAGTTTTTGTATGGGTCGCTGTCTACTTCGTTATTCCCTCCAGCGTAAAAAGGAAAGCATAGACTAAGGCCACATCTTTCAGGTAATCGAAGCGGCCGCTGGCTCCCCCGTGACCGAACTCCATGTTGGTATGCAACAGCAGAACATTATCATCGGTTTTCATAGCCCTTAGTTTTGCAACCCACTTGGCAGGCTCAAAGTACTGTACCTGGCTGTCGTGCAGGCCCGTAGTCACGAGCATGTTCGGGTAAGCCTTCTTTTCGACATTTTCATAAGGGCTGTAACTCTTCATGTAGAGGTATGCTTCCTTATTGACCGGATTGCCCCACTCGTCGAATTCGTTGGTTGTCAGCGGGATCTTCTCATCAAGCATGGTATTGACCACATCCACAAAGGGAACGTCCGCGACGATGCCGTTCCACATGTCGGGAGCCATATTACTGACGGCGCCCATGAGCAGGCCGCCGGCACTGCCGCCCTTGGCATAGAGGTGTTCCTTGCTGGTATATTTTTCGCTGATAAGGAACTTACCGCAGTCGATGAAGTCGGTGAACGTGTTCTTCTTATTGAACATCTTGCCCGACTCGTACCATTCGCGACCCATTTCCTGGCCGCCCCGGATATGAGCGATGGCATATACAAAGCCCCGGTCAAGTATACTCAGGATCGTTCGCTGAAAGGCAGCATCCATGCTCGCTCCGTAACTGCCGTAAGCATACAGGAGCAGGGGAGCCTTTCCGTTTTTTACAAAGGCTTTCTTAAAGACCAGCGAGATCGGGATCTTGGTGCCATCGCCGGCAGTTGCATAGATCCTTTCTGTTTTATAATCCTCTTTGTTATACCCACCAGGAATTTCCTGCTGCTTCATCAGCTTATTTTCCCTGGTTTGCAGATCATGGTCATAGGTTGAATTGGGCGTGGTCAAGGAGGTATAGTTATAGCGGAATGTTTGGCTGTCATATTCAGGATTAGAACCCGGATAGGCCGCGTATGCTCCTTCATCGAAAGCGATATAATGCTCTTTGCCGGCGCTGAGCTGGCGTACCCGGAACTGCACCAGGCCGTTCTTGCGTTCATTAACCACGATAAAGTCCTTAAATTCCTCGACACCCTGAAGCAGGACATCGCTGCGGTGGGGGATAACGTCCTTCCAGTTCTCGACCCCGGTCTTACCTGGCGGGCATTCCATCAGCTTGAAGTTCTTTGCGTCCATATTAGTCAGGATCAGGAACTTATCTGCCAGGGGGATCACTTCATAAAGGACGTCCTTCATCCTCGGTTGAAATGACCGGAACTGTGATTTCGGGCTGGCGGCATCAATGGTGAATACTTCCGACGAAAGGGTTCCTCCGGAATAGATGTATATATACCGGTCATTCTTGCTCTTGCCGACCCCGATATAATTGCTTTTATCTATCTCGGTGTATACAACCTCGTCTTTGGAAGCATCCGTACCCAGGGTATGACGCCTGATCTTCTCCGAGAGGAGGGTCACCGGGTGCTTCTCCGTATAAAAGAAGGTTTGATTGTCATTGGCCCAGCAGGGATCGCCCTGTGTGTTCTTAACCACATCCTTCAGCAGTTCGCCGGTCTCCAGGTCCTTGACGTAAATCGTGTACTGCCGCCTCGAAACTTTGTCGACACCGAAAGCCAGCAGCTTATTGTCTTCGCTGACGCTGAACCCGGTCGCTGAATAGTAGGACTGGCCTTCGGCCATTTTATCAACATCGAGGAGGATCTCCTCCTTCGCTTTCAGTGTGCCCTTTTTCCGGCAATATTTAAAGTATTGTTTACCCTTTTCGGTGCGGGTATAATAGTAGTAGCCATTTTTGAGAACCGGTACGGTTTCATCCTCTTCCTTGATCCGGGCCTTCATTTCATTGAACAGGTCGGCCTGCAATTTCTTTGTGCCGCCCATCACACTTTCCAGGTAGGCATTTTCGGCCTTCAGGTAGTCGACGACTTTCGTACTGTCAGGCCCTTTTCCGAAATAATCGTACATCCAGTAATAGTTATCCGCTACGCTGTCGCCATGGATCGTGCGCCAGTGTTCTTTCTTTTCGGCAATCGGGGGTTTGGCCTTCATAAATTGTGCATTGAGCTGCAAGGTACAAAAGCATGCACATAGAAAAAGCAGGGTACTTTTCATCGGGCCGGAATTAAATGAAACCTATCTTAATTATAGAATGGTAGTTCCCGGAGGAAGCCTATTCGGGGCAATAGCATTCCCCGATATTCCTGTACCTTAATATAGCCAAATAATTGAAATTCCCGGGCAGTAACGCAGAACAGCGGATGCCGAAACAGGTGTGTCTTTTACAATCTTACGCCCTTGTCCCGGAGAAGATGATCGGCAAGTACGAGGGCGGCCATGGCTTCAACGATGGCGACGGCTCTTGGAACAACGCAGGGATCGTGGCGGCCTTTCCCCTGAACTTCGGCAGCTTCGCCGGCCGTGTTTACGGTGGCCTGGTTTTGCATGATAGTAGCCACGGGCTTGAAGGCAACTCGGAAAAAGATCTCCATACCGTTCGAAATACCACCCTGTATGCCGCCTGAGAAGTTCGTCAGTGTTTTTAAAGGCTCGTTGCCGGGTTTTGATGGTGCCGGAACGATAATATCGTTGTGTTCGGACCCCCGCATCTCAGATCCTGCAAACCCGGAACCGTATTCAAAGCCGTGTACGGCGTTGATGCTTAACATCGCTTTCCCGAGGTCTGCATGCAGCTTGTCGAAAACGGGGTCGCCTAATCCCACCGGGCAGTTTCGGATAACGCAGGAGACCTTACCGCCTACCGTATCCCCTTCCTTGCGGATGCCGTCGATCAGGTCGATCATCTGGGTTGCTGTCGCCGGATCGGGACATCGCACAATATTGCTTTCGCGCATGCTCACCAGCTCGTCAACGGGCAGATGTTCGAGGTTCGGGGCTTCTATCTTCCCAACGGCAGAAACATGAGCGAAGATCTCAATACCCGCGGTCTTTAATAAAAGCTTGGCAATTGCTCCTGCGGCAACCCTCGCTGCGGTCTCGCGTGCAGAGGAGCGCCCGCCGCCGCGGTAGTCGCGGTTGCCGTATTTGGTTTGATAGGTGTAGTCGGCATGAGAAGGCCGGTAGGTATCTTTCACATGGGCATAATCCTTCGATCGCTGGTCTTCGTTCGGGATCAGCAGGGTCAGCGGAGTGCCGGTAGTTTTTCCTTCAAAGACCCCGGATAAGAACTGAACCGTATCGCTTTCCTTTCTTTGCGTCGTTATTTTCGACTGCCCGGGTTTACGCTTATCCAGTTCAGCCTGGATGAAATTCTCGTTGACTTCGAGATTGGAAGGGCAGCCATCAATGATGACCCCTATCGCCGGGCCATGAGACTCGCCGAAGGTGGTGATCCGAAATAATTGTCCGAAAGAGTTTCCTGCCATGTGGGGATATTAAAAGCTGTGTGCTGTTTATGAAATAACGAAGTTAAAGATATTAGTTAACGATAATTCCGGCCTTTTTCAAATCTTCCCAGAAATGCGGGTATGACTTTTCAACAACTCCGGGATCTTGAATTTCGACCCGCCTGATCTTTAAGGCCAGCGGGGCAAAAGCCATTGCCATCCGATGATCCTCATAGGTACTGATGCTCACCGACTCCGGGAAGTGCAGGCCTGAACAATCAAGTTTACAAGTCAGGTTCTTTTCGATCAGTTTCACGCCGATCTTTTCCAGTTCCTGTTGCAGGGCTTTGATCCGGTCGGTTTCCTTGATCTTAAGAGTTTCAAGACCCGTGAAAGTCGCGTCGTGACCAAGAGCTGCACAGCAGACGATCACGGTCTGGGCAAGGTCCGGGCAGTCCTTAAAATCAAAGATCTTACGCAAGACCTGTTTGGGTTCCTTTTCCAGGTAGACACCACCGTCTTTGAATTGAGAAGTAATACCGAAGTTGGCCATGATCTCGGTGATGCGACTGTCGCCCTGCAGGCTATAGGCGTTTAATCCCGGCAGGAAGAAACTGGCTTCTTCCGACAAGGCAGCGATCGCATACCAGTATGAGGCTGCGCTCCAGTCCGGCTCTATGCTGATCACTGATTCCCTGAATTCCTGCGGTTCGATGACGATCGTATCCGAATCCCATTGATGCATGATCCCGGCCTGCTCCAGCATAGCCAGCGTCATTTCTACATAGGGAGTCGATGTCAGTTCGCCTTCGATCTGCAGTTCCAGTCCAAGTGGAAGCCGCGGTCCGATGAGCAGCAGCGCCGAAATATACTGGCTGCTGATGTTCCCTTTAATGCGGATGCGGTGTGCTTTTTGCTGTAAGGGGCCTTTGATCTTCAGGGGGGGATAGCCTTCATGTGCCTGGTATCTAATATCAGCGCCAAGATCTCTTAAGGCATCAACAAGGATACCAACGGGCCGCTGCTGCATTCTCTCTGATCCCGTAAGGATGATCTCCTCAGGCTGCATAGCTGCATAGGCAGTCAGGAAACGCATAGCCGTGCCTGCCGGCCCAACATCCAGTACCTGGATGCCTTCGGGTTGCCTGCCTTCGAGAATTTTTTCCAGGGTAACCGTATCAGCTGCTTTCGACAGGTTATTGACTTTTACTCTTCCTTCACTAAGGGCCTGCATGATCAGCGCCCTGTTGCTTTCACTTTTGGATCCCGTAAGTTGAATGGTCGCTTTCAGTGACCTGCCGGGAGCCGAGACAGAAATATGCTCTTTACTGCTTATACTGCTGCTCATTGTTCTTCGACAACAGGTTTTACATTCATGATCAGTGTTTGCTTGCGTATAGATTCGCTGTGTATCAGTTCCAGGAGCTTGCCTGTGAAGTTAAGATCCAGTTTCAATGCTTGTGCAAAAGAACTGCGTTTATGCATGATCTCATCCCAGCGGCTCACCTGCAGGATTGTAACGCCGTTATCCCGCTTGAATTCACCGATCTTTTCGACGATCTGCATTCGCTCTGCCATCTTCTGGATGATCTGGTCATCCAGCTTATCGATCTGCGTGCGCAGTTCAGCCAGCTTGTCCGAGAATTCTTTGTCTTTTGACTCAGGCTTCCGCAAAGTGAGGATGTCCATCAGGTCTGAGACCGCCTGTGGCGTCAGCTGCTGCTTGGCGTCGGTCCAGGCCGAAGAAGGATCAATATGGGATTCAATCATCAGGCCCTGCATGTCCAGGTCGAGAGCCTTTTGAGAAATGTACTGGATAAGCTCCCTGTTACCGCAAATATGACTCGGATCATTGATGATCGGCAGTTCAGGGCAAATTGTTTTCAGTTGTATCGCCAGTTCCCACATGGGCTCATTGCGGAACGCAGTTTTCTCGTAGGAAGAAAACCCACGGTGTATGGCAGCGAGTTTGGTGATACCTGCATTATTTAACCTCTCCAAAGCTCCGCACCATAAGGAGATATCGGGATTCACCGGATTCTTAACCATCACCGGGATGTCGACGCCGCGCAGCGCATCAGCTATCTCCTGCACAGTGAAAGGGTTTGCCGTTGAACGGGCACCTATCCACAGGATATCGACTCCTGCTGCAAGTGCTTCCTCGACATGTTTTGCGGTAGCCACCTCTACAGCGGTCGGCAGGCCGGTCTCTTCCTTGGCACGTTTAAGCCATTCGAGGCCGATGCTTCCGATTCCCTCAAATTCGCCCGGACGGGTACGCGGTTTCCAGATTCCCGCTCTCAGCACGGAAACCCTGCCTGTATTAGCCAGTAAATGCGCTGTAGCGACCAGTTGATCTTCCGTTTCTGCGCTGCACGGACCCGAGATCAGAAGAGGTTCGCTGCTCACTTTTAACCAGCTGCTTAATGGCTGTATGTTAAGATTTAGTTTCATGTTATTTAGTTTTAGGTGAGTGTGTTTGTAGGTATCAGGTATAAGGTATCAGGTAGGGTTAGTTATTAAACGGTATCGTTCCTCAGATATTCGCCCATGATGGTAAAATTTACGGTGTGCTTGAGAACCTTCCGTATCGAAATGTCATAATTAGCCTGGTCTTTCCAGTCAATATCCACGTAAAAGTTATACTCGTTCCGTTTACCGAGCACCGGCATAGACTGGATCTTAGTCAGGTTGATATTGTGCTCCGCAAAGATGTTGAGCACCCTGGCCAGTGAGCCGGCAGAATTGCCCACCTGGAAGCATAGTGACGCCTTATTGATCGGCGCTTCATCAGCACTTTTCGCAGCCAGGATAAGGAATCGCGTGTAATTCTTCTTGTTCGACTCGATACGCCGTTCCATGATCTCGAGGTTGTACAGCTTTGCAGCCAGGTTATTTGCTATAGCAACTGTATCCGTCAGATTCTCTTCCCGGATCTTTTTAGCGCAGGCAGCGGTATCATTGCTTTCTATTACCTGCAGGTGCGGAAACTCGTCAAAGAAGTCGATACATTGCCTGATAGCGATAGGATGGGAGGTTACATACCTGATGTCTTCAAACTTCACTCCCGGCAGTGCCAGCAGGTGGAGCTGTATAGGCAGGTAGACTTCACCCACGATAGGGAAGTTGTATTCCCGCAAAAGACTGTAGTTAGGAAGAAGGCTTCCTGCTATTGAATTCTCGATAGCCATCACTACATAATCGGCATTCTTATGCTTCATCTCCTCACAGGTCTGCTTAAAGGAATTGCATTCCACCGTTTCGATGTCTTCTCCGAAAAACTTAAAGGCAGCTTCCTCGTGAAATGAAGCCCGTATACCCTGAATGGCTACTCTTTTTTTCTGCATTTTATTGAAATAAAAAAAGTCCCGGCTGTTTGGCCGGGACTTTCTGCTATAAATCTTGTATATCGTTTATCGCATATTAATCCCGGCTCTCACTATAAAAGTAAAAGTAACCGTTCCAATATGCGTTTGATAAAATCATTTCTTTGCTGTTGTTATTGTCAAATCTACACACTTAAATTTCTCATCCAAATAAAAATCATAAATTATTTCCATCAGGTATAAGTTTTTGAACCTCAGTGCATTTGTAAATCCAAATTATATTTTATTTGGACCCATGGGAAGATTCAGGATATGAACCTTTTTTCAGGAGTTCCTTGTCAGAAATTCTTAAAATACCGGACAAGGCAATGACTGAATATTTTTTACTAAAGTGACCTGTAGTAATTAAGACTCTCTTCAATCTCGGTTTCTTCGCAGAACTTATCCGTGCTGCACTCACCGATCCTGCTGAGTAAGGAAAAGTTTATCCTGCCATCTGCATTTTTCTTGTCGTTCAGCATCAGCTCTGTTAAAGCGCCGAACGAAGCCTGGTTCAACTGATATTTTGGATAATAATGAAGTACCACAGAGACGATCTTTGCCAGTTCTGCTTCGGATAAGGTACTATACCGAACGGATAAATATGCCTCACAAATAAAGCCTATAGCTATAGCCTCCCCATGAAGCAGCGGGTCACGGTCGTTCATTAGTGAGTGACTTTCAACAGCATGCCCGATGGTATGTCCGAAATTGAGGATCTTTCTTAAGCCCTTTTCCAGGGGATCCTGTGTCACGACCTCATTTTTGATCTCCACAGAGCGGTAGATGTACTCTGGGGCGGTCAGCTCAGGTTGTATATCCCGGATGCTGTTAAACAAGTCTGCATCGTATATAAGTCCATGCTTGATTATTTCAGCGAAACCGGAGTAGATCTGACGTTTGTCCAGCGTTTTAAGGAAACCCGGTTCAATAAATACGGCCCTGGGTTGGGTGAACGTGCCAATGATGTTCTTGACCTGGTCCATGTCTATGCCGGTTTTGCCGCCAACGGAAGCATCCACCTGCGAAAGCAGGGTAGTGGGCACATGCACGAAATCAATCCCACGTTTAAAGGTAGATGCCGCAAAACCGCCCATGTCCGTAATGACACCGCCGCCAAGGTTGATCAGTAAGCTGTTTCGGTCTGCCTTAAAGTCCAGCATCATCTTCCAGATCCCGATGCAGAAGTCAATGTTCTTGTTCTCCTCGCCGGGATCAACCTCGATGATGTCAAAGTCCTTCAGTTCCGGAAGTGCTGCTTTGACAACTGGCAGGCAGTGTTTTTCAGTAAGGGTATCTACAAGGAATAATATTTTAGAATAATGATTCTCTGTTATAAACCTGCCCAACTGCTGGAGGCTGTTCTCGAAATGGATGGGGTAGGTGTTACTTTGTATTATCCTCATATTACCTCGATCTTCTGGCCATTAAATTCAACGATGTCGCCCCGTCTCACCTTCAGGCGTTTGCGGTAATCAACCTCCCCGTTGTATTTCACTTCGCCTTCGCTGACAACTATTTGAGCCTCACCGCCGGTCTGTACAAGGTTCGTCGCCTTTAAAAGCTGGATCAGCGGTATAAACTCGCCGGTCAATGTAAATTTTAGCATGCGTCAAAACTACAAAAATTACCCGTCGGCAATGATTATCGGCAGCTAATTTATAACTTTGCCGGCATGTCCATTTTACCCCCTGCAGGGCAGGTTACCAATAATAAGGCCCTGTCGTTTGATAATACTGAAATCTCCTTCCGCGGAAAAAGCAATACCGACATTAACCGGGCTTACTGGTTGTTTAAAATGATCAGCAGCAATTTCCTGACAAGTATAGGCCCCCCGATTACCGAGTTCGCATTTAAGATCGGTCTCCCGATCAAATCTATTGTGAAAGCGACCATCTTTAAGCATTTCTGCGGTGGCGAGACCATCGGAGAATGTGAAGCGACTGTTGAAGCCTTACATAAGGGAAATGTCGGCTCCATACTCGATTATTCGGTTGAGGGAGCAGAAGAGGAAACCGTCTTCGATCATACCTGTTCAGAGATCATCATGACCATCGAAAATGCGGACGGCGATAAGCGAATCCCGCTTTCAGTATTTAAGGTTACCGGCATAGGCCGCTTCGCCCTGCTGGAAAAGGTAAACGCAGGCATTAATTTATCCGACGCCGAGGTAGGGGAATTTGCTAAAGTAAAGGCCAGGGTGGAAGCTATCTGCCATGCAGCATTCGATAAGGGTGTTCCTGTAATGGTCGATGCTGAAGAAAGCTGGATCCAGGATGCAATTGACAGGCTGGCACTGGAGATGATGAAAAAATACAACCGCGAAAAGCTGATCGTATATAATACCTACCAGCTTTACCGGAATGATAAGGTGAAAGCGCTTAAAGAAGATGCTGCGCTGGCTAAGGCAGAAGGGTTCATTCTCGGCGCTAAGCTGGTCCGCGGTGCTTATATGGAAAAGGAACGTAAAAGAGCCGCTGAGGTGGGTTATCCTTCGCCGATCAACGCAACCAAGCAGGCCACCGATATCGAGTATAATACGGCCGTCGAATTCTGCTCTGATAATATCGCACATATCGGCTTTGTGGCAGGTACGCATAATGAAGATAGCTGCCGCCTGCTAGTCGACCTGATGGAGGAGCGGGGGATACAGGCTACGCACCAGAACGTCTACTTCTCCCAGCTTCTGGGCATGAGTGACAACCTGAGCTTCAACCTGGCAGATGCCGGTTATAATGTAGCCAAATATGTACCCTACGGACCTGTCAAAGCGGTGCTTCCCTACCTGTTTCGCAGGGCACAGGAAAACACTTCTATTTCAGGTATGATGGGTCGTGAGTTGAGCCTGATCGTTGCTGAAAGAAAACGCCGTAAGCTTCATTAATTCGGTACCGGCGTATTGAGTTTTTTCAGGAGTTCTTCGGAGATCTCGTCAGAGTAGACACCGTAGGCGTTTATAAATGTGCCTTTAACATTGTGTTTCGGGCAATCAATTGCATACAGGATGGAATTGTCTCCCGGATCACTCATGCCTTCGAAACGGTAAACCTTAACGATCTCAAAGTCCTTCGGACTCAGGGTGATATTTCCTTCACTGCTGTGCAATGCACTATTGTGGATATTGAAGTCGTGCGTAAAGCCCTTTTCCTTCAGGGCATTCAGTGCCTCAACAAGGCTTTCGTATTCAAATTCGTTTGCGCTCATAAATCAAATAACAAGCGCTGGAAGTCTTTTGTTTAGCCGGCCGGCTGCTATTCCCTGAATTTTTGCTTTCCCGTCAGCAGGTGCCAGAACAGTATAAAATCACTTGCGAGACTGTAGCCCGGGTATTTAAAGGTAGCAGGCCGGTTCTTTTCAAAGAAATAATGTCCCATCCATGCAAAGCCATAGCCTACAAAGGGGATCAGAATAAGCAGGCGGGCATCTCTGAACAGAATGGCGACAGGAATAAGAAGAAGGACGAAGCCCGTACCAATGAAATGCAGCACCCGGCTTGTCGTGTTACGATGTTCTGTAAGGTAGAAAGGATAGAACTCTTTGAGCGATCCGAATCGTTTTTCTTCCATACCTTAAATTTAAGAGATTTTTACTTCCTCCTTCTCCAGGAGACCTGAGCTGTACATAAAACTCTCAAGTGTTTCCGGTGCGGTCAAAAGGTGGGTATGCAGGCCCAGGCTCTGCGCAGTTTTGATATGCTGCGGACTGTCATCAATAAACAGGGTTTCTTCCACGTTCAGGTTGTTTTCGCGAAGGGCAAATTCAAAGATATTGGTGTCAGGCTTTCGCATTTTCATCAGGTGTGAGTAATAATCCTTTTCAAAAAAGACCGCATTTGATTCAATATGATACTCTGACTTAAGGTAATCTATTATCCAGTTATAATGGATCTCGTTATTGTTGCTCAGTAAAAAGGTTCGGTAGCGTTCTTTTGCCTTCAGGAGGATCTGATGATTAACCGGTGGAACGCCGATCAGCAGAGTATTCCAGGCATTATCGATCTGTGCGTCGGTCAGATCGGGTCTGCCGGTGATCCGGCGAATGCCATCTCGGAATTCGTGGGCAGTGATCAATCCTTTTTCAAATTCATCAAAAAGCGGATCATGACCGGTATGTGCGAAAAAACGTTCCACGTTCTCAATACCCAATTCAGTGAAAGTGTGTTGTGTGCGTTTGAAGTCGATGAGGAAGATAACGTTCCCGTAATCAAAAATGATATTCTTAATATTCGTCATGGCAGAGAGAAATCTGCCGCAATATCGAAAATTGCGGGGATATGAAGGCCGTTAATCCGGAGGCCGGTTGTCGGGACTCAGATCGTCATGTGAATAAAGGCGGGCGTTGATCTGATCGCAGATATCGCTAACCAGGTTAGAATGCAATTCCTCTCCTTCCTCGCATTCTAATTTTCCCTGTGTATTTTTTGAAACCTTCAATTTAAGCTTAAGATGATCTATCTCAACAAGGAAATGGTCTGGATGCACGTATTTCACGTGGGCTGATAAGGTTCGGCCCCGGGCGTTATTTAAAATGATGTCGAATTCATTCATTCTTTTGCGATCCAAAGCGCGGGCTGATGGCGGTTTAGCTAAGGCAAGAACGGGCAGGGCTACGAAAACTTTCTGTAATGAAATTTACGTTTTTATTTAAAATTCAAAGCTTTTTCTGTAAAATATTTCAACAAAAAATATAAGTTTAAGAACGAAAACCGCTGCTAACCAAACAGATTCGTTTTTTTGCCTTTAGATTTTTTATATCCGATGCAATTCCTTAAAATTGCATTCGCAAAAAACGCAGGTTTTAGCCGCGCCCATAGCTCAGTTGGTTAGAGTAGAAGACTCATAATCTTTTGGTCCCTGGTTCGAGCCCAGGTGGGCGCACTGAGAAAAGCTTTCCGGAAGGAAGGCTTTTTTTGTTTGGGTACGAAGGTGTTATCTTTAAATAATGATTTAAAGTTTTTTATTCTATTTAAATATTTAACTATTTTTGTTAAATATTCTACGATTTCTTCTCTGAAGCTGCACACTAGCTATTGTCCTGATAATAGATTCTCATCGTTCGGATACTTACTTCAGGTTATTTTTAGGACTCTCGCAACCATAGATACGGTACCCTATCGTAGATAATGGACCATCACTTTTAAGCTGATTCTTTTGATGCAGTGACAATCCCTTTTAAATTGCTGCCGTTTCCACCGTAGGAACTTTTCATGTAAAGGAGGCTTTACGGTCGGGGACTATCACAATGGATTTCTCCACCCTACGGCGATTGTTTATGGACCGGATGGAAATCTCTGTATGTATTGAACCGGGGCTGGTAAGGGTTAGTATTGAAAGTAGCTTCAAATTATAGGTCTGATTTGTAATCCTTAAGCTCTGTTGAAAAAGCCTTTCTGGTTAGTGGAATGGCTACTTATAGCTTAATTACTTAACTAGTGTGCAACGGAACAGAATTAATACCGCTCCTTATTAGGCTGCAAATTTAATCGCTTCGTTATGAATGTCTCATTCTTATCCCGACGCTGGCGCAACATAACCTGGTCGATCATTATATTGCTGATAGCAGCGGTGTTTATTTCCCTATACTTTTATTATTTCATACCCATTAACAGGGTGGCGACAAACAGGAATGGATTTATAATCTTACATAATATTGCTAGCAATATTCAAGGGAAAGTAGATAACCATCTGAAACTGTTTAAAAACTTTTATGGTGGCGGAAAAAATAAAGACTATGGTTCAATAAAAGGCCTATTAGAGTTAAATAACATCACCGGGACGGTTAATTTCCGCAGTCCCAGGGATACAGCGTCTGGCCGGGTAATTGATTCGGCCGTTGCAGATACAGCATTTTATCTGGCTGCAATTAACAGAGAATACCTTGATAATGTGTCGAGAAATCCTGATAAGGATACCTTAGTGATTTCGGAATCGCTCCTGACTTTTTTGATGCCGCTGCTTAGTTCTCAAAAGGAAGAACTGTTCAGCTCCTACATGCTTTTAAAATTAGAGGGCAAAACTGCAAAAGCTCTTTATGAAGATCCGGAAGTAAGCAGCCTGTCGAGTCTCATGGTCGACAGTCTGTTGCCAAAGACGACTCAATCTTTTACGGCCGGCATTCGCGAGATCCAGGTGGAAGGAATGGCTTACAAACTGTTCTTTTATCCGTTCTACGCCGGTTCCCACCACCTGGTCTTGTGCGGTCTTGTGAACGAAAACAAGTATAATGCAACCTTAGACCATCTGCCTTTTTATTTTGTCTTTATTGTAGCCACCGTTTTTCTCCTGGTTATTATCCTGCTCCCGGTATTTAAATTCTATATAATGGATTCGAATGAAGTGGTGGGACTGACAGATTTTTTCCTGTACGTTCTGTCTGTTTTTATCGGCGCCTGTGTGATAACCTTAATTGCTATTCAATTCCTTTTATGGAAAGGAGCGGAGCGGCAGGTAAAGGAGAATCTGAAGGACTTGTCAGATCAGATAGGACAAAATTTTAAGAATCAATTAATCAGGAGTTACAATCAATTAACCACATATGATATATCTTTTGCGAATGCATACGGCCCATTAGGACCAGCAGATCAGGAAGATATTAATATGTGCTTTAAAACCGTAAGTAAAGAACACTCATACCGGGTAACTCCTTTTTACAATTTGAGCTGGATAGACAAGTCCGGAATGCAAAAGATAAAGGTCTCACCTTCGGACTCAAGCCCAGTCAAGGTTCATGTGGATAATAGGCAATTCTTCAAGGATGTCAAAAATAAGGAGATGTTTTGGCTGCCCGATAGTTCCGGAAGAAAATTCACCTGGGAAGCCGTTTACAGTCAGTCGAACAGCGAATTTACCGTCGTCGTAGCGAAGCCCAGCATTTGGAAATTTGCTAAAGGGGATTCGCTTATTATGGCGGCAATGGGGGCTAAGATGCTGCCCATTGTTTATCCACTACTTCCGGCAGGCTACAGTTTTTGTATTATCGATCGCAAAGGGGAGGTGCAGATCCACTCTGACAGAAACCGGAATCTGAGGGAAAATCTGTTCAAAAAAATGGAATCATACAGGAATGTTCAGGAAGCGGTGGCAGCTAACCAGGAAAAATATTTTAATGAGGTTAATTTCTATGGCAGGCAGCACCTGGTACATATTATGCCGATCGCTAACGAACCATTCTATCTTGTTACCTTTTATGATAAGGGATACATTGTTCCCATTAATATGCGGGTTTTTATTTTCTCCTTAGTTTTTTGCTTTATCTCTTTTCTTCTCACATCAGGCCTTGCAATTGCCATCATGCCGAAAGGGTTCTTAAATTATCCATTATTATATACTTTTAAAGACTGTCTGAAATGGATAATACCCCAGGCCAGGGAGTCGCAGTTTTACCATCGCGGGCTTTTATTTCTCGCCGGCTACGCAGTGGCCATTCTATTGCTTCTTTTCCTGTTTCCCGAAATAAGCTACGTCATATTTAGTCTCGTCATATTCACTCCGCTGAACGTGCTGGCAGGCTTGTACATTATTCGCTCATGCTTATGGCGTACACTAAATACGCAGCATCGGAAAAAGGTCCGGAGTCGAAAGAGAATATGGCAGCTGCTGGCAGTTGATCTTTGCATGAGTCTTCTTTTTTACTATTATATGTCGCTGATAGCGTTTCCCGTCAGCTATCATTTCCTGCTGTTTCAGGGAGGGCTGATAATTCTAATGGCATTATATACATTATTCAATAAAAGCTTTGTCGTGGATTTTAATGATACGGCTCAAAAAAATTATTTCCGTCATTATAGCGGGTTGCTTACAGCTTTAATTTTTTGCCTGTCGGGCTTACCCGCCATCGTATATTCCTGGTACGCCCATAAGCAGGAAACAGTTCAATCGGTTAAAAAACACCAGATTTACCTTCCCGGAGCCATCAATGAAAGAAGAAAAAGTATAGGCTGGACATCCAGAAACAGGAATGATGCTTCTTCATTAAGCACTACAGCTTTTAGGCAAAACTCCGATCCGTCCAAAAGACCTGCAAGAGTGCGGCTGGGCATTTATGAAGTTTATAAGGACTCTATTCGGGGCGATAATGACTGTTTCAGGGACAGTGCAGAGTGGGATGTGAATGGTAAATTTTATTATACGGTGGCAGATCAAATCGCCAATTCATACTATGACGCCCAGTACTACCCGGCGATCGCCGACAGCGCTTCAGATGGCAGCTGGTACTCAAAGGTAAACAGAGACTCCAGCCATTTTTGGTACAAGGAAATTTATCGTAGATACCCTGATCGTGGCTACCCTTACACCCATATCACCTCGGCCATCCCGAATTACCACCTGTTAGATTTCAGTGACAAGGGAAGATCGCTGCATCTGGCATGGCTGTTTTTATTTTCCGCCTTTTCAATTTGGTTGCTTAACAGATGGATAGCAGCAAATGGTGAACTTTTGTTTTTGAGAAAATATGTGAACGCAGAAACGGTTAACCCGGAAGATAATTTAATAGAACAATTTTTTGCTTCAAATGCGGATATCGGATTTTCCTTAAACACAGTGACGGATGATGATGAAAAGAAAATCGATTACGACGACCGACTTCCAGCCGAAAGAAGGATTTTTGAAAAAAGCAGGAAGTATCAACAGCTTTACGACTTCATATGGGAAAATTGTTCCGACAAGGAAAAATACTTGCTGGTTGATTTTGCCCAGGATGAACTGATGAATCATAAAAATCCCTGGGAGATTTACTCACTTCTTCGGAAAGGAGTTTTTTTGGTTGATAATAATTATATTAAATTGTTTAGCCGGGGTTTTCGCGCATACCTGATGACCAGGAAGAATGAAGATGAACTTGCTGTTTTGCGTAAAAAATTTTTAAAGAATTCCAGCTGGGCAGCCTTTAAAATCCCATTGATGGTATTGTTATTAGCCATAGCGGCTTTTATATTTTTTACACAGGAAGTGGCTTTTCAGAAAATAATTGCGCTCTTAGCTGGCATAAGCAGTATGGTTACTTTTCTTCCTAAGATTTATTCAGGTGGTCTTTCCGGTGATAAGAAACCGCAATAGCCAGGACTTCCAGTTAAAGTAGTTTTATCAGGCAAAGCCAGTCCTTGTTTTTCCCTTATGCCGGCAGTTGAATGATAAACTCCGAGTATTCTCCTTCTTTTGTATCTACTGCTATATCACCACCATGACCCTTGGTGATTATATCATAACTAAGGGACAATCCCAGACCCGTGCCTTCGCCTGCGGGTTTGGTGGTGTAGAAAGGCTGAAAGATCTTGTGGAGTGACTTCTGTGAGATGCCAGTGCCGTTATCTTTCACATGTATTTCAACATGACCGTTTACTCTTTTGGTATTCATTGTAACTTCCGGTTCAAACCTTCCACCCAGCTTTTTCTTTTTCTGGCTGACGGCATAAAATGCATTGTTATAGAGATTCAGAAAGACCCTTCCTATTTCCTGTGGTACGACGTTGACTGCCCCTACATTACTATCGTAGTGAGTTTGTATTTCGGCAGTAAAGTTTTTGTCCCTGGCCTTTGAACCATGATAAGCCAGCCACAGGTATTCTTCTGCCAGCCTGTTAATGTCGGTTAGTTGTTTTTCGCCGGTGGTACCGTGACTGTGCTCCAGCATACTTTTTATAATATCAGCAGCCCTTTGGCCGTGATTGATTATTTTTTCCCCGTTTTCTTCAATGTCTTCTGCGAGAGCTCCCACCTCTTCATAGTTGCCCTTCACCAGTTCCGCTTTCATCTCAGCTACTAACTCTTTATTAAGACCTGAGAAGTTATTCACAAAGTTTAAAGGGTTTTGTAATTCATGAGCAATGCCGGCTGTTAGTTCGCCCAGTGACGCCATCTTCTCCCGCTGTATCAACTGGGCCTGCGTGTTCTTCAGTTCGATCAGTGCCTTCTCGGTTTCGTTCTTTTGCTGCCGCAGCTCGATATTGGCTCTTTGCTTTTGGCGGTTGTTGCGCAGAATGAACAAGGAAAGCACAAGAAAAGCTATTGCGCCGATGAGGTAGATGTTACGCTGTGATCGCTTAACCGTTAATTCCTTATCTTTAAGTAACAGTGCCTGTTCCTTTTGTTTCGAAACTAATGTCTGTTTTTCAAGCTGCGACTGCTTCAACGCCTTTTCCTGCTCTGCAAGTCCTAGCTTTCTTTCCTTTTGGGCATTGCTGAGCTGTAGTTCTGCTTTTGCCTTCAAGAAGGTCAACATCTGCACATCTTTTTCTCTTTTTGTCAGTTCAAGAGCCGCCTGCTTTAGTTTCAGATCCTGCTGCTGCTTTTTCGAAAGAAGCGTTTGTTTCTCTAGTTGTTCTGCGATCAGCGCCTGCTCAAGCCTTAATGAGTCTTCTTTCTTTGAAAATGCATATTGCATTCTTTGTTCAAGTAGCAGTTTTGCCGATTCTGCATTAGAAATACTATCACGATAATCTATAAACGATTGATAGTTCTTAAGCGCAGAAATATAGTTACCTCTTGCCGTGTCAATTTGTGAAAGCAGCTTATATGATTTACTGATTACGTCTTTGTATCCAACCTGTTTCGAGATGCTTAATGCTTTTTCCAGTGAAGTTTGGCTTTCATCCAGTTTTCTCATGTCGAAATAAACACTTCCGCTTTCCAGGTATGATATAGCAGCTGACTCTTTCGAACCGATCTCTTCAAATCGTTTCCTGGCCTCATCAAAGCTTTTCAAAGCTTCTTCAGGCTTACCCATTAAGCTATATATAGTTCCTAAATTACCCTGGGAAGAGGCGATCCCTTTCTTGTCACCTGTAAGCTCAGATAGCCTCAGCGCTTCTTCAAATGCTTTCAGGGCTTCGGCCGTCTTCCCCAACTCCCTGTATGCATTCCCGAGATTATTATAGGCACCCGCCAATACCATTTTATTAGCCTGCTCTTCCGCAGCTTTTTTTGCCAGGAGATAACTATTTAAAGCTTCCTTCCAGTTCTTTTGATCTTCATACATCAGTCCGAGACCGGTATGCACATTATATATTCCGACTTTATTACCTGTTCTTTCGAAAAGCCGCAGGGCCGTATAATTATCCTTTAAGGACTGTTGAATGTTTCCCTTTTGATTATTAAGCCTGGCACTAACGACATAGCAATTGGCGAGACCTGCTTCATTTCCTGACTCTGTATAATACTTTATAGCCATGTCCTTGTACACGGCGGCATTGTTGTATTCACTTTTCCGTATGAGTACAACGGCCGTTATATAGGCAATTTTGCCTGCCAAATTTTTATTGCTTGTCTGCTGTGCTGTTTCCAATCCCTTTTTAAAAAAATGTAGGGCCTCGGCATAGTTAGTACGCTGGTGAACGGAACCCATTGCATAGTAAGTTTCGGCCAGTTCTTCGGGACGCTTTATCTGCTCGTAGAGTTTCTGAGCAGACAAATAGTTTGACAGTGCATCATTTGATTTGGCTTTGCCTGCATATGCCTGCCCTAAGAAAAAATAGGAGTCGGCTTCACCACGGGTGAAATTTATCTTTCTAGAAAGGCTAAGCGCAGCGGAAGACAGTTCAATGGCACTGTCAGCTTTACCAAGCTTTAACTGATCGATGGCGATCGCATTTAGGGTCTTTACCCGTGTAGTATCTTGTTGAGTGCTTTGAAGTACCTGTCGCAGGGAATCTGCTCTGGCCTGCTCTTTCTTTTGTGCGAGTAGTGCCGGTGGCAAAAATAATAACGTGAGTATGATCAGCGTAGTTTTCATGTGCCAATGGGGTTCCGAAAAATGAAGAAACAATTTAATAAATTGAGATCAGAATCGGGTAACAACTCGCGGTGCAATTTATTGCACTGCCGAAAAAGCAGTATTAACCCATGCTTGGTGAACACTGGTTAAAGGATGGGTTGTACATTATTCCGCGGATGGCCAGCTAGGCAGAGCTTTGTTAAGCCGGCACATATTCATACCGTTGCTCCTTAAGCTGCTTCCCAAAGGTTGTGGATTCGGTTTCCTCAGTTAATACAAAACCAAACTTGCGGTAGATAGATGCCGCACCGTGCAGTTCATCCGTGGTGAGCAAAAAGGCAGATGTATAATCCCTGTCCTTCAGAAAATCCATCAGTAATCCCATCAGTTTTTTGCCGAGACCGATGCCCCTGTAAGCGGGCTCCAGGTAGAAGTAACGGACCTGCGCCGTTTTATTTTCCCGGTGCATCAGCAGGATGAAGCCGACCATCTGGTCGCCGTGCTCGCAGATCCATACCCTGTCGAGTTCAGGATCGTAGCTCCTGTAGAATTCCGCCATGCTTGCAGCGACGTACATTTCGAATGCAACGCCATAATTATATTCCTCGGCGTAGAGCCTGCCGTGACGGTATATCACATAGCCGAGGTCTCCGGGTCTGATGTCTGAACGGATCGATATGTCATTAATATTCATGGTAAGATCTCTGGATGCAGCGTCAGGCAAATATCGAAATTCACCACGGATGCCACAGATTAACAAAGATGTTTACAGAGTTATTGACAAAGTTCAGGTTGAAAAGTATAATTTCTGTTGCCTTATTTAAAATTCCTCCCCTTACCAAACACCCCCTCTTCCACGTTCTCCCTAACCTGTGTCCTCTTATCTTCCGCAGGAAATGGTGTCTTTTCATCCGCCCGCGACAGTGTCAATAAAGGCAGGTTCTCACTTTCAGCGGCTGTTAGTCCGCGAAGGAGTTTTGAAAGATCAAAGCAGCGACGCACGATCACGTGGACCACTTCCCCTTCCCTCTGAAGCTTGCCTTCCACCATCAGGAGTTTGGCGCCCAGGATCTCTTTGCGGTATTTGTCGAAGAGTCCCTGGAAGACCACCAGGTTGGCGAAGCCGTGTTCGTCTTCTATCGTGATGAAGCAGACACCACCTGCTGTTCCCGGTCGCTGACGTACAAGTACGAGGCCGGCAGCCTTTACCTGCATACCGTCTTTGGCGTTACGGATCTCTTCGGAGGAGAGGATATGCAGCAGCTTGAGTTTCTCACGGACAAAACTGACCGGGTGCGCCTTCAGTGATAAAGCGGTAGTGGCATAATCCTGTACCACATGTTCGGCTGTTGTCATAAAAGGCAGTTCGATCTGTTTCTCCAGAGCGCTTTCCGAAGGCTGACCTTCGAAAAGGGCGATGGGCCTGTCGTTCAGTGCCGCTACTTCCCATAGCGCCTGCCGGCGATCCAGTCCCAGTGAGCGGAAGGCATCCGCATCTGCCAGCCTTTCCAGTGCTGCCTGCGCCACACCCGCATCCCGCAGAACTGGGATACTGCTGTAACCGTGGCCCCTGCCGGCGACCAGCACCGCGATATCTTCCTCGCGCAGACCCTTGATCTGCCTGAAGCCTAGCCGCAGGGCATGATACTTACCCGCTTTTTCTTCCAGCAGGTTGTCCCATTGCGAATAGTTGATATCCGCTTCCCGCACTTCGACGCCGTGTTTCCGGGCGTCTATTACCAGCTGGGCGGGCTGGTAGAAACCCATGGGCATACTGTTCAGGATAGCACCGGCAAAGACATCCGGGTAATAATGCTTCAGCCAGCATGACACATAGACCAGCAGGGCAAAGCTGGCGGCATGGCTTTCCGGGAAACCGTAGCTTCCGAAACCCTCCAGCTGCTTAAAGATCCGCTGCGCGAATTCTTCCGTGTAACCGCGGGACGTCATACCGTCCACCAGCTTTTTCTGGAACTGGTTAACCATACCCTTGAACTTAAAAGTAGCCATGCTGCGGCGCAGCTCGTCAGCCTCCGCAGGACTGAAACCGGCGGCCACGATGGCGATCTTCATCGCCTGTTCCTGGAACAGCGGTACCCCCAGGGTCCGGTTCAGGATCTCTTCCAGTTCTTTAGAGGGGTATTCCACATCCTCTTCCTTGTTACGGCGCCGCAGGTAGGGGTGGACCATATCTCCCTGTATCGGCCCGGGCCGTACGATCGCTACCTCGATCACCAGGTCATAAAAGCACCTGGGCCTTAATCTCGGCAGCATGGTCTGCTGGGCACGGCTCTCGATCTGGAAGACCCCGATCGTGTCGGCATGACTGATCATTTCATAAACCTCCGGATCATCCTGCGGAATATTCGCCAGCGTGAGGTTCAGGTTGTAATGCTGCTTCGCCAGGTCGAAGGCCTTGCGGATACAGGTCAGCATGCCCAGGCCGAGCACGTCGATTTTCAGGAAACCCAGTGCGTCTATATCATCCTTATTCCATTCGATATTCGTGCGGTCCTCCATGCGGGCGTTCAGGATAGGGCAGAGGTCTGTAAGCTTGCCCTGTGTGATGACAAAGCCGCCCGTATGTTGCCCGAGTTGTCGCGGAAAGCCCATCAGCTGACCTGTCAGTTCCAGTACTTTTCGCAGATACGGGTCCCGGGCATTCAGGCCTTGCTCCAGCAGGCGGGCTTCGTCGAACCATTCATCAGTGAACTCCCAGATAGCACCCGACAGGCGGTTGACTGTATCTACCGACAGGCCCATCGCTTTCCCAACGTCACGAATTGCGCCTTTCTGGTGCAGCTGTGTCACGGTGGCGACAATAGCCGCGCGGTCACGCCCGTACTTGTTGTAGATATACTGAATCACTTCTTCGCGGCGCTCGTGTTCAAAATCTACGTCAATATCAGGAGGCTCATTACGGGCCGAAGAGATAAAGCGTTCGAAAAGGAGGTCGAACTTCGTAGGATCTACCGAGGTAATGCCGAGGCAATAGCAGACCGTTGAGTTTGCCGCCGAACCGCGGCCCTGGCATAAGATGCCTCTGCTCCGTGCAAAGTGAACAATATCATAAACAGTAAGAAAATAAGGCGCATAATTCATCTTCTCGATGAATTGCATTTCATGGTTGATGTTGGAAATGATCTTCTCCGGGATCTCCTCGCCGTACTGTTCCCTGGCGCCCTGCCAGGTAAGGAAGACAAGTTCTTCCTGCGGTGTGCGTCCTTCCGAAGTGATCTCCTCCGGGTAAACATATTTCAGGCTGTCGAGAGAGAATTGACAGGCTTCCGCGATCTCCAGAGTGCGGTCTGTCGCGTCGGGGTACTGCCGGAAAAGTCGCAGCATTTCATCGACAGGCTTCAGGAATCTTTCCGAATTCTGATGCAGGCGGAAGCCCGCATTCTGAATAGTGCATTTCTCCCTTATGCAGGTCAGGACGTCCTGCAGTTCCCGCCGTTGGAAGTTATGGTAATGCACGTCGTTAGTAGCTACCAATGGAATGTTCAGTCGTTCCGATAATTGTGACAGGCGGTAAAGCTTTTTACTGTCATCACCCTGGTATGTGCGGGTAGCGGCTATATAGAGGCTGCTGCCAAAAGCCTGCCGGTACTCTTTCAACTGCTCCTCAAAGGAAGGTTCGAAGCTGAAGGTTTCCGTCAGTTCGGAAGGCGGGATGGCTATGAAGATGATCCCTTCCGAATGTTCATAAACGTCCTTTTTATAGAGGATACAATCTCCTTTTTCCGCACGCAGATTGCCCTTGCTGAGCAGGGCGGAGAGCCGGCAGTAGGCATCACGATCTTTCGGATAAGCCAGCAGGGAAGGACCATCCGCAAGGTCGAGCCGGCAACCCGGGATCAGGGTAACGCCTTTTGCTTTCGCAGCCACATGCGCCCGGACGATCCCGGCAAGGGTATTCCTGTCGGTAATGGCGATCTTGCTGTAACCCAGTTCTGCTGCCTGCTCAACCAATTCCTCAGGGTGAGAGGCTCCGCGAAGGAAACTGAAGTTACTTGTGACTTGAAGTTCTGTATAGCCCATATTCCTTTTGCTTTATCTCACAATTGGGTCAATATTTAATGTATTGCCCTTAATGATATTTTTCTGCTCATGGCCGCAGGGGCCTAGTTCTTTTCTCTTGAAAGAAAAGAACCAAAAGTTCAAGAGCCTTCCCAAGGTGCCTTTGCCGCACGGGCAACGCTCAATTTTCCCATCAGCGCGCAGGGCTGCGCCTTACTTCCGCCAACGCTTTTGTCCGTCGCTTCAGGAAGCAAGCCAAGGCCCTTCGACTCTGCTCTGAGGCCTGCTGATGAGAAAATTCATTACGGCACTAAGGGAAGGCCTGACGTTCTTAGCAACGATATTTCTTTTTTGAACGGTTGTATAGCTTCAGCCCATTGAAAATTATTCTTCAATAATTTACTGACCTTACAACGTTCGTCAGGCGAAAAAACCGTGAATAAACCATTGCTTAGTCTCACCACCACTATAATGCCCTGACCGAAACAACCAATACCTTTGCCCTTCCTCATCTTCCACATTATAATAATCCCGGTGCTCTCCGCCTTCCAGCCACCACTCCCTTTCTATGCGCTCCGGACCGTCAGCTTTGCGGACATAATGTGCCCTGCCTTTATAGCGGAACATCAGCGGCGGGTAATCCGGAATGGGTGCCGTCACTTCCACCGCTTCCGGTCGTGATAACAGCCTGACAGGCCTGGGGCGGTCGCTGCGCCAGGCGGTAGTTGCCGGTTCCTGCAAAGTAGGAGCAGCCCTGATCGATCGCTCCGGCCAGTAATGCTCTGCCGGAAGGTATCGGTGGATCGTGCCGGCGCCGACCTTGGCCGATATACGGTCCAGAAGTTCAGCGACCCCTTTATCATCCAGTCCCGGATCTTCCGCCCATAAGACTTCCTGCGAAGGTTCTACATCCTCCACCTTCATCGCTTCCAGTACGAACAGTTCAATTCCAAGCGCCGGTGTAATAGAAGCGATCTTCAGCTGGAAGAGCTTGAAAAGATGCCGGGTATGATGCGTTGCCCGGTTTGTGCCAATCTCCACATGCTGGATATTACCGTCAAGGCGATAGCACTTCAGCACAGCCGTACGAATACCTTTGCCATCCTGCTGCAGGCGCAGGCACAGTGTTTCCAACAGTCTCTGGATAGCGATCTCAATTCCCGGGGCTGTCCGGATAGGATCCATACAGGGCAGGCGTTCCTGGAAAGGCTCCGGCACCTGAAGCGGCTGAATATATTCCTCCGCCTGGCCGAGTGCCTGTGCCAGGCGCAGCAGCAGCCCTTCACCAAAGCGCCTGCGTAAGGCGGAACGCTGCATACTGATAAAGCTGCCGATCGTGTAAAGTCCTAGTTTTTGGAGCCTCAACAGGACAACCGGTTCCAGTCGAAGGGCGGCAGCTGGCAAAGGCAGCAGGGCAGTGGTTTGTGCACTGCTTTCGATGATGGGAGTTACCTGCCCGAAACGGGCGATGGCCCATGCTGTGCCGATGGTATCGGCTACTGCCGCACGCACATCATAACCCGAACCCCGCAGACGTGTCACGACCTCTTTGAGGTAAGCCCTTTCACCACCCCAGAGGTGCGCGCAGCCGCTGATGTCGAGGATCAGTCCGTCGGGAAGATCTAAAGCAACGAGAGGAGTATAGCGGATGCACCATTCCCCGAGCGCACGAAGCAATTTTTCAGCCCGTTCCACTTTCTCATCAAATACTTCAATGTTCGGAACCATGGCCTTCGCATCGGCTACCGGCATGCCGGGCATGATACCCTGGGCTTCCGCTATTACATTCGCCGCAGTGATGACCTTGCGCCCGTGCTGCGGTATGGCGAAGACAAAAGGCGTATTCTTCAGTTCAGGCCGTCGGAGCGTCAGCCAGTCTGTCGTTAAATGACGGAACCATATCGTAATAAAGCGCTTCTGCATCTCATTCTCCTAACCAACTTTAAGCAATTTCTCCCTATGCAGGTAATTTGCTTTCTCAGGCATCAGCGGCCTGAAGCTGCCGGCATGCCATTCCAGCTTCCAGGAACCGGGATTACCATTCCGCACCTTCAGCAACTCAACGTTCCACCTCGGGAAGCCCACTCCCGGCATTCCGTCCTTTAGTTCACTGGGCAGGGGCGTGATCTTCCAGCGCGCCACGCAGGCTGTCGTACTCAGTTTCTTTGTACTGCCCCGCAGGATAAAGCCCGTCACCCGGCTCTTCTCCACCACCAGCTGCAACCGTCGTGACTCCGTAAAGCTGATCTCGCCGACCTCTGCCACTACCGCCGCCAGTGAACTGCATTTCAGTGCCTCTTCCATAGCCCAGAGCAGTTCCTTTTCCCGCTTCAGGTCGATGAAGATGATCCTGTCGGGATTGACACCGAAGGTCTTCAGTGCCGGTGGAAACAGCGAACGCGCGGTGCTTATCCAAAGGCAGATTCCGCCCCGCTCCATCAGCACCTGCAGCAGCCCGCCAAGGAAGCCGCCACATGCAGCAGCATGCTCCGGTTCTTCCGTCAAAAATTCATGTATTGCACCCGTAGGAAATACCGCGTTCGGGAAAGCCGACTCTACCTGCTCCAGTCCCGCAAAGCGCGTTGTGCCCGCCAAAGGCACTTTAAAGCCCTGCCAGTGCAGAATATTCTTCTGCAGTTCTGTGATGATATCTTTCTTGCTGGCAAGCATAATTGTAGATTCCTTGTGTAGAGTCTACAAAATTAATGCTAAAAATATTAGTATTTATAGGATATTGAAAATAAAAGTGAGGGCTGTAACCGTGGTTTCATAGAGAGAGTTAGGTGATCTTTCCAAGATTTGACTATTATCTCTATTTGGATATTTTTCTGCTCATGGCCGCAGGGCCTAGTCCTTTTTCTTGACAAAAAGGACCAAAAGTCAAGAGCCTTCCCAAGGTGCCTTTGCCGCACTGTCAACGCGCAATTTTCCCATCAGCGCGCAGGGCTGTGCCTTGCTCCCCTGGCCCTCTAACCGATCGCTCAGGGAGCAAGCCAAGGCCCATTTGCCATCTCCCATGCCTGCTGATGGGAAAATTCTTTCCGGCACTGAGGGAAGGCTCGGCGATCATAGCTACGGTAGTGCTTGTTGAAAGTTTGCTAAGGCATCGCCCATTGAAATTCAGAGTCAGAAACTCAAATAACTTTGGACATTAAATTTGTCAAAGGCTTGTGGGATAATATGGTCTCCAGATTTTCAACGAATACGGATTCCGAACCGGAGGGCCGGGACTTCCCCAAGTGCCGGGGGATTTTGATGTCAGCAGGCCATGAGGGCAGATAAGTGCATCGGCTGGTTTTCTGAAGCCTTGGGAGAGTCAGGGGAAAAGCAGGCGCAGCACTGTGGGCTGACATCAAAATGCGGGTCGAAATGTGCGAAAAGGCACCTAGGGGAAGTCCTTGAGTTTTTTATGTTTAGTTTATTGTTTTTTAAATGGCATAAAAGGTCTCGCTTCGCTCGGCATTGGTTCTTTTCTTTCAAGAGAAAAGAACTAGGCCCCTGCGGCCATGAGCAGACAAAAGTCAATCAGGCTCACTGCCGTTAATATTTGATTATTCAATATATTAGGTCCCTACGATAACTAAGCCTCACACTTCCCTAATCACACCCCATCATCCCAATCGGCTGCCCTGGCGGCGGAGCCAATACTACAGGAAGGGTAAACTCTTCCGGCTTATCCCTGAAAGTGTTGATCTGCTGAACCAGGTAAGAATAATGCGCACGCCAATTATCTGTCGTAGTACTCTTCAAACGGTCAGCAAGCTCATTTTTAATTAACTCAAGTTTATAATTAGTCGCAGCCTTAACACTGCCCGGCGCCTGCTTATTTAAACTTAAGCGGAAAAGATTCAATAATACTACATCATTAATGGTCATCTGCACAGCAGCCTGGTAGTCATCCCGGGACGAATTATAGATGGTGGCACCAAGCAATTTGTCAAGCACATAATAAAATGACGGTTGCTTCGAATCACGGGCGTTGTGCTCTATTAACCTGGCGGCACGTTCAGGCTGCAGCAATAGCGATACGCTCATATCAGCTGCGGCTTCAACGGCAGCCATCGCGTCAAATGTAAGACCAGTCCTGCTGTTGAACAATTCACGGTGACGGGAATATCCCAGTGGCCGCGGGGGGATCAGCTGAAGTACCTTTTCCGGGATCATCAGCGATTTGGAATTCAGCGTACTTAATACCGCATCAAGAGCCTTTTTCTGCCAGGCAGGATCGATCAGTTCGGTAGCCGCCTGGCCGTCGCCACGAAGGGCGTAGCGATAGTTCAGACCGCCTATTATTTTCGAAGCTGCTTCCGTCTGGTAGCGATGCAGAAAGTACATCGGGACTAAAGCTTCTTCCAGGGTAGCCATGGGCATTCCCGGTTTGATCATGTTCTCTGAAAAATTATCCAGCACGACCTTCCTGATTCCCATTATACGATTAAGCTCATCAGCGGCATCCTTGCCGTTATCCCATAGATGTGTGTAGGGATGAGCGCTTCCTAAAGGCCTTGCATCCTGGTCGGAGAGGAAGGTCAGGCCTTCCTTAAGAGAATTCTGGAGGATGGCATTCAATGCCTGGTCTTCGTTCTCGCCTTTGGCAAACTCACGATAGCCGTAGTTCACTGCTACCTTATCCCATGCGCCAATCTTCGCATCGTAGGCATTCGCCAGTGAGATCTTCCCGTTTTCCATCGAGATGCCCGGGTGCGGGTAATCCATGACGGAAGCCAGTTCTTCCGAGCTGGAGGAGTAGGCATGCGCCAGTCCGATCGTATGACCCACTTCATGAGCCGACAGCTGGCGAAGCCGGGCAAGCGCCATTGCTTTCATCTCCGGCGAAACCGCCTGCCCTTCGGCATAAGGAGACAGTAAGCCTTCAGCGATCAGGTAATCCTGGCGTACCCGCAGGGAACCTAAACTAACATGACCTTTGATGATCTCGCCTGTCCGCGGATCGCTCACACTGGCACCGTAGGACCAGCCCCTGGTTGAGCGGTGTACCCACTGGATCAGGTTATAGCGTACATCCATCGGGTCCGCGCCCTCGGGTAAGATCTCAACCCGGAATGCATCCTTATAGCCTGCGGCTTCAAATGCCTGGTTCCACCAGCGTGCACCATCCAGCAAGGCGCTCCTTATTGGTTCCGGCGTGCCGTTATCCAGATAATAAATGATCGGCTTTACCGCTTCTGACATGGCTGCGGAAGGATCCTTTTTCTGCAGGCGGTGACGGGTAATAAATCGTTTTTCTATCGGTTCATCGATCGGTGTCGAGTAATCATAGTAAGCAGTCGAGAAATAGCCGGCCCGCGGATCGAACTTGCGCGGCTTATAACCCGCATCCGGAAGTTTCACAAAGGAATGATGCTGACGCACGGTAACGGCGGAAGGAGTGGGGGTAACGCTGCGGATGAAGCCTCCCGTTGCAGTGCCAGTATAGGTGAGTGTTACTTCTACTTCGGAGTTTTGCGGGAAGTTCTTTGTGCGGGGAAGGTAAAAAGCCGAACGGGTCTTATCCAGGGTATAAGTTCCCTGCTGCGCCGACTTCAGTGTACCTGTCACATCATGCACATCCTGCAGGTAGAAATCCGTGGCATCAACCAGCACGGCTCCATCAGCCTCGGCTTCCGCCTTAAAACCCCATAACACCGATTGGGCGAAGGCTTCTTCAACAGCGCGCCGCTCGTTCGCATTATCGGTGATCGCCCGGTAGCGGTAATTGGGCTCTACCATCAGAACCTTGGGTCCGCGCTTTTCAAACTTCACTACCCGGCTATCGCCCAGCTGCCCGCGGTCGAGGCCGATATCATTGGAACCGATCCCGGCAGGCAGGGAGTTGACATATAAAAACTCTTCATCAAATTTCGTGATCAACAGAAAGATCTTGTCTTGTTTCGCATCATAATAAAAATCGAAGTACCCGGGGAATTTCTGCATTCCGGCTACTTTGCTTTCTATTGAAACGGGGCTTGTTTTTGCAACTGGCTCTGCACTTTTCGTTTGCGCAAAGAGCGGCCCGGCAAAAAACAGGCTGATGAACAGGACTTGAAATATTCGCATAATTTTTTAAGTATAATTTAATAAAGAAACGGTTTGCTTTAAGAATTTGCAAATGAATATATTGAAGGGTGTAATTGATCGGGCGAGGTGTCAGTTATTCCGGACTTCCTAATGCGCATCAATATTTCAAATATTACCATGTTGATATTTTCCTGCTCATGGCCGCAGGGGGCTAGTCCTTTTTCTTGACAAAAAGGACCAATGCCGAGCGAAGCGAGACCATTTATGCCATTAAAAACAATAAACAGAACATAAATAAGTCAAGGACTTCCCCTAGATGCCCTTTTCGCGCAAGCAACCCGCATTTTGATGTGAGCCCAGTGCTGCGCCTGCTTTCCCCCCTCCGTTTTGCCTACGCTTCAGAAAACCAGCCGAGGCACTTATCCGCCCGCGTTGCCTGCTGACATCAAAATTCTCCCGGCATTGGGGAAGTCCCGCGCCCCTCCGGTTCAGAATTCGTGTCGTTGAAAAGTTGAAAGCTGTTTAACCACGCAGTGCGTTTCTATGCCGCTCGGGCATATATTTCCTGAGAGCCGACACCGGGGGATCTTATAATGATTGCGCTGGAATATCTCCGCTGACCGAGTTTACGCTCCTTCCTGACAGTGAAAATCCTTTTTGTTCAACAAAAACCACGTGATATGATTTGTATTTCTCCGGGTATTTCAGAGATGGTTTTATTTGTGATGCGACCGCTACCAAATGTTCGAACTTTTCCTCAGCACTTTTTACACAAGCAAGCATTTGGCTGTTGATTAAACAAATAGTCAAAACAGAATCGGCTGCATCATCATCTTCCCAGTTTTCAAATTCAATACTTTCACATTGATAAGCAATTTTTATGTTTTCAACAGCCTTCCCTCCATCATTAAATTCGGGTGGTACTGATGAAGAAGTACCCTTAACGCAACCGGCGTAGCAAATCGTTATCACAGAAAGAAATAATACTCTAACTAAATAAGACATGATATCTAGTCTTGTTGTCATTAAAGAGTGCTTTTGTTAAAAGGCGCTTTTTTGATCCTGATTGAAAATCAACAGGGATGTAGAGGTGGTGAAACCAAATTTACACAAAACATAACGGCAAATTAATAAGGATGGCTTATGCAGACGATATTGCTAAACGATTCTTGAATGTGATTTTGATGATCCCACCAAGGGTTGAATATTATTGCTATTTTGATACTTTCCTGCTCATGGCCGCAGTGGCCTAGTTCTTTTCTCTTGAAAGAAAAGAACCAAAAGTTCAAGACTTCCCCGAGGTGCCTTTGCATCAAGTCAACCCGCATTTTGATGTCAGCGCGCAGTGCTGCGCCTGCTTTTCCCCCTGCCTTACCCAACGCTTCAGAAAACCAGCCGAGGCACTTATCACCCCACATGGCATGCTGACATCAAAATTATCCTGGCACTGGGGGAAGCCCGCGTCCCTCCGGTTCAGAATTAGTCTCGTTGAAAAGTTGAAAGGTGTCTCACCCCGCAGTGCGCCTTTTCCCAAGGTTCAGTCGCTATCACTATCGATGACTCTCAATAGGCCGATGTCTAAAGCAAACTTTCAAAAAGCATAACCGTAGCGATGCTGGCTGAGCCTTCCCTCAGTGCCGGAATAAATTTTTCCATCAGCAGGCCTCGGAGCGATGGGAAAGGGCATTGGCTTGCTTCCTGAAGGTTCGGGTTAAAGCGCTAGGGGGAGCAAGGCACAGCCTTGTGCGCTGATGGGAAAATTGAGCGTTGCCATGTGCGAAATGGCACCTTGGGAAGGCTCTTGAGTTATTTATGTTTTGTTTATTGTTTTTTAATGGTATAAATGGTCTCGCTTCGCTCGGCATTGGTCCTTTTTGTCAAGAAAAAGGACTAAGCCCCTGCGGCCATGAGCAGACAAAAGTCAATTCGGCTCACTGCCATTAATACTTCAGTGATATTTAATGACTGCCGAAAGAATTAGCATCTTCAAGAAAAAAGACTAAGTTCTGCGGCTATGAGCAGACAAAAGTCAATCCGGCTCACTGCCTTCATCATTCTCAATTGCTGATTCCTTACCTCATTTTAAACTCCACAACATACATATCATTCGTGATATACAAAGTCTTCTCATCGGGAGACAACGCGCAATTAGAAGCCGCTTCATCCAACCGGAGTTTTCCCAGCAGTTTGCCGCTGCGGTTAAATATCCATATCCCTCCGGGACCAGTAGCGAATACATTTCCGTTCTTATCAATTTTTAATCCGTCAGGCCCGCCTTTCAATGATCTGTCTGACCCTTTTGCACTGTAAAAGATCCGTGCGTTGTATACCGAATTGTTCTCATCTATATCGAATGCATACCAGTTTGGTTTCTCGCCGTCGGAATTAGCGACGATAAACGTCTTTTCTCCCGGAAAGAAAGCTATTCCATTGGGCCGTGTCAATGTATCGACCAGCAATACAACTTCGCCCGAACTATTTACTTTGTACACTCCCTGGAATGGAAGTTCTTTGCCAGGGTCTTCCATGCCATTTTCAAGTCCATAAGGCGGATCAGTAAAGAATAATTCTCCTTTGCTGTTGAATACCGCATCGTTCGGACTATTGAATTTTTTGCCCTGGTAGTTCCCGGCAAGGGTTATAAATTTTGCCGAGGGCATGCTGACTGGCGCAGCCATTCTTGCCATTCGCCTGTCGCCATGCTGGCAAAGAACAAGCGCGCCGTTTTTATCCAGTGTCAGGCCGTTACTGCCTGTTTCACCGCCTCGTTCAGCAGTCCCGGTATAGCCGGAAGGTGTCAGATAGATCTCTGCCCCTTTAGCGACAGTCCACTTATAGATCGTATTTCCGGGTATGTCAGAAAATAAGAGCATCTTATCTTTTTCGATCCATACCGGTCCCTCACTCCATTCGTAGCCCGAAGCGATAATGACAGCTTTCGCCTCAGGGGAAACGATGGCATTCACAGAGCTGTCATAGCGTTCGATCGTTCCAATGCTTGTTTGGGCAGTACACGAAGTGGTAGCGATAAAAAACAGGATCAGGAAATTTTTCATACTTAGATCAGTATTTCTATACCGCAATTTTGAAATGATCGGTATGATAAATATACGCATGACAGAGAAACTAACGGCCCCGTAGAGGCAGAAGGTTGATAGAAATAGGCGAAAATAATTCAATGCCCTGTTGGGGCATGACCCTTGCGTTTCTGGTTAACGTCTCAGATGAATATGACGACGCTTATGTTTTTAAGGAAAGCAATAATGTTTTGCCCCTACAGGGCAATGGAATAAAACTTCGATTCTTTATGCTACCAAGCTTTAGCCCCTACGGGGCATGAAGGAGCGATCTGCATGTTTTCAGAAAGGTGGTTTTAGAACTGGCAACAAAGGGAAGATATTTTTATTGTTAGTCCGCATGATGCTTGATTACATTAATTCTGCTTCCAAACTGCTCCGTAGGGGCAGAAGGTTGGTAGAAATAAGCAGCAAGAGTCCAATGCCCTGTAGGGGCATAACCTTGCATTTCCGAAAAGACCCTGATCTCGTCATGGAGAAAATTATTATATTGTTAATACCATTTAATGACATGATGTAATTATTGAATATGGCCAATACCTATACCCAGATTCATATCCACACCATCTTCGCTGTTAAATTTCGCAATGCTCTTATCACACAAGAGTGGCAGGAACGTCTTCATCAATATATTACGAGCATCGTCCAAAACAATGGCCACAAAATGATTGCAATTAATAGCATGCCTGATCATCTGCATTGTTTCTTTGGTTTCCGTCCTCATCAGTCGCTGTCTGACCTGATGAGAATGATTAAGGGAGATTCATCCGTATGGATTAACACGCAAAAATTAAGTCCATCGACATTCAGATGGCAGGAGGGATATGGTGCTTTCTCCTATTCGAGATCCCAGATCCCCGCGGTAACAAAATACATTGTTCAACAGCAGGCGCATCATTCCCGGAAGACATTCAGAGAAGAGTACAAAGATTTCCTCGAAAACTTTCAGGTTAAATATGACGACACCTATGTTTTTAAAGAACTGCAATAATGTTTTGCCCCTACAGGGCAATGGATTAAAACATCGATTCCTTTCTACCGACCTTTAGCCCCTACGGGGCATGAATCTGCAATCTGCCTGCTTACAAAAGTGGGCTTAGAACAAGCAACAACAAGGAAGAGATTTACACGGGGTCATAAAGAATACTTTCACCTTTTGGATGTTAGTGCCGTGATACAACGAATGCGTAATTCGTAGACAGTTGCCCCGTAGGGGCAGAAGGTTGGTAGAAAATGGGCGAGAAAATAGTTCAATGCCCCGTAGGGGCATGACCCCTTTGCATTCCGGTTACCAGCACGCAGAATATTAAGACACCTATGTTTTTAAGGAAAGCAATATTGTTTTGCCCCCATAGGGCAATGGAATAATACTTCAATTCTTTCTCCAACCTTCTGCCCCTTATTGGGTAGCAAGTAATTCGTAAATTGCGGGATAACTTTATGAAACACGCTTTAATCATAGGCGCAACCGGAGCTACCGGCAAAGATCTGCTGGATCTGTTGTTGAAGGATGATGCCTTTCAAAGGGTCGATGTATTTGTCAGGCGGGACTTAGGTCTACAGCACGAAAAGCTAAACATCCATGTCATTGATTTTGACAAACCGGACGATTGGAAACACCTGGTGAAAGGCGATGTCCTGTTTTCCTGCCTGGGCACGATCCTGAAAGCGGCAGGCAGTAAGCAGGCCCAATGGAAAATCGATTACGATTATCAATATGAGTTCGCCAGGGCAGCCAGAGAGAACAATGTGCCGGCTTATATATTGGTGTCTGCGAGCAATGCTTCGGCAAACTCCTTTATCTTCTATTCAAAGATGAAGGGACAGTTGGAAGAAGCAGTGAAAGCACTGAGGTTCCCCAGGCTTATCATCTTCAACCCGCCCATATTGGTACGGAAGAACAGCGACAGAGGAGCGGAAATGATGGGCTTGAAAGTGATCCGGTTCCTTAATAAACTGGGACTTCTTAAGTCGCAAACCCCCTTGCCAACGGAGGTACTCGCTCAAGCCATGATAAATTCTGCGAAAAGAGAAGAAAGCGGCGTCCATGCACTGCAAGGCCAAGAAATATGGGCTGCTGCGGAAGCTAAATAATGAGAACGAAAACTGTGAAGGTCACGGCCGCATATTCTACCTGCATTCTAAATCTATAACCCCACTAAACTAAATCAACCACCTCCGGTCCCTGATAGAAGGGACCACCTCCGCCGGCGGAGGACAGTGCTTCGGACCGTTTGTGATTTGATGAAAGTTTGTGTTCCCGGGATTGACTGAAGGTTCTGCTATATATCATTCCATTAACAAAGAAAACATGGAAATAACACAGCCATCTATCCTCCTCTGGAGGAGGTGCCTGAAAGGCGGAGGAGGTCACGGCAATTTGTTGATGAAGGTGATTTGTCGAATTCTCAATGGTAGCTCCACTTCATTTACTTAAACCCTAAACTCATACCCCCTAAACTAAATTTTACTCTATGTTTGCATAGCTGGAACACCAATTCCAGGCGGAAAAGCTTGTACCTAAAATTATTACCTGATGGATGATTTTATAGCGGCAAGGTCGCAGATGGCCCTGTCCCTGGGCTTTCATATCGTATTCTCCTGTATCGGGATGGTGATGCCGTTCTTCATGGCTGTCGCCCATTACAAATGGCTGAAGACTAAAAATATCGTTTACCGGAACGTCACCAAAGCATGGAGCAAGGGGGTGGCTATCTTCTTTGCAACCGGCGCTGTATCCGGTACTGTACTAAGCTTTGAACTCGGACTGCTCTGGCCGGAATTCATGAAACATGCAGGACCCATCTTCGGTATGCCCTTCTCCCTGGAGGGGACCGCTTTCTTTATCGAAGCCATAGCACTTGGCTTTTTCCTGTACGGCTGGAACCGCTTCAATCCCTGGTTCCATTGGTTCACCGGGGTGGTGGTTGGTATCAGCGGACTGGCATCCGGCATCCTGGTCGTAGCCGCCAACGCCTGGATGAACAGTCCCGCAGGCTTCGATTATGTGAACGGGCAGTACCTGAATGTTGATCCCATCAAAGCCATGTTCAATGATGCCTGGTTCTCACAGGCGCTGCATATGTCGATTGCCGCGTTCGTCGCTACCGGCTTTGCCGTTGCCGGCGTACATGCCCTGATGATCCTGAGAGGTCAGAATGTGGAGTTTCATAGGAAGGCTTTCCGGATCGCGGCCATATTCGGCACTGTCGCCGCCGTATTGCAGCCCTTAAGCGGGGATATCTCCGCCAAGGACGTAGCGAAGCGGCAGCCGGCCAAGTTTGCCGCGATGGAAGCACATTTCCATACCGAGAAGCCCGCAGCTTTCACGCTGGGCGGTATCCCGGACGAAAAGAATAAAACGGTCGACTATGCCATCCGGATCCCTTATCTGCTGAGTTTCCTGGCGAACGGCGATTTCCATTCGGAAGTGACCGGGCTGGACAAGATCCCCAAGGAGGATCAACCACCGGTGGCAATCGTTCACTACGCCTTCCAGATCATGATCGGACTGGGGGTGGCCATGATGCTGATCGCATTCATCTATTTTACCGCAATCTGGAAGAAGAAAGAATGGCTGAATACGAAGTGGCTGCTGAAGCTTTTCGTTATTGCCACGCCTATGGGCTTTATTGCCGTCGAAGCGGGCTGGACCGTAACGGAAGTAGGGCGGCAGCCCTGGATCATTCACGGGGTCATGCGGACGGCCGATGCGGTCACGCCGATGCCCGGCATAGCTTATTCATTTTACATTTTCACCGCCGTTTATATCTCACTCGCTTTTATCGTCAGCTTTATGCTCTACCGGCAGATCCGGATGGTGGGTAAGGTCTATGATGTCGCGGATAATAATGAAAAAACACATTAGGCTATGCTGTACGTAGTGATCATCTTCCTCTGGGTATCCATCCTCCTGTATCTCCTGCTTGGCGGCGCCGACTTTGGCGCAGGCATCACCGAGCTCTTTACATCGCCGAAGAACCGTCCCCAGGTTCGTCAAACCCTTTACAAAGCTATCGGTCCCATCTGGGAAGCCAATCATATGTGGCTGATCATCGCCATTGTCATCCTGTTAGTGGGCTTCCCGGAGATCTATTCGACCATGTCGACCTACCTGCATATTCCCTTAGCCATCATGCTGCTGGGAATCATAGCCCGGGGAACAGCCTTTGCCTTCCGGCATTATGACGCGGTAGTGGATGACATGCAGGAAGTATATAACCGGATCTTTGCCTGGTCGAGCTTTATCACCCCTTTCTTCCTGGGGATCATTGCCGGGAGCTCCGTCTCCGGGCAGATCGATACGGAAGCCCGTGACTTCTTAACTTCCTATATCTACAGCTGGCTAAGCTGGTTTACCGTGGCCATCGGCCTGTTCACCGTAGCCATCTGCGGCTTCCTCGCTGCCGTATACCTGATCGGCGAAGCGGAAAACCCGCAGGAAAGGGCCCGTTTCCGCAAGAAAGCCTTTGTCATGAATATTGCCGCCGTAGCCAGCGGGGGACTCGTTTTCCTGGCTGCCTACAGGCAGAACATCCCTTTATGGGAATGGACCTTCGGCAACGCGACCGGCATTGCTGCGGTCATTGCCGCCACCGCCTCCCTGATCATCCTATGGTACCTGATGTATCAGGGCCGGACCATGATCCTGCGCGTACTAGCGGGCTTTCAGGTGAGTATGATCCTGCTGGCCGTAACCTTTAGCCACTTCCCCAATATCGTAATCCTGAAGCAAGGCACGCTATCTTTAATGGATCATGCGGGTCATGAGAAAACCATTGAGGCACTGGCGATGGCCTTACTGATCGGTAGTGTGTTTATCTTGCCGGCGCTGTTTTATTTGATGTGGAGTTTTCAGAGGAGCGCTATGCCGCATGATTCGTATGACGCTTGATAGCATCTAATTCTTCTTTCTTTTGAGTTTCTTCTTCTTCAATGTCAATTCATCCTAAGTTGTAAGCAGAATTCCATTAGTTGGGAAACAGTATCTAATGACTTATATTGGATGAAAAATAATATATGAGATTGCGTATGCGACTAGAAAATGTATGCATATTGTTGTTGTTGTTGTTTGCAATTTTAACATTAGGTTGCTTCAACCAAGAGGCCGATTCAAAAATAATGAAACCTGATACCAGTATTAAGAATAGAAGCAATCTTGAGAAGAATGGAAATCAAGTTAAAGTAAGAAGCTATTCTAAAATCATTAAAGAGAATTTAAGTAGGCTTATATCTCAAGGTACTTTGGCTGATAAATTAATACAAGAATCCATACCTCGCACCGACACGGAGTTCTTAGAGTATTATTCCTATAATACACCCCAGAAAAGCAAGAGTTTTAACAAGGCATTTGGCAAATTAGATATTTTAATTGGTCAAAAAGCTGCTTCTAATACACTCGATATTTTCAGGTTATATTTGGAGTTAGCCACTTTAGTTGATGGCGAATATGCAGAAGGATGGTCTGAAGATGCTGATTTTATAATAGGTAAGCAAAAAGAACAATTTTGTAAAATTTATTCACATCTCACGCCTAAAGCAAAACAGTATCATAGTGATTTGTATAGTCAATATTGCAGATAAATTTATATAGTTTAATTCTTCACAGATGCCTTTTTTAGTAGGTGAAAGTGAATTAATTTCGGTCAACCAAAACGCTGGCAATATGGCCTTTTAGCCGCACTATTTATTGGATAAAAATGAATTGTGAATCGAAATATAAACAACTCGTTCAATAACCTCTTATTCCGCGAACTCCAGACTGATAAGCTGTTTATGCTGATGGAGATTTTGAATCATCCCACCCCCCTCAAACATTTACCCCTCCCCAACCATTTATACCTCCTGGCGGTTGTACATAAAACAACACCCGCCGCAGGCAACATAAATGACGATCCAAAACACGAAACGCATCGCGATATTAGGGGGCGGTCCATCGGGACTATTCATGCTGAAACGGCTGGTGGAATCCGGAAGGACGGACCTGACTATCCATATATTTGAAAGAAAGCAGCAGCTGGGGGCGGGGATGCCCTACAGCAGGGAGGGCGCGAACCAGGAGCATATCACCAATGTCTCGGGCAACGAGATCCCGGACCTGGTGGAACCCGTGGCCGAATGGATCGAGCGAGTACCTGAAGACAGGCTGCGGCATTATAAGATAGATCCTGAAAACTTTAACGATTACAAGGTGCTGCCCCGGCTCTTATTCGGGCAATACCTGGCTGAACAATTCGACCTGCTGCTGGATCAGGCGAAAGAGGCTGGTCTGGATGTGGAGGTCTTTTCGGGAACGGAAGTCCTGGATGTTATCGATTTCCCGCAACAGGAGAAAGTGATCGTGGTCCCGGAAAACGGGGCCCAATTAGAGTATGAGCATGTGATCATCTGTACCGGTCATAACTGGCCGATTAAAAACGAGGGTAAAGTCCCCGGCTACTTCGACTCGCCCTACCCGCCGAGCAAACTGGCTTTAAAGCTGAACCATGCTGTCGCGATCCGCGGTTCATCGCTTACCGCCATCGACACGATCCGCACGCTGTCCCGGAATAACGGGGCTTTCAGCCGGGAAGGCGAGAGGCTGGTCTTCACCAAAGACGCCGAAAGCCCGGAGTTCAGGCTTGTCATGTTCTCCAAAGGCGGACTGCTGCCGGCTATTCGTTTTCACCTCGAGGACTCGCACCTGCAGAAGGATGCGGTGCTCAGCAAGGAAGAGGTGGATGAGAACCGCGCAGAGAACGAGGGCTTCCTTTCCCTGGATTACGTATTTGAAAAGAATTTTAAGGATATGTTCCGGGAGAAAGAGCCAGAGCTCTATGAACAGATCAAAGACATGCGGATGGAAGAGTTCGTTGCCGCCGTCATGACCCGGCGGGAACGGCGCGATCCCTTTGAATTGTTCAAAGCGGAGTACGAGCAGGCGGAGGAGTCCATCGAACAGCGGGAGTCCGTCTACTGGCAGGAGATGCTGGCTGTGCTCAGCTTCGCAATGAACTACCCGGCCAAGTATTTCTCGGCAGAGGACCGGCAGCGCCTGGAAAAGCACCTGATGCCGCTCATAGCCATCGTTATCGCCTTCGTGCCGCAGGGCTCTGCCGAAGAGATCCTGGCGCTGCATGCCGCCGGGGTGCTCGACCTGGTAGACGTAGACGAGAAAAGCAAGGTGGAGCCCAACAGCAAGGGCGGAGTCATTTACCATTTCACCAATGACAAAGGCGAAGCGCAGTCCGAACCTTTCCAAACCTTTGTCGACAGTATCGGGCAGCCGCATTTATCCTTTGAAGATTTTCCGTTTAAGAACCTACTGGAAAACAAGACGATCAGCCCGGCGAAGCTGAAGTTCCGCGATCCCGCTAAAGCGCAGAAGGAACTGGAGAGCGGCAATGAAAAGGTAACATCCAACGGGAAAAACAACTATTACCTCGACGTTCCGGGGATCACGATCAACGACCATTTCCAGGTGGTTGACGCTTACGGCGCCCTGAACGAGCGGATCTATATTATGGCAGTACCCTATATCGGGGGTTACAACCCGGATTATTCGGGATTGGACTTTTGTGAGAAGGCGTCAGGGGCGATTGGGGAAAGCCTCACGGGGAATTAAGAATTAAGAATTAGGGATTGGGTGGGAATTGGGAATTAAGAATTAAGAATTTAAGAATTACGAATTACGATTTACGAGGAAGCGGGGGAATAAAAATGGAAACAGAAGATCAACGGGACAGCACAGGACTTAAGCTTTATTTACTGCTGCTTGGTTCGAAGGCACCGGGAAGGAATGTGGAGCAGCATGACTATTTTTTTGCTATCGGCAAAAGCCTCCAGGAGCTGATTCCCCGCATCAAAGCCTTCTGGCCGGAAGCGGGGAGGAGTATCCATATCGACGGCTGGCGGGAGATTACGTCCGTTGATGGGCATCGTGTGCGGGTGGTTCTGAAATCGGAGGCGAACGAAGTGCCCGCCAAGAAACTTTTCTTTATCAACCTCGGCGGCTACCAGCCGGGTAAGCTGGAAGAACAGCACTATACCGTACTCACCGTGCAGGATGACCGTCTGGCAGCCATTCAATCAGCGAAGAAGACGGTCTTTTTCAGAACGCATTCCGTTGCCGGGGAAAAGGGCGCGAACTCACATATCGATGAAAAATACGGTGTCGATGTGGACGATATTTACATGATAGAGGAGATACTTACACCGGAGCAAAAAGATCAGTTTACTCTCGAGATCACACTCGCAGAGAATTTACCCGAAGACCTTGTGCACCTGGGCTACCTGACGATGGATAAACTCGCTAAAAGCACAATCTAAGCTTCATCTACAGCCACTTTTTTCGCTTGAACCACTGGTAGATCACCATCGTAACGACGGCCATCACCATGAGCGTGACCGGATAACCCCACTTAGATTTAAGCTCCGGCATAAAATCGAAGTTCATGCCGTAGATCCCCACAATGAAGGTCAGCGGCATGAAGAAAACGCTGAAGATCGTGAGGATCCGCATGGTATCATTCGTCCGCTGAGCCGAGACGGAAAAGTAGATGTTCACGAGCTGGTTAATATTGTCTGACAGGGTATCGTAGATATTCTGCAGCTTAATATAAAGATCGCGGGTATCGCGGGTGTCTACGTTTCCATCCTCCGTATCCACGTTATCAATAATGTCATAGGATAACATCAGCATTCGCCGGAGCAGGTCCACCTTACGTTTCAACAGGTACAGACCTTTCAGGAGCGAGAACTTCCGCTCCCGTAGAAAGATATTGTGTTCGTAAAAATCGACATCTTTGGTCAGGGCGGCATACTCTACATTATAGGTATCGAGACAGGCCCTGATCAGGGCGCTGATGAAATAAAGAGTACTGTCGCAGCTTTTTAAAGCAGAAGTTTTAACAAGGTCTTCAATAAACTGCTGCGGTTTGCGGTGGATGGTGATGACGAAATCCTTCGAGTAAAATACCGCGATCTTGTGTGTCAGTTCCTGCACCGTATCCGGTTCCTTCCCGCCATCATTGGAATGGATCCTGAAAATAAAGAAATTATAGTCTTCGAGACTTTCGAACTTGGGAAGATGATCCGGCTGTAGACAGTCGATCACCAGTTCGGCATGCAGCTTATATTTTTCTGTTATTTCTGATAACTCCTCCTTCGTCGGATCGGTGAGATCGATCCAGTGAAATGAATTTTCGGCTTTCTCGCAAAGTATTTTTTTCATTAACCTGCCCCTGTTAGTGATTATTTTAGCTCCGGCAATATGTTAAAAATATAAGCATTTTAGCCGCTCTCATTTCAAAGCCTGCCCGTTTGCCGGCCGCTTTTACCAGGTACCCGCGGGCAGAAGCCTGACATTAAATAAATAAACCACCCGGATTGTTTCTGATCGTGCATTTCTAAGCCGGATGTAGGAGGCGCATTCCTGCTGTCCTTCTGGTATTTTCCTTTAGGTCATGTTAAGGTTAGTCCGCTAATTTAGTGGACTAACCACTAGATGGTCTATACAAGTCCTCGGCAATTTGCTAATGTGGCAATTTGCTAATTTGCTAATGGGAGTGCCTGCCTCAGTATACTTTGTGTTAATCTGTGAAGTCTGTGGCATTCGATAATTTGATAATGGGACCACCTCCGTCTCCCGATGAAGAATCGGGAGCCACCTCCGCCAGCGGAGGATAGTGCTTCGGTGCGGCAGCAGGGATATGAAAGTTGATTGACAGGGCACTATGAAAGTTTGCGTTTCATGTTTAGTTATTATGGAAACGACTTTTCCTGATTGATAGGCTTTTTTCCTCCGCTGGCGGAGGTGCCCGAAGGGCGGAGGTGGTCAAGGAATTTGTTTGGTTAGAGTATCGTGATAAGGCTCATCTCAACCACCTCCGTCTGCCGATAGGGGCAGCCACCTCCGCCAGCGGAGGACAATGCTTCGGACGTTTGTGAGGATATCAAAGGTTGTTTGCCGGGCTACCGTGAAGGTTGCTTCTTAATTACATTTCTTATGGAAACGCCGTTTGCGGGACAAGGGGCTTTTTGTCCTCCGCTGGCGGAGGTGCCCGAAGGGCGGAGGTGGTCAAGGATTACCTGAGTCACTACAATCTGTGTAATCCGTGGTGTTTAGGTAAGCGACACCCCGATGAGCCTCCCAATCCCGAAAGTAATAGCTGCGGCTACCAGTCCGAACAGTACCTGGCGGAAGCCCGAGTACCAGGCACTCCTGCCTGTAAACAGGGTTATTGCCGCGCCGATCAGGAACAGCCCAACGGCTGAGCATACCACACTGATCAGGATAGCCTTCATCCCGGAGGTGAAAAAGAAGGGTAGCACCGGGATGATCGCACCAAAGGCGAAGAAAATAAATGAATATACCGCTGCCTCAATGGCTGAGCCTTTTAATTCATCGGGATTAATGCCTAATTCTTCCCGTACCAGGAACTGGTGTGCGGTAACTTTATCTTTCATGATCTCCGTCGCCATCTCATGAGCCTGCTCCCGGGGAATCCCTTTAGCGATGCAGATGAGGATGATCTCCTTCATTTCATCCTCCGGACTGGTTTCCAGCTCGTCCATCTCGATCTGCATCTGGTTTTCATGCAGCTCCTGCGAACTTTTCACGGAGATCCATTCACCGAGCGACATCGATAGGGCCCCGGCCAGCAGACCGGCTATGCCGGCGATCAGCACTCCCTGCTGACCTGAAGTAGCTCCCGCCACGCCCATTACCAGGCTGAAGTTGGATACCAGTCCGTCATTGCCGCCCAGTACGGCTGCCCGGATCGCGTTGCCGCCGATCGAGCGATGCCGGGATTCAAACCTGGATACCTGCGCACCCGTCAGCTGCTCTTCCCGCGAAAGGATGGAGCGCAGGATCTTCACATGATTTGTTTCGGTCCCGGTGACGGGAAGCTTGTGCTTTTGCTTGGTACTGATCACAGCATTGGCAATACTTTTCTCAGTGTCCATCAGGGCACCCAGGACATAATCATAACCGAATAGTTTACCGAGCAGGTTGAGGGTTCTTGCCCTCCAGGAGGGCTGCAGCGGATCCGCTAATGTGCGATTTTCTTTTGCCGCGAAGGCTCTTGCATGATTTTTCTCAATAGCGCTCATTTCGCGGAAAATGCCGGCAATAGTCTCATCACTTTCATTTTCCGCCAGTTTCTGGTATAGGAAGCTGGCGTCTATTTCCGTCTGGATATTCTGGTTTTTCATTTCGGGAAGTTAATGATGCGTGTGGCGACACTTTTTTTAAAGATAAAAGTTTATTAGGTATCAGGGGTTAGGTGTCAGGGGTTAGGTATCAGGTGTGAGGTATCAGGTATCAGGTATCAGGTAACAGGTATCAGGTATCAGGTGTGAGTGTCTGTCATCCTGATTTCTATGACAAAGCCAAGTCCGTTTTATACAAGGTCTGGTTTTTAATGACCGCAAATATTCGGTGAATGATTTTGTTTCTGACGGCATTTAAGACACTCATTTTATTTTTTCCCTCTTCAATTTTTCTTCGGTAGTACATTCTTAAGTCATTGTCCAATCGGATGGCGCTCATGGCAGCTAAATGGAGTGTGCTCTTCATGGTTTTGTCGGCGTATATGGAGACCCTTGGTCTCTGTCTGATAGATGTGCCTGATTGATGATCAAAGGGCACCACCCCACAGTAACAAGCCATTTTCCGGGGGTTATTGATCATCGTAAAGCCTTCTGTTTTGGCAATCATCATCCAGGAAACTACTTTACCTACACCGGGAACGGACCTGATTAATCGGGCTTGGTCTGTAAGCGACTCATCGGCTTGAATGGTTTTTTCAATTTGAGCTTCTACGTTTTTAACCTGGAGATCAACGGTTTCTAATAACTTTTTATTCAGTTTACTAAGTTCCTTTTGGAAAGAAATAGACTTCATCAGCTTATAGTCCTGTTGCTGCCGAAGCAATTGTCTTTGCATTTTTATCCTCGAATTCCGCTCTGTCAGTAATACTTTTAGCTTTTTTATCTCAACTGGAGTGGGTTTCCACGGACTAATGTCTGCCTGATTTCTTTCAATGAATGAGCAAATACGTGAGGCATCAATTTGGTCATTCTTTCCTCGTATCAGCCCTAAACTCTTTTTCAAGTGGAGAGGAGAGATTACATATACTTTGAAATTAAAGCTGGGCAACACTTCAAACAAATTCCAATTATAGCGGCCTGTGTTTTCCATAGCGACTACCAGATCATCTTTGGCGTACTTCCTAAAGAATGACCGAATCGCTTTAATATCATTTTCAATAACCTGATGTTCGATAGCAGGATAATTGTGAATACAGATGTCCAAAGTCCTGCTACTGATGTCGATACCAATAATCACATTTTTCATAAATTTGTTATTAGGGAAAACGAAATGAGAAATTCATCATTTAACTCAACTCCTTGATAATGGGTCTCTAACCCGAATTTCTATTTGAGTTCATGATGAAAAGGGAGGCAAAAGTCTTCATCAGGAGCTGAGTCTAAACTCGGAGCGGCTGTCATAGTTCACTTTTGCTTCCTTTCTCATTTTAAATTTAGCCAATAACAAATCTAAAGGAGCGGAGTCGAAGGATGGGCAGCCCCGGGAAATTGTCAAAAGATTGCCAGCAGTCGCTCTTCGACTTCGCTCAGAGTGACATTTGCCTGGGCAGGTTCTTGTTATCAGTTTACTGAACTTCCCAGCGGTCGCTCTTCGACTCTCCCGATGGATCGGGACAGGCTGCTCAGAGTGACAATTCCAATGCATTCAGAGTGACATTCCCATCATTAGCAAATTGACAAATTCCCTTTGTCAGCAATTACGAGGACCACCTCCGCCCTTCGGGCACCTCCGCCAGCGGAGGACAAAAGCCAGGCAGTTCGACGATCTGTGCCTTACAGATATTCCAGGTAAGCAGAGTTGGATCGCTAATCAGGCTATAATAACCCTGGAGCTGCGCCCAAGCACTATTTCCGCTCCATTCGTTTGAATTAGCAAGTGGGAATGCACTGCTCAGAGTGATAGCGCATCATTAGCAAATTAGCAAATCAGCAAATCAGCAAATTAACTCATTGAATCGCCTCCCGCTTTCCTGATCTCACGCTCCGGAAGATCGCGTCGATCACCTTCATATCCAGCATACCCATCTCACCGGGCACACGGGTAGGCTTCTTCTGCATAACACATTCGGCAAAGTCATCCATCTGCAGGGCCTGCTCGTTCACCTGCGGCAGGTTCATCGGGCCTTTGGGTGTCTTGCCGTTCTGGCCGCCGTAGCCGTATGCCGGTTTGATCTCAAAACTGCCCTTTTCGGCCTCTGCCCGCAGGTAGCTGTAGTTCTTACTGAAGCTGGTTTCGCCTTTGGCCTTTGTTCCGCCCGGGAATTCCAGCTCCCAGCTGATGGTTTCTTCTACTTCCTTAAAAAGCGGGTTGCCGGTTTTAACCTCTTTTGCGGTCACGAAGGTTGGTTCTTCGCCAATGGTATACCTGGATCCTTGAATGGAATAAACGCCCATGTCCATCAGCGGGCCGCCACCCATGGCTTTCTTCAGCCGCCACGCATTGGGATCACCTCCCCAACTGTAGCCGTTAACCGTATCAATGCGCAACACCTTACCGTAGATCTTCTGCTGTCCGAGATGCATCATTTCCATGTTGTGCGGTTCGAAATGGAGACGGTAGCCAATGCTCAGCATGCGGCCGGCGTCCTTGCAGGCAGCGACCATCTCTGCGCACTCGGCGGCATTCATCGCCATGGGTTTCTCGCAGATCACATGCTTTCCGGCCTTCGCCGCCCGGATCGTATATTCCTTGTGCATGGAAGGCGGGAGCACCACGTAGATGATGTCGATTGCGGGATTCTTCGCGATTTCGTCGAAATTCTCGTAGTTGTAGCAGTTCGCTGCAGGAATGTCGTAGCGCTGCTGCCAGTCCTTTATTTTGGAAGGTGTTCCGCTCACGATGCCCGCCAGGTAGCAATTTTTAGTTTCCTGCAGGGCGGGAGCAAGCTGTCCGCCGGAGTAGCTGCCCAGTCCGACGAGGGCTACTCCGAGTTTTTTAGACTGTGGCTTTTCCAAACATCCGAATGTGAGGGCAGGGCTGACCATGAGGGTGCCGAGGCCCGCTGAAAGATTGCGAATGAACCTGCGCCGTGAAGGGTTCCTGGTTTCCATAAGCTTAGAGCGTTAGAAATACAATAACATCTTGCAGGCGGCTTTGTTGGTAAAAGCCATTGCCTGGCTCAACCTTCCGGTTTCAGGACCACATGCTTGATGTTCCTGCGGTCATAGGTATATGTAATATGAACGAGTCCGTCGCTGCCCTCGATGATGGCGGGGTAGCTGAACTCTTCTTTATTTCCGTCTTCGAGCACGGCGATGTCCTTCCAGGCCTGGCCATCGGCAGAGGTGGCAACCCGCAGTTTTCCGCGACCGTTGAACCAGTCTTTGCCGGGAACATCCGGGTTGTAAACGATGAGCTGTTTGCCGCTTTTCAGGGTCACGGCATCAGTGCCGGAGTTCGGGTTGAGCAATTCCGTTTTTGTCAGCTTTCCCCAGGTCTTACCGCCGTCGTCCGACCAGGACTGCACCACATTTCCCTGCTTGCTCCTGCAGAGGATCTGGAGTTTCCCGCCGGGGTAGCTGAGGATGCTGGGCTGAATGACATCAAGTTGCGAAGTATGATCTATCGGGATAATTGCCCATGTCTTTCCTGCATCGGTGGATCGCTCGATGTGAACTTTCCAGCGTCCGCTGGATTCTTCGGTGCTGGAAGGGGACAGGATGGTTCCGTCAGCCAGCTCGACAGGCTTGTTCTTGACCGGGCCGAGAATGCCTTCCGGCAAACGAAAGCCCTTAGACCATGATCTGCCGTTGTCGGCGGAGGTCTTCAGCATGCCCCACCACTCGCGCGGATTTGGTCCCACCTTGTAAAACAGTGACAGATTTCCGTTGTGGGATTTAAACAGCACCGGGTTCCAGGTCGGGTAGCGTAAGGTATCATTGATGATCCCCTCGGCCGCCCGGATGGGTTTTGAGATCCCGCTCTTGTCGATGGTACTCGTCCAGATTGCCACGTCTTTCCCGCCTTCATGTGCTCCGCCGAACCAGGCGACCAGGAAGCTGCCGGGAGAGAGTTCTACGATAGTGGATGCGTGGCACTGGCTGAAAGGCGCTTCGCTGAAGAGGAGCTCGGCCTTCACTTTCTTCCATTGATCCTGCGCCATAGCCGGGGTAAGCGATGAAAAGAACAAAGAATAAAGAACAAAGATGAGGCGCAGCGGAAGTTTAATGATCATTTCGATGATTTTAATCCTTGATCTTTAATCTTTGTTCCTTGATCCTTTTTCTTAATTCAGTTCCAGTTTCAGTCCCACGGGACAATGATCGGAGCCCATGTATTCGTTGCAGATAAGCGCTTCGCGGACAAAAGGCAGCAATGCGGTACTTACCAGGAAATAGTCGATACGCCAGCCGCGGTTGCGTGCCCGGGCGTTGAACATCTGGTTCCAGTAGGTGTATTTCACTTCCTCCGGGTGGAAATGGCGGAAGGTGTCGACGAAGCCGGTATTGAGCAAATTGTTGAAGCCATCGATCTCGCGCTGGGTATAGCCGGAGGACTTGTTGTAATTTTCCTTAGCCCGCGCAATATCGATCTCACTGTGCGCTACATTCAAATCGCCGGCTATAATGACCGGCTTCCTGAGATTTAGCCCGCTGACATAGGTCATGAAGTCGACGTCCCATTTCTCCCGGTAGTCCAGCCGCTTAAGACCGTCGCCGGAATTGGGTTGGTAAACAGTAACCAGGTAGAATTGCTCATACTCTGCCGTAATCACCCGGCCTTCCTGATCATGTTCCTCGACGTTCATGTCGAAGGTGACGCTCATGGGTTCTGTTTTGCTGAGTATGGCCGTGCCGGAATAGCCTTTTCGGGCTTTCGACGAATTGACATAAGCTTTATATTCCGGCAGGAGTTCGCACATCGACCGCACCTCCTCGGCACTGGCCTTAGTCTCCTGCAGGCAGAGGATATCGGGGGCCATCGAGCGGATATCTTTGACGAAGTCCTTTTTCATGATGGAACGAATGCCATTGACATTCCAGTTGGCAAGGTGAAGCTGGGGCATATATGTGTTATATGGGTATGTAACGTAGTTTGCTGTTCACAGGCAAAAGTAGTTAACTTATTTGTTCGCGGCAGCCTTTGCCGGTGTTGAGTACGGCGGATTTTTTACTTCCGGCCAGGGTTCCTTCTGCAATAATTTCAGGGCTTCGTCCACGGCTCTTTCCAGCTGGAGATCGCGGCCTTTCGCTACGGCTGCTGCGCTAATCTTTTGTTCGATATCGGGTGCGACGCCCATGTTTTCTGCGACCCATTTATTCTGAACCGGGTCGAAGATGCCGTTGTCTGGTGCGGTCATGGCCCCGCCATCGATAAAGCCATAGTGGACGGAGGATTTTACCAGTCCGCCCCAGGTGCGGGTACCGATCAGCGGGCCGACCTTCTGCTGCCGGAATACCCATGGGAAGAAATCGCCGCCCGAGCCGGCCAGCTCGTTGATGAGCAAAACCTTTGGACCGAGGATCCCGGCGGGCAGGCGCATTGGCTTGCCAACGGGAACTTCATTGCTTATTGCTGCCCGCAGTCGGCGCACCATCAGGTCGACCATATAGTCGTCGAGCAGGCCCCCGCCGTTGAAACGCTCGTCTATCACGGCACCCTGCTTATCCTGCTGCGCGAAGTAGTAGCGGTTGAAGGAATTGAATCCCGCGCCCCCGGTATTGGGAACCCACACGTAGCCCAGCTTGCCTTTGGATAGCTCATCAACCTTGCGGCGGTTGTCTTCCACCCAGGCAAGCTGCCGCAGGGTATTTTCATTCTCGGTAGGCTGCACCTTGATGGTCCAGGCGCCTTCAGCCTCCGGCTTCGTATTTACCGATAAGAGGGTTTGCATCTTCGCCGTGCCGTCCAGGAGTTCATAGGGGTCGTCGTTGGCGGTCAGCGGCCTGCCATTGATGGCAATGATGAAGTCGCCTTCCTTCACCTTCAGGGCGGGCTGGGAAAGCGGGGCAATCAGGCCGGGATTCCAGCTTTCTGTGGTAAAGATCCTTTTGATCTTCCACCTGCCGGATTCGGCGACGAGATCGGCTCCCAGTACGCCGACGCGCGACGTGTCGAGGGCGGGAAAGTCGCCGCCGAAGACAAAGCTATGGCCCACCGATGCTTCGCCGCCAAGCTGGTCGAGCAGATAGCTCAGGTCGGTGCGGTGCTTCACGAAAGCTGCCATGGGCGAGTAATAGTCCCACACCGCCTTCCAGTCACGCCCGTGCATGCCGCGGTCGTAGAAATAATCGCGCTGATAGGTCCAGGCTTCGTTGAAAATCTGTTTCCATTCCTCTTCACGGTTGAGGTTCATCCGCAGGTTCATGGTCACCTTGCCGTCGGAAGGGCCGGCCGGTTTTGCTGTCGCTACCACCCGCCAGTCAGCGCCGGATTTGAACAGCAGCTTTTCGCCGTTGGCGGAAACCGCGAACTGGGAGGCTCCCTTGACGATCTCCTCCATTTTCTTGTCCTCTACAATATATTTGCTGAGTGCCTGGCCGGATATGATGAGGACGCTGCCTTTCGGACCGGCAAGCATGCCGTCGTATTCACCCACGGGTATCGGGATAGCAATAATACGCCGGTCGAGCTGTTCCCAGTCGATACGCACCGATACGGGTGGCTTCGTTTCCTCTTTGCTTTTGTCGTCCTTTTTATCTTTGGCAGCCGGCTTAGGTGCGGCCGCCGGGGTGACGGGCTCTTCGTCCGTCTTCAATGGGAAGGGATTCGCATCGTCTTTCCGCAGGATGGTGAGGTAGGCCGCGAAGGTCGGTTTGGCCTGCTGCGAACTGGTATTGGCCCAGCCGGATCCCAGGGCAACATTGGTGCTGGCCAGGAAATACAGGTAGCGGCCGTTAAGATCCCAGGCAGGTGAGAAGGCGTCTGCCATCGGGTCGCTTGCCGGGCGGGTCTTTTTAGTGCCCGCAGACCAGACCATAATATTCCGGAAATTGTTGGGCGCCGACTTCGTATAGGCCAGCCACTTGCTGTCGGGCGACCAGGTCAGACCCATATTGCCGCGATCGAGGTTGGTGCCACCGGTGTCAATATTGCTGATCAGACCACTGGATAATTCGACCACTTTCAGGATCACCGCGTTGTCCGCAAAGGCGATGTATTTGCCGTCGGGCGACCACGCCGGGTCCCAACCGAGTTTACTCTCGCCGATAGCGATCTTGCGAGGAGGCTTAGTTCCTTCCTGGTCGGTGATGTATAAGGAATAAGACTGTTCGCCTTTATCGGTGAACCAGGCGATCTGCTTCCCGTCGGGCGACCATACCGGCCTGCGGTCGGCGGCGCCCGAACTCTGGGTCAGGTTTCGCGGGTCGCCGTTCTCTACCGGAACCGTGAATATTTCGCCCCTGGCCTCGAGCAGAATCCTTTTGCCGGTGGGCGAGAGGGAAGCTGCTGTAATCTTATTGGTTACATTTTCTGAACGTGTTTCGGCCCATGGGAAATCGCCGGTCACCTTAATCTCCAGCTGCCTGCTTTTACCGGATGCGGGATCGAGCAGGTGAAGGAAGCCCCTGTGTTCATATACCAGTTCTTTACCGTCGCCTTCCAGCCATTTGATATCCCCTTCTTTCTGCGTGGTAACCTGGCGTAAAGCTTTCGTAGCCGGGTTGTACGCCCAGACATTCATAATAAAATCGCGGTCTGACAGGAAGAAGATCTCCTGGTTCAGCCAGACGGGATGGATGTCCATACTGCCTTCAAACGGCAGGGATTCTTCTGCGAGGGTTTTCAGATCGAGGACCTGCAGGGCCGTGTTCTGGCCGCCGCGGTAATGCCGCCATTCACCATCCCAGCGGCTCACCCTGTCGACGATCATCTTAGTGCCGTCGGGCGAATAGTTGCCATCGAACGCCCATGGCGCGGGAAGCACTGATGCGGGTCCGCCCTTCACCGAGACGGTCCATAAACGGTTGTAGCCCGTTGGAGCCGATTCCCTGCCGGAAGCATAGATCACCTGCTTGCCATCCGGCGACCAGCCGCGGGGAAAGGATGCGGCGGGGTACCAGCTCAGCCGGGTAGGAGTTCCGCCCTGCGAGGGTACGATATAAACGGCATGGATGCCTGAGCGGTTCGAACTGAAGGCGATCCACTGCCCGTCCGGCGAGAAATGAGGATTGCCTTCAACCGCGGCAGTGCTCGTTATCCGGCGGGCCTCGCCGCCGGCTTTTGGGCAGACCCATATGTCGCCGCCATATTCAAAGGTTATCGATGAGGCACTCAGGTCGGGCTGTCGTAACAGGCCTGTGCCCTGGGCATAAAGAGCTGTTGAGGAATTGCAGCAAAAGAATAGCATTAAGGTCGTGAAGATCTTTCCGGGGGTCAGCATATGAAGCGTAGGGTTTGATTGAAAAATGATTGTTACCTACGTCTAATATAATGATTAAAAGGAAATTAAGAAGCGAGGCAGGGGGCTTACTGCCTAGCCGTTTTCCACGAAGCCGGGATAAAGCGTCATCCCGCCATCGACATAAATGGTTGTACCCGTGATATAGTCGCTGTCAGGCGATGCGAGGAAGACGGCAACATTGGCGATATCCTCGGGCAGGCCAATACGCTTATACGGGATCAGCTCCAGGAGATCCTTTTTCTTCTTCTTATCCTTCCAGACCTCATCGTTGATATCCGTAGCAATGGCACCGGGGGAGATGGCATTCACACGGATCTTTTGAGGCGCTACTTCCAGGGCAAGGGATTTCATCAGCATCAGGATGCCCCCTTTAGAGGAGGCATAGTTTACATGGCCGGCCCAGGGGATGATATCGTGAACCGAGCTGATGAAGACGATATTTCCGATGGCTTTGCCTTTCGCACCGCGACCTTTTTGTTTTCCGAAAGCCCGTATGGCTTCCCTTGCACAAAGGAACTGCCCGGTGAGGTTTGTGCTCATCACGTTCTCCCATTGCTCCAGGCTCATATCCGCGAAAGCGCTGTCGTCCTGTATGCCTGCGTTGTTAATCAGTACATCCAGGCCGTCGAATTCTTCGGTAACTTCCTTAAACATCCGGAGAACTTCATCCTCTTCGCCCACATCGGCCTTCAGGATGAGTCCTTTTCCGCCGCCCGCTTCGACCTTTTTCAAGGTATCGGCTGCACCCTTTTCATCGCTGTAATAATTGATAACGACATTGGCGCCGCGCATACCGAACGCGATGGCAATACCCTGCCCGATGCCGGAACTTGCCCCGGTAACTAAAACTGTCTGAACATTTTCTTTGATTGCCATGGATAAATTCTTTATTGAGATTGAGGTATTTCGTGCTTCTGATTTGTTCAGCAACAAGTGATAGGCGGGGATGTTTAGATAGCTGTCAGCTATCAGCTATCAGGTGTCAGCCTTGTCCGATCTATCGGGAGAGTCTCATGATTCTAAAAACAAGGAAGCTAACTTTAGGAGGCTATTTATTTCACAATGGTCGCAGAGATTAAGACGCAGAGATCGCAAAGTTTGTTATCAGACTCATTGATTTTAGGGTAGAGGGTAGGCTTTGCGCACTTTGTGTTCTCTTATTTTGCTTTGCGTGCCCAAAAGGATTTTAAATTGTTAGTTGTTCGGCGGAATTATTGAAATCCGGATAACGTGGAGAGGAGCCTACCTTACCTTTTTTCGGAAGTACTTGGCTACGCGGACTGAAAACTCTTCCACCATGATTCGAAGGGTTTCTATTTTCTTATGTCCGGCGATGATCCCTTCCAGGGGGTCACGGCTTTGCAGGCGCTGAAGCAGCTCCTCGGCACCTTTACCTACGCGACCGTATTGTTCGTTGAGTTCTTCTGGACTGTACCATTGCCTTTCCTTCGGATCGAAAAGCCAGTGTTTCCGGGCGAGCGCTTCCTCTGCAATCTGCGAGCAGCGTTTTGTATTCGGGCGTTCGGCCACAGGTAGCTGGGTAAAGTCATGATTAAAATCTGAACTTCTGTCTTCGCTTCTGTACCTGCCTGCCATATGGCAAAATTGCTAAATATATTAGTAATTCGCAAGGTTTTGAAAACATTAAGCGCCGATAATATTAATCCTTCTAACCAGGATCTGCCGGGCTAATAACCTCCCGGTTGCGGTCAGCCCAGAATGCCCAGATCACTAACAGCCATTGCAGCTGCCCTGCCCATGCAATGCCTTCAACAGAGGGTGGCGGCGGACCGAAGGCATTCGACAGGTGGATGATCAGTAGGAAAACGATGAGCGCCCGGAAAGAGTAAACACCGGTCTTATTTTTTGGCCGTGTCGTTTTTAAGTAGATATAAAGGCCTGCGGCAAAAAGCAGCAATTCGACGATCAGTGAACCGGGCACGGAATTCCATAAGCCCATTCCAACCTTCACCGGGCTGTTGGGTAGCAAAGGCAGATCAGGCCGGTGCATGACAAGGTCGAGGAACCAGTGACTGGCAACACAAAGGGCAAGGATGATGGATGACCGCTTTTCTCGCGAGATTATGTAATAGATTCCGCCAATCAGCACTGACCAGCCTGTAACCATTAACAGGCTGTGTGAATAAGGATAGCTGGTGAAATTAAGCGGGGTAAAGGCGGTGATCCCGGGTTGTATCTCAACGCTTTCGATGCCGAGTAACAGTAAGGTCGGCCACAGCAGGTCCAGGAACTGTGCTGACAGGAAAAGGATGCCCAGTGATACCCTGGGAGCAGCTTTTTTTGCCCCAAGGGCGATTGCGAAATGTCCGAGGAACATGTAGTTAGATGTGAGATATTAGATATTAGATGTTAGATATACTGGGTACTATATGCAAAGTACTAAGTACTATATACTAAGTACTAAAAACTAGTTGCTTCCGGTTTCTCAAGTACATAAAACATCATTTCACTGCGGACCCTGAATCCTGATTGCTCATATAACCTGATGGCGGTCGCATTATCCTTCCTGACATGAAGGTAGGGTATGCTTTCGGAGGATAATATGCGTTCAGCTTGCCCGGCGAGCAGCGTCCTTCCATAACCCTTTCCAGCATGGTCCGGATGTGTACAAACAGCACTGATCTCGATGTAGTCAAAAGCATGCATTCGCTGTCCGGCCATGGCAACCAACTCGCCGGACTTAAATATACCGGTATAATTGCCAAATTCAATTGTACGTTCCGCAAAAGGGCCCGGGTTAGTGAGTTTAGTAAGGCTGATCATCAGGGGTACGTGTTCTGTTCCGAGGGCAACGATCTCATGCTGATCGTATCGTGGGGAACTAAAGTTTTCGCCTGTCATTTGCAGCAGGGAAGCTTCATAAAGGATCGTCCAGCATGAAGGGATCTCGAGGGGCGCGGCGGTAACTGTTGCGGTAATCCGGCCGGCAGGCAGAAGGTCGAACAATTGCATTAGTGATTCTTTCCCGGGATCTTTCAAACCGGCAAACGGACCTACTGCTTCCGGGAAATACCGAATCTCATCATTCCCGATAGCCAGGTGGCTGTTGAACGACAGCATCGCATTCCACGCAGGGTTATCCAGTATATGATCCATAGAGTTTAGTATTTAGTACTTAGCAATTAGTACTTAGTATTTAGATTTTGGAGGCAAGAATACTTATTTCACCAGAATTTGTCAGGATCGAGAATGCCTGAGTATTCACAATCAACCATAAATTCAGGAGAATTGGGCGGATCGAATTTAATGGACCGATGTTTGTGCAATACCGTCAAAATAATTTTAAGCTTAAATTACAGTAAAATGAAACAAGGTACAGTAAAGTTTTTCAATGAAACAAAAGGGTTTGGATTCATCACACCAAGTGCCGGTGGAGCAGAAGTATTTGTTCACGCTTCAGGTCTTATCGATTCAATTCGTGAAAACGATACAGTTGAATACGAAGTAGAGCAAGGCCGTAAAGGTGAAAACGCGGTTAACGTAAAGGTAGTTTAGTTAAACAATCGAACCGTATCGCCTTCACTTTGCAGTGAGGGCTTTTTTGTGTCCTCAACGGGACAGAAGATCTTCTATCACATCTCTGTAGCCCCGGCCGATCGGGATTGAAACTCCATTCACTTCAACCATCTCCGCGCTGTAAGATTCTATTTTACCGATCGAAACGATAAATGACCGGTGAATCCTTTTAAACAGCTTAGGGGGTAAGAGATCTTCCATTTCATGGGTACTCATTTTGGAAATAAACTCATTCTTTGTTGTGACGATCCGGATATACTCCCGCTGGCTTTCGATATAAACGATGTCAGAGAACTGGATCTTTACCTTTTTTTTCTGGATGTTCAGAAAGATAAAATCTTTGATCTCCTGTGCCCGGATATTTTCGGTATTCTTTACTCTTATTTTATTTACAGCCACCAGGAAGCGTTCGAATTCAATGGGCTTTAAGAGGTAATCGGTGACGTTTAAGGCAAATCCTTCGACCGCATATTGGTGGTAGGCGGTTGTGATGATCACCGCTGGCGGCTGACTGAGGGTTTTCAAAAAGGCCATTCCTTTTAATTTAGGCAGGTGGATGTCCAGGAACATCAGGTCAGCGCTGTTATCGCGCAGGTATTCTGTTGCCAGGATAGCATCCTTAAAAGTTCCCTGCAATTCGAGGAAGGGTACCTGCTGAATGTAGTCCGAGAGAACTTTGGCAGCTAAGGGTTCGTCCTCAATGATTATGCAAGTTAATTTAGACATGACTGGCAAGATTGATCTCCAAGATGGTTGTAAATTCTGATTCACCCTGCTGAACAGACAAATGGTAATCGGTATACAGCAGTTCCAGCTGCCGCCTCAGGTTAGACAGGCCGATATTTTCCTTTACCGTCTTCTCGCCCGGCGATCCTTCAGTGGAATTCTTTACCACAAATTTCAGCACCCGGTTCTTAACAGAAACATGAATATCGATAAATGGATTGGTCCGCGTCTCCGAAACGCCGTGTTTGAAAGCATTTTCGACCAGTGGTATCAGAAGAAGGGGTGGTAATGCCTGCTTCATATCCTCAATGTCATGATTGAAATTGATCCGAAGGGATTCGTCATAACGCAATTTTTCAAGGGCGATATAATCATCGGTAATTTTAAGCTCCTGTTCGATGCTGATGAAGGCGCCGGCGGTCTCATAGAGCATAAAACGCAGGATCTTCGACAGGCGCAGAATAGACTCAGCCGCCAGGTCAGACTTATCTCTTGCCAGTGAATAGATATTATTCAGGGTATTGAATAAGAAGTGGGGATTGGTCTGTGATTTCAGGTAGTTCAGTTCTGCTTCCTGTTTCTCAATTCGCAGCTTCTGGGCGGTTTGCTTTAACTTTATATGATCGTAAATATGCCTGATGATTCCGAAGAAGAACACGGATCCCATGCTTGCTTCCATCTGGGCGGATACCCCGGCTCCGACGGAGGTAAATGTCTTAAAAACAGTGTAGATGTGAAGCTGAATCCCTATTGCTCGCCAGATATACAAACCAAGGGACATTAAGAAAATCTGGACGGCTAAAAGGAACATAGATCTGAAGATCCTTTTCCAGCTGAGTTGCGGGAGAATGTATTCAAAAAGCAGGTAGTTGAATGCTGTAATATAAGCTGTGCGCCAGACTTCATTAAGGGACCAGCGCCAGACATCTTCGGGATATTTTGCAATCGCGTTAAATATCCACAGCAATAAATAAACAAGTCCGACTACAATATAAAATTTAAACCGTTCCCGGTTAAAGGGTATTCTCATGGCCTTAGCGCTATCGTTCTTCAAACATATCTAAAACATCTCTTGCCGCCATTGACGAAAATCCGCTGTTCGTTTACTGCCGGTAGCTGTCGGTAGACGACTAACTTTTTTCTATCACCTATTATATAATCTTGTATAGCAAAAGCCTTAATTATTATCATTTGACGCGCATTCCGGTTTTAAGATATGCATAGTTAACCGAAACTAACAAAGAATTTAATCACCAATTAAACCTCACCACTATGATCACCCCGAACACTTTTCGAAAAACACTTTTCACCTTTTTTGTCATTTTCTTAACAGGTGGAGTCGCCTATCCCTGTTTAGCGCAGGCCGTCGGTTACCAGGCAGCCAATTGGAAAACCTGGCTTCTGGATGAGCCGGGGAATATCAGGATCGATGCTCCTCCATCCGGCTCGCTTGCTAAGGCCGAATTGCGAACCCTTAAACAGGAAGCAGGCCGGCTTGACGCAGCGAAGCTGGCACAGATAAAATACTGGAATGCCGGGGCACCAAGCTATCGCTGGAACCAGATATCACCGGAGCTCGTGGCCGCCAAGCCCGCATTAATGCTGCGGTTTCCCTCAGCGTGGATGAACCTGGCAATTTATGATGCCACGATACTGGCCTGGAAAGAAAAAGCAAAATATAAAAGGGAAAGGCCTGCAGTCGCAGACCCTTCACTGAAGCCGGTTATCGCCGCCCCGCTTACGTATTCTTATCCATGTGAACATACCGTAACAGCAGCTGCGGCGGCTAATGTGCTGGCTTACTTTTTCCCGGAAAAGGCGGATTCCATATTGACACTTGCCCATGCTGCTTCCCAATCAAGAGTGGATGCCGGGGTACAATATCCCAGCGATGCGGAAGCGGGCTGGAAGCTGGGTGAGCAGGTAGCCAAAGAGGTTATTGCAAAGGCAAAAAACGACGGTTCAGCCACTCCCTGGAATGGAGAAATGAACAAGGATCCTAAAAAATGGACGGGTACTTATCCGATGGGCATAACCCTGGCGAAATATGTACCGATCGTCATACGCTCGGCCGATCAGTTCAGGCCAGCGACTCCCCCGGATTTTGAAAAGGATATGCAGGAATTGAAAAACTTCAAGCAGACTTCCAGATCATCGGCACAAGCCTATTACTGGGCGAGCACTTCCGATGTGTGGATCGACCAGGCTAATCAGAAGATGTTTGAAAACTGTATTTCGGATGACGCACCAGCTGCGGCGAGAATATATACGGTTTTGACTGTCGCTTATCATGATGCTGCTATCGCCATTATGGACGCCAAATATACCTACTGGGGCATCAGGCCAAACCAGTTTGACCCGACATATAAGCCGCTGATCTCAACTCCACCTTTTCCCGGCTATCCTTCAGGCCATGCTGCCGGGGCGGGAACTTCCAGTGCTGTCCTGGAGTATTTCTTCCCTGCCGACGCTAAACAGTTTCAGAAACTGGCAAAGGAATGCGCTGATTCAAGGTTTTATGCCGGCATTCATTTTCGTACCGATAATGAAGTCGGACTACAGATGGGTAATGAACTGGGTAAATATATTGTCCAGACCTGGATGAAGAAGTAAGGCTTGTTGAAATACTCTCTGACCGGCTCTTTGATATCTCTTGCTGAGGTATCCGGGAGCCGGTTTTTTTATGCAAGCGATGACAGGATAAAGATTCATTAACAAATTAAACATTAAGGCTTAACTTTACTACCTGGTGCCCGGGGAGGCACGATATTTCAGGTGTTTTTATTCCGTTCTATCTTATTATATCTTATTATAGATCTATGGAGAAAGCTCTACTTTTAATGAACCTGGTTCTGATTTTTGCGGCTTCCTGCCAGCAAAGTGCTACAGCACCTTATCTTGAACGGGACACTACCATTTCTAAAAGCAACTCTTTTTCTGAGATCTTTCTGGACAGCCTGATTCTGGAGCAGTTTATAAGCAATCAACATCCGGATATCAAAGACGCAACCCGCCTGAGGAATTTTTACAACAGCCGTAATTACCAGTACGCTTGGTTCACAAAGGAAGGTCTTGCTGAACAAACGCTTGCCTTCTGGAATCTGCAGCAGAATTATATCACCCTGTCGAAAGACAGTATGCTTGCTGACAGCAGTCTTTCGGCAAGCCTTCAGGCATTCGTCGCCGACGATCCGACGGTCACACGGCCTTCGCGTGAGATGACCGAACTCAATCTGACGATGCATTTTTTTAAATATGCTGAACACGCCTATGCCGGGCGAATCGATCCTGAAGAGCTGCAATGGCACATTCCCCGAAAGAAGGTGAATGAGATGGTTTTACTCGATTCGCTGATAGCAAACAAAGGTCAGGGGCTGGAAAGCTGGGAGCCGCTCAACAGGCAATATAACATGATGGAAAAGTACCTGGAACAATACAATGATCTGGAAATGCGCAGGGGCACTGACAGCATTGTAACGCCCCGGAAGATGATCTTCCGGGAGGGGGATAGCTCAGCAGTACTTATTCAAATAAAAAAGAAGCTGGCATCACTAAACGATTATAACTCTTCAGACACATCAGCGGTTTATAATCCTGAATTTATTCCTGCGGTGAAGCAATTTCAAAAGCGGCACGGGCTGAAGCAGCAGAGTATCATAAATGCCACATTCATGGCAGTTCTGAATACGCCGTTTAAAGAACGGATCCGGCAGATGCTGATCAATATGGAACGTTTCCGATGGCTTCCAAAAGAGCCGCCGGGAAAATTTATCCTGGCAAACATTCCTGAGTTCAGACTGCGTGTTTTTGAGGGTTCCCGGAAGACCCTGGATATGGATATCATTGTGGGGAAAGCCGCCAATAAGACAATCATATTTAACGACATGCTGGAATACGTGGTTTTCAGTCCATACTGGAACGTTCCCTCGAGCATTGTTCGAAATGAAATTCTGCCTGCGATGGAAGCGAATCGCCAATACCTCCGGTCTAAGAATATGGAGATCACCGGTTACAGCGGCGGTCTTCCGGTTATCCGCCAGCGACCGGGCGGAAGCAACTCGCTGGGTCTTGTTAAGTTTATCTTTCCGAACGACTACAACATTTATTTTCACGACACCCCGGCAAAATCCTTGTTCCGGGAGGAATACCGGGCATTCAGTCATGGATGCATCCGGCTGGCTGAACCTGAAAAGCTTGCATCATACCTTCTGAGCGACCAGGCGCACTGGACTCCTGAGAAAATTAAACAAGCGATGCAGGGTTCAAGGGAAAACTGGGTACGGCTTAAGACGCCTATACCTGTGGTTATAACCTATTTCACTGCATGGGTTGACAAGGATGGTCTCCTGAATTTCAGGAATGATGTATACGGTCATGATAAGCGGATGGCAGGGTTGCTGTTTTCAAAAAAATAGAAGCTCTCATTCAGAACTGTTACCTGTTCATTCTGAAAATGTCGGCAATTGAAGCACATTTGATTTGAAAGCGCACGATCACCGTAGCTCCTGTCATTTAGGAAATTCATTTTCTAGCGATATCACACACAAGCAAACAGGTAAGAGATTGACCTAAGGAAGATGTCATGCTTTCAACTTGTTATTCAGCATATTTCAGCGGAATGTCATATAATAAGTATAGAGGTACTTAAATACTTTTATTCATATATTTGAGCTATCAATCATTTATAAATCTCAAGGTATGGACACACTAACAGAAAATTTCATCGACGTAACAGCTATCGAACCCAAATTAAAGCATCCAACGATATTCCAGATCTTCGACAGCCTTGCCGGCGGCGAGAGTTTGACAATTCATAATGATCACGACCCTAAGCCGGTATACTACCAGCTGTTGGGCGAACGCGGGGATATCTTCACCTGGCAATATCTGCAGGAAGGTCCCGAATGGTGGGATGTGCGGATAACCAAAAGGAGTGAGGAGGATAAGGAGACCATTGGCGAGATAGCGGTTAAGGACCTCCGTAAAGCGGAAGTTTTCAAAAAGTACGGCATTGATTTTTGCTGCGGCGGGAAGAAAACACTAAAGGAAGTATGTGCTGAAAAGAATATCGATGCGAGTAAGATAGAAACAGAACTGTTGCAGATGAGCACGGAAGGCAAGGCCAGCAACGTTTCCTACAATGACTGGAGTATTGATTTTCTCACGGATTATATCGTCAATACCCATCACAGCTACGTACGGAAATATTCGCCGGAATTAGTGGCCTATGCCCGGAAAGTGGCTCAGGTTCACGGCCACCTTCATCCGGAGTTAGAGGAGATTAAAACACTTGTTCTGGAGATAAACGACGAATTAAGCGAGCATATGGAGCAGGAAGAGAAAGTACTGTTTGCTTATGTTAAAAGGATCGTTTTTGCTAAAAAAATGAATCAGCCGCTCGACAATGAAGGTAAGGATCTGGCGGCCCTGGTTGCGGAACTGGAGAAAGAACACGACCATGTGGGCAGGAGCCTTGATAAGATCAGGATATTAAGCAATGGCTATGAATTGCCTTCTGATAGTTGCGCCAGCTATAAGCTGCTATTTAAGATGATACAGGAATTTGAAGACGATCTGCATATCCATATTCATCTTGAGAATAATATCCTGTTTCCCAAGGCGGTGGAAATGGAAAAGGAGATATTAGATTTGAGATAATAGATTTGAGAAATTACAGGGATGAAAGGTGTTTTGGCCTTCATCCCTGAAAATATAAACGTCATGCTCATTAATTCGCAAACCAAGATAGCAGCCTTGCTGAAGCACCATCCAGATGCTCTGGAAGCCATCGTATCGCTGAGCCCGGATTTTAAAAAACTGAGAAATCCCATATTGCGGAAGCTGATGGCCGGCCGTACAAGCATTTCGATGGCATCAAAGATTGGCGGCTGCCTGCCGGAGGATTTCTTTGAGAAACTGAGGCCTTATGGATTTGAGGTAGATCAAGCTCCGGAGCCTGAGGAGGAACTCCCGGAACAAAAGCCTATGCCTGAATTTGTCAAGCACCTTCAGGCCGGGCAGATCGTTATCCTGGATGTCCGTGCGATGCTTGCGGGGGGTACCGATCCCTTAAAGCATATTCAGCAGACCGTAAAGCAATTGCTGCCGGGCCAGGCCCTCAAGATCGTCAATACATTTGAACCCACGCCGCTGATCAGGCTGCTGGAGAAGCAAGGCTTTCAGGCATATACGGACTTTGTTGAGAAGGATTGGGTTGAAACCTGGTTCAGCAAAGCTGAGGGCGCAGCAGATTTATCAACAGAAGCTGTCGGCGGCACGGGTGCTGACTGGGATCAGGTGCTGAAAAGCTATAAGGATAGGTTGCATGAGATAGATGTCAGGCATCTGGAAATGCCTGCCCCGATGATGAGTATCCTGGATACCCTGGAAACTTTACCGGCTGAAAAGGCTTTGTATGTGTATCATAAGCGGATCCCTGTATACCTGCTTAGTGAAATTAAAGATCGTGGTTTTGATTATCGCATAAAAGAGATGGCCCCCGGGGAAGTTCATTTGCTAATCTTTAAAAAATAATGTTCGCAGGTTCGGCTACAGGATTGCAAAAGACCACGTCCCATAAGGTGGTACTGCCATTTTATGTTTTTGCGGCAATTTCCTTTTTATTAGGATGTGTACTGCTACTTTTGAATACCGGGATAGTTCATCAGCATTATTTTCAGCCTCAAACCCTGGCGATCACGCACCTGATGGCTTTAGGCTGGGGTACAATGATCATTCTTGGCGCGAACCACCAGTTACTTCCCGTATTGATTGAAGGAAAGCTGGACAGTGATCTGCTCGCCTGCTTATCGTTTGTATTCGCGGCAATTGGTATCCCTATGCTGGTCACAGGATTTTATTTATTCAATACGGGCCTCCTGCTTCAATGCGGCGCCGTGCTGGTAAATCTGTCGGTAGCCTGTTATTTCATCAATGTCTTTACAAGCATTATAGAGAGCAAAAGGTATGATGTTCATGCGTGGTTTATCGCCACGGCTGCGTTATGGCTTTTTGCAACGGTTTTTTTTGGCCTGCTGCTGGTATTCAATTTTAGCCGGCCGTTATTACCTGATAATTCGGTAGAGTATCTTTCACTCCATGCGCATATGGGCATCGCCGGCTGGTTCTTACTTCTGATCATCGGAGTGGGTTCCCGGCTTATCCCCATGTTCCTGATCTCGAAGTATACCAGTACGACCATGCTTTGGTGGATCTATGCTTTGATCAATGCGGGATTGGCTGGCTTTATTCTGCTCAAGACGTTGAAAGTATTTTCGCAATACTATTACACCCCATTTTTACTGGTACTGATAGCCCTGATCATTTTCGGGAATTATTGTTATAAAGCCTTTAAGGTGCGTATCCGGAAACAGCTGGATGAGCAGATGAAAATATCCTTATTGTCAGTCGCCTTGCTGGTTTTACCGCTGGCCTGCCTTCTCCTGGTTATTTATTTTATCTCCGGGGAAGAAAAGTCGAACATCGTTCTGCTGTACGGCTTTTGTATATTCTTTGGCTGGATCACGGCGATCATCCTGGGCATGACCTTTAAAACCCTGCCTTTTATCGTATGGAATAAAGTGTACAGTGCGCGCGCGGGCGGAAAAACGCCTGCTCCGAAAGAATTGTTCAGTGAGCGCCTGTTTAAGTTAATGGCTCTTCTATACCTGTCGGGCTTTGTTCTGTTCGCGGCAGGCATCGCTATTTTAGGTAATATGCTGTTGAAAAGCGGCGCCGTTTGTTTGCTGGCGTCTGCAATGCTTTATGTTTGGAATGTTTTTAAAACCCTTTTTCACGAACCCGTTAAGTAATGGAAATAGTAACGAATGATCATATTAAATGCAATCAGGCGCTGGTGGGTTTATACGATGTATATGACCCGGAGATCGGGTTGAACGTGGTGGACCTGGGACTGATATACGGAATCAATTTTAACGAGGAGCGAAAAGAGATTGAGGCGGTGATGACGCTTACCACCCAGTTCTGTCCGATGGGCGAAAGCATTACCAACGATGTGAAGCAATCTGTAGGCACAGCTTTTAAAGATTACAAAGTAAATATTACGCTTACCTTTGAACCCTCCTGGAGCCCTGATTTTCTGACTCCGGAAGGAGAGGCTTTTTTAAACGGTTAAGTTTATGTTGAGTTTTACTTGTAAAACAGCGATCAAAGCGGTGATCTATCTGGCTTCAAAGAGTTCGGGGGGTGAGAAGGCCGGCATTAAGGAGATAGCTGAAATGATTAATGCCAGTGAGCATACGGTCGGTAAGATCCTTCAAACTCTTGCCCGGCAGGGACTCATCAACAGTGTAAAGGGACCTTCGGGAGGTTTTTTTATCAGTGAAGTCCAGCTGGAACAACCCATTATTGATATCGTTGAAACCATAGAAGGTAAGCAGGTTTTTAAAGAATGCGGATTGGGCTTAAGCCAGTGCAACGCCCTGCATCCCTGCCCGATACACTTTGAATACAAAGAAGCAAGCGACATTCTAGAGAACCTGTTCAGGGAAAAAAAGGTGAAGAACCTTTGTGACGCTGTGTCGCATGGATTAGCCTACCTGATCGGGTAGAAGACAGTATATCTCAGGCGGAAATGTTTCTTTCCGACTTCATGATTGTCCTTTCCTGCATTTTTATAATTACACTCACTTTATCACATGATCTGGGTCAGAGATGTGCCCGGCTATAGTCCCGACCTTTGAACGGGATAGTATATACCGAATGAAATACATTATTATAGGAGCCGTAGCAGGCGGCGCCAGTACAGCGGCGAGGTTAAGGCGCTTAGACGAACATGCTGAGATTGTGATCTTCGAAAGAGGTCAGTATATCTCATATGCTAATTGCGGGCTTCCCTATTATATCGGAGATATCATTAAAGACCGGAACAAATTGTTTGTTCAGACAGCAGCTTCGTTTGAAACACGCTTTAAGATCGACGTCAGGGTAAGTACGGAAGTTACCGCTATAGATTCCGGAGCAAAGAAGGTGAGGGCACGAAACCTGGTAACCGGTGTTGAATATGATGAACGCTACGACAAGCTGATTCTATCACCGGGGGCTAATCCTGTAGTTCCCCCATTCCCAGGCGTGGAATTGAAAGGGATCTTCACCATCCGTAATGTCAGCGACACGGATTATATTAAAAGTTATGTCGATGGACCTTCTGTGCGTAAAGCGGTTGTTGTCGGGGCAGGTTTCATCGGTCTTGAAATGGCTGAAAACCTGCATCAGCTGGGCTTGGAGGTCAGCATAGTTGAACGTAGCAACCAGATCCTTGGATCTGTAGATTATCCCCTTGTAGCCATGGCCCAGCAGCACTTACGTGAAAAGGGAGTCGGGCTGTATTTGAATACCGTTGTAAAGGGTTTTGTCAGGGATGGTGAGCAGTTAATAGTTGAGCTGGAAGGACAGGAAGCTTTGCCGGCGGACATCGTCATATTATCCATCGGGGTTAAGCCGGACACTTTTCTTGCGAAAACCGCGGCTTTGAAAATTGGAACAGCCGATGGTATTCTCGTTAATGAATTTCTTCAGACATCCGACCCGGATATTTATGCGGTCGGAGATGCGATAGAATTTAACAATCCAATATCCGGGACTTCTATGATTACAAATCTTGCCGGCCCGGCAAACAAGCAGGGACGGATCTGCGCCGGAAACCTCGTTCTTGGCAATAAGCATTCATACGAGGGATCGATCAACACGGCAATTATCAAGCTCTTTGATCTGAACATTGGCGTGGCGGGTATGGCGGCGAAGCAGCTGCAAAGAGACGGGATCGATCATGTCGTTTCAACTATTCACGGTAATTCACACGCTGCTTATTATCCCGGTGCTCAGCTAATGACTATCCAGATCGCATTCAGCCCCTCGACCGGGCGATTATTGGGTGCCCAGGTTATCGGGAAAGACGGTGTTGATAAGCGCCTGGATGTACTGTCAGCTGTAATTAAGAATAACGGGACCATTTATGATCTGATGGAAATTGAGCACTCCTATGCTCCACCCTTCTCTTCGGCGAAGGATCCGGTTAATATGGCCGGCTTTGTGGCGGAGAATATCTTAACCGGACGTTTAAAGATAGTTCAATGCGCAGATCTTGCCGGTATTGATCATAAACACATCTTACTTGACGTACGAACTGAAGCAGAATATAATGCAGGTTCGATAAGCGGTGCAGTGAATATTCCCCTGGACGAACTGCGCGGGAGGGTTGACGAAATTCCGGATGATGAGGTGATCTATATCTTTTGTCAGCAAGGCTTAAGAGGATACCTGGCCCAACGGATCTTAACGCAGACACTAACAAATGAGATATTCAATCTCTCAGGTGGCTATCTTCTCTGGAAAAACTATAGCGCGGAAAAGATGCTGCTTCAGGCAGAGATGATTAACGGATGATCTCCAGTCCCTGATACAGGTCTGGAATAAGGCGCGTTGTCCGCGACCGAAGAATATTTGACTTATCGTTTCTCCTGAAATGACTCGTTTAACCGGCAGGTGAACTTTTTTTTTTCGCTCCATGAGCTTCCTTGTAACCTACATCTAAATTTTCCGTAAGATTGCGTTCTCTTTTTTAACCAAAAATTACAACTTATTAATAGTGAGCCTGATATTAGGGCTTTGAATATTGCTATTTTTCAACCGCATGAACCGAATTATATATTGCTTTCTGCTGCTGATGCTCATTTCGCTGGCAGGTGCGTCGCAGGTTAAATATACTACCGGGATGGATTTCGATGACGCATCGTACGTTTCCATCCCTAAAAAAGCCAAACTTACCCGAAGTCTTGAAACCTTACCAGCTTCCTATTCCTTAAAACAATATGCACCCATACCCGAAAGCCAGGGGATGTATGGCACTTGCACCGCGTGGGCCAGCGCCTATTGCGGTAGAACAATTGTGGAAGCGATAAAGAATAACTGGACCGATAAAAGCAAGATAACTGCGAACGCTTATTCCCCTGCCTTTCTTTTTCGCCTGATTCGTCCGGCCGACCCGGAGTGTGTAGGCGGCTCTACTGTTTCAAGAGCGTTCGAACTCATGAAAGAGAAAGGACTGCTTACATACAGCGACCTGTCTTCTTCATGTATTCCTTCGGTTTCTGAAGCTCAGCTGGCCGTTGCCGAAAAAGGAAAAATAAAGGATTACATGCGTTTATTTGATGTCAACTCGGCTGAAAATATAAAGATCCAATCGGTTAAAAAGTCCATTTCAGAGAAGAAGCCGGTGGTATTCGGTATGGTTAGCCCGCCGTCTTTTATGGGAGCCAAAGGAGTCTGGAATCCCACTGAGCAGCCCGATAAAAGCTTTGGCGGACATGCGATGTGTGTGATCGGTTATGATGATAACAAAGAGGGCGGCTCGTTCGAGATCCAGAACAGCTGGGGACAGCAATGGGGAAATGAAGGATACATGTGGATTAAATATGCCGATTTCGCCCGCTTCACCTGGTATGCGTACGAGTTTATCGACCTACCGGAAGCGAAGCCTGAGGTTGCAGACCTTTCGGGTGAGATCAGGCTGACGCTCGCCGATGGCAAAGACATGCCGGCCAATTTACGCGTTTCTACGCGTGGCTTGACAGTTGTTCCCGCTAAGGTGGCTCCTGGCCCGTTAACACTTTACCAAACTGCACAGCCTTATACATCAGGAACACGTTTTCGCATTTATATTTCCAATAATGAGCCTGCTTATGTCTACGCCATCAGCAGCGATCTGAGTAATGAAGTGACCAAGATCTTTCCTTTTGAGGATGGGATCAGCGCCGCTTTGACGGATAAGAAGAACGATGTGGCCATTCCGGACGAGGATCATTTTATTGAATTCGACAACAAACCGGGTAAGGATTTTCTGTGCGTGCTGTACAGTAAAAGCGAACTGGATATTAATTCGGTAGTCCAAAAGATAGGAGCTGAGGCCGGCACATTCAGTGAACGGATCTTTAAAGTGATCGGTAGTGAAATGGTAGATCCGAAGAATGTACAGTTCTCAAAGGATAAGATCGCTTTTCAGGGATTCAGCAAAGGGAAAAGCCTGGTGAGTATGATGGTGGAATTGGAGCATCAGTAACAAGGGAGCCTATATTATACTTAAACATTTTTATTTGTCCCGATTATCGCCGATGCTCAGCCGGGTATGAAGGTGGAATAATTCTTTAAAAATAGCCTATGAACAAAAAACTACTTAGCCTTCTTTTCATATTCTTCAATTCATCCGTTTTTATCGTGGCAACGGCTCAAACCAAAGATGATGAACGGCTTGCAAAAGCTATAGCATTGGTTAATGAAGAACAGTATGACTCCGCTCTGGAAATACTTAACAAACTTGTAAAGTCAGATCCGGGCAATGCGAAAGCCTATAACTGGATTGGTAATGTATACAAAGATAAAGAAGATTATCCTAAAGCTTTAAGCAACTATAATAAAGCTACAGCGCTAGATTCCAGCTATTTTGCTCCCTTTAATAATAGAGGAAATACCTACCTGAACATGGGAAAGGAGGAGCTGGCTTTGGCTGAATTTACTGAATCCATACGCCTTAATCCTGATTTTACTAGTGCCTGGAAAATGAGAGGTGGCATCTATTTTTCTAAGGGCCTTTACGACAAAGCAATTGAGGATTTTACGACGGTAATTTCCAGGGAGCCAAATAATAATGCTGCCTACTCCTACAGGGCAGATACTTATAAATCAAAAGGATTATATGAACTGGCTATAAAGGACTGTGAGGAATCTCTCCGTTTGGACCCAAAGAAATTAGACGCTTATTATACAATTATAGGTTTACTTGCCCGTACAGGGAATTTTACAAGGATCAATGAATACTTTGAAGCCTATAAGGTCGGCAAATATGTTGATAACCGGGTAAGAGGGAAATTTTACAGGGCCTACCTACTTGCCGCTTCGTATTTAACAGCCGGGGACTACTCCGGGATATTGTATTTTCTAAATGCGGCCATTGAGGAGAAAAAGAAAGAAAAAGCCGTTGGTTATGATCATGCTGCTGATTATTCTGATGTGCTCTCGCTAAAAGGATATGTTTTAGAGAAACTAAATAAACCGGAAGAGGCTAAAACGGTATATACTGAATCACTGGCTTTAAATGCAAATCAGCCTGAAGTAAGGAATGCTCTATCCTTAATTGGTAAACCTGGTATTATTGCAAAAGTTCCGGAAGGCCAAAGAGCCGACAATACTCCTCCCTCCATCACTATTAGCTCTCCGTCCGTTTCCCGCGGGCTGAAGGTAGTACAAACAAACAAAATGGCCACTGTGAAAGGCCATGCAGCAGATGAGAGCGGTATTTATGAGATTACGGTTAATGGTACGGACGCGAATGTTGATGCCTCCGGTAATTTTTCTGCAAGCATTCCATTAGCCGTAGGTGATAACCAGTTAATGGTTACAGCCACTGATGTGAAAATGAACAAGGGCTCATTCAATTTCACTATTAATCGCCAGCCTGAAGCAGTGATCCAAGCCGTAGAAACGCCCATTGTGGCGGTTAATACCAACGAGGTTCAATCATCCGGTAAATATTATGCACTTATTATTGGTATCCAGGATTACATCGATGAATCCATTACAGATCTAGATCAACCTGTGGCAGATGCAAGCACTTTATATAATACCTTAATTACTAACTATACCTTTGAAAAAGAAGACGTTATTTTACTCAAAAACCCCAAACGATCTGAGTTATTCAGCTCGTTGGAAAATCTATCACAAAAAGTAAAGTCAACAGACAATCTGTTGATTTTTTATGCGGGTCACGGTTATTGGGATGAGGTACGCAAGCAGGGTTATTGGTTTCCTTCCGATGCAGGACGACAGGATCGTTCATCCTGGCTTACCAACGCTGATTTGAAGGAATATATCAGCGCCATCCAATCAAAACACACATTGTTAATTTCTGATGCCTGTTTTTCGGGAGGGATTTTTAAAAGTCGTGCTGTGATGGCAGGAGCCAGCCGTGCAGTAAAGGAACTTTACGAATTACCCAGCCGCAAAGCCATGACCAGTGGAACACTGAAAGAGGTGCCCGATCAGAGTGTATTTATTGAATATCTGGTTAAACGATTACAACAAAACACCGGGAAATATTTATCGGCTGAGCAATTATATTCCAGTATGCGTACAGCGGTAATAAATAACAGTGCTAACGGGCAAGTTCCTCAGTTTGGAGAAATTAAAGAAGCAGGCGATGAAGGCGGGGATTTTATATTTATTAGGAAGTTATAGTATTCTAAATGAAGAAACTAGTTTACACTTTGCAAGGAACTGAAAATGGACTTTGTTCCCCCTTAGTTTGCAGCAACCCGGGCTTTAGTAGACGAAGGCGGGCAGATTATATTTATTAACAGATAGAACATGTTATATGAATAAACAAGTACTCTACAATATTAAAACCTGTTTAAACAAATCCTTAAATAAGCTTTCATTACTGACGTTTCTGCTCTTTATTTCATACTCTGTTTTTGGTCAGAATGATAAGGCAAAGGATAAAGAAGCCTATTATAAAGCCTGGGAGTTACGAAGGGAGGGCGAAAAATATTTTACAAAGGATCCGGCAAAAGCTGCAAAATTATTCAAGGAAGCCAATATTATTTATCCTGGGAATCCCGATGCATCTTCCGGCGTTCCGGAATCCCGGGATCGGCTGCCGGCCTTGCTGATCCACCATGGTGATATCAACGGGGCGAATAAAGCCATAGAGGAGGGTATTAACCGGTTGAAAAGCAGGAAGGATATCCTGGTAAGTAATGGCATCAGCAGCGTTTATATTCCGGCAGCAAACTGGATCAGGAAATATCATTTATTGCGAGCCGCATTCAACCTGACTTACGGAGATGCTGACCTTGCATCGAAAGATATTCAGGAAGTCATCGAGCTGGGATTTGATAAAAAGGATTATAACGATCAACATACCACCTGGTCCGGCGGACTGGGGAGCGCGAGGATCAATTTCACTTTTCAATCCGGACAGTATATCGCTTTCTTAAATGAAGATAAGCAGCTGATCGAACGGCTGCAGCCGGTTTTTGAATCGATGCAGGACCAGGATTATATCACCACAGGGAAAATATACCTGGCAATTCTGAATAAAGAATACGATAAGGGAATTGCGCTGGCAAAGGAATTTGAAGAAACCGGGGCTAATAACAGGATAAATGCCCGCTTTTTAATAGCCTGGTGTTATGCGGTGCAAAAGCAAACAGATAAGTCAAATGAATACATTAAGTTACTTCTGAAAGGTATTCGTGTCGGACAACAAACGGTTGCACGGATAAATGCTCTCAATACATTAAATGAAGGTAAGTATCAGGAAGCCATTGGTTTCGCCAATGCATCATTGAAGCCCATTCGATATATGCACTTAAGCTTTGAGCAACCTGGTAAATTTTTCTTTTTTACCGTTCGTGCACAAGCATATGCTGGCTTGAAATTATATGAAAAGGCTAAAGCCGATTATGAACAAGCTTTGCTGTATAATCAAAATTACGAGCCGGCAATAACGGGCTTGGCCAAACTAGAGTCTAACCTGATCACTGAGCGAAAAACCGATAAGACGATCCCTCAGATTGTGATCACTGAACCCGCTCAAAACCGTGGTTTAAAGATCAGTAAATCCGGTTCTGATATGATGATCAAAGGACAGGCTTCCGATCCATCAGGTATAAAGAGTGTAGAAATAAATGGGGTAGGTGTTTTTTCACAGCCGGATGGTGTGTTTTGGGGATCAATCCCTCTTCATGAAGGAATTAACAAAATCTCCATCCGGGCCACTGATATGGCAGGGAATACAGCCAGTGAATCATTCGAAATTGAACAGCAATCAGCCCCTGTTAAAGAAAACGAGATTGTTCCGGTAGAACGCAAAGAGGCAAAAAATTACGCTTTGATCATTGCCGCCCAGAACTATGATGATTCCAGTATCCCTTCCCTTGAAAATCCGGTGTCCGACGCTATTAAACTAAAGCTCATCCTCAAAAATAACTACAGCTTTGCGGATGATAATATTTATACACTATTCAACCCTGTTGTAACAGACTTTAAGAAAAAATTCGCGGAGATCAATGATCTGCTTCAACCGGACGATAACCTCATTATTTTTTATGCAGGTCACGGAATCTGGAATGAGAATGAGAAGAAGGGCTACTGGTTATTAACCGATGCCAAACGGAATGACGTCAACACCTGGCTGTCCAATAAGTTGGTGCTGGAGATGATCGCTAAAATTCCTTCGCGTCATACTTTACTAATCACCGATGCCTGTTTCTCCGGCTCCGTATTCAAGACCCGGAGCATTGGCGCCGATGCGCCTGTAGCATTGCGGGAGATGAGCGAAAAGATAAGCAGGGTAGCGATCACATCAGGCAATGATACCGAAGTGCCTGATGAGAGCGTGTTCATGAAATACCTGGTGAAGGCACTGAGCGAAAACAAGGAGAAATACCTGACGGCTCAAAAAATGTTCATCACCCAGATTATTGAGGCGGTAATGACGGAAAGTAAGACCGAGCCACGATACGGCACCCTGGAGCTGGCAGGGCATGTAGGCGGGGACTTTATTTTCAGTAAGAAATAGGCAGAATGAAAGGTTTATCCATTTTATTAAATATCCTGCTGGTTACAGCCCCGATGTTTTCAATTGGTCAGGCAGTGAATGATAGTACCGAACAAGCTTACAAAAAGGCGGTTAAACTTCGAGAGAAATCTATTCAATGGAGCCTGTTCAGTGAAGCGAGTGAAAAGCTGCTCATTGAGGCAAATTCCCTATACCCAGGATTGTACGGTACGATAATCGATTATCCCGGAATTGCTGGCTCATTTGATCGGTTGCCATATCTGCGTCTGCGCGGCAGACAAGATATTAGAGGGGCGAATAAAGCATGGAGTGATGCAATAACTCGTTTGAAAAATATCAAGGATGGCAGATTGTATTACAAAAGTTATTATGCTCCAAGGAAAAACGACTACGGAACCTATGTTGACTGTTCTGTATTGATCTATAATATCTGGATTTGTCGACTACAAGCCAACCTTCAGTATGGGGATTACCATTTAATAGCTGAGGACATTGACAATATCATTTCACATAACCCTTCGGATAAAGAATTTTTTAGAAAGGAATCGGGCTACGACGGATTTCAAGTGACCCTTTCAACTCTCTTCTCGCTTGGACAGTACCACGCTTTTTTAGCCAAGGATAAGCCCCTGTTGAGTAAACTGTATGAAACGATGGTCAGGGTTGACGATCAACCCGGTAAACTAATGGGTGAAGCCTATATGGCCATTTTGAATAATGACTATTCTAACGCGTTAACAAAAGCAAAAGAAGTTGAGCAAATTGGTTGGGTAAATAAACATAACGGGAGGATGCTTCAAGCCTGGATCTATGCCTTACAAGGTGAAAGGCTTAAGTCCGAAGAAATAATAAAGCAGTTATTAAAGAACGTCCAGATTGGGCCTAAGGCAGTCGCCAGGATACGGGGTATAAATGCCTTGAAGCATAACCAATTCCAGGAGGTCCTGGAAACCGTTAAGGAAGAGACTAAAATTACAAAGTGGGCAAATATGGACGGAACTCAAACCACTCCGTTCTCCGATGAAGTAGGAAAGTTTTTTTATTATACCTTGAGAGGAGATGCTTATCTGGGTTTGAAGCAATTCGATAAGGCCAGATCCCAATACGAACTTGCCTTGTTATATTATGCTGAATATGAGCCGGCTTTAACCGGACTGGCAAACTTGGAAGGCAGAGTATTACAGGAAAGGCATATAGACAAAACTCCTCCCTTGATAAAGATCACTGAACCCGCCATTCAGCGCGGCCTCAAAGTTTCAGCCGTAAAGGATATAATGATTAAAGGCATTGCAGAAGATCTGTCTGGGATCAAATCTGTAATCGCAAACGGGCAGGAACTTTACACTCAGTCCAATGGGAATTTCTGGGGTAACCTGGTTCTTAATGAAGGCTTAAATCAAATTAACCTGGTAGCAACCGATCTTGCAGGAAACATCGCAGAGCAAATTATTGAAATTGAGAAAGGGGCTGTATCTACAACTGAAATTATTCCGGTTGTTGCCACGGAGTCGAAAAACTATGCATTGGTAATTGCAGCTCAAAATTATGATGATTCCGCGATACCTTCCTTAGAGAACCCTGTGAGCGATGCAATAAAACTTAAGCAGGTTCTTAAGAATAGTTACAGCTTTGCTGAAGATAACATTTTTACGTTATTCAATCCGATTGCGAGCGATTTAAAAAGGCAACTGGCGGAACTTAATGAGGTTATTCAGCCGGAAGACAACCTTATCATCTTCTACGCCGGTCACGGCATTTGGATAGAGAAAGAGAAGAAAGGCTACTGGCTGCTGACTGATGCCAAACGCAGTGACGTCAACACCTGGCTGTCCAATAAGCTGGTGCTGGAGATGATCGCTAAAGTCCCTTCCCGCCATACCCTACTAATCACCGATGCATGCTTCTCCGGCTCGGTCTTTAAGACACGAAGCCTTGGCGCTGATGCACCTGCTGGCTTACGGGAAATGAGCGAAAAGATCAGTCGGGTGGCGATCACTTCCGGCAATGACTCGGAAGTGCCGGATGAAAGTGTCTTTATGAAATACCTGGTGAAAGCACTCAGCGAAAACAAAGAAAAATATCTGACCGCCCAAAAGATGTTCATTACACAGATTATTGAAGCTGTAATGAATGAAAGTAAAACAGAACCGCGGTATGGTACCCTGGAGCTGGCAGGGCATGTAGGCGGTGACTATATATTCACAAAAAAATAAAATATCATATGAGAAAATCTTTACTCACACTCTTGTTGACAATATTTTGTTTTGGATCATTTGCACAATCTATGTTGTCTATGGCAGCCGCAAAAAGGCCTGACACTGATTTTAAAACGGAAAGGGAAGCTGACAAACAATGGAAGGCCGGGAACTACTTGGAAGCCGAACAGCTTTACCGGAAAGCCTATGCTAATAGCGGATATATCTATCATTTGCATCCGCTGGCAAAAAATAAGTTTGAGATTAATGATGTAAAAGGTGCCAACGCGGTATACGATATGATCATCAACAAAACAATCGAAAACTCCAAGGGGCAGCCAAAGACTTATGTTTCGCCGGTAAACCAGTATTATTTCGAAAAAATTGATAAAAACTTTAAAAAGGGCAGTCCGGAAGTTGCCTTAGCAACCACCCTTGATTTTGTTGAATCAATGGGTACCAAGATAGGAGAGACAGAAAAGGGATACTATCAGATGATCTATACATCGGCTTGCGAAGCTGCTTTTGCACTGGATGATGAAGCAGCATTAGTGAAACTGAACGAGAAAGCGGCCCAGGTGGAAAAAGGGGAATACGGAGAATTCTTCAGTTACGTATACCTCCAATTAGTGCGTAAAGATTTTGATAAGGCACTTAAAAAAGTTGAGGATGTGATGGAAAGCGGGGGCGGTTTCCTACTATCGAAGACTGTCGCTAAAAGTCTGTTGCCGGTTGTTTATGCGAGTATGGGCGAAAATGAAAAAGCCCTGGAAGCAATTGATAGATCCAAATCAAGCATCATGATCGGGGACGGTTATTACCAATACCTGTATGGAGTTATCGCCTTAAACCAGAAAAAGTATCCCGAAGCAATCGAGTATTTCAGCAATGCATTAAAAGGGTATAAGGTACTTTATGCACGAACCGAGCCTGCTGGAAAATACAAACATTATACGAAACGTGCGGAAGCTTACATGGCATTGGGTGACCTGGTACAGGCCCGGAAGGATTTTGAATCAGCACTAGTATACAACCCTTCATATGAACCGGCGTTGAACGGAATTGCGAGGCTCGAGGGTAGGATGATCAATGAACGGAAAACAGATAAAACACCTCCTGTAATAGCTATTACCGAGCCCTCGGTTAGCCGTGGCTTAAAGGTGATAGCCAGCGCAAACGACATAATGATCCGCGGTAAAGCGACGGATGCCGCCGGTTTAAAATCAGTCTCCTTAAACGGTCAGGTGATTTATTCAAAGGGTGAGGGTGATTTCTGGGGAAGTATAAGCCTGGTAAATGGCTCTAATAAAGTGACTGTTTTAGCTACCGATATGGCCGGTAATACTGCAGAACATACCTTTGAAATCGAAAAAAATGATACGGTTCAGGCCGACATTGTGCCAGTCCAGCAAAAAGAAGGAAAGAACTATGCTGTTTTAATTGCCAGCCAGAATTATGATGATTCGGCAATTCCTTCCCTTGAAAACCCAATTCCGGATGCGGTGAAATTGAAGATGATCTTAAAGAACAGCTATAACTTCAGTGAAGAGAATGTCCTGACTTTATTCAATCCTGAACGTGCCGATTTTCGCAAGAAATTCCTTCAATTGACCGAGATCCTTGAACCTGAAGATAACCTGATCATCTTTTATGCTGGTCATGGTATCTGGGTGGATAAGGAAAAGAAAGGATACTGGTTATTAACAGATGCTAAGCGAAACGACGTGAATACCTGGCTTCCAAATAAGGAAGTACTTGAAATGATAGCGAACGTGCCGTCGAGGCATACCTTACTGATCACGGATGCGTGTTTTTCCGGATCCGTATTTAAAACCCGTAGTATAGGCGCCGATGCATCACCCGCAATCCGTGAGATGAGCGAAAAGATCAGCCGTGTGGCTATTACTTCCGGAAACGATACCGAAGTTCCGGATCAAAGTGTTTTTATGAAATACCTGGTAAAAGCGCTCAATGAAAACAAGGACAAATACCTCACTGCCCAGAAAATGTTCATTACTCAGATCATTGAGGCGGTGATGGCGGAAAGCAAGACTGAACCACGGTATGGAACGTTGGAACTGGCGGGGCACGTTGGCGGCGATTTTATCTTCACGAAGAAATAATAGAATGTAATGGTTGCAATGCAAAAGAAAAACAACTACCGGATATTTTGTGGAAGCGTGCTGCTCTGCCTGTTTTTTTCACTCTCAGTATTTGCCCAGACCAAGGCTGAAAAAAGAGCGCAGAAAGCGATGGAGAAGTTAGGCATACCCCCTACAGCCCCGGCAGTCAAGGTGTCACCGGAATATGAAAGGGCCGAACAGTTGGTTAACGAGGCACTCGCGCAGTTGACTAAGGGAGAAGTAAATCGTGCCGATTCGATGGTCAGGCAATCTATCCGCTTATATCCAACCAAAGAGGTTTTTCAGTATGTTAAAGCTGTTTGTGAAATGCCTGACCTCAATAAGGCCAATGCATTGATGGATGAGTTATATCAACAAACAAAGGTTTTTCCGGATGAAAAGATGCTCGTGCTGGAACCCATTGCATCGGCATTTGAAAACGGCAAAATGGTTGCTAAAGTCAAATTATATGAAAAGGAGCGAGCCTTATTCAACATAGGATATGAGGCCTATAAGGTGAATAAGGAGTTTGGCGATGTTAAGCGGGTGGAACGAAGCATTCAAACGTTACTTGGTTTAAACCTGGTGAATACGGCAGTCAAAGTGGGTTATGATTTTGAATATAATCAGCTTGAACAGTTCAAGATCGATCTTGCTTTAATCCAGAAAGATTTTGAAAAGGCAATTGCCTTAACCCTGCAAAAGCCAATTTCCCTATATCATCCACAGGAAGCAAAAGATGCGCTTTTGGCTTACGTATACCAGGAAAAAGGCGATCATCAAAGGGCGCTGGAAATAGCCAACACGCTTGCCGGGAATTACAAAATGACGGGGTACAAACTAAAATTCATGTCCTATGCTGTTTTAGGTAAGGCGGAACAGGCACTGACTAATTACCAGCTTTACAGGAAGGAAAACTATGCCTTCATCAGTAATGACCTGTTTTATTATCTGGCCATCGTCGATATTAAAAAGGGTGATTTCCAAAATGGACTGAATAATCTGGATAGTGCGCTAAATCATAAGATGGCAAATTCCATGAACGGAATGGAAGTTTTGTTTATTGATAAATGGAAGGTGTATAAATCAATAGGCGACGCATACACCGGGCTTATGCAATATGACCGGGCAAAGGATAATTATAACATCGCGCTTCTCTCTAATCCGGATTATGAAGGCGCAGTAACCGCATTAGTGAACCTGGAATCCAGAATAGCTTCAACCACATCAACGGACAAATCCGGACCGGTTATAACCGTTTCAGAGCCTTCAGTCAAGCGCGGTTTGAAAGTTACGGTTTCCGGGAACGATCTGATGGTGAGAGGTGTTGCCAGCGACCCCTCAGGCCTTAAGACCATCAGTATAAACGACCAGGTCATTTACTCGCAGCCTGGTGGAAACTTTTGGGGCAGCGTCAACTTGTCAAACGGTCTGAATAAGTTACTGATTAAAGCCACTGACCAGGCAGGTAACACTTCAGAACAGGCTTTTGAAATCGAAAAAATAATTGTTCCTGCCGAGATCATCGCAGTCACTGAAAGGGAGGGTAATAACTATTGTTTATTGATCGGCGCTCAGAATTATGCTGATTCCAGTATCCCATCCCTGGAAAACCCCATACAGGATGCTGTAAGACTAAAACTCCTATTGAAGAATCATTACAATTTTGATGATGGGAATATCTTCACCTTATTTAATCCCGGTGCCAATGATGTAAAAAGGCAATTGCTTGAATTGGCCAATATTATTCAACCGGAAGATAATCTGCTTATTTTCTATGCAGGTCATGGTATATGGGTTGAGAAGGAAAAGAAAGGTTACTGGCTATTAACCGATGCAAAAAGGAATGATCCCAATACCTGGCTTCAGAATAAGGATGTTCTGAATCTGATCGCTAAACTTCCGTCACGACATACCTTACTGATAACTGATGCTTGTTTTTCTGGAGGTGTTTTTAAAACCAGATCAATTGGTAAAGATGCTCCGGCCGCTATCGCATCGATTAATCAAAAAGTTAGTCGGGTTGCTATCACTTCCGGCAATGATACAGAAGTGCCTGATGAGAGTGTATTCATGAAATACCTTGTAAAAGCTCTTTCTGAAAACAAGGAAAAATATTTGACCGCTCAAAAAATGTTTATTACACAAATTATGGAAGCGGTGATGACGGAGACTAAGACTGAACCGCGATATGGAACATTAGAATTAGCCGGGCACGTGGGTGGAGATTTTATTTTTACAAAGAAATAAAATCCCACATAATTGAAATATCTGCCCATCAATATGCCGCAATAATATAGGTGATGAAGGCGGTTATAAAGAAATAAATACTAGTTATGAAATTTATCAAGGTTGCTTTCATTGTATGGATATCATTCTATGCAATAAGTGCAAATGCTCAAAGAAAAGCAGCGAAAAAAGGTTTAACCGATCAGGAACAAAAGCAAGTGTCGGACAAAATCGTGAATGATGCCATGGAAAAAATATATGGCAAAACAGTAATACCTCCTCGTGAATATACAGAGGCTGTAGCTATGGCTCAAAAAGCAATTGAAGTTCTTAAGTATGGCGAGGTGAATAAAGCTGATTCTTTAATCTATAACTCTATTAAATTATATCCTACACGAACAGTCTTTAATTACGTAAGAGAAGTATTCAAAATGCCTGATTTAAATAGGGCAACAGCAATAATGGATAAGCTGTATGAAACAGTGAAGTCCATCCCGAATGCTAACATTATAATGCTGGAAAATTTTCCCGCTACATACGAGAATGGGCAATTGGTTCAAGGAATTAAACAGTATGAAAAAGAAAGGGCACTTTTAGGTTTTGGAAGCCAGGCATTTAATCTTAACAAAGAGTTTGGCGGGGCTAAATGGTCCAAAAGCATGCTGCAAAAGCTGATGGATGTTAATATAATTAATACAACATCAGAAACCAAGATGGATTATGAATATACTTTGCAGGAAGGATACAAAGTCACTTTAACAACTATGTTGAAGGAGTATGATAAAGCAATTAAGCTGGTTGAGCAAAAACCGATAACTAAATTTTATACTCAGCAACTAAAAGATCTAAACCTTGCAGGTATTTACACTGAAATGGGCGAATATCAGAGAGCCTTAGATATGCTTGAAAAAACCGGTGGCGATGCTGGAATTGTTTTAAAGTTCACAATCAATGCATTATCAGGTGATACTGAAGCCGCATTGACTAATTATAAAGATTACAAAAAATCAAATTTGTTCATCAAATCAAACGGGACTTTTTATTCGCTTGCATTAATTGATGTTCATAAAAAAGATTTCAATAATGCCCTCCTAAATCTGGATAGTGCTTTAAATTATAGAATGACTGGATTTTTGGCAGAGTTCTTTCTGATTGATAGATGGAAGGTTTATAAATCCATAGGAGATGCCCATGCCGGTTTGCAACAATATGATAAAGCGAAGGATAATTATAATATTTCGTTGCTTATTAATCCGGAATATCAACCGGCAATAGATGGACTTGCCAAATTGAAAGTAGTTTATGCCTCGGAGGTTGTAACAGATAAAACTCCACCGGTCATTTCTTTACTTGAACCAAGCCCAAAACGAGGTTTAAAAATAACCTCTGCAAGTTCAAGTGTGATGGTAAAAGGCATCGCGAATGATCCTTCCGGGATTAAAGAGGTTTTTATAAACGGACAAAAGATATATTCACAAATTGGTGGCGATTTCTGGTCTGATGTAGCATTGAGTAATGGCTTGAATAAAATCAATATTGCTGCCCTCGATATGGCAGGTAATAAGTCAGAGCAGGTTTTTGAGATTGAAAAATTGCAGCCGGCAGTAAATGCAGTTCAGGCAGAAATAATCGCGGTCACTGAAAAAGAAGGGAGAAATTATTGTTTATTGATCGCAGCACAGAACTACAACGACAGCCAGATTCCATCGCTTGAAAACCCGATTGGCGATGCGATTAAACTAAAACTGATACTGAAAGAGAAATACAATTTTGAAGAGTCAAAAATCATTTCTCTTTTCAATCCTTCGAGTAATGATATCAAACGACAGTTATTAGAATTAACCAATACCATCCAACCGGAAGATAACCTGCTGATCTTCTATGCCGGTCATGGTATCTGGGTAGAAAAAGAGAAGAAAGGTTATTGGTTAATGACCGATGCTAAACGAAATGATGTAAACACCTGGCTCCCTAATAAAGACGTGCTTGATCTGATTGCCAAACTTCCATCCAGGCATACCCTACTGATTACAGACGCCTGTTTCTCCGGCTCGGTTTTTAAAACACGAGGCCTGAAAGCCGGCGCTCCGATCGCCTTGCAGGAAATGGATGCAAAGATCAGCCGTGTAGCTATTACATCCGGTAATGACACTGAAGTGCCTGACAAAAGTGTGTTTATGAAATATTTGGTAAAAGCACTTTCAGAAAATAAGGACCAATACCTGACAGCTCAAAAAATGTTTATTACCCAAATTATTGAAGCGGTAATGACGGAGACTAAAACAGAACCCAGGTATGGTACGCTCGAGTTAGCCGGGCATGTAGGCGGAGATTTTATATTTAGCAGGAAATGATTGTATGATTAAGGAAATTATAAATAACAACAGTAATTGTTTACGGCTACAGTATTTAACGGGCGTTGTCATTTTATTTATTCTCCCAATTAATCTTTTCGCGCAATCTCCGGATAAAATGATGGCGGAAGCATCCAGGCTTTGGAAGAAGGAGAAATATGCAGATGCTGAACAGCTTTACTACAAAGCTTTTAACCTTAAGCCTGATGTCTATATCCTCAATGAATTAGCTGAATATAAAGTTGAACTTGAAGATATAAAAGGTGCTGATAAAGTATGGGGCGACGCTATAAAAGGATTAAATGGGCCAAACGTAACGTTGACACCTTCAACTCTGGTTCTTCAGAAAAATTTTGCTTACCAGGCCAAGGCAGTTAATAACTTAAAAAAAGGAAATCCTGCTATCGGCGTTCAGGATATGATCGATTGGATTAAAGATATGGGCGATAAAACGAACGGAAACTTTATTGAAGCACATATGGTTAACGTCATACCTGCAGCCTATTATCTCGAGGATTTCAAAAGTATTGCTGAAATTAAAAGACTTGCTAGTCTTTATAGTTATAAGCGGACGTTTTTTATTGCAGATGTTTATTTAAAGCTCGCAGAAAAGCAAAATGCGGAGGCATTAAGAATGCTAACTGACGCCGTAGAAAATGGTGCAGGATTTATTTTCTCAAAATTATGGGCGAAAACGCTCTTGCCAATAGCATATATTAAAAATGACGATTTTAAGAATGCAAAAGTGGCCATCAAGGATGGTGTTAAAGGTCTAAATTCCGAGAAATATTATAGTACAGAACTCGGCATGATCGCAATGAATGAAAAGAACTATGTTGAAGCCGTTAAACAGTTTAATATTTCACTCTCTCCATTACGTTTCTTGACAGCACATATTGAAAAGCCAAATAAATTTGCTGCTTATACCTATCGTGCACAGGCTTATGAAGGATTAAAGGACCTTCTTTCAGCCCGCAAAGATTATGAAGCGGCACTTGTTTACAACCCGGAATATTTGCCTGCCCTTGAAGGTATAGCACGCTTGGAAGGAAAGGTGTTGGCACAGCAAAAAACAGATAAAATACCTCCCTCAATTAAATTATTAGAACCTGCTGCAAGCCGGGGACTCAAAGTCGTTAGTTCTGGTAAGGATATTATGGTCAAAGGCCTTGCTACTGATCCCTCAGGTCTTAAATTGGTTACTATCAATGGCCTGCCCGTGTATTCAAAAGAATCGGGTGACTTTTGGGGTGGTGTATCCTTACAAGACGGAAGTAACAGATTACTAATTGTTGCAACCGATATGGCAGACAATAAGGCTGAATACGCTTTCGAAATAGAAAAACAAACAGCCCCAATAGTTGCAGCGCCAGTTGAAATTATTCCGGTTAAAGAAGTTACCGGTAAAAATTATGCAGTGCTAATTGCGAGTCAGAATTACGACGATTCGCAAATACCTTCGCTGGAAAATCCAATTTCCGATGCTGTTAAGCTAAAGCTCATTTTAAAGAACAGTTATAATTTCAGCGCTGAAAATTTAATAACACTGTTCAATCCTCAGCGCAGCGATTTTAAAAAGAAATTTTTGCAGCTAAAAGAGATGATACAACCAGAAGATAACCTGGTAATATTTTACGCCGGCCATGGAATATGGGTTGAAAAAGAAAAGAAGGGATACTGGCTTTTGACAGATGCATTGCGAAATGATGTAAATACATGGCTTCCTAACAGAGAAGTTCTGGATATGATCTCCGAGCTCCCTGCACGCCACACCTTATTGATTACCGATGCCTGCTTTTCTGGTTCTGTATTTAAATCCCGCGGACTAGGAGCAGATGCACCTGCACCTTTACGCGAAATGGATGAGAAAATAAGCCGGGTCGCTATTACCTCCGGTAATGATACAGAAGTTCCCGATGAAAGCGTGTTCATGAAATACCTGGTTAAGGCATTGTCTGAAAACAAAGATAAATACCTGACCGCTCAAAAGATGTTCATCAACCAGATCATTGAGGCAGTAATGACGGAGAGTAAGACAGAGCCACGCTATGGTACACTTGAGCTTGCCGGGCATGTGGGCGGCGATTTTATTTTTATGAAGAAATAACAAGATGAAGTTTTATAGAAACGTTTTGAAATCGGTAATCCTTGCTGGATCCATACTTTTTAGTGTTCAGGTTGCAGCGCAAAGTGACGCTGCTACCAATTATTTTAACGAAGGAAAGGCTTATTCTGACAATTCACAGTACAATCAGGCTGTAATTAGTCTCACAGAAGCCATTCGGCTAAATGCTACAAACCAGGTTTCCTATAATTTCCGGGGCCATGCCTATTTAAACCTCAATGAATATGATAAGGCAATTGCTGATTTTAAGGAAGCTATCCGTCTTTTACCGGGTTATGGGAATGCTCATTTTAATTTGGGGAAAGCTTACTATAAAATAGAAGCTTACGATCTTGCAATAGAAGCGTTTACTGAAGCTATCAGGCTGGATCCAAAAGATAAAAATCTTTTGGATTGGAGGGGATCTGCATACAAAAATAACAAGGACTATGAATTTGCCCTAAAAGATTATAATGAATATATCAGGCAGGATCCGAAAGATGTTAGAGGGTATAATTTACGGGGTAATGTCTATTTCGAAAAGGGTTACTACGATGATGCTATTCTTAGCTATACAGAGGCCATCAACCTGAATCCTGCATACGCAACAAGTTATGAGAATCGTGGTAACTCCTATTACAATATTAAAGAGTATGATATCGCCATAAGTGATTATGCGGAGGCCATACGCATCGACCCAAACAATGAAAGTGCACATTTCAATTTAGGCAAAACCTATAAAACAAAGGGGAATTATGACATGGCTATCAAAGAGTTTACTGAAGCTATCCGGATTAATCCTAATGATAAATATAATTACGGCTGGAGAGCTGATGTCTACAAACAAAAAAAAGACTATGAGGCTGCTATTAATGATTATAACCAGAGGATTAGGTTAAATCCTAAAGATATAGATACTTACAAATTGAGAGCTGATATACACATAGAAATGAAGGAATATGATGCTGCTATCAATGATTATAGCCAGTTGATTAGGTTAGATCCGAAAGATTTTGAAGGTTACATGTTAAGGGCCAGGATTCATATTACCATGAAGCAGTATGATAAGGCTATCAATGATTATAGCAATTTCATTCGCCTGGATCCGACCTCTAGTATCGCGTACTCCTTTCGGGCAGGAGTTTATAGCGATCAAAAAATATACGACTTAGCTATTAAGGATTATACAGAAGCTATTCGACTCAGCCCTGAATATGTACATTATTATCTTTACAGGGGGCAAGTTTACAAAGAGATGGGGCAAGTTACGCTCGCTATAGGCGATTATAACAAAGCTGTTCTCATGAGCGGTAAACCTTCAGAGTTTATTGCAAGAGCAAAGTTGTATGCGGAACTAAAGAAATACGATTTAGCATTTGCTGATTTTGCTGAAGCAATTCGGATAAATCCGAATGAAACAGGAGCATATGGTCAAAGAGCAGATTTATATTTAGAATTGAATAAGTTCGAATCAGCAATTGCAGATCTTTCTGCGGTGATTCGTATATATCCAGATAAGACCTGGCCATATTATAGCAGAGCAATTGCATATAAAGAAAATGGCATTTATGATTTGGCTATAAAAGATTTTGAAACTGCAATACGGATAGATCCTGATGATGAAGATCTTTATATTAATAGTATCTCTTCCTTTGTTCGCACACAGCAGTTTGCTAAAGCTAAAGAATACTATATCCGGTATAAAGAGTTGCAATTACCAGGAGATCTGGATCTGGATAAGTTCTACCAGTATTATATCAAGGCTGTAACTGAAGATATACCCGCTAACGAGTACGGGCAGGCGCTGATTAACCTGAATGCAGGTGCAAAAGAATATGACCCAGAAAACACATCCAAAGGAAGATATACAAATCTTCTAGCCCTAAAAGGCTATGTACTTGAAAAGCTGAACAGGTTTAATGAAGCTAAAGATGTTTACGAGCAAGCTTTATCAGTTAATTCAAGACAGACAGACGTAAAGCAAGCCCTTGCGGTTGTAAATAAAAAACTTGCTGAAATAGCAAATGGCGATAAAATACCCCCGGAGATAGAATTAATCAGCCCGCAAAACGCAAGAGGACTACAGGTGGTTGCCAACAACAGTAATACCCAGATCATCGGTAAGGCAAAAGACCCCTCGGGCATCGCTTCGGTTACCCTGAATGGTAAACTCCTTAAAATAGAAGAAGATGGACTGTTTGTTTCCCCTCTTATATTTAAATCCGGCGCAAATGATATTTCCATAATAGCAGTTGACAAAAAGGGCAATTCAGCTACTAAAACATTTACCATTAACGGAAGTGCCGACGCAAATAAACAGGAGTCAGATATTATACCGGTAGCTGATGCGAACAATGCCCCACAATACCATGCTATCCTGATTGCTTCACAAGATTATACAGATCCCTCCATCCCTGATCTGGAGAACCCGGTAAAAGATGCTTCTGAACTAAAAACCATCTTAGAAAGCAACTATACTTTCGATGCCAGGAATATTGAAACATTGTACAACAAGAGCCGCGAGGAAATTATGCAGGCCCTTGTTTCAAAAAGCAACTCACTCACTGAAAACGATAATCTTGTTATATTTTACGCGGGTCATGGTATAGCGGAGAAAGACAAGTTTGGTGATGTGGATGGCTATTGGATTCCCTCGTCAGCAAAAAAGGGATTGAATGCCAGTTATATCTCTGCAGACGATATAAATAAAGCGCTGAAGCGAAGCAATTCCAAACACATATTGGTGGTCGCCGATGCCTGTTTCAGCGGTGCTTTTACCAGGGCACTATCCTCAGATGCATCGGTGGGTATTCAAAAGCAATTTGCAGTTCCAAGCCGGAAAATCATGGCCAGTGGTAATCTGGAGCCTGTTCCGGATAACAGCAAATTTGTTTTCTATCTAAAGAAAAACCTCAAAGAGAATAAAGAGAAATACCTGACTGCTAAAAAACTGTTTGATAGTTTTTATGAAGCGATCCTGAATAATTCGGATACCTCACCTCAATATGCCGCTATTAAGAATGTAGGAGATGAAGGTGGAGAGTTTGTATTTATCAAGAAGTAAGTTAAATGCGATTGTAAGTAATGACTGCTGAATGTTAATACAAAAACTAAAGAAGGTAAAGACGAAGACTCAAACTAAACCACGTGACAACACACCAGAACTTGCCGGGCATGTAGTCGGCAAGTTTTTTTTGACAAAGAACTAGACACTTTTATGAGAAAACAAGTACTCCAATCAATTTTAATTTATTTTCTATTTACTTCCTATCAGTTAAATGCTCAATCAAAGGAGGATAAGCAAAAGGACATTGAAAAATATAAAACTGCGATCAGATTGTCAGCTGAAGCCGAAGAGGCATGGGGCAAAAATGATATCGTTAAAGCTGAGAAGCTATTTATGGAATCGAGTAAAACCTATCTGACCAATAAGGGCCTGAACCAGCTTGCAAGCCTAAAAGTAGAAATTGGAGATATTAAGGGTGCCAATGCAGCATGGAACTCCATGCTGAAAGAATCGGCAAATTACAATGAAATACTAACTTCTCCCGGGGGAGGATACCGTTATTCAGCTACGAAAGAATTGATGGTTCCTTTACTGGAAGAGCAAGGAGACTTAAACGCAAAAAGAGGGAACATTCAACAGGCTTATAAAGCATACCTGACGTATGAAAGCTATATAGGTAACGCTCACGATTTTGGGGATAACTATTACACGCTATCAATATATGCCTGCCAAACCGGTAACCTTAATGTCGCACAAAGAGCCATTGATTCATTAAAGGTATTTTACGGAAAGAAGCAGAATGCAAAAAAGAATTTGACGAAGTCAATTCTTAAATACACCATTATTGGAGGCCCTGCAGTTTTATCGAGTGCATTGAAAAAGAATGATTCCGACATGCAACTACAGATGCTGGTAGCAGAAATAAACCTGTTTATGGCTAAAGGTGAATATGAAAAAGCAATCGAAGTATGTGATAGACTTGAAAAAGAAGATAATGGGTTGAACACCACCTGGAAAGGTGTCGCTAGACTGTCTAAGGCAGAGTGCTTTGCGGCACTAGGTAATCGTGATAAAGCAAAGGAGTTTCTGGATCAGGCTTTAAAACATGTAGCTTATTCTAAAACTTCCCCCAACGTCCGCTACGTCACTGGCCTGATTAACCTTATGGATAAGGATTTTAATGAGGCCGTGAAAAATTTCACGGAGGAGATGAATTATAAAACCTCACTGGGTTTCATCGCCTTAAATAAATATACCGCATGGGGAAAGTACCGTTACTTTTCAAAGAGGGCAGAGGCCTATACTGGTCTGAAAGAGTTTGAAAAAGCAAAACAGGATTATGAAGCAGCACTATTGTTTTACCCAGACTATGAGCCTGCCATTGCCGGCCTTGCAAAGCTAAGCGGAACTTTTGCACAGGAACGTAAACTTGATAAAACTCCTCCTAAGATTGTAATTACATCTCCGGGAGCTGATCGTGGACTGAAAGTTAGTACTGACGGTCTTGATATAATGATCAAAGGCACAGCCTCAGATCCATCCGGTTTAAAAGAAGTAAGAATTAACGGGAATGTTGTCTTTTCACAGTTAACGGGTGTCTTTTGGGGAAATATATCACTGAAGGAGGGTGTAAACAAGATCGACGTTCAGGCAACTGACGGGGCGGGAAATATCGCTGAACATAGTTTTGAAATACAGAAGCAGGTAGCAAAGGTTGTCGCTGATAATCAAATCGTTACTCCGGTACAAAAAGATGGGAAAAACTATGCTTTGTTTATTGCTGCTCAGAATTATGACGATGCTTCCATACCATCTCTTGAAAACCCGATCCCTGATGCGGTACGGCTTAAACTCCTCTTAAAGAATAACTATAATTTTGATGATGCGAATATCACGACGCTTTTTAACCCGGTAAAAAACGATCTTAGAAAGGCGTTTCTGGATTTTTCTGAAACGCTTCAACCAGAAGATAACCTGGTGATATTTTACGCAGGTCATGGTATTTGGATTGAGAAGGAGAAAAAAGGCTACTGGTTATTTACTGAAGCGCAAAGAAGTGATGTGAATACATGGATGCCCAATAAAGAGGTGCTCGATATGATCGCGAAACTTCCGGCTAGACATACTTTATTGATCACTGATGCCTGCTTCTCCGGTTCCGTATTTAAAACAAGAGGACTTGGCGCAGGTGCACCGGTGGCTTTGCAGGAAATGGATAATAAGATCAGCAGAATCGCTATCACCTCAGGCAACGACACGGAAGTGCCTGATGAAAGCGTGTTCATGAAATACCTGGTCAAGGCATTATCTGAAAATAAGGAAGTATACCTCACCGCCCAGAAAATGTTTATTAACCAGATATTAGAAGCAGTAATGTCAGAAACGAAAACTGAACCACGTTACGGAACCCTGGAATTAGCGGGACATGTTGGAGGTGATTTTATTTTTACAAAGAAATGAAGCCCTGGCTCAAATGGCTGATCAGCGGAGCCCATGCAATCCTGTTGCTGGTGCTCACCGCTTTCTGGATTAATACGAATTATAGTTATGGAGATGAAAGATTGCTGGTTCAGTGGTCATCTATTTTAAAAAGAGTCGCGTTAAATATAGACCAGGATCCGCCGAAAGAAGATTACCTGTTTATAAACCTGGCTTATGAAAAGGCGCTGATACCAACCGAAGACGGACTTGGGAATGAAGTGATCACTGACAGGGCCAAACTGGCGCAGTTCTTCGGAATTCTAAAGCATCATCAGCAATCAGTAAAGTTCACCGTATGTGATGTTTTCCTGCAGGGCCAGTCACGGGATGACAGTATGCTGCAGAAGAGTATAAGCGGTATTAAAAACCTCGTTTTCCCGAATCATCATACAGAGGAGGGCAAACTGGAAAAGCTGGATATCAAGGTTCCCCAGGCCCTGGCAGATTACAAGATGGCGAGCGGTGGTTTTCTAAAATTTAAGCTATTCCAGGATGAGAAACTTTCTACGATTCCGGTTTACATGTATGAACATACCACAGGAAAAAAGATAGAAGGTAAAGGACTTATATTTGCCGAAGGCAATAGGGCCAGCCTGAATTCTATAATTATCGATTACCAGATCCGTAGTCATGAGCTCTTTGAGCAGGGGGAATACCCGGTTGTCAATCTGTCGGAACTGCTTTTATTACCCGAAGAAGTGATAGTAAATGACTTCCTAAAGAACCGGGTTATCCTGATGGGTGACTTTCAGAATGATGTGCACGATACCGTATTTGGGTCAATGCCAGGAACGTTGATACTTCTTAATGCTTACCTGACTCTGCTCAATGGTTATCACCTGATTAGTTGGGGCTGGTTGCTTTTTATCCTGGTTGGTTATATTATTTTCTCGAGGCTGATGCTGTTCCCGGAAGATGATGATGTCAAGATCAAAAATATCAACTGGTTAGGCCCTTTGCTTGGGAGTATTACTTATTTGTCTATTTTGTCCATTTTATCGTACCTGTTATTTAATATTCATATTCAGGTTCTGATATTAACTTTATACATTACGCTGCTGCGGTTTATCATCAAAGTGAAGCAGTCAGACTGGGATCGTGCCCGTGTTAAGGAGTGGGCATTGCAGTTAAGAGAAACATATTTTGACTTTAAATAATGAACGTAAAACTATTAAGTATAATCATTTGGATATCTGTTTCGTTGCTAATGCCGACGGAGAAATACTATGTCACTTTTGTAAAAGGCAAAGTGATTAATCAGAAAACGCAGAAGATGATTAAGGTAGGCGACGCCCTTAGTCCTGAGGATAAGCTGGTATTCGACGACAGAACTGCTAAGGTTTCATTTATTAGTCCTGGCAAGGGTCGATTTGATATAAATTCTACTTCAGCCAAGGCAAATGCTCAGAATGAGCTTTTTGCGATTCTAAAATCGAGCCTGGTACCTGCATCTAATACCTATCATCTAAGCACAAGATCACTTGTTTTTGAGGGTTATGATCCTGCAACTTATTTTAGTTCAATGCCTACAAAAGATCGGGTTTTGTTGATCCGTTCTGAGGTACTTCCGATTAAGCCCTCATATAGGCTGGACGGAAGTAATTTCTTTTTCCTTCAATTTACTTCGGAGGGAAAAACAATTACCCGTAAGGTCGATCATACCGCAAATGGCCTAATGTTTTCAGACCGCCTTTTTCAGACAGGATCAGGCGCAATAGTGGATAAAGTAAGCCTGTGCTACCAAAGCAACGCCAGTGGCACTGCAAGGTCTACCGTTGTTGCTTCTTTCCATCCCGTACTTGCTAATAAAGAGGATGTTTCTGCTGAGGTGAATCTGCTTAAAACAATGCTGGATAACAGTGACAAAGGGAAATTGAAAGCAGAGTTGACCAATCACATTTTCGACAATTACGGAAAGATTGGTGCGGAAGAATTAAGCCGTTTATTTGGAATTTAAGTTTGAATGATAAATTGACTGACAGACCCCAATCACATCCCGAAGAAAAGTCTGGCCTGCATCCTCGCAATCCACACCGATACAGGTATGATTTCCCCATCCTGATCGGGGTTTGTTCAGAACTATCCCATTTCGTTTTTATTAATAAATTCGGCGGTCAGACCATTGATTTTACTGACCCGAAAGCTGTGAAGGCGCTTAATAAAGCTTTACTGAGGCACTTTTACAATATTGAATTCTGGGATATTCCTGAAGGCTATTTATGTCCGCCGATTCCGGGACGGGCGGATTATATACATTACGCAGCTGATCTTTTAGCCAGCGTTAACGCGGGCGTAATTCCCCTGGGAAAAACAGTGAGGGTGCTGGACATTGGTACCGGCGCCAATTGTATTTACCCGCTTATCGGTCATAGCGCCTACGGGTGGAATTTCGTCGGATCTGATATAGATCATCTGGCCATCCGTTCAGCAAAAAATATCGTAGAAGCGAACGCTCTCTCCAGAGCAATCCAGATCCGGCGTCAGGGCTCGACGGAGAATATATTCGGGGGAGTTGTAAAGCCCGGTGAACGGTTTGAACTGAGTATTTGTAACCCGCCGTTTCATTCGTCTGCATCGGAGGCACAATTCGGAACCGTAAGGAAGTGGCGCAACCTCGGCCATGCCAAAGAAGATACAGTTCTGAATTTTGGCGGAAAGAATGCCGAATTATGGTGCACCGGCGGCGAGGCAGCATTCCTTGATAAAATGATCAGGGAAAGCGCAGATTTCGCCGGTTCCATTAAATGGTTTTCATCCCTGATATCGAAAAAAACCACCCTTCCCGGAGCATTGTATGCTCTTAAAAAAGTTAAAGCTTCAGATGTAAGGACTATTAACATGGCACAGGGGCAGAAAGTGAGTCGCATACTTGCCTGGACGTTTAACGTCGGGAATGATGGAAATTAAATATCAAACTCGGAGAAAAAATTGTAGATAAGTAAGGATGAATGTCTTATTTATAATAAATTCTTAGGTAAATTTAGGTAGTGAATTGTCAATCACTGTTTGGCTATGAACTACTTAAAAGGTAAGGCACTTGTTGCTATCTCAAGCCTGTTTTTCCTTTCCTCCTGTCAAAAAGGACCTGATTCTCTTTCTCCCGATACGCAAAAAGTAAGGGTATATTTTGTTTCGACTTTCTCAGGTACGGATTTGAAGGGAAATCAGGATGGTCCTGTTTCGCAGGCGACGTATTATTCCCCGTTCGGAATAGTCGCTTCCGAAAATGGAACGATTTTTTTAACCGACAATGTGAATGAAAACATACGTAAGATCGATCCCGATGGATCCGTTACTTCGCTGATTCCGATGAGATCTTTGCGCGGGCCATCAGCCGTTAAGATAGCACCGGATTCAAGCCTTCTTGTATGTGAGACGCTTAATCACCAGGTGGTTAGGGTCAGTAAGGACGGAGTAATAACCGAGCTTGCGGCTTATGAAAAGGATAAACAAGGTAACCTGAAAAAAGCGAAATTCAATTCACCCAATGGTATCGCCATTGCTCCCGACGGGAGTATCTATATAGCTGACACATTTAATAATAAGATCAGGAAAGTAAATGCTTCAGGGCTTACAACCGTATTTGCAGGAAGTAGCCCCGGTTATCAGGACGGACCCTGTACCGAGGCTAAGTTTTATTTCCCCTTTGGCCTCGTCCTGGATAAGGATGGTTCTTTATATGTTGCGGATTACGGAAATAATATGATCCGTAAAATAACAGCTGATGGAATTGTAAGCACGGTAGCGGGGAATATTACCCCGGGAGCGGAAGATGCCGTTTTGGGAACAGACGCGAGATTCAGATCACCAACAGATATGGCAATCGGGGAGGACGGCACGATATATATATCCGATTATTACAATTCCCGGATCAGGGCTATTCTCACTACAGGCGAAGTAACCACGATTGCAGGAACAGATAATGGTTTTCTGGATGGGGTAGGGATAACAGCAAAGTTCTACAATCCTGTATTCCTGGCAATTTATAAAAATACTCTTTACATCACGGATAGTAACAATTCGCGAATACGAAGTATTATTCTGGACTGAGGTATTTCAAATTGCCTGTTATTTCTTTAATCAGCAGAATAAATACTTAAGTCCTTTTGAAAATTGCCCGGATCCTAGTGATCACACCCGGTTTCCCTTTCTTTTTCTCAGAGCCGATCAGGAAACCATAAGGCTTCAATGCAGGAACATTGTCGCAGATGATCTTAACGATCCCCAGTAAGGGTATAGCCAGGATCATCCCGGCTACTCCCCATACCATCTCACCGAGTACGATGACCATAATTGTAAAAAGGGGGTTAATACTGACCTGCTCTCCGACCACCAGTGGTTCCAGTACATAGGTTTGAAAAAACTGCACGAGCATGTAGGTAATCAATACTCCCAATATCATTCCGCCATCGCCGCCCTGTACCAGGACGGCAAGTATAGTAACAGATGTACCCGTTATATTTCCAACGAAGGGTACAATTTCCAGCAGGCCGCAAAGAATAGCAAAGAAGACAGCATACTCGACTCCGACAATGGTAAACCCGATACCATACATGATCCATAACATGACGATCATGGCGCTCAGTCCGCTCAGGTACTTTTGTGCCACCTGAACCGATTGGCCCATAACTTTCTCCGTTTTCGTTCTTTTGTCACTGGGAAACAGCTTTAAAATGAACTGCTTTATGTGGTCACGCGAGTATAATAAAAGGAATATGTACACGGTCACCAGGATAGAGTTGACTAATATTCCCATAAAGGAACCTGCAAACGTGCCTATACTTCCGCCGCCATTCGCTTTACTCTGTTCCTTGAAGATCTGTTCCTGTTTCTGATAAGAAACACCGAATGTTTGGTAGATCCATAGCTTTACATGCTCAAGCATATCGACAAGCCGTTTCTTGATCCCTCCCATATTGTCGGCAAGGTTGCTAATCTGGTAGGATAGCAGGGTAAAGGCTCCTGCGACGAAAATCACAAGCAGTAAGACACAGATCAGTGCTGACCAGCCTCTGCCAAGGCCCTTATCTTCGAGGTAATTGCTTAGCCGTACAAAGAGCATAGCCAACATGGCAGATAACGCGAGCGGGATCAGGAACTCGCGGGCATAGAACAAGCTCCCGATGGCGAGAAAGAAGAAAAGTAATAAGTACACACTGCGTTGTAGGTTTTCCATACAAGACTGATAGATTAAGATTTAAAATAAAGTGCGCGACCGTTCGATCCGATTCTGACCGGATGCAATAATCAGGCTGAAATTCAGATCCGGGTGATTTAATGATAGAGCAAATTACATCTAAGGAATGTCATTACCAATACCCGTCCAGCGGCACTTCAATCAGGTCTGACCGGTCAGTTTATTTTCCGAAACGTACCTGCCATATGGTATTGCTCGCATCATCGGTTACCAGGACGGAGCCGTCCGAGATTATTGTTACACATACCGGACGCCCATACACTTTACTTTTGGCGGCATCGTCAATAAACCCGGTTAGAAAATCCTCAGGCCGTCCCGAAGGTTTACCATCTTTAAAGGGAACAAACATAACCTTGTAGCCTGAGAGCTTCGACCTGTTCCATGAACCATGCTGGCCTATGAATGCCCCGTTCCGATATTTTTCCGGAAAAGCATTACCATCATAGAATGCAAGCCCGAGCGAAGCAGTATGCGCTCCCACAGCTAGATCGGGAACCAGCGTTTTCTTCACCAGGTCCGGCGCCCTGCCCCTCATGGTCGGGTCTTCGTTGGGTCCGAAATAGGCGTATGGCCAGCCGTAGAAACCTCCCTGCCTTACACTGGTGATATAATCCGGTACCAGGTCATCGCCCAGCTCATCTCGTTCGTTTACAGCGGTCCACAATATCTGCGAACCCGGATAATAGGCCATGCCGACAGGGTTTCTCAAACCGGCTGCATAGATCTTCTCGCCTGAACCGTCGGGGTTGACCTCGAGGATATTGGCCCTTCGAACCTCATGCTGCATCCCGTTCTCACCGTTGTTGCTGCCGGATCCTACAGAGATCATGATCTTTTTCCCATCGGGACTGGCTATGATATTTCGAGTCCAATGATTGTTATAACCGCCTGCCGGCAGATCCAGAATTTTCTCTCCGGTTTCCGTGATCCTGGTTTGGCCGGGTTTGTAGCGATACCTGATCAGGGCGTCTGTATTGGCTACATAGAAATAACCATCCATAACCAGCATACCAAAAGGCCTGTTTTGATTAGCGAGGAAAACCTCCCGCACATCAAATTTGCCGTCCTTGTCGCTGTCGCGGAGTATCGAGATCTGGTTGGCGCTGGTAGGCAGCGTGCTTGCCTCCGAAACAAACAGGTCCCCGTTGGGTGCCTCGTAGATCCACCGGGGATTTTGAAAGCCATCAGCGAATTTTTCAACCCGGAATCCGGCTGGTGCCAAAGGCTTTTTACCTTCTATCCAGCCGATAACTCTTGAGTTGTTAACCGCCGATTTTGTGGCGTAAGGTTTTGGAAGTTTAGCCTGCAGAAAAGTGTCGCTGATGCCTGCCTGAATCCCGGTCGACATTAATAAGTTAGCGTTCCCTGTGCCTGCATACAATAGAAGCACCATAAAGGGAATTATCCGTGAGCGAGATTTTTTCATAAAGCGGATATGTTATCTGGGAAATGAAAAATCAATTATTTCCAATAAAACCATTGACATACTGTATTGTAACTTTATGTAGTAAATTTAGTTTTGAATAGCAGCACAATTCAAACTAGGATAATTATGAAAAATATATGTAAAGGATTATTGTTCATGGCCACTTTGATGTGCACATCGAGTGCATGTTCCCAGGAAAGTTTGGTCAAATTATGGGAAACCGATTCGATTCTGAAGGTTCCTGAAAGTGTACTTTACTACCCGGGTGGTAAGGCCTTGTTTGTATCTAATATCGATGGTAAACCGGGTGAAAAGGACTTGAAAGGTTCTATCGCCAGGGTGAGCGTCGACGGCAAAAAGGTTGAGCAGCAATGGGCCATTAATCTGAGTGCGCCAAAAGGAATGGGTATTTTTAAGAATACGCTTTATGTTGCCGACCTTGATCAGATCGTTGCTATCGACCTGAACAGCGGGAAAGTTAGCAAGCGGTATCCCGTGGAAGGCGCAGTGTTTTTAAATGATGTGACTGTTGACAGAGCAGGAGCAGTCTTCGTTTCCGATTCCCGGACCGGTAAGGTGCACCGTCTGCAGAACGGACAGGTAAGCACTTATCTGGAAAACCAAATGGGAGTGAATGGCCTGCTTGCGGCAGGAGATGATCTTTACCTCCTTGCAAAGGGCAAGTTATGGAAAGCTGATAAAAGCAAGAGCCTGACTAAAATAGCAGAAGGGATGGATGAAAGCACTGACGGAATTGAGCAAAAAAGTGATAAGAGTTTCGTCGTATCCTGCTGGAACGGGGTGATCTATCACGTAAGTGCTGACGGAGGGGTAAAGGAATTGCTTGACACCAGGCCTCAAAAAGTAAGCTCGGCAGACATCGGGTTTGATCCCCGAAACAACATCATTTACGTACCCACATTTTTCGGCAATAAGGTAGTCGCTTATCAGTTGAAGTGATGAGCAGAAATCAGAAAATTGTGAAATAGGATCTCAAAATTCGGGCAGGCAAGCGGCATTCTGCTATATTGCCGCTCGAAATTTTACATGAAACTCCGGCTGACCCTCTTTCTCTTACTGCTTCTTACCTTCTCCTCCTTCGGTCAGAATCCCTTTACAATTTGTTCATGGAACCTAAAAGACCTCGGAAAGAGTAAAAGTGATTCCGAAATTGAGTTTATTGCTAATACCATCCAAAAATTCGACGTTGTCGCAATCCAGGAAGTTGTTGCCGGCTTTGGAGGCTCCCAGGCTGTTGCTCGTCTTCAAAGTGCATTGAACAGAAAGGGAGGGGAATGGGATTACGCGATCAGCGAGCCTACCTCAGGCACGGCCTATAAAACAGAGCGCTATGCATTTATATGGAAATCAAGCCGGCTGAAGAAGGTAGGGGATGCCTGGCTTGAAAAGAAATATCATCTCGAAATAGACAGGGAACCCTTTTATATTACGCTGGAAGCCGGTGGCAAAGATTTTACCGTTGTGAACTTCCATGCTATTACAAAATCGATGCAGCCGGAAAGGGAGATTAAATATTTTAAGTTCTTGCCTGCGGCATATAATAAACTCAACCTGATATTTGCGGGTGACTTCAATATTCCGCAGTCGCATACTGTATTTACACCGCTTCGCAAAATGGGGTATACGCCCGGTCTGATCGGCCAGAAGACATCGTTGAAGCAGACATGCCCGGATAACGATTGCCTGTCATCGGAATTCGACAACTTTTACTTCGCAAAAGCCAGGTTTAAAAGCCATGACTCGGGTATAATACCATTTTATAAAGCATTTGCGGATCATGGTGAAGCCAGGCTGATCTCTGATCATGTGCCTATATTCTTGCGGTTCTCATTAAATTAAGGAATTCGACTTATTTGGGGATATTAGCAGTATATCTACCGGGAATACTATTTTTGGAATAATGGAAAATCAGGATAAAAAGAGGGAACTAATAATTGGTGCTGCATTGAAACGATTTGCACATTTCGGATTGGGCAAAACGACCATGAACGAGATCGCATCGGATCTCTCTCTATCCAAACCCTTGCTATATTATTATTTCCCCGATAAGACCAGTCTCTTCGCTGCGGTTATGGACTCGATAATCAAAGAGATCGATAAGGAGATGGAAACAGCACTGGCAAAACAGACAAACAGCCATAAAGCCATCTTATTTTACCTGGACAAGAGGCAGGAATTCGTTCGCAAGTATTTTAATCTTCTTGAATATGTTATTTCAACAGGGCCGGAGCTTCCGCAGAACCTGCTTGAAATCTTCAGACAAGCCCGGAATTCCGAAATTCAAAAGATCCAGGCAATCATCAAAAAGGGTATCGACACCGGCGAATTTTCTGTCAATGATCCCACCCTGACTGCCGAGATCCTCCTGGATGCCCTGGCCGGAATGCGGATGAATCATTTTGCCCCCTCCCGGAACTTTTATCCCGACAAGAGCCAGTTTGAACAGATTCTCAAAAAGGAAAAGCAGCTGGCCACTATTTTTCTCAACGGCCTGAAGTAGCCTGCCTCTGTCATCTATTTGTAACACTATCCTAAATCCAATCTGATTTTCGAAAATCTCTTTTATTCCAGTTTCATTTATTTGTATCTTTGACTCATTAATTAAAAAAGTCAAAAGGTTTAAAGGTAAAATGGTTGAAGCTGATAAAAAGAGGGAGTTGATTATTGAAGGGGCGATCAAGCGATTTTCTCATTTCGGAGTTAATAAAACCTCGATGGCGGAAATAGCGGAAGATCTTTCACTATCTAAGCCAGCCTTATATTACTATTTCCCGGATAAACAAAACCTTATCCTGGGGGTAACGGGTAAGATTATATCCGAATATCTGTGTGACGTTGAAAAGAATTTTGAAGCATACTCAAACCAGGAAGATGCCCTGATGAACCTTATCGAGATCCGAAGAAATTTCTTCCAACAGTATTTTATGCTGCATATGGAGGAGAATTATTCGGATGCTTACCTCAGGGACAATGCTTTTATACAGTTGATGTGCACAGCCAAGGAAAAGGAAGTGAGCATTCTGGCCGGGAGTCTGAAAAAAGGCATTGCGAAGGGCGAGTTAAGGGAAATTGATACGGTTAGAACGGCGGAGCTCCTGCTGGATACCCTGAGAGGATTAAGATCATGCATGCGGACAGAAAAGATGATCTTCCCGGATTCCTCCGCTTTTGAAGACATCCTGAATAAACAGAAGGAAGTAGCACGGATTTTTTTATATGGTATAAAAAACCATTCTGCCCACACAGCGGGAATTCAATAAAAACGAACTCAAATTATTAAAACTGAACAATAGAATAACAATAGAGATGAAGTCAATTAGAATAATGCTGATCCTGTTTGCCGCGATACTCACGGCAGGTGTCGCGCAGGCGCAGACTGTAAGGGTTCAGCTAAGCTTGAAGGATGCATTAAATTATGCAATCAAAAATAGTGAGTCAGTAAAAAAGGCACGCCTGGATATCGAAGGCGGAAAATACAAAACACAGGAAGTCAGATCCGCGGCCTTGCCTCAGATCACCGGTACCGGAACTTTCACCGACCAGGTGGTTAAACAACAACTGTTCTTCAACGGCCAGGTTATTCCCATTGGCACGACATATAATGCAAGCGCACAGGCTCAGTTAAGTCAGCAGGTGTTCAATAAGCAGGTCTTTACAGGTTTGCAGGCTGCCAGAACCAGTGAAGATTATTATAACCTGAACGCGGAACTCACAGAAGAGAATACCATCGAGATGGTTTCAACGAGCTACTACCAGGTTTTGGTAAATCGCCAGAAACTGGCGGTCATCGACACCAATATTAAGAATGTTCGCCGGATTGAAAATATAGTGAGCACACAGTATGAGAACGGTCTTGCGAAGAAAATCGACCTTGATCGTGTAAAGGTGAATATTACGAATCTCCAAAACCAGAGAGATCAGCTCGTTAACGGGATTACCCAGCAGGAAAACCTGTTGAAATACTATATGGGTATGCCGGTTACCACACGGATAGATATTCCTGAACTGGAGCTTAGTAATATAAACCCTTCTGTAAAAGAGCTTGTCAATGAGGATAGTTTGAATGTTGAAAAGCGCACTGAATTCCAAATCGTAAAAAAGCAGGAAGACCTTTTATCACTGCAGAAGAAGGCATACGAGGCTGAATATTATCCGACCTTATCCCTTACCAGCAATTATTCTGTAAACGGGCTAAGTGATCAGGTAGGTTTCAGGGACTCAAGAAGCTATGGTATGGGTGCTGTCGGTTTAACCCTTCGCGTACCAATATTCGACGGATTCAAGACAAGATCAAAGGTTCGCCAGGCAAAGGTCGATCTGCTGCAGAACCAGGAAGATCAAAGGAATCTTTCCAATTCATTAAACCTGGCTTATGAGAATGCGAAACTTCAGTTACAGAACAGCTTAAATACCATCAACTCGCAAGGTGAAAATGTAAAACTGGCAGAAGAAGTTTATACCAGTACACAAAACAATTATAAGAACGGCCTTGCCGGCCTGACAGATCTTCTCGATGCTGAAAATGATCTTACAGAAGCTCAAAACAGTCATTCTCAGGCATTGCTGAACTATAAGCTTGCAGAAATACAATTAATAAAGTCCAACGGAAACATAAAATCACTATTAAACTAATCCAATGAAAAGAGGTATCATAACAGTTGTAACAGTTATCGCAGCATTTGTCCTAATTGGCTGGGTTCTTTCCAACAACAAGAAGAAGAACGAGGCAAAGACGGCAATTGTAGCACAGGGATCAGGCGATGTGGCGGTTCGTACGGCAGCCATTACTAAAACTTCCGTGGATCTGGACTTTAGCGTGAACGGAAATTTCCAGGCGGCACAGCAATTAACATTTTCAGCTGAGAACAGCGGCCGGATCACCAAAATATTTGTAGATGAGGGTAGCCACGTAAGTAAAGGGCAGACACTGGCAATTCTTGATGCTGAAAGTCTTTCAGCTGACCTGGAAGCTGCACAGGCAAGTTACCAGACCGCTCTTCGCGATCAGGAACGCTACTCCAGCTCTTTCGCCACTGGCGGCGTTACCCAGCAGCAACTGGATCAGTCGAAGCTGAACACCCGGAATGCGCTGACCCGCTTGCAGCAGGCGCGTATCAAAACCGGCGATGCCAACATTAAAGCCCCTTTCAGCGGGATCATCAATAAAAGATTTATTGAGCCGGGAGCTTACGTCGCACCTGGAAATCAATTATTTCAGCTGGTTGATGTTTCTAAACTGAAACTTGCAGTTACGGTGAACGAGTCGCAGGTTGCCAATCTGAAAACAGGCGACCAGGTAAGGATTAAATCGAACGTTTTCCCTGATAAGAACTTCACTGGCAAGATCACTTTCATAGCACCTTTAGCTGATAACTCCCTGAATTTCCCGGTTGAAATACAACTGACAAACAACGCAGGCAGCGAGCTGAAGGCCGGGATGTATGGTACAGCAATATTTGAATTCCCTTCCCAGGCGCCGGCCCTAACAGTTCCAAGAACGGCTTTCGTCGGTAGTGTGAGTTCTAATCGCATCTATGTGCTCGAATCAGGCAAAGTTGCCAAAACTCGCAAGGTAGTAGCCGGACGCGTTACCGGTGACCAGGTCGAAATCCTTGAAGGCTTGAAAGAAGGCGAAACCGTTATTATAAGCGGTCAGATCAACCTGACAGACGGAACGAAAGTAACAGCAGTAAAATAAGGAGACGGGTTTAAGAAGAGAGTTTAAGCGTAATGCCTGATCTCATATCTCAAATCTCACATCTCATATCTCATAAAAATGAAAATAACCGAAATATCAATAAAACGACCTACGCTGGTGATAGTGATCTTCACTGTCCTTTCGCTGATGGGTCTGTTGAGTTACTTCTCGCTGAACTACGAGTTGTTACCTAAATTTTCCCCCTCTGTCGTTTCGGTAAGTACCATCTATCCCGGTGCTTCACCGAGTGAAGTTGAAAATACTGTGACCAAGAAGATAGAGGACGCAGTTTCCTCTATGGAGAATATCAAAAAGATCGATTCGCGATCTTACGAAAGTATCTCCGTGGTGACTATTACACTGAAAAGCGGAACGGATGTCGACCTGGCTTTGAATGATGCACAGCGTAAGGTAAACGCTATCCTGGCAAAACTGCCAGAGGATGTAAGGGCACCGGCTTTGAACAAGTTCTCGCTTGACGACCTTCCGATCATGACCATGTCGGCTTCCGCAAAAATGGATGACGCTGCATTCTATGATTTGGTTGACAAGCGTATTGCCCCGATCATTTCCCGTGTACCGGGAGTTGCCCAGGTAAACCTTATTGGTGGCGAAGAACGTGAGATCAACGTAGCTATTGATGCGGCAAAACTGCAAGGCTACCGTCTTTCATTACTCCAGGTTCAGCAGGCTATTGAAAGTTCAAATCTTGACTTCCCTACCGGAAGTGTGAAGACTGATAACCAGGATATCCTGATCAGGCTTGCCGGGAAATACAAGTCTGTGGATGATCTGCGGAATCTGGTGGTTGCCACTTCGCCAAGCGGCGCACAGATCCGCCTGATCGATGTAGCTGACGTACAGGATTCTCAAAAGGACGTTGAAAAGATCGCGCGGGTTGACCGTAAGAATGCAATCGCGCTTCAGGTCTTAAAGCAGTCAGATGCCAACGCCGTAGAAGTAAGCGAAGGAGTTCATAAGCTTATTGCCAGTGTAGAAAAGGACTACGCCAATGTTGGTTTGAAAGTGAATGTGGCTAATGATAGTTCGGTATTTACCCTCCAATCAGCTGATGCCGTTATTCATGACCTTATTCTGGCTATTGTCCTTGTCGCATTCGTGATGCTGTTCTTCCTGCACAGTTTACGGAATGCGGTTATTGTAATGGTTTCTATTCCACTTTCATTGATTGCCACCTTTATCGGGATGTCCATGCTGGGCTTCTCTTTAAACCTGATGTCATTACTGGGCTTATCGCTTGTGGTCGGTATCCTGGTGGATGACGCGATCGTCGTACTGGAAAACATTTACAGACACATGGAGATGGGTAAGAACCGGGTCCGCGCTGCTTTTGATGCGACAAAAGAGATCGGCTTTACGGTTACATCCATCACGCTTGTAATTGTGGTGGTATTCTTCCCGATAGCGTTAAGTACCGGCCTGGTCTCTGATATTTTGCGTGAGTTCTGTGTGGTGGTGATCATCTCAACCATGTTGTCATTGCTTACTTCATTTACAGTCGTACCGCTTCTCTCATCCCGCTTTGGAAAATTGGAGAAGATCACTGACCGTACATTCTTCGGCCGCATAATTCTCGGATTTGAGAAGCAATTGCACCGTTTCACTGACTGGATCACCGGTATCCTGAAATGGTCGCTGGCACACAAGAAAACCACACTGGGAGTAACCTTTGCTTTGCTGATCGCATCGTTCGCACTATTGGGAAGCGGTTATATCGGTGCGGAGTTTTTCCCGAAAAGTGATAAAGGCGAATTCATTGTACAGGTAGAGATGCCGAAAGATGCGTCCATCGAGCAAACCAACCAGATGACGCGTAAAGCTGAGGATTTCTTATCCCAGAAAAAGGAGATCACTTCACTGATCACCTCCGTTGGACAATCCAGTGAAGGTATGGGCGCCTCGCAGTCTACTGCCTACAAATCGGAGATCAACGTGAAACTCGTTGAAAAGAAGGACCGCCAGGACGAAGCTTCTATATACGCTGCGAAAATAAGCCGCGAGCTTTCAAAAGTACTTGTCGGTGCTAAAGTGAAAACCGTACCGATCAGTATGCTGGGTACAGCAGAACGCGCGCCTATTGAACTTATAGTAATTGGTTCTGATCTGGACAGCGTAATGAAGTTTGCTGAAAGAGCAAAATCGGAGCTCGTTTCCACCGTTGGTGCTACGGAGGTAAAACTCTCTGTGGAAACCGGGAATCCGGAGATCCGGGTGAATGTTGACCGGGATAAAATGGCTGCATTAGGACTGAACCTCGCAACGGTTGGTGGAACGATGCAGACTGCTTTCAGTGGTAACACGGATAGTAAATTCCGCCAGGGCGAATATGAGTATGATATTAATATCCGTTATTCCAGCTTTAACAGGAAGAACCTCGATGACGTAAAGAACCTGCTGTTTGTGAATAGTGCAGGTCAGCAGATCAGGCTGGATCAGTTTGCCTCGGTAGCCGAAGCATCGGGACCAAGCCAGTTGCAGCGCCGCGATAAAAGTACAGCGGTTTCTGTACAGGCTCAGTCAGTAGGCCGGCCTACAGGATCCATCGTTACTGAGTTCCAGGGTAAGCTGGACAAATTGCAGCGCCCAGCCGGTGTAAGCTTTGTATGGGGTGGTGATATGGAAAATCAGAGTGAAGGGTTCGGGACGCTCGGAATCGCCTTACTGGCATCGGTTATACTGGTTTACCTGATCATGGTAGCCTTATACGATAGCTTTGTTTATCCTTTCGTAGTGATGTTCTCTATTCCTTTATCCATTATCGGTGCCTTGCTGGCACTCGGATTAACGAATAACTCGCTGAATATCTTTACGATCCTGGGTCTTATCATGCTGATCGGTTTGGTAGCCAAGAATGCGATCATCCTGGTCGATTTTACAAATCAGATGAAAAGGGAGGGTAAGAGTACCTACGAATCCCTTATCCTGGCAAACCAGGCACGTCTTCGTCCTATCCTGATGACGACCATCGCGATGGTTATCGGTATGCTGCCGATCGCACTGGCCTCAGGTGCCGGCGCCGAATGGAAGAACGGATTGGCATGGGTTATTATCGGTGGTCTGATGAGCTCGCTCTTCCTGACACTTGTTATTGTACCGGTGATGTACCAGATCTTCGACCGCCTTATTGAAAAATTGAGCGGTAAAAAGAAAGAAGAAACAATTGATGACCTACTGACAGCTCCTTATAATCATAAGGAAGTCAGGGAATATGAATACGAACCGGAATTGGTTTAAAGACTTTGTGTTAGGTTGGTAAGAAGGGGGGGACGAGAGTTCCCCTTTTTTTGTGGGATAGTTCAGAGCAATTATTTGCATAATTAATAGCTTTAGCAAAATCATTACCTGATTATATTAACCGGCTACCAGGGCAACCGCGAGTTCTACTCGCCAAAGTATGATGCACAAAAACCGGGTGTCTCCGGTACTGCCGATCTGCGTAAAGCAGTCTACTGGAATCCGAACGTCTCCGTTGTCTCACTGACAAAACAGAGTTGAATTATTTCAACTCAGATTACACCGGAACTTATAAGATTGTCATTGAAAGTATCAACCCCGACGGCCAGATAGGACGAGCAGTTTACAGGTATGAGGTCAGGTGATATTAGGGAGCTGAAAACCCTGTTATAAGATCTAATTTTTTACCCGGAGATTCCATGTTCCAGGCGGGGTTCTGAGAGTTAGCAGGTAGGGAACTTGTTTAGGTCATGTTAAGGTTAATCCGCTAATTTGGTGGAATAACCTTTAGATGACCTAAGCCATGTGGCTTCATGGTACCCGACATGCCATGCCATTTTTAGCGCAATGTCTGTTAAGGTGATAAGTGCCGGATAATATGGCTAATGCTCGTATCGAGATTAGTTAACTTAGATTTCGGTAATCTCAATTTTCCGAACCAGAAAATAGCCCAGGCCGGGAATGATGAGGGTCGTGTAAAACAGCATATTCTTCCTCCTTCCCGAAATTCGCCGGTCTTTCTCAAGTTGGTTTATAATGTTAAATGTTAGCCAGATGATGTAAAAGTTTAAAGGGAAGGTAAGGAGGAGGAGAATTTCTTTAATAGCCATATAACTGTATACATGTTGAGATTCTTAATTGTTACAATCCGGGCAAAACTATCAAACCCGGCGAGCTTATGGACTGATCGCAGCCCGCTTTACTGTGACCTTTCTTTCGAATTCCAGAGAACAAAACAGATGGTATCGCCATTATGACTTGCTATTTAGTGTAACAATTTATCTCATTCTACACTCTAAATCAGTGTAATTATCCTAACCGGTCATTTTAACCTACCTCCTATGAACTGGAACTTTTTATCTAAAAAGAAGCGGGCTGTTTCTGAAGTTAAAAAAAGCAGATCCCGCGAGTGGCTTGACGCAATACTGTTTGCCGTTATCGCCTCCACGATAATCAGGGGTCTCCTGTTTTCTGCCTACGCAATTCCGACAGGCTCGATGGAGGGCACTTTATTAACCGGCGACTATTTGTTTGTCAGTAAGCTGGCATATGGTCCGAGAATGCCAATGACGCCGGTGTCGGTTCCTTTTTTAGAATCAACCGTGACTTCCCACAAGATCAAAACCTATTGGGACGGCATTCATTTGCCCTATTTCAGGTTGCCGGGATTTTCAGCAGTGCAGAAGGGTGATGTTGTGGTTTTTAACTATCCCCCTGAAGCGGATACCCGCCCTGTTGATATGCGGACGCATTATATCAAGCGATGTCTCGCCACTCCTGGCGATGTGCTTTCCATTGTCAACAGTAAGGTGTATGTCAACGGCCGTGAGGTTAAAAACGCTACTGAGGCTCAGACCTCTTACCGGGTTATAACTGATGGTGAAAGCCTGAACCCGGAGCTTCTGCATGATCTTGCTATTGATATTCGCGGGCAGCTGGATCAGTCAACCTATGTGATGATCATTCCTGAAGCTCATCTGAGTGATTTTAAAAGCCGTTCAAATATTTTATCCGTTGAGGCACTTATAGAAGGTAAGGATCAATATGATGAAGCGACGTTTCCTCAAAGCAGCCTGTATAAATGGAATGAAGATAATTTTGGACCTGTCACTGTGCCTAAAAAAGGGTGGACCATTCAGCTGAATGACTTGACCATGGCCTTATATGGGAAGACCATTGAAAAATACGAGCGGAATGCTGTGAGTCATTCGGGAAGTGATGTAATAATAAACGGGAAGAAAGCCAGTAGTTATACTTTTAAGATGGACTATTACTGGATGATGGGCGACAATCGTCATAATTCAGAGGATTCACGTTTCTGGGGTTTTGTTCCTGAAGACCATATTGTCGGAAAGGCGATGATCACCTGGATGAGTATTGATAACACCTCGGATCTGCTTAATTCTGTACGCTGGAGCCGGATCTTTAAGCCGATTAACTAAGTATAAAGAGGACAATCCATTATACTCACGTATGTGCCGGTTGCCCCAGGTTATGGAAGCTCCCGGTAATTATTTAATCCCGAAACATTCGGAGAGGTTCTCTCATGCCTGATAAGCTACCCCCTTATTGATTACAATACTCCGCCAGTAAAAGCGTTTAATGAACCCAGGGGTTTTTTAAATGACCGCTTTTTTTAATTCGATTTATTGCGTAAATTTCTTTTCTGATGGAAGCTTTTGAGACAGTAGTAAAAATTGGGAATGACTTCTTAAAGATCTTCGTGGTTCCGTTTGAAATTCCGCAAGCCGAAACTACAAGTGGTTATTTACTGGTTCTAAACGACCTTACTTTAGGTTCCATTATGATGGATTCCACCGGGCGCTGGGTTACTGAAGACTCCTTACCATGGAGCGATGAGGAGCTGCAAATTATCGGTGACATGATCGGATATCATCTTCTTTTGTCCATGTAAGTCAGAATACTTGGGTCCCAATTAATTCTTAAAAGTATTATTCTTTAGCTCTGACGGCTCTGAGTCATTCAGGTGACGAGAAAATACTTACCCAAGATGCGGACGCCTATGTCCCGTATAATAAAGCCGTTTGATCTGAGGAGTTCGAAACAACCTGCAGGAGTTATATAAGTAAGCTAACGGTCTTTCGAAAATCCCGAAAGGGGAATGGTAAACCAGAACGTACTGCCTTTACCGTAATCGCTTTCTACCCAGATCTGGCCGTTATGACGTTCAATGATCTCCCGCGAAATGTAAAGTCCTATTCCCAGACCCGACATATGTGGGCTAAGGCCGTCGACCCTGTAGAATCGGGAGAATATTTGTTCAAGCTGATCTTTTTGCAGGCCTATTCCATTGTCTTTCACACCGATCCGTACATGGTTATTTTCCTGCTCCAGGGAAACGTCGATTGCGTAGGCAGAAGGAGCATACTTGATTGCATTTGTAAATAGGTTGATCAGCACCTGCTCAATTCTTTGTGTGTCGCCACGGACGGTAAGGTGATTTACAGCGGTGTTTAGCGTTATTTTATGCTCCGGATTAGAAAGACTCATTATATCTATCGTATCATTGAGAAGCGTACTTATATCAAATGGTTCACATGTCAGCTGCAGCTTTCCTGCTTCGATCTTGGAAACGTCCAACAGGTCGGAAACTAAAGCGGATAGTTTATTGACCTGACTAAGTGTTTTAGACACGAAATCCTTGCTATGTTCGTCAGTCAGGGCGCGACGTAATACCTGCAGGTAGGCTGTAATGCTTGTTAGTGGAGTTTTTAATTCGTGGCTGGCCAGTCCTATAAATTCGTCCTTTTTTGAATTCAGGATCTTTATTTCTTCATATAATTTGGCGTTATCCAGGGCGACACCTGCCTGCGAAGCGACGCTTTGTACCAGGTCTTCATGTTCTTTATTAAACTTTCCGGCTTCGGGATGGCCGAAGAAAAGCACGCCGATGATATTGCCGGTTTTTGATATTACGGGAACTGATAAAAAACTTTTTACAGGCATGTGTTCTTCAGGAATATCCTGATGGGGACTGTTATGACTATATCGTTTATCCGTTGTTATATCATCTGACCGGAGAATACCCTGGCCGCTGAAAGTCGGATGAAACACGGCAGCGTTTCGTGGCATTCCAAACTTCTCAAAGGATTCCTTTTCCGCGCCGGATAGTGTATACAAAATCAATGATTCCCCGTTTTCGTCAGCTTTGTTACAGAAGAAAGCTCCGAATGACGCGCCTGATAGCCGGGTAGTCGCATCAGTGGTTTTTTGCAGGATCTGCTTTATATCCAGGCTCTCCGAGACCACCTTACCCACAGAATTGAGTATCTCCAGATTATCAGCATATTGTTTCAGTTTGATTTCGGCTTCCTTTTGCTGGCTGATATCCCGGACGATCTTGGATGCACCGGTAATATTGCCCTTTTTATCTTTTATTGGTGAAATAGTTAAAGAAACCGGTATCTCTAACCCGTCTTTGCGGAGTCGTAAGGTTTCATAATGCTCTACCTTGTCACCGTTCCTTATTTTACCCAGGATAAGATGCTCTTCAATGATCCGGTTAGCAGGAATAAGCATGGTGATATGCTTGCCGATGGCCTCTGATTCGGAATAACCGAATAATTGTTCGGCGGCAAAGTTCCAGCTTCGAATTATTCCGTCCAGGCTTTTACTAATAATGGCGTCCTGCGATGACTCGACAATTGCGACAAACTTTGCACTCTTTTCTTCGGCGATCCTGGACTCTGTAATATCGATCAAGGTATTGGCCGCCCCCTTCAGGGTACCCTCTGAATCGAATATGGGCACTGGGTGGGGTTTTACATATATTTTTCTCCCATCCGGTCTCTCCACAATAACTTCTTCTCCTTCAACAGGTCTCCCTTCTCTAAGGGTGATTGCCATAGGGCAATTATCAAGAGGTAGTTCGTCTCCGTTGGATTTAAATATTTTCCAGGAGCCACACCATTGCTCACTGCCAATTTTAGGTTCCCTTCCCCACAGATTCGCCGCTGCTTTGTTATACCAGGTTATATAGCCTGAACAGTCGCAGGTATAGATCGCGACCGGCAGGTTATTAAAAATTTCGTTTGGATGTATATGGTTGCCAGCGGCTATGTTCAATGAAGAATTGCTGGTGTCGTAAATTTGGGAGCCGCTCATAAATATCTAAACAGGGATGATCTTTAAATGTTCAAACATACTTAAATAGCTCTGCAACCACTAAGGTAATCGGTTTAAGCCATTCCGTATTCTTAGACTTTGCACCTTCATTTTTGGATATTCAAAGGATTGATTTACATTCATATATGATATTGATTGTAATGGGTGTAGCCGGTAGTGGAAAAACCACCATAGGTAAGGCACTGGCACAGGAGCTGGGGCTTCCGTTTTATGATGCTGACAATTTTCATCCTCAGTCCAATATCGACAAGATGAGACAGGGAACAGCCCTGACCGACGATGACCGGCATCCCTGGCTGACAGATCTGGCTGCGTGGATTAGCAGATGGGAAGGCGAAAAAGGAGCCGTACTTGCTTGCTCGGCTTTGAAGGAGCAATATCGAAAGATCCTGCAATCTGTCGAAAATATAACCTGGGTTTATCTTGAAGGCAATAGCGAAATGATCCTGCAGAGATTGGAATCCCGAAGCGGGCATTTCATGCCGGCTGCCTTACTTGAATCACAGTTTGCGGCCCTCGAGGAACCGGACTATGGTATCCGGGTGAATGTCTCCTCCAGCCCGGCAGAAATTGTCGCGAAGATCTTGTCAAAAGTGAAGATGATGAATGCTTTTGAATTTGGCCTGATCGGCCTTGGGGTAATGGGCAAGAGCCTGGCATTAAACCTGGCAGGAAAGGGAATTAGTATTTCTGTGTATAACCGCCATGTTGAAGGCAGGGAAGAAGGTATAGCAGCCGGTTTGATAGCAGATAATCCTAAGCTGCCGAATCTTCGGGGCTTTGATAATCTGGGCGACTTTATTCATTCACTGGCAAGACCCCGAAAAGTGATGATGATGATCTACTCAGGCGCTATTGATAAGCAGCTGGAAGAATTGATACCCATTCTTGAAGCGGGAGATGTTGTTATTGATGGTGGTAACTCGTTCTATAAGGATACAATTCGCCGGGCGGATCTATTAGCTGAAAAAGATATACTCTACCTGGGAACGGGAATCTCCGGCGGGGAAGAAGGTGCCAGGAAAGGTCCGTCTATTATGGCGGGCGGTTCGGAACGTGCGTATTTGCTCATGGCACACTACTTCGACCTGATCGCGGCAAAGGATCAGGCTGGTGAACCGTGTTCAGCCTACATTGGCCCGGGCGGGGCAGGTCATTTTGTTAAAATGGTCCATAATGGAATAGAATATGCGGAAATGCAATTACTGTCAGAGATCTACTATCTCCTGCGTCATTTTCTGAAAATTCCCCCCTCCGAAATTGCAGGTATCTTTTCTGAATGGCATACCGGGGAGCTGAATAGTTATCTCCTGGAGATCACGATCGATATTTTAAGAAAGGAGGAGGACGGGGAGCTACTTCTGGACAAGATATTGGATCAGGCGGAACAAAAGGGAACCGGCGGACTGTCGGCGTTGGCAGCCCTGGAGTATGGAGTACCCTATGGTCCGCTCGCTGAAGCAGTAATGGCCAGGACTCTTTCCGCCATGCGATCAAGGAGACTTACTGCGGCGAAACTATACAGCCGCGAAGCAGAAGCTACAGCTACCGATCGCGAAGCGCTGCTAAGCAAAGTAAAAAACGCTTACTCGGCAGCCCGGCTTATTAACCATCAGATCGGGTTTAGCCTGATGAGCGAGGCTTCATTGAGGAATCAGTGGGAGCTCGATCCTGCACGAATAGCAGCGATATGGACCAATGGCTGTATCATCCGGTCCGTATTAATGGAAGACCTTGCACTGCTTTTAACAGAAGACGATGCCATTCTCACCTCGCCGGTGTGGGTTCCTAAAATGAGAGGCTGGCAGCAGGACTTTGCTGATATCGTTGCCCTCGGTTTACAACAGGGGTTTGCGCTGCCCGTCCTGTCATCGGCTCTGAACTATTTCCTGGGGTATACAAGCGCAGATTCACCTGCTAACCTGATCCAGGCTCAGCGCGATTATTTCGGAGCACATACCTATCGCCGCCGGGACAAGCCGGAAGACCAGAATTTTCACACTAATTGGATAAATATATAAGATGATCGATTACTCCCTGTTATTTGCCGTTATTGCAGGCATAGGCCTGTTGTTAGTTCTCATACTGTATTTCAAGATACAGGCATTCCTTTCTCTTCTTATTTGCAGCATTACGGTAGGCCTGATTGCCGGTATGCCGCCCCTTGACATCCTGAAGAATATACAGGCAGGGATGGCGAGCACCCTGGGTTTTATCGCTATTGTCGTGGGCCTGGGGGCAATGTTCGGCGCTATACTTGAAAGTTCAGGAGGTGTGCAGTCGCTTGCCGCTTACATTTTGAAACAGACAGGCGAAAAGCGGGCCTCATGGGCATTGGCAGCAACCGGTTTCTTGGTAAGCATCCCCGTATTCTTTGATGTGGGCTTCGTCATACTTGTTCCTGTTGTCTATGCGCTCCAAAAAAAGACCGGGAGATCACTTCTGTACTATGGAATACCACTTCTCGCCGGTTTAGCCGTTACACACGCGTTCGTACCACCTACGCCGGGGCCGGTAGCCGTTGCCAGCATCCTGGGGGCTGATATGGGGCTGGTGATAGGAGTAGGTATCCTTGCCGGAATTCCGGCGACAATAATCGGAGGGCCTGTATTCGCAAGCTATATTTCTAAAAGGATACATGTGGAGACCCCAACCTTTTTTGATGAGAAGGTTAATCACTCAAAGCTTCCGTCCCCGGGGATCATCCTGGCATTAATTGGTCTCCCGTTGCTGCTTATCCTGATGAATACTTACCTGGATAGTCCCATGGGTGACAATCTGCCCGTATCAGCGACTGTAAAGGACCTTATAAAGATGCTTGGACACCCATTTGTCGCGCTGATAATTGCCAATCTTCTCGCATGGTACCTGCTGGGTATACGCAAAGGCTTCAGTAAGCAGGAGCTGCTTGATATTAATACAAGTTCGCTGGGGGCGGCGGGAATTATTATCCTGATAACCGGGGCGGGAGGGGTTTTTAAGGAGATCTTAACTGAAACGGGCACGGGAAAGATGATTGCCGATGTGATGACCCATTACGGCTTATCCGCTTTCTTCTTTGCCTATCTCACGGCTGCCGCGATCAGGATCATGCAGGGGTCTGCAACGGTAGCCATGATCACAGCCGCCGGCATGACCGCTGCATTTCTGGAGGGTTCATCATTCAGCGATATGCATAAGGCCCTGCTGGTGATAGCGATCGCTTCGGGAGCCAGTATTCTTTCACACGTAAATGATAGCGGTTTCTGGCTCGTCAGTAAATATTTTGGATTAACAGAACGGCAGACGCTTCGCTCCTGGACAGTCACAACCACACTCATTTCGGTTACCGGTTTCCTGATGGTGCTGCTGATGAGTCTGTTTGTTTAGCCTTTAAGGCTTAAAAACAAGGATAGGTTTTATGAACGATTACCTGGATTTTAGATATGAAAGGATCTTTTTTGTTTCTTCCGGATAAATAGCAATCTGGTGGCTGCGTAGTTCGTAAGGTGTTTTCTGTGTTTTTCCTGCCACCTTGAACGTGATCAGCCTGGATGGCTTTACCGGCATGTGGCAGTCAATACAGTTTTTCACTAAGGCGACCTTGCCTAATTCGCCAGCTAATGGATGTGAATCGGCATTGTGACAGCTCATACAGCGTTGCGAAAAGAGGGCCGGGTTATTTTTTTCGGTGACATGAGTGTTATGACATGATGAACAATCCATATCGCTTTTTATAAAACACGCACTTGCAGTGAGCATCCCATATTGGTTCCCATGTACGTCGGGCTCTTTCCTGCTGCGGGTGTACTGCGGGAAATAATAGTCAGAGAGGGTATCGCCTGGCGAAAACGTAAATGTTGAGATCTGAGTTAAACGATCATTGCCGGAATGGCAAACAGCACACATATCTAGCTTTTGCTGCCGGGAGAGTTGACTTATTCTTGTCATATATTTCGAGGATTTCTCCTGCGGGTTTTGTTCATGGTATATGACGTGCTGCGCTGAGGGACCATGACAGCGCTGGCAGTCGATACCATAAAGTACAGCTCCTTTTACGATTTCCTCTGAAACGGACAAACTTCCCGTCTTAACGATCTGCGTTTTGGCAAAAGAGCTATGACATTCGAAGCAACGGCTTATAATAGCCCTTTTAAAGCTAATTTGATTATCAGGAAAACCCGGACTGTTTGTCCATTTATTAATGGTCTTATAATAGGTGAGAGGAAGCTGAAAGAGGCTGTTCTGTTCCCAGTACGCAAATGTCCTGGCCTTCTCTCCCGATCCGAATGCAATATCGAACTGATGGGCCTCCACTTCTTTATTATTATAGTAAGCGACTTGGAACGTCCGGTTATTTCGTTTCTCAACGACCACTTTCAGGCTGTCATTGAATGCGAATGTATTTTCAGTCTTTGGGATTCCTTCAAGCTCGGCCGTGACAGGCGAAGAGGTATGAAAGTGAGAAGTTTCTGAAAACGAAGTGTTAATATCCTTGTGACACCTGATGCAGCTGGTTTGATCCGCATACTCCGGACCCCGAATATCCCGTGATTCCTGGTTTTTAAGGTCCGAACACTTGGAAAGGGTCAATACAAAAACACCAATTGTGAGGCAAATGAATAGCAGGCGTTTTGACAGGAACATCAATAGATTACTTAGAAAATTGAAGTGAGTGTAAATTGAATCCTCCTTTGTCTGCCCTGACGCGGATGGTATTTACCCCGGCTTTTAGCGGAATGTTTTTAAGGAGAAGGGATTGCCATTTTTCTGCGCCGCCTGTCTGCGGCACAGCGGTCGACCCGGCGGGGAGGTCATTAACCAGCAACGATACCCTACCTGCGGCGTTATCGGAAGCAATAGCAAGCTTCACACTATAGTTCCCTTTCGTTTCAGCATGGACGGTATAATTAAGCCATTCCCCGTCTTCGATTTTAGTTATATAAAAGCTATCCTCAGCGGCTTGGCTTCGATGAATGTCTACAGCATCGTTACGGTAGGTTCTCCCGGAATTCCAACCTGTACGATCTGTGCCGGTTGAAATATAATATTCTGCGGAATCCCTGTCAAAATAGGCAGCGTTACTTCTGCCCATATCGAAATCTACAGCACTGATCACTTTACCAGCTTCATGTTTTTTAAATGGTATCGCCCTGTCACTGCGAACCTGCCGGAACATGGCATCGATCACATCGTAGTGGATAAGACAGTTCTTCAAAAGCGTGTTGTCAGCCATTTCCATCATCGTCTTATAAGCTGCGCTTGCAGAAGGTTTGGCACCCTTACCTGCCCAGTAGTCGAGCAGGTCCTGGTATCCTTTTGTTACTTTGACCTCAAGGGGATTATTGAAGCCCATCTTCTTAAGAGGCCACCAGCACCAGCCGATCTCGTTCCGTTCCATCAGGCTGATCGCCTGTGTGAACCAGACATTCGAGTTCTCCCCAGTTTCGCCCAGCCAGACGGGAACATTATATTTATCCCTGATGTTGATGAAATGCTGTATGGAGTTCTGGTCGTTATAGTTCCAGTATTTGTGGAAGCTGACCACCATTTTGTCGTCCCAGGTGGGCAGAATGCCGTTGTAGTTATTTCCCCAGCCATTGCCTTCAATAATGATGATATGTTTCTTATCCACTTCCCGGATCGCCTTTGTAATATCGACCATCAGCTTTTTTAGCGGGATATTGTGTGGTTCTCTCAGTCCGTTTCTATCCTTAGGGTCTGCAAATCCCCAGTTGGGTTCATTGATGATATCGTAAGCTCCGACCCATGGTTCATCGGCATATCGCTCCGCCAGTTTGCGCCACAGGGCGACCGTCTTATTCTGGTTTTCCTCGCTGTCCCATAAAGAAGGAGTATTCGGATCGCGGTCGGAAATATTATAGTCATTGCCCTGGCCACCGGGTGCTGCATGCAGGTCCAGGATCAGGTACATTTCATTGGCCTCGCACCAGGCCAGCAGGCTGTCAGTCATTGCAAAGCCTTTTTTAATCCAGGTGTTCTGGCCTTTTACCGGCTCTTTCTCAATCGGAAGTGTGTATAAATTGAAATGTATCGGCAGCCTTACCGAGTTAAATCCCCAGGCCTTCATCGAATCGATGTCAGCTTTCTGAACATGGTTATTCAACCAGGCATTGTAAAATTCAGCTGTCTTATCTTCTCCGATCACATCCGCAATTGCGGCCTTTATACGATGCTGCTGACCTTCCTTAGGGAACCGGAGCATATAGCCTTCCTGCAGCATCCAGCCGCCAAGGCCCATGCCTCTGAGAATAACTTTCTCGCCCTTGTCGTTGACGATATATTTCCCTTTAACATCTAAGAAGCCCTGTGCATGTAAGCCGGAAACTGAAAGTAAAGAGGAGAGAACAACGGAACTAATAAAAATATACAGGGAGGATCTTTTCATATCAGGGGTGTTAAGTTTATTGCCATACGTAGGTGCCTACAGCACCATTTGGCAGGGTAGAGGAAACAGACTTTCCGTTTGCTTTTATATTGAATGTTTGCGGGGTGCTGGCGGCATTCAGAACGATCAGTACTTTTTTGCCGTCAGGTGTTTTAAACGCCACGTTCTGTAAAGAAGCAAGGTTATTGGATTCGATTCTTATGGAGCCCGGGCGTACGAACTTGGAAGCATGCCCGATGATATAATAGGCGACATTGCGTGTCACCACATTATTGGCGATAGTGATAGCGCCCAGGCATGTTGTGCAGCCACCATTAGTATGGGGGCGGTAGTTCTGGTCAGCTGCCAGGTTCCACTCCAAAACATTACGACTCCAGTTACGCGGGGCGCCGACGATCAGATTTTGTACATGCCATTTCAGGTCACCGCCAAAATCGCCGGGGCCGCCCACCCACTGTTCTGTAAAGTAAAGGCCTTTATCGGGATGGGCGTTATGAACCGTACTTAAAGCTGTAATATCGCCGCCATACAAATGAAATGCAGAACCGGCTATATACTTTTTAGCTTCCGGGTCATTCATGATCGATATCGGGTAATCCGGTCTGTCAGCATTGTGATCATATATGATGATCTTGGTGCTGATGTTCGCTTCAGCGAAAGCAGGGCCTAAATGATTTTTAATGAAGTCTGCCTGCTCATTTGCCAGCATCAGCATACTTGGATTATTACCGTCATGAAGCGGCTCATTTTGCGGGGTCAGGGCATCGATAGTAATACCTTCCTCCTTCATTGCCTGGATGTATTTTACCAGGTATTTCGCATAAACACCGTAATACTCTGGTTTAAGCTTCCCGCCAACAAAACTGTTGTTGGTTTTCATCCAGGTTGGTGCAGTCCAGGGTGAGCCCATAATCCTGATATCCGGGTTCAGGGCAATAATCTGCTTTAACACCGGGATAAGGTCGGTTCTTTCTCTGTCAATCGTGAAGTTCTTTAATGTCGGATCAGTTTGACCTGCCGACATATCATCGTAGGTGAAGGGCACAGCGCTAAGGTCAGACGCACCTACACTTATCCGTAAATAGCTTACCCCTATATGGGTACTATCTGTTAAAAATAATTCCTTCAGCAGGGCATCTTTTGCGGTGCTGCTTAAGGAATTGATCAGACCTGCGGAACCTCCAGTTAGAGTATAGCCAAAGCCCTCCATGGTTTGAAAGGTTTTGCTCTCGTCGATCTCTATCACAGGATTCTGGTTGCTGTTTGCCGAGAAGAGCAAGCTTATATTCTGTTTAGCAAGCGAACTTGACCGGTCAGGTGTTGTCAGGTAAAATGACACATCTGTTTTTACCGGCTCAGGTTTTGGGGGGATGGGAGGGTTAACAACCCCGGATGGTTTCTTATTACAGCCTGCCGTGAACAGGAATAAAAATATCAGACTGAATGACTGAAATTGCACTGTCTTGAATATATTCATGTAATATTATTTCTCAATCATTTTATACACCCTGACATAATCTACTTCCATTTTCTGCGGAAGGACAGTCGAGTCAATACCTTGCGCGCCACCCCAGTTGCCTCCAAAAGCCAAGTTCAATAGCAGATGGAATTTTTTATCAAAGGGCCACACGGCATATCCCTTACCTTCGTTTATGAACTGATACATTTGTTCCCCATCAATAAAGCCCTTTACGGAATACGGAGTCCAGTCAATACGATAAATGTGGAATTCTTCGCTGACACCAGGAACTACTTTTGTTGCTGTCTTTTGTGTATTTATCGAGTGATTATAGGCTTCGGTATGGACACTGATATGAACCTTGTTCTGATCGTAACCCACATGCTCCATAATATCGATCTCACCTGATTTGGGCCATGCGCCGTATGCCCAGTCTGTAGGCAGCATCCAGATCGCAGGCCAGGTGCCTTTACCGGTCGGCAGCTTGGCTTTCACTTCAATCCGGCCATAGAGGAAATCGCCTTTGCCTTTTGATACAAGCCTGGTAGATGTATACTCACGGCCGTTCATATTTTCTTTCCGCGCAGTGATGCCTAGCACTCCATTGCCAACGGAAACATTGTTAGAATTATTTGTATAGTACTGGAGTTCATTGTTTCCCCAGCCTTCTCCGCCGATGTCATAACCCCACTTTTCCGTGTTAGGCAATCCTGAATAATCAAATTCATCAGACCAGGTCGGATTTGATTCAAAGAGCCACTCTTTATCAACCGGTTTATTGACAACCGGAGGCGGGATAGAGCCACCAGGCGTATCCTTTTTCGAGCATGCACTTAACAGCAGGAAAAGACAGCTTGTGATGAGGGAAGGGACCATGTCTTTAATAGGATTTTTCATATATAAATGAAACAAGTGAGTTCCAGGATGTTTGACAAGATTTGCCATTCAGAGCCTTTTGAAAAGTCATTTTGATCCCCGCAGGATTTCTCCTGCAGGGATCAGATGACTGTGATGAGGCAGGTCAATAATCAGACCTGTTATTGACTACAGAAGTTTGAATTCGTCCAGATAAAACAATCCGGCGATGTGGTTGCCTTCGCCACCGATCTGGATAACAACTCTGTCCAGGTCTTTACGGCTTACAGCACCGCTAAAGTCAAAGGTAAGTTCAACCCAGCGGTCGGTTTGCGTAACCTGCTGAATAACTTCTACCTGGTTCACCCATGGTTGAGCTGAAGTTCCGTCCTGTAACTTAACAGAAACCTGTTTTAATAAACGCGGGTTAGCCCATGATTCTCCGGCTGCGGTAGTGAAATCATTCGAGCCTGGAATGTAAACTTTAAGGGTGAACTTGTTGCGTGTAGTAAGATCGAACTTGTAGTTGAAATCCGCAAACATGTTAGCGAACATAAAACCTGATCCTTCCTGTTTCACATACATCGCTGCTTTTGCGGAGGTATTAACCGGAAGAGGAAGCGGGTTGTCATAACTTTCGTTAAGAGTAAGATTTTCTTTTTTCCAGGTAACGTTTCCATCCTGGTCGAAGTTATCGAAGATATCAGCTGATTTGATCGGCTTCGCTTCGATTGGTCTCACATAATCCTCGCGTACCAAACGCTGCCACCAGCCGTCAGACGGCTTCTTAGAGATGCCTTTAAGATAAAGCTCATCTGCTGTCAGGCTTAATATTTCATATTTGGTTGTACCGGTATAATATCCGATAAAGCCACCACCTGAAATAACCAGGAACTTTTTTCCGCCTTCTTCCACAATGCTCCAGGCTGTATTTGCAGCCGGGGTGTAAGGCACAGTTACGTCACCTGTTGCTGCAGGAGCGCCCAGATCTGTAACGAATTCGAAGTTGGCGAAGGTGTTCCCCTTGTTGTTGTTGGTAAACTTAAAGCCGTTGAGGTTAAAAGTCACGCGGTCATCATACAATCCTTCACTCGCTTTTTCATTTGCACCGGCTGACCACCATTCAGGAGTTGCGGCACCTACCGGACCTACTCCAAGGTGACCTTTTGTTTCGCCTTCAATACGCCACGTCTTGCCGTTTGCAGCCGATGCGCCACCTGTCAGGAAGTTATAATCCTCACGGTTAAGCATAGAAACGTTCGTCTGAGCAATATTAACGGTTTGGGTATTTGCAGCATACCCCCCTTTGGTGAACACGGTTAGCTTCACTGTGTAGGCACCTTTCACTGCATAAGATCCGTTTATCTCGGTTCCGTCGCCTGTGATTCCGTTTCCAAGATCCCAGACTGCTGTTACAGTTCCCGGCGTCTCATTTTTGAATTTGATGATGTTTGGATTTGCAGGGTCAGGCGTCGCGCTGAACTTTACAAGATCCGATGTTGGTGCTGGCCCCAATGAGCCGCTGAATTCTTCCGGACTGCATGAGGCTAGTAAAAAGCCTGCTAATGCCGCCAGCAGAAAATATAGTTTTGATATTTTGAATATTGATTTCATAATACTTTATAGATTAATATCCAGGGTTTTGAACCAGTTTGGTATTAGTTAATTCTGAAAGAGGAATCGGAAGGATCTCATGTTTTCCGGTTACAAATCCTCTGGACCCTAAAGCTGCTGCTGCTTTTCCGGTTCTCACCAGGTCATACCAGCGGTGGCCTTCTGATGCAAGCTCGAGACGGCGCTCCAGGTATATGTTGTCGAGTGTTGCTGTGGTGGGGTTTAACTTGACACGAGCACGCACCGCGTTCAATAAAGCTGCTGCTCTTCCCGCATCGCCACCGCCCTGTACCAAGGCTTCAGCTTCCATCAGGTAAGTATCAGCCAGACGGATCTCGATATAGTCATTTGGCCAGTTAAGCTCATGCGGAATGAAATCATCCTTGTACTCAACCCGGGGTGCGAATTTTTCTATGAAGTACCCTGTATTCATATATCCTTTATCATAAGTGGCCTTGCCAATGCGTTCCAGGCTGTCAACGTCTGCAACAGTGAAAGGATAACGTGGATCTTTCTTCATAATAGTCACAAATTCAGGAAGGAACGGATTAAAGCTCCATCCGGAAACATAGGTCGGACCGGAATAAGCACGCGGACCAAACATCTGTACGGCCACATTTCCTGCGAAATTACTCCAGTCACCCCAGCCGGAATTCACGGTCGACGTCTTCGAAACTTCTAATATAGATTCTGAATTAAACTTATTAGTCGGTTTAAAGATGTCAGCGAAGTTCGAAAGTAAGTGATAGCCATATTTGCTGGTACCACCCGGCGTTCCGTTCACTTCAGCAAACTGAGCTGCTGCGGCAGACCATTTTTTCTGATATAAGAGAACTTTTCCTAGCAAGGCTTTACCAGCTCCCTGTGTAACGCGGCCACCTTCTGAAGTTCCTGGAACGGTTAGAGGGAGATTAGGAATAGCCTCAGCAAGGTCTTTCTCCACCTGCGCGTAAATTACTTCGGGTGCGACCTGAGTCGCAGAAAACAATTCATCTTTGGTAACGGGCGCTGTAAACAAAGGCACGTTCTTGAATAATCTTACCAGATCGAAGTAGTAGTATGCCCTGAGAAACTTAGCCTCCGCTAAATATCTCCTGGTAGTGGCCTCGTCAAGACCGGGAATTCCGGCTTCCACTTTGATTATGAGCACGTTTGATCGCGATACACCCGTAAAGTTACGGTTCCAGTAATCGCCCTGAGGACCTTTGGAAGGATCGAGCGTATAATTACTCCATACCTGCCATGTCTCCATATCGGCCGAACCACCGCCGCCCGCAACGTGATCATCAGAAGCGCTGTTCACAGCGCCGAAGTTGTGGTAGGTATTCACTGTTTCAAATCCCATCGGATCGTATGCAGCCACCAGGCCTGCAAAGGCCTGATCCGCGTTCTGGTAATAATTAGACTCCAGGAGGGTCCCTTTAGGGTCCACTTCCAGGAAGTCTTTCTGACAAGCAGTCACGACGAGCAGTCCTGCTGCCATGGCTGTAAATGCTTTTATATTAAGTCTTTTCATCTTTTTGTTCAATTAAATTATAACCCGATATTTAAACCGAAAAGGAATGAACGCGACTGCGGGTAAATACCCCGGTCAATGCCGTAGCTTCCGCCGGTTCCGATCTCCGGATCAAAACCTGTGTATTTGGTGAATGTTACCAGGTTATTGCTGCTTACATAGATACGCGCTTTGCTCAGTCCGGCCTTTTTACTGAGCGAAGCCGGCAAAGTGTACCCTACCTGTAAGGTTTTAATTCTGAAATAATCGCCACTTTCCAAGAAGAAACTGGAAGGATTTGAGAAGTTGCGGTTTGGATCATTCGTAGATAACCGTGGGTAGGTATTGGTAGAGCCTTCTCCCGTCCAGCGGTTTAAAGCATTCGATTGCCAGTTAGCGTTGGGAAGGTCAAGCCTTCTTATGCCCTGGAAGATCTGGTTGCCAGAAACTCCCTGGCCGAAGGCTAAGAAATCAAAGTTTTTATAATTCGCATTCAGTGTCAGACCATAAGTGACGTTTGGTGTCGGATCGCCAATGAACATACGGTCAGCCTGGTCGATCTTACCATCCGTGTTTAAATCTGCATACCGGAAATCGCCTGGCTTAGCATTGGGCTGAATCATACCATTAGCTCCGGTATAAGCAGCTACTTCCGCCTGGTTCTGGAAGATACCCTGCGTTTTAAAACCGTAGAATGAGCCAATCGCTTCGCCTACCGCTGTACGGGTGATAGGATAGGCGCTGTTTTGAACATTTGCACCTCCATCTAAAAAGGCTTTGTTTTCGCCTAAATATGTAACTTCATTCTCCAGGAATGAAAGGTTGCTATTTATAGCGAAATTGAAGTCCCCCAATTGCTTCCGGTAACCCAGTTCAAATTCTACTCCCCTGTTCTCCATATCTGCAACGTTGCCCCATGGCGAACCGGTTACACCCGCATAACCGGGTAAAGCGATAGTCTGTAAAATGCCCGAAGTTTTTTTGTTGTACCAGTCGAAGGTGAAATTAAAATCCTTGAAAAGGATCGCATCCAGACCGATGTTCAGCTGGCTTGTTTCTTCCCACCTCAGGTCCGGATTTGCCGGAGCATCCGGGCTGTAACCGATATAGTAGTTGTCATAGCCGAACGTATAGTTTCTGTTTGTACCGACTGTGGATACATAACGGAAGTCTCCCAGGTTATCATTACCTACAATACCATAAGAACCCCTTATTTTCAGAGTATTCACCAGATCATTCTCAGTCCAGAAGTCCTCACGGGAAGGAACCCAGCCGATTGAAGCAGACGGGAAGTAACCGTATTTATTGTTGCTACCGAACCTGGATGAACCATCACGGCGAACAATTCCGGTAAAAAGGTATTTCTCATTGAAATCATAAGTAACCCTGCCGAACAGTGAACTTACCGTATGATTGATGCCTTCATAAGCATCGGTACTTCTGTTGGCAATAGGCACTTTCAAATTAAATGAAGCCTCCTCGAAAGTACTAGCAGGGATATTGCTAAATGCGACGTTTAAGCCGCTGGAGTTATTGTCCACATAGGCTCCCTGACCGGCGAGTACGGTAAAACTGTGCTGGCCGACAACTTTAGAATAAGACGCGGTATTCTCCAGGTTCCAGTTAAAAGCCTGGTTCCTGTTACGGTTGAAAGCCGTGCCTTTGCTTTCCTGTGCGGGGTTTAAATAATAGATGGGTGTGAAACTTTCCCCGCCCCAGTAAGCCAGTTTAGCTCCCAGGGACGACCGGAACTTCAAGCCTTTTATTGGCTCAACCTCCGCATAAACGTTACCTACTATATTATCAGACCATCCGTAATTCCCTAATTGGGTCTGGATGTAGGCAAACGGATTTGTCATCTCCTGAATAACGTATGGTGATATACCATAAGGATTGCCATTAGCGTCACGAACAACATTCTGGGTGCTGTAAGGGGACGCATTGGCTATTGCCGGGTCGGTAACTACAATTGGAGTGATGGGATCAAGGTTCAATACGGAGCTTAAAGGTCCGCCGAATTCTGTATTGGTTCCTAAGCCACCCTGGCTCTTAATGCGGGAATAACCCAGGTTCTGACCAAGATTAAGCCAGCTTTTGACTTTATGAGCCGAGTTAAGGCGGATATTGTACCGTTTATAGTTAGATATTTCGCTGGCGATGATCCCTTCCTGGTCAGTTAAACCAAAAGAGGTATAGAACGTAGACTTTTCGTTTCCGCCGCTAACACTTAATTCATGGTTCTGGATACCCGCATTCTCATTGAATAAGGCATCCTGCCAGTTAGTACCCTCTCCTAATGACTGAGGGTCTGAAAAAATGATTCCGCCACCACCGGCTACCGAAGCTTCATTTCTCAAAGTGGCATATTCAGTAGCATTCAGCATATCCAATTTTCTAACCGGCGATTGATTTCCGTAATAGCCTGCATAGTTCACATTCATGCTCCCTGCTTTACCTTTTTTGGTAGAAACCAGGATTACCCCGCTTGCCGCACGGGCGCCGTAAATAGCAGCAGATGCCGCATCCTTAAGCACTTCGATCGACTCAATATCATTCTGATTCAAATAATCGATACCACCTACATCTACAACCACGCCATCCACTACGTAAAGCGGATCGCTGTTGCCGATAGTCGTAGTGCCCCTTACCCGTACTGTCGCTGAAGCGCCGGGAGCACCGGAACTCGAAGCAATGGTTAAGCCGGAAGCACGGCCCTGTAAAGCCTGCTCTACGCGGGTGATCACCTGATTTTCGAGGTCTTTAGAACCTACATTCGAAATAGCGCCGGTAACAACACTCTTTTTCTGAGTACCATAACCAACTACAACTACCTCCTCCAGCGTACTGCTGCTTTCAACAAGGGCAATATTTATAGGATTACTGTTATTGACAGTAAAAAGCTGGGTTATCATTCCCAGTTGTTTGAATTCCAGTACGGCACCCGCTTTCGCGATTCGTATTGAAAAATTTCCGGAAACATCGGTAGCTGTACCGATTGTTGTCCCCTGGACAGTCACTGTAACTCCAGGCAATGGCATGCCATCTGACTGAGAAGTTACTTTTCCACTTACCTGCAGCTCCTGCACCTGCGAAAAGGCGGGACTAAAGAGCGAACAGGAAATGAACAGAATAAGCGTAAGCATTCTTTTCATAAAAATTGGTTTAAGAAATGGTTATTATTGGTTAGTGGGTTAATTTCGGGATATAACCCAGGTTCAAATGTATACGCTTAATACTACACTCGTCTTTTTATGACTACTACATAACCTATACAGAGTCAATAAATTTTACATAAAACCGCGTTTCAGGGTTAAAATAACTACTACAGCTTCAATAGTTTCTTTTCATCATAGAATTTTTATATTTAACGTCTCAATATCTTGAGTTAATAGATAAAATATACCGGTTTGAATTAATGAAGCAACGCGCGCTCCTCCTTTTACTGCTATTAATCCCTTTTTTTTCATCAGCCCAGAACCAGATCGGCACCCCACAGATCATTAACTACAGTAGCCTCTCCTACAAGGGCGGTACCCAGAACTGGGACACCGCGCAAGACAGATTTGGCGTGATGTATTTCGGAAATAACGAAGGCCTCCTGAGTTTTAACGGGAAATTCTGGACCCTCCATCCGCTTCCCAATAAAACAGTGGTCAGATCGGTCGAAATTGACAATGATGGCAGGATCTATGTTGGCGGACAAGACGAGATAGGATACTTTTTCCCGGATCAAAACGGAAAACTGGAGTATCATTCATTAAACCACCTGATACCGAAGAACGAGCGGCAGTTCGCCGACATCTGGAGCATCAGCGTCATTAATGGCCAGGTGTTCTTCCGGGCTGTAAGCAAATTGCTTCACCTGAAAGACGGCCTGTTAAAAGTGATCAGGGCAGACAGGGAATGGCTTTACCTGGGTATGACCGGCAAGGACCTGTATTCGCAGGAGCGAAACCGGGGGCTGATGCTGTATCGCAATGGTATCTGGTCGCAGGTTTGCAATGATCCGCTGCTCAGGAAGATCACTATCACCTCCATACTTGAGTACGATAAAAATAGCTTCCTTGTCACCACGCTGAAGAACGGGCTTTTTATACTTCAGAATTCGCGTTTAACAGCCAGGACCACTACGTTCGATCAGGCGCTTCTCAATGACCGGATATATACAGCTATTCCGGTCAATAAGAACTGGTATGCCCTTGGTACTACCGCTGGCGGTGTTCTTATCATCAATAAGGAAGGCCGGCTGATCCAAAAATATTCCTTTCCAGAGGGCTTGCAGAAAAATAACATCCGCAGTTTGTTCATCGACTTAAACAAGAACCTATGGCTCGGTCTTGATGACGGAATAGATTTTATGGCAATCAACAGTGCTATTAAGTCGATTTATCCGGACCACAATAAACAGGTGACCAGTTATGCGATCAGGTTATTTAACAAACGACTTTTCGTCGGCACTTCCAACGGCCTGTTCCGGTCGTCGCCGATTTTGCCATCCGATAACGATATCAGCCAATCGCCGGGACATTTCGAAGAGGTGCAGAACACAAAGGGCCAGGTATGGGGCCTGGATGAGATCAATAGCAACCTGCTCCTGGCTCATGAAGACGGGACGTTTGTCGTGAACGAGAACTCTGTTCAGCAGATATTTTCTTTTCCCGGTACCTGGTTGTTCAATCCACTCTCGGATGTTTTTCCTTCCCTGCAAATTATCGCCGGAACGTACCTCGGCCTGCACAAAATTGATTACGAGCAGGGCAGGTTCATTGACAAGGGAAGACTCGCGGGCGTTAATGATGCCCTACGCTTTTCCTTATATGATGCCGCAGGAAACGCCATCTGGGCTTCTCATCCCTACCATGGTGTCTACCGCATCGAACTTTCGGCAGGCAGAGACCAGATCAGGCGAACTACACTGTTTACCCGGAAAGATGGACTTCCTTCAACACTTTACAATTATGTATTCAGGATCAAGAACCGGATGGTCATAGCCACTGAAAAGGGTATTTACGAGTACAGCAGCAGCAGTAATAAATTTATTCCTTCGCCAAGCCTCTATGAACCCTTGAAAAATGTATCCATTCAGTACCTGAAGGAAGACCACTCCGGCAACGTTTGGTTCGTCACAAACAAGGAGGTGGGTATCGTGGATTACAAGCAGCCAGAGCAAGGGAAGTCCTATTCGATCATTTACTTTCCCGAACTTTCTTCCAAGGTAGTCGGGGGCTTTGAAACGATATACCCCGTAGATGAAAATAATATTTTCATTGGCGCCAATAAAGGCGTGTTTCATTTGAACTATAGGAAATATATTCAGAATATCAGCAAGCTCAGCCTGCTGATCAGCCAGGTGAAAGCCTCGGGAAAAACCGACAGTATTATTTTTGGCGGCTACTTCCTGAAAGATAAGCAGATTGCCTCCGTGCAGGATCCTGAATCAGTACCCGCACTATTAAACAGGGATTTCAATACCATTCATATTGAATACGCCTCCACACTTTACGAACAGCAGAATAACATACAGTATAGTTATAAGCTTGCTGGCTTCGATAAGGAATGGTCAACCTGGTCAGAAAAAAGTGAAAAAGACTACACCAACCTGCCACCGGGAAAATATACGTTTATGGTTAAGGCCAGAAACAACCTTGGCAATTCGTCAGAGCCGGTATCCTATAGTTTCAGGGTGCTGCCCGCCTGGTATCAGAGTAGCCTGAGTTACCTGGTCTATGTACTGATTTTCGTTGCCCTTATCATTGTTCTTGAAAAATGGCAGCGCAAAAGGCATCAGCGGGAGCAGGAAAAATTAAAATACCTTCACCAGCTGGAGCTGCAAAGAAATGAAAGCGAGATCGTCAAGCTTAAGAATGAGAAGCTGGAAAATGACGTGAATTTTAAAACGAAGGAATTAGCCAGTACCACTATGCACCTGGTGCAACGCGGAAAAGTGTTGGTCAAGATTAAGGAAGTAATTTCAAACCTGGAAAAAATGCCAAACGCCGAGAGCAGCTCGGCAGACTTTAAACAGATTTTCCGCCTGTTGAACGAGGTCGAAAAGCGGGATGCCGACTGGGATCAGTTCTCCATTCACTTTGACCATGTACACTCCAACTTTCTCTCAGACATTAAGGAACGGCACCCGAACCTCACGCCAAATGAGCTGAAATTATGTGCATACCTTAAAATGAATTTATCTTCAAAGGAGATCGCCCAGTTGATGAGCATTACCATACGGGCCGTTGAAGTGAGCCGCTACCGGCTGCGAAAGAAACTGAATATTCCTTCAGACGCTAACCTGTTCGACTTCTTAATGCAGACGATCAGTAAGGAGCAGGTGGGTTAGTTGGGAGTTGGGAGTAAGGAGCAAAGAACAAAGATGAAGGATCAAAGATGGAAGGTTTAAGAATTAAGAATTAAGAATTAAGAATGGAAGGAATGGAGTTGTAAGTATTAAGTGAAACGTAATAAGTAGTAGATCGTAAGTTATAGCCCGAGATAATAGGATGGAAGGATGGAAGGGGAAGGCTGATGGTTCACACCTACACCTGCCTTCCCAGAGCTGACAGCTGAATGCTGCTAGCTGATACCTGAAAGCTTTTAAAAGCCGAAGGGACAAACAAGCTGACAGCTGACAGCTGAAACCTTGATACCTGACATCTGATACCTGAAAGCTCTTAAAAACCGAAGGGACAAATAAGCCGATAGCTGATAGCTGACTGCTGATAGCTCATACCTACCTGATACCTCATACCTACTCAATTGTTTTTGCCTTTCTCAGTCCTCCTGATCCGTCAGGCTCCCATAGCTGAATGCCTCTTACGCCTGCTGCGGCCACCGTTCCATCAGGGGCAACGGCCAGGCGCCAGATATTAGTATCGCTCATTGTTGCCAGACGGGAACCGGTCTGAACGTCCCATATGATCATAGTATCGTTATAGCCGGCGGAGATGATCTTATCACTGCCCATATAGAAATTTACAGCATAACCAAGATATCCGTCGTGGGAACCGAAGTTCCGGATCAGGCTGCCTGTAGCAACGTTCCATAGTTTCACACTGTTATCGCCGTCAAATGCGATGGTAACAAATGTTTTGCCGTCCGGCGAAAATTCACCCTCCATTAATTGCTCATTGGTCGCCGTCATGGTTCTCAGGAGGCTACCAGTCGCTGCGTTCCAGAATTTGAAAGAGCCGTCGACGCTTACAGTAGCAACCGTTTTGCCATCAGGCGAAAAAGGAGTGGAGCGGATCCCAAATTCATGGCCGCTTAACTCATGTATCACGTTCCCTGTAGCAAGGTCCCATATTTTCCCTTTATCCCTGCTGAATTCCCCGCCCGTGGCCAAAAGTTTGCCGTCCGGTGAAAAGGATAGTCCGGGTACTTCATAATCATGCTTCCCCAGCACCCGGATAAGTTTGCCGGTCGACACCTCCCATAATTTTACTTCGTTATTCTCGCCACTGGCTAATGTTTTTCCATCAGGTGAAAAGGCAACAGCAGTAATCGAACCGCGATATTTGTCATTCGACTTCATTTCACGGAGCAATTTCATCGAGGGGTAAGACCATAGCCGGACATAAGCTCCACTGCCGGTAGCCAGCTTCTTGCCGTCCGGCGAAAAGGCGACCGTATGCGTGCTGCCAAGTTTCCCTTTAAATTCCGTGCCCCCGATTTCATCTTTCGCATTGTAGATCTCCTTTAAGGGCGCGGTAGTGGTCGAGTTGCATGCCCATACGAAATTCGAAGGTGTTTTGCCCTCGCTTCTTTCCAAACATTCCCTGGTCGCAATAGCGTCGGCCTCCTCTTTGCTCGCAGCTATTCCCCAGCCAAAGGCCGTACCAACGGTGCCGCTTATTGTACGATAGGCTGCGCATCCCGCACCTGAGAACGATAAAACGATAGAGCAGTCTCCGCCCCTTTTTTCGCACTCCAGAAGTGCTTTTTGTTCCGCCTCTGCAAGTGTCCGATAGTCGTATGACCAGCCATAATAAAACCCGTTTTTACGGTCTACCGCAAGGGCACTATACTTAGGTTTCGCCAGTTCGCGTTTCCTGTTTTCTTCATCTCTTGCGTCCTTATCTTTTTCCTTATCCTTTTCGCAGGCGCCGCAGGCAATATAGTTAGCGGGCACAGGCCCTTTGGCGTAGCGGCAGTTAGTGGGTGCCTTCAGATTATGCTGCTGTGCTGCGACAGGGCCGAATACAAAAAGAAGAAGAAAGATCAGCAGAAGCGGAAAAGAATGTTTCATGAACAGGATTATTCAGATTGTGTTTGATTTAATGAATTGCGGGAAGCGTTGCCTAGTTGACATTAATTAAAGAGCGGCCGTTCAGGGACTGGTTCCGCTTATTAAGCACTTCGCCCAGCGAAGATTTTAAATTATCGGCCTCTTTCTGACTTGCTGAGGCTCTTCGACCAGCTTTTTTTACGCCACCACTCTGTATCATGGTCCATAGCATACCGATCCCGAATCCGCCGCCGCCGTAAGTAAGCAGTCCCTGGCGCGTGGCGGGAGTGAACGCGTCGTCTTTGGCAATTACAGCATACCCGCCAACCATGGTAGCGATCCCGCCGATGGCAAGCAAAGTAGCTTTAACATACATTGTTCCATTGACAGTGGCATTGTTCTTTCTCATGAAGTCGCTGTTTAGCATGGCAGTACGTTCCACCAGGCGATCATATTCGTCAATCATGCCTTTTTTCTGATAGTACTCCCTGTTCCAGTTGTATCGGAGTTTTAGCTCCGGCTGATAGGTTTTCAATGCAGCGTACCGGCTATTGCCTATTTCAGCTTCCTTATAATTTAACATCAGCGAGCTGAGCACGGAGTCTGCTTGTTGATAGTATTTGTAATTTCTGTAAGACTGGTCGCCGTAACGGGCCAGGCTCAATACCTTATCGTTTAATGCCGCTGCCTCAGCTGCACGCTGGTCCTCTTTTATTTTCCGTGCCTTAAGCGCCTCAAGCTTTTTCGTTGCTTCGGCAGCGTATATGGAGCCTGGATTTTCTTTCAAAAAAGCGGCATAGCTATTCAAGCTTTCCGGATATACAGTCTTTTGCAATGCAGACCATTGTGACGAAACTGACTGCGCTTTGATGCTGCTGATACGGCCGGTCTCCTGTTTAAAATTGCTGGTCAGATCCACAAGCAATCCGTATAGGGCTTCCGGATTTGAGGAATTAGCATCCAGCTTGCAGAAGAAGTCCAGAGTGGTAACCTCCGGGGCATTTTGAAGTTCCCCGTTTATAAAGATCATTGGCTTAAGGTGCCCCGGCGGAAAGGTCATTCTCACCGTACCCAGGTTCCCGCGTTCAATAATTTCCAATGCCGTTGCCTTTGACAGATCAATATTTTCAATGATTTCCTGAATCTCTTTTTCACCCTCAGATTTATAAACTGATTTATAAGCCAGCCTGTTGTGTATCAGTACCCCGAAGTTATCCGGAGAAAAGGAGAGTTGAACGGTCTTGCCATCCTCAGTATAATTTAAGTTTTCCGCACCGGCCTGGAGGGTCTTAATCCGGCCGATCAGTGAATCGATGGTAGTATAGGAAGTCTGGGCGTTTACCTGGATAGAGAAGAATAAGGCAAAAAGGGGTAAAAGTTTTTTCATATAACGATATTACGTGTCCAAAATTTTAAGGTTGCATGCATTTTTCTCCGAAGCAATTCAATTAAATATATTCCCGCCCGAATGGTGAATTGAACAGCAGTTACTGTCAATTTTCATCGGCTGAATATGGATGCACGGAAATTTTCGCAATGATAATAATTGCGTTTGATTTTGTTTGACCTTGTTTAAAAGTATGTTTTGAAGCAGCGTAAACCTATAAGCCTATAACCCCATAAACTTTATAGCGGCAATGTGAAACAAAAACTACTTCCTTTCCCCGGTTCACTATCAACCCATAAGTCACCGGCGTGGCGTTCAATTATTTGCCGGGATATATAGAGGCCTATACCCAGGCCGGAGATCACCGGATTCAGTTCGTCGATTCTATGAAATTTAGAGAAGATCTTGGTTCTATGGCATTCGGCGATGCCGATCCCGCGATCCTGTACTTCAACTTTGACGTTTGTATTATCGGCACTGAGTCTTATTTCTATTTTTTCATTACCGGGCGTGTATTTAATCGCGTTCGACAGGAGGTTCATTAGCACCTGTTCAATACGGTGCCGGTCAACGTTGACGGAAACATTATCTGCATCGGAACTGAAACCGATCTCCTGATCGGGGTGCGCGTGCCTGATAAGGTCGATGGCCTCATCAATAACTTCCCTGATAACTGTAGGACAGCGCACAAGCTGCAGCCTGCCCGCTTCGATCTTGGAAACGTCCAGCAGATCTGAGACCAGGCTGCTAAGCTTCTTGACCTGCTGAAATGTCTTCTGCACAAACAGTTTGTTGCGTCCCTCGAAATTGGAGCGCTCCATCACCTGCAGATAGCCGCTGATGCTGGTTAAAGGTGTTTTTAGTTCGTGGCTGGCAAGGCTGATAAATTCATCTTTTTTAGCAAGCGCCAATTCCAGTTTATTCCTGGCTTCGATCGCAGCAGCTTCGCTTTTTTCAGCGTCTTTACGTGCCTTAACCAGTTCAGTCACATTGTAACCGACAGTCATGATCGATGTCACCCTACCCTCTTCAAATATCGGATGAAAGACCAGGTCGATATAAACAGTTATCCGCTGCCAGGAACTCATCAGCTCAACCGGTACTTCGTTGCCATGGTATAGTTCACCTGTTTCATAAACCTGATTGAGAATATTCAGGAATCCCTGTTCCTGAACTTCCGGAAAGACCTCTGCGATCTTTTTACCAATTATATCTGCGGTCCGGCTCCAGAGCTGCAGGCTTTCTTTATTTGCCGTTTCGACGATAAAATCAGGCCCTTTGATAATGGCCATAGCTACCGGCGCCTGAAGCACTGTGTTCCTGAACCGGGCTTCACTTTCAAGCACCTTGTTTTTGGCAAGCACCTGCTGGGTGACATCCCTGCAGATAACAAGGATACCGATAATTATCCCCGTTTGATCCCGGATGGCGGTATAAGAGTAATCGAAATAGTAGGCAACCGGCATACCATTCTTAACAATATAGGCCAGGGCTTCTGAATCGGTATGGGGCTTCCCGGTAAGAAATACATTTTTCAGCAGTTCCGGGAAAGGCTGGTCCCGTTGTTCAGGCCGGATCTCCAGAAATGTCTTTCCAATGATGCTTTTATCCCTTGACCAGAGTTCCAGCAGCGCATCGTTGCAATAGGTAAGCCTCATGTCGAGGCCCTCAAAAACCAGGATCGGAATGGGCGCAGAAATAAGTGCGGTTTGCAGCATGCCTTCTATCATTGTATTCGCTGTTGCTTTATTCGTATCCATGTGTGTAACCCCCGTTTTTGGGATAAGAAGGCTCTAAAAAGTAGCAATATAAGCGAATGTCTTGTAAGTGCATCGCTTGCAAATATTTTTATATCCATTAGCAACAAAGGCGATGTGAAGTGCTTAGGTCAGGCAGGGGTCTGCTAGTGGTTAGTCCGCTAATTTAGTGGACTAACCTTTACCTGAGTGCTACCTGACCTACAGTAGATATACTCGATCCATAGAGGCACAATTCTATCAATATGTTGCACTTTTCTCTATACCTGTATCTCACTGTTTTATAGCAGAGTAATTGTATTTAATATTGCTCTTCCATCAGGATATGTTGCGGCATTGAATTCTATCTGACTGAGTGTCGCAACAGCCTATGAAGCTTCCTGGTTTACCGCCTATGGAAATAGCCATTAAAAGCAGCCTTACCGGAATGCGCCTCTCAGCATTGCCTTTTTTCTCGACAGCTCAGAAAACGCCCTGGCTCGCTGCACTGGAGCGGGCTGGACCCTATTGAATTAGCCCCCAAACTGTTTAATGGATCTTGCGAAATAGGCAGATAATGGTAAGATCTATCCCGACAAGTGCATATGTGAAACTATTTAAAGATCAGAGATCATGACACCATCAGACCAACGTTCTGAAAATATCTACGGTTCACAGAACGGGTTTCGTGGCACGATAAGCCTGGACGTACGCGATTCGAAACCTGACTGGCCGGCATTCCTGGATACCAAAGCTCCTGAAGGAGCCCCAAATGTCCTGGTGATCCTTTACGATGATACCGGGCAGGCAGCTTGGTCACCTTATGGGGGGCGCATAGACATGCCCACTATGGACAGGCTGGCAAAGGAAGGGTTAACCTATACGCAATGGCATACGACTGCAGTTTGTTCACCAACCCGTTCGTGCTTTTTGACGGGCCGCAATCACCACCAAAACGGTTATGGGACAATTTCTGAAGCGGCGACAGGATTTCCGGGTTACAATGGGCATATACCACTTGAGAACGGAACCATCGCAACGATCCTTCGTGATGCAGGCTGGGGCACATTCTGGATCGGCAAGAACCACAATGTCCCTGTCGATGCTTTTAGCATCGGCGCTTCCAAAAAAAGATGGCCGCTCGGGCTGGGTTATGACCGATTCTACGGCTTTATCGGGGGCGAGACCAACCAGTGGTATCCCGAGATCATAGAGGACAACCATTTTATTGACCAGCCCTATCAGCCAGAAGAAGGATATCACCTGTCGAAAGATCTCGCAGATAAGGCGATAACATACATTCGAGACATGAAGCAGTCGCAGCCCGACAAGCCCTGGTACATGTGGTATTGTCCGGGTGCTAACCATGCCCCGCACCATGCTCCACAGGAATATATTGATAAGTATAAAGGAAAGTTTGACGATGGCTATGAGGCCTATCGGGAATGGGTGCTCAGGCGGATGATCGATCGGGGCATTTTGCCAAAGGATACGGAGCTTACCCCGATCAATCCGATGCCTAAGGAAATACTGGCAGAAGGCGACTCTGTTCGCCCGTGGAATACGCTGAATGATGATGAAAAGAAATTGTTCAGCCGTATGGCTGAAGTATATGCGGCATTTTCAGAGTATACCGATGTTGAAATAGGGCGCCTGATCGATTACCTCGACGAATCAGGGCAACTGGAGAACACATTGGTATTTTATTGCGCCGATAACGGCGCCTCGGGGGAAGGAAGCCCGAATGGTTCCGTAAATGAGAACCGTTTCTTCAATGGCTATCCCGACGACATCAAGCAGAATATGGAGATGATCGACAAGCTTGGAAGTCCTGACACCTACAATCATTATCCTACAGGCTGGGCAACAGCTTTTTCCACTCCCTACAAAATGTTCAAGCGATACGCTTCCTATGCAGGCGGCACTTGTGACCCTTTGGTTATTTATTGGCCGAAGGGAATTAAGGCAAAGGGGGAGCTGCGTGATCAGTACCATCATTGTACCGATATCGTTCCTACGATCCTGGAGTGCTGTGGCATTCCGATGCCCGATTACATCGATGGGGTGAAGCAGGCTCCCCTGGCCGGCGTATCGATGAAATATACGTTCGACAATGCCAGTACGCCTACCAGAAAAGAGACTCAGTATTATGAAATGTGCGGAACGAGAGGCATCTGGCACAAAGGGTGGAAGGCTGCTGCCGAACATGCACCGCTGCCTTCTGACCAGGGAAATTTTGATAAGGATCGGTGGGAATTGTACAATACGGATGAAGACCGGTCGGAAGCGAATAATCTCGCCGATAAATACCCCGAAAAATTGGAAGAACTCAAGAAACTGTGGCTTGAAGAAGCGAAGAAGAATAATGTGCTGCCTTTGATCGACGTTGGCGTTGCGACCATACATGAAATGGAATTCCACCAGGCGCCTCCAGCCAGCGGAAGCTATACATACTATCCGGGAACTTCGGAGGTTCCGGAAGCCTCTGCCGCACGAACACTGGGCGCTTCCTTTAAGATTTTGGCGGAAGTGGAATTCAAGGATGATGCCCAGGGCGTCATTTTCGCCCAGGGCTCGCGATTTGGTGGTTATTCGCTTTTTGTAAAAGACGGCAAGATTCATTTCGTTTATAATTTCCTCGGCGTTCCGCCCGAACAGACTCTCAGTTGCGATGCGCCGAAACCGGGCAAGCATATCATTGGTGTTGAGTTCAATAAACAATCTATCAGCAAAAACCTGGAAGTACTCGGACGGATGAAACTGCATCTTGATCACGACACAAAGGCCGAGGCAGATTTTCGGACTCAATCCGGGCACTACGCACTTGCCGGAGAGGGATTGTGTATCGGCTATGACGGAGGCGATGCGGTAAGTAGTGCCTATAAACCGAAGTTCGAATTCAAGGGTGGTGAGATCATCAAAGTTGTATTCAACTTAGCCGATGATGCTTATGTAGATCTTGAAAAGAGAATGGAAGCCGTATTGGCGAGGGACTGATGGAGAATTAAGAATTACGAATTACGAATTAAGAATGATGAATTAGGAATGATGAATTAAGAAGACAGAGTGCGTGCTTGGTACAAATACCATTTGCTGAGCGAACATTTAAAATAAACTATTAGGGTTATGGGAACAACGATGGAAAAAACTGAAGGGGCAAATGCCGGATTCAAAACGACAACCGGAGAGAAAGGAGCACAGCTTCGCGGGCCAGTTGCTAATACGATCTACACGGAAGAGTTTGTCAAGACACTTGCAAAATTCATTTATCTCTGGGGATGGCCGATGACGAATCTCCATAACCGGTACCTGCTATTTGCCCAGCTTAAAGAGCCTATGTATGGAGGTGGCGTATTACCTCTAGCACCACCCAGTCGCATGTGCATGCTTACAGATTATGTGGAGCCTGAGGAAAGAGCTGTTGCTTGTCCTAACCAGGATGTGGTTTATGGCATGGGTTCTCTAGACTTTCGTAGAGAACCCGTAGTGATACAGGTGCCCGATTTTGGCGACCGTTTTTGGGTGTATCAAATTTGCGATCAGCGAACCGACGGTTTTGCAAGCGTTGGGAAAATGTATGATACAAAACCAGGCTTCTATTTATTGACCGGCACTGACTGGAATGGAAAAATCCCGGATGGTATAACTGACGTATTCAAATGCCCCACAACCCTGGGCATTGTTATTCCAAGAGTGTTCCAATCAGATGATCCGGCGGATAAGAAAGCGGTGCAGCCATTGATCAGCCAGATCACGATGTATCCGCTCAGTGAGTTTGATGGGAAAATGAAAATTACGGAATGGACGAAACTGAAATCAACACCGCCGGACAATTCGGGTGGGGCTGAAACAAAATGGGTGAACCCGGAAACTTTCTTTGATCAGCTGCCCGATATATTGAAAGAAGTACCGGCACAATTGGGAGAAGAAGCACTATATGTACAGATCAATGGCTTACTGACAGCCATCACGAAGAATCCAAAGCTCAAAGTCGTGGCCATCCACGCTGCTGCAGATGCTGAAATGAAACTGGTGGCTCCTTTATTTCAATTTGTTAATGTGGGTTATCCGGTAAAGAATAACTGGAACACGCAGCGGAACGGCGCACAGTTTGGATTTGATTACCTCACCCGAACTTCCTGTGCCAGGGCAAACATTTTTGTGAACAGACCTAATGAAACAAAGTATTATTACCAGGATCGCGATGCTTCCGGTGAACGGCTGGACGGCAATAATAGTTATACGGTCAGATTTGAAAAAGGAGAATCGCCACCTGTAAAGGGTTTCTGGTCTTTGACCCTTTACAACAAGGAACATTTCTTTTCTCCCAATGAATTGAATCGGTATTCACTCGGTACCAAGAATAAGAATCTGCAATTTGACGACGATGGATCACTTACACTATATGTGCAAAGCACTGCGCCGGAAGAATCGAAGAAGAACAATTGGCTGCCCGCACCTAAAGAAGCGTTTTCATTATATATAAGATGCTATTGGCCGGATGAAGAGATTACGGAAGATAATTGGACGCCGCCGGCGGTTAAAAAACAATAGCAGTTATCGACTTTCAAAAATTACAATAAAATCTTACTCATCAAAGTCATCTCAACTTAGTCGATGATGCCTATGTGGATCTTGAAAAGAAAATGAAAGCAGTGTTGGCGAGGGATTAGCCGTATATGCGGAACTAAGTGATCAGCGTTCGGCGGCAAATGAAACAGGGACACATAACTGTTTTTATTGGAAACCATCCTCTGCAGTCATACATCAGGTTTCACCGCCCTATAATGAATAGTTAAATGATGAAAGGAGAGTGTAATGCAAGCAACTCATGACAATAATTCGATTCAACGGGCAGTCTTACCGATCCCGGATCGTGCTCAGGTAGGTCTTACAACCTTTGATGCCAGGGACCCAGACACAAAGTATCCGAAGATCGAGCCCCTGCGCCCGCCCCGAGGCGCTCCCAATGTGCTCGTGGTCCTGATTGACGACGCGGGATTCGGTTCATCGAGCGCATTTGGCGGTCCATGCCAGACTCCGAATTTGGAGAAGCTTGCTGCGGGCGGGCTTAAGTACACTCGCTTTCATACCACTGCACTTTGCTCGCCAAGCCGGGCGGCTCTGCTTTCCGGCCGCAACCACCATACGGTCGGGATGGGTAACATCACCGAGAATGCTACCAGCGCTCCGGGAAATAGCTCGATCCGGCCCAACACTTGCGCGCCGCTTGCTGAGACCTTAAAGCTCAACGGCTATTCGACCGCCCAGTTCGGTAAATGCCATGAAGTGCCCGTCTGGGAAGTGACTCCTGTAGGGCCGTTTAATGCATGGCCCACTGGCGGAGGCGGTTTCGAATATTTCTACGGCTTCATCGGCGGCGAGACGAACCAATGGTACCCTGCGCTGTTCGAGGGTACAACGCCGGTAGAGCCAGGAAAGACTCCGGAGGAAGGCTATCACCTTACCGAAGACCTGACTTCGAAGGCAACAAAGTGGATCCGCCAGCAGAAGTCGCTGATGCCCGACAAACCGTTTTTCGTGTACTTCGCGACGGGTGCAACGCATGCGCCGCATCACGTATCAAAGGAATGGATCGAAAAGTATAATGGGAAGTTCGACCAGGGCTGGGACAAGGTCCGCGAAGAGACCTTTGAACGCCAGAAGAAGCTGGGCGTGATTCCCAATGATGCAACGCTTACGAAACGACACGAGCAAATTCCGTCTTGGGACTCGATGTCTGCCGAGATGAAGCCTATTCTGGCTCGTCAAATGGAAGTCTATGCTGCATTCCTGGCCCATACCGACAATCATATCGGACGGCTGATCGATTCGCTGGCGGATCTTAATATCCTGAATGACACCCTTATATACGTCATTATCGGCGACAACGGCGCGTCAGCCGAGGGATCTATCAAGGGGACGTTCAATGAGGTCCTGTCGATCACCGGCTTCGGCGACCTTGAAACGCCGGAGTATTTCGCCGAGCGCCTCGACAAGTTTGGGGGGCCGGAGTCGTACAATCACTACGCGGTCGGCTGGGCCCATGCGATGTGCACACCGTATCAGTGGACCAAGCAGATCGCTTCACACTTCGGCGGTACCCGTAATGGCACGATCGTTCACTGGCCCGCCGGCATAAAGGCAAAGGGCGAGATCCGCAACCAGTTTTGCCACATCAACGATGTAGCACCGACCGTACTGGAGGCGGCCGGTCTGCCTGAGCCAACCTATGTCAACGGCGTGATGCAGAAACCGCTTGAAGGAGTTTCGATGGTCTATTCTTTCAACGACCCAAAGGCCTATGAACGTCACAAGACACAGTATTTTGAGATGATGGGCAACCGCGGCATCTATCACAACGGATGGACCGCTGTGACCCGGCGGCGGATCCCCTGGGATACGGTAAGCGTGGTAGATCACACTTTCGCCGAAGACGTCTGGGAATTATACGACACGACCAAAGACTGGACACAGGCGAATGACATCGCGAAAGCGGAACCCGCAAAGCTGGCTGAATTGCAGCAGCTGTGGATGATCGAAGCTGTGAAATACAATGTGCTGCCGATGGATGACCGAATGGCCGAACGCGCGAACGCTGACCTTGCAGGCCGTCCGCAGCTTGTACGGGGCAATCGCCAGCTCCTGTTTGGCGGGATGGGCCGGCTGACCGAAAACTCGATCGTCAATTATAAGAATAAAAGCCATGCTGTAACAGCAGAGTTGGTCGTGCCCGACGCCGGTGCCGGGGGAGTGATCATCGCCATCGGCGGTAACATCGGTGGCTGGAGTCTTTATGTGAAGGACGGTAAACCGAAGTATTGTTACAACTATTACGGCATGGAACAATATTATATTGAAGGTAAAAATGATCTACCTCCAGGCACACACCAGGTACGGGCGGAGTTTGCATACGACGGCGGCGGGCTTGGGAAGGGCGGAACAGTCACGCTTTATCTTGACGGTAATCAGATAGGTGATGGCCGGGTCGAGAAGACTGAGTTCATGGTTTTCTCGGCAGATGAGACCTGCGATATCGGTAACGAATATGGTTCGCCCGTCACCACGGACTATTCCGACAGGAAGTTTACTGGTGAGGTGAAATGGGTGGAGATCGATGTTAGCGAGGCGGCCGAGGATTTGGACCATCTTATTAAGCCGGAAGAACGCCTGGCCGTCGCGATGGCCATACAGTAAGTAGGTTAAGCTCGTCAGCAACGCCAACGGTTCGCTCGGCCTATGACGGCACATGGAAAGCGGCACTTATGATGGGTGAAGGGTGAATAGGAATAATCATTCACGATTGACAACATTAAACGTAATCATTAAAAATCTTACTCATGGAAACACAGTCAAATGAAAAATCAGAAGTCCCATCATCCCAACCTATAACAGTAACGGTTGATAATTTCGCACGTGCCGAAACAGACATGTATTTTTCTACGGTTGCAGTAAAGCAGAACAGTCTTGGAAAGTTTCATCATTACCGCGAACTGTTTTCGGTAGATGATCAAACAGTGATCCGGGGTAACCGCGATACAGTTTACTCTTCTGCTGTATTCGACCTGGATGCAGGACCGGTGACGATCACATTGCCCGATGCAGGCAAACGCTTTATGTCATTGATGGCAGTGAATGAAGATCACTATGTTTTTGATGTGCAATACGGAGCGGGCCTTTATAATTTTAATCGTGAGCAAGCAGGCACCCGTTATATACTGATCGGGTTAAGAACACTGGTTGACCCTTCCGATCCTAACGATCTGGATGCAGTTCACACTTTGCAGGATGCAGTAAAAGTTGGTCAGCCGGGTGGCCCTGGAAAATTTGAAGTGCCTCAATGGGACACCGCCTCTCAGTGGAAGGTCAGGGGTGCGCTGCTCATATTGGCTGAAACCATTCCTGATTTTTCAGGTGCATTTGGTAAAAAGGAAGATGTAGATCCTGTGCGGCATTTAATTGGAACTGCTTCGGGCTGGGGAGGTAATCCCGAAAGGGATGCGAAATACTTAAATGTCGTGCCTCCAAAGAATGATGGCAACACGATTTACAAGCTTACTGTTAAGGATGTGCCTGTTGAAGCATTCTGGTCCGTCAGTGTGTACAATGACCTCGGGTATTATGAAAAGAACAGCCGGGATGCTTATACAATAAACAATCTCACTGCCAAAAAGGAAGCAGACGGTTCGATCATCATTCAGTTTGGCGGTTGCGATGACGATTCAGTGAATTGCCTGCCCATCACAAAAGACTGGAATTATACCGTACGGCTTTATCGCCCGGGAAAAGAGATTCTCGACGGCAGTTGGGAATTCCCCGAAGCGCAGCCTGTAAGTTGATTGCTAACCGGATATTTAACTAAGAAAATCAGTGTTATGAAAAAGCAATTCAGTCCCTCTGTTTCAGATACTGCATCGAATAACTCTTCTGCTATATCTGATCAGGATATATCCGATGCTTATATTTATTTGCTGGGCCGGCTGTTGGTCCTTCGCCAGCAGAACCTTGATTTTAAGGAAGGTTTCAAATGGAACCAGATCATACACCGTAAACCTGGTGCGGTAGATTGGCCAAATCCCAACCTGGATGTTGCCTACTCAGAAGCATGGATAGCGGTTGATGATAACAGCTATACTTTACTCACAGTACCACAAATAGCCGGTCGCTACTTTACGGTACAGTTCCTGAATGGCTGGGGCGAGACACTGGCGAATGTAAATGAAAGAACATTTCCTGATCGTCCTTACGGCGAGTTCGCCATTTGTTTGAAAGAAGCCAATGTGCAATTACCTGATGGCGTAAGACGTGTTGATCTGCCTGTGAAATATGCAAGAGTGCTTTCCCGTGTTGAATTAGGTTTTAACTGGGATGAGGCCACTGCATTACAGGGTCAATTCTCATTTAAAGCAAGTGGTAATCCCAAACTTCCCGAGATTCCTAAAGTTCCCGATTTTGATATGGCGCATTTACCGGGTGTGGAGGCATTTGACGTTGCTGAAGTAGCCCTGAGCAGCGAAGCGGATATCAATGAAGGAATGGAAGGCCTTCAACAATTGGTAAAGCAAATAGCTAAGGCAATTGCCGATCCGGCTGAACGTACAAGGGTTGATTCTGTTATTCGTCAAAAAGCCTTCGCTGATTTTGGCAAAGCAGGAATACTGATCGGACATGGAACGCAGAGAAATGGCTGGGTGCGGCCGGCAACTGCAGGCGTGTATGGGAAAGATTACCTGACAAGAACGCTTGTGAACTACGGTGGCATCTGGGCCAATATTTTTGAAGATGTGATCTATTACAAATGCGCGTTGGACAGCACGGGCGAAGCATTGCACAGCGACAATTCCTACCAGGTAACATTTTCCAAAGATGCCTTGCCTGAAAACTTCGTGAAATATTTCTGGTCGGTCATTGCAGTCGATAACGCGCACATGAGGGTTCTGCCAAATCCGCAAAATCGTTTTCTCCTCAACAAAGAAACAAAGCCTGAATATGGAACGGACGGTTCACTGACGCTCTATTTTGGAGCAGACAAACCTGCTGAGGCACCAGACGGGAATTGGCTCCCGACACCAAAAGGCCAGCTATACCGGCTTACGTTCCGCTTTTACGGACCGAAAGGAGCGGTGTGGGATGGAAGCTATTATCCCCCGGCTTTGACAAGGAGCAAGGGAAGTTAATAAGGTCAGACAATGGCGAAGCAATGATCTGATCCAAAGATTTTGAAGGAGTCGAGCACATACTAAAACGCCTTCCCAATAGCGCGGGTTACATTATGATCTGCCCAAATACTTTGAAGAAAGAGTTGACGATAAAAATTTATTCATTTAAGGAAATTAAAACCATGAGTAGTATTAAAAATTCAAATGCAGCCTCAGAATTTAATCCCGCCAATATAAATGAACATGTAATATATGGTCGTGCTTTCAATGCCGTGGTATGGGGTATGCCCGCAGTTAATTTCGAACTACTACACGAAAGCCTCCAGAAGGCCGGGAGTAGTTTTAACCAGATCATTTATTGGTCCGGTCTGATCAGTTCGAAGAATCAGACATTGACACCCAATCCCGACGTGATCTATGTAAACCCATTGTATGATACCAGCCAGGGGCCGGTCGTATTGGAAATTCCGCCCGCAGAAGGCAGTTCATCCATCACAGGGAGCCTTGATGATGCATGGCAAACAGCAATTGAAGATATTGGCCCGGCCGGCGTCGACAAGGGAAAAGGCGCTAAGTACCTTATCCTGCCGCCTGGTTATCAGGAAAAACCGCCGGAAGGCTATATAGGCATGCCCTCATCCACTTTCACAGGTTTTGCCATACTCCGCTCGAACCTGACCGATGGAAGTAAAAAAGACCTGGAAAGGGCGGTTGACTACGGTAGAAGAGTGAAAATATACCCGCTGGCACAAGCTGCCGATCCACCGCAAACGACGTTTGTTGATCTGCTGGACGTTCCCTTTAGCAATGTGATACCATATGACCTACATTTCTTCGAACTCCTCAACCAGTTTATACAAAGGGAACCCTGGTTGACACGAGATATGGCGATGATCGACCAGCTCAGGAACATCGGAATCGAAAAAGGAAAAACATTTAAGCCTGATGCCCGGACAAAAGAAATTCTTAATGAAGCGATAACCGATGCACATGCCTGGATTGACGACAAATATGAAGAGGTGTTCACACCGCCTTTTTATAACGGAACACACTGGGCTTTGCCGGCAAATCCGGAAGTGGCAAAAGGACTTCAGAATAATTTTTCAGATCCCGCTAGCTATCCGGTTGATAGCAGGGGGGCAATCTATTCTATGGCCTATTTCAGTTCAAAGCATATTGGAGCAGGGCAATATTACCTGATGACCACCAAAGACAAGAGCAGTAAACCATTTGATGGCTCAAAATTGTATCACCTGCACTTACCTCCTGGTGTTCCGGTGAAATTGTATTGGTCTATCACCGCTTACGATCGCGAAACCCATGCCCTCATAACGGGAGCGAAACATTACAGCAGGGCATCAACCACTCCGGGCCTTCAAAAAAACAACGACGGGTCGGTGGATATCTATTTTGGTGCACAAGCACTTCCAGGTAAAGAATCCAATTGGGTGCCAACTGATGCCAACAGGCAATTTGAGTTATTGGCTCGTTTCTATGGTCCTGAAAAAGCATTCTTTGATAAGGTTTGGAAGATGGGGGATGTGGAGGAAGTAAACATTTAGGCTTAAAATAAACGATCCTGAATCCCAGAGAAGACTACCGCAAATCATGACCGCTTTTCGACGAGACGTGGGTGATGCCGGATATTGAGAAAGTCAGCTGACAAACATTGATCGCTGATCCAAAAAGATAAGGAGAATAAAAAATGGCTTCAGAAGCAAAATCAACTACAGAAACAATACCCGTCACTGTTGAAACATTCGTTCGGGCTGAGTCCAACATGTATCAGAGTGTTGTTGCGCTCAAAGAAGGTGGCTTCGGAAAGTTTGAGCATCACCGCGAGTTGTCGCCTATCGACAATCAAACGATCATTCGTATGAATCGGGACACGCTGTACTCCGCTGCAGTCTTTGATCTCGACGCAGGACCCGTCACGATTACAATGCCCGATTCGGGCACCCGTTTTATGTCGCTGCAAACCATTAGTGAAGATGAGTACTCATTGCCGACACGATACGAGCCCGGTCCGCATACGCTCACGAAAAAAGATATCGTTACGCGTTACGTTCTCGTCGGCGTACGGACACTGGTCGATCCGAATGACCCGTCTGATGTGGAAAAGGTGCACGCGCTTCAGGATGCTATCAAGGTCGATCAGCCGGGAGGCCCGGGAACGTTTGAGGTTCCTAAGTGGGATCCGGTTAGCCAGAAGAAAATACGCGACGCGCTGATAGCACTGGGAACAACTCTTACCGACACGAGTCGTTCATTCGGGACAAAGTATGAAGTTGATCCGATCCAGCATTTCATTTCGGCAGGCACTACATGGGGCGGAAATCCGAAAAAGGACGCTATCTATCTTAACTTTACTCCACCGAACAACGATGGCAGGACAGTGTACAAACTGAACGTCAGGGACGTACCTGTCGATGGTTTCTGGTCGGTGATCGTTTACAACAAAGACGGCTACATTCCGCAAAACGAGAGCAAAGTTTATTCCTTCAACAACCTTACGGCTAAACCGGATGCAGATGGCTCGGTCACGATCCAATTCGGCGGCTGTCAAGAGGTAAGCGGCAATTGCATTCCGATCGTGCCGGACTGGAGTTATACAGTGCGGCTTTATCGCCCGCGTACCGAAATATTAAATGGCACATGGAAGTTTCCCGAGGCGCAGCCATTGAGTTGAATTAAGAATAAAATCGGCAGATTCTATAGCAGGAGAAAGCCTGTCAGAGAATTTAAAACGTTTCCGAAGCACCAAAGTAAAACCCGCCCGAGTTCTTGCCAAAGGCTACATCAATCTGAATATTTGTACGGCTTTTTTTGTCGGCCATGATTCTGAGTCCCATGCCATAGCCAGCCCTTAAATAATCAAACAATTCTACGTTTAAATCACGATTGCTGGTTGTTGTAGCATTGGCAAAAACAGCCCCACCGAGGATCCCCGTGCATTTAGAAATTGGAAAGCGATACTCAGTTTCTACATATACCAGGTCCTCTCCCCGGTAACGGCCCTGTACATAACCCCGGCCGGCGCGTCCCCTTTGGTCATAGCCTAAAGCCGGTAGCAGCAGGTAGGGAACTTCGCCACTGCTGATAAAATTTGCAAGGGCCCAAAATCCAATTACTTTTCTGGGAACTTCCTTAGACAGTGAATGGAAACTTCGGAACTCCAAAAAAGTAATGGTGCTGGTTTTGTCGTTCCCAAGGAAGGTCGGATTATACCGGAAATTAAAATTGGCGAACGTTCCCTTATATGAATTTATAAGATTATCCCTGGTATCATAAACGAAATTCGCACTGAGTCCGAAGACGGTATATTTTTCAGTGTTGAAGTTATGAAACCGGTTATACGTGTAATGGCTGGTTACCCGTCCTGCAGCAGTGTCAAGAACCTGGTCCTTGATATTCCAGTAATTATCATAATGAAGTCCGCCGCCGACAAACCAGTTGTTTTGTATATCCCAGGAGACGGTCTGGTGAATCTTTATATAATCAAACCGCATAGGCTGCACAAGAGAATCTTCAGAGGTATTATGTCCGTTCAGGTCCCAGATGTACTTCAATTCATCTCCCGGCGCGTTGGTTCCCAAGCCGTAGGTTGGCTGCGAGTATAGGAACAAACGCCAGTCACCCGAGAAAAAAACCTTGTTTTTCATCGCAAAAACATTGTTTTTTATAAGCAGCATGAATTGGTTTTTTGTAGTGTAGGTCAGATTTCCGGAAATGGATGAAGTCCGGTCGGTAGCCGTCTCGCCGGAGATACTGATCTGGCCTGCCAGGCCGTAACTAAATCCAGTGGAAGGCGATGAACCTATAACAGGGACAAGCAATGTCGAAAATTTCTTATCCGGTTCTATATAGGCAGTATCCCTGTTTTTTTTACTTAAAATGTCAGAAAGATCTTTTGGAGGGCATACCTTCAATTTCGCACTGTCTTGCTGGGCAAAGCAATAGTTTGTTACACCTAAAATGATGGTAAAGAGTAAAAGCCCTGTCGCATTGGAGAGGTATTTTTTTTTTATAGCAGCTCATAAGGTTATGATTGCATTTTTACCGGTAAAACATGACAAAGGCTTTTTATTCTGGTTCATTCATTTTTATCAAGTTCTTTAATCCCGGGTAGATTTTCCTGTATAGTTTCCCTGATCATGGTTTGCAGGTAATATTCGAGCTGGAAAAGTCTCGCGGCCTCTACGCTTCCGATAATTTTGCTGAAGCGGGAATAATACTGATGATATAATTCTGAATATTTTTTATCGTTTTCGATGGTTTTGGTCACTATTTTAGATGCTACAGGACCTGTCATCGTTTCATAGGATTCTACATACTGGCGAAGCAGTTCCAGCCTTTCCCGACCTATGGCCTTACGCTTTATTTCGTATTCATCGTATTCTTTCCAAAATGCTACGGAATCCTTTGGTGCTTTCAGATACTGTCTAACCAGTTCTTTTTTCTCCTTACCATAGGTTGCCTGGAGGATTTCTACATCTTCCTTATCGCTTTGCGCTGAGGCTGGGCTGATATTAAGAAGCAGGGTTGCGAACAAAATGAACAGATATTTCATGGCAGTTTTTATGAGGTTCATAATGATTGTTTTCCGATGCGGTTATGGCACAATCAAAATTAGCCTTGAAAACAACCTGATATATACATTATATTATCATGTTATTGCACGATCTTATTTTCAATCCGGTTTCAACTCAGACATCACGAGATCAGACAGTACTTATTATATGCAGACTAAAGTTCTAAAGCAGCTGCTGGTCAAGAGCTGCCCTGCCCGCATCTTCGACAGGTGCATATTTCCATCTTCTGTGCGACCAAAGCCAGAGTTCCGGTTTCCGTTTGATTATTTCCTCGAGCTTTCTTGTATGGGTTTCGGTAATCTCTTTTTCTGCGGTAATGTTCGGTTCTTCAAAAAGCGTTTCGAAGGTGCATTCGTAATAGCCCCGCCTGATGCGATCGATGTGCGAATAAACTACCGGGCTCCCGGACAGCTTTGCCAGTTTTTCTGTTCCCAGGAATACAGGCGTTTGCTGATTCATAAACTGAGTGAAATAGCTTATCTCAGCTCTTGCAGGAGTCTGATCGCTGACTAAAACAAGAATATAGGGACTCTTGCATTCTGAGATTTTCCTCAGAATGCTTTTCATCGGAACCAGGACCGCGTTAAACCTGCTCCGCATGGTATTGATCAGGTATTCGAAACGCTTATCTTTTATTGGTTTAAAAGCTATAAATACCGGTGATTTTACCAGGATTGAAATGATCAGGATCCCCCATTCCCAGTTACCGTAATGACCGGTCACAGCTATTACAGGTCTGTTATTATTGAAATGTCTGTGGATTTCATCCACATTATTTAGCCTGAATCTTTTCCTGACCGTTTTTTCTGAGATCGTCAGCATCTTAGCCGATTCCATAATCTGATCACATAAAAAGCGGTAGAATTTCTCGGCTATGTTTTTAATATCATCTTCTGACTTATCAGGAAATGATTTTCGGAGGTTTTCAAAGACAACCTTTTTCCGATACCCGAAAACACGGTACATCGTAATATATAGAAGATCCGAGATCATATAAATCAGGGCAAAAGGCAACAGGGATACAATGTATAGAAGCAATTTTAAGAGGAAATACAGCGCTTTTTTCATGACAATGAATGCTGGGAAGTACTTAACCTGGTGCAACTACAATATATAGAAAAAACAGAAAGCTGGGATACGTGACAGATAATTTATGTGCTGATTATGAGTCTTCGCCTGTACAATCGTATCAATCCATTGCACTTTCGTCTATAGTTGATCTGAAGTGTTTTATCAAACTTTTATTGTGGTTAATTTTAATAATTGGCTAAGAAACCGGTATCCGGGATGATCCTATGCGAATACAGCAGCATTTTTCAGAGTCTCCAGTACAAAGACAATTGCAGGTAGAGCCAGCATTTGGGAAACAAAATTTAGTATAGGATCAATGGCTGAATAGCTGAGTGGCAGGTTAGGTTAATTGATCTACCTACTAAAGTGATGATACTCAAATAACACTATTATGGCAAATCAAAAACCAAACATCTTATTCATCATGGCAGATGACATAGGATGGTTCAATGTAAGCGCCTATAATATGGGAATGATGGGCTATAGAACGCCGAACATTGACCGGATCGGAAAAGAAGGAGCTGTGTTTACTGATTGGTATGGACAGCAAAGCTGTACAGCCGGACGTGCCGCATTTATTACCGGCCAGTCACCTATCCGCACCGGCTTAACCAAAGTTGGTTTACCGGGAGCCGCTATCGGGCTTAGCGAAAAAGACCCTTCAGTCGGAGAAATCATGAAAGAGTACGGCTATGCCACCGGGCAGTTTGGGAAAAACCACCTGGGTGACCTTAACAGATTCCTACCCACTGTTCATGGTTTTGATGAGTTCTTTGGTAACCTCTATCATCTGAACGCCGAGGAGGAGCCGGAAGATCCTAAATATCCGAAAGATCCTCGTTTCAAAGACATGTTTGGTCCTCGCGGGGCGCTGCGGTGTAAGGCGACCGATAAAGACGATCCAACTGAACAGCCAAGATGGGGAAGGGTTGGTAAGCAAACAATAGAAGATACGGGACCGCTGACTAAAAAACGCATGGAGACCGTAGATGAGGAATTTGTTGGGGCGGCTCTTGATTTTATAGATCGCCAGCAGAAGGCAGGTTCGCCTTTCCTCTGTTACGTGAACACCACACGTATGCATGTGTGGACGCATCTCAAACCCGCGAGCCAGGGAAAAACCGGGCTTGGCCTATATCCTGACGGTATGGTGGAACTCGACGGTTATGTTGGACAGCTCTTACAGAAACTGGACGACCTGGGAATAGCCGATAACACCATTGTTGTATTCACAACTGATAACGGTGCGGAAGTCCTGTCATATCCTGATGGCGGGCAAACTCCCTTCCGCGGTGAGAAGGCTACCTGCTGGGAAGGCGGTTTCCGGGTTCCGATGGTCATCCGCTGGCCGGGTGTGATCCAACCCGGTCAGGTAATTAATGAAATCTGTGCTCATGAGGATCTGATACCGACATTTGCCGCAGCTGCGGGCGACCCTGATCTGGTAGAAAAAGCGAAAAAGGGGTTCAAGGCAAACGGCAAGGACTTCAAAGTACATCTGGATGGCTATAACCTGATGCCATTTTTCAAGGGTGAGGAAAGCGAATCGCCCCGCAGGGAATTTCTTTACTGGAACGATGACGGCGAACTGTGTGCTGTACGACTGAAAAATGTAAAACTGCATTTCGCAATTCAGGAACACAAGGGCCTTGCTGTGTGGAAAAGAGAATTTACAAAACTGCGCCTGCCGGATGTTTATAATCTGCGTTCTGATCCCTTCGAGCGGGCCGATGAAAGTGCTATGCCATTTGATACCAGCAATCAATTGTATTTCACGGTTCCGGGACAAGCAGTGGTAAACAAATGGCTCCAATCATTTAAAGACTTTCCTCCGAGACAAAAACCGGCAAGCTTTAATATTGATGAAGTGATCGAAAAAATGGAAGGACTTGGAACTGGCGGTCACTAAGTTAAAATACAACCGTGAGATCATATTAACCGGATTTATTTATTTAAAGTGGATTAAAATGGCAGAGCAAAAACAACCGAACATTCTTGTCATCTGGGGAGATGACATTGGGATTTCAAATTTAAGTTGTTATTCGCACGGATTGATGGGTTACCAAACTCCCAACATTGATCGGATAGCAAAAGAGGGAATGATGTTTACTGACTCTTATGGTGAACAGTCCTGTACGGCTGGGCGATCCTCGTTTATCACCGGTCAAAGTGTTTATCGTACCGGCTTATCTAAGGTTGGTATCCCAGCAGCGCCTATCGGCATGAATGACAAACTGATAACGATCGCTGCATTGTTAAAGGAACAGGGCTATGCAACAGGGCAATTCGGAAAGAACCACCTTGGCGATTTAAACCACATGTTGCCTACCAATCATGGCTTCGATGAATTCTTCGGGAATTTATATCATTTGAACGCGGAAGAAGAACCCGAGATGTACAACTATCCAAAGGATCCTAAATTCAAAGAAACCTTCGGGCCTCGAGGTGTTATTCATTCCTGGGCAACAGATAAAGACGATATCACTGAAATGCCCAGATGGGGAAAGGTAGGTAAACAAAAAATAGAAGATACGGGTCCACTCAATGTGAAAAGAATGGAGACCTGCGATGATGAGTTCGTTGCCGCCGCCACCGACTTCATCAAGAGGCAGAAGAATGACGGTAAGCCATTCTTCGTTTGGCTGAACACCACCCATATGCACTTCATTACCCATACAAAGGAAAAAAGTCTGGGACAGGCGGGTCGCTGGCAATCACCTTATCATGACACAATGGTAGATCATGATAAGAATGTTGGCCAAATGCTTGACCTGCTTGATGAATTGGGTATTGCTGAAAACACTTTTGTCGTGTACTCCACCGACAATGGTCCACATAGAAATTCATGGCCCGATGCAGGAACCACTCCATTCCGCAGCGAAAAAAACACCAACTGGGAAGGAGCTTTTCGTATCCCGCTGCTGGTAAGATGGCCGGGTAAAATAAAAGCAGGTTCTGTTTCTAATGAGATCGTTCAACAGCACGACTGGTTGCCGACATTTCTTGCAATGGCTGGCGCCTCTGATGTTGTGGATAAATTGAAGAATGGTTATCAGGCCATTGGACGCACCTACAAAAATCATATTGACGGCTATAACCTATTACCGTATTTAACCGGTGAAGAAAAGGAAGCTCCACGCAAATTCTTTTTCTATTTCAGCGACGACGGTGACATGCTGGGGATTCGTTTTGATAACTGGAAACTCGTATTCATGGAACAGCGTTTGGAAGGTACGTTGGGTGTATGGGCGGAACCTTTTGTGCGGTTGCGCTTGCCAAAGATCTTTAACCTGCGTATCGATCCGTACGAGTTTGCGCCTATTACATCAAACTCATATTACGATTGGATGCTTCATAATGCGTACTTCATCTATGCAGCGCAGGCTGCTGCGGGCAAATTTGCAGAAACATTCAGAGACTTTCCTGCTGTGCAAAGGCCTAACTCATTTACCGTGGATGATGCACTGGCGAAAATGGCTGAAGCAGCAAGCGGCGATTAATAATAAGCAGATTATACCTTAGCCGCTTTAAAACTTATGGAATAATGCAGGAAGTCCTGGTCGCTGTTTATTGCAGACAAAGGGACCGGCTTCCGCGTTAATTGACATAGTTATTACATATTAAGATCCGGGTACAAAAATCGCTATACTATGATAGACACACCAAACTTATCCGAGGAAACAAAGTCAGGCAGACTGAAGAATATGATCTATATCCCGGGGGGGAAATTCCTTATGGGTTCAGATAAGTTTTATCCCGACGAGAAGCCTGTTCGCGAAGTGGCTGTCGACGGTTTTCATATCGATAAGTTTGAAGTTACGAATGCAGAGTATCAAAGATTCGTTGAGGAAACAGGTTATATCACGGTTGCTGAGAGACCGCTTAATCCGGAAGAGTTTCCCGGCGCAGACCCCGCGTTACTGGTTCCCGGGGCCCTGGTCTTTCAAAAAGCGAAGGGCCCCGTCGATCTGAAAAACTATTTTAACTGGTGGGCATGGGTTCCCGGGACATACTGGAGGCATCCGAGAAGCCCTCAAAGTACTCTGGATGGATTAGAAGATCATCCCGTGATTCATATTGCTTTCGAGGATGCAGAGGCTTATGCGAAATGGGCTGGAAAGCAACTACCCACAGAAGCCGAGTGGGAGTTCGCTGCAAGGGGGGGGCTGGAAGGAATGGATTTTACCTGGGGTAATGACGATGCCCAGCTTCACGAACCCCGGGCCAATACCTGGCAGGGCGAATTTCCTTATGAAAATTTATTGATCGATAAGTATGAAGGAACATCGCCGGTAGGCTCGTATGAACCGAACGGTTATGGTCTTTATGATATGGCCGGCAATGTTTGGGAATGGACGATCGACTGGTATGTTGCCCACCCGGGTGAACTTGCGAAAGACCATAAGAGCTGCTGCACCCCACTGAATCCACGGGTTAGCTCCCCGGAAGGAAGTTACGATCCCTGTCAGCCGGATGTGAAAATACCCCGGAGAGTGATCAAGGGTGGCTCACATTTGTGCGCACCGAATTATTGCCTGCGTTACAGGCCTGCGGCACGCCAGCCGCAAATGATCGATACCGGTATGAATCACCTGGGTTTTAGATGTATTGTGAGGGAGAAATAAGGAAAGGTTGGACGGTCCGGTGTCCTGATGTATCGATTTATAGAGGAGAAATTAGTATTTGAAAAAATGGCTACACATATAAAACTTATCCTTTTGGTAACACCGTTGCTGTTACAGGGATATTTGGGTTATTGCCAGGATGCTTCTACACCAGTTGCTCCATGGTTTGTCGAGCGGTACAAAATCAGCGCCGGGGTGTTCATCCCGATAAGTGAAACGAACATCCGGGTGAGCGGCAATAGCGGTACCATTGGTACTGATCTCGATCTGGAGGATGATCTTGGTTTTGAAAAGTCAACGACCACTTTCGTCGCGGAGCTGCAATGGCGTGCCTGGCGGCGTTCACGCTTTGACCTGAAGTATTTCTTCCTTAACCGGGATGTTTCTAAAACGCTGGACGAGGAGATCATTTTCGGTGACGAAACTTACCCGGTAAACACGGAAATAGACGCTTTTTTTGAAACAAAGATCTATCGTTTTTCCTATGGTTATGCGGTGCTTGCTAAACCACGGTACGAGCTTGGATTGATGATCGGGACGCATGTTGTCGAGACCGGCACCGGCCTTACGGTCGTCGGTACGAATGTGGGCGGCACAGCGAGTTCCGATTTTGATTTTACAGCTCCCCTTCCTGACCTCGGTATCTGGGGGGGCTACGCCATTAGCGATCGTGTCGCAGTAAACGGGGAGCTCGGATATTTGTCGTTAAAGGTTGACGAAACCGATGGCAGAATAACGACCTATAATATTGCCGTCACTTACAAGCCAATAGAACACCTGCACCTTGCGCTTGCCTATACCGGGCTAAATTTCCGGGTTGATGTGACCAGAAATACTTTGGAAGGGCATCTGAAATGGGGTTATAACGGACCGTCGTTTGCGGCAACCTATGCATTTGGAAAAAGGCCCTGGAGCACGTCGAAAATTAAGAATTAAGAATTTAGGGATGGGCTCGGTTTTTGAAAATTAGATCTTAACTTTTCAAAAGGTGTCGTTCCTGAAATGACCGAAAACATGAGCAGCAAAATTGTTCTGCTAGTTGCGGGCCTGATCTTTTTTTCAAATGTCAGCGCTCAGGAAAAGCCGGCTTCCGATGCCCAGGAATTGGCAGATAAGCTGTCTAACCCCGTTGCCAGCCTGATCAGCGTGCCATTTCAGAGCAATGTGGACTATGGTATTGGTGATTTGAATGGATCCAAATTCACGCTTAACTTTCAGCCTGTTATACCGATTAAACTGAGCCCTAAATTAAATCTCATTACACGGTACATCATTCCAATTGTGGATCAGCATGATATAAGCGGTGCCGGGAACAGTGAGTTTGGTCTCAGTGATGCCACTATCTCCGCTTTTTTTTCCCCCGTTGGAGGCAAAGGTGGCTTCATCTGGGGAGCCGGCCCGGCTTTTTTAGTTCCGATAGGCACGGATGATCTTCTCAGCACCCGGAAATGGGGAATAGGACCCACCTTATTAGTACTAAAACAAGCCAAGGGATTGACTTATGGCTTCCTGACGAATCAGATCTGGTCGTTCGCAGGCGACGATGACCGGAGCGATCTGAACCAGTTGTTTCTGCAACCATTTTTATCAAAAAGCTGGAAGAGCGGTGCCAGTGTCAGTGTTAATTCTGAGATCACATGCAATTGGGAGCAAAGCTACACACTGGCATACCTGAACCCGGTGGTTTCCGGCGTGACCAAACTAGGAAAACAAACAGTTTCAATTGCAGTGGGGCCAAGAGTTCCACTAGGCGGACCGGATGAACATCTGGCCGCTTTTGGGTTCCGAGGTGTGATAACGCTTGTTTTCCCACAATAGGCCGGTGCATGAGAATTAAGGACAGATTATTCATCGACATATGTATGAGCTTATAGAGATAATAAAAGCCCGAGTATTCATCTGGGGGGAATTTACAGAAATCATATTAAATGCCATTTCGCTGTTATTTATTGTATTGGGCGTGTTTGTTTCTATTGTCCGCACTCTAAGGAAAGGTAATCGCTTAATCGGATATCCGCCTCATATGTATTTCCGAATGACATTTGGGGGCTGGCTGGTGGTAGCCCTTGAATTTCAATTGGCTGCTGATATCGTAGGCACTATTATAGCCCCAACAAATGAACAATTAATCCAGTTAGGAGCTGTTGCTATTATCAGGACCTTCCTGAATTATTTCCTGAACAGGGAGCTCACCGAACAAATGGAGTTATCACGAATCGCTGCGGAGAAACAGGTGCAGGATAAATTAATTGATAAAGACCATGGATAACTATGCCAATAAAAATCTTCAGAGGGTCTCATTTAAAGATCAGGACCTGAGTAATGTAAGCTTCGAGGGCAGCGATCTTCGCGGAGCTGATTTCACTGGTTCCAATCTTACAGGTGCTGATCTTAGCCGGGTTAGAACTGGAATTCCTCCTGCAAACAAGGTGTTAGTTTTTATTTCCGCCTTGATCATTTCCCTGTTTTCAGGCTACATAGCCATGCTTGCCGGTCGTACCATTCAGGGTATGCTGGCCTCTGGGGATGCCTATATCAGGACTGCAGGGATCGCCTCAATAGTCCTTATAATCCTCTTTATTGTTTATTCTTATTGGAAAGGGGTGGGCACTGCGATCCGTAACCTGATATTGCCGGCTTCCTTCATTGCATTGCTGGTTGGACTGCTAGCTTACCTGACGGGAGCGGGCACCGGCATGGGGTCGGTGTATCTTGTTCTCGCATATATACTGGTAGCGGTCATGTTTATGGTTGGAACAGTAGCCCGGGCAGCAGCGGGAACATTATCTTCTAATATCCTGTTCATCGTTGTCGCCCTGGGCGGCGGTATGTTTGGTAAAAGCGTAGGCGGTGGAATAGGAACGGTGATAATGGCACTCAGTTGTGCTTTGATCAGTAAAAGGGCTTTAGCCGGTACGCCGGGTTTTGAAGCTTTAAGAAGATTGACCACCAGGATAACTTCCAGGTTAGGTACCTCATTCCGCGACTCCAAACTGGTAAATGTTAATTTTTCTAATTCAACAATTCACAATACCGATTTCTCTGGTGCGGATGTCTCAACAGTAAATTGGGGTGATTCAAAAAAAGTGAACTGTATCATCAAATAATAAGGCAATGGCTGAAGAAAATACTGCAGGTATAAGCAGCAACGATCTTGCCTTCGAGAGAACGCTGCTCGCGCATGAACGGACCTTAATGGCGTGGATCAGAACCTCGACATCCATGATTTCATTCGGCTTTACCATCTATAAATTTTTCGAGGAAATGACCAAAAAGCCAGGTGGGGTTGAGGGACTTATCACTCCAAGAGTAGTTGGCCTGGTCATGATCTGCTTTGGCCTTCTGGGCCTTCTTTTGGCACAGATCCAGCATCAGCAGGCGTTAAGGCGCTTAAAGGAGTTCTATCCTCATGCCCAGAGGTCACTCTCGGCACTGCTCGCTATTTTAACGTTGGTATTTGGTCTTTTACTGTTTTTAGGAGCATTGTTCAGACAATAGCTAATATGCGAATATGGGAATGTGTTAATATGATAATCCCCTTCTATTGCTGAAAGGGCTATCAATCATTTCAATTATCGCCTCCACATCAAGTCTGGAATATTGGATTGCTTCTTCGGCGGAAAAATCAAGACTGACACAACCGGTTACATTGGTGGAGGTTTAGCAGCAGAAGGAGAGACCTTTTTTATATCAGCATTCAAATATCGCGAAGTGCCTTTACCCATTTGAGTAAAAAGGCTGAGAGCTTGTTTGGAGGTAATGGGTAAATCGCTAACCCGTTCCTTTTGGAAGATAATTACAGATCCCGATAAGGGATGTGGTGCGTCGGGCAGGTAGACCACTGCTTTATCCCCGATCTCCTCAATCAGAAAACCGATCTGACTTGAATCGTCATACCTGACGAGAACCACCCGTTGCAGATCTATGTCTTCAACCCCTGCTAAATTTGCGCTCATACTTTTGACAAACGAATACCCCGGTATCAGTAACAGGATTTGGGTTTCGATATAGGAAATTAAATTCTGACATGGTTTGGTCCTTGCAAATAGTCCGGCAATCAGGCAGATTAGCAGCAGCACCACCAGACTGAAAGCCAGGCGAATTAGCGGGCCGTCATAGCCCAAAGAAATTCTGCTTGTAATGGGAAGCAGGAGTTTGCCGAGAAATCCAATAGTTTTTTCCAGCAGAACGATTAGTGCGATGAGAGGCAGGAGAATGATCATCCCCCTGATGATCAAAGCTCTGATCAATGCCGATAAGCGTTTCATTCTTGTGCTTTTTTAGAAATGAGGAAACGGTCCGAAGGCTTTCTACTTGTCTCCCGGGAATATTGTTTTCCAATCGTTTTTCATGCTTACGATGATCCATTTTCTTTTTGAAGCTTCATCAAGACCGCGTTCCAGCCTGCCAATATGGGAGTTCCGGTCATAGGCCCACTCACGAACGGAGTCGTCATGATGAACAATAAGCCCGAAGCGGGGCGGCTTGCCAGAGGTGGTCCATTCCAGCATTTGAAAATCCCCGTCAGAATTACCAAAGGCGGCGATCGGGCGTTTCCCTATATGCTGCTGAATGCCTACGGGCTTGCCTTCTTTATCGTCAACGAAATTGACTTCCGGTAAACGGACAAGCACGGGCTGGCCGTTGCGTTCTTCAAATTTTGTTTTAATACTACTGCCCACAACCTGCTGAGGCGGAATTCCATACACTTCTTCTGCCCAGGGTCGCATGAATTCAATGCCACCTCCGGATACAATAAAGGTTTTAAAGCCATTTGCCCTTAAATAATCAAGCAGTTCCAGCATGGGCTGATAAACGCATGCAGTATAAGGCTTTTTGAAACGCGGATGTTTGGCGGTGCTGACCCAGTCTTTTACTATTTTACTGAATTCTTCCGTGGTCATGCCCGCATGTGTGACCATCATCAATTCCATCAGGCCTTTTTCACCGCCCGCCAAGGCTTTTTTAACGTCGCCTGCTAAAATGGACTTGAAAGGCTCTTTATCTTTCCATTCCGGGTGCTGCGGTGCCATCGCTTTCACCCGGTCAATAGCAAACAGGAACTGAAAGTACAGAGGCTGTTCCGCCCATAAAGTGCCATCGTTGTCAAACACGGCTATCCGGTCTTTCACATCTACGTAACCCGGAGAACGTTCCGTGGTTATTGCCTTCACAAAACCTGTAATCGCTTTTTTGGCCTGTCCATCATTCCATGAAGGCAATGGGTCAGATTGTATTTCCCTTATTTTGTCTGAGGAACTGTCAGGGAGATCAAACCCTTTGTCTATGTGACCACTACTAATGACAAGGGCTGCTAAACCCGCTATAAACAAGTATCTAAAAGAACCTAATGGTTTCATAACGGTGATGTATTTTTCTGGATAGATTAATCGAAACCTGATACCTGACAGCTGATACCTGACAACTCAATCAAAGATCCCTTTGGAAATCATCTTCGAAACTGTTGTGCACATTTACCCGTCTGACCGGAGTCGGTAAATTATAGTTGGATATCATGGTTTTTATTTTTTCGATCATGGCCCCATAGACTTCACTGCCCGAAGCCGGACTTGTCCGTGCCCTGAAAGCCAGAACCATGGCCCCGGGTTTCAAAGCGAGAAGATCGACACTGGGAGGAGGTGAATCATATACCCGTTTATCCTCCCCGATTAAAGGGATTGCAATTGAGCGGACCCTTTTCAGGTCTGTTTCGCTGTCAAGTTCCACCTGCACTTCAACTAGGCTTGATCCCTCTGTGGTATAATTGACAATGATGCCGTTTGATACGGCCCCGTTCGGAAGGATGACCGTTTCTCCCTTTCCTGTGGCTAAAATGGTATTAAAGATCTGGATGGTTTTGACCTGGCCCGTCTTCCCCTGTGCTTCAATCAAATCGCCAACGCGGTAAGGTTTAAAAATAATGATCAGTACTCCCCCGGCAAAATTGGCAAGTGTACCCTGCAGTGCCAGGCCAACAGCCAGGCCGGCAGCACCGATCAGGGCAATAAAGGAAGTGGTTTGAATTCCTACCATACCCGCCACGCTGATAACCAGTAATACCTTGAGGATTATCTCCAGCATACTCGTTAAAAATGCCCTCAATGACAGGTCGATCCTACCTAATTTGGAAAAAATGAGCTTCGAAATCCTTCCGATGATCCACCATCCAACGATCAGGACGAACAGGGCCAGAATAAAGGGAGGTAGATAGGTGAACATCAGTACCTTGAGTTCTTCTACGTATTCCATCTTTTTGTGTTTAGTTCTATGGTCAAAGATTATGATTCTGCTATTGGGATCCCTGCGAAGGAAGGAATTGACGGGTTAGCAATTAATCACTTGATTGCAAACGTGCAACCGTGATTGACCCCTTCGATATAATGTTTATGATGTAATTTAGCCAATATATCAGAAAAGGTTTTGCATGATGAAATCTGCTTTTTGCATTATTCTATCTGGTTTTCATGGGCAATTAGAACCAGCGAAAAGGAATCTTCGGGGTTTCAGGCGCCCCCTTTCCAAAAACCTGAATCGAATCCGGGAAAGACTATTGGGTTTGCAACAGGCTGGTATACGTTTTTGGTGTAATACCTTCGACCCGCTTAAAGGTTCGGACAAAATAATGCAGGTTATTAAATCCGGATTTGAAACAACTTTCTTTTATGCTGTTCTGACTTGCCAGTAAATTCTTGGCTAACCTTATACGTTCCCTGATGATGAATTCAATGGGCGAGATCCCAAATTCATTTTTGAATGTTCTGAATAAACTGGGTTTACTCATATAAACTATCTGGCAGAGGTCTGTGATCTTTAAAGTACTGGTGAGATGCTCATCAATATACTTAATGAGGTAAGCAAACCTGTTTGTGTTGGAATATGTTACCGAATTTTCCTGTAAAAATCGGAGGTTCTCCTGTTGCAATATCCGTATGATCAGCTCTTTGATCATTATTTCCACCAGAGGTTCTTTAACGAGGTATTCTTCGGAACAAATAATCTGGATCAGATTATTGATCACTTCAACAAAACTCTGGTTGTTATGAAAGTGAAGACAATGATCAAAATGCAGTTTCCATTCCCCATTTTCTTCTGCCCTTGGCAGAGATTCATTAATGTAGGTTACTGCTTCACTAATTTTTTGATGGTCAAGATATAACACCGTGCATTGCGTAGGATTGATTTCACTTGTATCCGGAAAATCAATAAGTATATTTCCGTTTGCGGGAATTATAATACTTTCACCGGGAAGGTAATCAAACGGCGCTTCATCAAAAAAGCGTATTATTTTTTTACCGGTAACCATTGTGCTGATAACCGGGTAATTACTGCAGAAGGAAATTTGATGCTCGGAATGTATTGTCTCGAATATATTTAACTCACAGTGGGCCATTGAATACACTCGTCTGTGCTCCACCACATCTTTCAATTCTTGTATCGGTGTTTGAGGGAGAGGGTTAATAAATCTTTTCATAGGCCATGAATTTTGTTTACAGAATGCATTTATTAATCTCAAGCCTCGCTGGTTTTTTATTCTCCCCGATCACTTTCCTAAGATAATTTACAGTATAAAACTATAGTAGGCAAATTGAAAGTGGCTTTTTACGAGTATGAGAGGGGATTTTAATTAAAGTGAAAGGTCGGTTGCCTAAATAGCAAAATAGGAGGGGCAGGGGGGAGAAGTCTTAAGAGGAAAGGTTAGTGAATGCTGAATATTTGTTATCAGCATTCACTAATGTATATCAGCTTTTCGTAGGCGTGTTTCTGTTTACTTCTGGGGCGGCGGAATTATTCCGTCTTCCTGCAACTTCTTTCGGATCGCCTTTCTGTAGCCTTCTACAAAGCTTTCCAGGTTGCTTGGGTTATAAGTTTCAGATTGAGCCGACCAGATCAGATCTTCCGCCGTGGCATCATAAAGATTTGTTTCCAGGTAGTAAACCTTGTCATTGGTATAATAGCCAGGGGAATACACACTTCCGTACCACCCGGAATAATAATTGTAAAAATTACCTGGCACATACCTTTGTTCAGTTTCTTTATCAACAAGTGCTACCGTAACAATTGCTTCCGGGTTATAAGATCTTATTTTGCCCAGGAGTGTTTCTTTATCTGCCACTTTCTCGCTCGGAGGAAAAGCATCTATACTCTTAACCACCTCAATACCATTTGTTTGAAGAGCTGAAGCCAGTTGACTTTCAATGGTCTGTTTCGTTGCTACATCAGAGGCGATGACTGATAAGAAGATCTTCTTATATGTCTTCGCCGTTGTTCCCGGTTTTTTGTAGGACCGTGTTATGGAAGTGCTGGTTCCGCAGGCGCATATGGAAATCACAAGCAGCACAATAATAATTGGTTTGAAATTTTTCATGGTGTGAATATTAACTTGATAGACTAAACCGGAATGACTGTAAGCACCTGCGATTAAAAAAATAGATTAGTGTCTTGGCAAATCTAAATTAACAAGCATTCGCGGTTGACCCATTGCACAATCCTATCATGTTATTGCACGATCTTAGTAAACTGTTCTTTTAGTATGTTCAGTATATAATAAATTTCTGCCCAGGCCGATAAGGCTCTGTTAGGTTAACGGATTACGCTAGTGCGCTTTGCAATTCAGCACAGACATCGCCGGTTAAAGGCTTGACGAAAAAACGTGTAACGAGTGGGTAATTCTTTGACTTCTTAACATCGGCCGGGTCAATGGAAGATGTAATCATGATAACCTTGAGCTTTGCCCGAAAAGATGAAGTTTCGAGAACTTCTAATAATTGCCAGCCATTTATATCAGGCATATTGATATCTAATAGCAGGATACATCTGTCGAATTCGGGATTTTTATTATTCAGATATTCCAGGGCAATCCTGCCATTATCAAATGTTAGCAGTTCATGCTCAAAGCCGCATTCGCTGATAAGCAGCTTGTGAAGAAAACCTGCGATGCTGTCATCATCAACGATTAGTATTTTCTGAATCATATTCCTTTGGGATTTAAATACCGCCAACGCTCGCAAAAATTGCAGGTGTTTTAGTAGTACTTGCCGAAAATTCTTTTGAGCCTTTAAATCTCTGATGTCACGGGTATCTTTTCATTCAATTTAATTTAACATTTATACCGGAATCATTTTAAAAAATCTATGACGCTCCTTATACGAATGCAAAATGCAATTGATCCCACCCTGTAAAATTGGAATAACAATTTTTGATGAACTTCGAAGTTGCGGTTGACAGAAATGACCAAAGCCCGACTTACCTTCTCAGATCCCAGGATAATTCTAAATGAAAAAGTTTTGCGAGGTTGTGGCTTCTAATGAAAGAGACAAAAGGAGTTGTAATTCGCCGTAGGGTGACTCCTCTCAAGTTAAAATGTTATTATAGATCAAGGAGGTGTCTTTTAACATAAGCAGCGCTCTTTTTCATGCAGCTTAAGGCATCGGGAACATAATTATTTCCTTGCTCTACAAACATATTTGTAACTCCGGAAAGGGCAGCATCTTTGAAGATCGCCTGGAAATCAATTGTTCCATCTCCCACAGGAGTATGCAGATCATGATTTTTCAAATCCATATCTTTTAAATGCCAGACTACAAACCGGCCCGGTTGCTTCATGAACAGATCATGGATCGTGTATGGTGATCTATAAGTCGCCCAATAAATATCCAGTTCTAACTTTACCAGGCTTGGATCGGTCTCCTGTAATAATATGTCGAACCCCAATTGGCCATTCAGGTTAATAAACTCAAAATCATGATTGTGATAAGCTAATTGTAACCCGCCTTTCTTTATTTGTTCCCCGATGATATTCAGGGTGGTTGAAAGCCGTTTAAACTCATCAATGGTTCTGTATTCGGGAGCGAGCCATGGCCAGACAATATATTTCTGCTTTAATGTGTTCGCACCTTCAATACATTCATCCACATATTTCGCCAGCGCCGAACTTTGGCCCTTCTGGAAAAATTTATCCAGATCATAATGACCCGAGGAAGTGGTAAGATTAACTTCATCTAACAAACTCTTAGCCTGCTTTGGTTCCAGGCCCCAATAGTATTTATTGTTCCCATAATTAAATCCATAAGTCTCCGCTTCCTGGTATCCGAATCCGGCTATTTGCTTAAGTGTTCCCCTGAGGTCTTTTTCCATCGACTCCCTGACTGAATACAATTGAATTCCTAATTTATAGCGGGATTTAGCATTTGCGTTTGCAAACCCTGGTAAAGCTAAAGCCGCAGAATACAGGGCTGCATATTTTAAAAATTCTTTTCTGGAAGTCATTCTGTGATGGCTAAAATTGGTGTCTGAATTTAAACGGGTTTCTTTAGATAGGTTAGTTGTAGCTTTAAAGTTAATAAAATTTAGTGGTTCATATGAGAACCTTTGTTGCAATTCATTATCTTGTTTCTAAAGTATCTGTTATAAATCGTTTATCCTCTCAGCTTTCGTATTCAGTTTATGGAATCGTTTTTTTAGTTTAAACTAAAAACCAGAAAAGAAAGATTAGCCTGTGCCAAAAGTGCTCAATCAACTGGTAAGGGAGATAATTGAGACTTATCCATCACTAATTTTTTACCTTCGCATTTTTAGAAAGAGTAATAATGGAAAAAAAGGACCTGCTTGAAAAACTGCATCAGAGGATGATCGCAGAAATACAGGATTATGCTATTATTTTGCTTGATATTGATGGTGCCATTTTATCATGGAATAAAGGGGCGGAAAAAATCAAAGGCTATAAGGAGGAAGAAATCCTCGGTCAGAATTTCAGAATATTTTATATGCCCCAGGACAGACAAGCGCTCCTTCCTGAACAGCTGATAGAGTTGGCAAAAAAGGAAGGCAGAGCAAGGCATATCGGCAGACGCCTGAAAAAAGATGGGACGATTTTTTGGGGAAGTATACTGATCACTGCCCTGCACAGCGATGATGGGGAAGTAATTGGCTTTACGAAACTTACCAAGGAGCTTTCAGATCATGAAGTTCAATAATATAAAATATAATTTTCGGGCTGGGCAGACTTTAAGCAGCAGCTGAATAAATATTTTTTAAATAGCGATCGATGCACCTTTGGAAGAGTTTAACAGGATTGTTGAGCAAACGAACCTTCTTTATCCGGGCTTGGTGTACCCATTCGCAGAAATCCCTTCCGCCCGTTCCTTATAAATGCTTTGATCTGTAGGCGCCCAGGTGTTTAATCCGTCTACATAGCGGTTAAACATACAGAAGGCTGCTGCAATTAATACGGTATCGTGTATTTCCTGGTCCGATGCACCCGCACTTTTCGCATCATCAATTTGCTGGCTGCTTACCGCTTTGCCGCTTTTCTGCACGCTGCCCGCTATATGCAGCAATGCTTTCATTTTGCTGGAAAGAGGAGCCTTCGTAAAATCATTTTTTACCTGTTGAATAAGTATCCCATCTGAATCATCCAGATGATAGCTTGATACTGCGCCATGAACACTCTGGCAGAACAAACAATCGTTTTGCGAAGAAACAAACGTGGCGATCATTTCGCGGTCGCCCTTTGAAAGCGTGCTTTCCCGGCGGAGAAGCACATTGGCTAAACCATTCAATGCATCGGCAGCGTCCGGATCAAAGGCCATCAGGCCCCTGATACCGGGGAAATCGTTCTTTAAATCTATATGTGCCATATATAATTAATCTTTTTTAGGGAGTGAATAACCCATTTCAGCCATGCGCTCGCCCATAGGTTCATAATCTTTAGGATCTTCAGGCGTTAAACTTGCAAGCCCGTCTACATAGCGATTAAACATGCAGAAGGATGCAGCAATCAGAACCGTATCGTGAATTTCCTGTTCTGTAGCGCCGGTTTCTTTTGCCCGGTCCACATCATCGGCCTTTACGGTTCTCGCATCCTGTTGAACCTTGCCTGCAATGTTCAACAAGGCTTTCAATTTTTCAGCGATAGGTGCCTCCTGATAATCATGGAGCACAAAATCCACTACTCTTTTCTGATCCTTAAAAAGATACCGGGCCGCCGCCGCATGACTGCTCATGCAAAACATACAGTTGTTCTTTGAGGAGACAAAAGCTGCTATGAGTTCTCTTTCTGCTTCGCTCAGAGATGACGGACTCCGTAATAAAGCCTGGGCAAGCTCATACAAAGGCTTGCCGGTTTCCGGCCTGAACATGACTAAACTTCTTATGCCAGGAACACCTTCTGGTACGTTAATATATGCCATACTTTATCTGTTAAATTATACTTGCCTCCGTATGCGGCCTCGCTTCGGGTGAAAGAAGCGTTACTGCAAAACCAATTAAAAATGTAATAGAAAATACGAGCACCGCATTTCCGTAGCCTCCAAGGACGGTCACCAGGGTTCCGACAAAAAACACTACCGCTGCGGTAGCCAGCCGGCCGATGTTAAAGCAGAAGCCGGTTGCTGTTGAACGGATATGTGTTGGGAACAGTTCAGGCAGGTAAGATGACAGGGCACCCTGGCTGATACCAAAGAAAATAGCCAGCAAAGCGCTTTCCAGGTAAATGATCTCAGAAAAAACCCGGTTGGTTTTAAAAAGCAGGAAGCACATGAGGAAACTTCCGGCAAACGCAATTAATAACGTTCTTTTATAGCCCAGGTAATTGATCAGAAAGCCCGACAGCGCTCCGCCGATGATACCGCCACCACCCAGAAGCATCATCGTTATCCCTCTTTCTGTCTGGCCCTGACCGGGATCAGCAAACAGGCTCTGTACCCACGTTGGCATCCATGAAAATATGGCCCATAAACCGATTAGCATAGTCCCGAATATGAGGGAGCCTTTGATGATATTATTTCTATTTTCTGTCAGGAGCAGGGAGGTACTGCCCTGTTGATTACCTGGTTTTTGTAAGCGGGTCCATTCCGTACTTTCTTTTAAAAAGAGGATAGCCGTGACAGCTGCCGTCAGCGGAATCATGCCTGGCAAGAATGCTGTCCGCCAGTCTGAAAAGGCATTATTTGCAATCCCAGCCGAGACGATCCCCACAGGAAAGGTTACCGCAAGTATTCCCAGCGCAATGGCGCGGGATCTTGCGGGCCATACTTCGGCTATCAAAATGGTAGCTACCACTAAGGTTCCTCCGACACCAATGCCGGAGATAAACCTGAGCGCAACGATCAATACCCAGTTTTGGGTAAAGCCGATCAGGATATTCAATGAGGAATATAATATTACCGCGATTGAAAACGCCTTTAACCTGCCTATTTTATCCCCAAGAAAGCCGAAGAATATTCCCCCCAGCATCCAGCCGAACAGGAACATTGAAGCGATCCAGGCACTTACTTCGCCCAGCTCCTCCGGGCCTACATTTCCGACCAGTTCTCTTACTACCACAGGCAGATAGACAGACATGAGCGTAGCGAAATAGCCGCAGAAGGCACAACAGACCAGGCAAACAGCCAACAGCAGGGACCGGCCCTTGCTGTTGGTTTCAGAGTTTTTGATTTGAGTTTGCATGCTTTGCTATTTTAACAGATCATCAAATGTGATAGAGGCGTAGTAAACACCCCCAACAGCTGGCGAGCCGTAAGCCTGTACGTTATACTTATTAGTGAGATTGGAGCCACCTATCTTCAGCGTGGATTTTAACGTACGGAGTTTGTAACTCACCTGCGCTCCTAATTGCCCGTAAGCGTCAATTCTGCCGGGCTGCAGACCGTTAAATGAGCCCACCCAGTCGAAAGCAGACTGCCATCTGTAATTGATACTGAAGCCTGTGTTCTTAAATACATTGTGGTTACTCAAAGCCACATTGGAGATAAATTTAGGTGTATTAAATGCCGGAATATTATTTGGGTTAGCATTCTTCAGATCAAAGCGGGTCCAGGTAGTGTTGCCGCTTAGCTGGTAGCTTTTGGGTAAATACCAGGTTAAACCTAATGATGATCCCTGTGCGCTCACTTTATCCGATGCATTGGTATATAATTGGTAAGCCTGGGCCTGACGATTTAAAATTTCGCCGGCTGCCGCAGGGTTTATGGTGCCATCACTATTTAAAACAGGGCTTGGGGTACCGATCACTACCTGGTTTAGAATAAAGTCCTGGTAATTGCTGTAATAATAGTTCAGATCGATAAACAACTTTTCGCTGATCAGGCCTTTGTAGCCCACTTCGTAACTGTCAATACGCTCCGGTTTAATGTATGGAACATGTGATTGCTGTAATAATTGTTTGTTGTTTGCCATGGCTGTCTGCGGATTGGTACCGGATGCAACAGCGGCTCCAAAAGCAGCACCGAAGGCACCAACAGAACTGGAAGTAAAGGAATTTTCATACACATTCATTCCCTTACTGTTACCGGGCGCACCACCAAGAATCGTTATAGGTCCCACGAATAATTTGATATACTGATCAACCGGGGTGGGGTTTCTGAAGCCGGTTTGAAATGACGCCCTGAAGTTGTGGTTTTTTACAGGCGAATACACGGCTGAGGCTCTTGGGGTGAAGCTGCCGTCAAAATTCTGGTTCTTATCGTAACGGGCTGAAGCAACCAGTTTTAACTTATCCTGTAGGAGCAATTTGGAGAGCTGTATGAAAGCTCCGTATTCGCTGTTCGTGATCTTCTGATCCTTGTCATCCAGCAGGGTTCCATTGGTAAACATATCATACTTCCGGATATTACCACCGGCAAGCACATCCAGTACTTTAATTTTGTTACTAAGATCGTACTGGCCTTCCGCGTGATACAGTTTGCTATTGCTGAAAATGCCGGCTCCGCTTAATCCCTGGATGAACTGATACTTATCTTTTTCAGCCTCAAATTGAGTGGTACCGGGCAGAAAGCGTCCCTGGTCGGCAAAGGTCCGTGCAGATGCATGATCATTAGCGCTTACGGTGGTAATATTGCCTTTATAGGCGGCCTCGTACCTTGAAAACCAGGTGGCATCGGCCTTGTCAGGAGTAACAAGAGCTCCGGTCAGGTCCTGAACCCATGTCTGGTTGATCTTTTGACCCAGTGTACGGGAATTATATGAATCATGGGAATTTTCGATAGTTGTATAGCCCCTGATAAAAAATTGGCTGCCTTTCAGTTCCAGGCGATGCTGCTGCAGTGTGAAATTATTGATCGAAAAGCGGCTGCTTCCTGTATAGTTGGCAGTGCCTTTTCCGAAATTATATTGGTAAATGGCTTCCAGGTTATTGCCAATGCGGTAATGAAGGGCGGTATTCAACTTTAAATTATCTACATGGTAATCTGTCAGATAGCGCTCTTCATAACCGGTTCTGGATATACGGCCAACACCTGCAATATTTTGCGCCACCTCATCGCCATAAATATTCAGACTGTTCTTCCCGGGATTGCCGCTGCCGCGGGACGAGACCGGCGTACTGGGATCGACATCCGAATAATTGGTGGCATACCAGTCCAGGCCTTTGAAATAAGAAACGTTCGACTTGATCGCGAATTTATTATTAAAGGCTTTCGCAAAGCGGACAGAAAGGTCATACAATGGGGATGTTTCAGTATAAGTATCGTTCAAATGATTAGCCCCCACCTTGCTCTGAACGCTCAAACCCTGGTATTGAAAAGGATCTTTACTCCTTAGCATCAACACGCCGTTAAAGGCCACCGGACCGTAAAGCGCTGATGCGGCACCGGGGATTAATTCGGCGCTTTCAGCATCCAGGTCCGACAAACCAAATAAATTGCCGACGGAAAAGTTTAAGCCCGGGGTTTGATTGTCCACCCCGTCAACCAGCTGCAGAAATCGTCCGGTTCCAATCCCTCCAAAACCTCGTGTATTGACAGAGGTAAAAGTCAAACCGCTTGTAACGACATCCAGCGATTTCAAATTTTGGAGACCATCGTAAAAACTCATGGAAGGTGTTTCCCGTATGGCCCTGTTATTCATTTTTTCGACCGTTACGGGAGATTGCATTATATTTTCTTCTACTCTGGAAGCCGCAACCACTACTTCGTCCATTAACGTTAGCCGCGGGGACAATGTGATCGTAATATCGTCAGAGGATTTTTCTATTAAAATTTCCTGTCGGATATATCCCATACCGGAAACAATAATTTTATAGGGTAAGGGTACTGAGGTTTTAAGCCTGAATTTACCTTTGCTGTCAGTAATGGTACCTACCATCAGGTCTTTAATATTAATACTGGCTCCTGCCAGCGGTTGATTAGTTGCGGCATCCGTGATAGTTCCTCCAATACTCCCCGTTTGCGAAACCGTTTGAGAATATGAAATTCCGGGAATGAGAAATGCGGCAAATAATAAAATGAGTATGGTTGCTTTCATTTGATCTTTGATTAAATGGTTTGTTTGTCAGGTTTAGGTTGAGATCTGAGGTATCCCAGGTTTACAATTTTGTTTCCCAAAGTTTGGTAGAACGCAGGGTCGGTAGGGGTAACGCTGGCAAGCCCGTCAACATATTTATTGTACAGGCAAAATAAAGCGGCTATCAGTACGGTGTCATGAATTTCGAGGTCGCTTGCCTCCAGGCTTTTAGCTCTCTGGATAAGCTCAGGACTAACCTTTTTGCCGGAGACCTGTACGCACTTTGCGATCTCAAGCAAGGCTTTCATCTTTTCGCTCACCGGCGCTTCAGACAGATCATTTTTAACCATATCACTGGTATGGCTCTCGCCTAACAGGATATCTGCAGCAGCCGTGTGTGCAGCGGTACAAAACTGGCATTGGTTGCCGGCTGAAACAACCGTGGCAATCAGTTCTCTTTCTGCCTGGCTTAAGGTCGAGGGACCTCTTAACAGAATTTGTGTTAGATCACGAATAGGATATGCTGTATCCAAACGATATTCGAGCAGGCCGGTAATGCCGGGCAAATGCTCTTCTAAAGAAATATGAGGCATGTCGGTTCTTATTTAATCCTGGATAATTTAAACACTAAGGATCTTAAAACATCAGTTTTAAGGCTCCCATCATGATTTGATGAGAATTCTGCTATTGCAGCAAGATCAGCGACAGTAATTCGCTGTTTTGCAGAATCAAACAAGAAATCATGATTTGGATCAGGAAACCGGAAGTTCGGGCGGGGAGGTTATGAGAGGGTAGTGACCTTTTAATAATGAATTTGAAACGAATGTAGAAAAGGCAGTTTTATGAAATATGGCAATCAGACAGACGTTTACAAGTTTATCCTGAAGGACGTAATCGGTTTTAACCTTCGATTCGGGCTTCTTTGAGGTATCAGATGTGAGATCATTTACTTTTTTGAAATAATCGTTGCCATCTTTTTCGATCCTGGTCTTTTCTGGATGATTAATGCATAAAACAATAAGTGTATCCCTTGAAATCTTCTTTTTTATCAGCTTATAGATCGTTCCTTTTACATTTAGTTCTCCTTCCAGAGTTTCAAAATCATTCCCATCAGGTAGGTAAGGCAGGTTGAGCGGGATTTTAAAAGTTATAAACCTGTCATCTTCCTTTGTTGCATCCTGGATTAATGCCTCGATATGCCGATCGGCTTTTTGAGAGAGATAAAGAAACAAGGCCTTGTATCCTACTATATTAAATAGGAATAGAACTAAAAGCAGTATGGCCGTTATTTTTTTCAATTAAAATTCAATATGATAATAATTTTTCAATAATGAAAATTTTAAGACATCCTGAACTCCTGATTAAAGGATAAGTTATCAAATGGTTAGGAAATTGGATTGTCTTTGCTTCAATTGGTAATAGACAAGTTTCAACTGCGGCATTCAAACACAGTACTTTTTTGTTTAATTTTATATAGCGAGCTATTTGCATCGGAAGATATAGGGAGCGCATGAAATACCTGCAAGCAAGAACCCACACGTTACAGGCAAGTTCAGGATAGAACCAACACAGCGGTTATACCAGGACATTCACAAACTTTCACCAGCGACATCTGAAATAAAACAAAAGACGGCCAGAAACCTCAAAAAGAGGCTTCACCGAAAGGACAAATGGGTAGAAATTTAAATCAATTAACATGAAAAAGAACTTAGCAGAATTTATCGGGACTTTTTGGCTCGTTTTAGGAGGATGCGGGAGTGCAATGTTAGCCGCTGGTTTTCCAAATGTAGGCATCGGGCTTTTAGGAGTTTCATTTGCTTTCGGTTTAACCGTTTTGACCATTGCTTATTCATTTGGACATATTTCTGGGGCTCACTTAAACCCAGCCGTTACTGTTGGATTATGGATGGGTGGCAGAATTAGTTCAAAAGAAATTTTACCTTATATCGTCTCACAAGTAGCGGGGGGAATAGTGGCTGCCGCTGTTTTATACATTATTGTGACAGGCAATGGAAGTCCGATTGGAGACTTTGCAGCCAACGGATATGGAGATCACTCCCCCGGACAATATAGTATGATAGCTGCTATTTTAACTGAATTTGTAATGACATTTATGTTTTTACTTATAATTTTAGGTGCAACGGATGAAAAGGCGCCACAAGGCTTTGCAGGCATTGCAATTGGACTAGGATTAACACTAATCCATTTAATCAGCATTCCTGTAACAAATACTTCCGTTAATCCAGCAAGAAGTATCAGTCAGGCTGTATTTGTCGGTGACTGGGCATTATCTCAACTTTGGCTCTTTATTTTAATTCCGGTTGCCGGTGGCGCACTGGCCGGAATGGTATATAAATATTTTAGATCTAATTAAAACCTGCCGATGGTCGGCAGATGGCATCAACGCTTTAAGGATGAGTTGTACGCCACACTGTCGTATTATGCCGCCAAAAACGGAAAAGAGGTCGGCTAGAATTATTAATAACTCAGACAATGGCACTCTATTTAACACGCTTCAGCTATACGCCCGAAACCTGGGCCCGGTTGACAAAAAAACCTGAAGACCGCCGCGAGGCTGCCCGAAAGTATATCGAGTCAGTAGGAGGTAAGTTGCATGGCTTCTGGTATGCCCTTGGTGAATATGACGGTTACAATATATGGGAAGCGCCAGACAATGTTTCAGTTGCTGCTGCCATCATAGCAATCTACGGCGGCGGCGCCTTGTCGAAATGTGAAACAACCGTACTGCTTACAGTAGAGGAAACCCTTGAGGCTCTGAGCCGCTCCGGGGCAGTCGCCTACCGAGCGCCGGGTGCTTAGTTATTGTTAATTCGAATTTTACTGATCAATAAGATCGGTTGTCGTCGAAACCCTTAAATGCGTAATATCTGTAACCAGGATAGAAATGCCCAATAAAATATCTCCCTTGTAAACTGGTGTATATGAACTTCTGGTCCAGATTTCACGTTCCTTGTAACAGATCTTTAGATCCACTTCTATGTTCTGTCCTGCAGCAGCTTTACCAAAGCAAGTAATAAAATCACTATCTATCTTATTGCTGGTGTCACGGGCATAATCCAGGATACTGTCTCCAGCGGCAATTTCTTTATTGTGTAATGCAATACTATTTTTTGCTGCCCTTTTATTAAAGTGTATGATCCTGTAATTGGATTTCACAAAAAACCAGACATCATCTGAAGTATCATACCGGGATTGCAACTCGGATACTTTATCTATCATTTTTTGAGAGTATTTTTAACAAATATGTTTCTTTTTTTCAAAAAAATCTGATTGACGATTTAATTCAAGCCTTTACTAATAACGTTAATTATAGCCCGAACTTTACACTGATACCGGCGATGCCGAAAAAAAACCAATCATTTAAGCAGGCAAGCTAAAACCGTGACCAGGGCCGATGGCGGACAGGTCATTCGGGTAACGAAGCTGTAAACGAGATTTTGCGAAATTTAAATGAAAAGATCCATTGGATCGGCCGGCAAATTTTCACTCATTTGGCGAACAGTCAATAAGTTTTCTGTGTTTATATCTCATTACACAGACTAAGGTTGTACGTGTAAGTTCATCATTTGCTTAGTGTTAACAGGCTTATTCTCGTCTGACCCGTAGCTAATACCTGCATAATGTTAAAACTGCTCATATTCCTGGCATGTTTCTACCTGCTTATCTGCGGCCTGCTGTTCTTCTTCCAGGAACACCTGATCTTCTTTCCGGAGAAATTAGACAGGGATCATCAATTCGGCTTTAATCAAAAGTTTGAAGAAATATTTATTAAGGCGAAGGACCAGAAATTATTACACGGACTCTTGTTTAAGGCTGAGAACTCCAATGGACTCATATTTTACCTGCATGGGAACGCCGGATCCCTGAGGTCATGGGGGGAGGTCGCCCAAACTTATACTGACTTAAATTACGACGTCTTTATGATAGATTATCGTGGTTTTGGAAAAAGTGAAGGCTCTATATCCAACCAGGCTGAATTACATCAGGACGTACAGCTGGCTTATGACGAGATGAAGGCAAGGTACAGTGAAGATCAGATAGTAGTTTTAGGATACTCGGTCGGCTCCGGACTTGCAGCAAAACTTGCTTCATCGAATAATCCGGAAATGTTGATTCTGCAAGCACCTTATTACAGCATGACCGATCTTATGAAAAATACTTATCCCATCATTCCCACAGCGCTTTTAAAGTATAAACTCGAGACGAATGAATATATCATCAGCTGCCGGATGCCGATCGTCCTTTTTCATGGCCGGCAGGATGAGATCATCTATCACCGTTCATCCGTTAAGCTGAGAAAGATCATGAAAACGACAGACACCCTAATAACCCTTGACCCACAGTCGCATAACGGAATGACAAGTAATCCGGAATACCGCACCGCAATTCAGAAAATACTGATGAAGTAATTTGACAATTCGGCAATACGTCAATTTGTTAATGATGCAATGCACCCTGATCCGGTCGACAGCTATTTGAAATCTCCGCTTACATTTCTGATCTTCATACACTGACTGTATTTCTGAGAGCTCCATACCCAAACACGATATTATGAAAACGATTGTTTTATTTATCTGCTGTGCTTTCCTGTCGATTCCTGGCTTCGCTCAGCTGTTGACACTTCACTCGCCGGATAAAAAGATTAAGGTTAATATTTCTTTAGGCTCAGAGCTGAAATATGAAGTTTTTATAGACAATAAACCGGTTATTATTCCCTCGCTTATCGATATGCATTTGCTTAGTGGTCAGAAACTGAGTGCAGGCCTCAAGATCAGTAAGCAAAAAACCGCCAGTGTAAATGAAACCATCCTGTCGCTCATACCCGAGAAAAGGAAGCCCATAGCCAATGTTTTTAATGAGCTGGCACTCGGGTTCGCTAATAAGTTTGGGGTGATATTTCGCGCTTATAATGATGGTGTGGCCTATCGCATCACAAGTAAATTTAAAGGCGATGTATTGGTCGGGAACGAGAAAGCTATTTTTAATTTTCCTCAAGGATATCATGCGTATGCTCCGATCATTCAGAAGAGAACAGATCAGGATATATTTCACACCAGTTTTGAAGAACTCTATTCCTTCAAAGCCTTAGACAGCCTGACTGTTAATGATCAGATGTATTCACCTGTATTAATTGCGGCTGCAGAAAACGTTAAGATAGGTATTATCGAATCAGATCTGGATGATTATCCCGGCATGCATTTAAAGGGCACCGGAGGTCCATCGTTAACTGCCACCTTTGCCGGCTATCCTTTGGAAGAATCCGTTGCAACGGGAGAATTTCCGCAATCTATAGTAACAAAACGGGCAGACTATATAGCAAAAACCCGGGGCTCCCGAAGTTTCCCATGGCGGGTGCTGATACTTTCACGTGAGGATAAGGAACTGCCGTCTAACGACCTGGTATACCGTTTGGCGCCTCCCTCAAAACTGAAGGATGTTTCATGGCTAAGTCCGGGTAAAAGTACCGAAGAGTGGATCATCGACATTAATTTATTTAATGTGCCTTTTAAGTCGGGTATAAACACGGCAACCTACAAGTATTACATCGACTTTGCTAAGGCATACGGGCTTGACCGCATTATGATGGATGCCGGCTGGAGCGATTACAGTGACCTGTTTAAGATCAACCCGGCGATGAACATGGACAGCATTGCCGCATATGCCCGATCAAAGGGTATCAGATTAAGCATGTGGACCCTTGCCTTAACACTTGACAGGCAGCTCGACGGGGCATTGAAGCAATTTAATAAGTGGGGAGTGGACTTCATCATGACCGACTTTATTGACCGCGATGATCAGAAGATGGTCAATTTTCACGAGCGGATCACAAAAGCCTGCGCCGATGCGCAGATCATGCTCATGTTTCACGGATCTTACCCCCAGAAAGGGTTTAACCGTACATACCCGAACGATTTAACCCGCGAAGGCGTTCTGGGCAGCGAATACAATATCTGGAGCGATAAGGTAACGGCCCGGCATAATGTGACAATACCCTTTACGAGAATGCTTGCAGGCCCGATGGATTATGAACCGGGACTGCTTGACAATGCCACGCCGGCTCAATTCGCGGCCATAAAAGGGAAAGTGATGAGCCAGACGACAAGAAGCCAGCAATTAGCGATGTTTGTCGTTTATGACAGTCCCCTGCAGATGTTTTCGGGCAATCCCTCGCAGGCCTTTTTGGAGCCTGATTTTATGAAACTGTTAGGCGGTATACCAACTACCTGGGATAACACCCTCATACTTGATGCCCGGGTAGCCGAGTACATTGTTACGGCCAGGCAGTCCGGCGAGAGCTGGTATATTGCCGGCATGACCGGCGATAAAGCCAAAGATATCACGATCAACCTGGGCTTCTTACCTGAAGCACGTTATCAGGCAACAATCTGTAAGGATGGAATTAATGCTGAAAAAAATGCGGCGGACTATATATTGCAAACTACCAGTATAACCAACGCAGAATCTTTACCGGTACATATGGCCCCCGGGGGTGGCTTCCTGATCAAATTAAGCCCTGATAAATAATATTGGCAAAAGGGGTTTGTGGGTGAGCAGAACCGAAGCCAGCCAAATGTTTTCGTCATAGAGAGAAGCTGAACAGTATAAATTAGATGTGTTTGTAGCTTAAGGATATTAGCTGATTAAGCTCAACCATTGAAAAGTCGCATTGTCAGTATAATTCATCTACCTATCATACTCAGAGGCGTTCCATTTAAGTCGGACGGCCTCGCTTATTCGATTTACTGCTCGAACTTGAAAAATGTTATCACCGTTTTCATGATGTTATCTGACGAGGTATAAATGACGAGAAGCGCTAAAACTTTCACATTAAGAAAACCAGAGCTAAGAGACGGTGTTATCTCTCTACATCTACATCTAATGACAATTATCAGTTAACCGCTAGCGGATCAATTTGATCCGGCTTAAATATTTATGCCATCATCGAGAAATGTTATCGAATCTCTGTGGTCTGTAATCCGTTGAGCGAGTACCTGGTAACAAGCACCTATGCCTATGAAAGCAGCAAGAATTCATGGTCCGCGAATGATATCGTATGATACCGTCGACGACCCAAAGATTGAACAGAACCGGGATATTATTTTGAAAGTAACGTCCACCGCTATTTGCGGATCTGATTTACATATTTATTCAGGTGGCTTGCCACAGCCCAGGGCAATGACCATGGGCCATGAGTTTATGGGTATTGTCGAAGAAGTGGGTTCTGAGGTTAGAAACCTTAAAAGAGGTGACCGTGTGGTGGTTCCTTTTCCGATAGCCTGCGGGACCTGCTATTTCTGCAATCATCAGCTGCCTGGTCACTGCGAAAATTCAAATCCTGAACATTACGGTCCGGAAGGTGGCCTGCTTACCCAAAAAGGCGGAGCCTTATTTGGCTATACAGATCTGTATGGAGGATATGACGGCGGGCAGGCGGAATACGTCCGGGTACCCTATGCAGATTTCGGTCCGAGGCTTGTTCCGGATAACTTAAGCGATGAACAGGTATTATTCCTGACGGATATATTCCCTACCGGTTATACCGGGATCGATTGGGGAGAAGTAAAAGGCGGCGAAACGGTGGCTATTTTCGGATCAGGCCCTGTGGGTATTATGGCTGCAAAAAGTGCCTGGCTCAGGGGAGCGGAAAAAGTAATAATCATAGATACCCTTGAATACCGTTTGGCCAAAGCGAAAACAACGGCTGGGGGCGAAACGGTCCTATGGGAAAATGGTGCAAAAGGTGTTGTGGAACAGATCCGCGATCTGACTGATGGCCGGGGTGCCGATGTGTGCGTTGAAGCTGTCGGTTTCGAGCCCGACCGCAGTTTGCTGGACCGAGCCAAGGCAGTTGTCAATTTAGAAGCAGGCTCGACCAAAGTATTGGAAGCCTGTATGAGTGCGGTACGACGTGGCGGTATTGTTTCGGTACTAGGTGTTTATCCCACTACCTACGACAATTTCCCGATCGGGCAATTTTTTGATAAGGGCATCACTTTAAAAGGAGGGCAGGCGCCTGCTCATAAATACATTGATGAATTACTACGATACGTTGTGGAAGGCCGGGTTAAACTGGATGATATTATTACACACCGCTTGCCTTTATCGGAGGTGGCTCACGGGTATAAGATCTTTAAAGAAAAAGAAGAAGATTGTGTCAAAGTGGTACTTGACCCCTGGAAGTAAGGGGCGGGGATTTTTGGTAGTTTATAATCAAGAGGGATATAAGCCTTATCGCTGGCATTGCTTCTGAACCAGCATATTTTGAGATGTGAAGAGAGGTAAAGTAGAAGTAAAAAATAAAATTATAATTTAGCTTGTTAAAAAGCCGTTTATAGTTTTACCTCAACATACCTTCTCTCAATGCTTTTAGATGACCGTTTTTCACTGCCATACCAAAAATATCTAAAAGGTGGGGGCGAGATGGGTATGCTGACACGTTCGTATGATTGGTCACAGTCTATCCTCGGCACTCCCGAAAATTGGTCTACGACTTTGCTCTCCACAATCAGGACTATTTTGAACGCAAAATTTCCAATGTTTCTTTGGTGGGGGCCGGAACTTATCCAGTTTTATAACGATGCATACCGGCCAAGCCTGGGGAATGAAGGAAAGCATCCTGCTGCCCTTGGACAAAGAGCTGAAGATTGCTGGCCGGAGATCTGGTCCATTATTAAACCGTTAATTGATAGTGTATTATTAACCGGAGAATCAACCTGGAGTGAAGACCAGTTAATTCCCATCTATCGGAACGGTCGCCTTGAGGACGTCTATTGGACCTTTAGTTATAGCCAGGTTCTGGACGAACACGGTGAGGCCGCAGGCGTGCAGGTAATCTGCCACGAGACCACAGAGAAAGTACAAGCGTTAAGTGCACTAAAAAAGACGAAAGAAGAACTTGAAATAGCCAAGGCGCAAACAGAAGCTGAACGCGACAGGCTCAAAAGGTTTTTCATGCAGGCACCTGCACCGGTTTGCATTTTAGATGGACCGGATCTGGTTTTTGAACTCATAAACCCGCCCTACCAGGAACTCTTTCCGGGTCGGAATATATTGGGAAAGCCAGTTCTGGAAGCTTTGCCTGAACTTAAGGGAACGGCCATAGAGGAAATTCTAAGCCATGTCTACGAAACAGGTAAAACCTTTGAAGGCAATGAACTTTATGTTCCTCTGGCGAAACACGATAATAACCTCATTGAGGACAGATATTTTAATTTTATATACCAGGCCAGGCATAATTCTGAAGGAAAAGTTGACGGAATCCTGGTTTTTGTCTTTGAAGTGACTGACATGGTTTTGGCCAGGTTTGAATTGCAAAGAGAGAAAGATAAGCTAAAGCTGGCCATTACCGCTGCTGAACTCGGCACCTTTGACATGGATTTGAAAAAGGGAACGATGGATTGGGATGATCGATGCAGAACGCTTTTTGGAATTACACACAAGGAAACGGTAACCTACGAAAAGGATTTTGTGACCGGTTTGCATCCCGAAGATCGGGAAAGGATCATTCAGATAATTAATGACTCTTTTATCAAGTCAAGAAGCGATGGAGATTACGATGTGGAATATCGTACAATTGGAGCAGAGGATAAAAAAGTTCGTTGGGTAAGAGCAAAAGGTAAGGTTTATTTTGATAACCAGGAGGTTGCACAACGCTTTATCGGTTCGGTGCTGGACATTACTGAGCAAAAACTGGACGAGATAAGAAAAAATGATTTTATCGGGATGGTAAGTCATGAATTGAAAACTCCGCTAACTTCTTTAAGTGCGTATGTACAAATGCTCACGGGCAGGGCAAACCGAAATGATGATAGTTTTACTGCGGAAGCCCTGTCAAAGGCTAACCAGCAGGTTAAAAAGATGAGTACCCTGATAAATGGGTTCCTGAATGTGTCAAGATTGGAATCTGGTAAAATCCACCTGAACAAGGAAGATTTTGAAATTGCTGAGCTGGTAAGAGAGATTATTGAGGAAGCTGTATTAAATTTCGAACACCGCGAAATAGTTTTTCATCCTTGTGAGTATCATACTATACACGCAGATAAGGACAAGATAGGGTCCGTCATATCAAACTTTTTAAGTAACGCCCTCAAATACTCAGGTGCTGGTAAACCAATTGAAGTTCGCTGTGAAAAAGTTGATAATGAAATTCATTTAAGTGTCAGGGATCAGGGGCGTGGAATAACTTCTCAGGACCTCTCACGGCTGTTCGAGCGCTATTATAGAGTAGAATCTCACGATAATCAACACATATCAGGCTTCGGAATCGGCCTCTATTTAAGTGCTGAAATTATAAAACGGCACAACGGACAAATTTGGGCTGAAAGTGAAATAGGTGAAGGGTCAACCTTTCACTTTAAATTACCTCTCAGGTAATACCCGGCAATGGTGATAAAGGTAATATATAGGCACTTCTAAATCAGGACAACCATCAGGAATTTTTACGAGCTAACTTGAGCTCTTATTTCTTTACATATGAAGACCCGATCGCTATCCCTTCCCGTGTCGTCTGAAATCGGAGACGTTTCAGCCGAGTTGATTACACCTGATCACCCAATCTGTGTAATGACATTAGCCCATGGAGCAGGAGCGGGAATGAATCATGAGTTCATGGTGACCATTTCCAAATTACTTGCCGAAAAAGACATTGCGACTCTTCGATTCAATTTCCCATTTATGGAAAAGCGAAAACGAAGACCTGACTCTCCCGCTGTAGCGCACAAAACGATCGAAGCGGCGATCAATAAGGCCCGGGAACTGTTTCCTTCTCTTCCGGTGTTTGCATCGGGAAAATCCTTTGGAGGAAGAATGAGTTCACAATATTTGGCAGCGCAACCATCGGCTGATGTACAGGGAATTATTTTTTTCGGATTTCCGCTTCATCAATCTGGAAAACCATCTATAGAAAGAGCCGAACATCTTAAGAGTGTCGCAGTACCTATGCTTTTTTTGCAGGGTACCAGAGATGAGCTGGCATCCTATGACCTTGTAGAGAAAGTGTGCGCTTCCCTTCCGTTAGCAACACTCATAACGATTGAAGGAGCGAATCATGCATTTAAAGCAGGAAAACAAGATCTCATGCCGATACTTACAGATACCACCAGAACCTGGATAGATAAGAAAATAAAAAGCAGAGACTAATCATGAGAAGTCTGCAGCCTGGCAGTTATAATAACAGACAAGCGGACATGAAAGAAATGAGAAATCTTGAAATAAACAGAATCATTGACCAGATAGAGCAACTACACAATAATAATTGGGTAGGGATTAACCTTTATGAGATTTTAGACGGAATTACTGAGCATTCCGCGAATCTGAAGTTGCCTAATTTCAATCACACTATTCATCAGATTGCCCGACATTTGCTTACCGATTTTGTGGTTGTAAAACGACTTCAGGGAATTGACTATAAATTAACAGACGAGGAAAATTGGATACCTGCCGACAAAATAAATTTCAAATGGATCGACACGGTAAATGCAATTAAAGAAAATAAGAAGGAGATTATACGGGAATTACAAAATCTATCCGACGAAAGCCTGGACAGACCCATATTAAAAGACTATTCCAGTGTTTATATAAATTTGCATGGATACATCCAGCATTGGTATTATCACTTCGGACAGATCGTGTTAATGACGAAGTTTATTGAAAATTTGGGGCGATAATTGTATGTCCAATTAAGCGAGCTAACTGACGACGAACTGCCAACAAGAAGTTTCGCACAAGCGCGGGTTGTTACACTCCCTTATCCAACCATTAAGAATTTCTTCTGCACATTTACTCATTCGCACACATCGTTCTACCATATTTTTGAATCCGTTATCCTTTTATCATTCTTAATTGCCAACCCCAGTTAAAAAACTTACGTTTGGCGAATATCTGTATCCATTCATGGTGACATGCCAGGTATCAAAGGCATAAATCAATAAAAAGAAATAAGAAAATATAGGTAGAGGGGGTTAAAGGTGTAGAGAGTCTCGCAGCCCCTGTAAACATTAAATTCTCCTTTACTAATTCCTGAACAATAAGCCGATTCTAAAAGATGCGGAATAAGATTTTTATCGCAGTTGCTCTGCTGCTGAGTTGCCTGACCTTGCAGGCGCAAGATCGAAAAATATCAATACCTGTAAATAAAGATGGAGATGATGAATCAAAAAGCCGTTTATCCGGAGTACTGACTGACCAGAAAAACAATCGTGTACCTTTTGCTTCCATTGGTCTGAGCCATGATGGTCTTTTTGTACTTGGCGTTATGAGCGATGAACAGGGCCATTTTGTTCTATCCTATGAATTCAAAGACCAAATCAAGTATGCACTTAAGGTATCTTCTGTGGGTTATAAGCCCTTGTTGTTAAAGTTTGTTTATCCCGATACCGCGGTGTTAAAACATATCGAATTAATAGCAGATCAAAATACCCTCAACACAGTAAGTATAACTGCTGCCAGACCGCTGGTTGAAAGAAAAACTGATCGTTACATTGTAAACGTGGAAGGAAGTATGCTCGCTAATGGGAATACCGGACTGGAGGTATTGCAGAAATCGCCAGGGATATGGGTAAGCAATGATGGCTCCATAAAAATTAAAGGCAACCAGTCTGTCATGGTAATGATCAATGATGTGGTGCAAAGAATGTCTGAAACTGATCTGGCAGAATATCTCCGGACGCTGCGATCTGAGGATATCAGTAAAATTGAAATTATTTCCAGTCCGCCTTCGGAGTTTGAAGCGGCAGGTTCTGGTGGGATAGTTCATATTCTGCTGAAAAAAAACCGGCAGGATGGAATTGTAGGTTCTGTATTCACCCAATACCGCCAGCAAGTAAAGCGTCCCGCTTACAATGGAGGTTTGTCTCTTAATTATAAAAGTAAAGGTCTATTGCTGTATGCCAATATTTCTGCAGGAAAGGAGGAGAGTGACTATATAGCCAATACCGAAATAATCTATCCGGATCAGGGCCATTACGCAAGCGCTACAAACAGGTATAATGATAACAGCAGATTGATGTACCGGCTCGGAGCAACCTATGATCTTTCAAAAAATCAGTTTCTTAGTTTACAGAGCATGCAAACATTAAATAAGCTGGATCAGTATTTTAACACTAACATAACTGTTTTTGATGACCGCCAGCCTTTGACGGGATCTGCCCGTTCGGAATGGTTCAGGAAACCACAATCAAGTAGCTCAACTATAAATTATGCCTTAAAGCTGGACAGCCTTGGCTCGGGTTTAAAGATTATCGGCGACTATACCTATAGTAAAAAAACAGAGCTCAATAATTTTGTTTCCGTCTATTCGGATGCGGAAAAAAATTCCATTTACCGCAATAATACTCCCAATATCACAAACCTGTACAGTTTGCAGGCAGACTTTACTAAAATATTGTCTAATAAATGGGAGTTTAAATCAGGTCTGAAATTTGCGGCGCCGGAAAGAGATAATGAGGTTATCAATGAGAATTACATATCAGAAAACTGGGTGCGTAATTCCGGGTTGAGCAACCGGTTTATTTATCAAGAGCATCTTTCAATGGTTTATGCCTCTTTAGGGAAAGATATTCATAAGTTAAGTGTTAAGTTTGGCCTAAGAGCTGAAGAAACCCGAATGGAAGGAAATTCTGTCACGGGCAATGAGAAATTCAAAAGAAAGTATTTCAGTCTGTTCCCATCTCTATTTTTGAGGCAACACCTGAATGAGGCGAAGGGGAGCTCTGTCTTCTTTAATTACGCCCGCAGGTTACAGCGACCTTCCTTCGGAGACTTAAATCCTTACCGGCTTAAGTTTGACGACTATCTTACCCAACTTGGTAATCCCAACCTTCTTCCTGAATACACTCATAAACTTGAGCTGGGTACAGTATTTATGAAAGGGTTTTCTGCAGATTTATATTATGAAGTCACAACAGATAAGATCGCTCAGCTGGGCAGTCCAATGGCTGATAATTCAATAGAATATCAAACCAGAAATTTTAATAATAGTAACGGCTATGGGATTTCGTTGAATGCACCTATTAAAATCACCTCCTGGTGGAGTACAAACAATAGTCTTGCACTTTATAATCTTTCGTATGTGATCAATGATTTTAGAATTCGCCAATCCTCATTATACAGCAGATCCCAGCATTCAGTTATCGTACGGAATGCTTTCAATTTTGATACCGCGATTGATTATCGTTCGCCTTATGTGAATGCAAACAGGCATGTTGCTGAACAATTCACTACGGATATCGGCTTTTCTAAAAGACTTTACCAAAAACAGGTGCTGCTCCGGCTAGTGGTGTCTGATATATTTAATACTGCAAGAGAAAAGGACTATACAGAATATACCGACACCAGGATCGACTTTTATCAAAAGCGGCCAACCCGCACCGTCGGGCTGTATTTCAGCTATAACTTTCGTTCGGGTAAGAAATTCAGCGAAAAGAGAATAGAACTAAGCAATGAAGAGGAAAAGAGAAGAATAGAAAATTAACCGTCATCTTCATTCTGCAAGCTGGACTGCTTACAGCACGTTCGGATCGCTTGCTCGGTAGAACCGTAGCCTCCGTCAGCAGAGAGCTTTTGCCTCTTGAAACTTATAAACCTTGTACTTCTAGAACCTTAACCGAGAGGCATCCTAAGTCTAGCTCATTCATTCTAGTTTTTTTTGCTCGTAGCCTATCCTGGTAGTGGTAATCAATCATTTTCAGTGTTTTTCCCATCAACCCTATTTACAATGTAAAACCTGATTCGTTATATTAGGGTAAGCAAACGATATAGGCTGCTCTAAACCGACACTCTTTCTGAAAATCATAAATTAAATACCAGTTATGCCAAAATTCATCATAGAGAGGCAGGTGCCAGGAGCCGGAGACCTCTCAGCAGAAAGCCTGAAAGCAATGTCACAAAAATCAAGGGAAGTACTTAGTACTTTAGGTTCCAGCATTCAATGGATCCACAGTTATGTGGCGGGCGACAAAATCTATTGTATCTATCTGGCGCCTAATGAAGAGTTGATTCGTGAACATGCCAGATTAGGTGGATTTCCTGTGAATACTATAACGGAAATAGCAACTATTATTGATCCTTCTACTGCAGAATAAATCCATCTATTATTTCTGTTTTTAATAACAGAGATCTGAATGTTGGATCCGTTAAAACGAGACAGATGGTTTATTGAGATTGGGAGAACCATACGAAAACCTCATGGCACTCCGAAAATTACTCTACTTCAAACTGATTCGGGTACATGTAAGCTTCGCACACCGATTCTTAATTTGAATACAAATGGATAGCCATCAGGAACAAGATCTTACGGACTTAAATACCTCACTGACAGAGCGGCTGAATGCTGTAATTATTGAATTGCAAAGTAAAAACCGGCAACTTGAAATCGAGGCCGCTTTAGAAAAAGTCCGAATACGGGCAACTGCAATGCGCATCAGTTCGGAGCTGGCAGAAACGTCAGCTGTGCTGTTTCAGCAACTAAATGAGCTCAACATTAAAGCACTACGTACTGGTGTAGGGATTTTTGACGATCCCAATGATGCAATGGAGATCTGGCTGACAACTTTGTCTCACAGCCAGGAAGTGATCCGTATCCTTGATTATGTTAATTTACATATCCACCCGGTCTATGAAAATATTATTCCGGCCCGGAAACAACATCATCCTTTTGCCCTAACCATACTTAATGGAGAACAGGTAAGACATTACTATGAAACGATGTCTACCTATACATTTTTAGCTCAACAACCGAATTTTAACCCGCAGGAATATTTCTATTCCTTCTTTTTCACCGAGGGTGCCATTAATGTTAATACCCTGCATGCTCTCACAGAAGAGGAATGCAATATTATGATCCGGTTTTCGCAAGTATTTGGTTTAATCTACACGCGTTTCCTTGATCTACAAAAAGCCGAAGCCCAGGGAAGAGAAGCACAGATTGAATTAGGATTGGAAAGAGTGAGGGCGAGGGCAATGAGGATGCAAAAAAGTGATGAGCTGGCGGAAGCAGCAGAATTGCTTTATCATGAATTTGGAAAATTAGGCATCAATACATTTACCTGCGGGTATTTGTTCATAGATGAAGCAAGGAATATTCAGACAGCGTGGGTCGTACTTCCTGATGGTACTTTGCTTCCTAACTATATCGATTTTCCATTAACCGGCGACCGCGTAATGGATGAACGCTACGAGGCGTGGAAGGAGAAAAAACCCCTCCATATCTGCGAACTGGAAGGTGAAGAAAATAAGGAGCATCACCGGTTCCTTGCAAATCATGTCCCCGCATTTGTTGTGGAAGATGTTTTTTCACACATTCCCGACCGGATCATTTTCTACTGCGCAAATTTTTCAAACGGCTATTTATTTATCCTCTCTACAGAGCTTTTTTCGCCGAAAGTGGAACAGGTCATCATTCGTTTTGCAAAAGTTTTCGAGATGACCTATACCCGTTTCAATGATCTAAAACTAGCCGAAACCCAGGCAAGGGAAGCCATCAAAGCCTCATCACAGGATCGCATCCGGGCAGAAATTGCTTCGATGCGAACGTCCGGAGACCTTCAACGCATAGGCACGTCAATATGGAGAGAGCTGACTACTTTGGGATTGCCTTTTTTCCGATGCGGCATTTTCATCATCAATGAAAAAGAACAAAAAATTCATTCTTACTTATCAACGCCCGATGGTAAACCGCTTGGGGTGCTTCATCTTGATTTTACCAGTTCGGAAGTTACCCGCCATGTAGCAGATCACTGGCGTCAACAAAAAGTTTATGCGGAACATTGGAACCGGGAACAATTCAGCACATGGACACAATCATTAATCGGGCAGGGACAAATAAAAGACGCTGATATTTACCAGGCCGGAGATGAACCTCCCGAATTATTGTCATTGCAGTTTGTCCCGTTTATACAGGGGATGCTTTATGTGGGCAGTGCCAATCCGCTTTCCGAAACGCAGCTTGAACTAGTAAAAGCGCTCGCAGATGCTTTCTCAGTTGCTTATGCCCGTTATGAAGATTTTACAAAGTTAGAAGAAGCGAAAGGCCAGGTTGAAAAAACACTTACTGATCTGAAAGCCACCCAATCTCAGTTGATCCAGTCCGAAAAAATGGCTTCGCTCGGCCAACTCACAGCTGGTGTCGCACACGAGATACAGAATCCGATAAACTTCGTGAATAACTTTTCGGAAGTCACCACAGAAATGTTGGATGAGATGGAGAAAGAATTCACATCTGGAAATAAAGAAGAAGGAGCTGCCCTCGTATCAGATATCAAGCAAAACCTCGAAAAAATTCTTCATCACGGCCAACGGGCGGATGCCATTATAAAAGGCATGCTGCAACACGCCCGCAGCAGCACTGGCAAAAAGGAGCCTACAGATATCAATGCATTAGCAGAGGAGTATTTTAGCTTAGCTTATCATGGTCTTCGTGCAAAGAATAAAGATCTCTGTGTAACCATGAAAACTGATTTTGATAAGTCAATCAGTAAAATCAATATTATTCCCCAGGACATCAGCCGGGCAATGCTTAACATAATTAACAATGCTTTTTATGCCGTTACCGAGAAAAAGAAACAACGATCCGAAAACTTTGAACCCCTTGTATCAGTATCCACCAAAAAGACAGAAGACAAGATCTCAATTTCAGTAAAAGATAACGGTATCGGTATCCCTCAACAAATTGCGGATAAAATTTTCCAGCCTTTTTTCACTACCAAACCTGCCGGACAAGGAACCGGTTTAGGCTTATCATTAAGTTATGATATCATCAAAGCACATGGTGGCGAGTTGCAGGTGCAAACGAAGGAGGGGGAAGGAAGTGAGTTTGTTATTATACTGCCGTTATAGTCGAAGCCTAAATAATCAGAATGTGAATTACTCGATCACTGCCTGGCATTACATCATTCCAATACAGTTCCCGACAATTTTACCCACTCCCTCAATAATTCCTGTCTTCTACACAGTACCTGGTCATCTTTTGATTATTTCATTGATTTCCTGTATTATCGGGAGTTAAACATTTGTTGCGCCGTACTTATTTAAACAGATCTATTTAGCGACAGAAATCAACATCGATAATCATGCGGAAATTTACCTTACCGGTATTGGCGCTCCTGCTGCTTACAGGGTGTTTCTCCCTCAGGGGAAATAAGAACCCCGGGACAGATTTAAATAGTGTTCTTGAGGGATATTCCCGGGAGTTTTATGCCCTCAATCCCTTAAACGCGACAGCTAATAATATCAATACTTACAATGACCAGCTGGCCATCAATATCAGCGAAGCATATGTTCAGCGATCCATTACCCTGAATAACCTTTACCTGGCTAAACTCAAGCGGATTAATTACCGAGACCTGTCGGAGTCGGACAGGTTAAGTGCGGATATTTTAAAGTACCAGCTCTCCTTACAGAACGAAGGTCTTCGCAACCACTATGGTTTTTACCGCCCTGTAGACCAGTTTGTTTTTAGTTTTCCGCAGCGTTTTGCATTACTGGGTTCAGGTGCCGGCTATGTGACTTTTAAAACGGAGACTGACTATCGCAATTTCATCAGTAGAATGAAATTGTTCGGAGTATGGGTCGACCAGGCCATTAAGAATATGCAAAAGGGCCTGGAAATCGGCAATACCAATCCGGCGGCGAGTATGGCAAAAGTGCCTGCACAATTAAAGCCTTTATTTGAACTGGATGGCGACAAAAACATTTTCTATAAACCTCTCCTCGCTTTACCAGCCGATTTGGACAATGCGGCAAAGGAAAAGCTGACTGCCGACTATACGGCAGCAATAAACACTTACGTAAGACCTGCCTATAAGAGGCTAAACCATTTCCTCGAAACCAGCTACATTCCCCGCACACGCAGATCGGCAGGATTAACCGGCAATCAAAACGGGAAGGCGGAATATGCCTATTGGCTGAAGTACTATACATCGAGTGATATTACGGCTGATGAAGTTTTCGAACTCGGGCTTGCTGAAGTGGCGCGTATCCGGAAAGAAATGGATTCGATTAAAACCGTAGCTGGATTTAAAGACGATTTAAAGGCCTTCTTCCAGTTCATCAAAACCGACCCGAAGTTTTTCCCGTTCAAAACAGAAGCTGAGATACTCCACCGCTACCGAAGCTTTGAAGCCCGAATGGAGCCGCATCTTGAAACTTTATTTCAACTGAGACCCGCATCGAAGTTTGAAGTGCGGGCCACCGAAAAATTCAGGGAAGCCGCTGCGAACGCACAGTATCTTCCCCCTTCAAGAGATGGTCAAAAGCCCGGTATTTTTTATGAAACGGTACGCGATCCACTGAAGTATAATAGCTTTGAGATGGAAACCTTATTCTTACATGAAGCGATTCCCGGCCATCACTATCAATTGGCTATTCAGCAGGAAGCAAACATCCCGGAGTTTCGTAAAAAACTGATCAATAGTGCCTTCGCGGAGGGCTGGGGTTTATATGCAGAAAGCCTGGGAACTTCCCTCGGAATGTTTACAGACCCTTATCAATATATGGGCAGGTTGAGTAACGAGATGGAACGTGCAGTGAGACTGGTAGTGGATGCGGGAATGCATCATAAGGGATGGACCCGGGAGCAGGCAATAGCCTATGTGCTCGACAATCAGCCCGTCACCGACCAGGTTGCCGAACAACGCATTGAAAGATACATGGTCGTTCCGGGCCAGGGTGTAAGCTATAAGGTCGGTGAACTGAAAATTATTGCGCTGCGCAACAAGGCTCAAAAAGCTTTAGGCGATAAGTTTGACATAAGGGAATTCCACGCCCAGGTCCTTAAGGACGGATGTTTACCCTTGTTAATTCTCGAAAGACAAATAGATAAGTGGATAGAAAGTAAAATCCTGCCACTGAAACAACTATAAGTATCACCTGTGAAGGTACATTTGTTATGCGACTTTCTACAGATTCTCTCTAGTATTTGTACCATCATTAGACTTCCTATTAATCAGGTGCAACAGTAAATTTGAGAAAAATGAAAGTGTTAAAGTTTAAAATCCTTTTAATATTAGTTATTCTTTCCGCAAGACTGCAAGCTCAAACTACTTTAAACAAAGAGTCAAATAGCCTAACTGAAGAAATAAATAGTTACCTGATTTCTGCGGTTGAAGCCAATAAATTCAATGGCGTTGCTTTGATAGCTAAAGATGGAAAAGTAATATTTCATAAAGCTTATGGATGGCGAAACGTTGAAACCCGGTCTTATAATGATACGCTCACTGTGTTTCCAATTCTTTCTATAACAAAGTCATTTACGGCCATGGTCATCTTAAAACTCCAGGAACAAAAGAAATTGGCCGTGAGTGATAAGTTAAATAAATACTTGCCGGATTTTCCAAATGAAGATAAAATAACGATCGCAAATTTAATAACGCACACATCCGGTATACACAATTTCACAGATGATATCGGCGAAGAAGACTCTGCTTTGGTTAACCACCCTGTTACAAAGCAATTCATGCTGGATTTTATTTCCAAAAAACCTTTTGATTATCCACCTGGTGAGGGCTTTGGATATAATAATTCGGGTTTCTACCTGGCAGGGTTGGTGATTGAAAAGGTTACCGGTAAATCCTATGAGCAAAATGTCAGAGAGCTGATTTTTGAGCCCCTGGATATGAAACATTCTGGTTTTGATTTTAATAACCTTGATGAAGGTATTAAAGCTAAGGGCTACCAATTCCTGACAGCAAAGCAGAAAAAGACCTATACATATCTCGATTCAACGGTCAGTTATTCAGCGGGATCTATTTACAGTACCACAACAGATATGTACAAATGGACAGAGGCTATTGCCAAAAAGCAGTTGCTTTCATCCGCGTCATGGAAGTATGCTTTTAAACGTAAGGCCGATGATTATGGATTTGGCTTTCGTATTAATAATTTTTTTGGCAAAAGTTATATAAAGCATTCAGGCGGTTATCCCGGCTTTGTTTCAGAATTTATTTATTACCCTAAAGATAAGGTTACGATAATACTTCTTAAAAACTCTGGCGACTATGGAGAAGATGTATGGCCTGTTACGATGGGGCTATCAAATATTGTTTTCGGGATGCCTTATGACTTGTGGAAAATGAGAGTTGAAATAAAATTACCCGATAATATACTCAGGCAAAAGGAAGGCAAATATGCTGCAGGCAAAATATCAATTACTTTCATTATGAAAGATAGTCAGCTTTATGAAATATTACCTAATGGTATGGAATTACCACTTTTTGCAGAAAGTGAGAATTCCTTTTACTTGCAGAATTTTAATACTTCTTTACAGTTCATAAAAAACAGTAGTGGAACTATTGAGAAGGTAATTATTCATGAACATGGAAAAGATATTGAAGCGATAAAGGTGCAGTAATCACAATGAAACACACAACATTGGCTTTTGCTGCAATATTGCGAGCTGCGGTCAGAATGATGAATCAGTGCCAAAGCTGGGTGTTCCTTTTTCATAAGGCCATTTCAAGTGCTGCAAACAGCCCTAGGCCGATAGGTATATGTGACTCTTAATCTAACCAATCCTTTGGCAAATAATAACCTCGGGAATTATTAGTTAATTTGCTATTTCAACTTTTACAGCTGCCTATATATGCAATTTACCGATGAGACAGACTTACATAACACAGTGCTTAATGCACCGATCGGGATTTGCATATTAAATGCTGAAACACTGGTTGCAGAAATTGTAAACGACAAATTCCTGGAAGTCGCCGGTAAACCTTACGATACAATCTTTGGAAAATTTTATTGGGACGCCTTCGCAGAAGCCCGGGCATATTATGAAGCGGCTCTCTCGGGAGTCGTTGCTTCCGGCGAAGCATACTACGCAGACGAAGTTGAACTGATGCTGATTCGGCATGGCCGGGAAGAAAGGATCTTCGTCACGTTTGTTTATGCACCCATCAAAAATAAAGCGGACCAGATAACGAAAGTGGCCGTTTGGGTGCTGGAAAATACCAAGCAAGTGACTGAACGGCAAAAAGAAATTGCTGCGAAAGTCGCTTTTCAACAGGAACGCGATCGGTTCAAAAGCTTCTTTATGCAGGCACCTGCAGGAATCTGTATCCTGCGCGGTCCACAGCTGATATACGAACTGGTCAACCCGGCCTACCAACAACTGTTGCCCGGACGAAACTTATTGAATCGACCGATCTTCGAGGCGCTGCCGGAACTCATCGGTACGCCCTTACAGGAGATTTTAATAAACGTTTATCACAATGGGGAACCGTATGAGATGAACGAACTACTGATTCCTATTGCCGAATACGAGGACGGGCCGACACAAGACCGCTATTTCAGCTTCAGTTACCAGCCCTGGCGGAACGAAAATGGCCAGGTGGATGGTATATTGGCTATCGTCTTTGATGTATCCGCAATGATCGATGTGCAACACGAACTGAGGGAAGCAAGGGAAAAATCTGACCAGCAGAAAAGGGTCTACGAAACGATCACCTCCGGCACACCCGATCTGATGTACGTATGGGATCTGAATTATCGGTTTACATATGCAAACAGCGCCCTGCTTACGATGTGGGGAAAAACCTGGGATACGGCTATTGGTAAAAGCTTGCTCGAAAATGGCTACGAACCCTGGCATGCCGAAATGCATGAACTGGAAATCGACTGGGTACGATTAAACAAACAACCCGTTCGCGGTGAAGTCGCTTTCCCACATGCGATCCTGGGAAAGCGGATCTACGATTATATTTTGATTCCGGTGCTTAATGAAAACGGTGAGGTGGAAGCCGTTGCAGGCACCACCCGCGATGTCACTGAACGCAAGCAAATGGAACAGGCGCTTGCCGAAAGTTCGGAAGAGTTGCAGGCCATTAACGAGGAACTCGCTGAAGCCAACGAAAAGCATATGGCGGCCAATGAAAAATTGATCGCTGCCAATGAGGAGCTACAGTCCGTCAATCAGCAATTGCTGGCTGCCCGGCAAAAAATTGAGGAAAGTGAAGTCGCTCTGCGATTGGCGATAAGTGCCGCCAATTTTGGCACCTGGTATCTTCAATCGGTTACACGAGAATTTATTACCGATGCGCGTTTAAAGGAATTATTCGGTTACTACCCTGATGAAGACCTTTCAATTGAGCAGGCTCTCGCTCAGATCACAGAGGAATACCGCGGATTTGTAGCAGAAAAGCTCGAAAAGGCTATATATGAACACGGCGATTATGACGTGACCTATCCCGTCGTTGGCCTGCATGATAACCGGATGCGCTGGCTGCGCGCCATTGGCAACCTGAAAGCAGATCCTTCGGGTGACTTCTCTGCATTTACCGGTGTTGTAATGGATATTACCGAACAAATGGAGGACGAGCAGCGAAAAAACGATTTTATCGGCATGGTCAGCCATGAGTTGAAGACCCCGCTAACTACACTCAGCGCAATTATCCAGGTCGCCAATTCCAAACTGAACCACAGTGAAAATTCGTTTCTTGCCGGGGCAATGGAGAAAGCAAACCTGCAGGTCAACCGAATGGGCACGATGATCAACGGTTTTCTGAATGTTTCCCGCCTGGCTTCTGCAAAACTACTACTGGAGAAGAAAGATTTCCGTCTGGACCAACTGATCGAAGAAATAATAAAGGAAACAGCACTAACGGCACCTGCTCATGTGCTTCATTTCCAACCATGCGATGACAGTATTATAGTAGAGGCTGATCACGACAAGATCGGATCCGTAATTACCAACCTGGTTAGTAACGCCGCTAAATACTCACCTAAAGGAAAAGCGATCGAAGTGGTTTGTAAAAAGATGGATGGTAAGGCGCTGGTCAGCGTTAAAGATGAAGGAATGGGTATACAATCGCAAGATAAAGAAAAGATATTTGAACGATATTTCCGTGTGGAAAGCAACACGACGCAGCATATTTCCGGTTTTGGTATCGGATTGTATCTCAGTGCAGAAATTATTCGGGCTCACCATGGAGACATTTGGGTAGAAAGTGAAAGCGGCAAGGGGTCGACATTTTATTTCAGTCTGCCAATTAGTTCTGAGGACAAAGTCAAAAGTCCATGAGCGGGTGAAAGGCCCGGTGTTGGAAACGAACTAAAATAAATCTCATAGAGAGTCGCCAATCAAATTAAAACCCGGCAGGAGCAAGTCCTGACGGGCTTGCGTTTTTATTAGACTGGATCGACTAAAGTCCAATAATAAGAACAAATAATGGGTAGTTGGAATTGAGTTAGATATTTTTTGCAATAGGATAGAATTAATTCTTTATTCTTTTTCCATTTCCTTCATTAGCACATTACCTCATTTACATATTAGCACATTAACTACCGTTCCCTCAATAAATCCTACCGTTCACCCTTTTTGTAGCTTCGATAATACCGATAGTTCTATCTTGGACAATCGTGTACTTTCTCTATTATCAGCTAACTTTTCAGATTTACATCGGATAGCCGTTGTCATGATTGATGAATCCGATAAATTTAATTGTAGCGTTATCCGAATATTCATCGTATTGTCTAAAAATAAATATATATGAAGCAATTAATTTTACCCTTCTTACTTTTCTCGCTGATGCTAACATCCTGCGAAAAGAAACCCCTGGAACTAGAAAAGTTCAGTTCCACCGAATCATTTCTTCCAATGGAAATTGGTAACTATTGGAGAATAGGAACGCAGGATTATATCGAAATTCAGGACACGGTGAGGTTTGGGGATCATTTATATTACAAGTTCTTCGGACTTACAGGGGGTGATGTTCATTCAACCACATATATGCGACTGGATGCCAACAACCAGCTTTGGGAAGGATACCCCCGTGACCCAGGCAAGGAATACTTGAAGGCTAAGTTCGATGCCAACGTTAATGATACGTTTTTTACACTTAATGACCAGTCCGTGAACGATTACAAGGTTAAATTAATTGAGAAAACAGCGGATAAGCGAGTGTTTGAAATGGATATGGTGTATCATCCTAATTTTAAAGGTCATCCGCATACTGTGACTTATATTAAGGGAAAAGGGTTTGAAGGCCCCTGGAAAACTATGAGAATCAGTGGGGTGGTATATTAAAAATGAATTTAGTTTATTGGATAACGCTGTCAGGAATTGAAACCATGGCAGCGTTATCATTTTTAGCTACTAGAAAGTTCACCCCTTTGGCGAAGGACTAATTAGATTTTCCCACTGAAATCCTGGACTTCAATATGATGTTTATCCCCAGAAATTCAAGCTTGCCCAACCCAATGAAGAGGCAGAATTTCTCTGATAACAAATCCTTTATATGTACATTTCGTCATCTGCACATTTCCCTAGATTCCTTAATTATTTCTACCGTTCGCCCTTTAAATATCCTATCTTTTGTCCACCGAGAAAGGTGTGTTACGCTTTAATTAATACATTCGTATCGATACTAAAACCTCACATTAAATGAAGAACCGTATGAACAAGCTCTACTCTTTTATTATTTTATTATTGTTCGTAATCACTTTTGGAAGCTGTAAAAAAGCGCGGTTGGAAAAGATGGAGCAATCCCTTGTTGGTAGCTGGGAGCTCAGGGAGATAAGTGGAGGCGAAATATTCGGTATTTCCAGTCATTATGCTGCAGGGAATGGAAATATCATGCAATTTACAGAAAGGAACGTTACTCATATTCTAGCAAACAAAATTGCTACTTCAGGAAGCTACACTGTTGATGTTAGGGGCTCAGGGCGAGATAGAGAATACATAATTAATTACAGGGATTTGGGCACTCAAACCTTCTTCAAAATCGAAGATAATAAACTCACTATGTATTCTGATCCAGAATTACAGGGCGAATTACAGGATGCAACTCCGGCCATCTATGAGCGGGTGAAAGATCCGGTTTTGGAAAGGAATTAACGTTGAGTGCCACTACTCCAGCGGACGCAGACAAATAAATAGAGTAATAACTCAAAACCCTTTTGAAAATAAATCTGTCCCATATACTTACCATAGAAAGTAAAGTTTTTTGATACTTACTAGAGGGTTGATTAAAAAAATATACCTTGGTTACCTTCCATATTTCCTCGTGGAAGGGGCAAACTGTGTACTATGTTTAAATATCTACTCTCAGTGTTTATTATGAGTTCGATTAGCTTATTTTCGTTTGCCCAAAGCAACGACTGCAGGGTATTGTATAAGGAAGATATACCTTTTGCCAGTGATTCAGTTGCCACCTTTAACAATCGTTTTGTTGAAAACAATGTAGTGTCAAACATAAAACTAAGCAACTTTGATGTGGAGTTTCGGTTTTATAAGACTGGCACCTGATTTTTCAGAGCATCAAGGATTCAATAATTATTTCGACTAAAAAGCTGATTATTTCGAGATATGCGTCGCTTGAAAAGGAAAAGTTTGATGTTGTTTCTAAAACTAAGACAGGGTATTTTTTTAACGTTAAAACTCAGAATAAAGTCTTACCTGATTCACTTTGTTTCATGCTAGAACAATTAAAAGAAAATAGTTTTTTCCAAATGAAAGGCAAGGGGGCCTTAACCAAAGAAGAATTGAAAAATTTTAATTGTTTTGGATTCCAGCGTTATCGGTTATTTTGAGATAAAATATCGGAATAGATTCAGGAATTTTGAATATATCATTGATGACAACTTTACGACTCCAAACAATATAAATAACATTTGCAAAATATTTAACCAATTTCAGGCTTTAGAAAATAACTGCCGGCCTTCTGAACTTCGATAGTCTGAAGGGTTCGAATCCCTCCGGCTCCACAACAATAATTTTTTAAAAACCTGTAGAATTCTGGAAACCGAGTGCGTGTTCGATTCCCGCCTACGAAACCGCAAGTCAAGTAATACTAGCGCTCTAAATCATAGCCCCTCATTTAATCAGTCCAATAACAGTTCCCGACAATTTTACCGTTCCCTCAATAATTCTTGAAGTTCACCCTTTTAATATCCTATTTTATCCACCGAGAAAAGTTGTGTTACGTTTAATTAATATATTCATATCGATACTAAAACCTCACATTAATGAAGAACCGTATGAACAAGCTCCACCCGTTTATTATTTTATTAGCGTTACTAATGACTTCAGCAGGCTGTAAAAAAGAGAACCTCGCAGACATAGAGCAATCCCTTGTCGGTAGCTGGGAGATCAGAGAAATGACGGGAGCCGGAGTATTCGGTGTTCCCCTTTATTATGCTGCAGGAAATGGAACTATGTTCCAATTTACAGAAAAGAACTATGCTTTCATTCGTGAGAAAAATATTGTTTCTTCTGGGAGCTATACTGTTGGTGTTAAGGGGTCAGAGCGAGATAGGCTATACATGATTAATTTCGACGTTAGTAACACTCCTCGTTTCTTTAAAATTGAAGATAATAAACTCACTATGTATTCTGGTTCAGAAGTACCGGATGAAACTACGACGATCTATGAGCGAGTGAAGGATCCAATTCTGGAAACTAGGTGAAATGTTAAGTAGAGTCTCATTTGTCAATCCCGGTATAAGCCTATGCCCATAACAGGTTGAAGTTAGATCGGATCAACGCGCTATTGACGAGCGCTTTAAATCATAGCTATCATTCAATCATCCCAATCACAGTTCCCGACAATTTACCGTTCCCTCGATAATTCCTACCATTCACACTTTTTTGGCAAGCTCAATAGCATTATATAGTTCTAAAAACTTAGTTTGGGCTTGCAGTTAAAGCTTTGATACAGTGAAAGCAACATTGATTCAGCTGGTGGAAAATAAAGTTTGTTAATCGTAGCGTTCCTGGCAATAAAGAAATTAGTGCGATATTGTTATGCCCGAAATTAAAGTACGTGAAGAGAAAGGATTATTGAGAAGTACTTTACAATAAAAGATAATATGATCATTGAAGTGAGATTCCAGGACTACCTGATTACGACAGACAGAAGTAAAATAGACATCTATTCTGTTCATGATTTTTTATCCAACCATTCAGGTTGGAGCGACCATATTCCATTAGATAGAGTGAAAAAGTCAATTGATAACTCCTTGAATTTTGGCTTATTTCATAGAGAAAAGCAAATAGGGTTTGCCCGGGTTATATCCGATTTTTCTACAATTGCCTATTTGGGAGACATCTATATATTGGACAATTATCGCGGGCAGGGACTTTCCCGAAAACTTATGGATGTCGTTATGAAACATCCCGAACTACAGGGTTTGAGACGTTGGATTTTATTGACTTCGACTGCTGATTGGTTATATGAAAAATATGGGTTTGAAAAATTGCCCAGACCAGAAATATATATGGAACGTTATAATCCTCAGGTTTATAGAAAGGAATAATCAACAAGTTTTTCTTCTCAGAACAAAAGATTAGCACAAATACTATTAAAAAATTTCCGGCCCGTTTTTCCTGTTCATCTTGAATAGACTTTTAAATGTGCGCTCTGAGAACTACCCGGACTTTCCAGCCGCTGCAATCTCCGCCGGCATAAACCTGCCTGCTTAATCTGCTCACTTTTGTTCGTTTGTATAGATGAGATCCTCAAACCCGGCCCGTATATGTTGTATTTAATTGAATAGCCATAAAAAACTGTAAAAAGTCATCAAAATAGGTTGGTTAATTTTTGGAAACCCGTGACGGATTGGTGCGAAATGGTTAGGGTCTGCTAGGGGTTAGTCCACTAATTTAGCGGACTAACCTTTACCTGAGTGCTGCATGTCCTATATAAGTGGGCACGATCAACGCAGGACAAATTGACGGGAACCAGAATGGCGAATTGCTCAAGCAGGGCCAATTTGGCACGGGAATAAGTTTTGTAGTGTATTCCAAAAGTGTATTATGGATGCTTATTCTTCAACGATCATCGATGCAATAGCGAAAGTAAAGACAGCGGTGGTTAAAATTGAAACATACAAACAACCGGATAAACGGACGGTAGCAGGAACGGGTTCCGGATTTTTATTCTCTTCGGATGGTTACCTGTTTACAAATAGCCATGTTGTGGATAGTGGACCGCATATCCAGGTGATGCTTTATGATGGCAGCCAGTATCCGGCTTATTTAATAGGACAGGATGCTGAAACAGACCTTGCCATTCTTAAAATTTCTGCCCTGGAATTCAAGCCGGCAGTATTGGGAGATTCCGGAGATCTGCAGATCGGTCAGTTAGTTATTGCCATCGGCAACCCGCTGGGTTTTCAACACACGGTAACAGCCGGTGTAGTGAGTGCATTGGGTCGTTCGCTTCAGTCGAAATCCGGTCGGATGATGGATGGAATGATCCAGATCGATGCGGCACTTAACCCCGGTAATTCGGGTGGCCCGCTGATCAACTCAGACGGTGAAGTCGTTGGGATCAATACGGCGATCATCAGGGGAGCCCAAGGACTTTGCTTTGCCATCAGCATCAATACGGCAAAGGAAGTTGCGGATCAGTTGATTCGTTTTGGAAAAGTGAAAAGAGCCTGGCTTGGATTCTCCATGCAGCAAATTGATCTCGTGCCGAAACTACGTGCGATCAACGAGTTGTCGAATAAAACCGCCCTGTTCATTACAGATGTAGCTGAGGGAAGCCCGGCTGAAAAAGCGGGTATCTTAAGCGGCGACATCCTGGTCGCCTTTAATAATGATGCGATACAAACGGCTGATCATTTATACAAACAGCTTACCGAAGATAAGATCGGGCAACGCCAGCATTTAGTGATCCTGCGTCGTTTTGCGAAGACAGAATTAGATATTACACCTGCACAGAGAAATTAGATACTCTGACAAGGAAGGATTCAGCGGACAGGCTACACGGCTATTGATCGCCAGGCAGGATAAAGAACAAAAACACGTGCAAAGTTCCGAAAAGCTTGCAGACGCAGAAGACTCTCCCTTCACCCTGGAGAAAGCGCGTATGCGCAGGATGGTCAGGGAAAAGACGGATGCATTCGGCGGTTGAATTGATTTACCGCCATGCTTCAACCTTATCAGGTTTCAGCTCTCTGCTTTCAGCTTTCGGCTCTCAGCTTTTAACTTCCATCTTCCATCTCCATCTTCCATCTCCATCTTCCATCCTTCCGCCTCCTTACTATCATCGTGCAATAATTAGAGAATATCGTGTAAATGTCCACTCTGGCAAACCGCTAATTTTGATAGGAGCAAACACCATCAGGAAAGCAGTTAAAGGATCATTTGCTTATTAGAAATTCTAATAACAAAGAAAGTACAGCCTGCTTGACATGAAAGACAAGATTGCTAAGCTCATTGATCCCAAAGATCCTTACCAGGGCTAAGGGCGCACAATCGAATGAAATAAACTACTAAATATAATACATATGAAAAAGTATTTCCTTATCGGGGTGTCAATTGTTATCGCTGCCACCTCCTGTCGAAAAGATCCGGACTTCGATGACCTATCCTCCGATCTGATAGTCTCCACGAATGTTGATCCGACCGCCCAGTTCAATACGTATGAAACCTTCTATATCTCCGACACGGTCGCCAACCTCGGGGGAACAGATGAGGACAGTATCCTGACCGGGCCGAGTGCCCAGCAACTCGTAGAGAGTGTCAGGGCGAACATGGTCGCCAGAGGCTATACAGTTACTAACATAAGAAGGCAGGCCGACCTTGGGATCCAGATCGGTATTGTTAAGGTTCTGAATATTGAATCATACTATTATCCCGGCTGGTGGGGTGGTTATTACGGCTGGTATGATCCATGGTATTGGGGATCCTACTACCCTTATTACTATGGGTGGTCGACAACCTATGTCTATAATACCGGGACGCTGATCGTCGATATGTATGACCTGAAAAACGCGGCCATCAATCAGCAGTACAAGGCGGTATGGAATATTACCTCTCTTGGTATCATAGGCGACAGCCTTGACGCCAATGTGCAGCGCGGAATTAATGCCGTTGACCAGGCTTTTGCCCAGTCTGAATACCTATCCACGAATTAATAATATCTCAGAATCTCAGAATTACACGATCACTATTTCGGACACCTACGCGGTGCTCCAAATCACACTCATTAACACTAAAGTTATGAAAACAGCAATCCTTTTTATATTGACTATCTGCTCGATCATTAATATTGCCTATGCGCAACCGGAGTTGAGCACCAGCAAACTAAAGACTGATCAGTTCCTGGTCGGTTACCAGGTAGGGCTTCCATCCAATGGAGACTTCCTGTCGGAAACAAGCTGGCGGGGCGGTACCCTCGATTACCGGCGAATGATCAAACCAAATTTATCTGTTGGTATCAGCGCCAGCTGGAATTCCTTTGAGGAATACATTCCTCCTACAACCTATCAAAAGCCTGACGGAACCGGTGCCGTTACCAGCGACCTGATACGCACTTTCTATACCGTACCTATCACGGCCACTGTTCATTACTACAAGCCCGCAACAGGTGTGACTCCTTATGTAGGACTGGGCCTTGGTACCCAGTACAGCGATGAAAGGCACTTCGCGAATATTTACCAGTTTTCAGCCGAGAGCTGGGGCTTCGTGGTCAAGCCGGAGGTTGGTCTGATAAAACAGTTTAATTCCGACATCGGCGCCTTTTTGAATGTTTCATACAACTATAATACCGTCGGCTCTGAAATATTCAATGACCAGGACAGCTGGCAGCATTTCGCCTTTACTCTTGGGCTGGCTTTTTAAAACGATCATCAATTAGTCAAACCGACGGCAGGATCAATTTTGACAATGACATTCCTGATCCTTTATCTCTTGTCAAAAATATTTGGCTCGGTAAAACTTTTGAGATACAGGTTTCGACGCTGGAGGCCTTAGTCCGGTAATTCGAATGGCTAAAGTTTCGATTACTAACATCGTGCACAAACATGATAGAATTGTGTAGATGTACTTGCTTTAAGGCTTGTTAATTTTATTCAGGCAAATACTATTCACCTACTCTGTAGGGCTTAATTCTGATCCTCTTTTTATCCGGTAAGAGTCGTCACAACGTACATCTGTTGGTCTTCCGGATCCTTGTCTATAATATCAAGCTTATGAACATCTTATACAAAATCAATGTCATGAAAAGATTATTTGGATTTTTGATATGCATGGTCGTCACACTGCATGCATATTCGCAGGACGAACAAAAACAGAAAACCATGGAGATCTATGGGTTCATCATGATGGACGCCGGGTACAATTTTGGCCAGATCCATCCTGACTGGTTTGATGTGGTTCGTCCTACTAAACTGGCGTCCTTTGAAAATGAATTCGGAACGGATGGGAATACCTATTTCTCCGTGCGTCAGACTCGGTTGGGTTTCAAGAACTATTTTCAGACCGATCTGGGGGAATTGCGGACACATTTCGAGTTTGAGATGTTTGGTACAGGGGTTGATGCCGGGCAAACCACCATCCGTTTACGGCATGCCTATGCGGAACTCGGAAAATGGGGTGCAGGCCAATACTGGAGTCCCTTCATGGATATTGATGTCTTCCCCAACACAGTCGAATACTGGGGACCTACCGGGATGGCCTTTTTCCGTAACGTACAGGTACGCTTTATGCCCATCCAGGGGGATAGCCGCTTGACCTTTGCCCTGGAAAGACCCGGCGCCAGTGCCGACCAGGGGGTCTACGCAGGTCGGATTGAATTAGCGGATGTTAGACCGCGATTTAAGTTGCCCGATTTTTCGGCTGAATACCGCCACGGGGGTGCATTTGGTTATGTCGAGTTGGCCGGGATCCTGCGCAGTATCGAATGGGAAGATCTTGGGACGGACGCATTCGACCTGTCGGGCGATGCGCTGGGCTGGGGCCTGAACCTGAGCACCAACCTGAAGTTGGGGACCACTACCGTTTTCCGGGGCTCGGTCCTTTACGGCGAAGGTGTACAGAACTACATGAATGATGCCCCGGTCGATGTGGGCATCAAAAATAATCCAGGGAATACGCTCTCACCTGTAGAAGGTGTTGCTTTGCCCGTTACAGGAATTTCCGCTTTCATTGATCATAACTGGAATGAAAAATTCAGCACCGCTATCGGGTACTCTATGATCGACATTGATAATTCGGATGCCCAGGCCCCTAATGCATTCAAGAAAGGACAATACATAGTCGGTAATCTCATGTATTACCCGGTTAAAAACGCCATGGTAGGCGCAGAGTTCCAGTGGGGTGACCGCGAAAATTTCAGCGATGGCTGGAGTACAGACATTTCAAAGATCCAGTTTTCATTCAAGTACAACTTCTCGCAGTCGTTTTTTAAATCTAACGACTAGACCGCTTGTCAAAAAACTATAGAATCAACCTAAAATTAAAAGTTATGAAAAAGCTATTTGTAATATTAATCATTTGCACAATCATAGCTCCGGCCTGGGCCCAGAAGTTACCCAGGGTGATTATTTTAGCAACCGGGGGGACTATTGCAGGCGCAGGCGCATCCGCCGACAGGGCTGGTTATGAAGCCGGGAAAATTCCAATCGAGGATTTGATAGGTACCATACCCAGTATAAAAAAGGTTGCCGATATTACGGGTGAGCAAATAGCATCCGTGGGTAGTCAGGACATGACCGTGGATATCTGGAAAAAGCTGGCAATCCGTGCGAATCAAATTTTCAAGAATAACGAAGCGGAGGGAATTGTAGTCACACATGGCACAGATACACAGGAAGAAACCGGCTATTTCCTCGACCTGGTTCTAACGTCCGATAAGCCCGTTGTACTTACCGGTTCCATGCGTCCGGCCACCGCGATCAGCGCCGATGGTCCGAAGAATCTTTACGACGCGATCACTATCGCTGCCAACCCTAAAAGCAAAGGCAGGGGTGTATTGGTGAGTTTTAACGAAGGGATCTTCGATGCCCGGGACGTTATGAAATTAAGTACAACCAAGACAAATGCTTTCGGTTCACCCAACACAGGACCGGTGGGCCAGGCTTACGATGGCAGGGTAGAATATTATGCTACTTCAACCCGGGAAGTGCAACCGGTAAAACCTATTCAAATAACAGCCGATACCAAATTGCCACGCGTGGATATCGTCTATATGTATGCCGATGCACCATCTGACCAGATCGATATGCTGGTTGGGAAAAAAGTCGACGGAATTGTCATTGCAGGTGTCGGAAACGGAAACTTTAACAAGGCTTATACTGAGGCTGTAAAGCGTGCTGTAGCCGCAGGCGTGATTGTATGCCGTGCGAGCCGTACTCCGTCAGGCAGGGTTGTGCTGCACGATGAGATCAATGATGACCAGCTGGGGACCATCGTTTCGGATGATCTTACGCCTCAAAAAGCAAGGATCTTATTAATGCTTGGTCTGACAAGGTCAAAAGACAAAAAGCAGCTCCAGGATCTGTTCTTTAAGTATTAATTTCTGAACGGATTCACTGAAGCCAATCGCGACCAGGTTTGTGATCCGGGCGTAATTGTCTGGTTACCGGTTCTTTCTTGAGACTAAAAATTTGATAACATGAAACAGCTAAAATATATACAGCTATTGCCGTTATTGTTGCTGGTTAGCGTTCAGGCTACGCAGGCTCAAAAAACCCGCACAGAAAGTGACTTGCTGGGTAAGAAGGAAATTCCTTTTGATGCCTATTATGGCGTGCAAACACTCAGGGCACTTGAGAATTTCCAGGTCAGCGGTGTAAAAACAAATTTTTATCCCGACTATGTACGGGCTTATGCGATGGTCAAGCTGGCTGCTGCCCGTGCTAATGCGGATGTAGGAAGATTAAAAAAGGACAGGCTTGCCGCCATTGAAAAAGCCTGCCAGGCTGTGATCGATGGAAAATATCATGACCAGTTTCTGACTGATCTGTACCAGGGTGGTGCCGGAACATCCGCTAATATGAATGCCAATGAAGTACTGGCAAATATTGCCCTCGAAATGATGGGCAAGAAAAAAGGCGAGTACCAGTTTATTGAACCCCATGATGATCTGAACATGGGTCAGTCAACTAATGATGTGTACCCTACCACCATTCATGTCGCCCTGTTATTACATAATGATAAATTGATAAAAGAAGCGCAGGCGCTCTCACAGGCTTTTCACAAAAAAGGAGATCAGTTTAAAGACCTGCTGAAGATGGGTCGTACAGAAGGCCAGGACGCGGTGCCAATGACGCTTGGCCAGGAATTTCATGGTTTTGGCAACCAGCTTGATGCCGCCATTGACATTCTCCGCAAAACGGAAGCCTATTTGTACGAAGAGAATATGGGTGCCACAGCTATTGGTACTGGTTTAACGGCATCTCCCGGCTATGCTGAAAAATGTGCGGTTCATCTCGCGAAAATCACCGGTAAACCTATGCACTTAGCCAAGGATCTGGTTGCCGCAACCAGCAGCATGCAGGCCTTTGTCATGTACTCTGCCGCGTTGAAAAATTATGCTGTTGCCTTATCTAAGATCAGCAGCGACCTGATCTTCCTGGCATCGGGTCCGCGCAACGGTATTTTTGAGATCAATTTGCCTGCACTTCAGCCAGGCTCTTCGATTATGCCCGGGAAGGTAAATCCTGTTATGCCCGAGCTAATGAACCAGATATGCTTTAAAGTTATCGGTAATGATGTAACGGTGACCATAGCTTCACAGGATGGTTTGCTGCAATTAAATGCATACGAGCCCGTGGTTGCCGTCGCTATCATGGAATCGCAAGCGCTTTTTTATAAGTCACTGCCTTTGTTCCGTAAAAATTGTATCGATGGGATCACCGCTAATGAGAAAGTTCTGGAACGTTATATAGAAACGACAGTGGGGATTGTAACCGCATTGAACCCGGTGCTCGGATATGAAAAAACGACAGAACTGGCGAAGGAAGCTCTGGCATCCGGTAAAGGAATTCTTGAGTTGATACGTGAAAAGAAGTTGATGACTGAAGACGAGATCAAGAAGCTAATGAACCCTGCTACTTTGACCGGCCAGAAACAGTAAAGGATTTAACCTTCGTTTGAGATCAGCCGCCTGAAATCACCTATGGAAAACTTAAGCATTCAAGGCCGAAGGCAACAATCCAGAACTCTGCCGCTCCTGATTCTCCTTTTGGTGGCGATCTATTGTCTGCCTTTTCAATCCTTTGGTCAGGAAAAAAAAACCGTTCCTGACGGTACTGAAGGATTAGTTCTCACCATTCCGCCTGAGGATTCGCTGGTGAAAAAACTACCATGGAATGAATTTGATGGTCGTTTTTCGACCTTAAAGATTGGCTTCGGGTATATCGGGGATCTTGCTGCATTCAGCCAAAGTGACGTGTTCAGCCAGCAGATGGATACAGCCGGGTTAAATTTTGAATCTAAGTTCGAGACAAGGGATGCCCGGCTCCTGATGAGCGGGGTACTAAAAAACAAAAAAAGGTCCCTCTCATGGAAAGTCGCTTACATGTATGAAGGCGATGATAAGATCTGGATGCTGCGTGAAACCGGGCTTACTATCGGTGTGCCTGAATTGGCCGGGAATATTTTTATCGGCCGTACCAAGGAAGGATATTCGATGGTCAAAGTGATGAATGGCCATTCTCCATGGACCGGGGAAAGACAGATGGCGCTGGATGTTATCCCGATTTTGGCAGATGGCATAAAATGGTTTGGTTCCCTGCCAAAACCGAGAGTCTTCTGGAACCTGGGGTACTACAATGATGTTTTTTCGGAAGGCCAGGGGTTCTCCACTTTTGCCTGGCAATTGGCAGGTCGGGTTGGGTGGTTGCCCTATTATGAAAAAGAAAACAACAAAGTAGTACATGTAGCCGCCAATCTCCGTTATGGTAAGCCTGTGGATGGGCAAATTACCTTAAAGTCGCGACCTGAATCTAATCCTGCTCCGCAGATTATTAATACCGGCTCGTTTCAAGCGGATCATTCCACCCATATCGGTGCCGAATTATACTACAGCAGCGGGAGATTCATGATCGGTTCGGAAGTGATGATGCATAGTTTTAAATCAGATGACTTTGAGGATCATACATTCTATGGCGGAGATGCAGTCGTGAGTTTGTTTTTAACGCCCACCAAACGTCCTTACACGACTGTTTCGAGTGTTTTTGGATTTGTACCTGTAAAAAAATCTGTTTTTAACGGCGGGTGGGGGGAATGGGAAGCGGTTCTCCGCTTATCCAGCCTGGATCTGAATGATAAATCTGTACAGGGAGGGAAATTCTGGCGTATTACTCCGATGGTGAACTGGTATATGACAAAGATCATGCGGATGGAGTTTATTTATGGCTATGGCGAACTGGACCGGTATAATTTGAAGGGTGGCGTCAATCTATTCCAGACCCGTATTCAATTTACAGTTATGTAGTACATCAAACCGGCCCTGCAATTCACAAATCCAGGAAACCTTCGACAGGAAAATTGGCTTTAAAAGGCCGGAAACATTAAAAAATTACTGGAGATGAAAATCAGATACCTGCCCTGGGGATGTATATTGGGTTGTCTGATGCTAATATTGCCGGATCGAGGCTTCGGCCAGGACACCATTAAGGTTATACCCGATGGAACGGAGGGAGAGACCTTGCCCTTGATTGATAGCACCACTAAAAAGAAGCCTTTTAACTCATTTAACCTGGGCTTCACTTCGTTTAAGATTGGAGTCGCATTCCTCTATGAATATGCCGGGTTTTCACAGGATGATGAAGGCAAAAGACAGATGGATTCAGCTAATGTTAGTCTTGATCCGGGATTTGATGTTCGGGATACCCGCCTTTTTTTCAGCGGGAAATTGAAAACGAAAAGGACGGTCACCTGGAAGGCCGGCGTAATGTATGATGGCTCGCTAAATTCATGGTTTTTGCGTGAATCGGGTATCATGATAGCTGTTCCGGAATTGTGGGGTCATATTTTTGTTGGGCGAACCAAAGAGGGCGTGTCCCTCAGTAAAGTTATGAGCGGGTACGCAGTAGAGATGTTGGAAAGACATATGGCCAGTGATCCGATTCCCATTCTTGCAGATGGAGTAAAGTGGATGGGTTTTCTTCCAAAACAACGTATTTTTTGGAACCTCGGTATATATGCAGATTGGCTTTCCAAAGGACAATCATTCTCAACAGATAGCTGGCAATTTGCTTCCCGCCTTGGCTGGTTGCCGGTATATTCGGAAGCTACTAAAACCCATTTACACATTGCCGCTAATATCCGACTCGGCCACCCCGTTAACGATACCATTCGTATTAAATCGAGGCCGGAAGCGAATCCTGCCCCCTTCTTTATGGATAGCGGAAAATTCCGATCTGATCAGTCCACTTACTTGGGGTGGGAAATATATTATAGTTCAGGCCCATGGATGCTAGGAACCGAATACTTCTGGCACAAGTTCAGTTCGCCAGAAAAAGGGGATCCGGTCTTTAATGGCGGCGAAGTGGTGGTAACTTACCTCTTCGGCGGCGAGTCGCGGCCATACACAACGGCGGGTGGTAATATTTATGGGTTTGTACCGGTAAAAAAATCTGTTTTTAAAGGCGGCCCCGGAACATGGGAGGCCGGACTGAGATATTCAATATTCAATATGAATGATGGCCTTGTCCAGGCTGGCAAATTTTGGAGAGTAACGCCGACGGTCAACTGGTACCTTGCGGATTTTTTGCGGTTTGAGCTGTCATACGGCTATGGCGTTCTTGACCGGTTCAATTTAAAAGGTGCTACGCATTTTCTGCAAAGCCGCATTGCATTCACGATTCGGTAATCTGCCAGTTGACTCGATGTTGACCGGACAAAATTGACTTGTAAAAACAGATAGTACACCTCGTTAGCCCGACCGGCTTGAATATAAGCTATTGCGCTTTTTTCCATAAAATGAAGGTTGACAGGGACGATTATGCACTCCCTGAACGGATAGAATCCCGATTACTAACATCGTGCAAAAACATGATAGAATTGTGTAGACGTACATTCCCTAAGGCCTGTTAATTTTAACGAGAGGATACAACTCAGGGAAACATCTGTTTCAAAGACAAAAGATTCTGCAGATTGAGGTTATTTATGGCTATGGCGAGTTGCACCGATACAATTTGAAGGGCATCCAATTATTTCAAATATGCACAGTTCACTTTATGTTTTTAATAAAGCAGGTGGCTGAAGTATTGATAATTCTGAAAATACAGGATAATGATCAAAAATTTAAACTACCCTAAAATGAAAAAGACAATTTATCTGGCTGGTATGATTTCCGGACTCATGCTATCCGTTGGCACCCTAACTGCCGCCCTTGGCCAGCAAAAAACGAAAACAAGCGCGCAGGCAAGCCCGGCATACCAGGCCGCAATTGACAAAGCATATGAGCAGTTCAAAAACCTGAAGGAAGGTAAGAATGCGGATTACATTAAGGAACTGGCCAATGTTGATCCAAATATCTACGGCATTGCCATAGTCACCGCGGATGGCCAGGTGTTTACAAAAGGTGATCTGAGTTCCCGTGTATCGATCCAGTCTATATCCAAGGTATTTACCCTTGCAAAAGTGATAGAAGAGCAGGGCGCAAAGGCCGTAGAGCAAAAGATTGGTGTGGATGCTACCGGTCTTCGGTTCAACTCCATTGTTGCCATTGAATTACAGAGGGGTAAAGAAATCAATCCCCTGGTGAATCCCGGAGCTATTGCTGCTGTCAGCATGATCGGCGGGGCCGATTCTGCAGCGAAGTGGCACAACATTTTAAAAACCCACGAAGATTTTGCCGGCGCCAAGTTAGCTGTAAACGATCCCGTCTACGTCAGTGAAGCCGGCGACAATCTAAGGAACCAGGCTATTGCACACCTCCTTAAGGCTTATGGTCGTATGTATTTCGACCCTGTTGTTTCTACGGATATATATACCCGCCAGTGTGCCATCAACGTCAACGCCAAAGATTTGGCTGTAATGGCTGCTACCCTGGCCAATGGAGGTATCAACCCGGTAACCAAAGTGAAAGTGGTATCCCCGCCGACATGTGCATTTACCTTGTCGGTAATGTCTACGGCAGGCTTGTATGACGATTCCGGTCAGTGGCTGTATGAAGTTGGCCTGCCCGGTAAGAGCGGCGTGGGAGGTGGAATTATAGCCGTTTGTCCGGGCAAATTTGGTGTCGCGGTAATTGCTCCGCCACTTGACGCTGCAGGTAACAGTGTAAAAGCACGGAAGACGATCACTGCGATTGTAAATGAGCTTAAAATGAATCCTTACCTGATCAGTCCGAAAACAAAATGAGGACAGGCGCTTGATACCTATTGTTTAACTTTTAAATCGATTACCTGTGAGACTTTCATTCAGAGTAAAGGGAATTTTTTGTGCGATGTGTATATTGTTTTTATCAGTAGTGGTTCTGAAGGCACAGGGCATCCCCCCGGATTCGACTAAAACCGATGCCGACACCACCAAATCGGGTGATACATACCGGCCGATGATAGGTCATACCGTGGCAAAGTCTAAATTTGGTGAACTCAACATCAGGGCTTATACTTACCTGCGTTACCTTAATCAACTGGGGCTTGATTCAAGCTACACCAATAGCTCCGGGCAGACCGTGGCATTTGACGATCGCCAGGATATTCAGCTACAAAAAGTGAGTATTTATTTCACTGGCTGGGCTTTTGACCCAAAATTCGCTTATTTTTTATATGTGTGGACAACCAATGCCTCCCAGGGGCAGGATGCCCAGGTGGTTGTGGCCGGTAATCTGTCATACACTTTTAATAAGCATTTCAAACTTACCGGCGGGATTATGTCTTTACCCGGCGTGCGAACCACCGAAGGGAATTTTCCCTTCTGGTTATCGGTTGATAACCGTATGATAGCTGATGAATTTATGCGTCCTTCTTATACCTCGGGAATTCAAGCCCGGGGTGAGGTTTTCAAAAGCATGTTTTATAGTGTCATGCTCGGGAATAATATGAGCACCTTAGGGGTAGATGCCGGCCAGCTTGACAACGGGCTCAATACCTTTGCATCCGCATTGTATTGGTTGCCAACCACCGGAGAGTATGGTATGTTCAACGGTAGTTATGGTGATTATGATAATCACCAGAAAGTAGCTACCAGGCTTGGTGGCCATTTCAGCCGAAGCGTTGAAACGCGGCAAGGTCAGCCTTCTACAGATGCATTTGAGAACGTACAGCTCCGCATTTCAGATGGAACTTCTATTTTCACAGCCAACTTATTTGCTCCCGGATCGCAAATTGACGAAGCCAGGTACATGATGACTTCTGTGGATGCCGGTGCCAAATATAAGGGCTTTGCGCTTGAAGGTGAATACTATTGGCGGAAGATTGATGATTTCAAGACGATCGGTTCTGCCATTCCGCAGAGTCAACTTAACGATAACGGTTTCCAGCTGCTGGCTTCAGCAATGGTTTTTCCAAAAAAACTTCAATTCTATACAGCCTACTCCAAGATCAATGGCGAATACGGTGATCCATCAGAGGTGAGGCTGGGCCTTAACTTTTTTCCGTTTAAGAAAACAAATTACACTCGTCTGAATGCGCAATGTATTTTTTTGGATGAATCCCCGGTTGGGGGCCTTGCTTACCCTTATGCGGTCGGTGGCAACGGCGTTGCTTTTAACCTTGATTTAGAGATCAATTTTTAAAATAATGGGAACAATATTAATTGTGACCTTTTGGTGAAATAAGGCTCTGCCTTTTCAAATCTGGATTATGATTACGAAAAATAAAAGATTGTTCCTGTTCTCTTTTTTGTCGGTTTCGCTGATGCTAATTGCCGGCAGCGGCATTGCTCAAAGCAAAAAAACAGGCGCTGAGTCTTTCCTGTTTAACGACAGCCATTTCCATTTGACCAATTATATACAGGAAGGCATTACTGCGGATAATTTCGTTGAGCAGATAATGGGTAGTAAAGTAGGTCGCTCTGCCTTATTCGGAATTCCCGTACAGCAGCAATGGTCGTTTCAGAATTCCGGAAAGTTTGCACCCAGCTATTACCTGCAATCGGATGCTCCCCTGTATTATTATTCCTTTACCGATGCCTATATCGCCATGCAATACAAGGGGCTAAGCAAAGAGCAGCAGGATCGCCTGGATCCGATGATCACAGGCTTTAACCCTGCTGATATGTACGCGGCGAAGCATATAGAACGCGTGCTGCGAACATTTCCCGGGGTCTTTACAGGCATTGGCGAGTTCTCCATTCATAAGGAATTTGTATCATCAAAGATAGCAGGAGAAGTGGCCAGCCTGACCAATCCAGCCCTCGACAGTATCCTTGATTTCGCAGGAAAAGTGGGTCTTGTGGTTGTCTTACATAACGATATGGATATGCCGATGGCAAAAGATAAAACCGAACCCGTTTATCTCGAACAAATGAAAGAGGTATTACGGCGCCATCCAAAGACGACGATAATCTGGGCCCATATCGGCCTTGGACGCATCGTTCACCCAGTCGGACTGTCATCAACTCCCTCCGGCGAAAGATCATCGACACATCTTGAGATCGTAACACAGATCCTGAAGGACCCTGCGATGTCGCACGTTTACTTTGATATTTCATGGGATGAGGTGGCCAAATATATTATTTCCAGCCCCCGGGCCGTTAAGAACACCGCCCGCCTGATGAACACGTTCCCCGACCGCTTCCTTTTTGGGACAGATGTAGTGGCTCCGCCGGATCAAAAGTTTTACATGGCTGTATACCAGATGTATGCACCCTTGTGGAAAGCTCTGACACCTGAAACAAGCGAAAAAATAAGAAAAGGAAATTATCTCAGCCTTTTTGATGAAGCAAGAAAAAAGGTGAGGGCATGGGAAACAATGCATATCGTAAAATAACCGGCAGATTTAAACCGGGGGGAACGATTAAAATACTTGGATGCGATACGGGAGTGAGCATATGCTCTGACGGGTTGAATATTTAAAGAGGCTATTTAAAGTTGATTTTAAAAAATTAAATCTTAAAAATATGAAACGCAAATTTTACCTCGCTCTTCTTATTGGCAGCAATAGTATTTTGTGGCTTCCGGTTCCTGTTCGCGCGTCCCGGCAGCATTCTTACATCAATATCGGAGTAACCAATTAATTATTAACCTGGTTTAAATAATATTGATATGAAACTTTCCGGAATTTTCCTTTCCTGCCTGTTGCTCTTAAGTTTTCAAGCCCTGGCCCAGGTATATACCAATAAGGTAGTGGGTAAAAAAAATGCAGAGCTGATTGACAGCCTGAAAAGTGCAGAGTATCCTTATGCGCTTCCGATTTTAGGAAAAAAGGCTGCTGCAGCGGGCTATCACCTGCCCTATTCAGCGGGTATCAGTGTGAATTATCTGTGGCAAAAATCGGACATTGTGATCGAAAACCTTCAGTTAGGGTTTAATAACGGCCCCGTTTACGACCTTGATGAAGTTGTGCGGTTTAAAGGAGCCACGTCTGAGGCTGCTGTCATCAGTATTAGACCTGATGTATGGATCCTTCCGTTTTTAAACGTTTATGGAATTTTCGGAGTTTCCGAACCGACAACTACGGTTGAATTCGGGGTTTGGGTACCCGATACCAGCAATACCTGGAATGAAATTGCAGCTTATTCTACCAAAGCCGACCTGTCTGCGACAACTGTTGGATTTGGAATTACACCTACCATGGGTGTAGGTGGCGGCTGGCTCGCGCTGGATATGAACTTTGCATGGACCGATGTAAGTTCCCTGGAAAAGCCGGTATTTACCTATGTATTTGGTCCGCGAATGGGAAAGTCGTTCAAATTTAAAAAACCCGAGCAGAATATTGCCATTTGGGTCGGCGGCTTCCGGGTAAAGTTTACGAGTGATACCAAGGGTTCTATTGCCTTAAGTGAGGTAGTGGGCGATGGGGGCGATGCCGGGGCTAGAATTGACGCGGGCCAGCAGAAAGTAGCAGAAACACAAGCTCAGGTTGATACCTGGTGGGAGAGCCTGACACCTGCTCAGCAAAACAACCCGGTAAATAAGTCGAAGTATGAGACAGCAAACCGTGCTTTGGACGCTGCCGGGAATGCTTTAAATACAGCGGAAGGTGCGCTGAGTACCATCGCATCGTCCACGGTGCAATACTCAATAGATAAAAGAGTGAAGGATATGTGGAATTTTATCGTTGGCACCCAGTTTCAAATAAATAAACACTGGATGCTAAGGGCAGAATACGGTTTCCTTGGCAGCCGCGATCAATTTTTAACAGGCATACAATACCGTTTCGGGCTGTAGTTTCTAAATGGGGAACAGATGAAGAAGTACCTGCTTATTGCCGGATTACTGATTTGCGGTTCTACCTCAAATGCACAGGTATTAATATCAATTATACTGGGCGATGAGTTGAATACGGGCAAGATAGAATTTGGATTAGCGGGCGGGCTCAACTTCTCCGATATCAGGAATCTTGCGGGAGCAGAGGAACTTGCAGGATTTAATCTGGGTTTTTATTTTGATATCAAAGTTTTTAAGAACCCGTCCTGGATGCTGAATACGGGTGTAATTGTCAAGTCTCCTATGGGCGCTGATGATCTGCCCTTATACTCCCTGAACGATGAGCACCTCGACAGCTCCTTTGCCGGCGGGAGCGTTACCCGGAAACTCAGGTACTTCAATGTTCCGGTGTTGATGAAATACACACTCAAAAATAATTTTTTCGTGAAAGGCGGTATTCAACTAGGATTGCGCAGTAAAGTTTTCGACGAGTTTACAAAATCTGTCAATGATAAGGATGACCTGAAATACAAGCTAAATATAAAAGATCAGTTTCATCCGCTGGATGCCGGTGCGTCATTCGGCATCGGTTACCGGCTGATGAAAGGTAATGGAATGAACCTTGATCTCCAGTATTATTATGGGCTCATTGATATAGTAATTGACGATTCAAGTCCTGGCCAGTATAACAGGGTTCTCTACCTGACTGCGGGAATTCCAATTGGGAAAAACGCTGCTAAGAAAAAGGCTGATCAGGGGCAATAGTTTATTTCGTGTACCCGCTGTATGTTCCTCCGGATTTTGTAAACACACCATTTGATCAGCTGGGTATGATGAGGTTCTGATATCGTCGCAATGAACCAGGCGATTTTGAAATTAGTCCGATGAAGAAACTGCTGTTCATATTTTTCTCTTTGAATTACGCCAGTATTCTGCACGCACAAAATTCACCGGATACACTCAAGAAAGAGCAGGCTAAGACAAACGCTGACGATCCTTCCCAATTTATTACAAGAGTAGAGATCTACAATGAATTGCAGCACCATGACAATAATGGCAATGATCTCTACCTGAATCAGACGGTGTTTAGAACTGTTCTGAAGATAGGGAAGCTATTTACCACACGCCTGGACCTTCCGTTTATTTATAATTCTATGAATACACCGGCAAACTACAAGCAATCGGGCATCGGCGACATCTCATTTCGCCTGCTTGGTTATAAGTTCCTTGAAACGGGTAAATCTGCCTTTACCGCATCTATTGAGATCAGTTTGAATACTGCTCAGTCACCTTTACTGGGGACTGGTAAAAACCTGGTAATTCCGGTGATCAGCTATTCCAGAATAATACCGGAAGGAAAGTTCCTTCTAGCCTGTGTTTTACAGCAAGTAAATTCTGTAAGTGGAGAAGAAACGAGAGGTGATATCAGTTTTTCGAAACTGCAGGTTATAGGTATCAAGGCCTTGTCAAAAAGAAGCTGGGTGGTTGTGGCCCCTGAATGGTATCTCGATTATGTTCACGGCGGTCTATCCATGAACCTGAGAAGCCGGTTGGCTTATGCGCCTACAGGCCGCGTCAATATCTGGATTACACCAAGTGCCGGAATATTTGGAGATTTCATAGGACGATATCAATGGAGTGCCGATATAGGGGGCCGCTATTTTTTATTCAGGGAAATGAATTTTAAGAAAAAGAAAGGCGGGTAGTAAGGGAATGGAATTCATCAGCTTTAATCCAAATAGAGTGGTAAAAGAAATTGGCCCTAAATGGTCTCCCCTTACAACCAGCCGGTTGTTTTTAGAGCTTAAGTATAATAATCGAGCATTTTCATCTTAAAAATTATTGTTATGAGAACTGACCTCTTACCTGGTTTTCGCTCAAAGCCCTTAAGTGTGGAAGAACGAATTGCAGCAGGCAAGGCGCTGCGTACAAAAATTCCGCATCATCTACAGGGTATTTATAAACCCGCGGCGAACCGCGCTGACCCTGTTTCCATTTTAGAAAAGCAGGGTAAAACGCGCCTTAAACACCTGGTTCCTGTAAGGTATGCAAGAATGCTTACTTCCCCCTTTGCATTCCTTAGGGGTGCTGCAGCCATCATGGCAGCCGATCTGTCTGCAAACGGCGAAACCACAGGCATTCAAGTGCAGGCATGTGGGGATATGCATGTTGCAAACTTTGGCATATTCGCTTCTGTGGAACGTAATCTTATTTTCGGCATCAATGATTTTGATGAAACACTTCCGGGGCCCTGGGAGTGGGATCTAAAACGGCTGGTCGCAAGTATAGTGCCCAGCTGCAGGTTTTTGGGAGTCGATAAACGTTCTACTATAAACGCAGTTCGTGTAGCACTAAATTCTTATCGGAAAAGGATGAAGGAATATGCCAATATGGGAAGCATGGAATTATGGTACGCCACTATCAGTGAAAAAGACATCCTGAAAACCCTTCCGCCTGCACAACAGAAAGCCTTAAAAAAAATGACCGGCAAAGCCCGCACCCGTACACATATGCAGGTACTCGGTAAACTTACCGACATCGTTGACCAGGAATACCGCCTGCGTGATGATCCCCCATTTATTGTGCATGAAACCCATACACAGGCTGGCGTGCCAATCGAAGAAGCATTGGCCATATTACTTGAATCTTATTTCCTGTCCATTGGAGACGACCGGAAAAACCTCCTTCAGCATTATCGGATTGTAGATGTCGCAAGAAAAGTTGTTGGTGTGGGCAGCGTGGGTACAAGAAGCTGGATCATTTTTCTTATTGGAAACAATGCCGGCGATCCTCTATTCCTCCAGGTAAAAGAAGCAGAACGATCGGTGATGGAACCATTTCTTTCCAGATCAGTTTATAAAAATCACGGCCAGCGGGTGGTACAGGGACAGAGGCTGCTCCAGGCTGCGCCCGATATTTTTCTTGGCTGGGGTGAACAGTCAGGCAAACATTTTTACATACGGCAATTGCGTGATATGAAAGGCGGTGCTGAGTTTGATCCGTCAAAGCTGGACTTTGCAAATATTTCGCACTATTGTTCCTTGTGCGCCTGGGCGCTGGCACTGGCCCATGCGAAATCGGGTGATGCAGCCATGATCTCGGGCTACATTGGCCGTGGCGATGAATTTGAGGAAGCACTGGTTCAGTTTGCTTTTGCATATGCTGAACAGACTGAAAACGATTACCAGGCCCTGGTTGAAGCTGGAAAAAGCGGACGGGTAAAAATAGCAGCTGTAAGCGAGTGATCATAATGTTTAGAACTCATGTCGGTCGCTATCGGGGATTTTGATAATATACTTTCAACCAAAGAATACCATGAATCAAATAAGATTTTCACATATGGGGCTTGTGTTTATTCTTGCCTGTATGTTGTCCTGCAATTCAAAACGAGCAGGGGAGGAAGAAAACGCATCTGCAGACTCTGCGTCGATACAGTCTGAACGGCCGGCACATTGGAGTTATTCGGAAGAAGGCGGCCCGGCAGGCTGGGCTGAATTGTCGCCGGTTTATGCACTCTGTGGGTCTGGCAAATCACAGTCACCTGTAAACATCTTGTCTGACGCAGTCAAAGGTTCTGCCGAATGGCGTATCGATTACAAAAAAACGCCGCTGGAAATTGCCCATCACGAGCATGTGGAAGAGTTGATCAATAACGGGCATACCATACAGGTTACCCCCCATGAAGGAAGTACGATTACATACAGCGGCAAAGTATATCACCTGAAACAATTTCATTTTCACACACCGAGCGAACATACAATTAACGGGAAACATTACCCGATGGAAATCCATCTGGTACACGAGGCCGATGATAAAAGCTTGGCGGTAATTGGTGTACTGGTGCAGGAGGGTAAACACAATTCCAATTTTGATCAACTTATTAAATACCTGCCGAATGCCGCGGGTGAGAGAAAAACACATGATAGCGTGAGCATAGATGTAAGCATGAATATTCCTGAGATTCTCTCTGCCTGGCACTATATCGGATCACTGACCACGCCACCCTGTTCCGAAAATGTGCAGTGGCTGGTACTGACGAACCCGGTTGCAATGAGCATGGAACAGTTGAGCGCGTTTTCATCCCGACTGAAAAATAATAACCGCCCTGTCCAGGCACTGAATGGGAGGATGCTTACCATTGAAACTTTAAGTTCTAAAAATTAAGCATTTGACTTTCTTCCGGTTCTATAAGCCCCTCCAGATATCCAGTATGAATTAGTAATTTAAGCTTAAAACAGGCGAATATTTTTATCCGAAGCTATTATGGAACTTAAATTCATCCGCCGTTATACCCTGACTGTCGCCAATATTGTCCTGATGGTATTTTTATTTCTGACAATTTTTTTTGTGATGCTATTCCCGCAAACGGTTCAAATGGTGCTTTATCAATTCGGTATCGGTGGTATCCTTATTTCCGCCCTTTTTTGTATTGATAAAAAGCATCGCCGGTATTTGCGATGGTTTGTTGTGGCTGCTATCGTATTGCAATGGACATATATAGCAAGCGGCGGCATTGTTTTAAATGGGATTTCCAAATCAGTGGTTATCTGTTTATATATTACCATAGCAATCCTGCTTGTTAAACACGCTGCTTCTTCAAAAACCGTTACCAGTATTGTGATATTGGAATCTATAAACGGATACCTGCTTATTGGAACGTTTTATTCCGTGATCATAGCCCTGATAATGGTTTTTGATCCGGCGGCCTATCATTTTCAAAGCTCTGTTGAGACCAGTGATGAGCTGTTATCCAATTTTAACGAGTACCTGTATTATGGTTTTGGTGTATTTACGACAGCTACCCATGGTGATGTAATGCCGGTAAGCCCGATTGCAAAATCAGCATCCATGGCCACGGGTATTACCGGACAGATGTATATTACCGTCATTATTGCGATGCTGGTGGGTAAATATGCAAGTCAGGGCCAGAAGAAATAAGGCTAAAACGGGTTTAATGGAAAATAAGGTTTGCAAACAGGTTATTTCCCGAACTGATACCCGAGAGTAAAGTTTATACCAAAGTCGTTTTGAGATGAGCCGGCTGGCGGTTGATTATCAAAGTCATCATAAATGTTTAGCCCGACATTAAAATCTTTAAAAATTTCAATCTTTGAATTTAGTTCGAAATCCATTCTGACACTGCCCCAGTTTGAAAGGCCCGGAAGAAGGGCAAGTCTTGCATCAATGGAAATGTTTGGAGTTGTATAACGAAATTCTTTAAACTGGACGACCAGTAGTCCCTCAAGGTTACTTTCATAAGAGGCATCCCCACTGGATTGTTCCCGGGTAAAATTGAGCCCTGCTCCGCTTAATAGCCGCCGCCGGTTATTATTAACTGCAATTTTTCCACCCGCAAGAGATAGCAGGAAACGGTTATCCAGGCCGAGTTCCGTATTTTGCTGCCACCCTAATACAGTGTTTATATAGTAACTTTTTTTTAGTCTTCTGTAATCGTCTATTGCAGCACTCTGTTTTTTTGAAAGAAAACTATCCACCGAGGTGTTCGTAATGACAGAGTTTAGTTTAAAAGTCGTCTCTATTTTTGGTCTGCGGTAAGTGGTGGAACCGTTGAAGTTGAACTGGAGATTATCATTTGATTTAGCATAGTTAAAGCCCAGGCTGACATCGCCATAAAGCCTGTTAAAAAATTTCTTTTTGATCCGAACTATTTCCACAATATCGTTCAGGTTGATTTGTGGTCTTTCTAAAAAAAAGCTGTCGAGGCTGGTGATGTGCACCTCACCGTTATGCATTGTTACCTGGTAGGTTTTATTTGATTTTATTTTTATTACTTCCTCCCATTTTATCTGAATGGTACCCGGCCCGGTCATATCAAAACTGAGCTTGGCAAACTTGAGGCTTTTTATTTCACCCGTAACTACATCGCCGTTCTTAAGGGAAACCTTATCCGTTTTTTGTGCCTGCGCGATAAGGGACATCATTTGCAGAATGATCAGCATAGAAATCTTCAATCCGGCTTTGCACATAGCCAAAAACTAAAACGAGGTTTATAAATCTGGAGGTATTTACTATTAAAAATAATAATTAAATTCTTGTAAGAGGATTTGTTCCGGTCCGTTAAAGTCTTTACATAACATCGTGCAATAAACTGATAGAATGCTGTTATTCGGCATAGGCCCGTGTCTTTAAATTTGTTTTGCCTCCGAAGGCCAATGCGCTTTAGGCCGTGGCTATGAGGGGCCTGATATGATCATAGACATAGTCCCGGTCTGGGTACTTTTTCTGGTATCTATAGCCATAGTGCTGATCTCAGTCGAGATCGGATTCCGGCTAGGGAGCAAGGTTCGCCTCAGAAAGTACGACGAGCGGGAATCACCTGCTTCGGCTATTTCAGGTGTTATTCTCGGGCTCCAGGCCTTTATGCTAGCGTTCACGTTTAGTATCGTCTCCGACCGCTATGATATAAAAAAGGAACTCGTGCGGGAAGAGGCAAATGCGATCCGCACAACCTGGCATCGTGCAGATTTTCTTCCGGAGCCGGACCAGGGCAAAACAAAGGAGCTGCTGAAAGAATATTTGAAGCACAGGGTCACTGTGGGACAGGTTCGCGATCCTGAAGTAGTAAGAAAGGCCCTGGGGGATGCAATACGTATGCAGCAACAGCTTTGGGAAATAGCTGTGATACATGGCAAAACCGATCTGAACTCGGATATCGGGGCGCTGTTTGTTGAATCGGTGAACGAAATCGCTGATCTCCATGCGATGCGTGTGAATGTAGGCTTACAATCGCGGATTCCCTCAACCATTTGGGCAGTACTTCTGAGTTTGTTGATACTGGGCATGCTCGGCGTGGGTTACCATACAGCGATTGCAGAATCGCGGAGGTCCCGTGTAACGCCGGTCCTGGCGATCTCATTCTCATTGGTTATTGCGCTGATCGCTGCGCTTGATCACCCGGGCGACAAACTGATGCCGGTTACGCAACAGCCCCTGATAAATGTACTGCGAGAAATGAATGCTGGATCAGGTGTGGACACAACAGCACAGCCTGACTGAAAGTCGCCCTCCGTTTAATTTAGAAAAGCTGTTTTAATCGATACATATCATCGTGCAATAAACAGATAGAATGATGTAATACGGCTAAAGTCTTCGCCTTTAATTTTACATGTTAAGTCTAAAATGGGCTTCCATCCCTGGAGCCTTGCTTAGTTCAAGGCTTAACAATTTGTCCACATTCAACAGGTAAGGAGATATGTAAATGAGTCCACCAGATAATAATCACCGGTCGCATCTTCCGATGCCGAACACCATTCGTCCTAATTTGGTCACCTATGACGCGAAAGACCCGGATACTAAAAATCCGCCGATCGCGCAGTTGCGGCCACCGAAGGGAGCTCCCAACGTTTTGGTAATTTTGCTTGACGACGTGGGCTTCGGCGCATCAAGCGCATTTGGTGGCCCCTGCCAGACACCAAACGCGGTGCGGCTCGCAGCAGGCGGATTGAAATATAATCGTTTTCATACGACGGCTCTGTGTTCACCGACACGGCAGGCATTGCTAACCGGACGCAACCACCACTCTGTAGGTATGGGCGGCATTACCGAGATTGCGAGCGGCGCGCCAGGCTACTGCTCGGTACTGCCTAATTCAGTTTCTCCGATCGCCAGGACACTGAAATTGAACGGTTATGCGACGGCTCAGTTCGGCAAATGTCATGAGGTTCCAGTATGGGAAACGAGTCCCGCTGGGCCTTTCGACGCATGGCCTACCGGCGGCGGCGGTTTTGAGTATTTCTATGGATTCATCGGCGGCGAAGCGCATCAGTGGTATCCCTCGCTTTACGAGGGCACCACACCGATCGAAGTGGAAAAGACGCCTGAGGAAGGCTACCACTTTATGGAGGATATGACCGACAAGGCTATCGGATGGATCGGGCAGCAGAAGGCACTCATCCCGGATAAGCCATTCTTCATATACTTCGCACCGGGTGCCACCCACGCCCCGCACCACGTTCCCAGCGACTGGGCCGATAAGTATAAGGGTAAGTTCGATGCCGGTTGGGACAAGCTTCGCGAAGAAATCTTTGCCCGCCAGAAGGAACTGGGCGTAATTCCGCCGGACTGCCTGCTCACCGAACGCCATAAAGAAATTCCTTCCTGGGACGAGATGCCGGACGATCTCAAGCCTGTACTCGGCCGTCAAATGGAAGTGTATGCGGGATTTTTGGAGTATGCTGATCACCACATCGGTCGCTTATTTGATAACCTGGAAAAACTCAACCTTCTGGATGACACGCTGGTTTATTACATCATCGGCGACAATGGAGCGTCAGCTGAGGGCACTCTGAACGGCACCTACAACGAGATGATCAACTTCAACGGTGCTGCTGCCCTCGAGACGCCTGAATTCCTGATGGAAAGGATTGATAAGCTTGGCGGGCCGGAATCCTACAATCACTTTGCGGTGGGTTGGGCGCATGCCATGAATACGCCTTACCAGTGGACCAAGCAGGTTGCTTCGCACTGGGGCGGGACGCGCAATGGAACTATCGTGCATTGGCCTAATGGCATCAAAGCAAAGGGTGAGATCCGTTCGCAATTCCATCACGTTATCGACATCGCATCCACTATCCTGGAAGCAGCCGGACTTCCAGAGCCAGTTTCAGTGAATGGCATACAGCAGAAACCTATTGAAGGTGTTAGTATGGTCTACTCCTTCAACGATGCCGGGGCTGCTGAGCGACACGAGACCCAATACTTTGAGATGTTCGGTAACCGGGGTATCTATCACAAGGGCTGGACTGCCGTGACACGGCACAAGACGCCCTGGGTTCTCGTCGGAGAAAAAGTTCCGGCTTTCGACGACGATAACTGGGAACTTTATGATACCAGCAAGGACTGGAGTCAGGCAAACAATCTCGCTAAGGAGATGCCGGATAAGCTTCACCACATGCAGCGCTTATGGCTGATCGAGGCGACCCGCTACAACGTGCTCCCGCTCGATGACCGGGTGGCTGAACGAATTAATCCGGATCTTGCTGGAAGACCGGTTTTGATCAAGGGAAATACCCAACTCCTTTTTGGGGGAATGGGGCGCCTGTCGGAGAATTCGATACTGAACATTAAAAACAAGTCTCACGCCGTTACCGCTGAGATTGAGGTGCCCAATAGCGGAGTCGAGGGAGTGATCATTGCCCAGGGAGGGAATATTGGCGGCTGGAGCCTCTATGCGAAGGACAGCAAGCTGAAGTATTGTTACAACCTGCTCGGCGTGCACTATTTCTATGTCGGGGCAGACAGTTCATTGTCCGCGGGCGCACATCAGGTACGAATGGAGTTTGCCTATGATGGCGGAGGACTTGGCAAAGGAGGTACTGTATCGCTGTTTGTTGATGGCAATAAGGTCGGCGAGGGCAAAGTCGCCGCCACCACGGCGATGATTTTCTCCGCCGACGATGGTTGCGATGTCGGTCTGGACACAGGGTCACCCGTGTCTGAAGATTATGGCCCGCATGGGAACAAGTTCACGGGCCGCGTGAAGGGCGTTCAGATCGCAATTGCCGATGCGGCTGAAAATTCTGACCACCTTATCTCACCCGAGGAGGCCGTACGAGTGGCCATGGCGCGGCAATAATCAAAAAGGACGAGGGGTATTGTCATTTGCTTGCCGCCGTCGTTAGCTTAAAAAATAGCTTATGCAAAAACTATCAATTCTGCAGGCAACACCTACAATACTGACGGCTCTCATTTTACTCATCCTGATCATTGCCTTTTACCTGTTAGGTTACCGGCTGAGAAGGAAGGCGCTTCTTAAACACCCGGAAACCAAAACCCAGGATCTCGGAACGCTGAACGGTACTCTGCTGGGTTTACTGGGTTTATTGCTTGCATTTACATTCGGCATGTCGAATTCAAGGTTTGATACAAGGAGAAAAGTAGTGATAGAGGAGGTCAACAGTATCGGCACCGCGGTATTAAGAACGGATATATATCCTGACAGTATAAGGCGATTGCTGCGGGCCAATTTTAAAGCATATGTGGAGGCACGTATTGCACATTACCAGGCCGGAATGGACATGGAGAAAACAATGGAAAACTATCAGAAGGCAGATAGTATCGGGAAAGAAATATGGGCCATTATGGCAGCGTATGCAAAGGTGGATAATATTACCACAAGAACCTCCGAACTGGTGCCTGCGTTAAATGAGATGATAGATATTACCACGACGCGGAGAGCAGCGGGCGAGGGTACCATTCCGGATTCTATCATGTACTTTCTTTTTATTCTTTGCTTTTGCTCGGCATTCCTGCTTGGTTATGACAATAAGAATAAAATTGACTGGATTGGTGTAATGGGACTTGCCATTATGTTATCAAGCACTGTTTTTACCATCATTGATCTGGACCGGCCACGCAGCGGATTGATCAATATGGACAGAGCCAACCAGAAGATGGTTGAATTGCTGGACCTGTTTGAGGAGTAACGATTCTATCAATGTGTTGCACTTTCGTCTATACCAACGCCGGATGCTTTTGTGGATTTTTAATTATGATTAAATTTAAAAGGTATGATTCTGACAGGTTGCGGTCGAACCTGCTCTTGCGTTTTTCATCTATCTTATAAGGCAGTCGACGGTTTCAAATAATGCCATTCGTCTGGCATTCTTCATACCGATAATTAAAAGAACCCGCAGGTATGACCATCCCAATTTTTCTTCAGATCGCAGGAATGTTCGTTATCCCGCTTCTTGCGGTGATAGTACCTATGATCATCGGGCAGCGATATGGTATGTATCATCGCAGGCATCGGGCAGAGATCCAGCACACGGCTATTGAGTCAGTAGTGGCCACGTCAAATGCCCTATTGGCATTTATGCTTGCTTTTACTTTCCAGATCTCCGCCAATCGCTATGAAACACGAAAGGAGTTGCTTCTGGAAGAAGTTAAAAACATTAGGATGGTGTATTTGCGTGCTGGACTCATACCGGAACCATACCGCTCGGGCACCAGGAAACACCTTGTTGAGTATGTTGATCTGATTGTTGGTCTCTCCAACGACCGTTCTAAGCTTCGTGAGGTGATCAGGCGGAACCGGGAAATACTTGACACTTTGTGGACATATGCAGAGGCCCTTGCAGTAAAGAATGGCGGTTCGGAGGCATACGCTTTATATACCAGCGCGTTAAATGAACTGGTGTACGCAAATTACAAACGACTAAGCATGGTACTGGTTTATCGCATTCCGGTAGCGGTGCTCTGGGGTCTGCTTATTATCGGAGTTATTTCCATGCTTATTCTTGGCTATCAGTTCGGCGTTTCAGGAAGAGGAAATTTAACGATCAACTTTATGCTCGCCACTATTTTTGCCGTGGTCATGTTTTTAATATTAGATCTCGACCGACCAGAAGTAGGGGTGACCCAGGTCGATCAGAAACCCCTGCTGACTCTTCAAACTGAATTAAGAGACAAGCTGATGCGTGACCGCCCAAGCGTACCCTGAATTACCTTGTTGAGTTAAACCTTAAAGTAGAGAATTAAATATTCAAAATAATAAGACAGAGATTTCTCAAGAGCAAAGGCAAACATGAAGGATAATAAACCTAAACCTAAAACGATGAAAGCAAATTTTTTCACACAAGCAGTTTTGGGGTTACTAACCCTGGGTCTTTCTCAATCAGCTGTTGCCCAGCAAGCACCAGCTTTGCCCGACACGTCAAAAATGACCTATAACCAGATCTCGGCTGGCTTGAAATTATTTGTTTATCCGGCAAAAGGGCAAAGCAAACAGCAGCAGAAAGCGGATGAATTTGAATGCTATAAATGGTCGATGGAGCAATCAGGAATCGATCCCCTGAATCTCCCGAAAGTACAAGCCGCCCCTGAGCAAACAGGCCCAACCGGCGGTGCCGTGGTCGGTGCAGCGAAGGGCGCAGCGGCTGGCGTGGCCATCGGCGCCATTGCCGGCGACGCTGGTGAAGGGGCAGCCATTGGTGCTGTAGCAGGTGCTCTGTCTGGAAGGCGAAGGGGAAAACAAGCCCAGGCTCAACAAAACCAGCAATCGCAGGCTGACGCAGCCAATAAGGAAGCGGAGCTAAAAAACAGTTTTATAAAAGGTTTTTCAGCATGCCTGGAAGGGAAGGGATATACGATCAAATAGCCTGTTTCAGGCTTACTTCGATATCACTTAGGCCTAACAGGATTTAGAACAACTTAAAGCTACTAAACTACAGAGTCATGAAACCACTGTTATTTGTCATTATCATTTGTAGCCTGTATTCCTGCAATGCAGGTGGAAGCAAAACGGAACGGGAAAACATGGGCATTGCTAAGAAGTATATGGAAGCAGTGGAAACGAAGAATGTCGCCATGATGGATTCACTTCTTGCCGATGACTACATGGGCTATGGTCCTTCAATTGGCGATTCTACGAACAAACAGGAAGCGCTTAAGGGCTGGAAGGATAATGCCGAACACCTTTATAAATCCATCGAATATACCCGCCATAAAGAATTAGCTGTTACTGTTCCTGATGGTGAAGCGAAAGGCGACTGGGTATTAAACTGGGCTTATCTAACCATTAAATATAAAGATGGGAGGGGCCCGGTCAATCTATGGGTAAATGCTGTATACAGGATCGAAGACGGAAAGATCGTGCACAGCAGAACTTTTTATAATGAAGCCGATGCGCTGCGGCAACTGGGTTATTCCATAGTCCCACCGAAGAAGTGAAGGAGGTATTAGGTAGCAGGTAACAGGTATCAGGTAACAGGTAACAGGTAACAGGTAACAGGTATCAGTTAACAGGTATCGGGTTCCAGGTAATAGGTTTATTATATCAGGTGGCAGGCACCCGGGCAGGATTGAGACTTCAAGCTGATCGCTGATACCTGACAACTTATACCTAACTGAAACCCGGATATGTTTTGTTTGTTTATGTCAAAGATTGAAACGAATGATTCATTTATTTACCCTTTAATTTAAATTAAAGCGATATGTAAATTTGAGGTTTCCGGTAGGAAAATTCTTCTAATAAGCGCAGCTGTGGCAAGCTTGCAGTATTTTCTTAAAACATTAAGTATTAGGCTTAAATTTTTAATTATGAAAACCGAGATCGTAAAAGGAGTACTATTGGTTGGTATTGTAAGTATAATGTTCGCTTGTAATACGAAAAAGGAAGAACCCACAGCAGCAATTATTGACAAAGAACAGATAAAAAGGGAGATCCAGGCTAAGGAAGACGAGTTTGCCGCAACCTATAATTCCGGTGTACTTAAAAATATCGGCTATTATGCAGATGATGCGGTCAGCTTTTATCAAAACAGGGCACCATTGGAAGGCAAAGCAGCAATCGCTGAATTTTTGAAATCCGATCTGGGTTCAAATTCTAATAAGATCTCGTTTAAAACGAAAGAAGTTTTTGTTTCAAACGATGGAAACCAGGTTTTGGAGATCGGCTATTTCACAGTAGTTGATTCCACTAATAAAGCCGTTAATACCGGGAATTACATGAGCTTGTTTGTAAAAAGAAATGGCAAGTATGTATGCCTCCGGGATATGAGTGCTTCTGACCTACCGCTTCAGTAAAGCGGTTGAGCTAAAAGAATTTGGCCAACCGCTTTCTAGAAAGGTCAATTAGCGTCTTCTGCCTCCGCCACCGCTGAATCCGCCGCCACCACCACCCCTGGTACGACCTCCTCCTCCCATTGAAGATGAGGATGGCCGGCTTGAAACAGAGCCGCCTGACTGACGGGTTGACGGCCTGCTTGACGCAGAAGCTCCGGTTGAAGAACGAGGGGTTGTAGATGGACGTGTAGACGCTGAGGTACCGCGTGATGAACGGTCAGCTGTCGACGGCCGTGTTGATGCAGAAGCCCCGGTTGATGGACGCGTGCTTGCCGACGGACGTGTAGACGCTGAGGTACCGCGTGATGAACGGTCAGATGTCGACGGACGTGTGGATGCAGAAGCCCCGGTTGATGCACGGTTTCCAGATCTGTTCCCGTAATTGCCGCTCGCATTATTATGCGACACCCTGTTAGAGGTATTCCTGTTGCTGTTGTAATTATTGTAGTTATTGTTATTATTTATCACGGTTGTATGGTGGTAACCATAACCACCACCATGATAATGATAATGGTTATGGCGGTAAATGCCGACGGCCATTACGGTAAAGGCCGCAAAATAGGGCGGATAGTATCCGTAATGATAAGGTGGATAATAGGGTACGTATGCAGGCGAATAAACGTACTGTACAATGGGTGCTGTTTCAACTACTACCGTAGTGGTCGTGGTAGCTGGTACGCTTTTGGTGACCGGGGCAGGTCCCGTATAACCCGGATTAGCGGTAACGCCCGGAGTCACGGTAGATTTTGGCTCAACAATATAATCTTTTCCATACAACTCTTTATCACCCACGATCTGCATGGAGATTTTGCCATTTTTGTCTTTATCCACTAAAATAACTGCCACATCCTGTGTCTCTTTTTCAGTGACGGCTACCTGTAGTATAAATGTAAAGGACGATTCCTTCTGCTTGGTAACTACTTTTATAAAATCAACCTTTTTATCCAGGTCCAGGTCCAGGTTGTTCACCTTCGTATTTTGATCGTTTAACGATTTCTCAAAATCTTCAATGGTTTTCGACTTTTGAAAGATGTCCAAAACAGCATAAAGATCCAGGTTATCTCCGGGCAATCCCAGCAATGTCGAATCACTTTCAGCCTGGGAGAAAACCGGCCGGCTTAACAGGCTGATTGCAACTGTTAAGCATACTAAAAAAAGTTTTTTCATGATATAAGACTTATGAAAAAATACGATACAAGTTAACCATTATCCTCCAGAACAGCATCATTTACGCATTTTTTAATTGCAATTGCAGCATTTTATTAACCTTGTAAATCTTTGTTAAAACACGATTCTATCATGTTATTGCACTTTCCTCTATTGTTACCTGAAGGGACGATTTACTAGGGGAATTGTATTTAATTTTACTCTTTAAACCTGTTCCCTGACACCTGATACCTCTTACCTCAAACCTGACACCTGACACCTGATACCTCTTACCCCAAACCTGACACCTGACACCTGATACCTTATTCAACATGGATCCGATTCAACAATTCCGGCAACCGATGGTCACAGCCACGGGTATTTTCCTTGGATTCATGCTAGAGTATTCAAGCGGCTGGATGCCCAACGCATTCTCAACAAATTTGTTTAAAGACATTGTTGTTTCCGTGAGTATCACGATAAGCATTGCCTGTTTACTTTTTGCCCTGTTTCGCATATTAAAGATGAATTATCCGGCCGACCGGGCTATTGCATATTACCGAAAAACCTTGCGATTGCTTCTCTTCGGCATTTCCATACCCTTCTTTGGTTTTTTGATCATCTTACTTGTAAAGATTTTTACAAGCATTTAGCGGTGGAATTAACATCATTAGCCGCGCGCTGAGTATCTGTTGAAAGGCGAAATTCAGTAAGTATGAGAATATCTAATATCTATAATAGTGCAATAACATGAGAGTATGGTGTTAGTATAGGGCTAGCCGGATGACTTAAATTTGAATTGAGTGCAGGTGGTTAAACTCCTGCCCCGTATTCTAATTGTATCAGTAATTCAGCGATGAAAACGAAGCTAACTGCAAAGTACTGGCGTTATATTATAGCTATAATGCTGATCATTCTTACCTACACCGCTTTTGCACAGGAGCAATCCGGCCAGGAGAAAACATTTAAGAACACGATCCGGTATAACCTTACCGGGCCTGCACTATTTGGACAGGATTATATCGTTTTCGGATATGAACGGCTTTTGAAAGAAAACCAGTCTGCATCGCTGAATATCGGACGCATGGCTTTGCCCGAATTTAGATTGAATGACAACGATTCAATTTCGATTGCCAGCAACAGAGATAAAAAGGGCTTTCACATCTCCGCAGATTACCGTTTTTACCTCGGGGGTGTGAACCGTCATGCCGCGCCGCGCGGTGTTTATATTGGGCCGTATTATTCGTATAATCAAGTTATCAGGGAGAATATATGGGACGTAGCCTCAGGTACAACAACCTACCAACGCTCAACTTCCCTGGATCTTAAGATACATACCGTTGGCTTTGAGATCGGTTATCAATTTGTTTTTTGGAACCGACTGGCAGTTGACCTGATAATGATAGGTCCGGGCGTAGCTAATTATGATATTGGTGCAACATTTGCGAGTGACATCCCGCAGGGTGAGCGAACCGAACTCCAGGAAAAACTAGCCCAGGCACTAAAAAATAAATTTACGGGTTTGAGCAAGGTGATCGAAGAAGGGAAACTGGAAACGGATGGTAATTTTAATACATGGGACTTTGGCTACAGGTATATAGTGCAAGTCGGTTTCAGATTTTGAAACAGCAGTATCAATATTCGCACGGGTTTGTTTGCTATTCCGACGGTTGGATACTAAAGTCATATTTGACGAGTCTTTTCTCGGAACTCAATCTTTTTTCTTAGCCATTTTAATTTTTACCTGTCCGCCTTCGTCAACTGCCTGCAAATTTAAAACAATGCCCTTTTTTTCCTTTTTCTCCTTTTTATTCTTCTTCCTGTTCTTAGCAGTTGCCTTTTCTTCTTTTTCGGGATTTCGCAAGGGCACCTGGATGTACATGTTTGTACCTGAAGTAAAACCGTAAACACCTTCGACATGAATTTCCAATACGCTCGATTGAATTAACATCGGCGGGATGATGATCTTGTCACCCCGGATCGTGAATGTGTTTGACAGTTTTTTAAAGGTGATATTGGAGAAATCCCGGTTAGAAAAAGCAATGTTTCCAATCTTCTCAACCGGCTCGAAATTGATAAGCGCGCCATTTGTTAAAGAGAAGCCTACCGTCCCGCGGGTACTCTTAGACGCCATTTTGCCACTTTCCGATATCGAGCCGGAAAGGTTGCAGTCCGCATTCAGTGTACCCCGCAAGTTTTTGTCTGTTATGCCGTTTTGGCCAAAATTATCAAATCCATAAAACAGCTGCTGGACGTTGGTATTGCGAATGCGGGTATTCACTTTGAACTGGTTTGACCTGCCGCCCTGATCAAGGTTTCCGTTGATTATAAAACTTCCCCCAGCATGCTTCAGGCTGACATTCTGAATAAGTATTCTTTTTTCTGTCAGCGTCAAATTTGAGTTTACATCCTGGGCCACAAACTTTTTGTAGATCAGGCGGTCAACCCTTACTTTCATTCTTACATTCGTTCTGCTGAGCATGTGATCAAACCGCGCTGAAAACTTACTATTACCTGCTGTGCGCGGACGTGCCTGTCGGGGTTTAAGGAAGGCCATGAACTGCCCGAGGTTGATCTGGCGACTGCTTATGTTCCAGTCTAAGAACATTTTTTCAGGATGAGTATAGATAAGTTTTAAAAAATTACGGATCGATCCCTCCATTTGTAAGGAACTTCCACCGCTTTGTACATTGATGCCCCGTAAAAAAAGATCTTGTCCCCGGAAGTCTAGCGTCGCATTCCCATTATTGAATGCAAGGTTCCGGGAAAGGTATTTCAGTGAAGCATCTTTAACCTGTATTTTCCCGTTTATATACCGCACACTGTCATTCTTATCTAATGGTGCTTTATAAAGAACATCCAGGTGAGCGGTCCCATTGGTGAAAGCGAAGGTTTGTGCAAAGATTGGGTTAAGCTTCATTAGCGGAAAATCAGCTAAAAACTTACCGGTCAGCACCGGTACCTTTAAGTTGGCCACAATAATAGAGTCAGCGGTAAAGGGTATCTCATTCCAGTCACCCTTCATTTTGTAAATGCGAATAGCGGAATTCTCATCTGAGCTTAATTGCCCGCCAAGCCCGGTATTATTGTAGGAACCTGTGAAACTGCAGTTAGTTACTTTTTCGTCATAGAGTGATAAGGTATTATTCTCAACCTCCCAGTTAGCGATGATACGGGTATCCGAACCCGCCTTTAAACCGCCGCGTATAGTCGCACCCGCAGATATCGGTTTACTTAGGTTATACCTGCTGATTTTCGACCCGATATTAGGTGTTAGCAAGGCAGCCGCGTTTCCAAGGGCTATTTTTTTCGTTTTTACATCCAGACCGAATGCAGAAGAATTTTTTGCCAGCGAAAACTGGCCGCCAATTTCAAATTTATCTTCTCCTATCTTAAAGTCCTGCATCGGAAATCTGAGCAGCTTTAGTCCCCGGTCAAAGACCAGGTCCAGGTTTGTCTCAAGCTTTTTGTTCTTCAGAAAACTTCCCCGCCGGGTCTTAAAGGTCAGGCTATTGACAAGCATATTGATCTTAACCTTGCCTTCCCAGCCCTTGTTATTATACTTGATCTTTGCGTCAATAGTTGAAATGTCAAAGTCGAAAAACTTAGCTTTCTTTTGATTTTCAAAAACAAGTCTGACGTTGTGAAGTTCGAAGCGGTTTATCTGCTTTCGCTTCTTTTCTGATGACGTTTCCTTTTTAGGTTTTTTTCTAAAAACAGCCAGATTCGAGTTTCCAAGGCTATCCGTGAAAAAATGTACTTTTCCCTTGTTAACTGTAATATTATTAATGGTCGGTTTACCGCGGAGGATGGAAAAGGCATCCACTGAGATGGATGCACTTACAGCATTCAATACATCATGCCGGTGATTCTGCCATAAGCTATCCCGCAGAATAATATTATTTAAAGTGACAGATACGCCCGGAAAGCCACTGATAAGGGCAGGATCCATCGTTTCGACGGTTAGAGTTCCGTTGAGATTCTCATTTAGCTGCCCAATAATAGAACCAAGTAATTCCTTTTTATGGGTATAAACATAGGCTGCCAGAGCCAGCCAGGCTATAATGATGATAGCCAGTAGTGCTCCGGCAATTATTAAAGTGATCCTGGTCCAGCGGGGCATGGAGCGCGAATTTGAGAAAGATGGAAACCCTCGCGACCTAAACAGTAAGTCTTTTAATGTGCGGAATAATAGGCAGAAGCCTAACCCGGAAATTGCTGCCTGATCGTTTTTTAAAATTACTGGCAATGGACCGAACAATATTATCCAATAATATCAGTTTTGTGCACAATGGTGGATTTTTACAATTTTGAGCAGATAAATAGTGCCCTGTAGATTAGAAATATTACCCTGCAAGCAGGCCCAAAATTGTATTTGCAAAAAGAAAGCACCTACAAAAATGTAGGTGCTTTCTGATTTGTGGTTTATATGATTGGTCTATTCGCGTCGGCGAAAGTCGATACGCAAGACCAGTTTATTATTTGATTTTGCCTGTATATTCGCCTACAATTGAATTTCCGGAACCATATACTTTTCCTTGAATTTTTACACTATTGCCAGTGCCGATAAACTCAATGCGGCCGCCATTAAATGTAAAGTCACCATCAATTTCCAGGCTGCCCCGAACTTTTAGCACAGAACCCGAGTTCATCGTCATATTGCCATTCACTTTCAATGCTCCGGACTGCAGCATTTCAAACTCGCCGTTACTGTTGAGTATCAGGTTTTTCACAACCAGATTTCCTGTCAGCTTAGCCGTTTTATTGATATTAAACGAATCACCAATCGATAACGAACCAGACACATTTAAAGAGGCATTCGAATTAACATTGACAGTGCTTAAAATGCTCAGGGATCCGCAATAATCAAAAACATCATTAACGTTTAAACCTCCCAGGACGGTAGAACCTCTGAAATATTCCTTCGCACCTGAATTATTATTATAGGTTCCATGATTATTAGAGTTCAGAACCGGGCGGCTTTCGCAAGCCGGAGTTGTTGAAACAGGCGGTGGAACAATCTTCGATTCCAATTTATAAATCTGGACTCCATCCTTGCCTGAAGCTACAAATATCAAATCCTTTGCCGCCTTAACATAGTTAGCGGAACCTTTACTGTCAGCAATTCCTAAGATTTCTAAGCCGTCTCCGGTAGTGTTGATTCTTGAAACCACAAGACCTGCTGCACCATTTGCACCGTAGACATAATTATCGGACACTGACACAGAGTTTGTGTAGATATCCTCTGTTTCAGTATCATCAATTGAAGCAGGGAGGCCAATGTGGTCGAGTCTAACGTTAGTGACAGGATTCCAAAAAGTAATTCCAGCCTTTCCATTTGACAGAAGGACCGAATTACGAGCGATTGCAATGTTTGATTTAGCCTGCGGATCAATTCCTGCTGGTACGTCGGAAGAACTTTTTAGCTGGTTAGTGGCCTTGTCGTAAACCGCCAGTGTTTGCTTTGGAGAACCAATGAATGCGCCAAAAAGCACCGTATAATCAGACATCCCTACAGCCACATCTTTTGCGCCGTCAAGGGCTAATGTACTTTTTATTGTCAGATTAGCTTTATCGATAATTGATACGCCTCCATTAGTATTCCCGCTTGTCACAAACAAACTATTACCATCTATTGCAATACTGTTGGCTACATAGCCTCCCAGCTTTACATTTGTAATATTCTCGGTTAGTAATCCGCTCTCAATACCTATGCGGCTGGCTATTGCTGGATAGGAGTAGTCTGAAAACTGATCAATATCAAGTGCACCGGCTATGTATAAATAGTTGTTGTCAAACGCCAAGGAGCTGATGTCGATATTCGGCGTGACAGCACTTTGCAAAAGTTTCGGCTTACTGCCGTCAGTAATATCGATTACATCAATGCCGCCCAGATAAACGCTGCCCTGCGTATTATAAGATACGTAAGCACGATTACCTGACACTGTTACCTCTGTAGCCTGCAGTGTACTCCCGTTATAAACCGGTGCCTGTACCTCTGCAACCAATCTAAGATTGTAATTTGAGGAAATATCTACGGAAGAAATTTGATTGTTTCCCTTAGCGGCACTAACGCGCTGGCCCCCGTATTCGACCAGTGGTACAACCTCATTCTCATAGGTCGTTAAACGTTTGTTAATTTCTGTAACGTTTGAGCTGAGTAAAATTCCTTTAGGGTCTCCTGTTTTTTCCGTTTTACAGGCAGTTACCGAGCTCAATGCGGCCACGGCAAGGAATGTTAAAAAGTGGAAATTTTTTTTCATTTATTAAAATGTTTTTCAATTGGGTATTAAAATCCCCACTTTTTACGCATTGCATGTGTTTTAGTTACCGTCATCTTTATGCTCAAAATTTTTAGAAGTCTCAGACACAGAAGCACTTGTTAAGAAAAACGGCGTCGGAAGTGGCGTTTTAGAAGCTGGCCTTAGGACAAGGCAAAGTCTTCCACTGAAGAAAGTCAGTCGGCGAGAGGGGCGGTGCATCTCTTTGCCCTAATACTCGGTGTGCACTTGTTGATCAGGACGTACTTCTTGCCGGCTCAACACGGCATACTTCTTACCAAAATAAAACATCGAAAAAACAGTAAGTAAGATGCCGGTCGCAGACAGGATCATCACGCTATTTGAAAAGAAAGTGACCCAGTTGAGTTGTACCCGGAAGATCTCTTTGCTGAACAAAACCCCAACGCTGCCGACATAGCCGAATGAATCAGCCAGGTAGATTAAGAAACCTACGTTTCCGGTGTACCTGAAGGTGGAGATCAGCCGGTCGAAAAAGACGGCATTGAAAGGGATGTAAACCATGTAAAGGCCCAGTCCGACGAGCATCATCCACCAGATCGGTTCAAGCGATTGAGAGGTAAAAAGGAGGGTTGAAACGCCCGCAATAGTAAAGCCAGCCAGGATAAAGGCATGAGCCGTTTGCAAGGCTTTATAGTTGTTTTTGATAAGAACCATGCTGCCAATTAAAACCAGGATGACCAGGGTGATCGGGGTTTCTGTTTTCGAAAATATAGCCGGCTGATTAAAATAACCCAGTTCTTTCCACATTTCTGCGCCGAAGTTGTCGCGTATGTCCCTGAAGATTGTCGCAAAGCAATAGATCAGAATACAGGCGACTATCCCGGCAAAAAATTCTTTCACAAAGCTTTTCCGGTCTGCTTCCGTCATCGCCAGGCGTTCTGTACGAAACTCAATGTCTTCCTCATCTGGTGGTGGGATTTTCTCCATCAGGTAAACGAACAATAGCAGCGGCAGGGCAAAAACTAATCCGGTAAAGAATGGCACCCAAAATTCTGACACGCCGAAACTGGTCATCAGCCACGCGCCAACAGTTTTGACAAAACCCGAGGCGAAGATGAAGCTGACAGCCAGAGTTGCACCAATAAAATCCGTACTTCTCCTGCCTTCCACATAAGAGAAAACTACGCCCCAAAGCATCCCTAAGGGGAAACCATTTATAAAAAGAAATACAATGTTGTAGGGAACCGGCACCAGGGCGAAAAACAACCAGCTTAACCAGGCAATTCCGGTCAGGATTAAAATAACCTGACCCCTTCCTGTTCGTTTAAGCTCTGAAATATATTTTATACCGTAGAATTTGGCCAGCAGGTAACCCAGAACCTGGCTGATCACCAGGATGGTCTTGTAGCTGTACCCGGCTATTTCAATTCCATCGAAAGTGGCCACAGTAAATGACTTCCTGAACCCGAAGATCATGGTATAGGCCAGGAATACTACAACAGCCGCATATAGTCCAACCTTTATCCGGCTGCTTTTCTTTTCAATTAGTTCTGACATACTCCCCTGATTTCATTTTTGTGATGGAAATGTAGCGATTAGTCCGGGATATGATTAACAAGGTGCAGAAAAATCGACGATGATAGACCAAAGGCCAGAACTGAAGCTTCGTCTATAGCTATTCAGTTGAAGTAAATATTTTATAAAGTAGATTAGCCGTGTATTGAGTACATTCTCAAATAAAATTTTTGCTATGCAATCCAGTAATTTACTCAACCATAAGGCAAACCAGATATGACCAGGAAGAAATGGAGATTTAAAAAAATTGCAAAGACCATTTGGGTAGCCGGTGGAATAATTTTTACATTCTGGATATTCTATTCCTATCAGTCTCATGGAGTTGACAAATCGCTTCTGCAAAACAACGGCTTAGTAAGCGTGGAAAAAACGGCTGACTTTTATGTGTTTACGCCACAAAGAAAATTTAAAGACGTCTTTATATTTTTTCCCGGAGCAATGGTAGAGCCACAAGCATATATTCCCCTTTGCAGAAAAATAGCGGAAAACAATATAAAAGTATACTTAATAAAAATGCCCTGGCGACTTGCATCAAAAGGATATAAAAAGCCCAAAGAATTAAAACTGTTTAAGGATACATCTAAAACGTATATTCTTGCAGGCCATTCTCAGGGTGCAAAAATGGGCGCACAATTCGTGTATGAAAATCGTAATTTGATTGATAAATTAATATTGATAGGAACGACTCACCCAAGAGACATTTCCCTTGCTGACATTAAAATTCCAGTCTTAAAAATTTATGGATCAAAAGACGGTGTGGCAGACGAGAACTCCGTACTGAGCAATAAATCGAAATTGCCTGAAATGACAAAATTTGTGCGAATAGGCGGAGCAAATCATGCGCAGTTTGGTTATTACGGTTTTCAATTAGGAGACAATAAAGCGGATATCAGCAGGGAGCAACAACAAGCTGAAACGTTAACTTCTATATTAGAATTTATAGGTAAATAAAGCGACTGCAAGTTGCTAATAATATAGCCGGATCTGAGGGCTTCTGCCACTCCAACGCAAGTGCAGTTTTGGTAAAATATTTAACGTCTCTAAAACTATTTGGCTGAGCTTCATATTGTCCGCCACGAACTGGCTGCTTAGGGACTTGTTCAGGTCTGCTAGTGGTTAGTCCACTAATTTAGCGGACTAACCTTAACATGAGTACTACCTGACCTATAGGAATTAAGAATGTGTGAGTGCCGGTGACCTTGTATACATTTTTGCAAATGCTGGCAAGGAATGTTTATGAAAGCGGCTCAGGCCCTGGTGAGGTTCCTGCCGGTTTTGATTGGTCATATGGAAGTGGAATAAACTCCTTGTTGTCGTTTGGTGGCAGGATAATTCTACCCTGCTTCCAGTCTTCTTTCGCTTGTTCAATACGTTCTTCGCGGGAGGAAACAAAATTCCACCAGATAAATCGCTCACCCAGGGGCTCACCGCCAAGAAGCATAAGCGTGCTGTCTGCCTTCGCAATGATTAAGGGATCTGTACCCTTGCTGAATACCAGCATTTTTCCCGGCCCGTATGTAAATCCCGATACTTCTATGCTTCCCTTAACGATGTAGAAGCCTCTTTCTGAATGCTCCGCGGGTAGTGCAAATGCGGCACCTTGTTGTAAGACCACGTGGAGGTAAAACAAGGGCGAATTTGTTTTGACATTGTTTTGCAGTCCGTATGCACTGCCTGCTATCAGTCGCATCCAAACACCCTTGTCAGTAAAGACAGGAAGTTGTTCGGGCGTATAATTATTGAAAGAGGGTGCAGCTTCTTCATCACTTTCGGGTAGCGCCACCCAGGTTTGTATCATCTCCAATCCCCCTGTAAGAGATGAAGGCTCTTCAAACCTTTCAGAGTGTGCAATGCCACTGCCAGCAGTCATCCAGTTTACTTCGCCAGGACGGATTATTTGTTCTACGCCCAGACTATCCCGATGTGTTACCTGACCGTCAAAAAGATAGCTTACTGTAGAAAGTCCGATGTGCGGATGAGGTAAGACATCTAACGAAGAAGTTTCTGAAGGAATATTCAGAATTGGTCCGGCGTGATCCATGAAAATGAAGGGTCCAACCATCCTTCTAAGGCGGAATGGAAGAATGCGTTTTACTTTCACTGCCTTGCTAATTGCTGCTTGGCGTGCTTCAATTACGATGTCGAGCATGTCCTTTTAATATTTTTCTACAACCCTTCCAGCGTTGATGTAGCCAGGTACTGATGGACGCTCAATAACCATGCTTAAATGAATTGAACTGATCAGGGACTTGTTCAACCCTCCTAATCCACGTTATAAGCACGAGTCTGAGGTTATCCAGCTCGAGACGATTTCAAGTTAGAATGTCCCCTTCCGGGAGAGAATTCGGGTCAAATTCGAACTCGTCGCAGCGTTAACTCATTTAGTCGACACATTTAACCTGTTAACCGACACATGATTTGATGCCAGGGGATTTACCCGCTCCTTTACATTGTCCATTGGAGAAAATCGTTTGAATGAGCTTCAAAGTAATTCCTGTTAATGGATAAAATTTTTCACTAAATCTTACGACAATGAGAACACAAATTAAGAATTACCTGTTTATGGCCTCATGCATGGTCATATTTTTAACAGCGTGCAGCAAAGATTCGTCGGTTAACACTGATTCTGCGGACATTGACCCGACGGCAGTAGCAATCGCTTCACTAAGTTCGGTGTCTGGGGGTAGCAGTTCCACTGATTCTGTCTATGTAGCAGGGGGGTGTGAAAAGGGCTTTATGAAAACTGAACTGTCCGAATCTTCTTTGCCTGCAAGCATCACTGCGTACCTGGGCGAAACATACAGCAGTTATATTTTTAGCAAGGCCTTCAGTATCACCAATAGCACAACCAGTGTGCTCGACAGCTATATTGTTGGTATTATATTTAATTCAAGTCCCGTAGGTTTAAAGTTTAACGCGGCAGGAGAATTTGTCAAAGTGATGGAGCTTCGTGAAGGCGATGAATTGAGAGGTCGTCACGGAAAGGGACATGACAGGGGGATATTTAGAAATGAAGGAAGATCAATGGATACGATTGCCCTTAGCGCGCTGCCGGCAATCGTCACCTCTTACTTTAGAACCAGCTATGCGGCAGATACGCTTTTGCATGCTGCAAACCACCGGGACTCCACTATCGTGGTCATCAGCAAAAATATCGCTCTGTATGCAACGGTATTTGCTTCGTCAGGCACCTTTGTCAACAGGATGACTTTACCCGCTCCAAAAGGTAAAAAAGAGGAACTTGCCCTGACCGTTGTTCCTGCAGTAATACTGACTTATCTGACGAATACCTATCCTGCTTATGTTGCGGAGAAAGCTTTTATTGTTAAAAAGGAGGGAATAACTTCGGGATACCTTGTTTACATTCTTGCGAATGCCACTAAATATGCAGTTCAATTTGACAGTGCCGGACAATTTTTATCGGTAAAGACGGTCAGGTAAGCTTGTTTATTTTATTGTCATGTTTTTAAGAGCCTGTTTCTGAACAGGCTTTTTATTTAAAGGAACTCGTCGATTCCGGAAAGCTATCATTGAAAAAGGGCTCCCTGCTGATCGTATCCATTACTGCCAGCACAACCCTGTCGCAGCGGCTCAGGTGGAAATCAAAAAGCTCTTTCGGCTTGTAGTAGCTGCTTAGTTCCTGCCGAAGCATCTGTTTTGCCCGGCTGAGGCGGATCTTTATATTGGATTCGCCCAGGTTTAAGACCTCCATGGTTTCGCTGGTGCTCATTTCCTCAATCTCCCTCATGACGAAAACAAGGCGATACTTTTCTGGTAACTGAAAAACTGCTTTTTCCAGGATGGCCTTCAATTCTTTATTCATAAGACTTTTTAAAGGTGTTACTTGGTCTTCAGGGTCTTCATCAACGCCTGCCAATACTTCTCGCCGCCTGAGATCCTTCTTCCGGTAGAGCAGGCTTTCGTTGATCAGGATGCGGGTGAGCCAGGTGCCGAAACCGGCTTTATGTTTAAAAGCCGGGAGTTGCATAAAGGCATTGAGATAGGCAGCCTGCATAATATCTTCTGCCCCCATATCATCATTGACGATTGACATGGCAATACGGTACATGCGTTGATTATATTTTCGCATTAGCAATTCATACAGGGACTTTTCGCCCTGTATGATTCGCTCAACTATCTCATCATCGCTTAATATTTTTCCAGGCATTCTGATCAAATCCTTTTATGAAATCCTGCAAGGTGACAGGTATAATAAGTTAAGGTATTTTACGGTATCTGATATCCGCTGATGGTCATATTATTGACCGCTATGCATCTTCTGCACCATTTCAGCGTGTTTGAGATGTGCTTTGAAGGCAGGAACAGCATTTTGCAGCAGCTCCTTAAGTTCTACGTTTTCTGCTTCCGGGATGAGCAGACCTTCCACAGCTCCGATTACGGCTTTGTGGTAGGCCACCTCGTTATCAATATACGCCTTGTCAAACGCTTTTCCCGACAGGGAATTGAGCTTTTTCCGGGTCTTCTCCGCATCAGAAAGCAATTGTTTACTCACAGCGTTATCCTGAGGGGTGACGTTCAGTTTGGTTACCAGCGCCACTGCCTTATCGATAATCGCTTTATGGTCACTTGCCATAGTAGCGGCGAATTGCAGCACCTCCTCGTTTTTTGATTTCTTCTTTGCAATCGCCGCATAGTCAATATCGATCTGGTTGGCAACTACCGCTACTGAGGCTACTTCGGCGTCACTTAGCTTTGGATTCTCCTGGGCAGTGGCAGGCGGACGAATGATCAGAAAATAGGCGATCATCGATGTGATAAGAACGGAATTTTTTTTACCTGATTTCATGATATTTATTGTTATGGTGTCAGAAAAATGAAATTGAACTATATGTTAGAGAGAGCTAAGTAAAAAAGGGTTACAATATTTTCTTTTATCTCAGGCTGCATTCCCGGCTAGCAAATTCTGGCTCAGTGTTTCGTTATCATTTTAAAAAATGACCGCGGTCATATTGATCTCGTTTAGCTCTGCCCATTTTTGTAAGCGAGTGTAATGCCTGATGGCCTGTGAAAAGCGGTTGGCATGCCCCCTTTTAATTTTCCCATATGAAACGAGACATAAACCTCCAACCCTTATCCCGCGATCATCATCACGGGCTATTATTAGGCTGGAAGATCCGCCAGGGATTGAAATACAAGATCAGTACAGATCTGATAAGAGAGTATGTTCGTTATTTTTCAAAAAAGGCTCTATTTCCGCATTTCAGGGAAGAGGAGAATTTTGTGCTGAGTTTTCTGGATGATGCAGACCTATATAAGCAGCGTACCTTGTTTGAGCATATGGATATAAAAGCCACTGTTGCGGCACTTGATGATTGTAACGGAAGGGAAGCGAAATTTCTGCTTAAGCTTGCCGGAATGCTGGATGACCATATACGCTTCGAAGAGCGCGAACTGTTTCCATACCTGCAGGACAGATTGAGTGCTGCTCAGCTGGAGGAAATGGGAAATTCGATAAACCGTGATCATAAGCCTTTTATTGAAGACTTTCATACCGAATTCTGGAATTCCCCTGCGGGCTAAAGAGATCAGGAGACTTCCCGGGTTTAATAATCGCCTGGCTGAATGGGAGGGTAGTGCAAGTTTAGGAGGCTTGGCCGTCAGCCAGGGAGCTGATGTAAGAGAAATTCAGAGCTTGTCAGTTCAATGCGAATTATGCTATGCAGAATAGATACCCCGCATGGGCCATTTCGAATTTTATTCTATTGTCCCTGTTCGGACTTCTCTTACGCTATATGCAGGTTTTTGGCTTGCCAGCAGGCAATTACCAGTTCCTGCTTCATGCGCATTCTCATTTTGCCTTTTCCGGCTGGATGTTCTTTTCCATTTCTTTGCTGATAATACACACTGTTTTTGGGGATAGTTTTTCATCGGCTTACAAAACTATTTTGCTGGTGACCCAGCTGAGTGCCTGGGGGATGCTGGTAAGTTTTTCCGTTTATGGCTATCACCCGGTGTCTATAAGTTTTTCCACGCTGTTTATCCTGACCGGCTATAGGTTTACCTATCTTATCTGTACGAAGGGGATTTTACAAATAAGGATGAATGAAGCCGCCCGCATTCTGATATATGGATCATTGTTATTTATGTGCCTTTCATCACTTGGTCCATTCGCACTGGCTCCGTTAGCTGCTTCGGGATTTCGAAACACAGCCTTGTATCAGGATGCTATTTATTTTTACCTGCATTTCCAGATGAATGGATTTATGCTTCTCGCTGCACTTGGCCTGTTTGCATCAGCTTATTTAAACGGAACCAGGCATATAAAGATGCGCAGATGGCTTTTAACATTCGTTATTTCAGTTATTCCCCTATTTTTGATATTCACCTTGTGGGTTGATCCACCTGTATGGATATGGATTCTCTCGCTTGCGGCTTCGACTCTGAATCTTCTGTGCTGGATTAAACTCTGCCTCTATTACAGGCATGAACGTAATAGCTTTTCTTTCCTCGTAAAGATAGCGCTTGCTGCCATCTCAATTAAAATAGCATTACAGGTTGCGCTGTGTATTCCGATAATCGGTACCTGGGTTTTCCAGGAGCGAAACCTGATCATCGGGTATGTACATTTGCTTACGTTGGGCTGTATTATGCCTCTGATAATAGATCAGTTTGTGAAAAAAGGTTTTTTTGGCGCCAGTATCCGGGTGTCTTTACTGAACGGTTTTTATATGGTCGTAGTTGCCCTTTACCTTTCAGTTCTTTTTATACAGCCCCTGTTTTCCTCCTTTAACGTTGGAATACCTCATTTCCAGCTATGCTTGCTGGTTATCTCCTCCCTCTTTCCCTTCGCCGGGATCCTGTATTTCATTCAGCTCAGGCGATTTACGCTCCTCGTTCCGGCGCTTCCTGCGAAGCCTGGCAAATGTGATTAAGCTTACCCGGATATGTGACCCTTGTCATTAGTGAGGGCTTATTAAAAGATAAATTTGTCCTCTATATAATAAGAAAATGGAAACAGATATTCTTGATGTAACGGTGATAGAACCGCGATTTAAACATCCCACAATCTTTCAAAAATTTGATTCGCTAGTGCCCGGAAATTCATTTATAATTCACAACGATCATGATCCAAAGCCACTTTATTACCAGCTCCTTGCCGAAAGGGGGCAGATAGTTACATGGGCTTATCTTGAGAGTGGGCCCGAATTGTGGAGAGTTTCAATTGGTAAGAGGATCATCGACGAAGAGATTCCGGAGGAAACGATTGGGGAGATAGTAGCGAGGGATTACCGGAAAGCCCAGGCTTTTAAAAAGCTCGGTATAGACTTTTGCTGCGGTGGTAAAAAGACACTCTCAGAGGTCAGCAAAGCAAAGGGGATCAGCCTTGAGGTAATCAAATCGGAACTTGAAGCTGTAGACAGGTCAGCTAACAGCGTATTGAATTTTGATGAATGGGAACTTGATTTCCTGACTGATTACGTGGTTAACACTCATCACAGCTACTGCCGGGAAAGTATCCCGTTTATCCTGGAAATTGCAAATAAGGTAGCGCGTGTTCATGGCGGAAGGCATCCGGAACTTGTTAAGGTGGCCGAAGTATTCGCCCGAATCGCACAGGACCTGGTTCTGCATATGAGTAAGGAAGAGAAGATACTCTTTCCGTTCATCAGGCAATTGGTTAATGCAGGAAACAAAGGTTCCGAGATCTGCAGTAATCCCTTTGGTGGTGTGTTGAGCCCTATCATGGTGATGGAAATGGAGCATGAGCAGGCAGGCGAAGACCTTACGGAGTTACGGGAGCTGACATCGGATTACAGCTTGCCGGCAGACGCCTGTAACTCTTATACAATCCTTTTCAGGAAGTTGGAAGAATTTGAAATTGATCTGTACAACCATGTACACCTGGAAAATAACATACTATTCCCCAAAGCAATCAAACTCGAAAGAGACTTGTTGGAAAGCTAAAGGATAAACCTTACCCGTAATATAAACCGGAATGCTATTATCAAAATCCTGTGAGTATGCCATCAGAGCAGCAGTTTACGTTGCTTATACCAGTAATCTGGGTAAGAGGGCAGGGATAATAGAGATCGCGGAGGCAATCGGCTCTCCGATGCACTTCACGGGTAAGATACTCCAGGCACTCTCCCGTAAACAGGTCTTATCGTCGGCAAAGGGTCCGAACGGCGGGTTTTATATAGATGATCGGCATTCGGTTTTTTTGATCGATATAGTCCGTGCAATTGATGGCGATGAGTTATTTACGGCGTGTGTCATGGGACTGAAGAGTTGTTCGGATGCCGGGCCTTGCCCCCTGCATGATCAAATTAAGCCCCTCAAAAGCCAACTGTTGGCCGAATTTAGCAGAAAATCCCTTAATGAAATGGTTAAAGAATATGAGCAAAATCGATACTTCCTAAAATAAAAATTTTCAGCTTATAAGAGATTCTAATGTCTTTTATTAAGAATGTTCCAGATCATTTTTCTGAGTAAGAGTGGTCATTTAACAGCAACCTAATAAGGACTAATTTTAAATTAAGGAACAGCGCGTAGGATAAGAGGTTAGATCCGGATTACAAGAGGACGATGTAAACTAAATTTTATACCATTTGTTTGGTAGGGATATTGAAATGACAAAAACAATACAAAGACGATAGTTTCTATTGCTGTAAAAGTGAGACTTGTCGCTTAATCTGATTCTTGTAATACATTAATGATTAAAAATTTAGATTATGAAAAAATTACTTTGTCTTAGTGCCCTGGTCTTGTTTGTCGCCGCTTGTGCGGGTTCCGGGGATGGCACGGGTAGCGACACTACTTCCGCAGCAACATCTGAAACCACTGAAGGGGGAAATCCAAGTTATGATCCTAATCGTGGCGAAGGAAAGTTTACTAACGTAGAGGTCAAGCCAAATCTCGATGCGGGGATGGCTGAGAAGGGCGAGAAGGTTGCAGACCTCAAATGTACCTCATGTCATAAAATGACTGATGAGAGACTGGTTGGCCCGGGCTGGGCAGGTGTTACCACGCGTCACGCACCAGAGTGGATCATGAACTTCATGACAAATACAGATGTTATGATCGACAAAGATCCCAAGGCTCAGGCAATGCTGGAAATTTGTATGGTTCGAATGCCTAATCAAAATCTTTCTGATGACGATGCCCGAAACGTATATGAATATATGCGGAAGGTCGACGGTGTAAAGTAATAATTCAACAAGCCGGCCGAGACCGGAAATGCAGGAAAATTAAATGAATTTTAACAATGATGAGGGTTTTTCATCGTACGGACAATCCTTTGTCTTTGTCTCCAAAAGTTAATCTTATAAACATGAAAAGGGTTCTATTTTTAATTATGTTACTCTCAGCAGCCGTAATGTTGAGCATTTCAGCGTGTAAACCTAAAAATGCAGGGGACGCCGTTAGTGGCGATGCTGCATCAAGAGTTTATGTGCAGCCAGGCAAATATGATGAGTTGTATAACTTCGTGTCGGGCGGTTTTAGCGGTCAGGTGAGCGTATATGGCATTCCCTCCGCGCGCTTGCTTCGGGTAATTCCGGTTTTCTCGGTAGATCCCGAGAAGGGTTGGGGATACAGCGAGGAAACCAAGCCGATGTTAAATACATCGCATGGAATGGTTCCCTGGGATGACCAGCATCATCTTGACCTTTCGCAAACTAAGGGTGAAACGGACGGTCGCTGGATATTCGCTAATGCCAACAATACACCTCGTATAGCTCGTATAGACTTGAGGACGTTCCGCACGGCGGAGATCATTGAGATTCCGAATAGTGCAGGTAATCACTCTTCTCCATTCATCACAGAAAATACCGAGTATGTTGTTGCGGGTACCCGTTTTAGTGTGCCGATGGACGATGCTTCCGGTGATGTTGCGATCGATACGTACAAGAAGAATTTCAAAGGTACTATCAGTTTTATCAGCGTGGCACCTGAAGATGGCAATATGAAAATCGCTTTCCAGCTTATATTGCCAGGGATGAACTTTGACCTTAGCCACAGCGGTAAGGGGCCGAGCAGCGGATGGTTCTTTTTCAGCACGTATAACTCCGAGCAGGCGCACACCTTACTTGAAGTAAATGCTTCCAAGAATGACAAGGATTATATTCTTGCGGTGAACTGGAAAAAAGCGGAAGAATATGTCAAGGCTGGGAAGGGTAGGAAACAAACTGTCAAATATGCTCATAACAAATTTGATGAGTCTACTCACACAGCTACCTCCAAGATGCTGACCGAAGTAACTGTCCTAGATGTAAAAGATTTCCCTGAAATCGCCTATATGATTCCTTGCCCTAAATCTCCTCATGGAGTTGACGTCGATCCGACAGGCGAATATATCGTGGGAAGTGGAAAACTTGCAGCATTAATCCCTGTATTTGCTATGAGTAAGATCAAAAAGGCTATTGCGGATAAAACCTTTGATGGAAGCTACGGTGGTATTCCGGTATTAAAATATGAGTCAGCTTTGTATGGTGAAGTTAAAAAGCCAGGCTTAGGACCATTGCATACGGAGTTTGACGGTAAAGGGAATGCTTATACAACATTCTTTATCTCGTCAGAGATCGTTAAATGGAATATCAAAGACCTGAAAGTTATTGACAGGCAGCCTACTTACTATTCTCCGGGTCACCTGAGTATTCCGGGCGGCGATACGATGAAGCCCTACGGGAAGTACCTGATGGCGTACAACAAGATCACCAAAGACAGGTTCCTGCCTACAGGACCGGAATTAGCTCAAAGCGCTCAATTATTTGATATCAGTGGCGAAAAGATGAAGCTGCTGATTGATTATCCAACAATCGGAGAACCCCATTATGCTCAGTCGATACCAGCAGATAAAGTTGTTAAGAATTCGGTTAAGACTTTCAAGTTAGAAGAGAATAAGCATCCTTACGTCACAATGGGTGAAAAGAACTCAAAAATTGTTCGTGAAGGAAATAAGGTGCATGTGTATATAACTGCCATGCGGTCACACTTCTCTCCGGATAATATTGAAGGAGTCAAACTGGGAGATGAAGTATATTTCCACGTCACAAACCTCGAGCAGGATTGGGATGTACCACACGGATTTGCTATCAAAGGCGCGATAAATGCTGAGTTGCTTATTATGCCTGGAGAAACAACTACTTTAAAATGGGTTCCGCAGAAAGTGGGAATGTATCCTATTTACTGTACTGACTTCTGCAGTGCGCTTCACCAGGAGATGTCGGGTTATGTGAGGGTTTCACCCAAAGGCTCGAATGTGGCAATATCCTTTAGTTTAGGTAAAAATTCGCCAGCGGGAGATTCGTTGTTAAAAAGATAGTACGATTAAATAAAGGGGCCCGTAAGAAGGCCCTTTTATTTAAATAATTTAGTTCGGAGGAAAGTTCCAAACTTCCGATCGCTAGTCTAAAATGATCTTCATTGAACGATAGCTGCCTTACCGGCATGATGAAACGCTTCATTCACTTTACAACGAGATCAGCCCTTCACAGGTTATTTCAATCGAATTGACATCATGGTAGATCAGAAATTAAAAATAATCAGCCGGGTAATCACTTTTCTATGTGGTATTGGTTTGATAATAGTCTTATTTGTTCCGCTCTGGCAGATAGAATTGGAAGCCCCTCAATATCCTGAAGGACTGGTATTATTAATGCATCCGCATAAGCTTGCAGGTAACGTTGACATTATCAATGGTCTTAACCACTACATCGGGATGAAAACATTGCATACCGAGGACTTTCTTGAATTCACGCTTCTACCCTATATCATCAGCTTCTTTGCCGCATTTTGTTTCGCTGTAGTGTTGTTAAACAGGAGGAAGGTGCTCGTCATTCTTTTTATCTCCTTTACTGTTTTCGGTATCCTGGCAATGGCCGACTTCTATCGCTGGAATTATAATTATGGGCATGAATTGGATCCCAATGCTGCAATTCGGGTTCCCGGAATGTCCTATCAGCCGCCGCTGATAGGGTACAAGCAACTTTTGAACTTTGGGGCCTATTCAACTCCGCATATTGGCGGCTGGATCTTTATCGGGGTAGGATTATTATTATTAACTGCGGTAGTTATTCAATATAGAACGATGAAAAAGAATCATAATAGCCGGATAAGAAAAGTAGTTGCCGGAGCGTCAGTACTCCTGATCTTTTCTGTCATGTCATGCAGCACAGGGCCGGAACCTATTAAGCTTGGCGTGGATGCATGCAGTTTTTGCAAGATGAGCATTGCCGACAATAAGTTCGGAGCTGAGATTGTGACTAAAAAAGGCAAAATTTATAAATTCGATGACACTCATTGTGTTGCTGAGTTTGTAAAATCAAATACCATAGACAATTCGGATATTAAGGAAACATACTTAGTCGCTTTTAATGATCCGCATGACTTCATCAAAGCATCCGAATCATATCTATATAGAAGTGATGAACTGCGATCACCCATGGGAGGAAATATTGCTGCTTTCCCTGATTCTAAAAGCCTGGAACAGGCTGCCCAAAATCTTAAGGGTGAAAAGGTAGAGTGGACAGTGGTAATGGATAAATAGCCAGTTGGTCTAAGAAAACGTTTAATGAACGAGGAAGGAAATGCCTGTTTCCCTGCGAAGAAACAAATAGGAATGAATATCAAACACCCTTTCGCAATTGTCAATATTGCTTTCCTGTTGTTGTTATTGACAATATTATCAGCTGACGCGAAAACAATTACCGTTGGAAAATCCAGATCAGTAAAAACTATCCAGAAGGGAATTGATATGGCAAATACGGGTGATACTGTTCTTGTATATCCTGGTATTTATAAAGAGCGGAATATTCTATTGCAAAAATCAATTGTCTTAAAGGGTATCAATCATCCGGTACTTGATGGGGAAAATAAGTATGAGATACTTTCAGTAAAAACTAAAAATGCAACCATCGATGGATTCAGGCTGCAGCATAGCGGCCGTTCAGAGATGCGGGATATGGGAGCCCTGAATATTTACGATAGCTACCGTGTCACAGCGATCAATAATATTCTGGATGACACAAATTTTGGGTTTTATATACAGAACAGCCGAAGCTGTACAATTAAGGATAATTCGATAACTGCGTACGGAAAAAACGAGGTTCAAAGTGGTAACGGCATTAACGCCTGGCGCAGTGACAGCCTGCTTATCATCGGCAATACCATTAAAGGTCACCGTGACGGCCTGTACTTCGAGTTTGTAACGAACTCTCTGGTTTGGCGGAATATCAGCACCCGGAATGTCAGGTACGGTATCCATTTCATGTTTTCGCATCATGACACTTATATAGGAAATGTGTTTGAGGACAATGACTCGGGTGTGGCCGTGATGTACACGAATCACATTTACATGTACAACAATCATTTTCTGAATAACTGGGGAGACGCGGCATATGGCATTCTCCTGAAAGATATCACCGATAGCGATATTTCCGGGAATCACTTTACAAAGAACACCGTGGCAATCCACATGGAAGGATGCAGCAGGATTAATTTATACAAGAATGCATTTTACGATAATGGCTGGGCTGTGAAGATACAGGCGAGCTGTGACAATAATGATTTTACAAGGAACAATTTCACTGGAAATACTTTTGATATTGGAACAAATGGATCGTTGGTTCTCAATACCTTCAATGGCAACTATTGGGATAAATATGAGGGTTATGATCTTAACCGTGATAGGACCGGTGATGTTGCATATCACCCTGTGAGTATGTATTCCATGATCATCGATAGTAATCCCGCTGCCCTTGTTTTGTTCAGAAGCCTGATCGTTTCATTATTAGACGAGAGTGAGAAAATATTACCCGGAGTAACTCCGGAAGAGTTAAGAGATACAAGACCTTTAATGAAGCGATTGCTGCTATGATCACTGCGAAGAACATAACAAAACAGTTTGGAAAATTAAAAGCACTGGACAACGTCTCTGTCAGTTTTGCGAAGGGCGAATGTATTGCATTGCTTGGCCCTAACGGGAGCGGTAAAACGACTCTTATCAAAGCATTGCTTGGCATGGTTGTACCGGATAGTGGAACTATTCACTTTGCCGGTCAGGATATAGCTAATAAATGGAGATATAGGAACCAGATAGGATACATGCCTCAGATAGGGCGTTACCCTGAAAACATGACCATTGCCCATGTGATTGATATGATGAAAGATATCAGGAAGGCCGATAGCGGAAAGCATGATGAGGACCTGATTGAAAGCTTCGGTCTGAAAAGGATGATGGATAAGCGTATGCGAACTTTATCCGGGGGAACAACGCAAAAGGTAAGCGCCAGCTTAGCATTTCTGTTCAATCCGGACGTCCTGATCCTGGATGAACCTACAGCGGGGCTTGATCCGCTTTCTTCAGAGCTGCTGAAGCAGAAAATTATCAAGGAAAAGCAAAATGGAAAACTGATCCTGATTACTTCACACATTTTGAGCGAGTTGGATGACCTGATCACCGAAGTTTTCTATATGCAGGAAGGCAGGCTGCTATTCCATAAAAAGCTTTCTGCACTGAAAGAAGAAACAGGCGAGATCAAATTGTCGAAAGCTATTGCAAAAATTATGAGCGTTAAAGCAGTATGAAAAAGATTTTAAAATATGTCATTGTCGATATTGTCCAGAACAGAATTGTAATAATTTATACTCTTTTATTACTTATTATCTCTCTGAGTGTCTTCAATCTGGAGAGCAATTCAGCCAAGGGTTTACTCAGTTTACTGAACATTATACTCATTATTGTTCCGCTGATATGTATCATCTTTTCTACCATTTACATTTATAACAGTTCGGAATTTATAGAATTGTTGGTCAGCCAGCCATTGAAGCGGCGAACCATCTGGGCGAGCATATTTTCCGGCCTGGCGATTTCGCTATCGTTGGCTTTCTTTATAGGTGCCGGCATACCCCTCTTGCTTTACAATGCAGACGCAACCGGGTTTATGATGATCGCGATGGGTTTATTCCTGACGGTAGTGTTTGTGAGCATCGCCATGCTTGCAGCCGGATTAACCCGGGATAAAGCAAAAGGTATAGGTCTTTCCATATTGCTATGGCTCTTTTTTTCGCTCATATTCGACGCGCTGGTTTTATTCCTGCTGTTCCAGTTCCAGGACTATCCTTTAGAGAGACTAATGGTCTTTTTCAGTTTTTTCAACCCGATAGATCTGAGCCGCATTCAAATACTATTACACATGGATATTTCAGCTCTGATGGGCTATACGGGAGCGGTATTTCGTGAATTCTTCGGTAACTCGATGGGCATTATGCTGTCGTTTGCGGGCTTAACTATCTGGATCTTTATGCCTTTATTGTTCTCATTAAAGAAATTCAAGGCGAAAGATTTATAGCAGCGTATTGTGCTGGTTATTAAGACTGGTAGGGTCAAAGACCTATCAGTCTTTTATTGCAGGTGTTCTCAGCAATATCAAACTTTACCCGAAAGCTTTAACCTGGTTGTGCTGATCGTAATAGAGATTAACCCGGTACCTATTATGATCGCTGAGACGAACAGTAGTATATCTGCATAGGGCAATGGCTCAAACTCAATTGCTTCAAGCCCCTGGCTCATTAATATGATTTCCTGCATTAATACACCAAAGACAAATACGCTGACCCCTCTTTTTGATATAGGGCGATAGGTATCATTGAGGATCTGGTTGATAAAGCCAATGATGAAAAATGATATTATTCCTAAAAAAGAAAGATGCAGAAAACCGATAACAATAGGCCTAAACCCGAAAGCATAAGAACTGAGAACAGGGATAATGGAAAGCATTTGCAGAATAATTTTTATCACAAAGGCGATAGCCGCCAGAATCCATAGATACCTGCTGGTTTTTGTCAGCCTGTAGAGAATCGTTCCTTTGATGAGATAGGCGAGGCGAATAAAATAAATGAGTACAACGAGTTGGAGAACTGCCGAAATATTCGCGATCAGGTGGAGTGCGTGAGGAAGCCTCAACCAGAGTATAGAAAGGAAGAAAGTGGGCCCAACGGAGACAGCCATAACAGCAAACAGCGTTTTGTTAACGGGGCCGGATGAAGTCAAACCTTTACTATACAGATAGGAAAGAAGTAGTCCGAAGCAAACAAACAAAAACCACCCGTTGTACTGAAAATGCAGGAAGAAATAACTGGCGGCAAAGTAATAGTCCTGTACCATGATCTGGTTAGCCATCAGGTAGGCCAGAGCAAAAGCTCCGAGTGAAGAAACAGCCCACAGTATTAACGCCGCTCGAAACCATCTGGGTGCATATGATCCGTCACTTATATTATTTAAATCCCTCCAGGCCTGGAGAATGAAGAAATACGACACCAATATAGAAAGGATGGAAAATAAAATCGAGTATGGCCCGTAACCCTGCACTATAAAGCTCACAAGCATCCCGTAAGCGGTAACACAGTTTGCCAGGAATATCCGATTGTATTTTTTATAGTTCGTTACTACCTTTTGTTGCTGTATATAATTAACGAGCAGCGCCATGAGCGCAAGGGCAACCCAGCCTGAAAACGCGAAGTGTGAATGGCCGTGAAGCAGGTACTTTTGATTAACAGACGGAAGTGGGAAATTGATCTTATACCGAAGAGTAATTCCGGCAAGCGCTACAATACAGAAATTGATCAGTGCGATCCTGATCCATGGCTTGGGATTATATGTGGAGGCTTCCATGTTTATTGATTGTCAGTCGTGCGATCGCCGGACTTAGGCGCGGCCAAATATACTAAACCGGAGTTGATATGGCCATTTCGATGGGTTTTGTTTTGGCTGGCAGATTGGGGATGTTCCGGATTTAATTTAATTGCTACCTGATCTGTATTACTCCTCTGGAAAGGCGGGTTTCCCATTTCCGGAAATGTACTGTGAAAGTAAAATCCAGGCGATCGAATAGGTTTCGAAGGAATTGTGACTGACATCATATTTTTCCCGGCTGATTATTTCCTCCTTTGTCCCTGTATTAATATAATATTATATGGGTCACACATTTCACATTCCCGTTCTTGGTTTAGGTTTCTCTGTCGATACTCCTATAAAGGTCGCCAGGTTTGGCATTTCATCCGTTGCTTCAATAGTTGACGATATGCTGATCGAGAGGATGAGAAAGTATCATACAGAGAAAAGGAACGAAGTCTTTAAACCAATAGAGCCCCGGGAACAGGACAGTCGGGCAAAACGTATAACTGCCTATCTTAACCTGATGGAAAGGTTAGTGAAGGAAGATTTTGAGACACTTCGTAACTCTCCGTTCGAACTGTTATCTGATATTACCCGGTATTTCGATCTGCTGCCCGAATCGTCGCCTTTGAAAAGGAAGTATCGTGAAATGCTTGGAACCTCTGATGTGGAGTTAAAGTCGGCGCTTCAGCAAGAACTGCGGGCGGAGATGCGCGCCGGTTCCATTGATGTGAACATCATGTCGAAGGTGGATAAGATGAACCTGTCGGCAAAAAAGGAACCCCTGGCAGAAGAATATAGCGACGCCTTAGCTGCTTTGCGCGGCTTTGCGGAAAGCACCCTGAAATCGTCGGTAGTGCTCTCTGCGGGAATGAACCCGAGACTATACAGTTACCTTGAAAATTTCAGGTGTTTTCTACCAGATGAAAGCGGGGATATCGAAAAAAGAGTCATCCTGAAAGTAAGTGACTTCCGTTCTGCTTTCATTCAGGCAAAGTTTCTCGCAAAAAAAGGAATATGGGTTTCGGAGTTCCGGATAGAGTCGGGATTGAATTGCGGGGGCCATGCATTCGCTACAGAAGGATTTCTCCTCGGCCCGATATTGGAAGAATTCAAGTTAAGAAGGCAGGATATGGTGGCTGAACTATTTTCCATTTACCAACCTGTCCTGGCAGCGAAATCAGTACCGGTCGCTCAGGCGCCGGATATGAAGATAAGTGTACAGGGAGGAATCGGTACGGCAGAAGAGAACAGTTTTCTGCTTGATTATTACGGAATGGACGCGACCGGTTGGGGAAGTCCCTTTCTGCTGGTTCCTGAAGCTACGAATGTGGATAATGCTACGTTGTCTACACTTGTCGATGCATCCCAGGACGATTTCTATATCAGCGGTTCATCGCCCCTGGGAATACCATTCAACAATTTCAGGAAAAGTACTGCGGAAAAACAGCGCCTGGAGCGGATCGCTAAAGGACGCCCTGGTAGCCCATGTACTAAGAAGTTCCTCGTTTCGAATACAGAATTTACTGCACAGCCCATCTGTACGGCCTCCCGCGAATACCAGGACCTGAAGATCAGGCAACTGCAGGCCGGGGAGCTAACGGGGGAAGAGTACCAGGTGAAGTATGAGAGTATCGTGGAGAAGCTATGTCTTTGCGAAGGCCTTACCGCATCGGCATATCGTAAGAATGATATGCTTAAGCCCAGGGAGAATAATGCCGTCGCAATCTGTCCCGGACCCAATGTGGCCTGGTTCTCAGGTGTTTTCTCACTGGACGAGATGGTGAAGCATATTTATGGTAGCTTAAACCTGCTCCACGGCTCACAAAGACCGAATATGTTTATTAACGAGCTTAACCTCTATATCGACTATCTGAAAAAAGATATAGAAACACATCTGAATGACCTCAGTGAAAAGAAGGCAAAGTATTTCGCGAAATTTAGCGATCAGCTGCTGCAGGGTATAGCATATTATAAAGGGCTCATGTCCAATTTTCATAACCAGGCGGAGACTTATATCGACAGGATGAAGTGCCAGATTGAGGAAGCTGAAATGCGGATAGCGCTGCTTCGTTTAGAAAATGAGCTGGCTGATTAATAGGCTATTATTAAATAAATGCAATTTAAATCATCTACCTTTGCTCCTGATATTTGATCCTGTTAAAGAAATCAAATGGTCACTACCACATCTACTACTATTACAAGTTGCTATCACTGCGGCAACGAGTGCGGGGAAAGCCCTTATCGTTTAGATGATAAAAGTTTTTGCTGCGCCGGCTGTCAGGGCGTGTACCAGATCCTCAACTCCAGCAATCTTTGTAATTATTATGTTTATAATGATAGTCCCGGGCAGATCAGGCCGGCACGGCAGCAGCATTTCGAATACCTGGACGAACCATCTATAGTTGTAAGGCTGGCTGACTTTATTGATGATGATGTTACCATAATCACTTTCTATATTCCGGCCATACATTGCAGTTCGTGTATCTGGCTGCTTGAACACCTGCACAAGCTTGACAAGGCTGTCGTTAATTCCCGGATCGATTTTCTTAAAAAAGAAGTTACTGTGACGTTCCGCCATGATAAGCTTTCATTGCGGAAGCTGGTAGAATTGTTGTCGTCAATCAGCTATGAGCCGCTTATCAGCCTTCAGGATGTTGTTAAGGAAAAGAAGAACTCTGTTAACCGGGATCTCATAAAGAAAATTGCAGTGGCCGGGTTCTGCATGGGCAATGTAATGCTCTTCAGCTTTCCTGAATATTTCGGACTGTCATCCCGCGAACAGGAATTTAAAACCTTATTCAACTGGCTGAACCTCGCGTTTGCAATACCTGTGACTTTTTATTGCGGAAGAGACTTCTTTATATCGGCCTATACCGGATTGAAGAACAGGATGTTCAACCTCGATTCCCCGCTGGCGTTGATAATCGCCGTGCTTTTTCTAAGGACAAGCTTTGAAGTTATCACCCAAACGGGCCCTGGCTTTACAGACACGCTCAGCGGATTGGTCTTTTTATTATTGATGGGGAAATGGGTTAAACAGCGGACTTACTATCATCTTTCTTTCGAACGTGACTATCGTTCGTACTTTCCGGTAGCCGTTACCGTGATCAGGCAAGGTACTGAGAAGCCCGTGGCTATAAACGAGTTGCATGTGGGTGACCGTATGCTGATCCGCAATCATGAGATCATCCCTGCAGACAGTATCCTGATGAAGGGGAATGGTTATATTGATTTTAGCTTTGTTACCGGTGAAGCATCTCCGGTAGAAAAAGTCCTTGGTGAAATGGTCTATGCGGGTGGGAGGCACCTGGGCGACGCCATTGAGCTGGAAGTTGTAAAGCCTGTTTCGCAAAGCTACCTGACACGCTTATGGAATAATCAAACTTTTGCTGCGCCGGAGAGCCGGATCAAGAATTTCAATGACAGTATCGCCCGCTATTTCAGCACAGTTGTATTTATTTTGGCGATCGGAGCATCAGCCTACTGGATGATAAATGATGACACAGCCAAAGCCTGGGGGGCGTTTACGGCGGTTCTCATCGTAGCATGTCCGTGTGTGCTTGCGCTGAGCACACCTTTCACTCTTTCGGCTGTACTCGGCATCTTTGACAGAAATCGCTTCTATTTGAAGAATACCGATGTGGTCGAGCAGCTTGCCAGGATCGATACGCTGGTGTTTGATAAGACAGGAACTATTTCTTCTCCGGAAGCCGTCAATATTTCTTTTTCAGGAGAGCTTCGGAGGGATCAGCAGGAAATGATTGCGTCACTCAGCAGAAACTCATTGCATCCGCTCAGCCAGGAAATTGTCAAATACTTAGGTATAAGCAGTTTTTCGGATGTACTGGATTATAAGGAAATTACCGGGACAGGGATATCGGGAATTGTTAATGGTTGCAGTGTAAGGCTGGGGAAAGCGGCATTTGCAGGCCACGAAAGCGATATGAAAGCCGAGCCTTCCGGGGTTCATGTAGCCATCAATGGGAGTTGTATCGGATACTTCAGCATGAAACAGGAGTGGCGTCCAGGGCTTAAGGGCGTTATATCCCGCTTAAAAAGACAATTTAATTTTCACATGATATCCGGCGATACGCACAATGAGCGCAAGGCTCTTGCTGATATATTTCCCTCCGGCACATCATTGAATTTTATGCAAAGTCCTCAGGATAAACTCGAGTATATCCGGGAACTTCAGGCTTCTGGCAGTATGGTCATGATGCTGGGTGACGGTCTTAATGATGCAGGCGCTTTAAAGCAAAGCAATCTTGGAGTGGCAGTAACAGATGATATAAATAACTTCACTCCGGGCTGCGATGGCATCCTCGATGGAGTATCGTTCGATAAGCTGCCTCGCTTTATTGAGCAATCCCGGCATGCTGTCAGAACGATCAGGAGAAGCTTTGTAGTCTCTGCCTCATATAATATTATAGGTATCTATTTTGCGGTTCAGGGCACCATGTCGCCTTTGACAGCGGCGGTATTAATGCCAGTCAGCACCATAACGATAATAGCATTTACCAGTCTGGCAACTCATGTCTATGCACACAAGAATAAGCTAAAATGAACATAATCTACTTTCTGATAGGATGCAGCATTGTCATGGCACTTATCTTCCTGGCTGCCTTTTTCTGGGCGCTTCGCGATGGGCAGCATGACGATATGCATACACCCGCGATGCGGATCCTTTTTGATGACGATAAGCCCGATGAAACGGAAAGTAATCAGTCGTAATAATTTTTAAAAATGACGAAGATCAGTTTTTTGTAAAATTACCGTCATCCGTCATGCATTGCCTTAGAAATAGTTTTACACCGAAATAATTCCACTTCAATGCTTGAGAAATTTAGTTATGACAATAAGATTGTCCGGAACTTCGGAATAGCCACCGTTGTATGGGGTATCATCGGGATGCTTGTCGGTCTGATCATCGCCCTGCAAATGATCACACCTGGAATGAATATGGGTTCGCAGTACACCACATTTGGTCGTATCAGGCCCCTTCATACGAATGCCGTGATCTTCGCGTTCGTGGGTAACGCAATTTTTATGGGTGTTTACTATTCGCTTCAGCGTTTGTTAAAGGCAAGAATGTATAGCGACCTGCTTAGTAAGATCAACTTCTGGGGTTGGCAGCTGATCATCGTCGCAGCTGTTATCTCCCTTCCCCTGGGACTGACAACGTCTCATGAGTATGCTGAGTTGGAGTGGCCGATAGATATCGCTCTAACCATTGTGTGGGTGGTGTTCGGCGTTAACATGTTTGGTACTATCATTAAGCGCCGCGAGCGACACATGTACGTTGCCATCTGGTTTTACATTGCCACTTTCGTTACTGTTGCCGTACTTCATATCGTTAATTCGGCTCAACTGCCTGTCTCAGCATTTAAAAGCTATTATTTGTATGCAGGTGTACAGGATGCCCTGGTACAGTGGTGGTATGGTCACAACGCAGTTGCCTTTTTTCTTACAACACCCTACTTGGGAATGATGTACTACTTCCTTCCTAAGATGGCCAATCGCCCGGTTTACTCATATAAGCTGAGTATCCTCCACTTCTGGTCGCTCATATTTATTTATATCTGGGCAGGACCGCACCACCTGCTTTATACTTCTTTACCGGGCTGGGCTCAATCCCTGGGAGTCGTTTTTTCCATCATGCTGATCGCGCCAAGCTGGGGCGGAATGATCAACGGACTGTTAACGCTCCGTGGTGCCTGGGATAAAGTACGTGATGACGCAATTCTGAAATTTATGGTCGTAGGCTTAACTGCCTACGGAATGGCAACGTTTGAAGGGCCTATGCTTTCTTTCAAGGAGATAAACGCTATAGCCCATTTTTCAGACTGGATAGTTGCTCACGTTCATGTAGGTGCTTTAGGCTGGAACGGTTTCCTGACATTTGCCATACTTTACTGGCTGGTACCAAGAATTTATCAGACTAATCTTTATTCGAAAAAACTGGCCTCCTTTCATTTCTGGATAGGGACACTTGGTATCTTATTCTATGCAGTTCCGATGTATTGGGCAGGTTTCACACAAGGATTAATGCTGAGAGAGTTTACCCCGGAGGGCATGCTAAAATATCCGGGCTTCCTTGCCACCACGCTCCAGATCATTCCGATGCATGTATTACGAGGTATCGGAGGAGCGCTCTACCTTGCAGGCGTAATTGTGATGACCTATAACCTGGTTAAAACGATGCGGACAGGTAAGCTGCTGGCAAATGAGCCCGCTGAGGCAATGACTCTCACAAAAGATTTTATTCCTCATTCAGCCGAGAAAACAGTGCACCGTGCTTTGGAACGCCGGCCGGTTCAGTTCATGGTCCTTGCTCTGATAGCTATTATGATCGGCGGGATGGTGGAAATGGTGCCAACATTCATGATTTCTTCGAATATCCCGACTATAACCAGTGTGAAGCCATATAGTCCCCTTGAACTGCAGGGACGTGATATATATATTCGGGAAGGATGTGTTAACTGCCATTCGCAAACTGTGCGTCCGTTCCGCTCGGAAACAGAACGATATGGTGAGTACAGTAAGGCGGGCGAGTATGTTTATGACCATCCCTTTTTATGGGGATCCAAGCGTACCGGGCCGGATCTTCATCGGCTCGGAGGGAAGTATTCCGACGCATGGCATTTCAACCATATGTTTGATCCGACAACCATGTCACCTGGTAGCATCATGCCCCCTTATCCCTGGCTGATTGAGCAAAGGCTGGATACCACCACCACCGTTTCTAAAATAGAGGCTATGCAAAGTTTAGGGGTTCCCTACACCGAAGGCTATTCTCGGCTCGCTAACAAGGAACTGAATGAACAGGCGCAGATGATTGCCCGGAATCTTTCAAAAGACAATATTAAAGTGAAGAGTGACCGTGAGATCGTTGCGCTGATAGCATATCTGCAGCGCCTTGGTGCCGATATCAAGGTGAGTAAAACGGCAAATAAGTAGTTCCGGATTCGATCAATAAACTCAATTAAGAAAAACGAACATGTTCAGACAATTTATAGATAAGATAGCCGGCGATGAGATCTACCTGATCATTTCGCTATGCATATTCTTTTTGTTTTTTGTAGGAATAGCTCTGCTTTTAATCAAGATGAATAAAGAGCACATTTCCTATATGCGTAATCTTCCATTGGATGACGAAAATCAAGAGTAAATTATGAGACGCGTTAACTATATCCTTATACTTTCTTTATTAAGTATTCCAGCTTTTGGACAGGAGAACAATGTAATTTCAACTTCCGGAAATTATTATATGGACGTACTGATAGGTGTGTTTATAGCGGCTGCGGTGTTGCTGCTGGCATTCGCTTTCGTGCTGCTAAACACTTTCAAGGCGCTGGCCAAAGAGTTACGGAACCCTTCCCCATTACCTTTATCGGAAGTCGTTGAAAGGCTGGAATATGAAGACTGGAAAGCAAGGCAGAGTAAGAAGCCAGGCATCTTTTCAAAAATCCTTGGTCTTAAACCTCTCGAAGAGGAAAAGGACCTGCTTATTGAACATGAGTTCGACGGTATCAAGGAGCTCGATAATCCTGTACCGGGCTGGTTCAATTTGTTGTTCTATGGAAGTATTGCCGTCGGATTCCTGTATTTTATCACTTATCATGGCACCGGATGGGGGCAGTCGCAGGAACAGGAATATGTAAGCGAAATGAAACTGGCGGAACGGGAAAAGGCTGCCTATCTCGCCTCCTCAGCAGATAAAATTGATGAGAGCAATGTAAAGGTGAGCAGTGAAGCCGGCACACTGGATGCCGGTAAAGCATTATTCAGCACAAATTGCGTCGCCTGCCATGGAGATAAGGGGCAGGGATCAGTTGGGCCTAATCTGACAGATGAATATTGGCTTCACGGCGGAAAGATCGGCAGTGTGTTTAAAACCATCAAGTATGGCGTGCCGGATAAGGGTATGATCTCATGGGAGAAGACTTTGAGTCCTAAACAGATATCAGAAGTTTCCAATTACATACTTTCATTAAAGGGTACAAAGCCGGCTAACCCTAAGGCACCACAAGGGGATAAGGAAGGATAGAAGTGGGGGCTCGGATTACGACTAGTAAGAGTTTGATAGAAAATGGATAACAAGAATAGTGAGGAGGCAAAAGGTCGGCAATGGATCTACCCTAAGCTTATAAAAGGGAAACTCTATAGATATCGCAGTATCTTCAGCTGGTTCCTGCTGGCCTTACTATTTTCAGGACCTTTTCTGAGAATAAACGGAGAGCAACTGGTCTTACTTAATGTCCTTGAAAGAAAGTTTGTGTTTTTCGGTGTGATATTCTGGCCCCAGGATTTTTATCTTTTCGTTGTAGCCACTTTAATATTCCTTGTATTCATTGTGCTGTTTACCGCTGTGTTCGGCCGTGTATGGTGTGGGTGGGCTTGCCCGCAGACCATATTTATGGAGATGGTATTCCGGAAAATTGAATACCTGATTGAAGGTGATGCCCAAAGACAAAGGAAGTTAAATGCCTCACACCTCACCGCTGAAAAGTTCTTTAAGAAAGGGCTGAAGCATGTTATATTTTTAGCTATATCTTTCCTTATCGCCAACACCTTTCTGGCTTATATCATCAGTACGGAGGCGCTGGTTCAAATCATCAGTCAGCCGGTATCTAAGCATTTAACCGGGTTTATTGCCATTACAGTCTTTACACTGATGTTTTACGGTGTCTTTGCTTATATCCGGGAAATAGTTTGCACGGTTATTTGTCCGTACGGAAGGCTGCAGGGCGTACTGCTTGATAAGCAGAGTATGATAGTGGGCTACGATTATCGACGTGGTGAACCCAGGGCCAAAGTGCGGAAGGGCGAGGCTAATTTGCACGGTGATTGTATTGACTGTAACTTATGTGTACAGGTGTGCCCAACCGGGATAGATATTCGCGAGGGCACCCAACTCGAATGCATCAACTGTACCGCTTGTATTGACGCGTGCGATATGGTCATGGCAAAACTAAACCGCCCCAAACGGCTTATCGGTTTTAAATCGGAAGAGGAGATCATAAGCGGAGAGCCTTTTAAATTGAGTAAAAGGGTATATGCATATAGCACACTATTGCTTATAATGGTTAGCGCATTAGCGATACTACTGGTAAGGCGAACAGATATAGAGACAACTTTGTTAAGGGCTGGAGGAACGCTCTATCAGTTGCGGGAGGACGGTACCGTTAGTAATCTTTATAATGCTGAGATCATAAATAAAACAAATCACAGCATAAACTTCAATATAAAGGCTTCTGACCCTACTGCTAAAATTCAATTCATACAGAATATAAAAAGACTTGAAAAGGGCAGTACTACCAAACTCACCTTCTTTGTGATTCGTCCGCAAAAAGGGATTGAACAGTATAAATCAGATATTAATCTGAATGTTTTTTCAGGAAATCAGGTGATCGAGAAGGTCGAAACAACCTTTATCGCGCCTCCTAATTTTTAAATTATGAATTGGGGAACTAAAATAATTATCGGGTTGGCTCTGTTTATGGTTTTTATCATTGCCATGGCAACAAAAATGTTCTTCACCTCAGGCGAAGACGAGCTTGTAGATGAGGATTATTATGAAAAAGGTCTGGTATATGACCGGGACTATGATCTCCAGAAAAACGCAGAGCTGGATTCCGTAGTACCGCAGTTCCTGGCTGAGAAGGCAGGACTTACGATAACTTTCAAATCTCCCGCTAATTATAAGTTATCATGCCAAAGGCCCTCAGATATCAAGCTTGACAGGCTTAGCAAAGGGACAACAGGTACGGGAAACCAGGTTTTTATTCCTGCGAACGTTTTAACAAGCGGACCGTGGAACCTTCGACTGGAATTTGCGATTGGGGGAAAAGAGTACCTGGTTCAGCGTGAGATTGTGATGCCATGAGTTTTAACACACTTGCATTCTTTACAGGCCTCTTCGGCAGCTTACATTGTGTAGCAATGTGCGGACCATTGGTTATGGCACTGCCTGTCCATGGATATTCCCGCTGGTATGCGGTTTTGCAAAGAGTAGTATATCAATCAGGCAGGATCCTAACCTATGTTGTCTTTGGCTTATTGTTCGGTTTAATGGGGAAAAGCTTTAATCTCCTGGGTTTACAGCAGGGGATAAGCATTTTAACCGGGATAATACTGATTGTCATGGCCTTAATGCACTTTTCAAGGAAGCGGCCTACTGGTATCGAGGCTTTCCAGCTGAAAGTGATGGGGCCGCTTTCAAAGCATATGGTGAAGTTGTTAATTAAGCCTTACGGTGGCTTTTTCGCCGGAATGCTAAACGGTATCCTTCCGTGCGGAATGGTTTACCTGGCATTGGCAGGTGCCGTGAACACTGGTTCGATAAAAGCTGGTGCCGAATACATGTTCTTTTTCGGCTTGGGTACAACACCCCTGATGCTCGTAGCGGCATTCGCGGGTTTGTTTTTTCGCAGTTGGATTCAAATCCGCTTTTCCAGAATACTGCCGTTTGTAACGCTTTTTATGGGAATCTGGTTTCTGCTGAGAGGTGCAGATCTGGATATCCCTTACTTCTCACCGCGGATCTATACAAGCAGTACTGCTGTTTGCTAATAGACGTTCTTATCCTATTTGGAGAGGAGCCTGAGTGATGATCTGAATTGAATTAACTCTCAATGCTCTCCATTATTTTCGCTTTTTTGGATTTTGAAATGGGGATGGCCCTGCCATCGTCATCAATTCTCACAAAAACGATCTTCGTTGAACAAACTATAGTCTCCTCGTGTGTATAAACGCTGAACCTCCTTGCTTCGATCGCCAGTGTTATGGAAGTGTTTCCAACGCTCTCAACACTGCCGTAGATCTTTATCTGGTTATTCACCTTTACGGGGGACTTAAAAAGGACTTCGTTAATTTTTAAAGTAACCATATTCGGTGTGTGACAAACTGAAGTTGCCATTGATAAGGCAGCTTCATCGATCCAGCATAACATTAATCCGCCAAATAAATTGTCATGCACGCCTATATCTCCCTTCTTACAAACTTTTGTTGCTATTAATTCCATGTTTTTGAATTTAATTGATAATATTTCAGATCATAAAGTGCTTTATTCACCTATTATAGTAAAAGCATGGTAATATTCACACGATATATGGTTTACATTTTCACAATAAATATTCCAAAGGAATAAAAATCATGAAAAATGTTCATAATACGATATATATATTGAGGAATTGGTTTTCGTGAAGGCTTTTTAAAATGAAAAATGGATTGATCATAGAAAATATTTGATACCATGATCAATTTGCACCTACCGGCAACATTACCCGGGAATTAAGTTGATAATTACGGGGGGGTAAGATTGGGCAACCATCTTAAAATCAAATACATATCGATTAATCCGCCTTGTTTTATAAATAAAAACCTGATAGATTTAATTAAGAAACCGAATCTGGTAATCATTAAATCAATTAGTATGGAACCGCAATCAGAAGAGATACGTGACCAGCAGAAAGAGTCCTGGAACCAGTTTTCAACCGGCTGGAAAAAGTGGGACGACCTTATTATGGGTTTTTTGAAACCCTTTGGTGATGAGATTATCAGTATGCTCAAAATTAAGGATGATGACGTGGTTTTAGATATAGCGGCAGGGACCGGCGAGCCTGGGCTCACCATCGCTTCAATGTTGAAAGGCGGAAAGGTGATCAGTACGGATCTTGCGGAAGGAATGCTGGCAGTTGCGAGGGAGAAGGCAGAACGACGCGGAATCACAAATTTCGAAACCCTTGTTAGTGATGCGTCCCAACTACCGTTCGGAGACAACACCTTTGATGCGGTAAGCTGCCGTTTTGGTTTCATGTTTTTTCCGGATATGTTACAGGCTGCACGTGAAATGACCCGCGTTCTGAAACCGGGTGGACGAATAGCAGCTTCGGTATGGAATGTGCCGGAAAAGAATTTTTGGAATACTGCCATTATGGGCGCAATCAGCAAGCATATAGAGATCCCTCAGCTGCCGCCCGGGGCGCCGGGAATGTTCCGCTGCGCAGAAGCGGGCCTTGTTCCTCATTTATTCAGGCAGGCCGGACTGAAAAACATTTCTGAGAATGAAGTAAACTCAAAATACAATGTAGGAACTGCTGATGTTTACTGGAACATGATGACAGAAGTGGGCGCATCTATCGTTGCTGCACTCAGTACAGCGGATGATGAGGTGAAAGGGCGGATCAGGTCGGAAGTATTTGAACTGCTCAACCAGAAATACCCTGAAGGAAAGATTGCGATGGATGCAGGCGCCTGGGTGATATCTGCTGAAAAGTGAAGAAGAACTATAAACGCTTAGCGGGACCAGCTTTATCTAATCCACTGTCTTCCCTCTCAAAGTCTTTATATTCGCATTCTAATTAACAAGCCTATCAGTGAATACTGGTATAGGGATTATTTCGGTGGTGAGCTATTTTGAACTCGAACATTTGCGCCATCTTTTCAGCACGCCATATGGCTTCAGTGGCTTTCTGCCCGCTGAACAGTTCCGTAACTGTTTGTTCAAACAAGTTCAGCCACTCGCGAAAGTGAGTGTTGTCTACAGGAAGATTAGCATGTGGCATGAAAGGGCTTCCTGAATAGGTTTGCTCTTCCAGAAGGACTGTCTGCCAGAACCGGTACATCTTTTCCAAATGCTCAGTCCACCTGTCCTGTATACGCTCATTAAAAACAGGCGCAAGTAAGGGGTCCTGCTGCACCTTTGCATAGAAGGTGTCGACAAGTTTTTTTACATCATCTAAGGTTAATATATCTTGTGGAGTTTCCATTGTAAGTTATTAAGTGCCATCAGGCACAGTTTTCATAATCAGCCTGTCATACTGAACAATTGGGCTGAGGGCTTATTTGCATATAATCTTGCATCAAAAGCCATGCAAATATTTCGGAGAAATCTCTTTCCTTCCGGCTTTACTGTTAAGCCTGCAGTCGTCATCTCTGCCAGACCGTCTTTTACCATTTCCTGAACCCTCTCCAGTCCTTCAAACAAGGCTTCAGTTGACTCATTTCCCTTGGTCCAGGAAGTAGCGCCTCTGCACATCAGGTTTAGAATATGTGTACGGATAATAAGGTCAGTTTCACTTAAGATATGGCCTTTAAATATAGGAAAGACATTGTTATTCACCAGTTGAATGTAATCCTCCACTTTTTTAACATTTTGAGCAAAGGCAAACCAGGTATCGCTTATTGACGATACACCCAGTGAGATCATCAGCCGTGTATATTGATGAGTATAACCCATAAAGTTACGATGTAGCTTTCCGGATTCCTGAGCTTCGTACAGGCTGTCTGATTTCAGGGCGAAATGATCCATTCCTATTTCTTCATAGCCTGAATTGGTGAACATGTTGCGACCCAGTTCATATAATCGTTGCTTTACTTCTGTGGAAGGCAAATGACTTTCATTATACCGACGCTGACCTGGCTTAACCCAGGGGACATGCGCATAACTGTAAAACGCAATGCGGTCCGGAAGTAGGGTGATCACCTTTTTGATTGTTTCCTCAAGGCCGGCTGGTGTTTGTAGTGGGAGACCATATATGAGGTCAAAATTTATTGATGAATAACCTATTTTACGTGCCTCATTGGTCACGAGTTTAACCTGTTCGAAACTTTGCACCCGGTTTATGATCAGCTGCACCTTCGGATCAAAGTCTTGTATTCCAAGGCTTAGCCTTCTAAATCCCAGGTCGTAAAGGGTTTGGAGATGCTCCGGACTTGTGTTGTTGGGATGAGCTTCGAAACTGAATTCAGCGTTAGGATGTACATCGGCCTGGGCAAGTAAACCTGTGATTAGCCTGTGAAGGTTCTGATGGTTAAAAAACGTGGGTGTGCCCCCGCCAAGATGAATCTCCTTGATAAGCGGCTTTTCGTCAAACAGATTGCAGTATAGGTCCCATTCTCGCAGTACTGCATCTATGTAAGGCTCTTCTACCTGGTGATTTTTTGTAATCCGGGTATTGCAGCCGCAATAAGTACACAGGCTTTCACAAAACGGCAAATGAACATATAAGCTAATCCCGTCAGATCGGTTGCTTTCCCTGAACGATAGCTGTACAGATTTGGTCCATTCATCGATGGTTGGTGACTCTGCATCCCAGTAAGGAACAGTAGGGTAGCTGGTATAACGGGGAGCCGGAACGTGATATTTTTTAATAAGATGCTGAATGTCCATGAATTATTGGTCGCGGTGTAAACTCAATGAGGAAAAATTATTTCTAAGAGGATGTTCAGGCGCAGACTTTCCCGCTGATGTTTCTTTGCCATTCATCCAGGTTTTGTATTGTTTTTAATGCAATCTCATTCAATGCCTCAGCAGTCAAAAATGCCTGGTGCGGTGTTACAATTACATTAGGATGTTTCATCAATTTGTCGAGTAAGGGGTCCGACGCAGGATCCATCTTTCTGTCGGAAAGAAAAAGACCCCTCTCGTTTTCATAAACATCAAGTCCCAGATAGCCTATTTTTCCGCGGTCCAATCCATTTACTATATCAGTCGTATTGATCACGGCGCCCCTGCTTGTATTAATAAGCATGACCCCGGGCTTCATCAGATCGATGCTCGCTGCATTGATGAGATGCTGCGTTTCGCTTGTTAGCGGAACATGAAGTGAGATTATATCCGCTTCTCTCAGTAGCTTCTCAAGCCCGACCGGTGTGACATTGCTACTTTTTAAAGGCATTGAAATGTCATAGCCTATCACCTTGCAACCAAAACCTTTGAAAATGGAAGCCGCTGCAAGCCCTGTATGTCCCAGGCCAATGATCCCAACTGTTTTACCATGAAAGTTAAAACCGGGATGCGGGCTAACGGCGAAATCGAAGTTTCGGCAGTGGTCAACCGTAGAAATGAGCTGGCGGCTAAGCGCTAAAGCCAGGGTAACCGCGAACTCAGCAATAGCTTCAGGGGAATAGGCGGGAATGTTTGCAACCTTAATCGCTCGTTTTTTCGCTTCTTCCAGGTCGATGTGATCTGTCCCGACTGACCGAGTGGCGATGTAGCTAATACCGATGTCTGCCAGTTTGTTGATGACCGGAGCCGAAACATCATCGTTTGTAAATACAACAACAGCATCTTTACCCTCAGCATAGAGAGCTGTATCCAGGCTTAGTGCATTCGATATTAAAGTAATATCATGCTTTTTCTGGTTTGCTTTGGCCAGAAATTCTTTCTCGAATGTTTTGATACTGTATGCAACAACTCTCATGTCAGCAGATTATTTATACAAATCTACACCTGCTGGAATGGTATTGGTATGAGTGAGGTCAGCGGGAAATGTGACGCCTATCAGTTTTTCATTTTTTGCAATCTGACCGGATCAAGAATATCAATCTGGCTTCCTTTTTTCTCGATAATCCCTTCTTCTTTAAAATCACTTAGCGTGCGACTTACCGTTTCGGTCGCTATCCCTGCCATGGCAGCCAGGTCTTCCCTTGAGATTCTAAGGGTATTTGCAGTATTTGACTGAGTAGATAGCTTAAGAAGTGTTTGTGCCATTCGCTTTCTCACGGAATGGTAAGCCAATTGCAGGAGTTGTTCTTCTTTTTCAACCAGGTTGTTTGATAGTATCTTGATAAACTCCCGGCTGACATCAGCATATTTACTCAGGATCTGTTCAACTGTATCTTTTGATATCAGGCAGATGGAAGTATCCTCTACCGCCTCTGCTGTTTCATTGTATGATTCGTTGGAAAGAAGGGCCTGGATACCGAGATACTCGTCCGCGCCGTACATTCCGGTAAGTAATTCCCGGCCATCTGCACTTAACTTTACCGTTTTGACTTTGCCGGAGATAATCAGATAGATTCCTGTTGCAGCATCACCTTCGTAGTAAATGATCTGTTTTTTCTTAATAAATCGGATCTTACGTTCGGCGACCACTTTTTTCAGTTCCTCAATACCGTTTCCCCGGGACGCAAGCTGATTGAGATTTTCTAATGACTTGCTGTAAAAAGCCTCCTGCCGCTGTTTTTTATGAAGCCGGCTTTCAATGGCGTTTAAGAGCTCCATATCATCAAATGGCTTGGTAAGGTAATCATCAGCGCCCATCTCCATACCCTTTCGCATATCGAGCCTTTCAACCTTAGCAGTCAGGAAAATAAAAGGGATAGTGGCGGTCTTTGGATTTTTATTCAAAAGATATAGTACACCATAGCCATCCAGTTCAGGCATCATGATATCGCAGAGAATGAGATCCGGAAGATGCTTTTGGGCAAGGTCGACGCCTTTTTTTCCGTTCTCAGCAGTAATGACGTTGTAATTTGCCAGATCGAGGATTTCGGCTGTGCTTTCACGAATGTCATCGTTGTCTTCGATGATCAGGATGTTAGTTTTCATTCTCGTTTGCAAATGTGATGGTAAACTGAGTTCCCTTATTTTGGATGCTTTCGAACCGGACTTTGCCATTCATCAAACTGGTATATCTGGCGACTATATTGAGCCCTAAGCCAGTCCCCGGGATATTGCCTGTATTATGGGCTCTGAAAAATGGCTGGAACAAATGCTTCTGATCAGCTTGAGGAATACCTATCCCGTTATCTTTAACTGTAATTATACACTCCGTATCTGTGATCTCGGTATTGAATTCGATGAAGGTATTTTCTCCGGAATATTTGATTGCATTCGCAACCAGGTTGATGATGCAATTCTTTAACAGGTTTTGATCCAGATTCACCTTGCTGCCTAAACCCGTATGCTGATACATAATCGTCTGATTTTGTTTAGCTACCAGCTGCATTTCCTCTGTTATTTCTTCAGCTAGCTTTACCAGGTCAAAGCTGCGCAAGGACGCTTCCGTTTTTCCGGCTTCTAATTTTTCCAGGGACAGGAAATCATTGAGTATACCAGTCAGATTACCAACTGAATTTTTGATCTTATTGACATGCTTTGAAATGTTCAGGTTGTCAAAATTCTGCGCATATTTATCTATCAATGAAGCGGACAGTTGAACGGAGCTTAAGGGAGTTCTGAATTCGTGGGAAGCCATTGACACAAAGCGGCTCTTCAACTGATTAAGCTCTTTTTCCTTTTCCAGTGATTGACTAACCTCTTCTTTGGTGGCTTCCAGGGCCTCAACCATGCTTCTTAGTGTAGCTGTCCGGTCTTCGACGAGTTTCTCAAGTTCAACGGCGTATTCCCGGATTTTTTCTTCGTCTTCCTTTTCTTTAGTCAGATCATGAATAAACCCTGCATAGATGACGGTATCCTCATATCTGACTTCGCTTACTCCCAAGCGAAAAGGAAAAACGGTACCATCTTTTTTCAGTCCCTGTACTTCACGCCCGATACCGATTATGTGCGGGGTGCCCGTCCGTTGATATCGGGCAATATATTCGTCATGATGGTCCCTGTAAGGATTGGGCATTAAGAATTTAATGTTCTTCCCAATTACATCGGCCGGTTCATATCCGAAAAGCTCACATGCGGAAGGATTTATTGTATCGATTATCCCGCGGTTACTAATAGTGATTATACCATCAATGGCATTTTTGATAATGGAACTTAACAGGGCGGCATTGTTCATTCATCGCAAATTTAATTTTTTTTAGCAGACCAGTGGTTTGGAATATAACAAATAAGCTTTGCATATCAGACTGTCCGGCATTGAGATGAGCAGCTTAACAGGCTTGCAGTATTCTTAAGAGCGCCTTCCTGCTGATAAAGGATAAAGGTTCAGTTCACTCGATGTCAGCCCTGAGCGTCTGCTACTAATAGTTCGACACATTGCCGCGCGATTTCAAGTTCTTCGTTGGTCGGTATCACCAGGATCTTAACTCTGGATGTTTCTTTACTGATCTCTCTAATCTCACGGGATCTTATATTGTTTTTGTCGGCATCCGCAACAATGCCCAGGAAATCCAGATTGTCACAAACACGCTGACGCATGCTGATATCATTTTCGCCCACTCCTGCAGTGAACACAATAGCATCGAGTCCGTTAAGGGCAGCAGCGTAGGCGCCTATATATTTTTGTATGCGGTAAGCATAGAGTTCACTGGCGAGTTCAGAATCTTCATTACCTTCATTGATCGAGTTCTCTATATCACGCATATCACTGAACCCGGTCATTCCCAACATACCGCTTCTTTTGTTCAAAAGCGTGTTTACCTGTTCCGGGTCATATCCCAACTGATTGATAAGGTGGAAAACGATGGATGGATCAATATCGCCGCTTCTGGTACCCATAATAAGACCGCTCAGAGGACCGAAACCCATACTGGTATCTATACACTTCCCATCCTGCACCGCTGCCATACTGCAACCATTGCCCAGGTGAATAGTTATTATCTTTGCCAGGGGATTATTTAGGTATTTTAAGGCTTTTTCAGTCACATATTTATGACTGGTGCCATGGAAGCCGTATGCCCTGATCTTCTGATTGATGTAAAAGGACTTTGGAAGGGCATACCTGAATGCCTTTTCCGGCATTGTTTGATGAAAGGCTGTATCAAAGACGGCTATTTGCTTTGCGGCTGTAAATATTCGCTCCGCCACAACGATACCCATGTAATTCGCGGGATTGTGCAAAGGCGCGAGGGGAAACAATTGCCTGATCTTATCCTTAACCTCTTCCGTGATAAAAGCCGTCACCGAGAAAGCCTCACCTCCGTGAACTACGCGGTGACCAACTGCGTAGATTTCCTCCGGATTTTTGATCACACCGGTTTCTTCGTCTGTTAACAGCTTTAAGACCTCTTGTAGTCCGGCTTCATGGTCTGCAAGATCTAATGTCCGTTCTATGGTTTTTTCCTCGCTGTTGAAGAAGCTTATATGTTTTATTAATGAATTTTCAAGCCCGATCCTTTCAATCATACCACTGCAAACAGGTTGTTCGACGGGCATTTTAAACAATTGATATTTGATGGAACTGCTTCCGGAATTGATAATAAATATGTTCATGTTATCGGTGAAGTAAAGCCTTGCTGTTTGGTTTTAATTTTCCTGGCATTGAATAGCCGTAATAATGACAGTATTGAAGATGTCGTCAACTGTGCAGCCGCGGCTGAGATCATTAACGGGTTTATTAAGCCCCTGAAGCATTGGCCCTATCGCGAGCGCGCCTGTCTCCCGCTGAACTGCTTTATAAGTATTGTTTCCGGTATTCAAATCAGGAAAGATAAGGACACTTGCCTTTCCTGCTACTTCAGAATCCGGCATTTTCTGACTTCCCACTACCGAGTCAACTGCTGCATCATACTGGATCGGCCCCTCTACCTTAAGGTCAGGCCTCTTTTGCTTTACAATTTCTGTAGCCCGCCGCACTTTGATCACGTCTTCACCTTCGCCTGAGGTTCCGGAAGAGTAGGAGAGCATGGCAATCCGCGGCTCGATTCCGAAACGTTTGCTGCTTTCCGCAGATGAGATGGCGATTTCGGCCAGTTGCTCAGCTGTAGGATTTGGATTTACTGCGCAGTCACCGAATACGGACACCCGGTCGGGCAGGCACATAAAGAAAACGGAGGAAACAACTGAAACTCCGGGCTTGGTTTTAAGGAACTGCAAGGCAGGTCTGATTGTATGCTGGGTAGTGTGGACGGCTCCTGAAACCATGCCGTCAGCGTGACCTTTGTAAACCATCATGGTTCCGAAATATGAAACATCGGTCATCAGGTCCCTGGCCATTTCAAGTGTTACGTTTTTATTTTTCCGCAATTCGAAAAGAGTCTCGACGTAGTCATTGTAATATTCTGAATCGGCAGGATTAACGATCCGGATTCGGCTCAGGTCAAGGTTCAGGCCCAGTCGTTTGATAGAGGCTGCAATTTTCGAAGGGTCACCGAGAAGTGTGAGATCAACTATTTCCTGGCTGATTAAACGTGCTACGGCTTTAAGGATCCGATCATCGTTACCTTCCGGCAAAACGATATGCTTTTTCTGGCTTTTTGCCCACTTGGTCAGCTGGTACTGAAACATGTGGGGTGTAATACCTTCTGGCTTAAATGTGACGATCTTATCTTCCAGCGCCTGCATATCGACATACTTCTCGAATGTATTAATGGCAAGCTCAATTTTCTTACTGTTATCCGGAGTGATTTTAGACTGTATAGCACCAACTTGTGTAGTTGTCTGAAAAGTGCCTGTTTTCACGGAAATAATAGGAACGGTTGTCTGGAGCCCCTCTATCAGGCGAATAATTGGTTCCTCAGGCTCCGTGCCGGCGGTAAGAACTATTCCCGCTATTTTAGGATAATTTGTAGACAGGTTAGCCTGTAGAGCACAGATTATTATGTCCCCCCTGTCACCCGGAGTAACAATCAACAAATTCTCTGCGATATGATTGAGGAAGTTAGGCACTTGCATAGCGCCGGTAACGAAGTTATCGACTTTATTCGACAGGGAATCCTCACCAAACAGCAACTTTCCACCCAGGTTGTCAAGGATTTCCTTCATTGTAGGGCTTTGAAGTCCTTTATCTATTGGAATAATGGCCAGTATGATATCCTTTGACAGCTGGGATGTCAATAATTCCTTCACATCCTCTATCTGCTCCGGATTTACTTTATTGGCAACTATTGATAACACCTGTACATCACGGTTTTCAAAGCTGCGTGCGATACTCAAAGCAGAATTGACGATCTGTGCGGTGGTCTTGCCGGCGCCGGAAATTACGATGATCACCGGTGCACTCAGGTTTTTTGCAATTCCCACATTCGCCTCAAATTCGAAGGCTATCCCTTCGCCCAGAAAATCACTTCCCTCAACGACAGTGAAATCATAGTTTTCCTCCAGCTTCTTAAACTTATTAATGATGATGTCTATCATCTCGCCCTGACCCTTATTTTCGAGTCGCTGCAGTGCTTCGGGTCTTTTAAAGGCGTATGTGTCTTCATAGTTGATCGGGAGATCGAAATAACTCATAATCGTTTCGATATGAACATCCTTTTTCCCGGCCTGATCCTCATTGATGATCGGCTTGAAATACCCGATCTTTTGGGCCTTCCCGAGTAGCATATTGACAAGTCCTAAAGCAATAATGGATTTTCCGGAATGTGGTTCTGCGGAGGCGATGAAGATGGTCTTGGTCATTACATGAAGATTAATAGAAGCAACAATCTTTATTAATTCAAACGAAGCGGTTCTGTTTTAAATAATGTCAATTGAATGAATACATGGATGATATAAAAGAACTGAAAATCTATTAAAGAAAAAAGGCTACAGCATCCTCAATGCCATAGCCTGATCAACTAAAAAATAATCAAATTAGAAATAAAATCCTGCGAAGGCTGACAGCATCATGCCCAGGTGTAATAGTATGCTGAAAAAGAAACTGTAAAGGCATGCCCTGATACCCATGCCACTCATGTTGGCGATAAGCGAAACGAAGAATGAGATCATACTGATACCCAGAAAAGGGATGACCGGCCCGTTCAGGCTATATACCATCAGGAAAGTAACAGGAAGAAAGAAACTTCCGATCAACATCAAGGAGCCAATGAAGTAGGCAATCGCCCACTTTTGCTGGCTGTCAGCAAAGTCGTTGAACTTTCTTACAAAATTAAGGCTTGCCGGGAAAGTCACTTGAACTGGTGAATTTGATTGAATGCTATGTGTTGCCATTGTCTGTCGTTTTTTTGTACTACAAAGTTGCAGCAGATCGTGGGCTGACAGAATGATCGTTGTCACATTTTCCGCGGACCTTAATCAAAAAGTACTGGAAATACTCTCATATGATTTAGGGCAGGAATAAGAATAATTTTTTTAAACTAATCCATTTGCAGGAGGTTGTTAAAATGCCATAACTATGGTAATAAACCTACTGCCGTAATAAAATAAGCGGTATGGCTGTTTAATAAATTTTAACTTAATAGAACAGGTCATGAGAATTACAATCAAAGAACCCGTAACAAAAAGTCCGTTGAATCTGGATGTACGTCCTGAAGACTATAATGGTGATCAGGGCTGGCGAGTGCTTTTTCCCGAGAAAGATTCTTTTGTTATGGTTCAAAAGGACGGTGAATGGAATGTGATGGATGAGAGTGATATCAACCCCCGGTTAGTTGATGCTATCGCTAAAGCCTTGCATCCCGTCGCGAGGTATAATTCTCGCTAATTGGCCCATTCCCGGGTTGACCAGGCCCTTAAATCGATTATTCCTTATGCCCTCTTCTGTGATCACTTCTTATAACTATGAACCCGAGACGGCGAGTCTTGTGATTAGGTATGTTTCTGGTTTGGTCTACCGGTATAAGGAAGTTCCGGAAAAAGTATTCAAGGAGTTCAAAGCTTCGGGTTCCAAAGGGAGATATCTGAATTTTCATATCAAAGGCAGATTTAGTTATGAAAGAGTTGAATAAGTTGAAAGCCGTCGAAATAATGAAATCTGTTGAATTTGGTAATGATGGGGAAGTGGCTTGCTGAAGAACACTTATGCGCATCAACATGTTGAAGGAAAGAATTGTAAAGGTTGTTCGATCCAGTTTATGGTCAAGTTCATTTTAATGGGCTTAAGCCTTAACTTTATCAACCGCCTTCATCTATTCTGGTATTCTGGCTCGACGGGATTATAATCGGTCAGGAGTATCGGCCGGAGCCTGCTCTATGGCAGCCTTTAGTTCTTGTTCGTTTGTCAGGTCAAGCCGCAGGGGGGTGATCGATACAAAGTTATTTTCCACTGCCCATCGGTCAGTCCCCTCTTCAGCAGGCTCAAGAGGTGTTACAGTAAACCAGTAATGTTTCCTGCCCATAGGATCAGTTCCAGGTACTATATGTCCGTCATAAAGGCGTACTGATTGTCTGGTCCACCGGATTCCCTGCGGATTTGCCGGAAAGTTCACATTATAAAGTCCGTGCTCTCGTATTTCAGAAAGTAGGGCCAGGGTTTTTTGTACCCACGGCTCAAGGGCTTTAAAGTCCGGCTCAGTCTTACCTACCGGGGTGCTTAAGGCCACGGCCTTGATGCCTAACAAAGCAGCTTGTTTTGCAGCCGCAAGGGTTCCTGAATGCCACATCGAATTTCCGAGGTTCGGCCCCATATTTATTCCGGAAAGCACCAGGTCGGTATTTGCCCATAAATGAGTACCCAGTGCAACGCAATCGGCCGGTGTTCCATTAACCCGGTAAGCTTCAATTCCCTTAAATTCAATGGGCGACTTTTTATAGGAGAGTGGTCTGGAATGCGTGACCGCATGACCCATAGATGACTGCTCAACATCGGGTGCAACAACTCTTACCTCGCCAAACATCCCCGCAGCATGGGCCAACGCAGCAATCCCGGGACTATAGATTCCGTCATCATTTGTTACTAAGATCCTCATAATGAAAAATAGTTTTTATAAAGCCAACCAAAAACCTCCTTCTATGTTTTAGAACAAATTATATTATGGCTAAAGTTAAATTATTGCACAACGCAAAGGCGGGGGATAAAGATCACTCAAATCAGGAATTAATAGAACTGATTGAAGCAAAAGGGTTTAGTTGCGAATACGCTTCAGTGAAAGAAAAAGGATGGGACAAATTCAGTGACGATACAGATTTTTTAATTGTCGCAGGAGGTGATGGTACGGTTAGAAAGGTTGCCGACAAACTGCTGCAAAGAAGTTTACTGGACAAAAGATTTCCAGTGGCTATTCTGCCACTAGGAACCGCAAATAACCTCGCCAAGACTCTTGAAGTAGAAGAAACGACAGAAGCGGCGGTAGAATTATGGCAGTCTTATAGAAAACGCTCGTTTGATGTAGGAAGAGTCAAGGGCCTGGAGGGAAAAAGTTTTTTTATAGAAGCCGTAGGTTATGGGATCTTCCCCTCCCTGATCAGAAGGATGCAGAGTTCTGATAAGATCAAGCCCCATAGCCCTGAAGAGGAACTGGAACTTGCCCTCGAGGAATTACGCAACATAATTTCATCTGCCACTACCTGTTATTGTGAAATTGAGATAGATGGGGCGGATTATTCGGGTGATTACCTGATGGTGGAGATCCTTAATATTAAGTCAATCGGTCCAAATCTTTTTCTTGGGCCGGATGCCGAAGTCGACGATGGGGTGTTTGATGTGTTACTACTTCCCGAGGGGCACCGCGACGAGTTTCAAGATCATATTTCAGATAAGCTTAAAGGCCACCAGGTCAATCCTGCTTTAATGATTATACAAGGTAAACAGATAAAGCTGAAGTGGCATGGCAGCGATTGCCACATTGATGATGAGCGAATGGAGTTGCCGGAACTCCTTGAAATAATCATCGAAGTTCAACCGCAGGCTCTTGAATTCTTAGTTCCTTAGCAAGGTATTCTGAGAAAAATAATCGCTCATAAAAAGCAACTGGTACTTAACTGCATTTCGCCAGTAATTCCAGTCATGTGTTCCGGGTCTCGAGATAAAATCATGTGGGATGTTCGTGTCTAAAAGCTTTTGGTGAAACGCATCATTCACATTATAAAAGAAATCCTGAGTGCCACAGTCAATCATTAACTTCAAGGAGCCGGGCGTAAGCAAGTGGGTTAAATTGATAACACTGTTTTGAACCCAGTTATCAGGATGTTCAGCGTAAGATCCTAAGTGTGCTGCAATGCTCCAGTTTTTCGGAAAAGGCCGCAGATCAAGTCCGCCGCTCATGCTGCCTGCCGCTCCGAAGACGTCCTGGTGTTTAAATGCCAGATACAGCGCTCCGTGACCGCCCATGCTCAGACCGGTGATTGCCCTGCCGGACTTACTCTTGATGGTAGGATAGTGCTTATCTATCCAGTTAACCAGCTCGACAGATATATAGGTTTCGTATCTGGAACCCGGAAGTTCAGGGCTGTCGAAATACCAGCTCGCTGTTTCACCATCAGGACAAACAATGAGTATTTTGTACTGATCGGAGTAATTCTTTAACTCTGGTGCCTTCGATATCCAGTTTGCATAGTTACCCCCATGGCCGTGCAGGAGATAAACTACGGGCAGCGCAGCGGAAACTTCCGAGTTTGAGGGCCTGATCACGACTGCTTTGATGTTTTTCTTCATAGCCGGGCTATAAGTAACAATTGTATCGACAGTCGCCGCAATGCTAAAAGAAGTTCCAGTGAAAAGAAGAAAAGCGAGCGTAATTAGCTTTTGGATCAGAAGTGTAAAATTTGAGATTCTCATTGAATATGTTGATAAAAATGGTATAAAGGTGGGTTTTTATTATCTGATCCGTGAAAGTAAATCATTGCTGCTACTATTTCGGCATGAGTGATTAAAAATCGAGAGCAAATTTATGTTCTTGTGGGATTTAAAGAAAAGACTCACGAAAGACGATTTTCTTTAACAGTCTTTGTAACTTTATGATAAGTCATCAATGTTTCATAAATGGAGTGATGTTTAAACGGCTCGCAAAACTTTGTTTCTTGGTCGTGATGTTAGTGATGACAACGAATAATGTTTTTGCGCAGAGCACTTCAAACAAGGGTCGTGATTTTTGGCTTGGCTACGGTAATCATGTCCGTGGTTACGACAATAACACCCAGCGGATGGTGGTTTATATTACGTCCGATGTAAGTACCAGCGGTCGGCTGGAAATTCCCGGCATCGGACATTCCGCCACCTACTCAGTGACTGCAAATTCGATTACAACTGTTGAAATTCCGCAATCTGCATACCTGCGCCAGGAAGGCCTGTCAAATCAGGCAATACACATAACAGCTGAAAGGCCTGTTGTAGTATACGCACACATTTATAATCAAAATGTTTCCGGGGCTACACTTGTATTGCCTACTCCCGCCTTAGGAAAAGAATACTATTCGATAAATTACACCCAGATCTCAAATCAAACGAACTCGTTTTCATACTTTTTCGTCATTGCAGTCGAGGACAATACCCAGGTAGAGATTACCCCGGCTGCTGAGACACATGGCCATCCGGCCGGGGTGCCGTTCATCGTTAACCTGAATAAAGGCCAAATCTACCAGGTGCTTGGAAAGAGTACATACATATCGCCTTTGGGTTCTTCAATGGGTGTAGATCTGACGGGAAGTACTATAAGATCGATTACAACCACCGCTGAACCATGCAAGAGAATTGCAGTTTTTTCGGGAAGCGGCAAAATAGCGATTGGCTGCGGGGAGGATGGAACCGGTTCGTCTGATAATCTTTACCAGCAGGTATACCCTACAAAATCGTGGGGCAGGAAATTTATAACCGCTCCCCTTAAGTCAAGAGATTATGATATTATTCGAATCTTAAAGAGTGATCCAACGGCAGTGGTAAAGCTAAATGGCCGCACAGTACCTAATGCAGAATTTGTTAACAACTTTTACTATGAGTTTGATTCGCAATCACCAAATGTCGTTGAATCAGATAAACCCATTCAGGTGGTTCAGTATGCGGTCACACAGCGCCGATCAATAAGCTGTAACTTTATTGCCGAAGAAGCCGGGGATCCCGAAATGATCTTTTTGAATTCGGTGGAGCAAAACATCGATAATATAACAGTCTATTCGTCGGCAGCATATCTGATAGTCTCCCATTTTATCAATGTAATAATAGAAACAGGTGCCGCATCCAGTTTTCGGCTTGATGGGGCACCTGTTTCTTTCCGTCCCATTTCCGGGGACCCAGCTTATTCATATGCGCAGCTTACCGTGAATGCCGGAGTCCATAATTTAAGGGCTGATAAAGGTTTTAATGCAATAGCTTACGGTTTCGGCAGTGCTGAATCTTACGGATACTCTGCAGGTGCGAACGTCAAAAGTCTTGGTATTGAACTTGAAACCAGGGTGAAGAATGTGATTACTACCACGGGTTGTATAAACGAACCCTTAAAATTTAGGGTGAGCCTGCCGTATGCTGCCACCAAACTTATATGGAACCTGGAAGACGGTGGTCCGGCGAGATCAGTCAGCAGTCCTGTGCCAGCCCGGACATATATTGAGAATGACCTTACTTATAATGTTTATGAACTGAGCGATACAATCAGGTATGCCCGGGCGAATGAGTATACGGTCAATGTAATTGCTGAAAAAACGTTAGGGGATGGATGTGGGAGCAGTGAACAGCTGTTTTTTGATTTTTCAATATTTAATCCTCCCGTCCCTGAGTTTAAGGGCACCCTGGACGTTTGTGCTGGGGATAGTGTATTGTTTACCGATGAAAGTAATGGGCAGGGTCGTCCGATAACAACCTGGCTTTGGGATTTTGGTGATTCCCTTTCAACTGACAATACTTCTACCTTACAAAATCCCGTTCATATTTTCAGTGAAGGTGGAACTTATAAAGTTAAGCTTACAGTGACGAATGAATCTAATTGTGAGCCAGTGGTACTGGTTAAAGAACTGGTAATCTTAAGCCGGCCAAAAGCTGTCTTTGAGATTGCACCAGATATTTGTGAGACTAAACCGGTTTTATTCACCGATCGTTCTATTGTTACGCAAGGGGAAATTAATAAGTGGAACTGGGATTTTGGTGATGGGCAGACCTCCAATGAAAAGAATCCCAGTCATACTTATTTGAAAGCAGGAACTTATACAGTAACGCTCACTTCCGGCGGCGATAAAAGTTGTACAAGCGATCCGGTAACACAAACCATTCAGGTTAGTAGTCTCCCGATAGTCGATTTCGAACTTCCTGAAGTTTGTCTTGCCGATTCGAGAGCACAGTTTCTAGACAAGTCAATTATTCCGGGCGATACCACTCAGGCCAAATACTTGTGGAATTTCGGAGATCCCAATGCCACCGTTGAGAATAATACCTCATCAATAAAAAATGCCAGTCATAAATATACAGCTGCCGGTAATTATCCAGTGACACTGACAATCATTTCAGCAAATGGATGCCAGGTGGAGCTTTCTAAAACTTTGAGGGTCAATGGGAGTATCCCTAAAGCCGAGTTCGTGGTGATAGATGCCGATAAGCTGTGTAGCAGCAAGCCGGTAATTGTCGAAGACAGGGCCAGCGTTGATTTCGGTGAACTGACCAGGATTGTGTGGATATTTGATCTTGACAACGAACCTGAAACCATCGTGGTTGATGAGAATCCAAACCTTCGTGGCGAATCTTTTAAACATTATGAGCATCAGTATCCGGTTTTCAATTCCCCTGCCGAGAAAACCTACCGGGTAAAAATGCTGGCTTTTTCAGGAGAGGTTTGTATAAGTGAGCAGGTTAGGGAGATAGTATTGAAAGCAGAGCCTGAAATAGCTTTTGATTCAATTCCGGCTGTTTGCGGTGATGTAGCTCCTTTCCAACTCACACAGGGACGCTTAATAAATGGAATAGCAGGGCAGGGAGTTTATTCCGGCCCCGGAATTTCACCGGATGGTACATTTAATCCCGGTGTAGCCGGTGCGGGCACACATACACTGACCTACACTTTTACCGGGCTTAACAGCTGTACGGACTTTAAAACACAAACAGTTACGGTTATTGGGTTGCCAGATGCTACAGCAGGTGAAGATCTGAGAGTTTTGGAAGGCGGGGAGATAAGGCTGGGCGCGCAGGCCACTGGAGACAGTTTAATATATAAGTGGACTCCCTCAACTGGTCTTGACAGGGATGATGTATTAAATCCCATAGCATCGCCTGTTGAAGATATTACGTATACACTCACTGTTGCCGCAAGGGGAAGCTGCACGGTAACTGATGAAGTTCTGGTTAAAGTATTAAAAATGCCTGTTATTCCGAATGCTTTTACTCCGAATAGCGATGGTGTAAATGATGAGTGGAATATTAAATATCTCGAAAGCTATCCGGATGTAACCGTTGAGGTTTTTAACCGGTTTGGAAATAAAGTATACAGTTCTGTTGGTTATACCGAATCGTGGAAAGGTCAATTTAATGGTGATGACTTGCCAGTCGGAACTTATTACTATATTATCAATCCGAAAAACGGCCGCGAAACTATTTCGGGGGCTGTAACTATTTTACGATAATAATGAAGAAACTACTAAGCCTGTTGTGCTTTTTAGGCATGTATTACAGCGCAATTTCGCAGCAGAAGCCTCAGTATACCCAATACATTTTCAATAATTTTATCCTTAATCCTGCTATTTCGGGAATTGAGAATTACACGGATGTTAAAGCAGGGTACAGAAATCAGTGGCAGGGCCTTACCGATGCACCGGTTACTTCCTACCTTTCCATACACGCGCCTATTGGCAAGAAGTTCACCGAGGGCAGCGCCACATCGTTTCCCGGAGAAGGTAATAATCCGATGAGTCGCAGTTTTGTGCAAACGTATAAGGCCTCGGAACCTCATCATGGTATTGGATTCCACCTAGTATCAGATAAAACCGGGCCTTTCACCCGGACTGATATTAATCTTACTTATGCTTATCACTTAGGGCTCACCGAAAGTATTAACCTGGCCGTCGGGGTCGCCGCAGGGATGTCAAGTATTAATCTTGACCGGTCGAAGATTATTTTGGAAAATCCCACCGACCAGGCAATTTCAGACAATAGTGATAATCAGATCCAGCCAGATTTGGGTGCAGGTATCTGGCTTTACGGCCCGCGATACTTTGCAGGCGTGTCGGGACAGCAGCTGCTTAGCCAGCAACTTGACTTTTCTGACTTCGAAGAGTATAATGAGGGGAAACAGGTGCCGCATTTTTTCATGACGGCCGGATATAAATTTTATCTAAGTGATGATATAGCCGCCATTCCTTCAACTATGGTGAAGCTGGTGTCTCCGGTTCCTGTGTCTGTGGACCTGAATATGAAACTTGCCTTTAAAGATAGGTTCTGGGTGGGAGGAAGTTACCGCAAGGATGATTCGTTCGCAGCCCTGGCAGGGTTTAATGTCGGCCATTTCTTTAACCTGAGTTATTCCTATGATTTCACTACCTCGGACCTTCAGGCTGTTAGCAATGGAACGCACGAGATTGTACTCGGCTTATTACTTAACAACCGTTACAAAGTAACCTGTCCGCAAAGGAATTGGTAATAGTTTCAGGGAGTTGAGATAATGACCCTATAATTCTTTTCGTAAACGGGCTACAGGAATATTCATTGCTTCCCTGTATTTGGCTACCGTACGGCGGGCAATGTTGTAACCTTTTTCTTTTAGGATCTCAGTTAATTTTTCATCTGCTAAAGGCCGGCGTTTATCTTCCTTGCCAATGCATTCCTCGAGAATTTTCTTTACCTCTTTGTTTGATACCTCTTCACCGCTATCCATCTGTATAGCTTCAGAGAAGAAGGATTTAAGAAGAAAGGTACCAAATTCAGTCTGTACGTATTTGGAGTTTGCAACCCTGGATACGGTTGAAATGTCCATCCCGATTCTGTCTGCTATATCCTTCAGGATCATTGGACGGAGATTACGGTCGTCGCCTGTCAGGAAGTAATCATATTGATAGTTCATGATAGCGTTCATCGTTTTTAACAAGGTTTGCTGTCTTTGCTTAATGGCATCTATAAACCAGCGGGCTGAATCAAGTTTTTGTTTTACAAACTGGACAGCTTCCTTGAGTTTCTTATCTCTTTGCGCGGTTTTATCATAATGCTCAAACATTTCCTGATAAGAGCGGCTTACGCGCAGCTCAGGAGCATTCTTAGAGTTAAGAGTTAATACGAGTGTTCCATCATTGTTGCTAATATGGAAATCCGGAATCACTTGTAGCTGCTTGGTCGTTACCGCATTGGAGTCACCCGGCTTTGGGTTAAGTTTCAGGATCTCATTGACCACCTCCTTCAGTTCATCCGAACCCATATTCAAGGACTTTTCCAGCTTGTCATAGTGCTTTTTGGTAAATTCCTCGAGGTACTTCTCAACTACCAGAATAGCCTTCTGAACGGTTGGAATGTGGTCACGTTTGCGCAGTTGAATTAGGAGGCATTCCTGCAGATCCCTGGCACCCACCCCTGCAGGATCGAAAGACTGGATTACCTTAAGCATTTCCAGCACTTCCTCCTCTTCTGCGAATACGTTTTGAGAAAAGGCCAGGTCATCAACCAATGAACTGATAGGCCGGCGCAGGTATCCATCATCATCCAGGCTGCCGATTATCTGCTGACCAATAAAAAAGTCCTGGTCAGATAGTGGAACAAGATCTAACTGAGCTTGAAGGCTTTCAAAGAAGGAACTTTGAACGGCTATAGGTATCTCTTTACGATCATCTTCATCCTCACCATTCTGCTCATATTTGGAACCGTAGTCATTTATGTTGTCATCCTGCAAATAATCGTCTACATTAAATTCATCGAAATTATCCTGGGAATCCTCTGCATTAAATGAATCTTCGTCGGGATCCCGGTCGGGATATTCTTCCGCCGGTTCATTCATGTTAGTTAAGCTCAGGTCTTCCAGCGCAGGATTTTCTTCAAGTTCTTCTTTGATGCGGGTATCAAGCGCAACAGTAGGAACCTGCAGTAATTTTATAAACTGAATTTGCTGGGGAGAGAGTTTTTGAAGAAGTTTTTGCTGTAGATTCTGTCTTAACATGGGTCAAATTTACATATTTAAGCCATAGGTTACTAAGGCCGCTTAAAATATGCAGTGAGAAAAATGTGGAGTAAATGTAAAAGGTGTAACTTCGTGTAAAGTGGCTGGATAAGGGTTATAAGGAAATAATGGTTTGCGATCTGCTTGCGCCACTACCCAATTTGCCGAACTAATTCTAAAATAGAGTTTGAATATTAAGAAATCAACCTTATATTTGCGCTCTTGTTTTAAAAAGCAGAAATAATAAAACGTCATGAAAAGAACATTCCAGCCATCTCAAAGGAAAAGAAGAAATAAGCACGGTTTCAGAGAGCGCATGAGCAGTGCCAACGGAAGAAGAGTATTAGCATCCAGAAGAGCAAAAGGCAGAAAAAGAGTTTCTGTTTCTGATGTTCGTCGTCATAAAGCATAATATTTGATTGCTTTTTGCTTCCGCAGATTTAACGCTGCACTCTCAAAGGCTAGGCAATCTTAAATGTATACTTTCAAAAAAGAAGAGCGGTTATGTAGTAAAAAGCTTATAGAAGAGCTTTTTCATAACGGCTCTTCTTTTCTTTTGTACCCCTTTCGCATAGTGTGGTTGAAACAAGCGTTTCCCGCAAATGTTCCCGTTCAGGTAGTGATTAATGTGCCCAAGAGGCGCTTCAAAAGGGCGGTAGACAGAAACCTGATCAAACGTCGTATCCGCGAATCTTATCGTTTAAACAAATCCGAAGAACTGTACGTCTTTCTGGAGGAGCATTCTTCACAGTTGCTGCTTGCCTTTCAATATGTTGGAAAGGAGATAGCGCAGTTCGAGATGATCAATAAAAAACTTAAGCTGGTATTAAATCAGCTTAAAGAGGCCTATCTGAAAAATCATACAGAAATAAAATGATCAAAAGGGCAATCGGAAAGTTATTTTTATTACTGATCAGATTCTACCAGTATTTCATTTCGCCTTTACTCGGAGCGAGCTGCCGCTATACGCCCACCTGCTCCCAATATGGTGTTGAAGCCATACAAAAGTATGGACCTTTTAAGGGCGGCTGGCTAACGCTTAAAAGGATAGGCCGCTGTAATCCCTGGGGAGGTCACGGGCACGATCCTGTTCCTTAATTTATAATCAGATTTCCGGATGCACAACCAGATCATACTTCAAATAGAAACAGCTACAACGATGTGTTCAGTGGCTTTGTCGGCAGGAGGCAAATTGCTTGCTCTGAAAGAGGCCAATGAGCGCAATATACACGCCAGTGAGATCACGCTTTTCATTGATGATGTGATGACCAGGGCTGGCATAACCTATCAGCAGCTGAATGCGGTGGCCGTGAGCAAGGGGCCAGGCTCCTATACCGGCTTGCGTATTGGCGTATCGACAGCTAAAGGCTTATGTTTCGCGCTGGATATTCCTCTTATAGCCGTGAATACCCTTGAGGCAATGGCTGATGGGTTTATTAAGAAATACCCGGCTACCGATCCGTCGACTATCCTGTGCCCTATGATAGACGCCCGCAGGATGGAAGTTTATACCGCGATTTATGATGCAAATCTAAATCAGCTGGAACCTGTAGCTGCTAAAGTTCTGGACGGGCAAACATTCGGGAAATACCTCTCGGGAAGCAATGTCATTTTCTTCGGCGATGGAGCAGGTAAAACGCAGTCGTTATATGCGGCGAATCCTAATTACCGCTTTATAGAATTCGAAAATTCTGCCTCTCATTTAAGCGAGCTGGCTGTCAGGAAGTTTCAGAATGGCGACTTTGAGGATGTGGCTTACTTTGAACCCTTCTACCTGAAAGATTTTATTGCAGGCGTTTCTAAGTAGCGGCCTTACCTAATGTCCGTAGGAAGGTTATCTCCTTCCAAACAATTTCCTGAAGATCCCCGCCCTGTCATGATTGGCATTCATTCCCGGGATAAAGTTTGCGTTCGCCTGATGTTCCATCATACGACCGAATTTCAGTGAGAATCCCAGATATCCCGATGCGGCGCTTGGACCGTCACTCAATTCAGAACTATTGGTTAAAAATAAGCGTGAGGACTCATAGGTTTTAAAAAGGTTATCACTCCCCATGAAAAACTCAACATTGGGTGTGCGGATCATTGCCTGTAAGCCTAGCTGCATGAAATTATCAAAGTTGTAATCTGTAGTGGCTGTGAAAACAAAATTATTGACATGGTAGTTGTTGACAAGGGCCGCATGACCACCGGTATAAAAGAGGTTCTTTGACAGAATCAGGTTTGGCTTATAGTTACCAAAATTTTTATTCAGCAGGGCTTCTGCCTTTCCATTTATCATGGTTGTAAACTCACTCGTGCTCCTTGTTCCTTTAAGCATATTATTAACGCCGTCTTCCAGTCGCTCGTCTGCTGTCGCTAAGGAGCCATTATCTATCTTGATCTCGCTGTTAAGGTCATAACGGTAGGAATCTTTATCCCACTTGATAAAGCCGATATCTTTTAAATTACCCAGCAGGAACCACCCGCCTCTGAATTTATAGCTGCCTCCTAAACTTATCGCCAGCCCCGGGTCAGTAAAAGTAGGATTGACGATGCCACTATTCAGGTCAGAATCCAGAACATTCGTTCTATAGGTGCCCTTTAATAGAACATCGAACTCATCCAGATCCTTTCTGATCCTTAATGTTGATTGCTCTACATCCACCTTATGGTAAGTGATCCCGCTTAATACACTAAATTTCAATCCCAGGGATAAACGCTTGTCAAAGTCTTCCCGGTAAGTGAAGCTATATTGATTATAGGATTGATTGTAGCCGTTATTGTTAAATATATTGTTGTATTCATCCTGTTCGGTAAACAGGCGATAGCTATCGAATATGGCTAAGGTTTCATTCGTTACGAGAGCCCTCCCATGATCTACGACCTGCCATGCAAAGCCGATCTCCCGATCGTAGTCAACGTTTGTAAATATCTTAAACATCAACACATAATTGTTGGACTGGGCGGTTATCGTATTTATTTCGCTCTGGCCCAACGTTAGATTACGGCCATCGATAGCACTTTTATAAATGAGCGGTCTGAAGTTGTTTTCTGCCGGTCCACTGAACCGGCCGCTTATGGTCGCAGTTGGAATGAAGAAATTGAAGGCAAATTTCCGGCTGCTATCAGTATGAAAAGCCTTCTGGGAAGGGTTTTCAAAAGAATCATATAGAGTACGTGAATTATAAAGACTAAATGTTTGACACAAGGCAAGCGAAACGCTAAATGTTAAAGCTATTGTGAATGTTATTTTCTTCATAATTCTTTATACCGTCAAGGATGGAGGTTTGTTGCTTAATCTAGTTGTTAGTATCTAAAATGGTATTTTGAACCGGAACCTGTGAATATCCCGCATAAAAGTTAGTAAAAAAATGATCACTTTCACTTGTCCATTGGTAAGAAAAACCATAAAAATCTTTCTGGCCTTTGGTCGAACTATTCAAGTTTTTAGCGTAAGCGGATTTTAGATTGGAAGTATAATTGCTTTGAGAGTTTTTATTGTGCACAAAGATGGAGATGTTACTTCGATCTGCAACATACTGGTCAAAATCCATGAATCTTTCATCGCTGACAAGCAGATTCTGGCTATACCGGTCAACGTAACGCCTGAGGCTACCGGGCGAATTGGAGAGGATCATATGATTCTCAATAATCGCGTAGAACGGTTTATTGAATTGTTTAAACGCATCCCCAAAATAGTAGTAGAAAATACCCGGGTATTCGATATGCCGGATACCTTCAGAATATTCAGTGCTGATAGGTTCCATAAAGAACTGCAATTGACGGCCGTTAGTTAAATGAATTGCGCCGAATTTTTCCTGGGTCGATAGCTGAAAGGTCATAAACTCCTGATCCCAATATTTTTTAATGTCCCGGTCAGTGTTTATCCCGCTTTCTTCCCGAATTGATATCATAAATGCGGTCAGTTGTTCCAATTCATTACGAAGTTTAAGTAGTTTTTTTAAGTCGTTATGGAATGCTTCATAATCGGATATACCGTAAGAAATGAAATTGGAGGTATTATCCGGGAGGATTCGCTTAATTGGATTTTTGACGGCCTTTTGATGCAGGAAGAGATTAATGTAATTCTGTTTAATGGTGTCAGTCGTCGTTATCCCATTGAACATCAGTGCGTCGCTTTTGAAATTCATATTCAAAGTTGCTATCGCGTTAAAATTGTTTAGGAGTGAAAAACTGCCGTCCGGTTTTCCTTTTAAGAATTTCGCCAGGAAAGGGACTGAATTCCGGAAGTTGATAAATATGGTTGCAGGTGTATTTTGATTTTGCTGATTTGCTTTCATTATCTCGTTCGCCATTTCCTCGTCAATCTTAGGACCTTTGGTGTCCATACTGTTTTGAAGCAAAGGCTTGGAAAAGCTTCCTGAGAGGACGCCCTGGCCAGCCTGAAAATAGAATGTTTTTTTTACAGATGGGATGTAGGTTTCACTGTAGACAGGGCCTGCGCCGGTGCCTTCCCTGAAAATAATGGTCTTATTTTTCGTAAGGATTTCAGAAACTTCCCGCGAATCGATGTTTTCCGGCAAGGGCATGGTCCAAAGGAAGGATACGGAGTCTGCGAGGGGATGAAATGACAGGTAAATGCTTTTTCCCTGCGTGGCCTGAATAAATGGTCCAAAGGAAAAAAGGAACGACTTCAGGGCCTTAATCTCATCCTGTTTCTGTTTGCCAATAACAGCATCAAAAACGGTATAGTCGCTGAAAAGCTCATAAATGCTCTGATCGTTTTTAAACTCAAATATGATTGATGCATCATTGGGGATGACGGATAATGCTTTATCATTGTTTCGATTGCCTGCTGAGATGTTCGAGAAATACAGGTAAGCAACCGTAAAAACTGCCACTGTTAAAAAAACAGTGGTCAGAATAATTTTATTCATTGGATAAGCTTTCAAGCAAAATTATATTTTTAAGTGCTTGCTGACGAATTGTACGCATGTTTATTACATTAGCGGCTGATACCACACCATGAACAAAAGAATTATCATCACGGCGTCTCTGTTTGGCATGCTGGCCGTTATCCTGGGGGCGTTTGGCGCCCACGGTGTAAAGCCAAAAATTAGTCCTGATGAGATGCATATATGGCAAACAGCGGTTGATTACCATTTTTATCATGTATTCGCGCTGCTTTTTCTTTCAACATTTTCAAGGTTCAGATCCCGCCTGATCAACATTTCTTATTTGTTCTTCACAATTGGCATAATCCTGTTTTCGGGATCGCTATATATCCTGGCAGCAAAAAGCATCCTGGGTATTACCCAGACTTCATTTATTGGTCCGGTCACACCGGTGGGGGGCCTTTGTTTCATCATTGGCTGGACTGCCTTACTGCTGGCCGCTATCCGCAATAAATAATGCTGCAGTTTAACGAAGCAGATAGCCCTGAACGTGAAACATTTTTTGTTGAGGTAATTCTACCGCTTGCAATTTCGCGTACCTATACATACCGTGTTCCATACGAGATGAACGGCAAGATAGGTATGGGAAAGAGGGTAGTGGTGCAATTCGGGAAGAGCAGAATTTACACCGCGATCATTTATCTCATCAGTAAGGAACCCCCGGCTTTATACGAGGCCAAATATCTTCTGGAGGTTTTGGATGATGAGCCGATCGTAAATACGCTTCAGTTGAAACTCTGGCAATGGATTGCCGAATATTATCTCTGTAACCTCGGCGAAGTAATGCAGGCGGCCGTGCCGGCAGCTTTAAAGTTAGCGAGTGAAACACGGATAACCTTATTACCCGGAGAAGTTAACAAAGCAGCCTTAAATGATAAAGAGTTCCTTATCGTTGATGCCCTTGAACTCCAGCCCGATCTTCGCGTAAGCGACATCAGTAAGCTTCTCAGTCAGAAAACCGTTTTTCCCTTATTGAAATCACTCTTTGAAAAAGGAATAATAAATATTTCAGAAGAGATTAACGAGAAGTTTAAGCCACGGCGAAAAGCTTTTATAAAGCTGAACGACCTGTATAAGGACCCGGCAAACAGGAAGGCTCTTTTCGAAATCCTGGAGCGGGCTCCGAAACAGCTTGATGCGCTCTTGTGCTATATGAAACTCGAGAAGCAGCAAGTATCCATCACTAAGTCAGAATTGCTCGAAGCCAGTGGCGCGGGTCCGGGAGCTGTAAAGGCGATGCTTGATAAGGAGATCTTTATCCAGGAAGACCGGGTCGTGAGTCGTTTGAACCTGGAGGAAGAAAAACTGGCGGAAGGATTTATTCTTAGTTCGGCACAGCAACTGGCCTTTGATGATATCAACTCTCAATTTGAAGCAAAGGATATTGTACTACTGCATGGCGAAACCTCCTCAGGAAAAACCCAGATCTACATCCGGCAGATGGAACAGGCCCTCGAGGCAGGCAGGCAGGTGTTGTACCTGCTTCCGGAAATTGGCCTTACCACCCAGATCATTGAGCGCCTGAGGAAATATTTCGGGAACCAGATCGGTGTTTATCACTCAAAATTTAGCGATAATGAACGCGCCGAAGTCTGGCAGAAGCTACTGAAGGGTGAGTACCGTATTATCCTGGGCGCCCGGTCATCTGTGTTTCTGCCATTTACTAACCTGGGCTTAATAGTCGTCGATGAGGAGCATGAATCTTCATATAAGCAATATGATCCTGCGCCGAGGTATCATGCCCGCGATTCAGCAATCTACCTTGCCTATCTGCACCAGGCGAAAGTATTGCTGGGCTCTGCTACTCCATCCCTGGAAACCTACTACAACACCAAGATCAGGAAATATGGTCTGGTCAGCTTAAAGGGACGCTATGGAGGTGTTTTATCGCCGGTGATTGAAGTGGTCAGTATCTCGGAGGAAACCAGGAAGAAGACTATGAAGTCTCATTTCACAAGTGTACTGTTGTCAGAGATTGAATCTGCATTAGCCCGAAAGGAACAGGTCATATTATTCCAGAACCGGCGGGGTTATACACCATTCCTGCTTTGCGCAACCTGCGGATTTACACCGAAATGCATCAACTGCGATGTAAGTCTCACCTTCCATAAAAGCAGCAGTAAACTTCATTGTCACTATTGCGGCTATAAACAGGAAATATTGCATTCCTGCCCCGCCTGCGGTTCTGCACGCATCGAACAAAAAGGGTTCGGTACAGAGAAGATTGAAGATGAACTTCAAATGGTCTTTGATAAGGCACGGATAGCCCGTATGGATCTGGATTCGACGCGAACCCGTAATAGTTTTCAAAACCTGCTTTCTGATTTCGAAGAGGGAAAGATCGACATACTGGTCGGAACACAAATGGTGGCAAAGGGACTGGACTTCGGTAATGTGACCATCATTGGTATCATCAGCGCTGATTCCATCCTGAACTACCCCGATTTCAGGGCCTTTGAACGCAGTTTTCAATTGCTCTCACAAGTTTCCGGGCGAGCCGGAAGGAGGGAGAAGCAGGGCAAAGTAATAATCCAGGCTTACGATACTACCCACCGGGTGCTCGACCAGGTATTAAGAAGCGATTATGATGGTATGTTTGATACAGAAATACTGGAAAGGCGCAATTTTCACTATCCACCTCTTTACCGCCTGATACAACTGGATGTCAAGCATAAGGATGTTAACAAACTGTCGGTGATATCGGTTAAGCTGTCAAATGTACTAAAGCATCAGCTTGGTAACCGGGTACTTGGCCCTCAGGCACCCCTGATCAGTCGTATTCGTAATTATTACATAGAAACCATTTTGATTAAGGTTGAGAAGGACGGTATTTCTATTCAGAAAGTGAAGGAAATGTTGAAGAAAACGCTGACAGCCTTTGAATCTGATCCAACCAATAAAGGGATTTATATACAGGTTGACGTCGATCCGTCTTAATCGCCATTCGCATTTACATACAAATTTTATTACTGATTGACCAACAAGAGATTAATCTGTCTTAGGCTGTTGGTTGTCAAATTTAATGCGTTTTATGGTTTCCAAACGCTATTTTTGAACTGAAATGGCACATAAGTTCGTAGATAATTACCGTGAAAAGGGAGCCCGGAAAAAACTTGTTGATAAACTTAAGGAACGAGGTATTCAGGATAAATCTGTACTGGATGCGATAGGAAAAGTCCCGCGTCACTATTTCTTCGATGAGACATTCTGGCCCCAGGCTTATAAAGACATCGCCTTTCCTATTGGCGATGGCCAGACCATTTCCCAGCCTTATACCGTTGCTTATCAGTCTGAACTGCTCCATATTAAAAAAGGAGATAAGGTGCTGGAAATAGGGACAGGCTCAGGCTACCAAACCTGCATCTTACTTGAATTGGGTGCTACGGTGTACACAATCGAGCGCCAGGAGAATCTTTATAACAGAACAAAACTTGTCTTGCCTCACATTGGTTATCACGCCAATTTTTATTGCGGTGACGGCTCTAAAGGCATCTCTGAGCAGGCTCCCTATGACAAGATAATCGTGACAGCCGGCGCCCCGTTTGTACCGGAAATCCTTTTAAAGCAATTAAAAATTGGTGGTATACTGGTTATCCCGGTAGGGGACGAGAAATCGCAGAAAATGCTTACCGTGCTGAGGGTCAGTGAAACGGATTTTGAAAAATTTGAGCTTGATACATTCCGCTTCGTGCCCCTCGTGGGTGATCAGGCATGGTAAATAAAACGGGTTTATCTTTTTAAAGCCCGGTCCATTTCAATTTTCGCATCCCGGTCTTTTAATGTTTCTCTTTTATCATACAGCTTTTTACCCTGCGCCAGGCCAATCTCAAGCTTGGCAAACCCTCTTTCACTTGTAAAGATCTGTAAAGGTATAATGGTGAATCCCTTCTCCTCAATTTTTGTCTTTAGTTTCGCCAGTTCCTTTTTGTTGAGTAATAGGGCCCTGTCGCGTTTAGCTTCGTGGTTATAAAATGAACCATGCGAATATTCCGCGATCTGCATATTACGCACATACAGGTTACTGCCTAAAAAAGCGCAAAAGGCATCATTGATATCAGCTTTACCTTCCCTGATCGACTTTATTTCAGTTCCCAGCAGTTGTATCCCTGCTGTGAATTTTTCGTGTATATGGTATTCAAAGTAAGCTCTCTTATTCTTGATGTTGATTCCGCTGCTCATAGTACGTCCCTAAAAATGCTAATATCTAAAGAAATTTTCGGGAATCCGGTTTTTTGATCTGAATACAATTTTTTTGGGTGCTGCTGTACTACTCGGGATTGTAGGATTGCGAAAGAGAACACTGATGTACCAATCATGGTACTCACCTTGCACTCAGGTAGTGGTCATTCCACCAATTTAGCGGAATAACCACTAGATGACCTGATCAAATCGTCAAGTTGTGAATAGCTTAGACGACCTGAATGCGTTGGTGTGCCTGCAGGTTTTCCCTTAAATAATTCGCGAAGCCGACAATATCAATCAAAACACTTGAGGATCTTTGAGATGAGTGTCTTAAATATTTGTTTAGACTAATCTAAATTTATATTTTTACAATTCTAAATCTGAATTTATGAAAAGCATTCTTACACTTATAACTTCCTTATTAGTATGTCATAATGCTTTCACTCAAACCGGTTCAGTAAGGGGTAAGGCAAGCGCTGCCGAGAAACCGATTCCCTTTGCTAGTATTCAGGTAGTTGGTACATCTTCGGGTGCTATGACAGATAGTTCAGGCGTTTTCACCATTAAGAGCTTGGCGCCCGGCGGATATTTTATAAAAGCATCAGCGGTAGGATTTTTGCCGCTCACAAAAAAAGTTGTCCTTGCAGACAGTGCGGAGGTTGAAGTGAATTTCGCTTTGGCCGCTGATAAGAGTTCGCTCAATGAAGTAGTAATTACTGGCACCCTGAAAGAAGTGAGCCGGCTTGAAAGCCCGGTACCTGTGGAAGTTTATAGTCCCGCATTTTTCAGGAAGAATCCAACGCCTTCTGTTTTTGATGCCCTGCAGAATGTTAACGGGGTCAGGCCTCAGCTGAATTGCAACGTTTGCAACACGGGAGATATACATATTAATGGTCTGGAAGGTCCTTACACGATGATCCTGATTGATGGTATGCCCATCGTGAGCGGCCTATCCTCTGTCTACGGTCTTTCGGGAATACCTAATGCACTGATCGAGAGGGTAGAGATAGTGAAAGGGCCGGCATCTTCACTTTATGGTTCGGAAGCCGTCGGGGGGCTGATCAATATTATTACTAAGAAGCCTCAGAACGCTCCTGTTTTTTCCGGAGATGTATTCGCAACGTCCTGGCGGGAGATCAATACTGATGTGGGATTTAAGTTTAATGCAGGCAATAAAGCCAGCGTGCTGACCGGTGTCAACTACTTTAAATACGGAAACCGCATAGACAATAACGACGACAACTTTACTGATGTGACACAGCAGGACCGGATCTCCGTTTTTCAGAAATGGAATTTCAACAGGAAGGATAATCGTCTGCTGAGCATAGCCGCCCGCTATAATTATGAAGACCGTTGGGGCGGTGATGTAACATGGGACAAATCTTTTCGGGGTGGTGATCAGCGTTATGCCGAAAGCATATATACTAAGCGCTGGGAGCTGATAGGAAATTATCAGCTGCCGTTCAGGGAAAAGCTTTTGTTATCATTTTCTTACAATGACCATGATCAGAACTCGGTCTATGGGAAGACACCTTACCTGGCTAAACAGAAAATAGGATTTTCCCAGTTAACCTGGGATAAAAAGCTGCATCGCCATGACCTGCTGGCCGGTGCCGCATTGCGGTATACATACTATGACGATAATACCCCGGCAACAGCCTCCTTTAATGGTTCAATCAACGCACCCGACAAGGTAGCATTGCCCGGCGTTTTTATCCAGGATGAAATTGCATTGGCTAAAAAACATAAGGTTCTTCTCGGTTTGAGGTATGATTATAATTCAATTCACGGCGATATCTTCACTCCCCGCTTCGCCTACAAATGGGCGATTAATGCAAATAATATTCTTCGGCTGAATGCCGGTACTGGATTTCGGGTCGTGAGCCTGTTTACTGAGGAACATGCCGCCCTCACCGGTGCTAGGGAAGTAGTTGTTACTGAGAAGCTGCAGCCTGAGAAGAGTTACAACGCTAACCTGAATTACACAAAGAAAATACATTTTGAAAACGGAGGCCTGATCAACGTAGATGCCTCAGCATGGTATACACACTTTAACAATCAGATCCTTCCGGATTATCTTACTGACCCGTCAAAAATTATTTATAGTAACCTTCAGGGTTATGCTGTTTCGCGGGGCCTTAGTGCCAATTTAGATATGGTGTTCCCGAACGGACTTAAAGTAATAGCGGGGGGCTCATTGCTGGATGTGTTTTCACGTAATAACGCGGGTGGAAATGTAGGCAATAAAGTCCGGCCCTTGCTCACAGAGAAATGGACCGGCACCTGGTCTGTATCCTACCCGGTTAAAAAAATTGACCTCGCGATTGATTATACCGGGAATATTTATGGTCCCATGCAGTTACCCCGCCTGGGCGACAGTGATCCTCGCAGCGCCTTATCACCCATCTGGAGTTTGCAGAACATTCAATTGACATATACAGGGAATAAAAAGTATGAGATCTATGGTGGGATTAAGAACCTGCTGAACTGGACGCCGGGTAAAAATGAGCCTTTCCTGATCTCCAGGAGCAGGGATCCCTTCGATAAAAATGTGGAATATGATGCAAACGGAAAGGTCTTAGCTACGGCTCAAAATCCTTATGCGTTAAAGTTCGATCCGGCTTTTGTTTATGCACCTAACCAGGGAATGAGAGGCTTTTTAGGAGTCCGTGTTAATTTCAGATAGTGCTGTGATGAAGACATTCAGTAAATATATGATAGGCTTGTGCCTGGGTCTTCTGTTGAGTTCTGAGGCTCGCAGTCAGATAGTAGCCTTCAATGATTTGGCCAGACTGCAGAATAAGGAGCAAAGGCCCGTCCTGGTTTTTATTCATACCAGCTGGTGCAGGTACTGCGGTTCGATGAGCAATAGTCTTCAGCGGAACAGGCAGATCAACGATCTGATCAGCCGTGAATTTTACGTGGTGCTATTAGATGGCGAAGAAAAGAATAATATCAGGTTTGCAGGCCGCGATTTCAGGTTTAAACCAACGGGTGCAAATACCGGCACGCACGAACTTGCTGCCGCCCTGGGCACACTGAACGGGCAGATATCTTATCCTTCCATTTGCTTCCTTAATGTGCGGAATGAAATAGTCTATCAGCATGCCGGTTTCTTAGATCCGCCATCGCTTTTAGCTATGCTGAAAGCTGTCTCAGATAAGTAAGCGATTAATTACTCAGTTATTTGATGATCAATATTGGGACATTAACCTTATGTCTTACCGTTTCAAGTGTGGTTCCGAATATCAGGTCACTGATTCCCTTATGACCATGGGCGCCCATAACAAGAAGTTCCAGGTTGTTTTGCCGGACTATATCGGCGATCGCCTGGGAAGCGGTTCCATATCCGACAGCGATATCACTTTGATAGCCTAAGGCATGCAGATTCTGCTGATATTTGATCAGGTTGTCCGTATCGATCTGCGTTTCGAGGTCCATTGCCTTATCGCCATGGAAGCGGGCGGCAGCGGTTTCCACCACGTGTATGAGCAGATATTTTGCACCTTTACCACCCTGCATTAAGGCGTGCCTGATCGTGTTTCGGTCTTTAGCTGAGAAATCTACTGTGATCCCGATAGAATGATACTCCAGTGTTCCGATCTCACCAATCTCTACAGCTTCACCATGAGGAATGATTGATATGCTTCGCTCAGGTTTCTTAAAGAGTGGCGAAATGGTGACGTAGATCAGAAGAGCGATGACAACCACGACCAGAGGAAGTACAAATACATATATCCACCATGTACTCGCCGAACTCTGCATCCACGAGGTGATTTCCTGGATAACAAGCTTTACATTAAGACCAACTATGATCAAAGCACTTAGCCATGCGAGTATTTTAACCCAATTTTTGATCGCATATTCTTTCATTCGCAGCTTATCGGAATTGAAGTGGATAAGAGGGATAATGGCAAAGCCTAATTGCAGACTGAGGACCACCTGGCTGAGAACCAGCAGTTCACCGAGGGCGCCTTCACCGAAGTAAAGTATCGTAAAAAACGCAGGTATGATAGCCAGTAAGCGTGTTAGCAGCCTTCTTATCCAGGGCTGTATCCTTAAGTTAAGATGTCCTTCCATTACTATCTGTCCCGCAAGGGTTCCTGTGATGGTGGAACTTTGGCCCGAGGCGATTAACGCGATTGCAAACAGGGTGGGAGCCATGGAGCCGAAAATGTCATCAAGCAACTTATAGGCATCCTGAATCTCGGCTACCTCGAATAAGCCGTTCTTAAAAAAAGCGGTAGCGGCCAGGATGAGTATAGCGGCATTGACAAAAAAAGCAAGGTTTAAAGCTACCGCTGTATCGATGAAATTATACTTTAAGGCATCCTTAATTCCTTTTGAAGTGCGGTCTATTTTCCTGGTCTGAACAAGCGATGAATGCAGGTAAAGATTGTGCGGCATTACCGTCGCACCAATAATACCAATGGCTATATAAAGAGCATTTCCGGATAAAATAGAGGGTTTAAATCCCGATAATACCTCGCCTACGGCAGGTTCTACAATAAACATTTCTGTCAGAAAAGAAATCCCGACGATAAAGACCATTGAAACGATAAACACTTCCATCATGCGCATTCCTTTGTTCATTAGGAAGAGCAGCAGGAAAGTGTCGAGAATAGTGATTGAAACGCCCCAGATTAGTGGGAGGCCAAATAGAAGGTTTAGTCCTATAGCCATTCCGATGATCTCTGCCAGGTCGCAGGCAACGATTGCTATCTGTGCAAGTACATAGAGCGGATAGTTGATCAAACGGGGATAAGCTTTCCTCGATGCCTGAGCGAGGTCCATGCCCTGGACCACCCCTAGCCGGGCGCTCAGCGATTGAAGAAGCAGGGCTATCAGGTTGGACATTAATAAAACCCAAATGAGAGAGTAGCCAAATTGACTTCCGCCTGCAATATCGGTTGCCCAGTTTCCCGGATCCATATACCCGACACTGACAAGGTAAGCCGGTCCTATAAAGGCGAAAAGCTTTCGCCATCCGGTTTTTCCGGAGGTAACTACCGAATGATGTACTTCACTTAGTGATTCACTTCCTTGTATTACTTTTTCATTCATCATATGACAACCAGGATGTTTTTAGCCACTTCGCGGCTGATAGTTATTTCTTTAACGTGATCGATTATTAATGTTACAGAGCCGTCGAATTCCAAAACTTCTTTGATCTTCAGTACCGCGCCAAGAGTTAGGCCCGTTTTCTCGAGAAACTGAAGAAATATCGCCGAGTGTTCGCTAACTCCGGAAATACTGCCCTGCTGACCCGGACTTAACTTCGAAACTTTGGTTAATTGTTTATGATTAAAGTTTCCCTCACTGTCGGGTATAGGGTCGCCATGAGGATCTGTTTTTGGGAAGCCGAGATATTGGTCCAGGCGGGCAATGAGTTCCGAAGAATTGATATGTTCCAGTTCCTCTGCTATATCATGAACCTCATCCCATTTGAAACCCAGTTTCTCAACCAGGAAAACTTCCCACAAGCGATGCTTACGTATAATATTCGCTGCGGCCATTCGGCCGCTTTCTGTTAAAGTGGAACCCTGATACTTAACATAGCTGATCAATTTTTTTTCCGCCAGCTTCTTCAGCATATCGGTGACCGAGGCAGCAGTGGTATTAATGGCTTCCGAGATGCTATTGGTTGTAACGACAGAGCCATCATCTTTACTGAGGTGATAGATCGCTTTTAAATAATTTTCTTCAGTAAAGGAGTTCATATATAATAGGTTAAAGCAAATCTAATATAAAATTTAGATTAGTCTAAAAATATAGAAAAGAATTTTTATAATTTTTTTCGCCTTTTTGAAATATAATATTTGGCTTTAGGTGTAAAAACATATTTTTGTTGCATGGCAACAGAAATAGATAAAATTGATTTAAAGATTCTTAAGATACTTCAAGAAAACGGGCGTATAACCAACCTGCAATTATCAACTGAAGTAGGACTTTCTCCCGCCCCTACACTGGAGCGCGTTCGAAAACTGGAGAACGCAGGCTACATTAAAAGTTATCACGCTCTTGTAGATGAAGAGCTGCTGGGACTTGGAATTAAGACTTTTATCCAGGTGCAATTGGACTTTCATAAGAACAATACTATCCAGGTGTTCCTTGAAGAGATAAAGGCTATTAAAGAGGTTACCGAATGTCACCATGTAACCGGTCAGTGTGATTTCTTACTGAAGGTTTATGTTAAAGACATAAAATCTTATGAGCGGCTCATTATGGATAAGATCAGCAAGATCACGGTGGTTAAAACCTTTCAGACGATGATGATCATGTCGACCAATAAAAAGGAGCCGGCAGTTCCACTGGAATATTGACAAGAGAATTAACCCTTGTGATTATAGCTGCCAGTTAATTTCTGTCAGTCCCCTGTTTTTCAAATATTCATTCGCTTTTGAAAAATGCCGGCACCCGACAAATCCGTTATGCGCTGAAAGTGGTGAGGGATGAGCTGCAGTCAGAATGTAATGCTTACTGGAATCAATCAGGCCTGCTTTGCTTTGGGCATATTTCCCCCATAGCATGAATACAATGCCGGACCTTCGCCTTGAAAGCTCAGCAATAACTTTGTCGGTAAACTTTTCCCACCCTCGTTTTTGATGAGAGCCCGGTTTTGACGATTCAACGGTGAGTGTGGCATTCAAAAGCAATACACCCTGATCAGCCCAGGCGGTCAGGTCACCATGCGCCGGCATATGGAACCCCGGAATGTCTCGTTTCAGTTCCTTAAAGATATTCTGCAGGGAAGGAGGGACCGGAACTCCATTTTGAACTGAAAATGACAGGCCATGTGCCTGCTGCTGGCCATGGTAAGGATCTTGCCCCAGGATGACGATCTTAACCTCATCAAAAGGAGTATGATTAAAAGCGTTAAAAATAAGCCTGTTCGGTGGGTATATAATATGGCCGTTTTTTTGCTCGTTTTTAAGGAATTCGCGCAGCTCAAGCATGTAATCATCCTGCAATTCGTTAATCAAAATTTCTTTCCAGCTTGGCTCAAGTTCTCCGGGCATAATTCTTTCCTTATATATTGCTTAAACGGGCAAATAAACGGATATTTGCATCCACAAATCTAAACAGATTAAGAATAAGACAATGCCTAATTTTATAAGATTGATCATCGCTTTCGCGATACTGGGTGCAGCAATAACATTAATGGTTTTTGGCTACTGGGGGTGGGGAATTCCACTTGTTTTAGTTGCCATTCTGGTTGCTTTAACATTCTTCTTCAACGAGAAAATGCTCCTGGCCCAATACTATCTCCGTAAAGAAAATATGGACAAAGCCAAGTACTGGCTGGAAAGGATAACCAATTACGAGCGTGAGCTTGTGAGTGCTCAGCATGGCTACTATCATTTGCTTTTGGGGTTGATCGAATCCCGCAAAGCGCCTATGCAGTCTGAGAAGTATTTCAAACGCGCTCTTTCACTCGGTATGACAATGGATCATAATGTGGCTCTGGCTAAATTAAGTTTGGCCGGTATAGCGATGGCAAAGAGAAATAAGCGCGAAGCTACCGTGTACCTGCAGGAAGCCAAAAAAGCTGATAAAAATAAACTCCTTGCCGACCAGATCAAAATGATGAAAGACCAGATGGGTCAAATGGACCGGACAGTACAGCAAACCCGCAGTTACCGCCGGTAATCATACATTTATTTGTCCGACAGGTTGTCAAACCGGCTATCCTGATCCCCGAATGAATTACGACTTAGGATATCATCTTCGGATTCATGATCGGTTTTATGGAGGAACAATTGCTCCGTTTGGATCCTTTTGATAAGCTGGTAAATAAACCCCAGATCAAAATGGTCCCTGGGCAACTTAATTAAATATTCTTGTTCGGTAATTTCTAAGCTTGAATGAGTCATAACAGATAGATTATTTATCTAAAATAACAAAGGCCGGTTAAACGAATGTTTTCCGGCCTTTAAGCTTTTGTGAAGGTTATGTTAATTTAAAGGGGAGCCGTTGCGAGTTATTTCTCTCTATGGAGGTACAAGAATTAAGCGCAAATAGTAAAGCCGTCCCGAATAATTTCAGGACGGCTTCTAAAAATATGTATGCTGATTAGTTAAACCAGGCCATAATGCTGTCTTTCATTGGCATGGTGATATCGAGTTTCATTTTTTTACGCATACCTCCCAGATCATTAAAGATTTTGTTTGGATTCCCGGCTTTTAGTTCCTGAACGGTATTAAAGCCCATTTTCTGAATAACCGGTACCCACTCGGCAGGAACGCCGATCGCAACAAAATCTTCGGTGGTTGATATTTTAGCTTTCTTCTCAGGCCTCATCTGCGGGAAAAATAAGACTTCCTGGATGGTGCTCTGGTTGGTCATCAACATGACCAACCGGTCGATACCAATTCCTAACCCTGAAGTTGGCGGCATACCGTATTCCAATGCTCTCAGGAAATCATCATCCATTACCATTGCCTCTTCGTCACCGCGGCCGGCTAGTAACAGCTGATCTTCAAACCGTTCGCGCTGATCGATAGGATCGTTCAATTCGGTATACGCATTGGCGATTTCCTTACCCATCACAAACAATTCAAAGCGCTCTACCAGGCCATCCTTGCTGCGATGTTTCTTTGCAAGAGGAGTCATCTCAATAGGGTAATCGGTTATATATGTTGGTTGAATTAAATGCTCTTCCACTTTTTCACTGAAAATCTCGTCTATTAATTTTCCGCGACCCATTGAATCGTCTATTTCAATCTGAAGATCTTTACAAACTTGTCTTAAAGAAATTTCATCCATTGACGACACGTCGATACCCGTATGTTTCTGAATGGATTCATACATCGTCAACTTTTCATAAGGGCCTGCGAACTCAACTTCATGGCTTCCCACCCGAACCTTTGAATTTCCATGAATAGCCACAGCTATTTTCTCAAGACATTCTTCAACCATACCCATCATCCAGATATAGTCTTTGTATGCCACGTAGATCTCCATAGAAGTAAATTCCGGGTTATGGGTGCGGTCCATACCCTCATTCCGAAACATCTTGCCAAACTCATAAACCCCGTCAAAACCGGCTACGATCAGACGCTTCAAATAAAGTTCATTGGCTATCCGCAGGAACAAGCCCATGTCCAAAGTATTATGATGCGTTTTGAAAGGCCTGGCAGCAGCTCCTCCGTGTATCGGTTGAAGAATTGGGGTTTCAACTTCCATCCATCCCTGGTCGTCAAAGTAATTCCGCATCGTGCTGATCACTTTCGAGCGGTTCATGAAAATCTGTTTAAATTCAGGATTCACGGTCAGGTCCACATATCTCTGGCGATAACGCAGCTCGGGATCTGTAAACCCGTCGTGGATCTGTCCGTCTTCATCGCGTTTTACTATTGGAAGAGGTTTCAACGACTTGGAAAGGATTTTCATCTCGCTTACATGGATTGAGATCTCACCGGTCTTGGTAGTGAAAACATAACCTGTAATCCCGATAAAATCACCAATATCCATTAGTTTTTTGAAAACCGTGTTATATAGCGTCTTATCCTCACCGGGACATATCTCATCACGGTTTATATAAGCTTGTATTCGTCCGGTTGAATCCTGTAGTTCCACAAAGGATGCACTTCCCATTATCCGGCGACTCATTATTCTTCCGGCAAAGCTTATATTTTTGTAGGAAGTTTTATCGCGTTCGTAGTTTTCCTTAATATCCCGGGCGTTTACATTTATTTCAAATGCTTCAGCAGGGTAGGGGTTAATACCTAGCTTGCGGAGCTCGGCCATGGCCTCACGACGTAAAATTTCCTGTTCAGATAATCCTATACTCATTGTTAAAAATAAAATTTGTTGCAAAAATACGTTTTTCGACCATGGGTTAGAAGTGCGACAGCAGGAATTCTAAACTCCTCTGTTTTCTAAAAGCAAGTGTGAAGAAGGGGAGTAGAATCTAAATAATGAAGAATACCCCGGAAAGGCTTAATACCGGTTATTGCAGAATAAGATACTGGTTCACAATTACTCGGTTTCGACCTCCTGCAAATACATATCATCAATTGCTCTGGCAAATTTTTGTTCGATAACCTTTCTCTTAGCTTTCATTGAAGGAGTTAACTCGCCTTCTTCTATAGTAAAAGGAGTTCTTTTTACGATAAACGATTTGATTCGCTCAAATTTAGCAAGCTCTGTTGACAAGCGTTTAATATCCTGGCCGATCCAATCGATGATATTCTTTTCAGCTACGAAAGGCTCTGGCAGCCTGAAAAATTCTTCCTTTAAGTCGAAGGTTTCCTGCATCGACTCTTTGGAAGGAATAATAATGGCTGTAACATATTCTCTTTTATCGCCTAACAGAAATATCTGTTCAATCTTTGGACTTTTCAGATAGGTGTTTTCTACAGGAGTTGGGTAAATATTTTTACCGTAAGCATTCACCAGCATATTCTTGATCCTGTCCGTAATTTTCAGGTTTCCCTTATAAAAACGTCCCACATCACCTGTATGAAACCAGCCCGCCGGATCAATAACCTGCGCAGTCTCTTCAGGCTTATTCCAGTAACCTTTCATCACACAGTGACCGCGAACAACCACCTCACCTTCTTCGCATTCAAAGTCTTCGTTGAATGTATTATGCGTTTGTTTAGTAATAAATTCCTTGGTTTCAACATCCTGAATTCCTACTTCAATTCCAGGAATTATACGTCCAACTGTTCCGTAGACCTGCCGGTGATATTCAGTAACCGACATAACAGGTGATGTTTCTGTAAGTCCGAACCCTTCCAGTATCTTAATACCCAGGTTACCGAAAAATTCACCGACATTCTTAGGAAGCGCCGCACCTCCTGAGAGCATGAATTTCAGACGCCCGCCAGTCTTCTCCTTAATTTTACTGAACACCAGTTTATCAGCCAGCTTATGCTGAAGGCTGAGAAAGGCTCCGGGAGTTTTACCAGCTTCCTTTATTTCACGGTGTTTTTTCCCGGTCTCAATTGCCCATAAGAATAATTTAGCTTTCACCCCACCATCCGCAGTTCCGCTCTTCATGGCCTTATCGTGGATCCGTTCCAGTAATCGAGGTACACAACTCATCACGGTGGGCTTAACTTCAGCCATGTTCTTCGCGAGTAATTCAAGACTTTGTGCGAAAGCGATCTTACAACCGCGGGCGCAGCAAACGTGGTAGGTTGCTGTTCGTTCGAACACATGGGAGAGCGGAAGAAATGATAAGAAGGTTTCATGCTCGTCGATTACGGGGATTTGCTGTAAACAAACCCTTACATTCTCCACAAAATTGGAATGAGTAAGCATCACTCCCTTGGGAATTCCCGTGGTGCCTGACGTGTAAATAAGTGACGACAGGTCTGAAGGCTGTATAGAAGTTCTTTTATGATTGATTTCCTGTTGATATTGAGATATCTGGGATTCCCCTTCAGCGATCAATGCGTTCAGATGAATCACCCCGGCGTTAAGGTTAATATTTTCAAGGAACTTTTCGTATTCATTAAATACCGGGATAATTCGTAAAAGGTCAACGCAGTTATTGGCAACCTTGATGATCTTGCGAAAGAGAAAAGGGTTTCCAACGAGGATGCTGCGAACGCCCGAATCCTTTAAGATATATTCGATCTCGCTTTCCGAAAGGGTAGGATAGATAGATACATTGACAGCGCCTATCTGTTGTAATCCCTGATCATAGTAAACGTACTCGGGTGAGTTCTCGATTATCAGGCCGAGGCGATCGCCTTTATTTATTCCCAGTTCGAGAAAATAACTCGAAATAGCATCAGCCTTATGTAAGACCTGCTGATAGCTGATTTCTTCCCACTTATCCTTCACTTTTTGAAGTAGAAAGGTATCTGTTCCCTGGTGGACATTGCTTACGACATGACGAAGTAACGAAGGAACAGTAGTGAGACCGCTATTTAAATTCATTTCGGTGGTTTTTTTGACAATAATACAGAATCGCTGTAGAATACAAAAGGGCTCTATATGAGCCCCTTTTTATCAAACCGGCCAACGCCGGGTTATCTTAAACTGAAAAACTTTCGCCGCAACCGCAGGTACGGGTAGCATTAGGATTATGGAAATTAAATCCTTTGCCATTCAGCCCGTCGGAAAAGTCAAGTTCCGTACCTGCCAGGTACAGGAATGATTTCATATCAAGTGTTATACGGATGCCCTTATCTTCAAAAAACTGGTCTCCCGGTTTTTCTTCATTATCGAAATCCATTTTATAGGATAATCCGGAACATCCGCCTCCCTGAACTGATACACGTAAGAAATGGGTGTTATCCAGCCCGTTTTCCTGCATGAGCTCAATTACTTTTTCCTTAGCTTTTTCTGTGACCGTAACCATTTTATTAGTTTTAGTAACTAGTATTTAGTAGGTAGACATTCATCTGCTTCACCAATATTAATTACAATTAACAGTAGGTATTTAACAGCAGATAGTATTTGAACTTTTTCTTAGTACTAAGTACTAAATACTACCTACTATATACTATTAATGATGTGACTTTTCACTAACCAAAGCTTCAAGACCATTCTTCACACGATAGTCATTGATAGCAGCTTTGATTGCGTCTTCTGCTAACACAGAACAATGGATCTTTACCGGCGGTAACGCAAGTTCTTCCACGATGTCCATGTTGTCAATTTTCATTGCGTCATCAATTGATTTACCTTTCAGCCACTCGGTTGCAAGGGATGATGAAGCGATAGCAGAGCCACAACCAAAAGTTTTGAATTTAGCATCAGTGATCACATGATTTTCGTCAACCTGGATCTGTAAACGCATAACGTCACCACACTCGGGCGCACCAACTAAGCCGGTACCAACGCTGTTGTTGCTTTTGTCAAGTGTACCAACGTTGCGCGGGTTGGTATAATGATCAATTACTTTTTCTGAGTAAGCCATAATTTCCTTTTTCGGTTATCCGATTTATGTATTAGTAATTTAATAATATTGTCTCTTTAATACTGCAAACAGGTTAGACCTGTTCTTAGTGCTCTGCCCATTCAACAGAATCCAGATCTACACCTTCTTTAAACATCTCCCAAAGCGGGGAAAGTTCACGGAGGTGATTCACTGCTTTCTTTGTTTGCTCAATCGCAAAATCAACTTCTTCTTCGGTAGTAAACCTGCCTAATCCAAAACGAATGGATGAATGTGCCAGGTCATCTGATAAGCCTAAACTTTTCAAAACATACGACGGCTCAAGAGATGCCGAAGTACACGCTGATCCTGAAGAAACAGCAAGATCTTTCATTGCCATCATCAATCCTTCTCCTTCTACATATTTGAAAGAGATATTGGTAACATGCGGTAAGCGGTTTTCTTTATTACCATTCAGATAACTTTCTTCCATCTCCAGCAATGACGACTGTAATTTATCACGCAGCGCAGAAAGGCGTTTAGATTCTTCTTCCATTTCCAAACGGCATAATTCAGCTGCTTTACCTAATCCAACGATACCGGGAACATTTAAGGTTCCTGAACGCATACCACGCTCATGGCCACCGCCATCCATCTGAGCTGTAACTTTTACTCTTGGATTTTTTCTGCGAACATACAGAGCTCCAACACCCTTCGGTCCGTACATTTTATGACCAGTGAAAGCCATCAGGTCAATACCATCCACGATCACGTTTACAGGGATTTTTCCTACTGCCTGGGTAGCATCGGTCATGAACAAAGCACCAAATTTGTGAGCTATTGCCGCAATCTCTTTTACCGGCTGTATAACTCCAATTTCATTGTTTCCATACATGATGGATACCAGGATGGTTTTCTCAGTCATAGCGGCTTCCAATTGCCCAAGATCAATCAGGCCATCCTCTTTAACCGGAAGGTAGGTGACCTGCGCTCCAAGCTTCTCTAAATGCTTGCAGGCATCAAGAACGGCCTTATGTTCAGTCACGCAGGTAATGATGTGATTTCCTTTTTCCTTATACATCTCAAACACGCCCTTGATAGCAAGGTTGTCTGATTCAGTCGCTCCAGAGGTGAAAATAATTTCTTTCTCAGTAGCTCCGATCAGTTGGGCAACCTGTTCACGTGCATAGTCAACACCCTCTTCAGCAGCCCATCCAAATGCGTGATTGCGGCTGGCCGCATTACCGAATTTTGAGTTAAAGTATGGTAGCATCGCCTCCAGAACCCTCGGATCAAGAGGGGTGGTTGCGTTGTTATCTAAGTAAATTGGAAGATTCATTTATATTTGGTTTATTGTAAATCGAGTACAAATATACGAACAAAATTTGCAGAATGAACCCCGGACAAAAGGGCATATAAGGTTACCTTGGTCATTTTTATGCCACAAATAAGCCTATGAACAGAATCGAACATATTGGTATTGCAGTTAAAAGCCTCGCCTCTGCAAGTGAAGTTTATGAAAAACTCCTTGGTGTCGGCAGTTATAAAACAGAGTCCGTGGAAAGCGAAAACGTACTGACAGCCTTCTTTAAAACCGGGGAAAACAAGGTTGAATTACTGGAAGCAACATCCGAGGATAGTGCGATATTCAAATTTATCGAGAAGAAGGGTGAAGGAATTCATCACATTGCGTTTGATGTTGATGACATTGTCCTTGAGATGGAGCGCCTGAAAGAAGAAGGCTTTATTCTGCTTAACGAAACACCCAAACTCGGCGCAGACAACAAACTGGTTTGCTTCGTTCATCCAAAAAGTTCGCATGGCGTTTTAATTGAACTTTGCCAGCAAATATCATAAAATACTTGTTTTCGCTTTCTGGCAAATGTGACAATTGGAGCTGTAATCAGATAAGTATTACGTGTATAATAACAGGTCGATCTGAAAAGCGATCATGGGTATCCTTGTTGCCATGCAGGGGGCAGGTCGCACTCAGCCTAGGGTTAAGTCCATTAATTCATGGACTTGACCTTAACCATACCCTGACAAGTCCCACATGGGTTCCTCAATTGAGGTTTTCAATTCAGGGCATTTTTGAAAATTTTAAATTTTACTTTTTTGAACCTGATTTTTATTCTATATTTGCACCTCTTAAAAGTATTGATAAGATGAAAGCTGAATTGCATCCAAAAAATTATAGATTAGTTGTTTTTAAAGACATGTCCAACGAATATGCTTTTTTAACAAAATCTTGCATAGAAACAAAAGAGTCTGTTAAATGGGAGGATGGTAATGAGTATCCTTTGGTTAAATTAGAGATCTCGCATACATCACACCCGTTCTACACAGGTAAGATGAAGTTAGTGGATACCGCCGGTCGTATTGATAAATTCCGTAGCCGTTACGAAAAAAAGTAATCTGATACAGAATTCAATATAATATTAATAAAAAGTCTCGTCTTCAACAGTCGGGACTTTTTTTATTTTTGTTCAATGACGATAATCTTATTTGATGATTCATCCCGAAATGGATTACTGCCATTGACATTTACCAGGCCGGTAGCCGCATTGCGAATCGGTATCTTAACAATTGCTGAAAAATGGCAACGGCGGCTAAAGTCCGATTATTCCTTTCTAACAGAAGATTATCTGAAAGAGAAATTCCCGCCGAAAATCTCTGATTCTAATTTATTTATTAACGGATCCGTTTGCCCTGACGATGGTCTTATAGAGGCGATCGATAAGCTTTCGGAAGGTGAGGCTCTGGTAAACCAGGGGACCTTACTGGCGGTGAAGCTAAAGGGTTCCGATGCGGGCAGCTTCGATTATCAGCGGACCGATCATTATAAAGCCATTGAGTACAGCCGTGAAGTCACCAGGATCAATTTCCCGGAGAATATTTTCAGCCTGAATGATGCCGAGTTGCGTAAGGATTTTGATCTGATTACAGCCGGACGTGTTTCTGCTCCATTAAGCAATACGAATATCCTTTTAGGCGAAGATATTTTTATCGAAGAGGGCGTGGAGGCAGATTGTTCTACTTTCAACACAAAATCTGGTCCGATCTACCTCGGGAAAAATTCGCAGGTGTGGGAAGGATGCCATATCCGGGGTTCCTTTGCGCTTTGTAATGATTCTCAGATCAAGATGGGAGCTAAGATATATGGGATGACCACTATCGGGCCTTTTAGCCGGGTGGGTGGTGAAATTAACAATTCCGTACTACTGGGATATTCTTCAAAAGGTCATGAAGGCTACCTGGGTAACGCCGTGTTAGGGGAATGGTGTAACATAGGTGCCGACAGTAATAATTCAAATCTAAAAAATAATTATGCCGAGGTTCGGCTCTGGGATTACGAAAAGGAAAATTTCCGAAGAACAGGGCTACAGTTTTGCGGGCTCATTATGGCCGATCATGCCAAGTGTGCCATTAATACGATGTTTAATACCGGAACTGTGATCGGCGTAAGTGCCAATATTTTTGGATCCGGGTTTCCCCGCAACTTTATTCCCGACTTCGCCTGGGGCGGACCGCAGGGCCTGGCGGTCTATGCTTTAAGCAAGATGTTCGAAACCGCGGAAAAGGTTTACGAACGCCGGAACCAACACTTCAATGATGTAGAAAAACGGTTGTTATCAGCTGTATTCGACCTTACATCGAAACACAGGAAATTTTAAAAGAGCTATTATGAGAAAAAAAATTGTTGCAGGAAATTGGAAAATGAACCTCGATTATACTTCGGGTATCGGTTTGTTTTCAGAAATAGTTAACATGGTTAATGATGAAGTGATGGGTGAGCAGCATGTTATCGTTTGTCCTCCCTATGTACATCTTGGAGCAATATGCCAGCTGGCAAAAACTCATAACAAGGTCTCTGTAGGCGCGCAAAATTGCCATCAGGCGCAAAGTGGTGCCTATACCGGCGAAGTGTCTGCTCCGATGCTTCAATCTGTGGGTGTGAACTATGTGATCCTCGGCCATTCAGAACGGCGGCAGTATTTTGCTGAAAACAATGCTCTTCTGGCTGAAAAAGTTAATTCCGCATTACAACACCAGCTCAGTCCTATTTTTTGCATTGGCGAAACACTGGATCAGCGAAACGATAATTCATATTTTGATGTTATTAAGAGGCAGCTTGCCGAAGGATTATTTCATCTTACTGAAAGTCAGTTTGCGAATGTGGTACTTGCATACGAACCGGTTTGGGCAATTGGTACCGGTCTTACAGCGACTCCGGAACAGGCTCAGGAGATTCATGAATTCATTCGTAATGAGGTCCGGAGTAAGTATGGTGAGGGCACAGCCAGCGACCTCAGTATATTATACGGAGGAAGCTGCAATCCAAAGAATGCGGCAGAACTGTTTGCTAAACCTGATATCGACGGTGGTCTTATTGGCGGCGCATCATTAAAATCACGCGATTTTGTGGATATTATTAAATCCTTCAGCCTGTAATGAATTACAAAGAACTGGTCTTTACTATTTCTTCCTCAGAAGATTATGCTCGCGATCTTTTAGTTAATGCTCTCTCAGAGATCGGCTTTGATACTTTTGAGGAAACTGATTCAGGTTTTAAAGCTTATATTCCTGATTCAGATTTCAGTCGGCCAAGGCTGGAGCAGGCACTAGAGGAATATCGGGAGACCATTTCCTTCTCTTTCGAAGAGAACGATATTCCCTATAAGAACTGGAATGAGGAGTGGGAGAGTAATTTCGAACCGCTGGAGATCAGTGATCAGTGTTATGTGAGGGCTACCTTCCATCAGGCCCGGCCAGAGTTTAAGTATGAAATAGTTATTGATCCGAAAATGGCTTTTGGCACGGGGCATCATCAGACAACCTCGATGATGATGCAATGGATGCTGGGGGAGGATTTTAATGGCAAAGTCGTATTGGATATGGGCTGCGGCACGGGCATACTGGCAATACTTGCCTCAAAATTAGGTGCAACCGAAGTAGTTGCAATTGACTATGATCCGCTATGTTATGAAAGTACACTTGAGAATTCAGGGCTTAACCATGCCGGTAATATACAGGCTATCTGCGGATCTAAAGAGGTAATTCCAAACCTGGAGTTTGATGTCATTCTTGCAAACATCAATCGCAATATTCTTCTGGATCAAATGGATAAATACGCCGAAGTTCTAAAGGAAGGTGGTGATATATTTTTTAGCGGCTTTTACGAAGGCGCGGATCTGGATATGATCACGGAAAGGGCCGGTCAGCTAAGTCTGACTTATCAGGGGCATAAAACTGATAAGAATTGGGTCGCGGCTAAATTCTCTCACAACAAATAATCAAATTCGATAATAAGCCACCCTGGGGTAGCTTTTCTATTTCCAAATATATGCGCGTACATTTTATAGCAATCGGCGGCAGCGCCATGCACAATCTGGCAATTGCTTTATCAAAAAAGGGGTTTCATGTAACAGGGTCGGACGATGTGGTTTTTGAGCCATCAAAATCTCGCCTGAACAAATATGGCTTGCTCCCTGCCTCTGAGGGATGGAATACAGACAATATAACGTCCGATCTGGATGCCGTAATCCTGGGAATGCATGCACGGCCCGATAATCCGGAACTTAAGAAGGCAATGGAACTGGGACTGAAAGTTTATTCCTATCCGGAATATATTTACGAGCAATCCAGGCAGAAGAAAAGGGTGGTGATTGGCGGCAGTCATGGCAAGACCACTATAACTTCCATGATCCTGCATGTTCTGAATTACTACAACTACAATTTTGACTATCTGGTTGGGGCACAGTTAGCCGGATTTGAGACAATGGTTAAGTTGACAGATGAAGCACCCGTGATCATTTTAGAGGGTGATGAATATCTGTCCTCACCTATTGACCGGAGGCCAAAATTTCATCTCTATCATGCCAACGTTGCAGTTATAAGTGGCATTGCATGGGATCATATTAATGTTTTTCCCACCTATGAAGAGTATTATGATCAATTTGTCAAATTTCTGGACACTATTGAAGACAATGGTAAAGTGATTTACTATGCCGGAGATACTGATCTTGCGAGGTTAATGAATGATTCCAGCAAAGAAATTACAAAAATTCCATACGGCTCCCTGTCTAACAAAGTTGAAAACGGGATAACACGGATCGTAACTGATTACGGAGAAATACCTTTAAATATTTTCGGCAATCATAACATTCTAAATCTAAACGCCGCCAGACTGGTATGTTTAGAGCTGGATGTTAAAGAGGATGCGTTCTTTGAAGCTATAAAAACCTTTAACGGTGCGGCCCGCAGGCTGGAATCGCTTGGTAAAAATGCGAATACAGCTGTTTTTAAGGATTTTGCCCATTCTCCTTCAAAGCTTGTTGCTACAATCGATGCGGTTAAAAAACAGTTCCCTGACCGAAAATTAATCGCATTAATCGAGCTTCATACTTTTAGTTCCTTGAATAAGGACTTCTTAAATCAATACGCCGGTACAATGGATGCCGCTGATGAAGCAATAGTTTTTATAGATGACACAATTTTTTTACAAAAACAGTTAGAACCATATGACGAATTCATTGTTAAAAAATCGTTTGATAACACCAGAGTAAATTTTTTCAACAATGTCGAAATATTGGAGAGATTTTTGAGCGGTATTAATTATAAGGGTAAAAACTTGCTATTGATGAGTTCAGGAAACTTTGGAGGAATGGATTTAGATGCGCTGACCGGTAAAATATTGTCTAGTAGCCCGGAATAAAAGCCCTGTTAAACCATAAAATTAGCACACATGAAAACTTTAGGAAAAAAAATAAGGCTTTTGAGACATCAGAAAGGGTGGAGCCAGGAAGATGTAGCAAAGCGATTGGATATTTCTATTCCGGCTTTCTCAAAAATAGAAACCGGCATTACTGATGTCAACTTGTCACGTTTGGAACAGATTTCTACCTTATTTGAGATGAGTGTAGTTCAGTTACTAACTTTCAATGATACCGAACAACAGGAGAAGTACAATTCAGATCTCGAAGTGCTGACGAAGAAAGTACAGGATCGAGAGACAGAAGTAATTGAACTACAGAAAAAGGTAATCGAATTGTATGAGGAACTTAGACGCTCAAAGAATTGATTAGGGTCTTCCCCGGAAGGCCTCAGAATATTTTCCGCATCGTAAGATGCTTTTTCCCGAATGTTGCACCGGTCGCTTCGTGAAGGGAAAGCATCTTGTCATTGAAATCACCGACCCAGGAGAGCTCAAGTTCCGTGTACTGATTTAAGGGTAAAACATATTCCTTAAGCTTTATGAACAACGCAGACTCGAGTCCATGCTTTTGGAAAGCTTGTTTGGTGCCCATTACTACAGCCCGCATACGATTGACCCCTTTCCAGCGGTAGTAAGCAAACTTCAGTTTTTCTATAAGCCCCAGTTTGCCGTTTAGATTTTTAATAAGCTGATTGGCATCAGGCAATATGACGACAAAAGAAGCAGGTTCATCATCAACGTAGGCAAACCAGATCAGCTTTTCATCCATAATTGCCTTCATCTTTTCGAAACTTTGAAGTGCCGTCTGCAAGGTAATTGGAACAAAGTTTTCGAAGTCCCTCCAGGCATCATTATATATTTCTATAAAATCATTCGCAAACTTGTCCAGTTTCGCTGAGTCAAGATGTTTGAAGGAATAACCCGGTTTGTTTGCTACCCATTGAGCGATTTTGGTAAATCTTTCAGGAAAGGGCTTCGTCACCTGGAGGTGGTTGGTGATCTGCTGATACAAGGTAGTAAAGCCATAGCTTTCAAATAGATTCCGATAATAAGGCAGGTGATAGTTCATTCCAAAAGACGGCGGGGTAAAACCTTCGACTAAAAGTCCCCAGAAGCTGTCATTCTCTCCAAAGTTAATCGGACCGTCCATTGCTTTCATTCCACGCTCTGTTAACCAGATCCTGGCTGTGTCGAACAATATCGACGAAGCTTCCGAATTATTTATACACTCAAAGAAGCCAATACCGCCTGTGGGTTGTTCTACCTGATAGGCCTTTTTTTCGTTTATAAATGCTGCAATACGGCCAATAAGTTCTCCGGATTCCGACTTCAATACCCATCTTGCACATTGACCATGGTTATGGAAGTTGTTTTTTGAGGGATCAAATACTGCTTCTATATCAATATCCAGAGGACATACCCAGTTAGTATCATTCTTATAGATCTTCCTGGCTACATCGAGAAACTCCTGTTTACTCTGTGAATCTTTTACTTCGGTTAGTATCATATGTTATTATAGCGCATTAGCCGGGGCTGAATATAAAAAAAGCATTCAGTAAACTGAATGCTTCATTTTTTCAGATATTATAATTGATTAATATTCGTCGTCATCCAGATCCAGGTCGTCATCCAGATCCAATTCGGTATCAAGAGGTAAGTCAAAATCGTCATCGTCGTCATTAAAATCCCCTGGCTCTTCGATTTCGTTTCTTTTCCTGGGAGGTGTTTTGCCAGAGAATGCCATTTCTTTTACTTCAGTTCTGCTGGCTGATATTTTTGAAGTTTTCATTGTATTAAATTAACGCTTTTGGTTTCGTTTTCAAAAGTAAAAAGATTTTAAAAATCATAACAATTATTTTGTGATCAAACTCCGCAGTTGAGCTATTGGGGACTTTGTCCAATATCGTTGTTTTCAGGGATCAGTTCCTTCAGTTTCGGCAGGTCAGCCGGAGAGTTTATTCCGAAATAATCCATGAACATGCTACTTACTGCATAGAGGATTGGTTTTCCAACTGCTGAGGAACGGCCGGAGATAACAATCAATTCCTTGTCAAGTAATTTTTGAACTGAATAATCACAATTAACCCCTCTTATTTGTTCAACCTCTAATTTCGTTACAGGCTGTTTATAGGCAATAATTGCGAGGGTTTCTAATGCCGCCTGACTAAGAGCCTTTTTTGCCCGCTGGATGTGCAGCTGCTTAATAACAGGATAGTATTGTTTTTTTGTTAGAAATTGATAACCACCGTTTAACCGGACAAGCTCTATACTCAATTTACTATCCTGGTATTTTAGTTGGATATTCCGGATTGCTTCGTCGATTTCATCTATCGTCAGCAGGGCATCTGTTAATTCAGATAATACCACTATGATCTCTTCGGCACCGATGGCTTTATCAGATGCATAGATCAAAGCTTCTATGTTATTTTCCAGCTGATGTGGCTCCATGGTATAATATTGGCTGATTCAGGAAATATAATGCAATTAAAATAATATTTTGCAGGATGCAGCAATACTTAGCATTTTATAAGCAGGGCTGCATCCTGTATCAACTTGGCAATATTAGGAATATTTAATATTAAACCTCAAAATTAAAGAATGTTACCAATGAGAGGATTGAATAAGGGAAAGGAATTGAAAGTACTTACCAGGAATGGCGAGCCTGTTTCTTCAAAAGTGCCGCGTCGTACATTTCTTCAATATGCGGCACTCGGTGGCGCTGGACTTGCATGGATAGCCTCAGGATGTAAAAAGGAGCCGCTGCAGGAAGGTGTTTATCTGGGGGCGGGAGATATTGGAATCCTGAATTATCTCTACATGCTGGAACAGCTGGAAGCAGCTTTTTATACTCAGGTCACCCAGGCTTTTTATACAGGAGCTACAACAACCGAAACGGCACTTCTGAATGACATAAGAGATCACGAGATTGCCCATCGTGAATTCTTTAAAAATGCTCTGGGTCAGGTAGCTATACCCTCTCTTGATATTAATCTTTCGGCGATCGATTTCACCAGCAGGACCAGTGTGCTGGAAACAGCCAGGGTCTTTGAAGATCTTGGAGTATCAGCATATAACGGTGTCGGCGCATTAATTAAGGGTGAAGCGTACCTCGTCTTTGCCGGTAAAATAGTTTCGGTTGAAGCTCGACATGCAGCGTTGATCCGGGACCTGATCAGCGATGGTTCATTTGCGGGCAGCGAAGTAGTAGACGAAAATGGCCTTGATAAAGCACTTTCGCCCGACGAAGTTCTGGTCGTGACCAGCGCTTATATCACGACAATTATAAATTCTGAAGATCTTCCGACAGTTTAATCCCGCGAGCCATGACCGTACGAAATTTATTAGCAATGATTGAAAAAGTGGATCCGGAAGTCTTCGATCGCCTGAATTCACGCCGGGGGGCTGTACGGCACTTTTCATCTTTCAGTAAAAGGACAGCACTAACTGCACTACCATTTGCACTGGGATCCCTGTTTAAAAAGGCTTACGCTCAATCTACGAACCCGGAAGTAGAGGCCGTGCTGCAGTTCGCCTTGACACTGGAATATTTAGAAGCCGAATTTTATACGCTTGCCTTAGGATCACCGGCATTGATACCACAGGGAGCAGCTTTAAATGCGATTACGACCATCCGTGATCAAGAGGATAAGCATGTGTCTTTTTTGAAGACAACTCTGGAGGGTTTAGGAAAAACCCCTGTTAGCAAGCCTGAATTTGACTTTTCAGGAGGAAAGGGCACCGGACAGGGCGCCTTCCCATCGGTGTTTACTAACTATGATACTTTCCTGTCTTTAGCGCAGACCTTTGAGGATACCGGTGTAAGAGCTTATAAGGGCCAGGCTGCGGAACTCCTGGGAGCCGGGGAGGTATTAACCAGTATCTTAAAGATTCACTCGGTGGAAGCACGTCATGCATCACATATACGCCAGATGCGTCATGCAGGTGGAGCAAATGTCAAACCATGGATCACCGGGAAAGAAAACGACATCGGGGCAGCTGTTCAGTCATCATACGATGGAGAAGAAGCAGATACCCAGGGCGGGATCTCAATTAGTGCAATCAATGGCTTTCCTATTACTACCGCGGCGGCAACTGAATCTTTTGATGAGCCTCTGAGCAGGGAAAGGGTGCTGGCAATAATAGACCCTTTTATTGTGTCGTAGACGCAATTTTAGGGAGTAAAAAAAAAAGCGGTGAAACTTTGGGGGAAGTTTCAACCGCTTTTACACACACATAATCAAAACGTTAATCTTAGGTAGATCCTATATTTTTATGCATTTAGTGTATAAAAAAGCTACGAAGCCTCCTGCTAATTTTATGTAATTTATCATTATACTCATCACCTGCTCGCTTTGTATGAAACAATTCTAGCAGTTTTTTTTTTAACGAAATAGAAAAAAGGGTGAACGGTAGATATTTTTGAGGGAACGGTAATTATACAGGTATTTTTACGGTGACTTTCGTTCCGGATTCTCCTGTTTGCCTTGAATGGATGGAAATAGTTCCTTTTTTATTTTTGTTTAGTAAGCTGACCCGTTCCTGTGTGATTTGCATTCCCCGACTAACATGTGATGAAATTTTATTCTTCATGGAGTTTTCAATACCTGTCCCGTTATCGATGATATTCACTACAATTTCATTTTTATGCTGGGTAACGTTGATGTGGATGTTTCCCCCTTCTTCCTGCGGCATTATCCCATGCCATATGGCGTTTTCCACAAAAGGTTGTAACAACATTGAAGGGATCATGGTTTCTTCCGTATCAAGATCTTCGTCAATCGTAATTTCGTAAGTCATTTTTTCTCCAAAGCGAAGTTTTTCAAGGGAAAGGTAGAGTTTAAGGTAAACCATTTCCTCATCCAGGGTGATATAGCTCTTCGTGCATATTTCCAGATTCTTCCTGATAAGTCTGGCAAATCCCGTTAAGACCTGATTGGCAGCCTGTGAATCCTGTGTATTGATGAAATACTGGATAGAGTTCATAATGTTGAAAACAAAATGAGGGTTCATCATTGCCTGCAGAGCTCTTTGTTCTAATAGTATGATCTTTGACTGCATAGAAAGTTCGTCGTGTTCTTTCTTGCGCTGCTTTTTAAAATACTGGAAAATCAGGCCGATCACCAATATGGAAACTAAAAAATACATAGAGGCTAAAAACCACCATCTCTGCCAGAAAGCAGGCCTTATGATGAAGGGAACCGTGGCAGGAGTGCTCCACTGGCTGTCAAGAACTTTCGCCCGAATGGCAAGTTCATATTGGCCGGGTTCAAGTGATCCAAATTCTATCGTGTTATTAGGTGTTTCAATCCATGGCCAGTCTTCTTTCAATCTGTATTGATATAACTCTTTTGCCTGGCTAAAGTTAATTGCAGTGTATTGCACTGATACGGTGTTTTGATTGAACTGAAACTCCGGGATTTCCCTTACTTTATACTGCTTACCATTTACTGTGAAATTGGTGATATAAAACAAGGGCGAACTGGTTTTAGGCGGTGGCTCGTTTCGGGGTAAAAGTGTCAGGCCGTCCAGTGTTCCAAGGTATATTTTTTTATCATCTATGAAAATATCCAATACCTCATCAGAGGTAAGGCCATTCTTAATTTTATAAGTGGTGATCTTTCGTCTGGCGGCCTTATACTCAAATTTGTCAACTCCGCTGAAGGTAGTAAGCCAAATATTCTTCCCGTCGAACCCCAGTCTGCGGCAAATATTGCTGGAAAGGCCTTCCTTCACACCCATTCGCGTGATGCGATCCTTCCCATCTGTTATGAGAAGCCCGTAGCCATAAGTTCCTATTACCATATTTCCATCAGGCAATTCGATTATATCAGTAACCCTTTTAGAAAACAAGTCCGATTTTTTTGAAAGTGTATCAACCTTGTTATTCTCATATCTGAACAGGCCATTTACATTAGAAAACCATAACCTTTCATGTGAGTCATAAAAGACCTTAAATGAGCGATCGGGAAAAAAATGTTGGTCGGGCAGGTTTTTCTGAGTCTGGAAAATAAGAGGCTTATCTTTATTTTCGAGGATATAAACTCCTGAAGCAAGCGAAAAGGCGAATTTTCCTTTCCTGCTCAGGCTGAATGATTTAACGCCGAAGGTGAGATTGTTCTTTTCCTGAAGATACCTTGTTTTTCGAGGTTTGTCCAGACTTATTTCGCCCAGGGTATTATTGGAAGCAAACCAGATACTTTTCCTTTCCTTATCATACTCGAGCTTTTTAATTGGGTTGTACGCTGTATTGGTAGTAAGCGGGTTGAATTTGGATATTCTATTTCTATCTATTAAGTTAATGTTTCCTGATTTCATGCCAAGCCAGAGTTGGCCAGATCCATCCTTAACAACACTGTAAACCGTATTTTCAAACAGTCCAGCTCCTGTTGTATACTGCAATACGTTCTCTGTATTCGCAGGCAATATAATAAGCCCTGAGCCAAGGGTGGTCACCCATATGTTTCCATCCCGATCTTCCATTATTTGTGAGATGACCTTTTTAGCAAGGTGATGAGATATCGTTTTACCGTCCGGCTCAACAATATAGATCCCATTATTGACTGAGGATATCCATAATTTGTTTTTACTGATCAGGAAGCTCGCCATCTCCTGATTTGCGATCTCCTCCGGTATCCGACGCCGCACCTTAAATTGTCCCTTCGATAATTCAATCAACCCGCTTTTGGAAATAAACAGGAGTTTCTTTGTTCGATTATCGTAATGAAAGGACTTAAAGGAAATGGGTAAGTATTGTGAGGGTGCGTTTTCCAACGTTTCTTTCCGGATATAATAAAACCCCTTGCTGTTAACCGCTATAATACGTTTCCGCTCATCTTCAAAAATAAACGTGTTTGAAATATCAGTATCCGGATGATTATTCGGTTTCTCATGAACAATAACCTTGTCGTGGTTAATTTCGATTATCTGCTGCTGGTTAGTGGCAAACCAGAGCCTGTTATTAGAGTCTTCAAAGCATGAAATAAAACTGCCTTTCGTTATGGCGTTTTTAAGGATTTTATTGTTGTCCGGATTGTAGAACTTGCCGTCGAAATAGTAGCCGAGCCGTCCGTTAAAGTTTAAAAACCAGATACGGCCTTTAGAATCTTCATAGATCATTAAGACCTCATTATCCGCAAGGCCGTTATCAGTTGTGAATAATTCAAATTTCTTTCCGTCAAATCGGTTTACTCCACTGGAAGTGGCAACCCATAAGAATCCCCTGGAGTCTTGGAGACTATAATAAACATTAGAATTTGCTAGACCGTCTGTTACTTTATAGGTACGAAAATTTATCGTTTGTGAAAGTACCTGTGAGATTGAGGATGCAAAAATGAATAGGATAATTATCAGCCTTTTGAGGCTTGTCCCCTGAGTTGTAAGATTGATCACGTACCGGATATTATTTATGCAAATATGCTTTTACGCGTTCCAGAAATTCAGCAGACCGCCGCCTGGAGATGGTAAGTTCAGTCTGATCATGCATAGTGACTATTGATCCGCTTTTATTTGAATAGTCTTTAAGATACCGAAGGTTGATGATTGTGGATTTGTGAATACGAACAAAATGCTCGGGATTTAAGACATCTTCATAATCTTTCATAGCCTTTGCAACCATCATTTTTTCAGAGTCTTTGAAATAAAACCGGGTATAATTATTATCTGCTTCAATATAAACGATGTCGGTTATATCTTTAACCTTGAATCCCTGAGCATCCGGCAACGATATTTTACGGATGTTCTCTTTACTGTTTATGTTTTCTGATAATCCCTTGAGAGAAGCTGTATAAGTGCGATTATCAATATTTTGATTTCGTTTTAAAGTCTTCCATTCGAAAACTTTGCAGATTGATTCCTGTAACTCATCTATATTAACCGGTTTTAGCAGGTAATCTATAGCGCTTGCTTTAATAGCCTTTAATGCATACTGGTCAAAAGCAGTGGTAAAAATAACTGAAGTCTCATTTTTTTCCAGGTCAGGCAGCAGCTCGAAACCGTTTTCTTTAGGCATTGCTATGTCTAAAAAAACAATATCAACGTAGTGATTCTTAAGCAGTTCCCGGGCGCCCGCAACCGATTCTGCCATACCTGTAATCCGAATTTTAGGGCAGTTGGCCTCTACCAGATAGTATAACGACTTGCGGCTATATTCTTCATCGTCAACAATTATTGCGTTTAGTATCATATAATTTGTACTAAAAGTAACAATTGTTGACGATTAAAATAAAATTCTATCGAATCTGGTTTAATAATTTAATAAGCAATCACCTGCTCTTCTATGTGTTGCGGTAGATCTCTGAATTCATATTGCTGTGTCCGCAATTGAGGTTCGAATCCTGCCTCCCTGATAGCATCCTGAATGCCCCGGGAAGTGAACCGGTGAGGCGCCCCTGCGGCCGATACCACGTTCTCCTCTATCATTATTGATCCAAAATCATTGGCTCCGGCCTGCAAACAGATTTGAGCTACATGCTTTCCGACAGTCAGCCAGGAAGCCTGGATATTTTTTACATTTGGCAGCATGATACGGCTTAGGGCGATCATGCGAATATACTCGTCGCCGGTTACCTGGTTTGTAATACCCCTTACTTTTTTCAATAAGGTTCCGTCATCCTGAAAAGGCCATGGTATAAAAGCTAAAAACCCTTTAGCGTGTTCCGGTTTTTCCGATTGCACTTCTCTTAACCGGACCAGGTGTTCAAAGCGTTCTTCAAGAGTTTCTACATGCCCAAACATCATGGTAGCCGAGGTGGTCAGGTTAAGCTGATGAGCAGCCCTCATAACATCCAACCATTCCTGTCCGCCACATTTACCTTTTGAAATGAGGCGACGTACACGGTCATTCAGAATCTCCGCGCCCGCGCCTGGTAGTGAATCCAGGCCAGCTTCAATCAGGGCTATTAAAACTTCTGTGTGACTCAGTCCTTCGAGTTTCGCAATGTGCGCGATTTCCGGCGGGCCCAAAGAGTGCAGTTTTAAAGTGGGATAAAGTTCTTTCAATTGTTTAAACAGGTCGACATAAAACTGTAAACCAAGCTCGGGATGATGTCCACCTTGTAATAAAAGCTGGTCACCACCATAACGGAAGGTCTCTTCGATCTTCTGTTTATATGTTTCAATATCAGTTATATAGCTTTCTGCATGGCCCGGTCGGCGAAAGAAATTACAAAACTTACAGTTTGCAATGCATACATTGGTTGTATTGACATTGCGATCAATAATCCAGGTAACTTTACCATGGGGGACCTGTTTTTTTCGAAGTTCATTGCCAACATACATTAATTCGGCAGTGCTGGCGGTCTTATATAAATGTAATCCTTCATCCTGAGTAAGAAACTCAAAGTTCAGGGCCCGTTGAAGTAGATCTGAAGTAATCATCAGCGCAAAGATAGTGACTTGCCTGAAGATAATACGGTCAGGATTGTTGTTACAAGGAAATGATAATGGATTTTACTCCTCTTAACCGCTTAATTTTTATAAATTCGACGTTTTGTAAACTAAGCGATAAATTACTCTATGGTTTTATTTGATCGTTTTACACTCGATAACGGCCTGAAGGTATTGGTCCACGAAGACCCTACAACTCCAATGGCCGTTGTAAATATTCTTTACGATGTGGGTGCCCGGGATGAGGATCCCGAAAAAACAGGCTTCGCACATTTGTTTGAGCATCTCATGTTTGGAGGCTCAGTGAATATTCCTACATATGATGAGCCCTTGCAAAGGGTGGGAGGCGAAAATAACGCTTTTACCAGCAATGACATTACGAACTATTACATCACTTTGCCTGCTGTGAATCTGGAAACAGCATTTTGGCTGGAAAGTGATCGAATGCTGAGCCTCGCATTTTCCGAAAAGAGCCTTGAGGTACAACGTAACGTGGTGTGCGAAGAATTTAAACAGCGCTACCTTAATCAGCCCTATGGTGATGTTTGGCTAAAGCTTAGGCCTATGGCTTATAAAAAGCACCCCTATCAATGGGCCACTATCGGAAAGGTTTTAGAACATATTGAAAATGCCACTATTAACGACGTTAGGGATTTCTTCAAAAAGCACTATAATCCCTCAAATGCTATACTCGTTGTAGGAGGTTCTGTTAAGACGGAGCAGGTTAAGTTGTTAGCGGAAAAGTGGTTCGGGGATATTCCCGGTCTTGAGAAACCTGTAAGAAACCTGGAAGAGGAACCCGCGCAGACGGAAGAACGGACTCTTACTGTACAGGCAGATGTCCCTCTGAATGCTATATATAAGGTTTTTCATATGCCATCAAGGAATGATGAGAATTATTTCACCGTTGACCTCATATCGGATATCCTTTCCAGGGGTAATTCCTCAAGGCTGTTCCGAAAGCTTCTTAAGGAACAAAAATTATTCAGCGAGATTAATGCGTATCTGACGGGCAGTTTGGATGCAGGTCTCTTTGTAGTCGAAGGGAAGCCGCTGCCGGGAATTTCCATGCAAATTGCAGAGGAAGCTATCTGGCATGAACTGGAACAGCTAAAACTAGAGCAAGTTACTCCTGATGAGCTGACCAAGGTTAAGAATAAAATTGAATCTACCATGGTGTTCTCCGAAATGAGTTTACTGGATAAGGCAATGAACCTCGCCTTTTTTGAATTGCTGGGCGACGCAGATCGCCTTAACTCAGAAACACAGAAGTATTTGAATGTTACCGCTGAACAGATCCGGCAACAAGCGCAGCAAATATTCCGGCCGGAAAATTCATCGACCCTATATTATTTAGCTAATTAAGTATGATTGACAGAACTTTAGCCCCGGCTTTCGGACAGGTCGAAAATATTGACCTTCTGCATGCAATGCCTTACAAGCTCGATAATGGCTTGCAATGTTTTGTAATTGACGGAGGTGACCAGGATCTTGTGAGAATAGAGTTCATATTTTCAAATGTGGAGTGGGATATGACGAAGCCGCTTCAGGCTTTTGCTACAAACACTTTGCTTAATGACGGAACGAGCCAGTATTCTGCCGCTCAAATTGCAGATAAGGTTGATTACTATGGTGCGTTTTTGCAGACGGAATACAACTTCGATCAGGTTACAGTAACCCTGTATACGCTGAATAAGCACCTTAAAAGCACCCTGCCGATTGTTAAAGCGATTCTTACAGACTCTATTTTTCCCCAGCGTGAAATAGAGACATTTATCCTTAACCAAAAGCAGAAGCTGAGTGTGAACATGGAAAAGAACGACTTTGTGGGTCGTAAGGTATTTAACGAAGCATTGTTCGGGAATACGTTGTACGGCTACGATATAGACGCCGCTGCTTACGATCACCTTAATCGCAGCCAGGTAGCAGAATACTTCAGAAAAGCCTACCAGCCTCAAAACTGCACACTGATTATCGCGGGAAAAGTTAAGAATGAGACTCTGCAGGAACTAAACAATATTTTTGGAATCGATTGGAACAATGCAGGAGTGGCAACTCCTAACTCTTTTACTTTCGGAAAAGCAGAAGGTGCCGAACATTATGTTGAGAAGAAAGATGCACTTCAGTCGGCAATAAGAATCGGGCAGATCGCAATAAATCGCGGCCACACCGACTTCCCTGGCTTCCAGGTACTAAACACAATTTTAGGAGGCTACTTTGGTTCGCGCCTGATGGCAAACATTCGGGAGGATAAGGGATTTACCTACGGGATAGGATCAGCATTGGTGTCCTTAAAGAATACGGGATATTTTTTCATCGCCTCCGAGGTCGGGGCTGATGTCTGCAGCCAGGCGATGTCAGAAATTGAAAAAGAAGTTAATCTCTTAAAAGATCAGAAAGTTTCTGATGGCGAATTAGACCTCGTAAGAAACTACATGCTCGGCTCCATGCTCGGCAGCCTGGAAAATGCGCTGTCGCATGCTGATAAATTCAAGAATATCTATTTCTCAGGCTTGGATTACGATTATTACGATACTTATATTCGCGTTGTCAGAAATATAACCCCCGATGACATCATCGGCCTGGCGAACAAATATCTAAATTTCGAGAATTTCCAAAAAGTCATCATTGGCAAAAAATAAAAGGCTGGTATCCCCGGATACCAGCCTTTTATTTAGATTTTACTTAAGACAGCCTTCTGTTTATCTGCCTTGTAAATACTCTTGTAAAATTCTACAAGATCTTTGAATCTTGAAGGCGGATACCGCTTACTGTACATTTTCTGTGTACGGATATACGTGATCTTGTTTCCTTCAACGGTTGTTTTTACACTGAACTCTCCAAAGTCAGAGCTAATTTGTACGTCTTTAGGTAAAAATTCAACTTTATAGTCTTTTGGCAGTTCATAATTGATCCTGTCGGTATCAGAATAACTCATCTGCAAGGCAAAGTTTGTTAAACGGGTTTCACTTAACTCCGGAACGTAACTTCGCGTGTTCATCAGGTTGAGCGTCAGGAATAACTTATCACCGCCGGTTGCTGTCAGATCATTTACCTTTAAACTGACATGCTCAACAAGTTTTGGTTTCTGTTTATCTGGTTGCTCGTAAGCATAACTGAGGATCTCAGGATTCGCAATACTCAGGGATTCGTAAAGAAATTTCTTCTGATCAACAGGCTCCCGGAATAACTGACCGAAGATATCGTCGAACTGTTCGTTTTCATATTCGGTAGTAATATTAGCAGTGGAGGCTCCTGATGCATTGATCGTTACATTACCTACCCGGGTCTGCTTATTGGCACTTGCAGGGTAAAAAGGGGTTCGGACTAACTTTCCGCCGTCTTTCGTGACCAGTAATACGGTCCGGTTACTGTTTGAACTCCCCAGATAGCCGAACGGCATCCTTTGACTGGTGCATTCCAGCCATACAGTGTCTTTAGCTGCCGGTACGCATAAGATCATATGATTTGCCTGCCCTATGCTGGAGAAGTCCGTATAAAGAGATCCATCAACGCTTTCTTCGCTCTTTAGAACTACCAGTTCGGAGTGAATATCAACCTGTTTCAGAAGGGCCTTCATGTAATTGGAAAGCGCTTTACAGTCACCATAACTCATCTGAGCAACCTTATCCGCCGCTATAGGCTTAAAGCCGCCGATCCCTAGCTGAACGCTTACATACCGGGTACTATTCTGTAGGTAGTTGTAGAGAATCTCGATCTTTTTCTTCCGGTCTGAAACTCCCTGGGTCAGGGATTTAACCTTTTGTGCAGTCGCTTCATTTAAAATGTCCCCGTCCTTATTTAACTGGTTAAGCCAATCGCCCAGAGAAGTCCAGGTGCCCAAGTTTCCTGTGAAATTATCATATTCAAATTCGTTAGGAGACAATACCGCCCATGGAACTAATTCTCTAAGGCCTGTGGACATTGGTTCGGTTTTAAACGCGCTGATATTTTCCGCATGCCAGCTATAAGTTTTCTTACCGTCAGTCTTTTCTTCCGATACTTTGGTTAAGGGACTTTCTTTATATCGCAATGATAATGTTTCCGGAATCGAGATGCTGTATTTAGAGCTCTCCAGGGAAACATTGAACGACGACAAGGTATACCATCTAGGATAAGTTAATATTCCGTTGTAATCTTTCACTTCTGAATATTCAACTGTATAAGGATAGGAAGTCTCGTAGACCGTCAGTGTTTTCACTCGGTCGTCCTGATAGATCGTGTAATCCGAGATAAGACTACGGTCTTTAAAATCCGCTTTGTTGAAACTCTTTACTTTTTCTCCTTTGCTATTGTAAACGGTCACTTTTAATTGAGAGATGGAAACCAGCTTGTCATAAGTAGAATAAAAACTGGCAAATTCATCAGCCTTGTTATTGAGAATCGTAACGGCATACAGGGTTCTTAATTCGGCTTTTCCGGCTGACTTTACTTCAAAGTAAGTGTTGTCTGTCCGGATGACTGCGTTCGCATTCTTTAACAGTTCCGGACTGATCCGGCTGACGTCATAATTGGTTTGCGCGGCCGCGCTTAAGGCAAACCCTAAGGCGAGGCATATTATTATAATTTTTTTCACAGGAAGCCTATATCTTTTTTAATACTATTTGTTCCGCCTGTTTGCTAACTATTTTCTTAAATAATTCTTTCAGTTCGAAATAGGACTCAGGATCGTAATAGGATTTTCCAATGTTGATCTTGCTTACGATACTGATACTTTTTCCGTCGCTTGCACTTACATAACTAAAAAAAGCACTGTTATCTTCTAACCTGATCATTTCGCTTTTCGGAAGCTTGTCGACTGTCATTGATTCCGGGAGTTCAATGATGATCCTGTAAGTTTCTTCGTTAGCAAATCCAAAATCAACAGGGAAATTCCGCTCTTCAAGTTTAAAGGGATTTTCTTTTGTTCTTTCATATAATAGGGGAGTGAAATAAACGAGGTTGCCGGCCTCTTCAACCATATCCTCCACGGTCGCGGTATACTCCATAGTAATCGGGGACGATAAACTGTCAATGTTACTGATCTTAAAGTTTTCGATCTTCAGGCCGTTGCGATCCTCCTTGTAAGATTTTAAATACTCCTCTTCATTGGCTGACTCTTTGTATTTCTGACGGGTAGATAATCCGTTGAATTCCGTCTTTCTCTCATAAACCATCCCCTTAAAGACATTTTCGGGCGAAAGTTTAAGACGATAGGTTAAAGCATTTTGGGAAATATTTTTCAACTCAAGCGGTATCCATTCTGCGGTTTTTAATTTCATGTCCAATGCCAGGCCCTTATGGTTCAGGCAATCGAATTCGAGCATGTTTAACCCGTTAATCGGATTGGTAGCATCAAGGAAGTATTTGTTAGAATCAATTGTAACCCCTGCAATCACGTAATTAAACTTGCTGATCAGAGGATTGCCGGGATGGGCACCATTCGAGCGGGTACTCAAAAGTATGGGTGAGGAATTTAATCCGGCATGATCAAGCAAATTGATGAGGAGAAGGTTGATATCAGCTACGTTTCCGGTCTTTTTATCGATAATTTGCCTAAGGGAGGTCTGCTGCGAATATTTATTATCCTCTCCATTATGCTTCATATTTTGCTTCACAAAAGTGAAGATTTTGTTTAGCTTTTTTAATGGATCAGTTTCGGTTCCAACGATGTCAGAAGCCAGGGTTTTTCCGTAATTGCTTCTCAATAAGCTTCCGAAGTTCTGATCATTATCAAGTTCGCTGACTATTTTCTCCCAGGTATCGGTATATGATCTATAAGGACTATTTGGGAATTTAGTGGAATGTATTTCAAGCTCTAGTTTAGATCTGTAATCATCCAGTGTTGTGATGAATGCTTCATCTTTTAAAGCAGGTACATCCCTGGCAGTGTAACGTTGAACGGTCGACTGGCAAGTTATCGTACTTCTGTCACTACTATACGCTTCCCCTGTTAAGTTACCAGTGAAATTTTGGCTGATCGTCTTGCTCGCTGCGACGGAAACCGGGACATATCCGTGTATATTCTTTTTGTAATTAAAATACTCCGGGATCGTGATCGTAAAGTCAGAATACATCGTCGGGATTGAGCCCTGGAAAGCCCAGTCACGAAGAGTAAACAAGAAATCTGAACGGATCTCGTACTTGTATTCAATTATAGAACCTTCCTGAATATTTGATAAAGTGAACTTTTTGATAGTGATATTTTTGTCAAACTTGTCTAAGAACTTAGCCTCTTTCGTAAGTTTTGCAGACGATATGGCGCCCTTGTCGAGATTATAGGTGGCTGCAGAAAAGCCAGAAAGTATCTCCTCGTTTTCTGTATCGCGCTTATAAAGCCCAATCTCAATGTCGGCCAGGTCATAGGCGTCTTTTTTCAGGATAAGTATCCTGGTATGTCTGGTGAAAACATACCGAAAGTCACTCGTCTTGTTGTTAATTTCAAATTTCAGATCGCCTTTATCGAAGATCTTAATAGCAGACGCGGCCGAATCTTTCCCCTGCGGTTTGATCTGGAATTCGGATAACTCGATCTTTCCGTATTTAATGTTCGGATCGGCAGGAGCTTTCTCGGCTACCTGCGCTCTCAGGGTTAGGGTAGACGCTGAGATTAAAAGAAAAAAAAGTAGATGTTTAAACATAGGTTAATTGATTGATTTTTTAATTAATTCAAAATGTTGAAACTAATATATATTAAAAGTTTGCTTTCCAATTTAATTTTCAGTTAAATACATAATTTTATTTTCTTTCGGTTTACATCTCTGAGCGTCGTTTATTGTTTATATTATTGATTGACTGATTCATTTAGCCATAAAATTTACTATCTTTGCCCGGCAAGTAATAAACCTCAATTATTTGCCATGCAACTCGATCCCGAAAAATTCGTCTCTGAAGGACTCACTTACGACGACGTTTTATTAATCCCAGCCTATTCAGAAGTATTACCGCGTGATGTGGAAACCAGCAGTTTCTTTACGAAGAAAATTCGCTTAAATGTCCCTATTGTTTCAGCCGCAATGGATACAGTTACTGAATCCGGACTTGCTATTGCAATTGCACAGGCAGGCGGCATCGGGATGCTTCATAAGAACATGAGCATAAAGGATCAGGCAGACGAAGTACGGAAAGTTAAACGCTCCGAAAGCGGTATGATCCAGGATCCTGTGATACTACGGGAGGATGCCCTGGTTTCGGATGCCTTTATAATCATGAAGGAGCACAGTATCGGCGGTATCCCGGTAATTGACGGCGACCGTAAGCTGAAAGGCATTATTACAAATCGTGATCTTCGTTTTCAGAAAGATATGAAACGTCCTGTCCGGGACGTGATGACCAAAGAAAATCTGATTACAGCTCCGCTTGGTACGACATTGCTTCAGGCTGAAGAGATTCTTCAGGATTATAAGATCGAAAAGCTTCCGGTGATCGATAAGGAAGGCCGCTTAAGCGGTTTAATTACTTTTAAAGACATTCAGAAATTTAAAAATTTTCCTAAGGCCTGTAAGGACGAGCATGGCCGGTTGAGGGTCGGAGCAGCTGTTGGTGTTACCGCTGATACCCTGGATAGGGTGGAAGCACTGGTCAAAGCCGGTGTGGACGTAATCACTATAGATACTGCACATGGCCACTCCAAAGGGGTAATTGATAAATTAAAGGAAGTGAAATCCCATTATCCGGAACTGCAGGTTGTGGTCGGTAACATCGCTACTGCGGACGCGGCCAGGGCTCTTGCTGATGCCGGGGCTGATGCTGTTAAAGTTGGTATCGGACCAGGATCAATATGTACTACACGGATTATAGCCGGAGTGGGTGTTCCGCAACTATATGCAGTTTATGAGTGCGCCAAAGCTTTAAGAGGGCGCGGAATACCGGTCATCGCAGATGGCGGGATCAAGCAGACGGGAGATATTGCCAAAGCTATTGCTGCCGGCGCCAGTTCAATCATGGCCGGTTCATTATTTGCAGGTGTTGAGGAATCTCCGGGAGAAACTATCATTTATGAAGGCCGGAAGTTTAAGTCATACCGTGGAATGGGATCAATCGAAGCAATGGAACAGGGCTCGAAAGACCGGTATTTCCAGGATGTTGAAGATGACATCAAAAAACTTGTGCCTGAAGGAATAGTAGGCCGGGTTCCTTTCAAGGGCTCGCTTGCGGAAGTAATGTATCAGCTTATTGGCGGTTTAAAAGCCAGTATGGGTTACTGTGGTGCTTCAACTATCGAGGATTTGCAGAATGCCCGTTTTGTGAAAATAACTGCAGCAGGCATGAGGGAGAGCCATCCTCACGATATCACTATTACCAAGGAGGCTCCGAATTACAGCAGGTAGTTGAGCAGTATTATAGTGGTTGTGGTTGTTTGTTTGTGACGATGCCAAATCTTTTCCCTTAAATCTTTTATGAAATCAGTATGTGTATTCTGCGGGGCTAACTTTAACGGAGATCCTGCGCTTTTACAAACAGTAAATAAATTGGCGGAAGTGCTGGTTGCGAAGGATATTACCCTGGTGTTCGGAGGAGGCAGAGTTGGGGTCATGGGCTTAATTGCTGATGCAGTTCTGAGCGGTGGAGGTAAAGCAATCGGTGTCATTCCGCAATTCCTGATGGATAAGGAAGTTGGTCATACAGGTCTTACCGAACTGATCATCACCGAGAATATGCATCAACGCAAACAAAAAATGGCTGACTTATCAGATGGGGTTATAACACTTCCGGGAGGCTTTGGAACCCTGGAAGAGTTTTTTGAAGTACTCACCTGGTTGCAGCTTGGTCTCCATAATAATCCGATAGGATTGCTGAATGCCGGCGGTTTTTATGATCCGCTACTTCAGCAGATGGATGTGATGGTGGAACATCGTTTTTTAAAACCTGTGAACCGCCAGCTTGTTTTGTCTCATTCAGATCCTGAACAATTAATTGAATTAATGTCATCTTTTTCTGCCAAACCGGATGATGTGTGGTTCAAAGACAGAAACCTAACCTGACAGACCTTTGTGCCATATGCTGTGCATTTGTCAGGCAATTCTAACGTAGTAGCTAAATAGCTTATTATAAGAGCCTACGTTCATTAAAAACACAGTCTGCGAGTGGTTTAGGCACTATTTTTGCTATAATAATTAAAGCAAATAAAAAGAATCCTGTTTGTAAAATCAGCTAACTTTTTTCCTTTATAATCGTTAAGAATTATTATAATCTTAACTTTGCACACTTTTAGAAGGGGTATTAATTTATAAATGAGACAACTCAAAATCACACAATCGATTACCAATCGTGAATCGCAATCATTAGATAAGTATTTACACGAGATTGGTAAGGTCGATTTAATTACAGCCGAAGAAGAAGTAATTCTTGCCCAAAAAATCCGCGAAGGCGATCAGGCGGCCTTAGAAAGACTTACAAAAACCAACTTACGTTTCGTTGTTTCTGTGGCAAAACAGTACCAGAACCAGGGTTTAACTCTTGGCGACTTAATAAATGAAGGAAATTTAGGATTAATCAAAGCTGCAAAGCGTTTTGATGAGACTAAGGGCTTTAAATTTATTTCTTATGCGGTTTGGTGGATTCGTCAGTCAATCCTTCAGGCTATTGCGGAGCAATCCCGTATTGTACGTTTGCCTTTAAACCAGGTAGGATCACTTAGTAAAATAAGTAAGGCATTTTCAAGGCTTGAGCAGGAGTATGAGCGCGAGCCATCTCCCGAAGAACTTGCTGATACTTTGGAGACTACGGTAGATAAGATCACAGATACCTTAAGTAACTCTGGCCGCCATGTTTCTATGGATGCTCCTTTCGTTCAGGGTGAGGAGAATACTTTACTGGATGTGCTTGAAAATGATGACCCGAATACAGATAGCAATCTGATCGACGAGTCATTGTCAGAAGAGATCAGACGGTCATTAGCTACATTAACCGAGCGCGAGCGTGAAATTATCGTATTGTTCTTCGGATTAAGTACGAATCATCCCCTTTCTCTTGAAGAGATCGGTGAAAAATTTAACCTTACGCGTGAACGTGTGAGACAGATTAAAGACAAAGCGTTGCAGCGTCTTCGTCATACTTCAAGAAGTAAAATCCTGAAATCTTATTTGGGATAACAATATCCAAACAAAATATTAGAAAAGATTGGGCCTACCGCCCGATCTTTTTTATTTTTGGGCCTAACCAACTAACCAACCAATTTCCAGAGAATGTTAAATAAATATGAAACCGAATTCAGTAGCTGGATTGAGAAAGAAAAAAAGGCTATTGAACTGAGTAATATTGTGGGGACCTTATGGTTCGACCGGTCTATAGAGCTCGTTTTATTCCGCAAGCCTTTGTTTGATGTAGGCAGCAGTGAGATATTGGCGCATCATCAGTATGCCCGTCAGATTATTAACAAAGAGATCTCCATTTATGAGACCCTTGCATTGGCCCGGGCCATTGCTCAATCTAATCTTGCCCCTTCCCGTATTGATATTGGTCGCCTGGCATCAGAATGGATTGATGAGAATAACCACGCGGGTTCCGCAAGCGATTTCGTAATCAAGAAATTAGGGAACCATATCGGTAAAGACAAGATCACCATGCAGCCAAAGGATGTGGTTCTGTATGGCTTTGGTCGTATTGGCCGTATCGCAGCCAGGGAATTAATTACCCAGGCGGGTAAGGGTGAGCAATTACGTCTACGCGCCATCGTCACCCGAAGCTACAGCGATGAAGATCTGACTAAGAGAGCCGACCTTTTAAGAAACGATTCTGTGCATGGTCCGTTTGCAGGAACTATTGTGGAAGACTTCGAGCATAAAGCTCTAGTAATCAATGGCCAGGTTATCTATATGATAGCAGCGAAGAACCCCGAAGAGGTAGACTATACGGAATTCGGAATTCAGCACGCGCTTGTAATTGACAATACCGGCGTTTTCCGCGACAGGGAAGGATTAGCTAAACATCTTCAGGCAAAAGGAGCTGAAAAAGTTCTGCTAACCGCTCCGGGCAAAGGCGATATTCCCAACATTGTTTTCGGGATCAACCAATGCGATCTTTCCAGTAGTGAAACGCTCTTTTCAGCTGCAAGCTGTACAACCAATGCAATTGTACCGGCACTGAAAATTGTTGAGGAAACATTTGGTATAGAGAAGGGGCATATAGAGACCGTTCATTCCTATACCAACGATCAAAATCTCCTGGATAACTACCATAAAAAGTATCGCCGGGGCCGCTCCGCCGCTTTGAATATGGTGATCACAGAAACGGGTGCCGATAAAGCCGTTTCAAAAGTTCTTCCTGCCCTGGAGGGTAAATTAACAGGGAATGCAGTACGTGTCCCAACCCCCAACGTATCCCTTGCGATACTGAATCTTACTCTAAGCCGCGAAACAACCAAGAAAGAGCTTGAGGAAGTTTTGAAAAGCGCATCCTTGTTCGGCGGTTTGGTAGAGCAGATCGAGTATTCCATTTCAAATGAACTCGTTTCCAGTGACCTTATAGGTAACACACATGCCTGTATTATCGATGGCCCGGCTACTATCTTATCTAAAGACGGGAAATCTGCTGTTCTGTATATCTGGTATGATAACGAATACGGCTATACGCGGCAGGTTGTCAGACTGGCGAAATCATTGGCTGGTGTCATCCGCTTAACCTATTATTAAGCATCATATTCATTAATCTTTCATTCGAAAGGTTGTCTCCCGGGAGGCAGCCTTTTTTATTTTGAGGAGGTACTTTGTTCCGTTGAACAGTTCCGCTGAACGAGGCCACGTTGGGTCTGTAAAATAAACTGTGTCAAGCGAAAAGTTAGGGTCTTATTCTTTCCGGGGTTTTCTTGTAACTTCCTAGTAGTTTTCTAGTAACATTCTAGTAGTTTAAGAGTAGTTTGATACTAGGATCCTCCTAATAAGACACCAGGATTTTACTCCGAACTTTGAACATGATCGGCCGTAACGGTTGACATAATCCGAAACGTTGCATACCTGGAATTCTTTCAGCCAAATGCAGCTTGGGTTGAAAGGATTTTAGTATTTTTCAATCCAATATTTATTTCAATAGGATCGATGAAAAGAAGCTCTCTAATAGTCGCATTTTTACTGTTTTGTTTCCCTGCCGTCCACGCTCAAACGCCGACTTTCATTACCGACAGCCTCAATAATTACATTCAGACTGGCATTAAAGACTGGGAAATTCCGGGCCTTGAATATGACACATATGTTTTTGTAAAGCAGCAGTAATACGCGATGGGTGTTCATTGGAGATTCCTGCGTTTGCATCTTAAAGCATTTATCACCTGTAATATGGTGTGTATCCCGTTCTTGTGGATGAGCCCGTATATTTTATTGGTTTTATTCTGTAAGATCGTTGGCTACATCAGTATTTACCTGGTCACCCGTCCACTGAACAGCCGATATGATTACTATTTCAAAAATCTGGGTTACAGCATCGCGGGATTGTTTTTAGGGATCGCGTTAACAGATTTCCTGGCATTTATAATTTTGTTCATTCCACTTAGGCTAATATTCTGATGCTGGAGATCGACAGTGTTTCATTAATTTTTTGGGGACATTCGGTGTTATCAGGGTGTTATCTGAATTGTGCTAAAGGTGAGATTGTAGGTCTGCTCGGAAGAAACGGGTCCGGTAAATCCAGCCTTTTGAAGATTATTTTCGGCTCACTTAAAGCTGACTTTAAGCATCTGCGCATCGGTGGCCGAATCATTCCGACGGGCTATTTAACTGGTCAGATCGCTTATTTGCCGCAGCAACATTTTATGCTGCCGTTTCTTAAGGTATCAGAAATAATTGAAACGTTTTCTCCATTCATCAAAGAACATTTACTGGCAGAAGAGATTTTAACTATTAGTATGGAAAGCCGCTTAAATGATTTATCTAATGGTCAGCAGCGTTTCCTGGAATGCCTGTGGATACTTAGCCGGGATGCCAAATATATCCTCCTTGATGAACCTTTTTCAGCAATAGCGCCCATTCAGATTGAGTTTCTTCAGAAGATGATTGTTGAGACCGGGCGTGATAAGGCGGTGATACTTACAGATCATATTTACAGGCCTTTATTAGCCGTAAGCAGTCGGGTTGTGTTATTGCATAACAACGCTGTTTATAATATTAAGAGCGCCGATGATCTGGTCATATATAATTATATACCTGATGTAGCTTAATTCTAGTCTAAAATTTAATATCTAACATCTAGTGTCTAACGTCTCATATCTAACATCTCATGAAAATAATTCCTATTTACCAGGCAGATGCCTTCACTGACAGATTATTCGGTGGTAACCCTGCAGCTGTTTGCCCCTTAAATGAATGGCTAACTGCTCCTGAAATGCAAAAAATAGCGGCGGAGAACAATCTTGCAGAAACAGCTTTCTTTATTCCGCAGGGGAGGGACTTTGAGCTTCGCTGGTTCACCCCGGAACTCGAGATTGATCTTTGCGGCCATGCCACCCTGGCATCGGCACATATCATCTTTACGCAGTTAGGGTACCAGGAAGACGTAATTCGTTTCAACACTCTCAAAGCAGGTACGTTAACCGTGACACGGACCGGGGAGCTGTACACCTTAGACTTCCCTTCAAGGGTACCGGAACCCTGTGAAATTCCAGCCGGCTTACTTGCAGCGCTGGGCGGCCCTCAACCTGTTGAAGCTCTGCGCTCACGGGATTATATGCTGGTTTATGAAACGGAAAACCAAATACGAGCTTTAAACCCTGATTTTAACGCTTTAAGTAAAATAGAGGCTTTAGGGATTATCGTTACTGCGCCGGGAGAGAACAGTGATTTCGTTTCACGCTTTTTCGCACCCACAGCCGGCATAAATGAAGATCCGGTAACCGGGTCTGCTCATTGCAACCTGATTCCATACTGGGCTGCCAGGCTCGGAAAAAATGAGTTGTATGCATTCCAGGTATCAGCCCGTCTGGGTGAACTGTGGTGCGAGCTTAGAGGCGACAGGGTGTTAATGTCTGGGAAGGGAGTGACGTATTTGAAAGGGGAGATTTATATTTGATAAAGGAACAAGGAACAAGGATAGGCATGTTTTAACCTCTTTATTCTTTGATCCTTGTTCCTTTATCCTGTTAAAAATTCGGTTTCAATACATATTTCTCGTAGAACCTAAAAATATGTTCAGCGGCTTCCTCAGCCGTATCTACCAGGCGGTAAAGATTCAGATCCTCTTCGTTAATATTCTTTTCTGTGGCCAGCATGGTGCCTTTAACCCATTCCATTAAACCACCCCAATATTCCGTTCCGACTAATACGATAGGGAAGCGGGCAACCTTACCGGTTTGAATGAGTGTAAGAGCTTCAAACATTTCGTCCATTGTTCCGAAGCCGCCGGGTAATACGATAAAGCCCTGTGAGTACTTCATGAACATTACTTTCCGGATGAAGAAATAATCGAATTCGAGGATCTTATCGCGGTCGATATACTTGTTGTGAAACTGCTCGAAAGGCAATTCAATATTCAGGCCCACTGACTTTCCGCCTGCTTCGTAGGCGCCCTTATTCGCAGCCTCCATAATTCCCGGCCCGCCGCCGGAGATAACGCCGTAACCCCGCTCGGTCAGTAATCTCGCGCACTCTTCGGCCAGTTTGTAATATTTATTCTCGTTATGCGTACGGGCCGAGCCGAAGATAGATACACAGGGGCCAATACGCGCCAGTTTCTCAAATCCGTCTACAAACTCGGCCATTATTTTAAATATCTGCCAGGAATCGGTAACCTTTATTTCCTGCCAGTTCTTATTCTCAAAGGCACTTCTTATTTTTTCGTCACTAGTCATAGATCACTTGAAGGTTATATTAGAATTGAGTGCGCGCCGTTGTTGGCTTGCTGATCAATAGTAAGCCGAGGAAAGTTATCAGCCCGTTTACTACGATCAGTTCATTATCAAAAACATAGCCACCCATTAAGGTTTTCGAGTTTGCATTCAGAAACAGGCATACTGCAGGTGAAATGACACAGATTATAGGGACCAATTTATCGCGAACCCCCCGGTTTTTAACGAACAGTCCGAAACCGTAAAGTCCCAGTAATGGTCCATAGGTGTAGGACGCAACGGTGAAAATCGCACTCACTACACTCGCATTATTCACTGCATTGAATAGAATGACCACGAGGAACATCAGGATAGAGAAGCCCACATGAACAATATGGCGACTTCTGACGATAGCCGGGTCATTCATATTCTCTTTCTTGTCAAAGTTTAAAAAGTCTACACAAAATGACGTAGTAAGAGCCGTTAGTGCCGAATCGGTGGTAGCAAAAGTTGCGGCTGTTAATCCAAGCATAAATACAATTCCTGGAATTAGAGTCAGATGATTTAAGGCAATTTCAGGAAATAAGAAGTCGGTACGAACATTTCCCGCAGCATCGGTAGGTAGTGCAATTCCATTTTTGGAAGCATAAACGTATAATAAGGCACCAACACTTAGGAAAAATAGATTAATGATGACAAACACCGCCGTGAATGTGAACATGTTTTTTTGTGCCTCCCCAATGTTTTTGCAGCTAAGGTTTTTCTGCATCAGATCCTGATCAAGACCAGTCATCGCCAGGGTAACAAAGATCCCTCCCAGCAACTGTTTGCTGACATGGAATTTGCTGGTTACAAAATCTTCATAAAAGAATATTTTCGAATAACCGCTGTTCTTGATCGTCTCGAAGGCTGCCGGGATGCTTAAGTCAAGGCTGTCGCAGATGAAATATATGGTCAGAAAAACAGAAGAAACAAGAAAAACGGTTTGTAGCGTATCGGTAATGATAATGGTTTTTAAACCTCCTTTAAAAGTATATGACCAAATGAGGCCTAAGGAGATTAGTACCGTGGCCCAGAAGGGAATGCCGTATGCATCGAAAATGAAACGTTGTAACACGATAACCACCAGGTATAACCTGAAGGACGATCCGATAGTACGGCTCAGCAGGAAGATACTCGCAGCAGTCTTGTAGCTCCACGTACCCAGGCGCTGCTCAATATACGTATAGATTGAGGTTAAGCGCATCCGGTAATATAAAGGGAGCAGAACGGTGGCTACAAGTATAAAGCCGATAGCATTCCCCAGGACGAACTGGAAATACTTGAACTCATTTCCTGCAGGCGAACCAACTTCCCCGGGAACGGAGATAAAGGTAACACCTGATAAGGCGGTGCCTATCATACCGAAGGCAACGAGATACCACTTGGAATTTCTGTTAGCGGTAAAGAAGGTTGAGTTGTCAGTTGATTTTCTGGAAGTGAAGTAAGAGATGGCTATAAGCATGGCAAAATAGCCGAAAAGGAAGCACAGTAATACTATTGGCGACATATCGATATATTGGTTGGGGGCTAAAAGTAGCAATTAGATTGGGTTTTTAATATAAATTTGCAGAATGAACTTTTCTTCTAAACTGCTGGAGAATGCGGTGAATGAATTTTCCAAATTGCCTGGTGTCGGGCAAAAAACCGCTCTCCGACTGGTTCTTCACCTGTTAAATCAGCCTGCCTCAGGGGTCGCGGATTTTACCGGGGCGGTATCCCGTCTGAAAAATGAGATCAGGTTTTGCCAGGTCTGCCGGAATATATCTGATCTGCCGGTATGCGGGATCTGTTCCTCTGTAAAGAGAGATAGGTCAATTATTTGTGTTGTTGAAGATACCCGGGATGTTATGGCGATTGAAAATACGGGTCAGTATAATGGTGTTTATCATGTTTTAGGCGGATTGATATCTCCCATGGATGGTGTTGGTGCGTCTGACCTGAATATTGAAAGCCTGGTTGACCGGACGGCATCGGGAGAAGTTTTGGAAGTTATCCTTGCGCTAAGTGCTACCATGGAAGGGGATACAACCATTTTCTATCTGTATAAAAAACTAAAGGACCGGAATCTGAAGATCAGCGCAATTGCCCGCGGCATTGCTTTCGGCGGCGAACTAGAATATGTAGATGAGATAACCTTAGGCAGATCGATTGCAACCCGCGTCCCTTATGAAAATTCACTGATGAAGTAACTTGGATAATTCCACTTGTCCTTAACCTTAACCTTAACCTTCACCCTTTAACCCTTATCCTTATCCTTTATCCTTTATCCTTTTACCTTTAACCTTTATCCTTCTTAATCCTTTCATGTCTTTAAAAAATAAAACCATTATTATCACCGGTGCTTCTTCGGGAATTGGAAAAGCCTGTGCTGAGGAATTTGCCAGACAGGGTGCCAATCTTGTATTGGGCGCGCGTCAATATGTAACGCTTTGCGAAATAACGCAGGACCTGGAGAAACGGTACGGAATTAAAGCTGTTGCCGTGCAATGTGATGTTTCAAAGGAAACCGATTGTGAGCACCTAATTAAACAGGGTATGCTTACGTTCAACCGGATTGATGTTCTGATCAATAATGCGGGGATTTCCATGCGGGCTTTATTTAAAGATCTGGACCTGGTTGTTTTACGTAATTTAATGGACGTTAATTTCTGGGGTTCGGTGTACTGTACAAAATATGCGCTGCCGGAGCTGTTGAAAAACAGGGGCTCCGTTGTTGGTGTATCGTCTATTGCCGGTTACCGGGGTTTACCCGGGCGGACGGGCTATTCAGCCTCAAAATTTGCATTAAACGGCTTTCTTGAGGCACTAAGGGTGGAGAACCTGAAAACAGGGCTGCATGTGATGATCGCTTCGCCGGGATTTACGTCATCGAACATTCGGAATTCGGCCTTAGTGAAGGACGGCACGGTTCAGGGAGAAAGCAGTATGGATGAAGGGAAAATGATGCCGCCTGAGAAAGTCGCTGAAATAATCGCTGACGGGATCATTAACCGCAAACGCACGTTGATCATGACCAGCCAGGGAAAGCTGACTGTATTTTTAAACAAAGTGCTGCCGGCATGGCTGGATGGCCTGGTGTACAATCATTTCACAAAAGAGAAAGACCCGCTGATCCGTTAAACAGGACGAGTCGCAAAGGAAGAAGGGTTGGATTATATTCCCTGCCTCCCATTTTATGTCAATCGATTTTCTATGAAACTAAAACTTTTCTTTTTCATGTTTCTATTCTTCAATTCCTTCGCTGCCTCTTTATCAGCTAAGGTCATACGTGAAAAGGATGTTGTATACAATAGCAAGATCAATGACTCCCGCAACCGTTTAGATATTTACCACCCTGAGGTTGAAGGCAGACCAAAAGACGTCCTGGTTTTTATTCACGGTGGTTCCTGGAATAGCGGGAAGAAGGAAACCTATTGGTGGCTGGGGCGTAATTTTGCAGATAAGGGGGTGGTTGAAGTAAACATAAACTATAGTCTGACGCCCGATTACCAATATCATCAAATGGCTAACGACGCAGCTGCTGCCATTAAATGGGTAAAACAAAACATTAGCAGGTATGGTGGTGATCCGAAACGCATCTTCGTGATGGGACATTCTGCAGGCGGGCATCTTGCCGCCCTTATTAACTCAGATTCGCAATTCTTTAGAAACCAGGAGATAGATAACCCGATCAGAGGAGTCATATTAAATGATGGATTTGGTCTGGATATGCATGAGTACCTCCTGCAGGCTGTAAGGAATCAACAAACCGCCAGTTTCATTAAAACTTTCAGTGATGACCAGGAGAACTGGAAGAAAGGGTCCCCGCTGACCTATATCGACAATGTTAAGAATCCCTATCTGATCCTGGTAGGGGGCCGTACTTATCCTGCGATACAACTTCAATCAAAAAGGCTGTATGAAATGCTTGTGGCGAAGGGTAATACAGCTTCTTTTAAACAGATACCCAAAAAGAAACATGTAGGGATGATCAGCCAGATGTTCTTCAGAAGGAACGAGGTTTACGGGTTTATTCTGGATTTCATGGCAGCCAACTAATAATAACGCCGGCCTGAAAAGTTTCAGACCGGCGTTGTATATTACCTTTATTGTTGATCCCGTAACAGCTTAATTTTGTCGTGGGATAGTTTAAGGGCTTGCTGCTGTCGCATAACAAGTTCCCGGTAAGTTGAAGAAAGGTCTTCATCTGCCAGGGCCATACGATAAGCCTTTTGTGCAGCATCTTCACCAAACTCACAGTTCTCTAGTACTGATTTCCTGCTATTGCCTGAAAACGTTGCTTTAACATCCATCCAGGCACGATAGATCTTGCCACTTGCGGTTGTGCCTGTTTCGATCTCACCGCCAAGGCCAGCGATCACTTCTGTCAGCTCCTGTTTATACTGGCGGCTTTCTGATGCCATCTGAGTAAATATACTTTTGAGATCGGCATCTTCGGTCTCTGTTTCTTCAATCGCACGTTCATAGCCTACAATACGATCATTATTTATTTCCACTAAGTCATTTAGGATTTCAACTGAATTTTCAATGCTTTCCATAGTTTTTTGTGTTGGTACAGATAACTAACTCCTTTTTATCTACTTAGTTTTAGATAATGTGTAAAGAACTGATCCTCAGCCTCCCACAACCTCGCCACCGTTGATGTGGATTATCTGCCCGGTCACATATGAAGAGTCATTGCAGGCCAGATACACATATGCCGGCGCTATCTCCGAGGGTTGTCCGGCGCGGCCCATAGGAGTGTCTGAGCCAAATTTCTTTATATGTTCATCATCAAAACTGGACACGATGAGGGGCGTCCAGACAGGTCCGGGAGCTACGCCGTTAACGCGGATCTTTTTAGGCGCGAGGTTTTTACCAAGCGATCTTGTGAAGCTGACGATGGCACCTTTAGTTGAGGAATAGTCAAGCAGATGTTCGCTGCCCCGGTAGGCCGTCACCGAAGTGGTGTTGATGATCGAATCGCCCTCTTCCAGATGTTTCAACGCTTCCTGGGTGAGATAGAAATAAGCATAGATATTTGTCTTGAAGGTTTTATCCAGCTGCGCAGGGTCGATCTCTCTGAGGTCTTCTTTTGGGTATTGTTGAGCAGCATTATTAACGAGGATATTCAGGCCGCCGAGTTCTTTTGTGGTTTGTTCAACAGCTTGCCGGCAAAAACCGGGATCAGTGACATCACCCTTCAGTAGCAGGCATCGCCGGCTTTCGTTTTCCACAAGCTGCCTGGTGTCCTCGGCATCCGTTTGTTCGTCCAGGTATATGATTGCCACATCTGCGCCTTCGCGGGCAAAATGTACGGACACAGCGCGGCCTATACCGCTATCACCTCCGGTGATGAGTGCGATTTTTCCCTGTAACTTTCCCCCCGCTTTATAATTCTTATTAATATACTCGGGTTGAGGTGTCATTTGGTGTTCCTTGCCGGGCTGATGCTGCTGTTCCTGCGGCGGGAAGCTGCTTGGTTTTTCTTTCATGATTTCTGGTAAATGGTGAATGAAAAACAGCATCGTTTTTTTATTGTTTGGCCTATTTCTTTTTGGTCGCCGTAATATTATTTTAGAGTAAAATTACAGTAGCTCATGATAGAAACAGGTATCGTTATCCGAGAGGCTGTTACGGATGACAGTGAGGCGATTGCCAGTCTTTCAGGTCAGCTTGGTTATCCTTCGACTATACAGGAGGCTCGTGAACGCCTGGCGCGCGTAATTGATCATCCGGAAAGCTGTGTTTTCGTAGCCGTAAATGATATGCAGGTGATCGGCTGGATACATTGTTTTCTAACCATCAGGGTAGAGTCTGCGGAATTTGCTGAGATCGCGGGATTGGTTGTCGACGAGGGCGCCAGGGGTAAGCATGCCGGAAAAGAGCTTGTTTCTGCCGTGATTAACTGGGCGAGGAAGAGATCTGTACGATGCATAAGGGTTCGATCCAATATTAAGCGGCATGCAGCGCACGAATTTTACAGGCACATTGGGTTCAATGAGCTGAAAGATCAGAAGATCTTCAGTCTCGATTTATAATTATATGTAATAATGTAATATTAAGTCGCTGTGGTCATCTAATGATTGTTCCCAGACTATACTTCATCTTTCAGATATGAATACCCGAATTTTGATGACAGGCAGTGCGCTTTTAATGATCGTAGCCGGTTTACTTTTAACTTTCCTACCTGAGGAAATCATGACAATGGCGGCCATCGGGAATCCCGGCAATCTTTCATTAATACTTCAGGTTTTAGGTGCTCTATACTTTTCTTTTGGTGTATTAAATTGGATGGCCAAGGCAAATATCATAGGCGGGATATACAGCAGGCCAATTGCCATTGGGAATTCCGCGCATTTCTTTATCGGAGGTATGGCCCTGCTTAAATCTGCCAGCCAAAATAATATACCGTTTCTTTGGGTCGCGGGACTGGTATATGCGATACTGGCCGCTCTATTCGGCTATGTTTTATTCACACATCCCGGAAAGGAAACCAGTAATGTTCTTTAGTGAAGAGGCCTTTTTTTAATCAATCCCCCCTTGGTATCATTAATTGGGTTCATGACCATAAAGGCTTTGTGATCAATCCGCTCCACTTCATTTTTAAGTTTTGAAAGTTCAAGCCGGGTGACAACTGTGAATATGATATCAATGTCCTTGCTTTTAAACTGGTCGCCCAACCCTTTTTCACCTTTATAGATCGTCACACCCCGGCCAAGTTGCTCGGTGATCATTTCCTTAACTGCAACGCTTTTATTCGAAATGATCGTAACACCTGTATACTCTTCGATTCCCTGGATGATGAAATCAACGGTTTTTGAGGCTGAAAGATAAGTTAGGATAGAATACAAAGCAGTTTCGATACCGAGAATAAAGGCTGCGAAGATAAAAATGAACACATTGATCAGCAGGATAATATCGCCCATTGACAAAACGCTTTTACGGTTTATGTAAACGGCAAGGATCTCTGTTCCATCGATCACTGCGCCACCCCTGATAGCAAGCCCGATACCTGAGCCAAGGAAAAAACCACCAAATATGGAAATGAGTAATTTGTCGTTTGTGATCACGGGGAAATCAATGAAATAGATGACCAGTGCCAGGGAAATTATCGCTAAGGCGGTCTTGAAGGCAAATCCGTAACTGATTTGCTTCATTCCGAGATAGATAAAGGGACTGTTGAACAGTATAAGCCATAAGGAAACCGGCACGCCGGTCAGCTGGGCTGTCAGAAGCGATATGCCTGTAATACCTCCGTCAATGAAATGATTGGGAACGAGGAAACCTTTAAGTCCGAAGGCCGCAAGCAGAACCCCAAGCGCAATTAATACAGCGCGCCCCAATCTGACACGTAAATAAAGAAGGTGGCGTGATCTACGGGTAGGCTTCATGTCTAAAAATAGTTAAAAATCGTTTGGAGCACAGAAAAAGATTCGGCATATTTGCCATGCATGAAGATAAATAACATACTTGCAGGTTACTGGTGGCATACGATCGATCGTTTGGCAATCAGGTAAAGTGTGTATGTTTTAAAAAATATAATAGACTTTTAGGGTTGCCGTTTGGTAACCCTTTTTTTATGTCCTAAAATATTTTAAGGTTGAATTGCTGATCAGAAGTTTGCAGATGAAAAAAATACTAAATCACTTATTTGAACAGAAGACCTTCAGCAAGGATGAGGCTAAGGAGATCCTTACTGACATGACAAGAGGGAGATTCAATGCCTCGCAAATGGCTGCTTTCATGGCAGTATATTGTATGCGTAATGTGACCGTTGAAGAACTTGAAGGGTTCCGGGATGCCATGCTGGAACTTTGCAAACCTACCATGCTCGATGATTTTGAGCTGATCGATCTTTGCGGCACGGGCGGAGATGGAAAAGATACCTTCAACATCTCGACACTTGCGTCCTTTGTGGTAGCCGGTGCAGGTTACAAGGTAGCCAAGCACGGAAACTATGGTGTATCCTCTGGCTGCGGGTCATCCAATGTAATGGAATACATGGGTTATAAGTTCACAGGGGATGCGGATGTATTGCGCCGAAGTGTGGAGGATGCCGGCATCTGCTTTCTTCATGCCCCGATATTTCACCCGGCCATGAAGACTGTTGCACCAATCAGAAAGGAGCTGGGAGTTAAAACGTTTTTCAATATGCTGGGTCCAATGGTCAATCCTTCAAAGCCCAAATATCAAATGGTAGGGGTTTATAGCCTGGAACTCGCCCGTTTATTTGCTTACCTGTATCAAAAGGAGCATAAACGATACACCGTTTTGCATGCCCTGGAGGGTTATGACGAAGTATCCCTCACATGTGACTTTAAAACTTATACTAACCAGGGCGAAGAACTTAATTCGTTGGAAGCGCTGGGATTCGAACGAATCGATCCTTCAAAAATATCGGGGGGCAGTACAGTCCCGGAATCGGCGGCTATTTTCAAAGCTGTTTTGGAAGGTGAAGGTACGACGGAGCAGAATAACGTTGTTCTTTGCAATGCAGCGATAGCCATTAGAACAATTAAGTCAGACAGTAGCTTTGCAGATTGCTTTTACGAGGCGGAGGAGTCCCTGCTGAGCAAGCGTGCCCTGAATAGCTTTAATAAACTGCTGCAGACTGCTTAGCGGGCACAAAGAAAAAATCTGATGACAAGAGCGTTGAAAATAAAGGTATGTGGCATGAGGGAAGAACAGAACATTCATAACCTGGCTACATTGCAGCCAGATTATATGGGGCTGATCTTTTATCCCGCCTCTGCGAGATATGCGGAGCGTATCGACCCGGTATTTCTGAGAACGCTGCCACCGGACATTATGATAACAGGTGTATTTGTAAACGAGAGTCAGGTGGGCATTTTAGAAAAGGTTGAGCGATATGCCTTAAAAGCCGTTCAGCTACATGGAAAGGAATCACCTGAGTATTGTGACTCCCTTCGCCGGATGCTGAACGAACAGCAGTACGATATAGAGTTAATCAAGGCTTTCGGAATTGATAGTGATTTTCAGTTCGAGGTACTCGAAAAGTATGATGCCGCCGTAGATTATTTTCTTTTCGATACCAAAACCTCGGGTCATGGGGGTTCCGGTATAGTGTTCGACTGGGAGGTTCTTCAAAAGTATACCTTAAGAAAACCTTATTTCCTGAGCGGCGGAATCGGTTTAAATGAACTTCAGCTGGTGAACCGGATGAATGACGAACGGTTATATGCCGTAGACCTAAACAGTAAATTTGAGACGGCCGCGGCTGTTAAGGATATAAATCAGCTTAGTCAGGCAATTCAAATTCTAAGAGAAAACAATAAAACCAGTGATCCTTGTTAACTGCGATGGTTGAGAGGATGCTAAACAAATCAATATGAATAACTACCAGGTAAATGAAAATGGATATTACGGAGATTTTGGGGGCGCCTATATTCCTGAAATGCTTTATCCGAATATCGAATACTTGCGGCAGCACTATCTGAACATTATGCATGAACCTGCCTTTCAGGCCGAGTTTCAACAGCTGTTAAGAGACTATGTTGGAAGGCCATCGCCCTTATTTCTTGCTGAGCGGCTTTCTGAAAAATACGGTACTACGGTCTACCTGAAGCGTGAAGACCTGAACCATACCGGTGCTCACAAGATAAACAATACAGTGGGGCAGATCCTTTTGGCGGAACGCCTGGGTAAAAAGCGCATTATCGCTGAAACCGGCGCCGGCCAGCATGGGGTAGCAACGGCCACAGTATGCGCTTTAAAAGGCATTGAGTGTGTCGTGTATATGGGTGAAGTCGACATTGAACGGCAGGCGCCTAACGTCGCCCGGATGAAAATGATGGGAGCCACAGTTATTCCGGCCACATCGGGAAGTAAGACGCTGAAGGACGCTACCAACGAGGCTATGCGTGATTGGATCAACAATCCCCTGGATACACACTATATCATCGGCTCAGTCGTTGGCCCGCATCCTTATCCTGACATGGTAGCACGCTTCCAGTCCGTTATTTCCGAGGAAACAAGGAAACAGCTTCAGGAAAAAACAGGTTCCGAAACGCCGGATTATGTATTAGCCTGTGTAGGCGGCGGAAGTAATGCGATGGGAATGTTTTATCATTTCCTGGATGATGAGCAAGTGAAACTGATAGCCATTGAAGCCGCCGGAAAGGGAGTCGACAGTGGCGAGTCAGCTGCGACAACCCTGCTTGGTAAGGAAGGTGTACTGCATGGAAGCCGCTCAATTCTGATGCAGACCCCGGACGGTCAGGTCGTTGAACCTTATTCTATCTCTGCAGGCTTAGATTATCCCGGTATAGGCCCGCAGCATGCCCACCTGTTTAAAGTGAAGCGGGCGGAGTATGTCAGCATTACAGATGAAGAGGCGATGCAGGCGGGTTTACTGTGTGCTCGTCTCGAAGGAATTATCCCTGCAATTGAATCAGCTCATGCGCTTGCCTATTTAGAAAAAATGAATTTCACCGGAAAGGAAACTGTAGTCGTTTGTCTGTCGGGACGCGGCGATAAGGATCTGGCCACTTATATGAAGTTTTTTGATTTATAACTTGTTAGTACTTAGTACCTGAATAATTTGGAACTTATCACTTACTACTTATCACTTAGAATACATGCCTGTTAACAGATTGAACGAGCTTTTTGCCCGTAAAAACGGACCCTTACTCTCCATATACTTCACTGCCGGTTATCCCGAAATAGATAGTACCCTTAAAATAGCTGAGGCCCTCGAAAAGGCGGGTGCGGATTTTTTGGAGATAGGCTTTCCATATTCGGACCCTTTAGCTGACGGGCCTGTTATACAGCAGAGCTCGCAAAAGGCGCTCGAGAATGGGATGACCGTAGAACTGCTGTTCGAGCAGCTGAAAGACCTTCGGAAAAGGCTTACGATTCCTGTGCTCTTAATGGGATACTTTAACCCCGTTCTGCAGTATGGAGTCGAAAAATTTTGTAAAAGCTGTGCCGACGCAGGCGTGGAGGGCGTAATTGTTCCCGACCTTCCCATGTATGAATATGAAGGAATGTATAAGGATTGTTTCAGCAACAATGGCGTAACTAATATATTTCTCATCACTCCGCAGACATCTGACGAGCGGATCCGCAAAATCGATCAGCTTAGTAAGGGGTTTATCTACTTGCTTTCTTCCTCTTCCACAACCGGGAAGAACCTTGCCTTAAATGATGAGGCGGAACACTACTTTTCACGGATCCGCGAGATGAACCTTAATAACCCTACCATGATAGGATTTGGAATCTCTGATAGAGAAAGTTTCCGCAAAGCTGCTGAATATACCCGCGGTGCTATCGTAGGGAGTGCTTTTGTCCGGATCTTAGGGGAGGATAATTACCTGGAAAAGATCGACGGTTTTATCAGGAATTTGAAATCAAACGACTAAACCTACCGTAGTATCGCCTGGGGGTTAATAGCGGCTTCCTGATTCTTCCGTTTTGAGCTTAACAGGCTTAGAAAAATATACCCGACGACGCCTGCGCTCAGAGAGGCAACAAGAATGGAAAACTTAGCCTCAACCTGGAATAAGGGATCAGAAAACGATAGGATGGCGATAAAAATGGACATTGTAAACCCAATTCCGGCAAGCAGGCCTAATCCGATAATGTGCCTCCAGCCAGCCTTGGATGGGAGTGAACTGAGGCCCATTTTTACAGACAGCCAGGAGAAAAGTGTCACACCGAGCGGCTTACCTACTACCAGGCCTAATATTATTCCCATTCCCAGGGGACTATAAAGACCCTCCAGCATAGCAGGTTCAAACCGAATGCTGGTATTCGCAAGCGCGAATATAGGCATGATAATAAAGTTAACCGGCCTGACGATAGCGTGTTCTAATGCTTCGAGCGGAGAAGTTTCTTTGACCGGATTCGTAGGAATGGTCAGGGCAAGCAGGACACCGGCGACGGTGGCATGTATTCCGGAATGGTGAATGAAATACCAGAGAAAGATTCCCGGTATCATATAGAAAACGAGTTTTTTAACTCCTAACCTGTTCAGGAGAATCAGGAGGCCTAAAATAACAGCGGAATAAAACAACTGATCCCAATGAAGTTCGTTGGTATAAAAAATTGCAATAACCAGAATAGCTCCCAGGTCATCAGCAATGGCCAGAGCAGCCAGGAATATCTTCAACGAAGCAGGTACACGTTTCCCCAGGAGGGAAATAACACCTAACGCAAAAGCGATATCAGTAGCCATTGGTATTCCCCAGCCGGCACTTGTTGGAGTAGAAGTGTTGAACAAAGCAAATATCGTTGCCGGCATCAGCATCCCGCCCAGTGCAGCAAAGATCGGCATCGCCGCTTTCTTCGGAGAAGAGAGTTCCCCTTCAATGATCTCACGTTTTATTTCCAGGCCGACAAGAAGGAAAAAGATTGCCATAAGTCCATCGTTGATCCATAAGGCCGTACTATACCTGAGTGAGATCGCGGCTGAGCGGTAGCCGAGTTCTGTACTTAATATATCATTGAATCCCTCATTCCAACCGGTATTGGCAATTATCAACGATAAGGCGACACAGATTATTAAAAGTATCCCACCAACTTGTTCTGATTGAATAAATTCCTTAAACGGCCGCAGAGTTATCAGTTTTGCCATACGCTAAATTAGAAATTAAGAAATTAAAAAGCGGTTTAAAATGGCCTTTAAGCTGGTTAAGAAGACAGGCCTCTCATTCTTTTGCTTTGCCCAGGGATGGCTGTGTAAAGAGGATAAGCTCCTTCATGAAAAATCAGATAACAAGGTTCAGGTCGCCCTTTCCTTCCCGTATAACTTCAAATTCGCCCATCGTGCAATCGACCACTGTAGATGCTTCATTGTCACCGTAGCCCCCGTCAATGACGAGATCAACCAGATCTTTAAACTTTTCATATATCAGTTCGGGATCTGTTGAATATTCCTTGATATCATCCTCATCCCGAATGGAGGTAGAAATTATCGGGTTACCCAGCTCCTTCACTATAGCCCTTGCAATGTTATTATCAGGCACCCTGATACCTACGGTCTTTTTATTGGAACTCAGCATTTTCGGTACCTTTTTGCTTGCATTGAAAATGAAAGTAAAAGGGCCAGGGAGTGCTTTCTTAATCACACGGTAGGTTTCATTGTCAATCGGCTTGATATAATCTGAGATATGGCTCAGGTCGTAGCAGATAAACGAAAAGTTGGCTTTTTCAGGCTTGATCCCACGGATCCTTGCAATTCGTTCTATTGCTTTGTGATTTGTAATATCACAACCAAGGCCGTAAACTGTGTCGGTAGGATATATGATCAGTCCCCCTTTCTTCAATACATCCACCACCAGCTGAATTGCCTTTTCATTTGGATTTTCCGGATAAATTTTAACAAGCATGAGAGCGAAATTAGGTTTCTGACTAATAATATATTGATTAATTATCCGGCTACTCATTTTTTCAGGTAGGCGCAGGGAACATTTTTTGGCGTGTAGTTAATTCCGTAAGCAGCCTTAAGCAAAAGAGATACCACTTCGGCAATCTTAATTTCGTTTCGATGCATCTGCGGAATGAGGCCCAGCATGGCATAGCTAATCGGATTAACCGCCGGAATCAAAGTTTCCCATTCATAACCCTTTCCCCATATGATGCCTTCGATTGTCAATTTAAGATCGGCAGACCTGGAAAGAAGGAAATTTAGCATATCATATGATTGATTCGAGTTCTGATTTACCGTATGAAAGACAGGCGTTTGTCCGCCAAAGCCGTATTCATCTTTTCCGGCCCGGGCATTTATATCTGCACCATACTTACATAATACTTCGGCACACGCCGGGAGATTGAATTCCGCACAAATATGAAGTAATGTTACTTCGAAAAGAGGTGTATAGGCACAGCGTAGAGAGTATCTGTTGTTAACAGCCGCGGCATCCTTTTTTAATTGAAGCTCAAGTGCGGAAGCATCATCGGTTAATACGGCTAAGAGAACTTTGTCTTCGAAACGCAGTCCATGATTTATAAAGCATAAAACGCAGTCTTTAAATCGGGGAGACCGGGTATATTCACTTAGGAGTTCATAGATAAGCGGTTTGCCCTTATAGTATTGATTCGGATCTATGCCATTGGAGAAACACTCATTGATCCCTTCAACTGAATGCAGTTCGATATCTACGATGAGTTTTTCCAAATAATCCATTCTGCCAGAATTCCAGGAGCTAATTATACCATATGGACCAGCGCTTTGCTGCAGCACGGACATGGCATCATGTAAATGTACTAAATAACCGTTTTATAGTGGAATAGGAACTGCTGTCAAACATATTTTAGATTGAAAAGCCAAATTAGTAGCTTTATTAATGACATATCGACTTCCCCCAGGCACGCGCATCGGGCATGTTCATTTAAAGGTAGCTGACCTGGAACGCGCATTGGCATTTTATCATGAACTGCTTGGCTTTGAGATCACCCAACGCTATGGTGACCAGGCGGTATTTATTTCAGCCGGGGGCTATCATCATCATATCGGATTAAATACCTGGTATTCAAAAGATGCGCCGCCTGCACCGTTGCGATCTGCAGGATTATTTCATACCGCTATCGTATATCCGGAAAGGAAGGATCTCGCTGCCGCGTTACGGCGATTGAATGATGCCGGTTATCCACTTACGGGTGCCGCAGATCACGGTGTTTCTGAGGCTTTATATCTGAATGACCCGGATAATAACGGTGTTGAACTTTACTGGGACAGGCCAAGGGAACTCTGGCCGCTTGATAATAACGGGAACCTGCTGATGGTTACCGAACACCTGGACCTTGATGCCCTGCTTGAAATATATTAGATATTAGATATTAGATTTTAGATATTAGAATTGGGTAATTTGAATGCTAATCTTTACCGAGCTTGATCTTAACCTTCCCATCATCGCCGTCTGTAGCATGCAGGTTTAGCACAATACCTTTTTTTGCGCGCTGCTGCCTTTCCGCTTCGTCATAAATGAATTCATCTTTCTTAGGGTTTCGCAGCGGCACCTGCATGATGATATTGGTGCCGGTGGAGAAGCCATAAACTCCTTCTAAAAATATATTGAGAACGCTTGACTGGATCTGCATCGGCGGTATAACTACCCGATCGCCCAGCAGGGTAAATCGGTTTGAAAGGCTCTTTAGTGTAATATTTGAAAAATCGCGGTTTTTGAATGCAAAATTTCCGATCTTTTCCATCGGCTCGAAGTTCACTAATCCACCATTTCTCAAGGTGAAATCTATTGTTCCGCGCATACTCAATGGAACCATCTCTCCATTATCACGCAGAGTGCCTGATACGTTACAGTCGGCATTAAATGTGCCACGCAAGTTTTGGTCGGTAATACCGGTCTGGCCAAAGTTATTGAATGCGAAGAACAACTCCTGGATGTTCGCTTTTCGGATGCTCGTGTTCAGTAGGATCTTATTTACAGATCCGGTTTGATCCATGTTTCCATTCATCTGCAGGCTTCCACCTGCATGGTTCAAGCTGACATTATTCATGCTGATTCCCTTTTGATTCAGGGTCAGGTTAGACCTGACATTCCGGGCTATAAATTTTTTATAAATCACTTTATCGAGCTTCATCTGCATCTGTACACTGGCTTCATTCAGCATCCTGTCAAGGCGTTTTGAGAACAGGTTCATACTACCGGATGATGCGCTGGATTTCCGACGGCCAAGAAAGGAAAGAAACTGACTTAAATTGACTTGAGGACTTGCTATATTCCAGTCCAGCAGTATTTTCGCCGGATCGGTATAGAAAAGGTTCAGGAATTTTGCTATGGATCCATCCATTTGAAGCGAACTTCCACCGCTTTGAAGGTTTATGTTTTTAAGGTAAAGATCCTGCCCCCGGAAATTTAAGCGCGCCTGTACATTCTTAAACGGAAGATTCCTTGGGAGGTAATTAATAGAAGCGTTTTTGATCACGACATCACCATTGATAAATCGCTGGCTTTCATCCGTACTGAAATAGGGTGCTTTGTATAAAAGATCAAGATGCGCAGTGCCGCTGCTAAAAACGAAGGTTTCATTACCGAACACCGGATTTAGTTTTCTTAATGGGAAATCGGCTGTAAACTTGCCTGCTATTACAGGCTTTTTCATATCAGTAATAATAATTGAATCAGCTTTAAATGGTATATCATGCCACCTGCCTGTCATTCCATACAAACTGATGGATGAATTCTTATCCGTTGTTCCGCTATTATCTACTACTTCATTGGTGTAAGTACCTTTAACATCAACGTTAGTAATAGTCTCACCGTTAACTACAAGCTTATTGTTTTTGGTTTCCCAGTTAGCGATGATTCGCGGGTCGGCTCCCCTTTTAAGTTGACCTCTAATTGTGGCGCCAGCGGAAAGGGGTTTCTCCAGTTGGTAATACTTAAGCCTTGATTGAATATTAGGGGATAATAAGGATGCGGTTTCGCGAAGTGTGATTCTGGATGTTTTTATGTCCAGCGCAAAGTCGCGTGATTTTTCGGACAGGCTGAACTTACCCCCAACTTCAAAATCATTTCCCCCGATTTTTATGTCCTGCATCGGAATGGTCAGAAGTTGCGATTTGTCGTCGAAGATCAGCTGCAGATCAGTGCTTAAGTTTTTGTTCTTTAGAAAGCTTCCCCGGCGTGTGTTGAAGGCGAGGCTTTTAACCATTGTGTTCAGGTTGGCAGTAGCCTTCCAGCCTTTACTATTGTATTTAATTTTACCGCTAAAGCTTGAGATGTTGAAATCAAAGTATTTGGCTCTCAGGTGATTCTCAAGCACAAGGTTGACTTCCCTTAGATCTATGCGATTTATTTTTTTCCTCTGACTGTCCTTATCCTGTTTATTGCCTGATCTATTTCTGAAGATATCTGTGTTTGAATAACCGGAGCTGTCTGTAAAGAAATAAAGATTTCCCTTGCTTATGGTGATATTCTTAATGGTCGGGTTGCCACTTAAGATCGAAAACGCATCAACGGAGACGTAGGCGTCCTTCGCTTTTAGTACATCATGCCGGTGGCTCTGCCATAGACTGTCCCGGAGTAGGATGTTCGTTAGGGTTACCGATATACCTGGAAAGCCGCGGATCAACGCCGGCTCCATTTTCTCGATTGTTAAGGTCCCGCTAAGATTCTCATTAAGTTGTGCCGTGATGGCGTCCAGAAGTTGCTTTTTATGGGTATGTACATAAGCGGCGAGGGCCATCCATCCCAGAAATACCACAACAAGGAATATTCCGGCAATCTTTAAAATGATTTTGATCCAGCGAGGCATATGGAGGTTAATAAAGTACGGTACGGCAGGGAAAGATTTGATTGTTGATCATGTAAAACATCGCTGGCTGAAATCGGTTTAAAATATGTCAAGCTAGAGCGGGTAAATGTTAAGTTCAAAATCTCACCACTAAATATAAACACTTATGATGCCAGAAAACAGCAATAGATTTAACGGAGATGACCAGCCGCTGAGGCCCGGAGATGGTGGTAACGACGATCGCCTGCGGGACGCATCAAGCAGCGACGCAGCAGCCGATAATGCCCGCGAAAATGAGCGGACCGCAGAAGCTTCCCGAGTCGCTGTGCCGTCTTATCAAAGGGATGAACAAAGCATAGACAGGGAGAATGAAGCTGACACTAATCCCCAACCGCCGACTACTCAGGGCAGCGAAGAGGAGATTGAAGAGAATCTAAGCGGGACCACCAACCTGACTCTTGACCAGTTGAAGAAGGTGCGCGATCCGGGTGGTTTTAATCTTGAAAGTGAAGAGCCGGAGGAACCGGAGTCTTAAGGAATTTGCAGCAAGTAGCAATTCGAGGGAAAGAATCGGATGGATGCATAAATGATTCCATTCCGGTCTTCTCCTTGCTATAATAATTGTGTCCTGGCTTTAAAATGATATGATAGTTTCATCTTGCGCCGGGAATCCGGTGCAGGTGAGGACCCAGCCTTTAGAAAGATCCTCGTCTGTCAGCACCTCATTTATGCTCATGTAAACCTTTCCCTGCTTACAGATAGCTGCGCACGTACCGCAAACTCCGCCTCTGCAGCTGTACGGAAGAGTTATTCCCTTTTCCAGCGCTGCGGTTAATATATCCTGTCCGCTTTTGACCGAAAGCAAATGCCTTTGGCCCTGAATCTGGATAACAACATCTCTGTGCGGAAATTCAGGCTGACTAACATAGCCGGACCGCATGATCTCCGGCAGGAAATTTTCCCGGCGAATGTTTTCTTTCGGGAAGTGCATAGAAACGAGTGTTATTCCAAGCATTCGCATATAGGTAAATGGACCGCAGATTAAAAAAACCGCATGCTCTTTTTCGTATCGCAGGTATAGCTTTACCAGATCCTGTGTGTAAAGATTGCTTAAACGGCCGCGTTCCTGCAGCCTGAAGTCTGGATTGGAAAACAGAAAAGTAACACGCATTTGCGGGAATTCTTTAGAAAGAGATTCAATTTCATTTAAGAATAATGTCCTTTTTTCGTTTGTATTACTATATACCAGGTGGATAATGCTTTGAGGTTCTTCCATCAGCAGTCTTCGCACCTGGGGCAGAACCGGGACAATGCCGCTTCCCGCAGCAAAACAAAATATATCTCTTGGCACTTCATGCTGCGCTGGCAGGGTAAAACGTCCCATAGGAGGCAGTGAAAGCAGCGTATCACCGGTTTTCCAGGAATTCAGGATATGCCGTGAGATCAGGCCGTTGTCTACTTTCTGAACCGTAACTATCAATGGCTCTTCCGGCAAGCTGGTTATAGAATACGATCGCCGAACCTCCTGATTCTGAAGCTTTATAATAAATGTCAGGAACTGTCCCGGGATGAACTTTACTGATTTTCCGGAAACCTCTTCCAGGAAGTAGCTTTTTGCTATCTGGGTTTCCTGCTTAATGGCAATAATCCGGAAAGTAAGGAGGTTTTCGTCCATACCTGGTTTCAATTAGATATAAGGTAAATGTACAGCAGAAATGCCGGTTCCTTTTGTTTAGGAAACAAATAAACCCTTTGCTTGTCCCTTAAATAATATGTTAAACGAATGAATCATAAACGAACCGGCAAAGGAAAGCCCTTACTCCTGATACATGGACTCGGTGGCAGCTGGCGTTCATGGGATCCGGTGATGGCAGCCCTGGCGTCGCAGCGTGATGTTATAGCAGTGGATCTTCCTGGCTTTGGTGATACGCCTCCATTAGCAGGCCCCGTGACTATAGGAACGCTGGCAGACGCTTTAACCAGCTTCCTTAAAGAGCAGGATCTTCTGGGGATTGATGCAGTGGGTAGTTCTATGGGAGGCAGGCTTGTTCTTGAACTAGCACGCCGCGGGGGTATCGTTGGTGCAGTAGTATCGCTTGATCCCGGTGGCTTCTGGGAGGGCTGGGAACGTCACGTATTATTCGGCTCGCTAAGTATTTCAATAATCATTGTCAGGGCACTGCAGGATAGGATGGCGGAACTAACACGCAGCAGACTGGGCCGGCAGGTACTGTTTGCACAGCTTTCAGCACACCCGGAAAGAATATCTCCCGATTTAGCACTTAATGAAATGCGCAGTTGTGCTGTATCCCCTTCATTTGACGAGTTGCTTTACGCAATAGTTTATGGTGAGGAACAGCAGGGTAGCCCGAAAGGTACAATCCTAAAACCACTGGTTATAGGCTGGGGATTGAGTGATCATGTATGCTTTCCAGGTCAGGCCCAGCGGGCTATGGATCTATTCGGAGATGCGCAACTTCATTGGTTTAAAGACTGCGGGCATTTTCCGCAGTGGGATTCTCCGCAAGAAACTGTCCGGCTTATTTTACACGCCACATCGGGTGAGTAAGCGCCTTTCAGAGTATGTAAACAGCTGTTATTTGCCGAATTAATGATGTTTCTGGCAAGGTTTCGCTACCCAATAAGCTCCCCGGCAAGGGCTGCAATCTGTAATCTGTATGACAAAAAAGTTCGTCTTTGGCACTGTTTTTTCTTAAAGTCATAGCAGATGCAATAATTGTTAGAGACAATATTTTTAAATAAGAGACGATGAAAAGATTATTGATAATGGTTACACTGGCTGCCGGATTAGCGGCCTGTAACAGTAACGCCAATTCGAACGCAGGAGCCCTCCAAACCACCCAGAGATATAAAGACAGTCTTAAATTAGACAGCTTCAAGAGAGCCGAAGCAGTATCAGCAGAGATCGATCGCCGGGAGGAGGAAGCAAGATTAGCTGAAAGTGAAAAGACTGCAGCTGTCGCCAGGTCTGCTTCGAAGCAAACTGTAGTTCACCACACTTATGCTGCTACACCGGCAACCACTGCTAAGAAAGGCTGGAGTTCAGCCGCTAAGGGTGCCGCCATTGGTGCCGGCGCGGGTGCCGTTACCGGTATCCTGGTTGACAAGAAAGACGGTCGAGGTGCCGTGATCGGTGGAGTTGTAGGAGCCGGAACCGGTTATGTAATCGGTCGCTCTAAAGACAAGAAAACCGGAAGAGCACAATAATATTTATCCTGCCTTATCATGAAAACGAGACTGCCTCCTGAAAGGGGCAGTCTTTTTTTTGCAACATGCCGGCGAGACAAGGTGGGAGCTAACTATATGCTAACTATATACTCACTATATGCTAATCATATCCTGACTATCTTTCGATATAGTAATTACCCTGTCATGAAATAGTTATTAGAGCATCAGGATTGGGGGGCCGTACTTAAAACCAACAACCCAAGCAAGTTTAAATTTACTTGGGCAGCAAAAAGGCCGTTCAGGTTTTATTCCTGAAACGGCCTTTGAATAATAGGTTTACTTTTTAGAAAAATCTTAAAATTCCGCGTTCTTTGGTGTTCTTGGGAAGGGGATCACATCGCGGATATTGGTCATGCCGGTAACAAACAAAACCAGGCGTTCGAAGCCTAAACCAAAGCCGGCGTGCGGTGCTGACCCAAAACGCCGGGTATCAAGATACCAGCTCATCTCATGAGTAGGAATATCCATTTCATTCATACGCTGCTCGAGCTTCTCTAATCTTTCTTCCCTTTGAGAACCACCAACAATCTCACCTATTCCCGGAAAAAGGATGTCCATTGCTCTGACCGTTCTGCGACCATTTTCATCCGGATCATTCTGGCGCATGTAGAAGGCTTTTATATCAGCCGGGTAATTTGTCAGGATAACAGGTTTCTTAAAATGTTTTTCAACCAGGTAACGCTCATGTTCTGATTGAAGATCGGCACCCCAATTATCGATCAGGTACTTGAACTGCTTTTTCTGATTAGGTTTAGAATTCTTTAAGATCTGAATAGCTTCAGTATAAGTGAGGCGTTCAAAATTGTTTTCCAGGCAGAAGTTCAATTTTGCCAAGAGGTCAAGGTCAGACCGATCGGTCTGCGGCTTAGATTTCTCTTCTTCCAGTAAGCGGTTTTTAAGGAACTCCAGTTCGTCCGCGCAGTGCTCAAGAGCATAGCTGATCACATATTTAAGCAGCTCTTCCGCAAGGTCCATATTGCCGTCCAGGTCATAGAATGCCATTTCAGGCTCTATCATCCAGAATTCGGCGAGATGCCGGGTGGTATTGGAGTTTTCTGCACGGAAGGTCGGTCCGAAGGTGTAAACGTCTCCGAAGGCCATCGCTGCAAGTTCACCTTCCAGCTGACCCGATACGGTCAGGTTAGTAGCTTTGCCGAAGAAATCTTCCTTGTAATTGATCGTTCCGTCCTCATTACGCGGGATATTGTCCGGATCAAAAGTAGAAACCCTGAACATTTCGCCTGCGCCTTCAGCGTCTGAAGCCGTAATGATAGGGGTGTGCATATAGACAAATCCCTTGTCGTTGAAAAACTGGTGTACAGCAAAAGCCAGCGCATGGCGTACCTTAAATACAGCGTTGAAGGTATTGGTGCGAAAACGAAGGTGTGCGATTTCCCTCAAAAATTCAAGGCTGTGCTTCTTCGGTTGCAGGGGAAATTTCTCGGCGTCACTATCACCCAGGATCTCAAGCCTTGTTACTTTTATTTCCACACGCTGGCCCTTACCGACTGATTCCACGAGGTTGCCGGTAACAGAAACAGAAGCGCCGGTAGTTATTCTTTTTAATAAGGCTTCATCGGTATTATTAAAGTCAACTACTGCCTGGATATTGTTTATTGATGAACCATCGTTTATGGCAATAAACTGGCTATTTCGGAATGTTCTAACCCATCCCATTACCGTAACCTCCCGGTTGAATTCTGTAGTTGCTAATAGATCTTTTACCCGTGTGCGCTTTACCATTTTATTTTCTTAAGCCGCAAAAATACAAATCGTTCTGTTATATGGAACTTTGATTTTGAATGCGACTACTTAATCCCTTTGTAATAATTAGTTTACCGGGACATCCTAACGAACAAAATCACCGTATGTAATGTAAATAGAGAGTCCATTTATTAGTATATTAGCATTCGTATTAAAAATTTAATATGTCAAATCAATCAAACCGCGGAATTTTTAATCTCTCCGCAATCCTGATCGGGTCTTTACTGTTTACAACGGCGTGTAAAAAAGATCCCAAAAATACGCCTGATCCTGTCGATCCGGCCACTGCCACAAGGGACGAACTTACCAAGGATTCGATATTTTTATATGCCAAGGACACCTATTACTGGAATGATGCTTTGCCGACCTACGAGGTCTTCAAAGCACGCGGTTTCTCGAGCTTTGACGCTGAGTTAAATAAGATAAAAACGTATAAGGTCGATCTGTCGACGGGAAGACCAATAGACAAATATTCATTTCTTGATGATGGCTCGCTGTCTTCTGAACTAGGTGGCATTAGCGGTGATTACGGTTTTTCGGCAAACTTCAATAACGGTGACCGCAGTGACCTGCGGATTCGTTATGTATACCCTAATTCACCTGCAGGAACGCAAAAGGTAAATCGTGGTGACCGGATTATTAAAATTAACGGTCGTACAGACCTAGATGGAACTGTGCCTGCAAATGTTGATTTCCTGAATGCCGCTATTTTCGGGGATAATGCATCTATAGCGATGACTTTAAGGAAGAAAGACGGTAGCACAGTTGATGTAACCGTAAATCGCGGTTCATATAGTATCAACCCGGTGCTTTATACCCATGTCTTTACCGTTGGTTCTAAAAAAGTGGGCTATGTTGTATTTAACAGCTTTACTACCAACGCCACAGCCAGGCTTGATGATGTTTTCACGGACTTTACGACAGAGGGTGTTTCAGAAGTAATAGTTGATCTCCGCTATAATGGTGGCGGATCGGTTTCAACTGCAGAGGATCTGACCAACCTGATCGCTCCGACATCCGCAACAGGCAATGTTATGTACACTACCTATTGGACAAAAACAATGCAGGATGGCCAGGCTACAATCTTAAAGAACCAGAAGTTCTGGGCAAATGGTAACGATGGTGTCAGAAGGCTATATTCCTTTTTTGACTATGACTACCGACCTACTGAAGATGCAGGTAACCTCGCCCGTTTCGCTAAACGGGGATCTGCGAACATCTCCCGTGCTTACTTTATAGTTACTAACTCTACTGCTTCGGCCAGCGAGCTGGTTATCAATAACCTGAAGCCGGTAATGGACGTGAAACTGATTGGCCGCAAAACCTATGGCAAACCTGTTGGTTTTTTTGCAATCACGATAGATAAGCTTGATATGTATATTCCGCAGTTTGAGACTAAGAATTCTTTAAATCAGGGTGGGTACTTTGACGGTATTGCTGTAGACAAAGACGATTTCGACGATATCGGCAAAGACTTTGGTGATCCCCAGGAGCGTTTGCTTGCCAATGCACTATCATTTGCTGAAAAAGGTTCCTTTCTGGCAGTGAAGTCTGGTGTTGACCGTATCAGTAGTATCAGTCCCCTGGTGAAAGAGGACGTGGAACGTATCAATCAGCAAATCAATAGTAATGATTTTCAGGGAATGGTTGAAACCAGGCCCTTGAAACTCAAAAAGTAAAGAATCTATTCAAAAAAGAAGCGCCCTCCAGGACATCCTGAAGGGCGCTTCTTTTTGATATTGCCAGATTTTAGTTCATGATCATTTTGTCCTTAAGGGATTTTGGAGAAGGCTGTATGCTTTTCATCACTTTCTTTAATTGCTTATCCACCCTTATGACGCTATTAAGGATTGCTTGCGAAGCTCCGTAAAAGAAGTCTTTGTTGATATTGCGATACTCATCTGTCGGCTTGTGATAGTCCTGATGATCTTCAACTCCAAAGTATAGAAACGGAATATTATTCTGGGCAAAGGGTCCCTGGTCACTCTGCATAGTCCAGTCATTATTGCCCAGTTTAGGATCATCATGGCCAAATAAGATCTTTGCGCCGGTATCCTTATCCGCATCCTCCATTACTTTTTTGAGCACCGGAGTTTTAAATGCACCGGCTGCATACAATTCGCCCTTATCATTATGGGATATCATATCCATATTGATCATCATTTTTATTCTTGAAACATCGATCACAGGGTTCTTGAGGTATGAAAAAGCCCCCTGCAGGCCCATTTCCTCCGCATCAAAGGCTATGAACATCAGGGTATTATCCGGTTTGTGCTGCTTAAAGTAAGTGGCGATGGCCAGCAATCCCGCTACTCCGGAAGCATTATCGTCAGCGCCATTGTTGATAAGTGAATTCGTAATACCCACGTGATCGTAATGAGCACCGACTATAATTACCCGGTCACTTCGCCCTTTGATGTAACCGATCAGGTTAGTCCCGTTCATTGTCTTTTTATTTCTTGTTTGAAAGGTAAAGGGATGTTTGAAACTATCCTGGTAGAAGTTGAGACCGATCTCTTTAAAGCGGCTCACAACGTAGTTTGCTGCCATCCTGTTTTCAACTGTTCCGGTTTTTCGCCCTTCGTAAACGTCTGATGAAAGTATCTCAACATCCTTTAACAGTTGTTTGCGGTTAATATTCTGGGCCGATACTGTTGCGGAGGCAAACAGGCTTAGCATCATAAAAAGTCTTGTTGTCATTAAAATTGGATAGGAATGTAAGTTTTAAAATATACGACTGGAGAATAACAAGTTTTACGCCACTTCGCGCAGATCTACCGCTACAACCTTAGATACGCCCTGTTCTACCATTGTTACACCGTAAATAATATCTGTGCTGGCAATAGTCCGTTTATTGTGAGAGACTACAATAAACTGCGACTTATTTGAGAAAGTACGGATGATGTTATTGAATTTATCAATATTGGTATCATCCAGCGGGGCATCAACCTCATCAAAAATACAGAAAGGGGCTGGTTTCAGCAGGTAAAGCGAAAACAGGAGGGCAGTGGCTGTAAGTGTTTTCTCGCCGCCGGAGAGCTGGTTAATGGATAGTGGCCGTTTACCTTTAGGCCGGGCGAGAATATCAATATCTGAGTCAAGCGGTCTGTCCGGATCAGTTAACACCAGGTCGCAGCTATCTTCCTCATTAAAGAGTGAGCGAAACACTTCAATGAAGCTCTCTCTAACTTTTACAAACGCTTCCATGAATTTTACCCTGGCTGTGTCATCAATCTCCTTAATGGTCTGCATAAGTGATGACTTGGCATCGGCCAGGTCTTTCTTCTGTGCCTGGATAAAATTGTAACGCTCGCTCATCTCACGGTAAGCCTCCATAGCCATCGGGTTGATTGCGCCAAACTCATCAAGTTGCCGCTTTAAGCGGTCTGTTCTTTCTTTCAAATCAGCTTCGGTCTCATTATGCTCCTCGTCCTCCTTTTCAAGGAGGTCAGAAATTTCAACTTCAAACTCCACGGACAAGCGTTCCTTCAATGCATTCAGATCAAGCCGTAAATTATTCTTTTGATCTTTAAGTTCATTAGCGAGTAAGTCAGCCTGGTCCTTTCTACGTCGCAGAAGTGCGATCTCATTTTCCGATTCATTTATGTTTCCGCGTGAAGCAAAGTACTCCTGCTCCAGTTCCTGAACGCCTTTTTCCAATTCCTCCTTCTGCTGGTACATTCCCATGAGATCTTCATCTGAATGATCGGAATGCTGCAGGGCATCTTTAATGCCGGAAAGCACCTTTTCCAATTCCGACTGGTTGGATTTGATACGCGCTTCAAGGTTTCGATACTGGCTTTCGCGATACTCAAGATCCTTTTCAATACCCGAAACTTTATTCTGCTGCTGGTGAAACCTGATGTTTTCCTGGTTGTAGTGTCCTGACTTCACAGTGACGAGTTCTGTCATCTCATTGAACTCCTGCTGCAAGCTGATGAGCTGATCGTTGTGGATTTGCTTTTGAGCTTTTAATTCAAGGAGCAAGGGTTCGGAATTTAACAGCTCGTTCGCAATGGATGTAATTTTCAGTTCGATATCCTGTTCACGGTTCTGGCTGTTCTCTATAAACGCAATATATTGCTCCTGCCGGGTCTTTACAGATATATGTTCATTATTCAGGCGGTTAATATCCTGCTGCATTTGCTGGAGGATAGCGATTTGGGAAGATGATCTTAAAGTGGCTAACCTCAGTGTTGCCTGTTCGACCGAGCTTTTCAACGAGTTGATTACCGTTTCCAGGGCCTTCATCACACGCGCAAGGACTTCAAGATTCTTGGCTCTTCCTATTCGTTTACCTTCAAATAAGCCCACGGATCCGCCCGACATTCCGGTCCTGGTCTTGGAGAACTTTCCACTTCCGCTTAAGATAACCACATCTTCTGCCGGAAGTTCCGTGTTCAATTCTTCTTCCTCGCCGCTTTGCAGTAAATAAACATTGTACAGCAGTGTTTCGCAGAGCGGTCGGTATTTATCATCTACGGTTATAATATCAAGTGCCGACACCAGCTTTCTGCTCTCGGATTGTATCAAAGGCCGTTTCGCCACATTGTCAAATGCCTCAAGAACAAAGAAGTGTGCCCTGCCTTTAGATGCATCATTTAACAAACGTATTGCCTGAACCGATTCCTCTCTCGTGTCAACGACATAGTGGTTCATTACCGGTTCCAGGTAATTTTCAATCGCTATCCGGTACTCTTCCTTACAAAAAAGGATATCCGATAATAATGGCGCATGTTTAGCCCACTGGGTATTCTTTTTAAGGAAACGGATTGATTCAGGAAAGCCTTCCAGGTTATCGACCATCGACTTGGTCAGATTATATTCGTTTTGCTTAGAGTCCAGTTTGCGGCTTTCCTGGTTGAGTTGTTCTTTCTGGGCGCTAATCAGCTCAGCGGTTTGGACTATTTGCAGCTGCAATTCATCCTCCAGTTTCTGCCCTGTTTCCAACTCGTGCTGCCGGGTTTCAAGGCGGTTCTGCAGATCGGCTACATGACGGTTAAAGTCTGTCAGCTCTATTTCTTTCGAGTGAGCGTCTTCTGCGTTGCGTTTACTTTCCTGCCTGAGGGCATCCTTCTGGATATTCAGAACAGCAATATCTTTTTCCAGCTGGTGCAAACGGTTTTGAAGTTCATTATTCTCCCGGTTGTTTGCGTCCAGTAGATTTTTCGCATTCTGCTGACTTAATCTGAGCTCATCAACTTCGTTTTTCCGGAATTCTACATCCTGCCTTTGCGTTTCCAATATTGAGCTCTCTTGCAGGAGTTCTTCATTGAGACGCTTCTGGTTATAAATGACATGATTCAGCTGGTTCTGATCACGGTCCAGTTCTTCCGTGATGCGTGTCTTCTTATCTTCCAGGAATCGCAGCTGCTCATTCTTTAGTTTCTTCTCGCTTTCATACGCGCGAATCTTTGCGACGAATTCGTTAGATGCCTTTTGCTGTGCTGAGAGGTTCTTTTCCTTGGTCAGGTTGTCGAGCTTCTGCTGTTGAAGAGCGGCTTCCAGGACGTCGAGTTGCGTAGCAATACCTGACTTTTCAAGAGCTTGCTGTTGTTCCTGATCCTCAAGCTTCTTTAAAGAATCACGAAAGCCCGCAATCCGGAAAGAAGCGAGTGACAGGCTCAGAGCCTTATACTGTTCCTTAAGGCGGTAATACCGTTCAGCTTTCCTTGCCTGGTTTTCCAGCGTCTTCAGATTCTTTTCAATTTCGAACAACAGATCTTCAACCCGGCTAAGGTCTGCTTCCGTATCCTTCAGTTTGCTGAAAGTTTGCTTTTTGCGAAGCTTATATTTTGCTATCCCGGAGGCCTCTTCGAATAAGGCCCGGCGTGAACCTTCCTTATTGGCAATGATCTCGTCGATCATCTTCAGCTCAATAATGGAGTAGGAGTCTGACCCGATACCCGTGTCGAGAAAAAGGTCCGTTATGTCCTTCAGACGGCACTGCACGTCATTAAGGCGATATTCACTTTCGCCTGTGCGGTAAAGTTTTCGCGTCAGTGTTACCTGTGAAAATTCCGTGGGCAGGATGTTCCGGGTATTATCGAATGTAAGCGAAACCTCGGCAAGGTGAGAAGGCTTGCGGTTCTTTGTCCCGTTAAAAATGATGTTTTCCATTTTCTCCGAGCGCAGCATCCGGGTGCTCTGCTCTCCCAGGACCCATCGGATCGCATCCACCACATTGGATTTGCCACAGCCGTTCGGACCGACGATAGCAGTAACCCCTTCGTTAAAATTGATGGTTATCTTATCGCCAAAGCTTTTAAAGCCTTTTATGTCCAGTTGCGTTAGCTGCATTCGTTTGTTCCGGATTATAAATCCGGCGCCAATTTATGTGTTATTCTACAGAGTTAGTTCGATTTTTCACAGATTATTACGTTCCGGAATTCATAAGCGATAAATGAGAAACAATTACCTGCTTATAATCTTAAAAATTTCCCAATGGTGGCCGAAAGGATCAGCGACCCTTCCAAGGCGGTATCCATAATCCTGATCAGCCACGGCATATATCTCCTTTCCTCCGGCGGCGATGGCTTTTCGGGCTACCGCATCGGGATCCGTGACCTGTAATCCCATCCTGACTGTCGTTCCGCCCAGGCTTTCAGGACTGTAATTGCTATATTCCGGTGATTCATCGGCCACCAGGAACCTAAAGGATCCGATGGCTAATTCGGCCACCACCTCGCCGTCAGGACTTGTATTCCGCATTAATTCTCGCGCGTCAAAAGCCTGTTTGTAATATTCTATGGCTAATGCCCCGTTTCTTACGGATAGTGTCGGCACGATCGCCGGAGCCTCCTTGTCGTTCATGGAAGATTTTTTTTAATTCGGTCAGAGCCCTTCCGGTATATTCTCCAGCAGGTACTTCTCCGCTTGTTTTTGGCTCATTGCTGCAAAGTCACGGTAACGACGATGGACATCGATTATTTCCTTCAGCGCTTCGGTCACCAGCTCCTTATTTTCCCAATCCTTGAGGTGGCTGACAACGGTTTCAATACATCCTTTTTTATAAGCTACTTGACCGATCACGTGGACCAATGTGCTCCGAACGCGCCTGGTTTTGTCGAATTGTAATTCCCGCAGAAGCGGAAGGATATCGGCAGGATGTTTTCTGCCTCTGAGTTCTATTCCGTGACAAATTTCTCTTCTTATTTCCTTATCGGGATGGTGCAGGTATTTTTTTGCCCATGCTAAGACCGGCAAGGGATTTACTTCACCCATCTTTTTTATTGAACCGATCACAGCATTTCTAGGTGAGTGATGAATGTCAAATAAGCCTTTATCGAAAAATTCCTGTACATTTTCAAATTCGTGCTTGCCGATCTCGCCGGCTGCATTAATAACGGTCTGACGGATCTTAAAATTATCTTCGGCAGACAATGTCTTCAGCGTTTCTATGATCTTAATCTGAAGCGTGGAGTGCGTTGTGTAGATTCTTCCTACAGAAAGATATGCAGACTTCCGGATGTAGGTGTCGTCGTCGGCGAAATAGGAGTGAAGAGCATTAAACCGAGATGTCTGAAGATCATCAAAAATACGTTTACCGATCTCACTTACAAGCTCGGCTCTTTCCTGTTTTGATAAATCATAGAATGCCATCCCATTGATTACTTAATACTCTTATGCTTTTTCAGGAGAGCTAATACTTTATCCAGCGGGAGGCTTTCAACTACATGTCCACCTCTTCCCTTCATGGTTTCTGCCATGAAAAGCGAGTTTAATATGGCCTCTTCGGTTGCTTCAATCGCGGCCATGAACAGGGGAGACATCGCATCGTTACTTAAGACAGTCTGTCTTTGAAGCATATTGCCGGAACTATGCGGGATTCTTAATAAACTGTCTGTAGAAAAGGCGATTACATAATCGCCGCTGCCATTACTGGCAATCCCACCGGTTTTTGCCAGTCCCATGAAGGCTCTCTTCGCTATGCGTTCAAGATTGCGACTATCTAAAGGCGCATCCGTGCAGATCACTATCATGCAGCTTCCATCGGCGGGATCATTTAGTTTATCGCTTAAATAATACTTCTTCAGTTCCTCGCCTACCGGTACTCCATCAATCTGGAGGTTTCCTCCAAAATTACTTTGCACCAGTACGCCAACCGTGTATCCGCCCAGGCTTTTGGGGATTACCCTGGAAGCTGTGCCAATCCCACCTTTGAAACCAAAACAAACGGTACCTGTGCCGGCTCCTACGTTTCCTTCGGCAACAGGTCCGCCCTTTGCTGCAGAGATAGCTTTTAGCACATCATCTTCGGATATATGTCTTCCACGGATATCATTCAGGTAGCCGTCATTGGTCTCGCCAACCAGGGCGTTTACTGATGCTATATTTTGATTGCCAGGTTGCGCTATCGTGTGAGTTATTACCGCGTTCATTGCCGTCGCCACACTCAGGGTGTTTGTGAGGATCACAGGCGATTCCAGGTTACCAAGTTCCTTTACTTGTGTAGTCCCTGCGAGTTTACCAAATCCATTGCCCGTATAAATAGCTGCCGGAACCTTTTGCTGAAACAAATTGCCGCCGTGCGGAAGAATGGCTGTAACGCCTGTGCGAATGGAATCGCCCTGGACCAGGGTCACATGGCCTACCCTGATACCGCCGACATCGGTTATTGCATTTAAAGGTCCTTTGGAAAGAACACCGATTTTAATATCATACCCGCTAAGCCGCTTAGGTGACTGCGAATAGAGAAACTGGTTTGATGAAATAAGTATTAACAGGGAAAGGAAAAGAAATCGCATATGGCTAAGTTCGATTTAAATTGGTAAAAAACTAATAAAACACGGCTCAACGACATTTTTATTTGCGGTCCGAGATGCTTATTTTCAATTTAGAAGCCTGCTGGTGTAACCTGGCCCCGATTATAAAAGGAAGCATGAAAATGAAATTCACCCTAAGAACAGTTCGGCGCAATGACAGTCATGAACATGGTCCGCAGGAAACGATGTTTGCGGACCTTTTTCGTTTAAGAGGGAGGATGCAAGTAATGAAATCAGGAACGCAATTGCTTAAGGTTCCTGGTTTCCCTTCCCAGCCCTGGTGAAAATCAGGCGGGTGATAAAGATGCCTTCGCCGTCATCTACCCCGGAGTCGCTCTCGACACCGCTGGTCACGAATGCCAGTTTCCAGCCCTCTTTAACCAGGTCATTCATTTTTGAAGTGATTACGGCGTCATTCGAAGCGATATTCTGAAAATTTATTCCTGCAATGCTGAAGAAGTTAAGAAGCTTCGTTTCAGAAAAGGTATCGACCTTTACATTGCTTCTTTTTACATCATCCTGATTGCTCTCTTTTCCGTTAACCCTTTCGGTGGTAAAGTCTTTTACATTGACATCCGTTTTATTGTCAATCATACGTGACCGGCCAAGTCCGGCAGGAACAATTGATTCGACGATGGTCACTACCTTGTATTCCTGGGCACAGATCGACAAGGATAGGCTGAACAGGCAGAAGAATAATAAGAGGGTTTTCATGTGATCTTTTATTCAGAAAAATAATAAATTTTTAGAATGGATGGGTGAACGATTATGAAAATGTTCCAGCACGCGGATTCCATTTGCCATACATACAATCATTGTTGGAGAATTTCAAGTGCTCGTTTTATGAAAACAAACATTATTTTTAAAGCGGGTTATATCTCACAATCTTTTAAGCAAAATCATATGGAATATCGTCGTTTAGGAAAATCAGGGTTACAGGTGAGTGCATTGTCTTTAGGCAGCTGGCTTACGTTTGGACACCAGGTAACGGACAGTGTCGCAGAAGAGCTTATGGATATCGCATATGAAAGTGGCGTAAACTTTTTCGATAATGCGGAAGGCTATGCCGGAGGCAAATCGGAGACCGTGATGGGTAATATCCTGAAGAAGAAGAACTGGGACAGAAGTTCATACATTGTGTCGAGTAAGATCTATTTCGGCGCCGAGGAAAAGAAGCCGAATATGACCGGCCTTTCTAAAAAGCATCTTTTTGAAGGTACACACAACGCCTTAAAGCGGCTGCAGCTGGATCATCTCGATCTCCTTTATTGTCACCGTCCCGATCAAAATACGCCAATAGAAGAAACCGTCTGGGCAATGCACCAGCTTATACAGCAGGGCAAAGCGCTTTACTGGGGAACTTCCGAATGGAGCGCCTCGGAAATTATGCAGGCGCATTATTTCGCCGAAAGGCACCACCTGGTACCGCCGACGATGGAACAGCCTCAATACAATATGCTGTGGCGTGAAAAAATGGAAAAGGAGTACCTGCTTTTATTCCGCGACTTTGGGATGGGTACAACTATCTGGAGCCCGCTTGCATCGGGTTTACTATCCGGAAAATACAATGAAGCTGATCCCAGTGATACCCGCTTTGCACAGATCGAAAGTATTGGTTGGCTCAAAGAGCGCTGGCTGCAGCCAGCCAATCTTCAAAAAGTAAAAAGCCTGAAGGGTATTGCCGACCGGTTAAACATCCCGGTGGTCAAACTCTCGCTTGGTTGGTGTCTTAAGAATCCGAATGTCAGCACAGTGATCCTGGGCGCATCAAAGACAGCCCAGTTAAAAGAGAACCTCACGACACTTGAGATCCTGCCTTTGATAGATGATAAGGTAATGACCGAAATTGATGACCTGCTCGGGAATAAGCCAGCTTTTATTGAGGTCTAAGGAGCAAGGAATAAAGAGCAAAGAACAAGGACTATAGAACAAAGGATAGAAAGCATCGCCGGAAGACTATATTCCGACGATGCTTTTCTAAATCTAGGACAATAGGCTACCCAAAATGCCGAAGCCAATGGCTCCGATTATGCAGATGGCGTAGAAACCAAGCATCACGATCAGAAGTATACCCCAGAATTTGAAGTTTGATTTCAGGTTTTCAAATCCTGTAGACAATGCGCTCTGGTTGTTCGTAAATAAGGCTGCCTTAATATTCGAACTGAATTTGTAAAGAAATCTTGACGGGAAGAAATACATTATTGCCATCACCAAATAGATAGGGCCTATAATAAAACCAGCCACCGGAAACTGGGAGTTTTGGCTCATCGACGGAACTAATAGAAAGATTATGGCGACCAGGGCCATAAATCCGGATGCTACGAATCCAAGGATCGCGATAAACTTTCCCCAACGGGCTGTTTCGCCAAGGAAAGCCCGGATAGGCAAATCGATAATTAATTCTGTTGTTGGGTTAGGTGTTTCAGGGTAAAGGTTTTCCATAAATGGTTTGGTTTGGATTGGTTTAGGGGTTTAAGGGGTTATAGGTTTATAATTGTTTAGCTGTACGAGTTTAGTAGAAGGTTTATAGTTAACAGGGTTATCGCGTGCACCCATAACGCTCTAACCGAATAACCTCCAACCAATTCAGATTTCTGATAAGGCAAAAGTTTCCCGTACCCTCACACCCTTCTCAGTCTGCTGTAAAGAGCAGCACTCGATATGAGCGTCGTGCTCAAAGTACAGGATGTAATCGTTCTCCACGGCTTCTTTGAGGAAGGCTTTTTTCTCGGTCAGGGTCTGTAAAGGGAACATATCGTAGGCCATGACATAAGGCAGCGGCATGTGAGCTGCCGAAGGAAGCAGGTCGGCCATGTAAACAATTGTTTTATCGCGGTATTTGATCTGTGGAAGCATCATGGCATCCGTATGTCCGTAAACAAAGCGGATATTGATATTATCTGAGAAAGCAACACTGTCTCCTGTCTCAACGAATTGCAGTTGTCCGCTTTCCTGTATGGGCAGTATATTTTCCTTCAAAAAAGAAGCTTTCTCCCGATCGTTCGGATTGACAGCCCATTCCCAGTGCCTCTCATTGCTCCAGTAGGTGGCGTTATCAAAAGCAGGTCTGAGTTTATCGCCTTCGCGGATAACAGAACCGCCGCAATGGTCGAAATGAAGATGTGTCAGGAAAACATCCGTAATATCATTCTTTGAAAAACCATGTTTGGCCAGGGATCTGTCCAGCGTGTCATCGCCATGCAGGTAATAATAACCAAAGAACTTTTCATCCTGTTTGTCGCCCATCCCGTTATCGATCAGGATCAGGCGGTCGCCCTCTTCAACCAGCAGGCAGCGCATAGCCCAGGTACACATATTATTATCATCCGGCGGATTCAGCTTTTGCCAGATACTTTTAGGGACAACGCCGAACATAGCGCCGCCATCGAGTTTGAATAAGCCGGTATCAATTGTGTAAAGGGTCATGGTTTAATTGAAATATCCACAAGATTAACAAATTTAATGGATCTAAGGAGAAAACTCTGAGGCATCCTGAATGGATGATATCTCTTCCAGGTTCAGACCTCATATTTTTAGATTATACAGGCAAATTGAATTAGGAATGGTAGGGGTCTGCCTTTACCTGAGTGCTATAAGACCTATGCAAATTCTCCCGTTGTTTTTGACATTTGCTATACCAGGTTTTGGAAATCCGACTATCCTGCCTTCCTTACTGAATAGACAAATTCGGATACGGTTATGTCATCATTCAGATAAATTTTTATTTTAGATATCAGACCAGGGATAAATCTTAACCAAACAGATCATCGAATTAAATGACGGAAAGGTTTCAGAACAGATACCGGATAGCATCCTCCCGTCTCCATACTTGGGATTACAGAAGCGCTGCCCCTTATTTTATTACCATTTGTACCAAGGGACGGGAACATTATTTCGGTGAGATCGTGAACCGGGAAATGCGGTTATCCCGCGTTGGCGTTATTGCCGACATCCTGTGGCACGAAATAAAGAATCACGCGGGAAATGTGGAATTGGGCGAATTTGTGGTGATGCCTAATCATGTGCACGGTATTTTGATATTGAATGGCGTCGGCGGCAATGGGGATATGTTATCAAATGGGCATACCGATGGTGAACGGAACATTGTAAACGCGAACGCAATAGGGACGGTTGGTACGGATGGTATTGTTGGTATCGGGGATTTCATGGTAGAGACAAGGCATGCCTTGTCTCTACGGTTTGTCGGCCCACAATTGCCCGAACCACCATCACAATCACCATCCCCCCGATCCAATCATCCCCCTAAAACCATGGGGCAACAACGGTTTCAAAACCAGGGGAAAAACACGGTTTCATCGATTATCGGTTCCTACAAATCTGCGGTAACAAAACATAGTCATAGGCTAGGTTTCGAATTCGGATGGCAATCCCGGTTTTATGACCATATTATTCGTGATTCGCAATCGTTTGACCGTATACAGCGCTATATTGCAGACAACCCGGCCCTTTGGCAGGAAGACAAATTTTATACAAGGTAATAAGCGGAATAGCATCGCATATAAAACAAAAAGGCCCGCTAATCAGCGGGCCTCCGAAATATATTTCGAAATACGAATTACAAATGGATCACTTCACCATACGCATCAGCGGCAGCTTCCATGATCGCTTCACTCATGGTCGGGTGTGGGTGCACTGATTTGACGATGTCCATGCCGGTAGTTTCCAGTTTACGGGCAACCACAACTTCAGCGATCATTTCCGTTACGTTATTACCGATCATGTGAGCGCCTAAGAATTCGCCGTATTTAGCATCGAAGATCAGTTTTACGAAACCGTCCTTGGTGCCGGCAGCGCTTGCCTTGCCTGATGCGGAGAAAGGGAATTTACCTACTTTGATCTCATAGCCGGCTTCTTTGGCCGCTTTCTCAGTATATCCTACCGAAGCTATTTCAGGTGAGCAGTAAGTACAGCCCGGGATATTATTGTAATCCAATGGCTCAGGGTGATGTCCTGCGATCTTCTCCACACAGATGATACCTTCTGCGGAAGCCACGTGAGCGAGAGCCTGGCCTTTCACGATATCGCCGATAGCATAAACGCCTTCGATATTGGTCTTATAGAAATCGTCAACCAGAACGCGACCCTTGTCTGTTTTCACTCCAACCTCTTCCAGTCCGATATTCTCCAGGTTAGCTGTTACGCCCACTGCGGAAAGAACGATGTCGCATTCCAGGGTTTCGGTGCTGTTGGCAGTCTTCACCTGCACTTTGCAGCCGTTGCCGGAGGTGTCAACAGATTCGACATTCGAGCCGGTCATGATCGTAATACCAGCCTTTTTCAGGCTTCTTAATAATTGCTTGGAGATATCTTCATCCTCAACAGGCACGATGTTCGGAAGGTACTCTACGATAGTAACTTTAGTACCCAAGGCACTGTAGAAATAAGCAAACTCAACGCCTATGGCACCCGAACCAACAACCACCATTGTCTTTGGCTGCTCCGGCAAGATCATTGCCTCGCGATAACCGATTATTTTCTTTCCGTCCTGCTTGAGGCTGGGTAACTCGCGTGAGCGACCGCCGGTAGCAAGGATCGTATTTTTTGCGCTATACTCTTTAACTGAACCATCAGCAGCGGTAACGTCAATCTTGCCGCCTTTTTTAATTTTCCCGGTTCCCATGATGACGTCGATCTTGTTCTTCTTCATCAGGAACTGTACGCCTTTACTCATTCCGTCAGCTACATTACGACTGCGTTTAACGATCGCCCCGAAGTCAGCCTGCGAACCCTGAACAGTAATCCCATAATCGGCGGCATGGGTTATATATTCGAATACATTGGCGCTTTTTAATAAAGCTTTGGTTGGAATACAACCCCAGTTTAAGCAGATACCGCCTAATGATTCCCGTTCTACAATAGCTGTTTTCAGTCCCAGCTGGGCTGCACGAATGGCAGCAACATAACCGCCTGGTCCGCTTCCAATAACAATGATGTCGTAATTCATATAATTAATGAGTGATGGTTGAATTAATAGTGCGCCAAATCTAAGAAAATACCGCGGCTGTGAAAAATGTTTCGGTGGTTAGACTGCTGCAGAACGGTCCTAAGACCGGTCATTATGTTAACGCCTGAGAATTAAGGTGATTGTTAACATTAACTTAATATAAAATTTGAAAAAATGCTTCTATATTTGCGCCAAAATTAACGGGGGTTGAATAAGCAGCCTCTCAAAAAAGCCATAATCATTTTATGAAAAAATTTTTACTGTCTACATTTGTTTTGTTACTGACGGCATTTAGCATGTATGCCCAGGTGACAACAAGTAGTTTAACCGGTACGGTATCGGATCAAAAAGGGGAGACTCTTCCCGGTGCATCTGTGGTAGCGATCCACACTCCTTCGGGAACACGCTACTCCACTGCAGCCAACGTACAGGGAAAGTTCACTATCCTGAATATGCGGGTAGGCGGACCTTATTCAGTCGAAGTAACCTACATCGGCTACGAGGCTAAAAAAACCAATGATGTTTTCCTGAAATTAGGTGAGCCCTATGTTGCAAACCTGGTGATGCAGGAAAGCGGTACTGCCTTGCAGGAAGTTGTAATTACAGGTGTTGACGGACGTTCTGTATTGAACGCTGATCGCACTGGTTCTACGACCAATATCACCCGTGCGGAAATTGCAAACGTTCCTTCTATTACCAGAAGTGTTAACGATTTGACAAAATTCACTCCACAGGCTAACAGTACTACTAACGGTCCTGCTATCGGTGGTGGTAACTATCGTCAGAACAACTTCACGGTAGATGGTTCAGATTTTAACAACCAGTTCGGTATCGGTGGTAACCTTCCGGCCAACGGTTCTCCGATCTCCCTGGATGCTTTGGAAGAAATCTCCATCAACGTAACTCCTTATGATGCCAGCCAGTCTGGTTTTGTGGGAAGTTCGATTAACGCAGTAACCCGTTCAGGAAGAAATAACTTTTTCGGAACAGCTTTCTATAACTTCAGATCTGAAGATGAGCAGGGCGACAAAGTCAACGGCAGTACTTTTATACCGCAATCATTAAACATCAAGACCTACGGAGCAAGCTTCGGCGGCCCGATCATTAAGGATAAGTTATTCTTCTTCGTAAATGCGGAACTGAATAAGGAAGTGAAACCAGGCCAAAACCGTCTTGCGGGAACTCCGCAGATGCCTTTTGGGGGTAGCAACAGTAACGTTGCCCGTCCAACTGCTTCCGAACTGGATATGATCAGAAATTACCTGGTTAATACTTACAATTACGATCCGGGAGTTTATCAGGGTTACAGCAACTTGTCTAACAACGATAAATTACTTGCGCGTTTAGACTGGAACATCAGCAACAATCACCGTTTCAATGTTCGTTACAACCAGGTTGAAAGTAAAACACCAGCCTTTATAAGTACTTCAACTTCAGGTTCGGGCTTTAACTTCCCAACAGGAAGAGGCCGCCAAACTATTGATCATTTACATTTCAGCAATTCCAATTATTTCCAGGATGCAAACCTGTATTCACTTGCTGCTGAGTTAAACTCAAGCTTTGGTTCTAAGTTTTCAAATACAATCAGAGGAAGTTACACGCACCAGAACGACCCCAGAAGTACTGAGTCAACTGCATTTCCTTTAGTGGATATTCTGAAAGATGGCGCAGCCTTCACTTCATTTGGTTACGAGCCTTTCACTTACGGTAACCTTCGTGATGTTACGACTTACTCTGTTACTGATAACTTTGCGATGAACCTTGGTAACCACCAGGTAACGTTAGGTGCGCAGATGGATCTGAGCACTACAAAAAATGGTTTCCAGCGTTTTGGAACAGGAAATTATGTATTTGCTTCATGGGATGATTTTGTAAATAAGGCCAACCCTGTCAACTACGCAATGACCTATTCCTTATCTCCTGGTTATGAGCAGGCGTTCCCAACCTTTAAGTTCCAGCAATATGCTGCTTATGTACAGGATGCTTTCTCGGTAGGCGAAAAATTGAAATTAACAGCTGGTCTGCGTGTTGAATTGCCAACTTACCCGGATGTTCCTGAGATCAAAACTCATCCATTGGTAGCACCTTTAACTTTCGCTAACGGCAGAAAGATCGATACTGGCGTTCTTCCAGCAGAAAGACTGATGTGGTCTCCACGATTTGGATTCAACTATGATGTGAAAGGTGACCGTTCATTACAGTTCCGTGGTGGTACCGGTATCTTCACTACGAAAGTTCCTTTCGTATGGATCGTTGCTCAATCAGGTGATGCCGGTTTGATCCAGTTCACACAAAACTGGGTAGGTAAGGACAAGACCCCTGGCCCGTTCAATCCGGATATTAACGCTTATTTGCCAGCTACTCCACCGGCAGCAGGAACTTCTATCCCGGCTTCGGTCAGTGCGATCGATCCTGACTTCAAATTCCCGCAAACCTGGAAAAGCAGTTTAGCTGTAGATGCTCAGCTTCCTTTCGGAATCGTTGGTACTTTAGAAGGTGTCTACAATAAAGATTTGAATATTGCTAAAGGATTTAATGTGAATCTGGAAAATCCTGCTGCTTTAAATGTTGCGGGATATCCTGATAACCGTCCTATCTATCCGAACCTTCCTGCTGACAAGTATATCAACAACTTGGATGCTAAAGGATTGGTAACTCCCGGTGCAACAGGTGCATTCAATCCCGTTGTGTTGGATAACGCTGCCGATGGTCATTCATGGTTCGTAACAGCAAAACTTGATAAGCGTTTCAGCAGTGGTCTTCAGGCTTCATTCGCTTATACCAGAAGTGAGCAGAAGATCCTTTATGATGGAAACGGTGATCAGTTATTAAATACATGGTCTTTAACACCTACTTCGAACACTGGTAATGAGCCTGGTTTAAGCTATTCAAGCTTTAATGCTCCTCACCGTGTGATTGCTAATATCTCTTACCGTAAAGAATTCCTGAAGAATCTGGCAACAAGCTTCTCCGTATTCTACGAAGGATCAAACCAGGGAAGATTCTCTTACATGTATTCTTCAGATTTCAACCGCGATGGTCAGAACAATGATTTAATGTATGTTCCTAAGGATGCTTCTGAGATCACATTTGTACCATTATCAATAAGCACTACAAATTCTGATAAAACTGTTACAACTACGGTTTATACGCCAGAGCAGCAGAGCGATCTTTTCTTTGCTTATGTTGCACAGGATGATTACCTGAGCGGCCGTAAAGGACAGTACGCAGAACGTAATGGTGGCAAACTTCCATGGAGAAACCAGGTAGACCTGAGATTAACGCAGGATATCTTCAAAAACATTGGTACAACTAAGAACACTTTCCAGTTCACAGTTGATATCATGAACCTGGGTAACATGCTGAACAGCGAGTGGAGTAACGTTAATTTTGTTAACAATTCTGCGATTCTTGTTCCGGTAAACACCGCTAATTTAACAGCAGGCGGTACTACCAAGCCAACATTCAGAATGGGTACATACAATAACAAACCTGTTGAAACCACTTTTGGAACTTCACAAAACATTGCATCAACTTATTACATGCAATTCGGTTTCCGTTATAACTTTCAATAATTTTCAATAATCTATTTTATTGAATTAAAGACCCGCCCTCACAAGGGCGGGTTTTTTTGTGGCTTAAAAATTGACATTCAGTAAGTAAGCGAGTTCCTGAGGCTTGCTAATTTAGCACCAAATAAAAATTACTATGAAAAGAATGAAGTTTGCAGCCCTCGGGCTGGTGATCATTGCCCTTTTTGCCGGCAATGTTGCCAAAGCCGATGAAGGCATGTGGTTGCCAATGCTGATTGGCAAGAACTATGAACAAATGAAAAAACAGGGTTTCAAGCTAACTCCTGAAGACCTTTACAGCGTTAATAAAGCCAGCATCAAAGATGCTATTGTCTCTTTCGGCGGGTTCTGTACCGGGGAGATCGTTTCGAAAAATGGCCTGATCTTTACGAATCATCATTGTGGCTATAATGCGGCGGCCTCTAATTCGACCCCTGAAAATAACATCCTGGATAACGGGTTTTATGCCAAATCATATTCAGAAGAAAAAGCTATTCCCGGGCTGTTCGTGCGTTTTCTAGTACGTATAGAGGATGTGACACCTAAGGTGACCGCTGCCCTTGCCGGTGTACCTGAGAACGAAAAAGCTGCAAAGGTCGCTGAAATAAGTAAGCAGATCGCAGCCGATGCGCAAGCCGGTACGACTACAGAGGCAGAGGTTAAGGATGTTTATAAAGCTAACCAGTTCCTTTTATTTATTTATAACCGGTTTACCGACGTACGTTTGGTAGGAGTTCCACCACAGTCCATCGGTAAATTTGGAGGTGATACTGACAATTGGGAATGGCCCCGTCACACAGGCGATTTCTCGATATTCAGGGTTTACGCCGGTGCAAATAACGAGGCAGCACCTTACAGTGCCAGTAATAAGCCCTACACTCCAAAGAAATTTCTTCCGGTATCAATTAAGGGAGTGAAGAATAATGATTTCGCCATGGTATATGGTTACCCGGGCAAAACTGACCGGTTCCTGACTTCCCATGGAGTAGCATTGGCAACTGAAAAAACGAATCCAACCATCGTGAAGCTTCGGGACATCCGGCTGAAGGCATGGAAAGAAGAAATGGATAAGAGTGTTGATACGCGCTTAAAGCTGTCTTCGCAATATGCCCAGATCGCCAACTATTGGAAGTATTTTATTGGGCAGACCGAACAGTTGAAACGCCTGAAGATCTATGAGCAGAAGCAAACGGAGGAAAGCAAATTCACTGCAGCAGCTAAAGATTCTGTGTCGGCCGGTTTGATGGAGAATTACAAAAAAGCTTATGCGGCATATGAGCCCTACGCGGTTCATATTACTTATGTGAACGAAGGACTGCTTGCTTCTGCCTGGGCGCGTAATGCTGCCCAGTTAGGTAGTGCATTGAAAGCCATGAGTGACAAGAAGGATGACGCTGCCTATATCGCCCGTGCGAAGGAGAATCTTAACACCCTGGTGAGCACTTATCAGCAGACCTATAACGAAACTGCCGATAAAAAGATCTTTGCTCAGATACTGACGGCTTTTTATAATGATGTACCTAAATCGCAGCATCCTAAATTCATCACGCTTATTGCGGAGAAGTACTGGAAAGGCTCGGCTGAGGAGACCTTTAAAAGTTACACCGACTACTTATGGGCTAACAGTAACCTGATCGATCCTGTAAAACTGCGTGCTTTCCTTGCAAATCCGGATCTGAGTAAGCTTGAAAAGGATCCCGGTTATGAATATGCTAAGAACCTGAACCCACAGGATTATGTGAAGAATAATTTTGGGTCAATTTTAAGCGACTTCTCGGCTGCTAAAAGCAAGCTGGATAATTTGTATCTGAAAGCGCTGCTTGACGCGAATAAAGGCAAACTGATCTATCCTGATGCTAATTCTACCATGCGTATATCCTACGGACAGGTACAAAATTATTCTCCGAAGGACGGTATCACTTATAATGTAACCACCAACATTGATGGTATGGTTGCGAAATACCAGAAAGGTGATGATGAGTTTGATCTGCCGCAGTCATTACTGGACGCTTACGCTAAACGCGATTTCCGTGAGTATGGCGAGAACGGTACGCTACCAGTGGCCTTTATATCAAATAATGATATAACCGGCGGTAACTCAGGTTCGCCCGTGATCAACGGGAACGGGGAGCTTATTGGCTTAGCATTCGACGGAAACTGGGAGGCTATGAGCGGTGATATCGCATTTGACAAACAGTATAAGCGCACGATTTCAGTTGACGCGCGGTTTGTTCTATGGTGTATTGATGTTCTTGGCGGAGCTAAAAATATTATCAATGAACTGGATATCCGCAGAGATAAGATCCCGGTGGCGAAAGAAAAACTGACAATGAAGTCAAAATAAGCCGTCTGATCTATTAAATAAGAAATCCCCTGCTTATAATACAGCAGGGGATTTCTTATGAAGTTGATGGTTAACGGCCGGGACTATTCGTAAATGAATGTCCCCTTTTCTGAAATGATCGTTACTTGTTTTTTCTCTGAAGCTTCCACACGACCGACGATCTGCGCATCAATATTGAACGACCCGGAGATGGCAATAATTTCCTTGGCTATATTTTCCGGTACATAAAACTCCATTCGATGACCCATATTAAATACCTTATACATCTCTTCCCACGAAGTATCTGATTGTTCCTGTATGAGTTTGAAAAGTGGTGGAATTGGAAGAAGGTTATCTTTAATGATGTGCAGGTTGTCTACGAAGTGTAGCACCTTTGTCTGTGCGCCCCCGCTGCAGTGAACCATGCCGTGAATTTCGCTCCTATACTTTTCCAGGATCTTTTTCACCACCGGCGCGTAGGTGCGGGTAGGGGAGAGAACTAATTTGCCGGCTTCTGTAGACTGGCCCTGTCCTGTTTCAACCTTATCAGTAAGCTTCTTATTTCCGGCAAAGACAAGTTCATAAGGTACCGAGGGGTCATAGCTTTCCGGGTATTTCTCCGCTACATATTTATGAAAAACATCGTGGCGGGCAGAAGTTAATCCATTTGATCCCATACCGCCATTGTATTCTTTTTCGTAGGATGCCTGTCCGTAAGATGACAGCCCGACAATGACATCGCCTGCCTGGATACGGTGATTGGAAATTACGTCTTGCCTGTTCATGCGGCAGGTCACCGTCGAGTCGACGATGATTGTCCGGACCAGGTCGCCTACGTCGGCTGTTTCACCTCCGGTCGAGTAAATGCCGATACCCTGCTCACGAAGTTCAGCCAGAATATCTTCCGTTCCGTTAATAATTTCGGCAATCACTTCACCGGGAATCAGGTTTTTATTTCTGCCGATCGTGGAGGATAACAGGATGTTATCTGTCGCACCTACGCAAAGCAGGTCGTCAAGATTCATAATGATTGCATCCTGGGCAATACCGCGCCATACAGAGATATCACCGGTCTCTTTCCAGTAAACATAGGCTAAAGAGGATTTAGTCCCTGCGCCGTCTGCATGCATGATATTGCACCATGCCTCATCCCCGCCGAGAATGTCAGGTATTATTTTGCAGAAAGCTTGCGGGAAAATGCCCTTGTCGATATTTTTAATTGCGTTATGAACATCTTCTTTACCGGCAGAAACGCCTCGCTGGTTGTATTTGAGATCAGACATGGGGTAAAATTAGTAGTTAGTATTTAGTATTTAGTATTTAGTACTTAGAAAAGTGAGTGTATTAACCAAGGCTTCTCTAAAATCCAGGTACTTAGTATGTCGTCCTTAAAAAACAAAGAAGCCCTGAACAAACAGGGCTCCCATATCTAACTACTATGTACTAAGTACTTAGTACTATTTTATAAACAACAACTCCCTGAATTTAGGTAATGGCCATAGCGAGTCATCAACCAGTAATTCAATTTTATCCACGTGATAACGGATAGGCTCGAAGTAGCTCTTCACGTTCTCATCGTAGGCAATTGACTTTTCACGGGTGTCCTCGATGACGTTGGCTTTTTTGCGCTGCTCGATCATCTCGTCAACATTCGTTTTGATGAAGTTGATGTGTTCGCTCAGCTCATTGATGATTTCCATCTGAGCCTTGTATGCTTCAGGTTTAATACCAATTTCCTTTAAGCCTCTCACATTTTCCACGAGTTTGCTCTGGTAAGCAATTGCTGCCGGGATGATCGTGCTGTTAACCATTTCACCCATTACACGTGCTTCAATCTGCAATTTCTTGTAGAAATTCTCAAGAAGAATATCATGGCGGGCATGGATCTCACGCTTATTGAAAACTGCTGTTTTCTCAAAAAGTTCCAGTGACTTCTCACTAATGTATGCGTCTAGTGACACCGGAGTAGTTTTGATGTTAGAAAGCCCGCGTTCAGCAGCTTCTTTCTCCCATTCTTCACTATAACCGTTACCTTCAAAACGAATGTTTCTTGATTCCTTAATGTACTTTTTAATCACTGTAAGGATAGCAAGATCTTTTTTATCGCCTTTTTTGATCAGTTTATCTACTTCAGTCTTGAACTTGATCAGCTGATCTGCAACGATCGTATTCAGGATAGTCATCGGCGCAGATGAATTTGCCGATGAACCTACTGCGCGGAACTCAAACTTGTTACCGGTGAAAGCAAATGGAGAGGTACGGTTACGGTCTGTATTATCCAGTAAGATACTTGGTACTTTAGGGATACCATGCCATAAGTTCGGATCTTCTTTTACCTTCTTGGTTACTCTTGAAGTTTCTATTTCATCGAGAACTTCGTTCAGCTGGCTGCCAAGGAATATGGAGATGATCGCTGGCGGAGCTTCATTAGCGCCCAGGCGATGATCATTATTGACAGAGGCGATGGAAGCACGTAAAAGATCTGCATGTTCGTACACAGCTCGTACCGTATTAACGAAGAATGTCAGGAACATCAGGTTGTTCTTCGGTGTTTTACCCGGAGACAATAGATTCTTGCCCGTATTCGTAATCAGGCTCCAGTTATTGTGCTTACCGGATCCGTTGATACCTGCATAAGGTTTTTCATGAAGTAAAACTTTGAAGTGATGGCGTTTTGCAACTTTGTCCATCAGGTCCATCAGCAACTGGTTGTGATCGATTGCGAGGTTTATTTCTTCATAGATCGGAGCACACTCAAACTGAGACGGTGCAACTTCATTATGACGGGTCTTTAACGGTATACCTAATTTAAGAGCTTCCGTTTCGAAATCCAGCATGTAAGCATACACACGTTCAGGAATAGTTCCGAAATAATGATCTTCCAGCTGCTGTCCTTTAGCAGACATGTGTCCGAATAATGTACGTCCTGTAGTTGACAGGTCGGGACGTGCATTAAACAAAGCCGTATCAACCAGGAAATACTCCTGCTCAATCCCGAGAGATGCATTTACTTTTTCAATTGATTTGTCAAAATAGTGGCAAACATCTACGGCAGCTTTGTCAAGCGCTGATAATGCTTTTAACAAAGGTGCTTTATAGTCAAGAGCTTCGCCTGTATAGGATACGAAAACCGTTGGAATACATAAGGTTTTACCGGAAGCGCTTTCGATAATGAATGCAGGTGAGGATGGATCCCATGCAGTGTAACCACGGGCTTCAAATGTATTACGGATGCCGCCGCTTGGGAAACTGGAAGCATCAGGCTCCTGCTGAACCAGCGCGTCACCGGAAAAATGTTCAATAGCTGAACCGTCGGGTGTAGGTTCAAAAAAGGAATCGTGTTTTTCAGCAGTAGTGCCGGTCAGTGGCTGAAACCAATGGGTATAGTGCGTCGCACCTTTTCCCATTGCCCAGGCTTTCATTGCCGATGCAACCTGCTCTGAAACTTCGCGGTGAAGTGGTTGATTAAAGTTTATAGAGTCGTTCAGACTTTGAAAAGCTTCTTTTGATAAAAAGTCTTTCATCTTCTTTTTATCAAAAACATTCATTCCATAAAAATCAGAAATTTTAGAAGAAGGGGGTTTGACTTCTGGAATTGTTCTGGAAAGTACGGCATTTAGAGCCTGAAATCTTAAAATTGACATATTTTCATTGATTTTTTATGTGAAACCGTTCAAAAATAAACGTTAGTTATCGAATTTTATTAAAAAAAGGAAAAAATTTTATGCTAAATGTGAAAAAACGACTGTTTTTTGAAAAAAACGGATAAAAAGTTGTTGAAGAGATTAAGCGACCGGGGTTTATGGAATAATTACTATGCAAGCATCATATCAGTAATCAAACCTTAATTTTATGATGAACTTCAAAAATGATCTCAACAGGAACGAGTGGCTCGAACTTGTATTTGCAGGCCGTAACAAGGTTTATGGTGCTTACGAACTCAGGCAGCACAATGATCACACAACATTGAAAGCTTTGATAACCGGTGCAGCACTCATCATTGCCGGAGTACTGGCACCTTTTATCTATTCGCAATTTAGCGGGAAGGAAATTCTCGCAAACCCTTCCCCTGCCGACTCGGTTTTGAGGATCATTGACGTTACCATTCCGAGAGATCTTCCGAAGCAGGAGCCAGCCGCTGTAAAGCCGAAGCTGCTAACTGAGAAGGCACCGGCAACCAGGTATGTTACTCCGAAGGTTGCGCCTGCTTCGGACGTAATTGAAGAAGCTCCATCAATCAAGGAATTAGAAGGAAAGGTTATCGGACCCGAGACGGTTAATTCAACTTCTGATAAAGGCTTCTCGAATTCACTGGAGGTACCTGCGGTAACTGGAAACCAGGGCAGCGCCGTGGAGACTGTCGGAGATGAGCCCGTCAGACTGGAAATGCTTGAAAAATACCCTGATTTTCCGGGTGGGCAAAAGGCATTCTATAAATATATTGGTCGAAACCTGAGATATCCGATGCTGGCAAGAGAGACTGGCATTAGTGGCCGGGTAATAGTGAGTTTTATCATAGAAAAGAGTGGAGAGCTTTCTAACATTCAGGTGATCCGGGGTATTGGCGGCGGATGTGATGAAGAAGCTATCCGGGTTCTAAAGAATTCACCGGCCTGGGCACCCGGCATTCAGAACGGGCAGAGCGTAAGAGTTGCCTATACAATGCCACTTTCGTTTTTGTTATCGGAATAGAATTCAGGCAGCCGGCCGGCGATAGCTGGCTGGCTGTTTCTTCTCTTTCAATGTCACCTTTCCGAGGTAATCAGTTAGCTTATTTCGCGCGTAGGTCGCAAAGATTAAGACGCAGAGGCCGCAAAGTTTAGTAACAGGGGCTAGGCTTTGCGAGCTTAGCGTTTTCTTATTTTGCTTTGCGTGCCTAAAAGGCTTTTAAAATGCTACTGATAAGCAAATTGCCGAATTAGCAAATTGATTTTACTGGAAGGCCAACACTCACATTAGCAAATTAGCAAATTGCCGAATTAGCAAATTGAGGAACGGTACGATTTTTAGGGTATGTAATGATATAGCACCCGGAAATGAAGATAATAAGGCCACTGATTCATATACTGCTCTTTTTTATTATAAGTAACTCCGAAGCTCAGGAGGTCACCGTTTCCAAATCGCCATTTCTGCCTTACCTGGTCGGAGGCCTTAACTGGACCGGCGTTTCAGGAGTAGAAAACAGGGCTCAGGTTAGTTCCTATCCTACCTTTAATGCAGGTATCGGCGTTCTGACCCTGCTGAATCAGCCCCGGCCCATTAGCCTGTCGGTTGAAGCGCTCTTCTCAGAACAGGGGTTCAAATACAGTGATGTGAGCAGAAACTCCAGCCCTGAATATGTAAAAGCACGCTATATCAATGTGCCTGCTGTACTAAGGTTCAATCTTTCAAAAACCTCAAATTTTTATTTCGGGATAGGTCCGCAGATCGGATTCCTTGTGGATGGCGATGTGATAACCAAGGGCGGAACAAAAATACCGCTATCCGAAAGCACCGTGAATAAAACTGCTTTTGATGCGATCGGCGCCTTCGGAACCAATATAAGGGGTAAAGCTGATATGGGCATCGAACTAAGGTATCAAAGCGGGCTGAACAGATTTATTTCAAATCAGCCGGATTTCCGCAACAGTATTTTGCAGGTAAGGGTGATTGTGCCGATGTTTTTCCTTTAATCAAGGCTTTCTAAACTTTGCAGACTTAGCGAAAGAGAATTTTGACAAATTGACTGGTAGCCTAGTTAGCAAATTTTCCTACTTTTGGACTTCTTTCAAAAAACCCTTTAACATTGGAAAAATTGCAATTAACAACCGTAGAAACCGCTAAGGATTTGGGACTGCTTCCCGAGGAGTTTGACCGCATTAAGGAAATCCTGGGACGGACGCCCAACTTTACCGAACTTTCAATTTTTTCGGTAATGTGGAGCGAGCACTGCTCATATAAAAATTCAATTACCTGGTTAAAGACCCTCCCTAAAGACGGGCCTCGGATGCTTGCTAAAGCTGGTGAGGAAAATGCCGGAATGGTAGATCTTGGTGACGGTGTTGCTTGCGTTTTTAAAATAGAATCACACAACCACCCCTCTGCATTGGAGCCTTACCAGGGCGCAGCGACAGGTGTTGGTGGTATAAACCGCGATATTTTCACAATGGGAGCCCGCCCTATAGCTCAACTGAATTCTCTTCGCTTTGGGAATCTTGATTCGGAGCGGAACAAGTGGCTTTTGAAAGGCGTAGTTAAGGGTATCGGTGATTACGGAAATGCTTTTGGCATCCCGACCGTTGGCGGTGAACTCTTCTTTGATGACTGCTATACCATAAACCCACTGGTGAATGCCATGTCGGCAGGTATTGTTGAGTCCGGGGGGACTGTTTCCGCGACCTCATATGGTGTGGGAAATCCTGTCTATATCGTAGGATCATCAACAGGTAAGGACGGTATTCACGGTGCCGCATTTGCCTCAAAAAATATAACCGAGGATTCCGTAAACGATCTGCCTTCTGTACAGGTTGGTGATCCTTTCCAGGAAAAATTATTACTTGAAGCCACTCTCGAAGTGATCCGGACTGGTGCTGTGATCGGCATGCAGGATATGGGAGCCGCCGGTATTATCTGTTCGAATTCAGAAATGAGTGCCAAAGGCGAACACGGTATGCGTGTCGACCTGGATAAAGTACCTGTACGGCAGGAGAACATGAAACCCTTCGAGATCCTCTTGTCCGAGTCTCAGGAACGAATGCTGATCGTGGTGGAAAAAGGCCGGGAGAAGGAAGTCGAAGCCGTATTCGAAAAGTGGGATCTGAATTGTGTTGAAATAGGCCAGGTAACGGACACAAAACGTCTTGAATATTACATGGATGGCGAACTGGTAGCAGACGTGCCGGCCGACGACCTCGTATTAGGTGGTGGTGCCCCGGTTTACAAGCGTGAATTCCGTGAGCCTGCTTATTACAAGGAAAATCAAAAGTTTAGTATCGATGATGTTAAGGAACCTGAAAACCTGGTAGCAGTAGCCGAACACCTGGTTTCTCATCCAAACATTGCTTCCAAGCGATGGGTGTCTGAACAGTATGACTCCATGGTTGGGACAGCGACGATGACCACCAATAAACCCAGTGACGCTGCGGTTGTAAATATTAAAGGAACGGATAAGGCGATCGCCCTGACGGTTGACTGTAATTCCCGTTATGTATATGCCGATCCTCAGAAAGGTTGCGCAATCGCGGTAGCGGAAGCTGCAAGGAATATTACCTGCGCAGGCGGTGAACCGGTTGCCATTACCAACTGCCTGAATTTTGGAAACCCTTACGTACCAGAAGTCTACTGGCAGTTTGTGGGTGCTATCAAAGGTATGGGTGAAGCCTGTACAAAATTTGAAACGCCCGTTACCGGTGGTAACGTAAGCTTCTATAACCAGTCTTCTGATGAAGGACCTGTTTTCCCGACTCCAACTATTGGTATGCTGGGAGTTCTCGACGATGTTAAAACCTTCATGACTTCCGACTTCAAAGCAGAGGGTGACCTGATCTACCTGGTAGGTGAAAGTGTGAATGATATCGCATCATCCCAGTACCTGGCATCTTTCCATAATATCACCGCCTGCCCGGCTCCATATTTCGACCTCGAAAAGGAATACGCTATGCACCAGGTGATCAAACAATTGATCTCCCAGAACCTGATATCTTCCGCGCATGATGTTTCAGATGGCGGATTATATATCGCCCTGCTAGAATCATCCATGCCGAACGGCCTGGGCTTTAGTATTGAAAGCGATGACGATATACGTAAAGATGCTTTCCTTTTCGGCGAAGCGCAGGGGAGAGTGGTTGTTTCAGTCAAGCCTGAAAACCAGGGTGCTTTCATAGAACTGCTTGCAACTTCTGATACGGAGTTAAGCCTTTTAGGCTCTGTTACCGCAGGTCAGCTATCGGTTGATGAAGAAAGCTTCGGCGATGTAAAGGAATCCTGGGCGATATATAATAATGTCCTGCACGGCATCTTAGGAGCCTAAGCACATACGATACACAGAAACGCTGGCAGGAATTTATCCTGTCAGCGTTTTAATTACCCTGATGCTCAACATCACTGCTATACATCATGTAGCCATAATCTGTTCCGATTATGCTGTCTCAAAACGGTTCTATACAGAATTGCTGGGGCTTGAGATCATTTCAGAATCTTACCGGGAGGAACGACAATCTTTCAAACTTGATCTGAAAATAGGATCGGCGCAAATAGAACTGTTTTCTTTTCCTGAAACTCCGCCACGCATCTCACAGCCAGAAGCATGCGGTTTGAGGCACCTGGCCTTTAGTACCGATGATATAGACAAGAGCGTAGCAATCCTGCGATCAAACAACATTCATACGGAGCCTGTTCGTGTGGATGAAATAACGGGTAAGCGTTTTACCTTTTTTGCGGATCCTGATAACCTGCCCCTTGAGCTCTACGAGAGATAACATTTTTCGGTTCAAGCAATTCACGGTCGATCAGACCGGTTGTGCGATGAAAGTTAATACCGATGGTGTTCTACTGGGTGTCTTGTGTGAGTCTGAAGCACCTCGAAGGATCCTGGATATAGGCACAGGTACGGGTGTCGTCTCGCTGATATTGGCCCAGCGCTTTAGTTCCGCCCACATAACGGCTGTCGAGATAGATAAAGCCGCTGCAATGACCGCCAGAGCTAACTTCGAGCGGTCGAATTTCGATTCCCGCCTGGAACTTATTCACACCCCGGTTGAAAAGTATTATGAAACCCATAGCCCGGGTAAGTTTGATTTGATAGTTTCTAACCCGCCCTTTTTTATTGACTGCCTCCGGTCGGATGATCAGTTCAAAGGAGTTGCACGTCATACAGACCAGCTATTTTTTGAGAACCTGCTTCGCGATTCAGCTATGCACCTCGAGGCAGCCGGGAAACTTGTGCTGATCGTTCCGGTGAGAATTTCAGAATTTCTAAAGACCTCAGCCATTCAATTCGGGCTCAGGCTGCAAAAGAGTATCGGTATCTGCTCCTTTCCCGATTCCGCGCCGCATCGGGAGATCCTGACTTTGGGTTTTAACGCCCCACAGACAGTCTTAAGCCGGTTCATTATCTACGATAAGCCTAAAGAATATTCTGTTGAATACCGGACAGCCTTACAGGACTTCTTCACTATTTTCTGACAAGCTACTTAGCCTGTTTACCTGCTGCTTTAAGCTTTTCGTTAGCCTGTTTAATGGGACCAAACGGGCCATATTTATGTTGCTCTTCCGTAAACCTGTTTGAATACGGCCCGAAAGGATGATCGAAAGGTTTGCTTGCCATGTCCGGCCAGTCCATGCGCACATCCTTTAATGGCCTGGGCTGGGAGCTGATATACGCTGCAATATCCCATGCCTCTACATCGCTAAGCTGCGGATTCTGAACGGTGCTTCCAAAAGGCATATTGTTTTTGATGAAGCCTGCCAGGTGACTCAATCGATGCATTCCGGCGCCGATATTATAGCTTTCTTTACCCCAAACTGGTGGATAAGTAAAAGTCACCGAGTCAGGCCGCAATAGCCCCTGGCCCTTGCTGCCATGACATACCTTGCACTTAGCGATATACAGCGCTTTGCCCTTTTCCGGATCTGCAGCCCGGTCAAGGAACGGGAGCTTCTCGACGGCTGCATCAGTTATTTTATCGCCTTCTTTTACATCTTTACCGATCCATTTAAAATAGGCCACATAGGCCCGCATTTCCTTGCTCAGGCTGTCAATGGCATGACCATTAAGGCTTCTTTGCAGGCAGTCATTTACCCGGAACTCGATCGTTTCCACACGCCCGCTTCTTGGCCTGAACTTGGGATAGCCCGAAGCTACAAGCGCAAAGTTATTACTGAAACTCTTAGTGCCGGCGTTCAGGTGACAATTCTGGCAATTCATGCCGTTTGAAGTATGCGCAACGCTTCCTCTCGGACCCAGGTACTCGCTGGTATTGGTGATTAATTTCCGGCCGTACCGTATCAGGTCACCTTCCTTTGTGTCAGGAATAGTGCTGGTGTCAGGAGCTAACCAGGTCTCTACCGACTTCGGAGAGACCTGGTTAGTCTGTTCTTCAACCTGCTTGATTCCCTTGCTGGAATCCGGGCTTCTGGTGCAAAAAACGGCTGTAAAGATGAAAAGGAGGATCAGGAACCCAGTTATGATCTTTGGCCGCATTTTTTGGTTTGAGTATAGGGATTTAAGTTAATAATATTTTTTAATTAGCCGGCAAAGCAGTAGGAGCATCCCTTTTGCTGCGCACGATCGATGGCCCAAACACCGGAAGGCAAGATCTGTATGCCGGGCAAAATGCCTGCTACCCATTCTTTTTTTACGTCTTCCGGCTTAAGTTTCATGCCTTCCGCAACAGCCGCGCTGTAAACAGTGAGTGCCACATCGCAAACACCAAATAATACGCCGCTTTCCTGAAGTTCATTGATGCCAATTGCTACGGGACCGAGCCCGGGCACTTTAAAATCACCCGGTTGTGGTTGCCAGAATGGATTTCTTACGGAAGCTGTCTTTGTTTTCGGATCATCCGCTTTAAAGACTTGCCCAAAATTGTATTTTTTCCAGAGGCTGTCTTCCATTGCGTATGGTATGGCATCGTGCCTGAGAATAACCATGGCAGTGCAGTCCTTTTCGTCGGTTCCGGTCTTCTGATTGGTCATCAGGAATACCCGGGGCCAGGCAAAGGGCAGGACATCATGAGGCCTGGTAGCATCGAACACGATCCGGTGTTTACCTTTAACTTTTTCGAACCAGGCATCAGCTGAACTCATAGATGATGCCAGTTCCTCAGCATGGCCCTCCAGGGGAGCTACTAACCCGGATAAGCCCATAACTGCTGCGCCTGCCGCAACTGTTTCTATAAAGCCGCGACGACTGGTTGCATGTTTTGATGTTGAGAGTGACATAATGAATTATATTTAATTGGTGAGGATAATCTCAATTGACCGCCCGGATTTATATAATTCAACAAGTACAAAGGCTTTTTCAGGGAACCTAGCTCCCGAACAAACAGACGGCGGTAATAAAATTACAAAACTTTGCCAGTTATCAAAATTTTATTTAATGCTCTGAGTGTAAGCCGTTTCGTCCTTGTGAAGCCATCATGTTCTTATCTATTTTATCCGGCCCGGCAAAGCCTTCCCTGGCAGCTACTTCGGTGCGGACAGGTAGAGGTCAGCTAGTGGTTAGGCCACCAATTTGGTGGAATAACCTTTACCTGAGTACTACATAACCCGGACAAACCTTTAACAATGCTCAACCAAACCGGGGTATTAAATTTACATTTATCCATAATTTAACAGGGCGAACAATTGATCCGATAATCGCTTTACAGTTTTATACACCTAACAGAATATGATTAGAATCGGCTTAATTTCAGACACCCATGGCTTCCTCGATGAGGCGGTATTCCGGCATTTCGAAACTTGCGATGAGATCTGGCACGCTGGTGACTTTGGGAATCTGGAACTCGCCGACCGGCTTGCTGCCTTTAAGCCCCTTCGCGGTGTTTATGGTAACATTGATGGCAAGGATATCCGCCAGATCTATCCGGAGCATGCAAAATTTACCTGCGAAGAAGTGAACGTCTGGATGACGCATATCGGCGGTTATCCGGGGAAATATAATGCAAATGTTAAAGCAGAAATAAACCTAAATCCACCGGACTTGTTTATATCCGGACATTCCCATATATTAAAGGTAATGTTTGATAAAAAAATAAGTTGTTTACACTTAAATCCCGGGGCTGCCGGAAAGGAAGGTTGGCATAAAGTGCGCACACTGCTCCGTTTTTGCATTTCCGATAAAAAAATACATACCTTAGACGCCATAGAGTTAGGTCACAGATAACGTATAAAATACACTAAGTATATGCAGGTAGTTAAAACACTCGGACAATTTATCATCGAAAAACAAAACGATTTCCCTTACGCAAAAGGTGAATTATCCCGTTTATTAAGGGACATCGGCATTGCGGCGAAAATCGTGAACCGGGAGGTAAATAAAGCCGGATTGATGGACATTCTCGGGGATGCGGGTACGATGAACATTCAGGGAGAATGCCAGAAGAAACTGGATGTGTATGCTAATGAACAATTTATCTCGGCATTGCAAAGCGGCGGCGAGTGCTGTATTGTTGCGTCGGAAGAGAATGATGAGTTCATTCATATCGAAGGGGAGGTATCCAAAAACGCGAAATACATCGTGGCTATTGACCCTCTTGATGGTTCGTCAAATATTGATGTAAACGTGGCCGTAGGTACGATCTTTTCGATCTACCGCCGGAAAACCACCGAGGGAAAGGCGACCATTGAGGATGTGCTTCAGCGGGGTACTGAGCAGGTCGCAGCCGGCTATGTCATCTACGGTTCCTCAACGATGCTGGTTTATACCACCGGCAAAGGAGTGAACGGATTTACGCTGGATCCATCAATAGGCGAGTTTTGTCTTTCGCACCCTGAAATGAAAATACCAGCTGATGGAACCATTTATTCAATCAATGAAGGAAACTACGTTCATTTCCCGGACGGAGTAAAAAAATATCTCAAGTACTGCCAGGTAGAAGACGTCGATACAAAACGGCCATATACTTCCCGCTACATCGGTTCGATGGTTGCAGATATTCATCGGAACATGATCAAGGGCGGGATCTTTCTTTATCCCACCACAGCCAGCGCTCCAAGTGGTAAGCTCAGGCTGGTTTACGAGTGTAACCCAATGTCTTTCATTATTGAGCAGGCCGGTGGCCGTGCTACAGACGGTTTTGAACGTATCCTCGATAAAGAGGTTGTGGGGCTGCACCAGCGTTCCTGCATCTTTATTGGTTCCGAGAACATGGTCCGTAAGGTGGAAGAGCTGATGAAGGAATTTTCACCCCGCCAGGGCGCAGATAAGGTAGAGGCAAAGCTTGAGGATCTCGGCGTTATCGGTGGAATTGACTGAAGATGGCGGATAAAGAAAAATACTTGCATGGTTTCACATCAACCGAGCAGGAACGCCTGAGAAAACAGGCCCGTTTCCTGGAAACCCAGATCTATTCACGTATCGATCTTTCGTCGGTAAATAACCTGCTGGAAGTTGGCTGCGGCGTTGGCGCCCAATCGGAGATTCTTTTAAGGCGTTTTCCGGAGCTTCATTTGACTGGCATTGATTTTTCGGAGGAGCAGATAGGTCAGGCCACTGCTTATTTGTCAACGATCCCGTATGCCACTGACCGGTATCACCTGCAGCAAGCGGATGCGACGGACATGCCCTTCGATTCGCACAGGCAGTTTGACGGTGCGTTTTTATGCTGGGTGCTGGAACATATACAAAATCCACAGAGGGTACTGTCGGAGGTGCGCCGGGTGTTAAAACCGGGGAGCGTTGTTATTCTTACGGAAGTATTGAACTCCACTTTCTTTGTTGATCCCTACTCGCCGAACGTATGGAAATACTGGATGAAGTATAATGATCTTCAGTATGACATGAAGGGTGATCCCTTCGTCGGTGCCAAATTAGGGAACATGCTACAATCGCTCGGATTTACACGGATTGAGATCGAGCCTAAGGTCATTCATTTAGATAACAGGGAGCCCGCCAAACGGACTGAAATGATCGGGTTCTGGACGGAGCTGCTGTTAAGCGGTTTACCAAAAATGCTCGAAGCTGGATATGTGGATGAAGAATTAGCAGAGAATATGAAGAAGGAGATGCACCTGGTTGCCAAAGATCCGAATGCCGTCTTCTATTATTCCTTTATCCAGGCAAAGGCATTTACTTCCTGAAGACCCTTAAAAAAGAAAAAGAGAGAAAACGTCATGTCTTCTCTCTTTTGCTTTTTATGCTGATGTCTTGCTTAGTTAAAGAGGTATTTTTTCAATTCCCTGACCTCATCTTCTGATTTGAATGGCTGAACAACCGTTTCTGAAAGCAGGAAATCCTGACTGATGCTGTACCTTTTGAACCGGAAATTTAGAAGAAGATCTTCGACTGCCGTCCAGTTCTGCCGGAGGTGAGTGGAATCGTTTATATTGAATTGAGTAGACAACTCCTGGAAAGCTTCGTTCGCGCCTTCTTTCGTTAAAATAAGCTCTAAAAGTCCTTTATTATCCATGATAGTGTTCTCCTGATATAAGGCATTTTACGGTGGACTTTTTTAAAAAGTTCCGTCGAAATGAAAATTTTTACGAGGGAAATATTAGCGGGCGGTGCTGTTTTCCATTTCAAATACCGTGTCGATTTTCAGCTCTCTCTGCTTCGAGGCTTGAACAGCCAGTACGTCGCAGCGTTCATTTTCAGGATGACCTGCGTGGCCTTTCACCCAGGTGAATTTTACGTTATGCAGTTTGTAGACCGATAGGAACCGTAACCAGAGATCCTTATTCTTTTTCCCGGCGAATCCTTTTTTGAGCCAGCCAAATACCCATTTCTTCTCGACCGAATCAATCACATATTTGGAGTCGGAAAAGATCATGACGTCCTGTCCGGGGTTTTTCAGGGCTTCAAGGCCCACGATGACGGCCAGCAGTTCCATCCGGTTATTGGTTGTGAGTCTGAAACCCTCTGAGATCTCCTTATAATGGTTGCCTGCGCGTAAGATAGTTCCGAAGCCTCCCGGGCCGGGGTTTCCGCTCGAGGCGCCATCCGTAAATAGTTCGATCATGTAATTGCTGGTGAGAGCGCAATATTAGTCAATTTGTGCTTTGTTGGACAATCATCCCGACAAAAAAAGCCTCTCCGACAAAGCCTCGACAGTTTTTACGACGAGAGCGTTAAACTAATCACCTGAATAACAGGATAAAAATGGGATGAATACGCGAGAATTGACAGTTTTCGGGTATTCCGGTGAAATAAATTTGTAGAAATTGTCAAATTGGTTACTTTTGCAGACACAACAAACGGTGGTTGTAGCTCAGTTGGTTAGAGCATCGGTTTGTGGTACCGAGGGTCGTGGGTTCGAGCCCCATCATCCACCCAGTATGAAGCCCTTCTCATGGAAATGAGAAGGGCTTTTTTTATTTTATAACCTCACGGAAAGCTAAATAATACTGGAGCTAAACTGATTAAACTCGTATAATAACCTTGATCTTAACTTGAACAAAAGTTTACTAAGTTAGTACCAATGGAAGAATCGTTTGAAATAGAATTTGAGGGTATAACATATTTGATCCACTCGATTGATAGCTACAATTTTATATTCCAGCTAGAATTTCCCAATGGAGAACTTGTTTGCATGAGGCGTATACATTTTTTTGAATGCAATGAAATTCATCCAGACACACATTTACCAGTTAGTTCAAACAGAAACGAGCTTTTAACCAGGCTAGGGGAGATAATCTTTAACCATTTTGTGAAGCTTTATGTTTATTTAGAAAAGGAAGAATGGGCTGAAAGTTGGGTAAATGGAGGGAGTATTCCCATTTATTTAAATGTAAAATATTGGAGTGACGAAAGAGACGGAAAGTTGACTCCAGATGAGCTAAGACAAAAGTTAATTACGGGTGGACCAAGCGAAGTCCTTGAATACTTCATAGATCTTGATAGATACACTCAAATAATTGGGAATGGTAATATATTTGAAATAGGTGGTAAAACTTACCAAATTGATTTTAATCAACGTTTTGAAGAGGCTCTTGTGCTGTGTATGGCAACGGAGCTTTCACAGGAAGTTGCGGACAGTTTGACAACCGATGGAAAGAAAAAGGAGACTTGTGTTCAGATTATGAAGATTCACGACTTAACAAAATTAATTTGCGAAACGTTGGGTCGGGACTGTTTAACCGGTGATTGTCAGTATACAGACGGTCCCAATCGAAATCATTTTTTGAAATCGACACGAGACAAAAATCAAAAAGAATTCAGATTGGTTTGGAGATTAAAGCCAGATGAGTCAGAACAATATAAAGATGGTGTTTGGATTGATATTCCTTCCGGGATAGCAAAAAGAGTGGACTATACACGTGGGCTGTAGGCACCAGGGCTGCAGGTTTTCATGTACCCCCCTGATCTTAACTATGCAAAAGTCGTTGATTTCTTTGTGAGCGCAAAGACTTTTGTTGGATTCTCAGGGTGTGGAAACGCCTATCTAACCTGGTCTGGTAGTTTGAATCACTCTGAAGCTCATTGCAATAATGACTATAATTACACTAATGAAAAACCAAGTTATCATATCCATTGTCTGCGTGCTCATCAGTGCCAGCTGTTATGCACAGAACAAATATCCTCAGGGAATATCCAAAAGCGAACAATTTAAAATTTCGAATTCAGGACCGGAAAATGATTTGATAGTAATTTATAACTTAAAAAAACAGATATGCCTTAGGGGGGCCAAATCCCGAAAAGCCAAATGCCCTGGAATATAAACGTGAAGATATACATTTTGATATGCCAGCTGCCAAAGCAATCATACAGAAGGTATTGCAGGGCAAAAAGGAAAAACTTCAGCAAAATGAAGATTACGTCCACGTTGATTTAATATTTGAGCGGTCAGGCAAACTATCCGATATAACTTATGCTGTAAAGAAAAATACGTTGATTACCTTGGCAGACCTTGCAGAAATAGACGCCCAGCTTAGGTTCACGCTCGGTGCAACATTCACCGGAAATGCATATAAAGAGCATAAGATTTTTAACTATGATTTCGGTTCAGTGCGATTTTAATTAAGTACAAAGGCAATAGGCATCTCCATATACTTTCTACCTTTACCCAATGACCATTACAGAACTGGAACAATTCTTTGCAACTTGTGAACTACCACAGGAAATTCAATTGGATGTTGCGGTGAAAATCACCAACGTACCGAAATTCGTTCAAAGCCATTTTGATATCATAAAGTCTCATGGACATGTGAAGGCATTGGTGGCATTCCAGGATAGGTTGATTCAGTTGAAGGACCTACTGGAGCCTCAATAACTACACATAATCTAAGACATCTTTCAAACTGCGACCTCTATAATCTGCCCCTGCATCAGCATACGCATTGTCCGGGTCAAGCAGGAATGACCGGATCCCTAATTCCTTCGCAGCTTTTATTTCCGATTCGGGATCATCACCAACGACAAGCAGGCTTTCCGGTATCAGGTCGTATTTTTCCATGATGTTTTCCATGACGTCCTTCTTCGTTATTCTGCTTTTATCAGGATCGACGATAAAGATCTCTGTGAAATCGTGTTCGATCCCTAGTGAGTAAATCTTACTCTCCTGGAGTGCCTCGAAGCCGGTGGTGAGCAGGAATTTCAGCGTATGCAGTTCCCGGATCAATTCATACCCGGGAAAATAGGTCATCGGCTGCACATACGTCATACTTCTCAGCAGTTTCATCGCATCATTGGTCAGTTCCGGTGGAAAATTAAATTCCGCTGCTACTTTCTGGAACGGGATACGCATGATCTGAACTTTAGCCTCTTCAATCGTATCAGGGCTCAGCTTGTATTCAGGAAAGTTAAGCAGGTCAAACAGGGGAGCAAATAATGTATCTCCGATCGATTTTACAGGATAGATGGTATTATCAAGGTCGATTATCAGGTTGAGCATCTTTCAAGGCTTTGGTGAGTACAAACATCGGCATAAAAATATTTCTATCTAACACTGCCTCAGCCTGATATCGTTAAAATAGGTTGGAACGGTTTCAAAGCGGCGGAACATGCAGAGAATCGGGTTTAAAAATTTTCGTTCATGAGGTTTACAATGAAAAATTTGCCGTTCGGAAAAATATTTTTTGGGGTAAAAACCGTGCCAGAGAAGCTTAAACATAACAAAATTCCTGTTTCGCAGGGTAAATATCTTTTAGCCTTAGTTAAATTTTCTTTATAAAATTTGCATGGAATTGCTTTTTGTATATATTTGTAATGCCCTCCCAAAGGGCATGTTTTTCATAGGTAGATGTAGGGTCGAGTACTTGTATTCGACCCTTTTTTTATCGCTCAGAATTCGGCACCTTTACCCATCATGACCAAGCGAAAAATTGCAATAGCAGTAACCGGTGCAAGCGGGGCGATCTATGCCAGAATATTATTTGACAAGATCCAGCGATTACAAAACCAGGTTGCCGAGGTAGCGGTAGTCATGTCGGATAACGCCAGGTTAGTCTGGCAATACGAATTGGGGAACGAAGATTACAAGAAATATAATTTCTCGTTCTACGACAAAGGAGATTTTATGGCGCCGATCGCGTCAGGTTCGGCCCGATTTGATACGATGATCATCTGTCCCTGTTCTGCGGGCACCCTCGGCCGCATCGCCGGCGGAATCTCGAATGACCTGACAACCCGGGCAGCCGACGTTATGCTGAAGGAACGTCGTAAATTGATCCTGGTGCTCCGGGAGACGCCACTTAACCTGATCCAGATAAATAATATGAAGACCGTCACCGAAGCAGGCGCCATTGTCTGCCCGGCAACACCTTCTTTCTATAGCTTACCCAAAACGGTTGAGGAAGTCGCCGAAACAGTCATTAACCGGGTTATCGACCTGGCAGGGCTGGAGGATGAGTCATTTAGATGGGGGGAGTAGGGGGGAATTAAGAATTAAGAATTAAGAATTAAGAATTAAGAATTAAGAATTACGAGTTTGGAGTAGTGAGTTGGGAGTAATGAGTTTGAAGTCATTAGTAATTACCCACTACTAGTTACTAACTACTAAGTACTAACTACTTATTACTTACCACTTACAACTTATTACTTACAACTTCTTCAATATCCTTATCTTTGCGGCTTCTATGAGCAAAAGAGTCGCATTTTATACATTGGGATGTAAGCTGAATTATTCAGAAACGTCCACGATCAGCAGGCAGTTTGCCCAGGCGGGTTTCGATACTGTTAATTTTACTGATCGTGCCGATGTATATGTGATAAACACCTGTTCTGTTACTGAGAACGCTGATAAAAAGTGCAGCAGGGTGGTACGGGAAGCACTAAAGCACTCTCCGAATGCCTACATTGCTATTGTAGGCTGCTATGCGCAGTTAAAGCCTGAAGAAATATCAAACATACCGGGCGTGGACATAGTCCTGGGAGCTGCGGAGAAGTTTCAGCTCACTGAGCATATTGCTGACCTCACAAAGAAGCCCAAGGCACTTATATATAACCAGGAAATTGCGCATACGAACGAGTTTGTTCCCGCATTTTCTATTGGCGACCGTACCCGCACATTCCTGAAGGTTCAGGATGGCTGCGATTATTCCTGCACGTTTTGTACGATCCCGCTCGCGAGAGGTTCAAGTCGCAGTGATACCATCGAAAATGTAATCAGCCAGGCGAAAGAGATTGCTGCTTCAGGCGTTAATGAGATTGTTCTCACGGGGGTCAACCTGGGCGATTTCGGGATTCGTGATGGAAAGCGGGAAGACCGCTTCCTGGACCTGGTTAAAGCACTGGATGAAGTGGAAGGGATAAACAGGATCAGGATATCATCAATAGAGCCTAACCTGCTGACAAACGAGGTGATCGAATTTGTGGCTTCTTCGAAGCGCTTTGTTCCTCATTTTCACATTCCGCTTCAGTCCGGGTCCGACAAAATTCTCGGGCTAATGCGCAGACGCTATCGTCGTGAACTTTATACGGAGCGGGTATCGAAGATTAAAGAGATCATGCCGGACTGCTGCATTGGAGTCGATGTGATCGTCGGTTTCCCGGGTGAAAGCAGGGAGGACTTTTTGGATACCTATAATTATCTCAATGAACTGAATATCTCATACCTGCATGTTTTCACCTATTCCGAACGCGAAAATACGCCCGCGGCTGAAATGCCCGGTGTAGTTCCTGGATCACAACGTGCCGATAGAAGTAAGATGCTGCATATCCTGTCTGAAAAGAAACGGCGGGCGTTCTATGAAAGCCAGGTTGGAAAAGATGCCGAGGTGCTTTTCGAAGGCGATCAGAAAGAGGGATTTATGCACGGTTTCAGCAGGAACTATGTAAAGGTGAAAACGCCTTATGATCCTTTACTGGTAAACGATATTAAAACGGTTAAGCTTCTTGCTTTGGGAAGCGACGGGGATATGGAAGTTGAGGAGTATCGCGAAGTGCTGTCGCACTGATGGTTTAGAAGGTGATAGGTTTAGGGTTTAGAGATGTCCTGGTGCTACATTTGCACATCAGGCTTTCATCTTTTAAGCTTTATTGTATATTTAGACCATGTTTCCAACAATAACCTACCTCATAGAATACCTCTTCGGTATTCATGTTCCGCTGCCAATTCAAACATTCGGATTTTTTGTTGCCTTCGCTTTTGTGGCGGGATACTGGGCTTTTTCCCAGGAATTCAAACGCAAAGAAAAGCAGGGCCTTGTACATCCCTTTACAAGGAATGTGAAAGTAGGTGAGCCGGCTACACTGTCTGAAATGGCCCTGAACGGTGTTTTCGGCTTTCTTGTTGGTTTCAAACTGCTGGGCGGCCTTTTCAACTACAGTGAGTTTGTAGCAAACCCGCAGGCCTTTATATTATCGGGTAGAGGCTCTTTTATCGGAGGTATCATACTTGCTGCAATATTTATTTACTGGTCTTATTCCGAGAAAAAGAAAGAACAGCTTCCGCATCCGAAGATCGTAAAAGAAACCGTTCATCCTTACCAGTTAATGGGTACTTTGATTATGTGGGCCGCCTTGTGGGGCTTTCTTGGTGCAAAACTGTTTCACAACCTGGAATACTGGGATGATTTTATGAAAGATCCCGTTGATGGTTTAATATCATTCAGCGGCCTGACATTTTACGGCGGGCTGATCTGCGGAGGTGCGGCAGTTTTATATCATGCCAATAAATACGGCATTAAACTGGTTCATATGCTTGATATCGGCGGTCCGGGTATGATGCTGGCTTATGCGGTCGGGCGCATTGGCTGCCACATGTCTGGCGACGGTGACTGGGGAATTGAAAATGTCGCTCTGAAACCTTCCTGGTTAAGCTGGGCACCGGATTGGGTATGGGCATTTAAATATCCGCATAACGTGGTTAATGAAGGTGTTCCTATTGCCGGTTGTGTGGGCAACTATTGCAATCAGCTGCCGGTACCCGTTTTCCCGACACCTTTTTATGAAGTTGTTTTTTGCCTGCTGCTGTTCGGCGTGTTATGGTCTTTGCGGCACAGGATAAAGATCCCGGGATTGATGTTCTCAATTTACCTGATCTTGAATGGTCTTGAAAGATTCCTTATCGAGCTTATCAGGGTGAATTCGAAATATCATGTAATGGGTCTGAGCTTTACCCAGGCAGAACTTATTTCATTTATCCTGGTGTTGAGCGGAATTATCGGCGTTATTTTATCAGTTAATCACGCCCGTAAGCATCCGGAAGTATTACCAGCGGTTTAGGATGGATTTATCAGTTCTCAGTACAGGTGTCGTTGAACTTAGCCGGGAAGTCGGCGAATTTATTCGCCGGGAAGCCCTTGTGTTTGATCGCGCTAATATCGAGTATAAGGGACTGAATGACATGGTATCTTACGTGGATAAAACCGCTGAGAACATGCTGGTTAAAGGCCTTGAAAAGTTATTGCCCGACGCCGGATTTATTACCGAAGAAAAAACGGTCAATAGAGAAAGCGAACATTATACCTGGATCATTGATCCTCTGGATGGTACTACCAATTTTATTCATGGAATTCCCACCTTCTCCATTAGTGTGGCATTGCAGCACCTGGAAGAACTGGTTTTAGGAGTTGTTTATGAAGTGAACCGGGATGAGTGCTTTTACGCCTGGAAGGACGGAGGGGCCTACTTGAACGGCAAAGCGATCCGGGTGACGACGGCTGAGAAAATTGAAGATACATTACTGGCCACGGGCTTCCCATATTATGATTTCGAAAAGCAGGAACCATATCTCGGGGTTTTTAGAGAGCTGATGCGCAGCTGTCATGGCCTACGCCGCATCGGTTCTGCCGCCGTTGACCTGGCTTATGTGGCCGCAGGCCGTTTTGATGGTTATTTTGAGTATAATCTCAATTCGTATGATGTGGCTGCGGGAATAGTCCTGGTAAGGGAGGCCGGAGGGCATATCCTTGATTTTTCCAGTGGTAACGAGATGATCAGTAAGCGGGAAGTGATCGCGACGAACGGACAGATCACAGCTGAGGTATTAGCGATAATTGACCGGCATTTTAATAAAGCAAAAAACTGAACTTTTAATCATAAGTATATGTCGAAGACCAAGAAAGTTTTGTTATGCCTATTCGTAGTATTAGTTATTATTCAGTTCTTCCGGCCGGAAAAGAACCAATCGAATGCCGCCACCCCTGGCGATATTTTCGCTCACTACCAGGCACCCGATTCTTTAAAGGCTTTAATCAAAACAGCTTGCTACGACTGTCATTCCAATAATACTGTTTATCCATGGTATTCCCAGGTTCAGCCGGTAGCCTGGTGGCTTAATGATCATATTAAGGAGGGGAAAAAAGAGTTAAATTTCTCTGAGTTCGCAGCTTATCCGGCAAAAAGAGCTGACCATAAGATGGAGGAATTAATTGAAATGGTTAAGGAAAATGAAATGCCTCTGAAGTCATACTCCCTGATACATGCTGATGCCCGGTTGACGCAGGAGCAACGGGTGGCCATGACGAATTGGGCGGCTGAAATCAGAAAAGTTATTCAACCGAATATAAAATAGCTTAAGAACTTGCCATAAAAAAAGCCGTTCAGATTATTCTGAACGGCTTTCTTTTTGTGATGTTATTTTTATAATGCTTCTGAAACCACTTCTGTAACTTCAGGTACCATACGCTTCAGGAGGTTTTCAATCCCGGCCTTCAGTGTAATGGTTGATGAAGGACAACCGCTGCAGGAACCGCGAAGTTCAACGGTAACCACTCCTTCATTAAATGATCTGTAACTGATTGCACCACCATCCTGTTCAACAGCTGGGCGTACATAGTCGTTCAGGATCTGCTGAATTTTGATCTCTGTTTCTGTACCTTCAAAATCGACGACTTTCTGTTCCTCTTCAAGGATCTTCAGCTCTGATTCTACCGCTCCCTTAACAAACTCCTTCAGAATAGGTTCAATATCTGCCCAATCAGAACCTTCAGCCTTTGTGATAGTCACAAAGTTACTTGCAAAGAAGACGCCTGTAACGAAATTGAAGCGGAAGAGTTCCCGTGCAAAAGGAGACTTCTCTGCGCTTTCCTTTGTAGCAAAATCGATACTGGTATTGGTTAACAGTTTATTAACCAGGAACTTCATGGTAGCCGGATTAGGCGTACCTTCTGTATAGACGTTTATATTGGATGTGGCTGTGCTCATTTATCAAATATTTATGGTTGTAAAATTAGCCAATATTAACTACAAGTTTTTTTGCAAGCGGGTTTTTGACATACTACTGATACTTATATGCCTGTATAATTGCCTGGTGTAATCTTTTTCAGCTCACTTTTTACATCGGCCGATATATCTAAGCTTTCAACGAATTCTGCAATTGATGCAGCGTTAATCTGCTGGTTGGTCCTCGTGAGCTCCTTTAAGGCCTCATATGGATTTGGATAACTCTCCCGTCGAAGAATGGTTTGAATCGCTTCGGCAACGACTGCCCAGTTGTCCTCCAGGTCCCCTGCGATCGCCTCTTCATTCAAAAGCAGCTTATTCAGGCCTTTTACAGTAGATTTTAAGGCAATAAGCGTGTGGCCAACAGGAACACCAATGTTCCGCAATACCGTAGAATCAGTCAGATCTCGCTGCAGACGTGAGACCGGTAATTTTGCGGCGAAATGCTCTAACATAGCATTGGCAATCCCAAGGTTACCTTCTGAGTTCTCAAAATCGATCGGGTTAACTTTATGTGGCATTGCAGATGAACCAACTTCTCCTGCCTTGATACGCTGCTTGAAGTAATTCATGGAAATGTAAGTCCACATATCCCGGTCCAGGTCAATTACTATATTATTGATGCGCTTCATCGCGTCACACTGCGCCGCAAAATTATCGTAGTGTTCAATTTGGGTCGTATACTGTGACCTGTTAAGGCCAAGTGTGCCGTTTACGAAACTATTGGCAAAGTCTTTCCAGCTTATTTCAGGGTAAGCCACGTAATGCGCGTTAAAGTTCCCCGTAGCGCCGCCAAACTTTGCGGAATACGGAATAGCTTTTAATTGTGCGGTTTGCGTTTTCAGCCTTTCAACAAATACTTCTATTTCTTTTCCCAGGCGGGTTGGCGACGCCGGCTGTCCATGGGTATGTGCCAGCATCGGGAGTTTTTCCCAGTCATTCGCCAGTTTTTCCAATAGCTCCTGCAATTCTGCTAAGGCAGGATAGTAAGAGCTTTCTAAGCCCTCCTTAAAAGAATAAGGTATGGAGGTATTGTTGATGTCCTGGGATGTTAATCCGAAATGGATGAATTCCTTAAATTCATCGAGCGAAAGGGAATCGAATTTTTCTTTAATGAAATATTCGACTGCTTTCACATCATGGTTTGTGATTGTCTCAATCTGCTTTACAGCCTGGGCATCTGCCTCATTAAAACTGGTGTAAATCTCCCGCAGTGCCTGAAAGTGTTCGGGATTGAAACTCTTTAACTGCGGTAAGGGCAACTCGCATAAAGCAATGAAATACTCTATTTCGACGAATACTCTGTATTTGATCAATGCGGCTTCGGAAAAAAAGGCTGCTAAGTCAGATGTAGTTTTTCTGTACCGCCCATCAATAGGGGATATGGCAGTTAAAGGAGATAATTCCATGCTATAATTTTTTCGCAAAGTTATAAAATAATAAAGGCTACCCAATTTTGGGTGAAGACTCTTCCCGTGGACACAGTCCATTTGAGCAAAATATAATGTTTGGAAACTTTGAACTTAAAAATAGTTTCCATAGTTTTGATTCAGAATACAAAGGCAGTTTTGGAATTAAAGGAACATATAATAACGCAGGCGGATATGCTTTTTTGCCAGTACGGCATAAAGAGCGTGACGATGGATGATATTGCGAAACATCTCGGAATTTCGAAGAAAACTATATATCTGCATTTCAGTGATAAGAACGCACTGGTGGTTGAGCTGATGCGAAATAAAATGCAGAATCAGGTCTGCGTGATGGAGGATTGTATTAATAGTTCGTCGAATGCAGTTCATGAAGTTTTTTTTGCTGTAACACAGATGCAGCATATGTTATCTAACATGAACCCGATGTTATTTTATGATCTTCAGAAATACCATCCGGAAGCATGGCAGCTGTATGTAGCTTTCAGGGAAAAAAAATTATTTGCGGTAATATACAACAATATAAAAAGGGGAATAAGTGAGGGACACTACCGAAGTGAGATTAATGCAGATATCCTCACATGGATGCGGATCGGGCAGATTGATACGGTCTTTGGTCAGACCACTTATCCGGTCAATCAGTTCAATATCATCGCACTAATGAATGAGATTACGGAACACTTTCTTTTCGGCTTGTGTACAGCGGAGGGTTATAAATTAATTGATAAATACAGGAATAATATTAATCAGGATTAAAGCAGAAACAATGAGATATATACTTACTACTTTTTTATTATGCCTTGCCGGCATTTTACCGGGATGGGCCCAGCAAGGCGACCCGCTGACCTATAGCGTTAGTCTGCAGGAAGCGATCGAATACGCGCAGACGCATCAGACTTCGGTGCAGAATGCCCTTATCGATGAAGAAATAGCGAAAAACGATGTTAAACGGATTATTGGAATGGGCTTGCCACAGGTGAGTGGTAATGCCAGTTTCTCTAATTATGTAAAAATCCCGACCAGCTTGTTACCCGGGGAATTTTTTGGTCAGCCGGGCACTCAGGTACCTGTGCAGTTTGGTGTGAAGTACCAGTCGACCGCAGGCCTCGAGCTTAATCAGTTGCTTTTCGACGGGACCTACCTGGTAGGACTACAGGCTTCCAAAACGTATAAAGAGTTATCAAATAAGAATTTGCGGCGTACCCGGATAGAAACTGCAGTTGCGGTAAGCAAGGCATACTATACAGCCTTAGTTAGAGAAGAGGCCGTCGAGCTTCTGGATGCAAACATAGTCAGGCTGAAGAAGTCACTGAGTGACACGGAGGCGATGTTTAAAAATGGTTTTGTTGAAAGCATCGACGTAGACCGCCTAAGGGTATTACACAATAACCTGGAAACAGAACGGGAAAATGTTATCAAATTACTGTCGCTGACAGTGGATCTGTTAAAATTTCAAATGGGCATGCCGATCGAAACGCCTCTGGCATTGAAAGATAAATTAAGCGATTTAGAAAGCTTCGCAAAAATTGCGATGGTAACCGATACCACTGCCTATCAAAGTCGTATAGAATATTCGCTGCTTCAAACCCAAAAAAGGGTAAATGAATACGACTTAAAAAGATATAAAAGTTTGCTGCTGCCTTCATTGTCTGGTTTTGTAAATGCTTCGAATAACTATCAGTCCAATACTTTTTCACCGATTTTTGATGTGAACTACCCTGTTACGATCATAGGCCTGCGTCTTACAGTACCGATCATTTCCGGCGGGCAAAAGCTCTATCAGATCCGGAATGCCAGGCTGCAGGTGGAACGAACCCAAAACGACCTGGTCAACCTGAAGAATGGAATTAACCTGGAGGTTTCCGAGGCGCAGACCAACTATCTTAATGGGGTAAGATCGCTGGAAAATCAAAAAAGAAATATGGGCCTGGCTGATGAAGTATTAAGAGTATCCAGAATTAAATATGAGCAGGGCGTCGGATCAAGTCTTGAAGTGACTACTGCGGAGACCTCTTTACAGGAATCTCAAAATAATTATATAACCGCCCTGTATGAATTGCTTATCAGTAAGATCGATCTTGATCGTGCTACAGGGAAAATTGTTTACTAATCAAACTATTATCAATATAAAATGAAACGGATATTATCAATTGCAGCTGTCGTATTTCTGGCTTCATGTGCAGGAAAGTCAACTGACAAAAAATCAGAATTGGAAACGCTTAAAAAAGAGCGCACTGAATTAAACAGCAGGATCGCTAAGCTCGAGGCAGAGATAGGCACCAGTGCTGCACCATCTTCTTTTAAAGAAGTTTCAGTTTTTGAAGTAAGCGAAAGTCCCTTCAGAAATTATGTAGAAGTGCAGGGAAAGGTTGATGCGGAAGAAAATGTGCAGGTAACGCCTGAAACACCGGGTGTGGTAACCGCCGTTTATGTCAATATAGGGCAAAGGGTTAGCAGAGGCCAGGTGCTTGCCCAGCTGGATGACAAGGTATTAGGGCAAAATATGGCGGAATTGCAAACACAGCTGCAGTTGGCGAACACGCTGTATCAACGTCAAAAGAATCTTTGGGAGCAGAAGATAGGTTCCGAGGTGCAGTATCTGAACGCAAAAACGGTAAAGGAAAGTGCGGAGCGTCGCATTGCAACCTTGAATTCACAGGCAGCGATGTATAAAATAAAGGCTCCTATTTCGGGTACTATCGATGAAATGGATCTGCGGGTTGGTCAGGCAGTATCGCCGGGAGCGTCGGGCATCCGTATTATCAATGCTTCAAATTTAAAAGTGAAGGCTCAGGTGGCCGAGTCATATGCGGCAAGGGTTAATCAGAGCGATGATGTCAGCATTATCTTCCCTGATGTTCCGGACACGCTTGAAACGAAGCTTTCGTTCGCATCCAAAACCATCGATCCGATTTCAAGAAGTTTTAATGTTGAAGTAAAGTTGCCATCCAAAAAGACCTACCGTCCGAATATGCTTGCAGTCGTTAAAATCGTTGATTACAAGAACGATAAGGCTTTAATCGTACCGGTGAATTCTATCCAGAAAGCAGAAAGCGGGGACTACGTGTTTGTGGCTGAAAACGGCAAAGCAAAAAGAGTGAGTATTCAGGCGGGAAAAGTATCGGAAGGTAAGGCAGAGGTTCTATCCGGTTTAAAATCAGGTGATAAAGTAATAACTGCCGGTATTCAGGATTTGAATGAGGGTGATATTGTTAAGTTTTAATATAAAGGTCACTAGCCGGCAGACTAAAACTCTGGGGCTATCTCAAATTTTTTGAAATGAAAGATGTGAATAAAGAATTCGGTCCCTCCAGTTGGGCGATCGATAACAAGACTGCCATTTATGTCCTCACAGTAATTATCGCTGTGATGGGATATTTCGCTTATATGGGATTACCGAAAGAAAATTTTCCGGAAGTAATTATTCCCAAGATCTTCGTTACGACAGTATATCCGGGTACCTCTCCTGAGAACATGGAGAACCTGGTGACAAAGCAAATAGAGAAGGAGCTGCAATCGACTTCAGGGCTGAAGAAGGTTACATCAAATTCCTTCCAGGATTTTTCCATTATCACGGCAGAATTTAATACCAACGTCGATATTAAGGATGCGAAGCAACGGGTAAAGGATGCAGTCGATAAGGCAGACCTGCCGACCGATCTGCCGGATGATCCTAATATACAGGATATTAACCTGGCTGATCTTCCCATCATGTATGTGAACATTTCCGGCGATTTTGACCTGAAGCGGCTGAAAGAATATGCCGACGACCTGGAAGATCGCATCGAGGGGTTGAAAGAAATTTCAGGTGTTGATGTTGTGGGTGCCCTTGATCCGGAAGTTCAGATCAACGTTGACCTGAATAAAATGGCTGCTACGCAGATCTCCTTTCGGGATATCGAGTCGGCTGTGGGATATGAGAACCTGACCATTTCTGGTGGAACCGTGAAGATGGATGGTGTTCGAAGAACTTTGAATGTTAAGAATGAATTCAAAAGCGCCGATGAAATTGCGAACCTGATCATTAAGACTCCGACCGGGGCATCGGTTTATTTAAGAGATATCGCTGAAGTAAAGGATTCATTTAAAGAGCAGGAGAGTTACGCAAGACTATATGGAAAGAATGTCATTACCCTAAACGTAAAAAAGCGGAGTGGTGAGAACCTGATTGAAGCATCAGACAAGATAAATGCAATGATCGCCGATATGAAGGGTAATGAATTGCCTAAGAATCTGGAAATAACCGTGACAGGTGACCAATCGGATCAAACCCGGACGACGCTGCATGACCTGATCAACACTATCATCATTGGATTTATCCTGGTAACGCTGATCCTGATGTTCTTCATGGGAGTTACCAATGCACTTTTTGTAGCACTGTCGGTTCCCTTGTCTATGTTCATTGCCTTTATGGCTATGCCGGCGCTTGGTAGCCTCATGGGATTCAGCTTTACGATGAATATGATCGTTCTGTTTTCCTTCCTCCTGGGCTTAGGAATCGTGGTCGATGATGCAATTGTTGTGATAGAAAATACCCACCGGATATTTGATAACGGAAAGGTTCCGATCGTTAAGGCGGCGAAGATAGCAGCAGGGGAGGTCTTTATGCCCGTTCTTTCGGGAACTTTAACCACACTTGCACCTTTTGTTCCGCTGCTTTTCTGGCCCGGGATCATTGGTGAATTTATGTTCTTCCTGCCGATAACGCTGATCATTACCTTACTGGCTTCATTGGTGGTAGCTTACATCATAAATCCGGTGTTTGCAGTTGATTTTATGCATCCTGAAGATCACTCAAATGTGAAGCCCACATTTGATAAAAGAGTAAAAAAGACCTTAATGATATTCGCAGGATTTGCTGTGGTGGCGTATCTCATCAATTTTGGCTTTGGCAATCTTGTGGTATTCCTATCGCTCTTATACCTGGTTAATCACTTCTTCTTAACCGGAGTTATTCATAAATTTCAAAATGAGGTTTGGCCGAATATACAAGACAAATATGTGCGGGTTTTAAGTTGGACACTTGAACGTCCCCGGGCCATGTTATGGAGCACCGTGGGTTTGCTGATTTTTACAATTGTATTGATGGGGGTAGTTCCGCCAAAGGTGGTCTTTTTCCCCACTGGTGATCCAAACTTTGTATATGTATATGTTAGTTTGCCGATTGGTACTGACCAGGCTTACACGAATGAGGTGATCAGGAAAGTGGAAGACAAAGTAACACAGGTTGTGGGAGGTAGAAATAATCCTGTAGTTTCTTCCATTATTTCAAACGTTACTGTTGGTGTTACGGATCCACAGGATGAGGATCAGGGTAATTATACTAACCGGGGAAAGGTAACTGTTGCGTTTGTTCAATACGGACTGAGAGACGGTGTGAATACTGCCGAATACCTTGATAAGATCCGCAAAGAGGTTAAAGGTATTCCAGGTGCCGAAATCACTGTTGCACAGGAGCAGGGTGGACCACCAACTGCAAAGCCAATCAGTATTGAGATCACTGGCGATGAACTGGATTCTCTTGTTAAAGCCTCTGATGAGCTGAAAAAGTACCTTGAATCAAAACAGATTGCGGGAGTTGAAGAATTGAAATCTGATTTTCAGAATAATAAGCCTGAGATCATTTTTGATATTGACCGGGAACGTGCAAACCGGGAGGGAATTTCAACCGGGCAGATTGGCTCTGACCTGCGGACCGCCATCTATGGTAAGGAAGTATCCAAGTTCCGGGATGCAGATGAAGATTATGAGATCAACCTCCGCGCAAGCGAAGATCAGCGTAATGATCTGCAGGCTTTGCGGAATATGAAAGTGACCTACCGTGATATGGGAATGGGCGGTATTATTCGGCAGGTGCCACTCTCATCATTTGCGGATATTAATTATGTAAATACTTATGGTGGAATTAAGCGGAAACAGGAGAAGAGGATAATCATTCTTTCGTCCAATGTACTTGGTGATTCGAACCCTAACGAAGTGGTAGCAAATATTCAAAATGAGATTAACCAGTTTAAGGCTCCAGACGGAGTCCAGATCAAGATGGCTGGTGAACAGGAAGAGCAGATGGAAACTGCCGCCTTCCTTGGAACGGCGCTGCTGGTTGCCCTGGGACTGATCCTTATAATCCTGGTGACGCAATTCAATTCAGTTAGCAAGCCCCTGATTATCCTGAGTGAAATTGTCTTTAGTGTTATTGGGGTATTGCTGGGTATTACTATTTTCCGGATGGAAATGTCAATTGTAATGTCTGGGATAGGTATTGTGGCGCTTGCCGGTATAGTTGTACGAAACGGTATCTTGCTGGTTGAGTTTACTGACCTGATGATCGAACAGGGGATGGAAGTGAAAGAAGCGGTTATAGAGGCGGGCCGTACTCGTATGACACCTGTATTGTTAACTGCTACGGCAACGATGCTGGGGTTAATTCCATTGGCTATCGGATTCAATATTGATTTCGCCCGGCTTTTAACAGAATTTGAGCCGCATATTTTCTTTGGAGGTGATAACGTTGCGTTCTGGGGCCCGTTATCCTGGACGATGATCTTTGGACTGGGCTTCGCTACATTCCTGACTTTGATCCTGGTACCATGTATGTACCTGCTGGCTTATATTAACTCCAGAAAAGTTAAAGGCTGGTTTAAAAAAGCGGCCTAATCATATTAATTAAACAGAAATAGCGTTACGACGCTATTTCTGTTTAACTCAGTTGGTAAGCAATTTAAAGGCATAAAAAAAACCGTCATGATAATCATGACGGTTTTTTTATGATTTGGTTCAATTAGTGTTGAACTGAATCAGTTTTTGCTTCAGCAGCAGAATCAACTGTATCAGTTAATGCCTCAGCAGTTGAATCGATAGAATCAGTAGTTACTTCAGCAGTTGAATCAATTGAATCAGCAGCGTTGTTTTCACTTTTATTAGTGTTACAAGCAGCAACAGATAAAGAGATAGCTAAAGCTAAGAAACCGAATTTGAATAAATTTTTCATGTCGTTTAAGTTGTTGTTTGAAGGTTAATACCGAAAAGAATAAAAGGTAACCCTGTATTATAAGAAAATAAAAAAAACCGTTACCATAACGGCAACGGTTTTTTTTAAGGTTAATCGTTAATTAGTGTTGAACTGAATCAGCTTTTACATCAGCAGTTGAATCAACTGAATCAGTTAATGCGTTAGCAGAAGAATCAATAGAATCAGTAGCTACTTCAGCAGTTGAATCAATTGAATCAGAAGCAGCGTTTTCGCTTTTGTTAGTGTTACAAGCTGCAACTGATAAAGAGATAGCTAAAGCTAAGAAACCGAATTTGAATAAGTTTTTCATTCTAATTTTAGTGTTAAATTTTAAATAATTACCCTTAATACTTAAAATTCCGAAAGGTAACCCTGTGAAAATAAAAAAAACCGTCTCAAAATTTTCGGGACGGTTTTATGTTTAGAGTAGACTGATTACAGTGTAGTATCTGTCGTCATTGTGTCTAGCATAGTAGTGTCCATTGCTGATGTATCAGACAAGACTGTAGAGTCTGAACTACTATCGCCCTTTTTCTCTGTGTTGCAGGCGGCAACAGATAAGGAAACTGCAATAGCTAAAAAGCCGAATTTCAATAAATTTTTCATAACGGTTTTTTTAAGTTTGGTAGTCATAATTAATACCTGTAAGGGGATTAAGTAACCCAACTGGTCTTTTAGAAAAACAAATTTATATTTCCCTATTATTGGGTTACAATTTCAAATATTAAGTATTAATAGTGAGCAAAGAGATAAAAAGTTCAGTTCCAGCGGATAGAGAGGTGATTGTAGGGATCCTGAATGATTCAAAGACCACGCTCAACCAGTTATATAAGTCTTATTTTCCGATGGTGCTGCAATTTGTACTTAACAATAATGGAAACGAAGACGATGCGAAAGATATCTTTCAGGAATCTGTGATCGTATTGTATAGCAAGGTTAAGAGTGGTGGATTTGAGTTAAATAGTAAACTGAAAACTTTTATTTATTCTGTTTGCCGTCGTTTATGGCTCAAGCGTTTGAACCAGAAAAGTCGGAATATTCACGGTGAGTTGCTTGATCTGGAAAATTTAGAATCGGTAGAGCAGGATTTAGCTTATCATGAAGAAAAGGACGCCCAGTTCCGGCAAATGGAAAAGGCATTATTGCAGTTAGGGGAGCCTTGTAAGACGATTATTGAAGATTATTATATGCAAAATCGGTCTATGCAAGATATCAGTGAAAAATTTGGTTATACCAACGCAGATAATGCCAAAACACAAAAGTATAAGTGTCTGCAACGTCTGAAAAAACTGTTTTTTCAGGTATAATATTCAGAAAATGAAAAGTGAAATTGAATTATTAAATCTAATAGAAGCATATCTGAAAGGTGAGCTATCCTCAGAGGAGCATGCTGCTTTTGAGAAGCTTAGAAATGATGACCCATCGATTGATCATAGAGTTGTTGAACATCAAAATTTTATCAATACAATCACGGAGTATGGTCAAAGGAAGCAACTGATTGCCGATATGGAAGCTGCATACCAGCACTTGGATATAGAGGAAATAAAAGCAAATGTTCTTCCGGTATCTGTTAAGATCAGGACATTATTCAGGAAGTACAGATTTAATACAGCTATCGCGGCGACAGTCGCGCTTGTTACAGTTTTTGCAACCCTCTTATCAACCGGGTACTTCAGCAAAACGATAACTAATAACTATAGCGCATTAAGACGCGACATCAATAATATCAAACGGTCGCAGAATGAATTAATTAAAGGGATAAATGACATCCCAGATAAAGGCCCGGTGAATCCGGGTGAGTTTGGGGGAACTGGTTTCGCTCTTTCTTCAAATGGTTATGTTATTACAAATTATCATGTGGTGAAAGATGCTGATTCAGTTTATGTTCAAAATTCCGATGGCGAATCATTTAAGGTTAAGCAAATTTATGTCGACCCGGCGTATGATATAGCGGTTCTTCAAATCGTAGACTCGAGATTTAAGTCACTTGCGGCTCTTCCATATACATTCAAGAAATCCGGATCAGATCTTGGAGAAGATGTATATACAATTGGCTTTCCAAGAGATGACCGGGTTGTTAACAGGGGATATCTAAGTTCCCTGACAGGCTATGCAGGGGATACCATTGCTTATCAGGTAGATATTTCAGTTAATCCTGGCAATAGCGGTGGCCCGCTGCTCGATACTAAAGGAAATGTCGTTGGTATCATTAATGCGAAACAGACTCAAACTGAGGGTGCTGCATTTGCTATTAAATCGAACTATATTTTGCAGTCAATCGGAGCCATCCCTCAGGATTCGCTCGACACTAAGCTGACAATTAATAAAAAGAATTCTATGTCTGGACTTAGCCGGACTGATCAGATCAAAAAGATGGAAAGTTATATTTTCATGGTTAAAGTATATTAATAGAATTTCTTTTTTAATAAAACAAAAACGCTGTCTAAATCTAGACAGCGTTTTTTGTTTTAAAACCTGAGCGTCGTTACGGTGCTAATCGTGATATCTTCCAGCTTTGTTTATCAGCTTTCTTATAGACTATTCTGTCATGCAGCCTGCTTTCCCGCCCTTGCCAGAATTCTATCAGAGTAGGCTTTACAACGTAACCTCCCCAGTATGCCGGTTTAGGAACTTTTTTATCAGCATAGACTGTCTCCATTTCTTGCCACTTCTTTTCTAATTCGACCCTGTTAGGTATAACCTGGCTCTGTTGGGATACCAGTGCGCCAATCTGACTTTCTTTAGGCCTGCTTTGAAAGTAGCGCTCCGACTCTTCTTTACTTAGTTTTTCAATCGTACCTTCTATGCGCACCTGCCGCTCCAGTTCTCCCCAATAGAAAACAAGGGCTACCACTGGATTTTTAGCTATCTCCTTACCTTTAGCACTTAAATAATTGCTGAAAAAGACAAATCCTTTTTCATCAAATCCCTTAAGTAATACAATTCTAGCGGAAGGTTTTCTATCTGTACTGGCGGTTGCAAGAGTCATAGCATTCGGTTCATGCATGTTAGCTGCAAGCGCTTCCTTGAACCATTTGCTAAATTGTGATATGGGGGAGGCAGCTACATCTTTTTCTGATAGTTTTTCAGAACGATAATTCTGCCTCAGGTTTTCCAATATTTCTTTTTCTATTGTCATGTTAATTTTTCTAATGCAAAGCTACTAAAGCAGCATGGATTGTCGTTAGATAGCTGGAATTAATTCACAAAACAGAAAACCGAAAATCTTTGTTTAGTAGCTATGATAAGTCAAAATAATCATCAAAGCGGGAGTTTACTGGTATCAGAGCCCTTTATGCTTGATCCGAACTTTAAGAGATCTGTTGTTTTGCTAACAGAACATTCTGACTCCGGTAGTATAGGGTTTGTTCTAAACCAACGAAGCGACTTATTACTAAGTGATGTAATTCCTGATTGTTGGGATGGCAACTTCCCGATTTTTGTAGGTGGGCCCGTAGGCAACGATACACTTCATTTTATACATCGCTGCTATGACAAATTACTTAGCGGTATTGAGGTTAAAGATGGCGTTTACTGGGGTGGCGATTTTGAAACACTTAAAATTCTTATCAATAGTAATAGCATTCATCCTCAGGAGATCCGGTTCTTTATTGGTTATTCAGGGTGGGGTGAGGAGCAGCTCGATACCGAACTGGAGCAGAATTCCTGGCTAATAACTAATAATTATACTACGGAAGCGCTATTTACAGATGGGGATAACTTATGGAAGGAAATCGTAATAAGCTTGGGTCCAAAATATGCACATATCGCCAATTTTCCTGAAAACCCGATGTGGAATTAATGGGTTTGGCTGCAGGCTTAATTGATGACAATTCAATCTAGCTTTCCATTTCCCGCGCTGTCTCCTCGACCTTATTCTTTAGTTCCTCCTTGTATTTCACCAATCGATCGACGATTTGTTCATCTGCTGTTGAAAGTATTTGAGCCGCCAATAGTCCTGCATTTTTTGCAGCATTGAGCGCTACTGTAGCCACCGGAATTCCATTAGGCATCTGGAGAATTGATAATATGGAATCCCAGCCATCAATTGAATTTGATGACCGAACTGGCACCCCAATAACTGGCAAGTGAGTAATAGAAGCTATCATTCCGGGTAAATGAGCTGCCCCGCCGGCTCCCGCAATAATAACTTTCAAACCACGGGAAGCTGCGTTCTTAGCATATTCAAACATCCGGTCCGGGGTACGGTGGGCTGATACGACCGTCATCTCGAATCCGATCCCCATTTCCGTCAAGATGTCGGCGGCATCCTGCATTATGTTGAGGTCAGACTTACTGCCCATAATAATTCCTACTTTATTGTTCATACGTTATTTGAATGGCATTCGGTATTTACACTTTTACTTTTATGGTTTCCTGAACCAGACGGGCTTTCTCAATCGCTTTTTCCCTGTTATCATCAATAATGGTAACATGTCCCATCTTTCTGAAAGGCTTGGTAATTTTCTTGCCATATAAATGAATATATACTCCCGGCAATTTCATTACTTCGTCGATACCTTCATAATCCGCCAACCCTTCATATCCTTTTTCGCCTAAAAGATTGATCATAACAGCGTTACCAATACTGCTTGTGTCTCCTAAAGGCAGATTGAAAATCGCCCTTAAATGCTGATCGTACTGTGAGGTAAAATTTCCTTCAATACTCTGATGCCCGCTATTGTGAGGACGGGGTGCCAGTTCATTAACCAAGATCTCCCCCGATTTAGTCAAAAACATTTCAACTGCAAGTACACCCACAATCTTCAGATCGTTTGCTAACTTCACAGCAAGATGATCGGCTCGATGCAGTATTTCTGGGCTTAGGGTAGAAGGGGATATCAGAAATTCTACAAGGTTGACCTGTGGATTAAACTCCATTTCGACACATGGAAAAGTTTTGATCTCTCCATTCTCATTGCGGGCAACGATTACCGCCAATTCTTTTTCGAAATCAACGAGCTCCTCAATAATACTCGGATCCTGAAAAGCCTTTTTAAAGTCGGCAGGGGAGTTTATTTTAAAAACGCCACGGCCATCGTATCCGTCTTTCCGTAATTTTTGAAAATAGGGGAAATTAAATCCCGAAGCTTGGAGATCGTCTCTCTTGGAGATCATTTTGAACGGAGATGTCGGAATATGATTTTCCTTAAAAAACTGCTTCTGTAGGCCCTTGTCCTGAATCAGTCGAATAACCCTGGATTGCGGATAAACAACAACTCCTTCCGACTCCAACTTCTCGAGCGCGTCTACATTAACTTTCTCGATTTCAATAGTGATCAGATCGAGCCCTTTACCGAATTCGTATACAGTCTGGAAATCGGTCAAGGAACCGACGGTGAATTCATCGCAGAGATTTTTACAGGGTGCATCCTTATCAGGATCTAACACACGGGTAGTGACATTGTAATTAATGGCCTCCTGTATAAGCATGCGGCCTAGCTGGCCGCCACCAAGGATTCCTAACTTTAAATCTCCGTAAAAGGCTCTCATAATTACTGCAAGTTTAACTCAATTCTGTGACAATATCCATCGGAATATATTAGAAAGAGCGCTTACAAAGCAGATGCAAAGATATATAAACAAGAAACCCCGGATAACCGGGGCTCTTGTTTATGTTTATCAACGACTCTATTCGGTCATGATCATTTTGAAATTCTCCACTTTTTTAGGAGTTGTTAACCTCAGCAGGTACATGCCCGGCGATAAGTTAGAACCGTTGAACTCAAACTCTAAGGTTTGCTGAGCTGCGGCTTTTCCCTCATACATGCGTTTTACTCTGGATCCTTTCAGGTCGTAAACGTCCAATGTAACTAGCTGTTCGTCTGTCGGCAAAGTGAAGGCAATTGTGGCCAGCTTACCAAACGGGTTAGGGTAGGCACCGAGTTTAATCTTCTGTTCAAGTACCGGTTCCACGAGTTTCATGTCCAGACCGTCGTGTGAGTTGTTAGCGAGTGGCGTGGTAGAGGATTGCTTTCCGCCTTTTACTTCGTGAATAACGATTGAGCCACCGCCTAACAGGGTTGTCGGAAGATCATTTTCATCCTTGCCCAGGTTGTTGTCATAAACAACCTGATTGTTACTCTTATTCCAGATCTTGATGCGGAATTTATCGATATTACCGCTGCCGTTTATCTCGCCGTCAATGGCCGACACCAGGAATCCATAATTACCGGATCCGTTTATTGTACCCGTGCCTTTATAATTGGCTTTAGATCCTGCGATAACCAGACGCATATCATCATATGCCGAGCTGTTGAAGTTCATATTACCAGCATGGAATTGAAACTCTGTATTGCCCTCTGGAACAGTTGAACCTTTCTTGTATTTCGCTACAAAACCGAAGTTTGCTTTTCCTGTGAGAGACGGATTAGCTACATATGAGCCGGCAGGTGAATTAATCCAGCCACCACCGGTTACAAAGCCACCATTCGGATCATAAATGGGCAGAAAGACGACTACAGATTCTGCACATCCGGAGCCGGCGATAGCTTTTATTTCGTATACATTGGTTGGAAGCATTCCAATCGGTAAAGTAACCTCGCCTGTTGGAATAGTATAGACAACTGGTCCTTTCGCTATGCCGTCCACATAAAATTGAACAGGAATACCAGCTGATGCCGCGCTAACAATTGCTTTTAATGTAATTTGTGAAGTGATAGATTGCGGGATGCTGCTTGCATTTGCATCGATGGTAACACCATTTATAACAAGGGTTCCATTTATAGGAATGACACTATAATTGTCGAGTGTTAGGCCCGTTACCATTGGGACTATTGTATAGCTTCCGGCTCCACTGCCAGCAGTAGCCGACGATGAATAAGTGACCGTAAATGTCTCACTATTTTTTTGACCGGAGTATGTTCCAGTGTATACTGGCAACGTTTGTCCGCAAAAAATGTTGAATGAATTTGCTGTTATAGTCAATTGCGCTTTAGTAACAGTCAACGCCCCGTTGTCATTCGATACAGTGTAATTAGAAAGCCTGTTTCCTGGATCAGACAGAGTTGCAACGATCGGGTAGGTTGACCCTGCTACCGCAGTAGCGCCCTGTCCGGTGCTGCTGCGTGTTAGGGTGATATTATCACCTGCTACCACGCCTGTAATGCTTCCTGTAAAGTCTGTATTGCTTAATACATCTCCATAGACTTTAGATCTGTTAGTGTTGACTACGGTGATGGCTGCTTTGGTGACAGTAAAGTTACCGGCCACAAAGCTGAAGGAGTAGTTATTGTCCAGTCCGCCTGCCAGGGTGATGGCTCCAGGATAAGATCC